>JANWWL010000001.1 GCA_025056155.1 Sphingomonadaceae bacterium
CGGGAAGCGCACCTCGACGCGCCGCGCCTTGGGGCTCGCGACGTACGGGATGCGGCAGGCGGCCGAGCGGTTGCGCGCCGAATACGCGAGGTTGATCGGCGCCTCGAACCCGGGCACCAGCCGCTTGTAGGAGTTCGTGCCCGGATTGGTGATCGCGTTGAGCGCCTTTGCGTGCTTGATGATGCCGCCGATGTAGTAGAGCGCGAACTCCGAGAGCCCGGAGTAGAGGTTGCCCGCGAAGAGGTTGTTGCCCCCCTTCCACACCGACTGGTGCACGTGCATGCCCGAGCCGTTGTCGCCGACGATCGGCTTCGGCATGAAGGTCGCGGTCTTGCCGTAGGAGGCGGCGACGTTCCAGACGGTGTACTTCAGAATCTGCATCCAGTCGGCGCGCTGAACGTGCGGCGCAAAGCGCGTGCCGACCTCGTTCTGGCCGGCGGCGGCCACCTCGTGGTGGTGCACCTCGACCTCCACGCCCTGTTTCTCCAGCGCGAGCGCAATCGCGTTGCGGATGTCGAGCAGAGTGTCGGTCGGCGGCACCGGAAAATAGCCGCCTTTCACCGGTGCGCGGTGGCCCATGTTGCCCGACTCGTACTCGATCCCGGAGGACCACGGCGCTTCCTCCGACTTGATCTTCACGAAGCACCCGGACATGTCGACGTTCCAGGTGACGCTGTCGAAGATGAAGAACTCGGGCTCCGGACCGAAGTAGGCGACGTCGCCGAGCCCGGTCGACTTGAGATAGGCCTCGGCGCGCTTGGCGATCCCCCGCGGGCAGCGGTTGTAGGGCTTGCCGTCGGCCGGCTCGATCACGTCGCAGGTGATGTTGAGCATCGGCTCGTCGCTGAACGGGTCCATGCGCGCGGTCGTCGGATCGGGCACGAGCAGCATGTCGGAGGCCTGAATGCCCTTCCAGCCGGCGATCGACGAGCCGTCGAACGCGTGGCCGTGCTCGAACTTGTCCTTCGTGAAATAGCGCGCCGGCACGGTGACGTGCTGCTCTTTTCCGCGCGTGTCGGTGAAGCGCAGGTCGACGAACTTGACTTCCTTGTCCTTGATCAGCTTGAAAACGTCATCGGGCGTCATCGCCATTCGCAATCTCCTGAACGGGTGAATAGACAGGCTGGGCGCACCAGCCCGGACCAGCCGCTTCCTGCAGGATCCGTACCATGCCCCATCTCGGTACCGCTTCCTTCTGGGAACGATCAGACTGGTGCAATTCTAGACGCCCTAGGCGCACTTTATTGGTGCAATCCAAGATTTTCCGCACCTTCGTAGTGCATGTCTGGCGTGCCTATAATGCGACGATGGAAGAGATCCGCAGGAAAGCGAGAGAGCGCGGCGCCCAACTGAATCTGCCTTTCGCTGGGGCGCTGTTGCCTGCCGAAGCCTACGCCCTGATGCGGGCGGGGGCGGTGCTCGTCGACGTGAGGACGAAGCCGGAGCTCGAACTGGTCGGCTCGATCCCCGGCGCGGTCTGGATCGAGTGGAACTTCTATCCGCAGGGTCGCAACCCCCGCTTTCTGGAAGAGCTGAGCGAAAAGGTGCCGAAGGACGTCCCGGTGATGTTCCTGTGCCGCTCCGGCGGCCGGTCGCATCAGGCGGCGATCGCAGCGACACAGGCCGGCTGGCGCGAGGCGTACAACGTGCTCGAAGGCTTCGAAGGCGACAAGGACGCCGAAGGACACCGCGGCACGCTGGGCGGCTGGCGCAAGGCGGGGCTTCCCTGGGTTCAGAGCTAGCGCGGGAATTCCCCCTTACGGCGGGCTCCATCGCACCCAGCCCGTCTCCGCGGTCACGAGCACCACGGCGCCGAAGACGATGCGGTACCAGGCAAACGGCGTGAAGTCGCGGGTGGCGACGTAGCGCAACAGCCAGCGGATCACGAGCATCGCCGAGACGAACGCGGCCGACAGACCCGTCGCGAACACCGGCAGATCGGCCGCCGAGAACAGCGCCCGGTTCGACCACAGGTCCCACGAGCCGGCCGCAACGAGCGTCGGCACCGCGAGAAAGAACGAGAATTCGGTCGCCGCGCGGCGCGAAAGACCGAAGAGCATCCCGCCGATGATGGTCGCGCCCGCCCGCGAAACTCCCGGCACGAGCGCAAAGCACTGGGCAAGACCGACCTTCAGCGCATCGGTCGCGCACATCGCGTCGACGCTCGCGACGCGCGGCGGCGCATGCCCGCGCCGCTCGACCCAGAGGATGACGAGTCCGCCCGCGACGAAGGCGCCGGCCACCGCGGCCGGTGCGAAAAGGTGCGCCTTGATCGCCGCGCCGAAGGCGACGCCGAGCAGCGCCGCCGGCAGAAAAGCGATCGCGAGGTTGCGCCACAGGACGGGATCCACGCGGAAGAACCGCGAGCGGTATTCCCACAGCACCGCGAGCATCGCGCCGCTCTGGATCGCGACGTGAAAAACCTTGCCGCGCTCGCCGTTCACGCCGAGCAGGTCGCCCGCGAGGATGAGGTGTCCGGTGCTCGAAATCGGCAGGAACTCGGTGAGCCCCTCGACGATCCCGAGGATGAGCGCGTCGGCAAGCGTCGGATCGCGCATGTCGCGCGCGATGGTATCAGCCTGCCGATTGCTCGCCGATGAAAGCGCGCACCGCGGGCCAGAAGAGCGGATGCGCGTCCGTGCTGTTGTGCCCGGCCCCGGGCAGGCGCACGCGGCGCACCGGCCCGCCCCAGGCGGCGAGCAAGCGCTCGGCGTGCGCGGTCGGGATCACTTCGTCGCGCTCGGCGAGCAGCGCGAGCACCGGCTGCGCGATTCGAGGCGCGAGCGCGATCGAGTCGAACCGGTGCCGCAGCAGCCAATCCACCGGAAGCCAGGGGTAATAGTGCTTCGCGACCGCGGCGAGGCTGTCGAACGGGGCGACGAGCACGAGCGCGCGCACCGGTCTTTGCGCGGCGAGCGCGACCGCCACGCCGCTTCCGAGGCTTCGGCCGAAGGCGAAGATCCGGTTGCGATCGACCCCCGGCAGCCGCACCGCGTGGTCGTAGAGCCGGATCGCGTCGGCGACGAGCGCTTTCTCCGAGGGTTTACCGGTGCTCGCCCCGTAGCCGCGGTAGTCGGCGAGCAGCCAGCCGACGCCGGGCGTCTCGCCGCGCCCGGGATCGCCGATCCGCTCGAGCATCCAGGATACTTCCTCGGCGTTTCCGCCGAAGTAGAGCACGAGCGGACCGTCCGCGCGCACGCGCCAGGCGTGCAGCCGCTCGCCCTCGGGCGTCGAGAGCACAATTTCCTCGGCCGCCGGAAAGCGCCCGAGGAGCTCGGCGCGCCGCGCCTGCGTGATCGGCTGGCGGTGGAAGATGAGCGCGTCCTGCGCGAGGTAGAGCACGAGCGGCAGGCCGACCGCGACCGCAAGCGCCCCCTTGGCGAGCGAGACCGCAAGTCTCTCGCCCGCCACCGCGCGCGCTAGCCCTTGCGGTAAAGCTCGCCGCCCTGGGCGACGAACTCGAGCGCCTTTTCCCGCATGCCGCGCTCGATCGCTTCCTGCTCTGTCATGCCGTGCCGCTCGGCGTACTCGCGCACTTCCTGCGTGATCTTCATCGAGCAGAAGTGCGGGCCGCACATCGAGCAGAAGTGCGCAAGTTTCGCCCCCTCCTGCGGCAACGTCTCGTCGTGGTACTCGCGCGCGGTGTCGGGATCGAGCCCGAGGTTGAACTGGTCGGTCCAGCGGAATTCGAAGCGCGCCTTCGAGAGCGCGTTGTCGCGAAGCTGCGCCGCCGGGTGGCCCTTCGCGAGGTCGGCGGCGTGCGCGGCGATCTTGTAGGCGATGATGCCGTCCTTCACGTCCTTCTTGTTCGGCAGCCCGAGGTGCTCCTTCGGCGTGACGTAGCAGAGCATCGCGGTGCCGAACCAGCCGATCATCGCCGCGCCGATCGCGCTCGTGATGTGGTCGTACCCCGGGGCGATGTCGGTGGTGAGCGGCCCGAGGGTGTAGAACGGCGCCTCGTGGCACTCCGAAAGCTGCAGTTCCATGTTCTCGCGGATGAGGTGCATCGGCACGTGCCCCGGCCCTTCGATCATCACCTGGCAGTCGTGCTTCCACGCGATTCGCGTGAGCTCCCCGAGCGTGCGCAGCTCGGCAAGCTGCGCCTCGTCGTTCGCGTCGTGGATCGAGCCCGGACGCAGGCCGTCCCCGAGCGAGAACGCGACGTCGTAGGCGCGCATGATCTCGCAGATCTCGCGGAAGTGAGTGTAGAGGAAGTTCTCCTGGTGGTGGGCCAGGCACCATTTGGCCATGATCGAGCCGCCCCGGCTCACGATCCCGGTCACCCGCCGGGCGGTCAGCGGAATGAAGGGCAGGCGCACGCCGGCGTGGATCGTGAAATAGTCCACCCCCTGCTCGGCCTGCTCGATGAGGGTGTCGCGGAACACCTCCCAGCTCAGTTCCTCCGGCCGGCCGCCCACTTTCTCGAGCGCCTGGTAGATGGGCACGGTGCCGATGGGCACGGGCGAGTTGCGGATGATCCACTCGCGCGTGTCGTGGATGTTCTTCCCCGTCGACAGGTCCATGACGGTGTCGGCCCCCCAGCGGATGGCCCAGACCAGCTTGTCCACTTCCTCGGCGATCGAGGAGGCGACCGCCGAATTGCCGATGTTGGCATTCACCTTCACGAGGAAGTTGCGGCCGATGATCATCGGCTCAAGTTCGGGATGGTTGACGTTGGCCGGGATGATGGCGCGCCCGCGGGCCACTTCGTCGCGCACGAACTCAGGGGTCACGAGCGGCGGGATCGCAGCGCCAAAACTCTCTCCGCCGTGGGACGCGAGCGCCTGCTCCCGGCCCAGGTTCTCGCGGATCGCCACATATTCCATCTCGGGGGTGATGATCCCGCGGCGGGCGTAGGCGAGCTGCGTCACCGCACCCGCCTTCGCCCGGCGCGGCCGGCGGGGCGGGCGAGGGAAGGGGCGCACCTCGCGCGCCCCAGTCGGCTTCAGGCCGTTGTCCTCGGGCCGCACCGGCCGGCCGTCGTAGGTCTCGGTATCGCCGCGGGCTTCGATCCAGGCCTCGCGCCAGCGGGGCAGGCCTGCGGTGATGTCGATCGTGGCCTCGGGGTCCGTGTAGGGGCCTGAGGTGTCGTAGACCCGCAGCGGGGCCTCCCCCCCAGACAGCGCGATCTCGCGGAACGGGACCTTCAGGTCGGGGAAACGCCGGCCGGCCACGTAGACCTTGCGGGACCCGGGGATGGGCCCGATCGTGACTCCGATTTCGTGAAGGGAAGGGCGGTCGGCCATCGGCGTCCTCCTGCCACGAACCGGGCGGCCGGAGACGGTGGCGAACCTCTTCACCCTCCCTCCGCCGGCATGACCCGGATCAGGTTCGACGGGTCGCAGGGTTCGCCCCTGCCTCTCAGCCGCGGATTACATCGGCTCCCCGGGGGCTTTCACGCTAGGGCGGGGACGCCCGCCTGACAAGAGCTTGCCGCGGTGCGCCGGGCCTGCCACCGCAGCGGGCATGACGACGGAGCCCACGACGCACCGGGGGCACGAGATGGCGGAGGCCGAGTTCGCCGCCGCGCTGGCCACGGGCCGGCTCCATCACGCTTGGCTTGTGACCGGCCCCCGGGGGATCGGCAAGCGGGCGCTGGCCGATCACCTGGTCTTGAGGCTGCTGGGGCCTGCGGCCGGCCCGCTGGTCGCCGCGGGCAGCCACCCGGACCTTCGGGTCCTTGCCCCGCCGGCCGAGGGTCGCGCCAGCGGCACCATTCCCGTCGACGAGGTGCGCGCCTTGCGGCCCTTCCTGCACGCCCATCCGTCGCTCGCGGCGTTTCGCGTGGTGGTGTTCGACACGGCCGACGACCTCGCCCGACCGGCCGCCAACGCGCTGCTCAAGGAACTCGAGGAGCCGGCCCCGCGCACCGTGATGCTGCTGTTGAGCCACGTGCCCGGCCGGCTGCCGGCCACCATCCGCTCGCGCTGCCGGCGCCTGCACCTGCCGCCCCGGCCGGCGGAAGAGGTGGAGCGGCTCCTGGCGCAGGCCCGCCCTGACCTGCCCGATACGGCGCGACGGACGCTCGCGCGGCTGGCCCGTGGGGCGCCGGGCTTGGCCCTCGAGCTGGCCGAGGCGCGCGCCCACGAGCTCGTCGCGGCGCTGGGCACCGAACCGCCCGAGGTCGTCGCCCGCCGCTTCGCCCAGGCCGACGAGCGTTGGCGGCTGCTGCTCGAGATCGTGCCGCGGCTCGTGGCCGACCTGGCCCGTCGGCGGGCCGATCCGGCTCTGGCCGAGCGTTGGGCGGAGGCCCAGGACCTCGCCGCTTCGGCCCTTCGCCTCAATCTTCCGCCCCTGCCCACGGCCTTGGCACTCGCCCGCCTGGCCACCCCGCCCGAGGCCCATCCCCACCCATGACCGGCGAGCCCTTCTTCGTCACCACCGCCATCTCCTATCCCAACGGGCGGCCCCATATCGGCCACGCCTACGAAGCGATCGCCACGGATTGGCTGGCGCGCTTCGCGCGCCTCGATGGGCGCGCCGTGTTCTTCCTGACGGGCACCGACGAGCACGGGTTGAAGATCGCCCAGGCCGCCCGCGCCCGGGGGCTGAGTCCGCGCGCCTTCGTGGACGAGATGTCGTCCCTGTTCCGCAAGATGGCCGAGGATCTTCGGATCAGCTTCGACCGCTTCATCCGCACCACCGACCCCGACCATCGCGTCTGCGCCCAGGCGCTGTGGCAACGGATGGCGGCGAACGGCGACCTGTACCTCGGCCGCTACGAGGGCTGGTATTCGGTTCGCGACGAAGCCTTCTGGGACGAAGCCGACACCACGCTCGACGCCGACGGGGTCCGCCGGGCCCCGACCGGCACCGAGGTGACCTGGACGGTCGAGGAAAGCTGGTTCTTCCGTCTGTCACGCTATCAGGAACGCCTGCTCGACCTCTACGACCGGCACCCCGAGTTCGTACAACCCGCGTTCCGCCTCAACGAGATGCGGGCTTTCGTGGAGAGGGGGCTTAAGGACCTGTCGGTCAGCCGCACGAGCTTCGACTGGGGCATTCCCGTGCCCGGCGCCCCGGGCCACGTGATGTACGTGTGGGTGGATGCGCTGGCCAATTATCTCACCCCCACACGCTTCTGGACGGGGGAGGGGGGGTGGCCCTGGCCGGCCCAGCTGCACGTGATCGGCAAGGACGTGATGCGCTTCCACGCCGTCTACTGGCCGGCCTTCCTCATGTCGGCCGGGCTGCCGCTGCCGCGCCGCGTGTTCGGCCACGGCTTCATCCTGAACCGGGGAGAGAAGATGTCGAAATCGGCCGGCAACGTGGTGGAGCCGTCGGAGCTCGTGCAGGCCTTCGGGCTGGATGCCGTGCGCCACTTCCTGCTGCGCGCCATTCCCTTCGGCCAAGACGGCGAGTGGAGCCCCGAGGCCATCGCGGCGCGAGCCAACGCCGAGCTGGCCAACGATCTGGGCAACCTGGCGCAACGCGTCCTGTCGATGATCGTGCGCACCTGTGGCGGGCGGATGCCATCGGCCAGGCCCGCAACGCCGGAAGACGAAGCCCTGGCGGCCCGAGCCCGGGCGCTGCTGCCGGCCTGCCGTTCGGCGCACGAGGCCGTGCGGCCGGATCTGGCCCTGGAGGCCATCTGGGACATGGTGGCGGCCACCAACCTCTACCTCACCCGCCAGGCGCCTTGGACCGTACGGCGGACGGATCCGGCCCGGGCCGAGGCCATCCTGTGGCGTGCGGCCGATGCGCTGCGCCGGGTGGGGCTGCTGCTCCAGGCCTCGATCCCCGACACGGCCGCCCGCCTCCTCGACCAACTGGCCGTGCCGGCCGGCGCGCGGGGATTCGCCGGGTTCGACACGCCGGTCCCGACCGGAACGCCCGTGCCCGAGCCGCGCCCGCTCTTCCCCCGGCTGGAGCTGCCGGCCTAGCCTCGGCCCAGCAGGAAGGCCGTGTAGCCGACGTAGCCCGCCAACAGCGCCAGTCCTTCGCCGCGCGAGACGCGGCCGTTGATCGCGAACAGGAAGAGCAGGATTGACGCGCTCACCATCGTGCCAAGGTCGGCCCACCCCATTTCGGGCGGCAGGATGGTGGGGGCCACCAGCGCCGTGATCCCGCCGATGCCCATCACATTGTAGATGTTCGAGCCCAGGACATTGCCGACCGCGATGTCGGTCTGGCGGCGGATGGCGGCCACCAGCGACGTCACGAACTCGGGCAAGGAGGTACCGACCGCGACGACGGTCAGGCCAATCGCCGCCTCCGACAGGCCCACGAGCCGCGCAAGATCGACCGCGGCCCGCACCAACGTGCGACCACCCAGGACGACGAGAGCGAGACCCCCCAAGGCCACGAGGAGGGGACCCAGGATGCCCACGACGTCGCGCCGCAGCGGGCCGTGCAAGCCTCGGTCCACCAACTCGACCGCTTCGCCCTTGTCAAATGCGGCCGTGTGTCCGGCGCGGGCCACCTGCTGCGGGCGGCGTTCCTCGTGATAGGCCAGCGCAAGGTAGAGGATGAGCCCGGCCGCCAGCACCGCGCCCACGCTCCGCCCGTAGCCCAACGACAGCCCGGCGGCCGAGAAGAGAAGGGCGGTGCCCACCATCAGCGCCCCGTCGCGGCGCAGCGCCCGGGCCGAGACGGACAAGGGCGTGATGGCGGCGGAAAGCCCCAGCACCAACAAGATGTTGGCGATGTTGGATCCTACGATGTTGCCGATTGCGATACCGGGCGACCCGGCGCGCGCGGCCTCAACCGACGTCACCAGTTCCGGGGTCGAGGTGCCGAAGCCCACGAGGGTGAGCCCGATGAGGAGGGGCGAGACGCCCAGCCGCTCGGCCGTGCGCACCGCGCCCCGGACCAGGAGCTCCCCTCCGCCCATCAGCAGCAGGAGGCCCAGCAGCAGAAGACCCAGGGTGGCCGCCATGCGACCGGGCCATCGCGCGCGGCCCTCGTGAAGGCAAGGCCGCACCCGATTGCACCCGTGCCGCCCAGGGGGCAGAGGTGCGGCGATGCCGATCGACAGCCACTGCCACCTCAACTATCCGGGCCTCGTCGAGGACGAGGCCGGGGTTCTTGCCCGGGCGCGGGCAGCGGGCGTCCGGGGATTGCTGAACGTGGCAACCCGCCCGGCCGAATGGCCGGCGGTCGTGGGCGCGGCGGATCGGCATGCCGACGTATGGGCCACCGTGGGCGTCCACCCGCACGAGGCCAATGCGCACGCCGATCTCGCGGTGGATGACCTCGTCGAGGCCGCCCGCCACCCGCGCGTGGTGGCCATCGGTGAAACCGGCCTCGACTACCATGACGACCGGTCGGACCGCGCCGCGCAGCGGCAGTTGTTCCGGCGCCACCTGATGGCCGCCCAGGAACTGGGCCTGCCCGTGGTGGTCCACAGCCGGGATGCCGAGGAGGATACCGTGCGCCTGCTCGCGGAAGCCGCCGCGCGCGGACCGCTGGCGTTCGTGATGCACTGCTTCACAGGCTCCCCATGGTTGGCTCATCAGGCCCTTGCGCTGGGCGGCTACATTTCGTTCTCAGGGATTCTCACCTTCCGCAGTGCCGGCGCCTTGCGGGAAGTGGCGGCCGGCCTGCCGGCGGACCGTCTGCTCGTGGAGACGGATGCGCCCTTCCTGGCCCCCGTGCCGCTTCGGGGGCGCACGTGCGAGCCGGCCTTCGTCGTCCACACGCTGCAGGCGTTGGCTCAGCTCAAGGGCGAGGAGCTCGCGGAGCTCGATCGCGTGACCATGGCCAACACGTGCCGCCTGTTCCGCCTTGCGGAGGCCGAGTGCGCGTCCTGATGCTGGGCTCGGGCACGTCGTCGGGCGTGCCGAGGCTGGGGGGCGGTTGGGGGCGGTGCGATCCCGCCAATCCGCGCAACCGGCGGCGACGCGTGTCGCTGCTGGTGGAGCACGGGCCGATCCGTCTGCTGGTGGACACAAGCCCCGACCTTCGCGAGCAGCTTCTGGATGCGGGGGTGAGCCGCCTCGACGCCGTGCTCTTTACCCACGACCATGCCGATCACGCCCACGGTCTCGATGACCTGCGCGGCGTGTTCCACGCAATGGGCCGGCCCGTGGACTGTTACATGGACCAGCCGACGCTGCGCACGCTTACCACGCGTTTCGCCTACGCGTTCGCGGGCGAGGGAGGCTACCCACGGATCGCCACCGCCCGTTCCCTGGAGCCCGAGCTTAGGTTCGGCGACCTTCGCGTGCGGCCGTTCCGGCAGGTCCACGGGCCCGTCACCAGCACGGGCTACCGTTTCGAAGCCGATGGCAAGGCCGTGGCATACTCGACGGACGTCACGGACTTTCCTCCGGACAGCCGGCCGCTGCTCGAGGGCCTGGACCTGTGGATCGTCGAAGCGCTGCGACGCGAGCCGCATCCCACGCACGCGCATCTTTCGCGCACCCTGGACTGGATCGCGACCTTCCGGCCTCGGCTCGCGGTGCTGACCCACCTCGACCAGTCGATGGACCACGACGAACTCCGCGCCGAGCTGCCGCCCGGGGTGCTTCCGGGCTTCGACGGCTTCTCTTGGCCCTGATGGCGCCCGCCATCCTCACGCTGATCCTGGCGCTCGCCCTCGTGCTGGCGCTTCATCGGGGCCTGTGGGCGGATCTGGGCGCGGCCGGGGTGGTGCGGCTCGCCCTGTGGTGGGGGGTGATCCTGGGGGGCGGCGCGCTCTTGGTGCGCTGGCTGGGCTGGGCCTGACGGCCCCTTGGTGTGACATAATGTGCATTATCCGACTAGCGTCCGTCCGTCGCGCCGGACCCTTCGGCCCACCCCGCCCGACCTTTCCGGCCGGCACCGGCCCCTGGCGTCGCCCACCACGCCCGGCCAGGATGCCGACATGACCCATCGACCCTCCACCCCCGACCTTGGCCCGCTTGTCGCGCTCATGGCCCGCCTGCGCGATCCCACCCACGGCTGCCCGTGGGACCTGGCTCAGAACTTCGCCACCATCGCCCCCTATACGATCGAGGAGGCCTACGAGGTGGCGGACGCCATCGGCCGCGGCGACATGGCAGAGCTCCAGGACGAGCTCGGCGACCTCTTGTTCCAGGTGGTCTTCCACGCCCGCCTGGCCGAGGAGGCCGGCCACTTCACGCTGGCGGACGTGATTGCCGGCCTCGTCGCCAAGCTCATTCGGCGGCATCCGCACGTCTTCTCGGACGCCACGGCTGCCGATGCCGAGGAGGTCCGTGCGAACTGGGAGCGTCTGAAGGAGGCCGAGCGGGGGGCGGCCGGTTCGGTGCTCGACGAGATCCCTCGGGCGCTGCCGGCCTTGTTGCGGGCCCGCAAGCTCTCCGACCGGGCGGCGCGCACGGGCTTCGACTGGCCGGATGCCGCGGCCGCCCGTGCCAAGGTGCTGGAAGAGCTCGCCGAACTGGACCGCGCCGCCGACCCTGAAGGCCGCCACGAGGAGGCGGGCGACCTTCTGTTCGCGCTCGTCAACTGGCTGCGCAAACTGGACCTCGATGCCGAAGACGCCCTGCGCGCCGCCAACGCCAAGTTCGAGGCCCGCTTTCGAGCGATCGAGGCCACCCCCGGCTTCCGCGACCTGCCGCTCGCGGCCAAGGAAGCCCTGTGGCAGCGCGCCAAGGGGTCGCCCGAGACTCAGGAACCGGTCGAACGGGAAGGCCTAGAGGGCTGAGAAGCGGGCTCGGGCGGCGGGCGAGATGCGCGCGCGCACGAGGCACATCCCTTTCTCCTCCCGCTCGTCCAGCACTTCGGCATGGGCATGAAGCCAGGCCCGCCGCCGTCCATCGGCGGGATGCAAGTGGAAGACTTCCGTCGCGGCGCTCGTGGCCAGGCGGCGGTCGAGCTCCTGCACCAGGGCGTCGATCCCCTCCCCCGTTCGCGCCGACACCCGGAACGCGTCGGGCCGCGCCGTCAACGCCTGGCGCGCCTCAGGGGCCAACAGGTCGACCTTGTTCCACACTTCGAGCACGGGCACCGGCCGATCGCCGCCCAGCACGCCCAGCGAAGTCAGCACCGCCCGCACGTCGGCCGCCTGGGCCGCGGATTCGGGATGGGCGATGTCGCGGACGTGTAGGACGAGGTCGGCCTCCGTCACCTCTTCGAGCGTGGCGCGGAACGCCGCCACGAGCTCGGTCGGCAGGTCCGAGATGAACCCGACCGTGTCCGACAGCACCACCGGCCCGGCCGTCGGCAGGCGGAGGCGGCGCGCCGTGGGATCAAGGGTCGCGAACGGCAGGTCGGCCGCCCAGACTCCCGCGCCGGTCAGGCGATTGAACAGGGTCGACTTGCCGGCGTTGGTGTAGCCCACCAGCGCCACCGTCGGGACGGCCGCGCGGCGGCGGCCGGCGCGGTGCAACGCACGGGTCCGGCGCACCGCCTCGAGCTCGCGACGGATCCGGGCGATCCGGTTCCGGATGAGGCGCCGGTCGGTCTCGATCTGGGTCTCGCCCGGCCCCCCCAGAAAGCCGAAACCGCCCCGCTGCCGCTCGAGGTGGGTCCAGGCGCGCACCAGCCGGCCGGCCTGGTATTCGAGGTGCGCGAGTTCGACCTGCAGCCGCCCTTCGGCCGAGCGCGCGCGCTCGCCGAAGATCTCGAGGATGAGATGGGTCCGGTCGATGACCTTGGCGGCCAGCGCCTGTTCGAGGTTCTTCTGCTGCACGGGGGTGACGGGCGCATCGACAACGACGAGCTCGGCGCCGTGTGCGGCGACGAGTGTCGCCAGGCGCGCCACCTGCCCCCGACCCAAGAGCGTGGCCGGATGGGGGACACGCACGCCGAGCGCCAGCGTGGCGCGCACGTCGAGCCGGATGGCCCGCGCCAGGCCTTCGAGCTCCGCCAGGCGCCCTTCGAGCGTCCGGGCGGCCCCTGCCCGTCGGGCGGCCAGCTCGGGATGAACGAGGATGGCGGGCGCTCCGAAGCTCGTGCCCCGCTCGACGTCGAACCCGCGGCCAGGGCCGGCCGCCGCCTGGGCCAGGAGCCCATGCCGATCGGCCCGGTCGGATTGGCTAGTCGTCGTCACCCTTTCCCGGCTCGAACAGCTGGATGGGCGTGCTCGGCATGATGGTCGAAATGGCGTGCTTGTAGACCAGTTGGGCCTGGCCGTCCCGCCGCAGCAGGACAGAGAAATTGTCGAACCAGGTGATCACCCCTTGAAGCTTTACCCCGTTGACAAGGAACATGGTGATGGGCGTCTTGTTCTTGCGAATGGTGTTCAGGAAAAGATCCTGAAGGTTGTTGGCCTTTTCTGCCATGCCTGGCCTTTCTCGTCGCGAGGCGGTCGCGCCTCAGGGGCGCGCCCCCACCTGTCGGGTGGGAGGCTTGAAGCGACCTTAGGCGCCCGTCGGACCGGTGACAACGGGCGCCGGCGGCTGGGCCGCCGGCTCCGACGGCTCGGCGGTGGCGGCGGAAAGGCCGAGGGCCTTGAGCTTGCGGTGCAGGGCCGACCGTTCCATGCCGATGAAGCTCGCCGTGCGCGAGATGTTGCCGGAGAAGCGGCGGATCTGCACCTTGAGGTATTCCCGCTCGAAGGCTTCGCGCGCTTCGCGCAAGGGGGCGGCCATGATCGAGCGCGCGGCTTCCGCCGGCACGAGGCGCGTGGGCTCGGCCGTGATCTCGGGTGGCAGCATCGACAGGTCGATGCAGTCGAGTTCGCGCGAGGGGGCTAGGATCAGCGTGCGCTCGAGCACGTTGCGCAACTGGCGGACGTTGCCGGGCCAGGCGTAGGCCTGCAGCGCTGCGACGGCATCGTCGGTGAGACGCGGCGTCCGCATGCGCCGTTCGGCCGCCAGGCGCGCCAGGAAATATTCGGCAAGCACGGGAATGTCTTCCCGCCGGTCGGCCAACGCCGGCATCCGCAAGGGCACGACGTTCAGCCGGTAGAAGAGGTCCTCGCGGAAGCGGCCGGCGGCGATCTCGTGCGCCAGGTCGCGCGAGGTGGAGGAGACCACGCGCACGTCCACGCGGATCGAGCGCGAGCCGCCCACCCGCTGGAACGTCTGATCCGTCAAGACGCGCAGGATCTTGGCCTGGGTGGTGAGCGGCATGTCCGCCACTTCGTCGATGAACAGCGTGCCGCCGTCCGCCCGTTCGAGAAGACCCGGCCGCACCTTCAGTTCGCCGTCCTCTCGGCCAAACAACTCCTCCTCGACGCGCTCGGGCGCCATCGTGGCGGCCGCCACCACCACGAAGGGGTGCTGTCGGCGCGGCGACCATTCGTGGAGCAGGCGCGCCGCCGTCTCCTTGCCTGAGCCGGCCGGGCCGCTGATGAGCACCCGGCTGCCCGTGGCCGCCACGCGCCGGATCGTGGCCCGCACCGCGTGGATGAGCTGGCTCGTGCCGGTGAGCTCGGTGTCGATGGCCGCCACCCGACGCAGCTCTTCCACTTCGCGGCGCAGCCGTTCGGTCTCGGTGGCCCTGGCCACCGCCAGCAGCAGCGCTTCGGCCTGGAACGGCTTCTCGATGAAGTCGTAGGCCCCCCGGCGGATGGCCGAAACCGCCGTGTCGAGATTGCCGTGGCCCGAGATGATGAGCACGGGCAGCTGCGGGTCGGTGCGCTTGATCTCGTCGAGGAGCTCGAGCCCGTCGAGCCGGGACCCTTTGAGCCAGATGTCGAGGATGACGAGCGCCGGCCGGCGCGCCGCCAGCGCCGCCAGGGTTTCGTCGGAGTCCGCCGCCGTGCGCGCGCGGTACCCCTCGTCCTCGAGGATGCCCGCGACCAGGCCTCGGATGTCGGCCTCGTCGTCCACCACCAGGATGTCGAGTGGCATCGGTCTTCCTCCTTCAGGCAGCAGCCGGCCGCATCTCGGGGACGGCCTCGCCGGCGGCGGCCAGCCGCCGGGTCGCATCAAGGTCGAACTCCAGGCGCACCACCGCCCCGGGGCGGTCCGGCGCCCAGTCCCGGCTCAGGATTTCGAGCGTGCCTCCATGGTCCTCGACGATGCGCTTGACGATGGCGAGGCCCAGTCCCGTGCCGCGGGCGCGCGTGGTGACATAGGGTTCGAACAGCCGGTCGCGCAGGGCCTCGGGCCAGCCGCAGCCATTGTCGGCCACTTCGATCCGCAGGCGCTCGCCGCGCTGGCCCAGATGCACCTCCACCTCGCCGGGGCGGTCGTCTCCTTCCACCGCCCCAATGGCTTCGATGGCATTCTTCAGAAGGTTGGTGAGTGCTTGGGCGAGTTGCCGGCGGTCGCAGACGAACGGCGGCAGGGCGCCGTCGGCCACCAGGCGGAAGCGCACGTGCGGGGCGGCCACCTCGGCCACGAAGAGCGCCTGGCGGACGATTTCGAGCACGTCCTCCTCGCGGAACCGGGGGCCCGGCATGCGCGCGAAGGCCGAGAATTCGTCCACCATGCGCCTTAGGTCTTCGGTCTGGCGCACGATGGTGGCGGTCAGCTCGTCGAACACCTCGCGCCCGTCGCGCACCTGCGGAGCGAACCGCCGGCGCAGGCGCTCGGCCGACAGCAGGATGGGGGTCAAGGGATTGCGGATTTCGTGCGCGATCCGCCGGGCGACGTCGGACCAGGCGGCCCGGCGCTGGTCGGCCACCTGGACGGAGATGTCGTCGAAGGTGAGGATGTAGCCCCTGCCCTCCCCCGGATCGGCGGTGAGGCGGACGGCCAGCACCTGCGTGCCGTCGCCCTGGCGGCGCACCACTTCGCCCGCGGCCGTCCCGTCCGCCCGCGCCGAGGCAAGGAAGGCGGCCAGTTCCGGCACCGCCTCGGCAAGCGGTTGGCCCATCAGCGCCTCGGCATCCCGACCGAGCAACAGGGCCGCCGAGCGGTTGGCGAGCCCGATCCGTCCTTCGGCGTCCACCGACAGCACGCCGGCCGACACGCCCGACAGGATCGCCTCGATGAAGCGGCGGCGGGCTTCGGCCTCGGCGCTGGTCGCTTTCAGGGCATCCTGCTGGCCCTTGATCTGGGCCGTCATCCGGTTGAAGGCTTGGGCCAGCTTGGCGAACTCGTCGCTGCCCGTCACGGGGACGCGGACGTCAAAGTCGCCTGCACCGACCCGCTCGGCCGCCAGGGCCAGCGAGCGCAGCGGTGCCACCATGCGGTTGGCAAGCCACAGGGCGAGCCACACGGCAACCGCCACCACGAGAAGCGAGACGAACAGCAGGATGAGGTTGAACCGCCACTCGAGCGTGCGGCTGCGCTCGGCGAGCAGCCGATAGTCCGAGAGGGCCGCCTGGGTGCGCGCGACCTGCTCCAACACCCGGGGTTCCACCTTGCGGCTGACGTAGACGTAAAGCGGCTGGCGGGTGCCCAGGCGGACCACCGCCTCGACGCGGTCGCGCGCGGACGCGAGCACCAGAGCGCGCTGGGGTGACAGACCGGCCAACGGCAGCCCCTCGATCCGGCGGGCGAGCGGCGGGTCGGTGAAGCCGACCGCGGCCACCACCTGGAGGGGGCTGGGGACGAAGACGGCCGCCTCCGTCAGGTTGCGGGCCGCCACCTGGAAGGCCAGGCCGTCGCGGAAGTCGGCCGAGCCCAGTCCGAATTCCGCCGCATAGCCGCCCACGTCGCGGGCCATGGCGAGGATGTCGTCCAGGATGCGGGCCTTGTTCTCGGAGACGTAGGCCTGGGCCACCCGGTCGGCGTTGGCCAGGATGGTGCGCGCCTTGTCGGAGAACCAGAACTGCACTCCGAACTGGAACAGGAGGGACGCGAACACCACCACCAGGATCGCGGGCACGGCGGCCAGCCCTGCGAACATGAGGAGGAGCCGCACGTGGAGGTTGGCCCCGGCCATGCCCGCCTTGCGGCTTGCGAGCAGCAGGGCGACCCGGCGTGCGATGAGCACGAGCAGGGCGAGCAGAGGCACGAGGTTGACGATGAGGAGGACGGTGGTGGCCTGGGGGCCCAGCCCGGCGGCCGGCGCCTGTTCCCGGGTGAGGATGCCGTAGGACAACAGGCCGATCGCGAACGCCAGCCCCGCCAATCCCAATTCCAGGGTGGCGAGGAAGCCCGGACGGCGGACGAATCGCGCCAGCCGCAGTCGCAGGCGGCGCCACCAGCGCCGACGGTCAGGGCGACCGGCCGTCATCCGTTGCAGACTAGCACGGGCCCGTGGCGTGCCAAGCACACGCGTTGCGCCCAGGCGACAGGGCCTGAGCCCCGGGTGCCACGCGCCGCGGCGGACCGACCGCCGTCGCGCGTCAGCCTCCGCCGGGTTCGGCGCGCATCGAATTGCGCCGCAGGTCGCGCGGGTCCACCGCGCGCTGGCTCAACATCTTGCGCAGCGTGTTGCGGTTCACCCCCAGAAGGCGAGCGGCCCGCAGCTGGTTGCCGCCCGTGCGCAGCAGGGCATGGCGCAACAGGGGGCGCTCCACCTCCGCCAGCACGTGCTCGTAGAGCCCTTCCGCCGGCAGCGCGCCGTGGCGGCTGGCCTCGGCTTCCAGCCAGTCGGCCACCAGGTCCGACAGCGACCGGGTGGTCCGTGGCCAGCCGGCGGACCCGGACGCGGGCTCGGCGGCCGGGGCCGCGTCGCGGGCCAGGTAGGCCTCGCAGACCGAGGCGGTGACGACGTCGTCCCGGGCGAGGGCCGCCAGGCGGCGCATGGCGTTCTGCAGCTCGCGAACGTTGCCGGGCCACGACTGGGCCTTGAGCCAGGCGATGGCGGAAGGGTCTAGAACCTTGCGCGGCAGGCCCTCGCGGGCCGCCCGTTCGAGGAAATGGGCCGCCAGTTCCGGAATGTCGTCGGCCCGAGCGCGCAACGGGGGCAGCCGGATGGGCACCACGTTCAGCCGGTAGTAGAGATCCTCGCGGAACTGGCCCTGGTCGATGAGCCGCCGCAGGTCCTTGTGGGTGGCGGCGATGATGCGGACGTCGGCCCGGATGGGCCGGGCCCCGCCCACCGTCGTGAATTCGCCCGACTGCAGCACCCGCAACAGCCGCGTCTGGGCTTCGGGGGGCATGTCACCGATCTCGTCCAGGAACAGGGTGCCGCCCTGGGCCTGTTCGAACCGGCCGCTGGATCGGGCAATCGCCCCCGTGAACGCGCCCCGCTCGTGGCCGAACAGTTCGCTTTCGATGAGCTCGCGCGGGATGGCCGCCATGTTGACGGCCACGAAGGGTCCGGCTCGCCGAGGGCCGAGGTCGTGGAGCGCCCGGGCCACGAGCTCCTTGCCCGTGCCGGATTCGCCCAGCACCAGGACGGTCAGGTCGGTCGGTACGATCCGGGCGATCGTCCGGTACACTTCCTGCATGGGGGCCGACCGCCCGATCATGGGAATGTCGTCCGGCGGGGCGGGCTGCGGCTCGGCGCGGGGGCGCTGCCGGCCTTCGAGCGCGGCGTCCACCGCGCGGCAGAGTTCGTGGATGTCGAAGGGCTTGGGCAGGTATTCGAAGGCGCCGCGCTCGGTGGCGCGCACCGCGGTCGACAGCGTGTTCTGCGCGCTCATCACGATGACCGGCAGGCCGGGCCGGCGCTCGGCGATCGCCGGGATCAGGTCCAGCCCGTCGGCGTCGGGCAGCAGCACGTCGGTCACCACGACGTCGCCCAGGCCGTCCTCGATGAGTTTCCAAAGGCCGCCTGCACTGTCCGTGGTGCGCACGGAATGACCCGAGCGGACCAACGCCTCGCGAATCACGGTCCGGATGCCGCGGTCGTCGTCGGCGACGAGGATGGTGGCGCCGCTCATTCCGCGGCCAGGGCGCCCACGGCCGCCGGCAGGCGCAGGCGGAAGGCCGTGCGGCCATCGCGCCGCTCGTGCTCCACCAGGCCGCCATGATCGCGCGCAATCTTTGCCACCAGGGCGAGGCCCAACCCCGTGCCGCCTCGCTTGGAAGTGACGAAGGGTTCGAAGACGTGGTCGGCGATGTCGGGTGGTACGCCCTCCCCTTCGTCGATCACCGTCACTTCGAGCGGCAGCGACACCTGCCCCGAACCGCCCAAGGGGCGCACGCGGATGCCGGCTCGGTAGGCCGTGGCCAGCGTGATCGTCCCGCCTTCGGGCGAGGCTTCCACGGCGTTCTTCACGAGGTTGAGCACGGCCTGCACCAGCTGGTCGCGGTCGCCCAAGACGGGCGGCAGGGACGGATCGTAGCGCTCGACGAACCGCACGCGCCGCCCGAAGCCGGCCTCGGCCACCTGGCGGACGTGGGAGAGGATGGCGTGGATGTTCTCGGGCTCGCGTCGGCGCGGGCGCTCGTCGGTGAACGCCTCCATGGCGTCGATCAAAGCCCCGATCCGGTCGACCTCCCGCACCACCAGGTCTGCCAGTTCCCGCCCTTCGGCGCTCACCATGTCGCGCAGCAGCTGAGCGGCCCCCCGGATGCCCGACAGCGGATTGCGCACTTCGTGCGCCAGCATCGCCGCCGCCCCGCTGACGGTGCGCGCCGCGCCCCAGGAGCCCAGCTGCCGGTCCACCAGCGCAGTCACCGATCGCGGCTGGAAGCCCAGGAGCATCCAACCCGGGCTCGACGGCACGTGGGCCACGAACACGTCCGACCGCACCGCCCGGCCTCCGACGAACTCGAGCGGAATGTCGAAGGCCTGCACGCCCTGGCCTCGTCGCCGGGCGTCGGCCACGATGGCCGGCAGCGGGCTGTCGGGCGGGAACAGGGGCGCCCAGCCACGTTCGGCCAGGCTTTCCTGCGAGGCGTTGAGGAACGTCTCGGCCGCGACGTTGGCCAGCGCCACGCGCGCATCCGGGTCGATGAGCAGGGCCGGAATGGGCAGCGCATTCCACACGTCGATCGGCACCGGAGCGGTGCCGTTGGCCGGCGACGTGACCGCGGGCGCTCGGCTCATGCCGCGGCGGCCCAGGCTTCGGGCCCCGATCGATCGGCAAGGCCGTCCAGGAACCGACCGATGGCCGCGCGAACTTGCGCCGGATCGTCCAGCGTGTTGACCTGATTGCGGAACTCGGCCGCCCCCGGCAACCCCTTCACGTACCAGCCCAGGTGCTTGCGGGCGATCCCCACCCCGGCCCTCACTCCATGATGGAGGAGCATATCCTCGTAGTGCTCCAGGACGAGCTCGCGCAGCCGCCCGAGGGAGGGAGGCGCCGGAACCGGCGCACCCGCCAGGGCGGCCATCACCTGGGCCGGCAGCCAGGGCCGGCCGTAGGCGCCGCGGCCGATCATCACGCCGTCTGCACCGGATTGGCAGAGCGCCTCGCGCGCCGATTCGACCGAGACGATGTCGCCGTTCACGATCACGGGGATCCGCACGGCTTCCTTTACCCGCCGCACGAACGCCCAGTCGGCGGTGCCCGCGAACATCTGGTTGCGCGTGCGGCCGTGCACGGTGATCATACGCACGCCGAGGCCTTCGGCGATGCGGGCGAGCTCCGGCGCGTTCAGCTGGTCGTGGCACCAGCCCATGCGCATCTTGAGCGTGACCGGCACGCGCACCGCCCGCACGACGGCGGCGATGATGCGTGCGGCAAGGCCCAGATCCCGCATCAGATGAGCTCCGGCATGCCCGTTCACGACCTTCTTCACGGGGCACCCCATGTTGATGTCGATGATGGCGGCCCCCCGATCCTCGTTCAGACGGGCGGCCTCGGCCATCACGGCCGGCTCGCAGCCGGCGAGCTGCATCGAGACCGGCTCTTCCACCGGGTCCCACGCGGCCTTGACGAGCGATTGGCGGGTCGCGCGCACCATCGCCTCGGAGGCGATCATCTCGCTCACCGTAAGCCCGCATCCGAAGCGCTTGACGAGGCGGCGGAACGGCAGGTCGGTCACCCCCGTCATCGGCGCCAGGATGACGGGGGTTGCGATCGTCACGGGACCGATCTGGAGCGGGCCTAGGGTCGACACGGTCTCTGCCTAAGATTCGGGCAGGCGCCGTGCAAGCCCGGCGGCCGTCGCCGGTCGTCTTGCGCCATCTAGCCTGCGGTGGGGCGCGCGGATAGGAAGCGGAGCCATGGCGTCGGTCGCTGCGATCGTCGTCGCCGCCGGTCGGGGCACCCGGGCAGGTGGGGGCGTGCCGAAGCAGTTCCGGCCGCTGGCGGGCCGGCCCATGCTGGCCCGCGCGGTCGAGCCCTTCCTGGCCCACCCGGGCGTGGGTCCGGTCGTCGTGGTGGTGGCGGCGGGCGAGGAGGACCGGGCGCGAGAGGCCCTGGGCGGCCAGGCCCGGCGGGTCGCGCTGGTGCGCGGCGGCGCCACCCGGCAAGAGTCGGTGCGGGCCGGGCTCGAGCGGCTGGCGGCCGCTCCGCCGGAGCGCGTCCTGATCCACGACGCCGCCCGACCGCTCGTCCCCCGGGTAGTGGTCGATCGCGTGCTGGACGCGCTCGATCGGCACCCTGGCGCTTGCCCGGCCCTGCCGGTCGTCGACAGCCTGCGCACGGGGAACGGGACGCTGACCGGCGAAGTGCCGCGCGAGGGCCTGTGGCGCGTTCAGACCCCGCAGGGCTTCCGGTTCGCCGAGCTGCTGGCCGCCCACCGGCGGGCCGCACCTGGCGCCACCGACGACGCGGCGGTGGCCCGGGCCGCCGGCTTGACCGTCGCCCTGGTTCCTGGCGACGAGCGCGCGATGAAGGTGACGACCGAGGCCGATTTCCACCTGGCCGAAGCGCTGGCGGGCGGCCTGACGGTGACGGGAACCGGCTTTGACGTCCACCGGTTCGGACCGGGCGACCATCTGTGGCTGTGCGGCGTGCGAATCCCGCACGACGCGGGGCTCGTGGGCCATTCGGACGCGGATGTCGCGCTTCATGCGCTGACCGATGCGCTCCTGGGCGCCATCGGGGCGGGCGACATCGGCGTGCATTTCCCGCCCTCCGAACCCCAGTGGCGGGGGGCGGCCTCCTACCGCTTCCTGGCGCACGCCGCCCGCCTGGTGGCCGAGCGCGGCGGGCGGATCGTGCATGCCGACGTCACCGTGATCGCCGAGGCGCCTCGGCTCGGACCGCACCGTGCCGCCATGACGGCCCGCGTGGCCGAGATCCTGGCCGATCACCGGCCGCTCGTGTCGGTGAAGGCCACCACGACCGAGGGGCTGGGCTTCACGGGCCGGCGCGAAGGCATTGCCGCCCAGGCCGTGGCCACGGTGCGGCTGCCGATCTAGGCCCCATGTTCGATTCCGAAGTCTTGGAGCTCGCGCGGCGCGTGGTGGAGGTCAACCGGGCCGCGGGCCGGCGCATCGCGACCGCCGAAAGCTGCACCGGGGGGCTGGTGGCGGCGGCCATCACCTCCATCCCGGGCGCGTCCGACGTGTTCGACCGCGGCTTCGTCACCTACTCGAACGAAGCGAAGGTCGAGCTGTTGGGCGTTTCCGAGGAGATCCTCGCAACCCTCGGCGCCGTGTCGGAAGCCACGGCCTGGGCCATGGCGCGCGGGGCCATCGCCCACAGCCGGGCCGACGTCGCCGTCTCGATCTCCGGGATCGCGGGCCCCGGTGGCGGCACGGAACGCAAGCCGGTGGGCACCGTCGTCTTCGCGCGGGCGCTGCGCGGATCCGCGCCGGCCGAGGAGGGCCCCACCCTGGCCGACGTCCACCAGATGGGCGACCTGGGTCGCGACGAGATCCGCCGTCAGGCGGTTCTGATCGCGCTCAGGCTCCTGTTGCCATAGAGCACTCGGGCGCGCGCCTCGAAGGCGCGGACCATGCGCACGAAGGCCTCGTGGAAGAAGGCCCCCGCCAGTCGCTCGAACAGTCGGGAGCGGAAGGCGAAATCCACCGAGAAGTCGACCCGCGTGCCGCCACCGTCGGCCGGCGAGAAGCGCCAGTCGTTGGTGAGATGCCGCAACGGTCCGCTCACATAATCCACGTGGATGGCGCGTGGCCGATCGAGGGTCACTCGGCTCGTGAAGGTTTCGCGAATGGCCCGAAAGCCCACCGACATGTCGGCCACGAGGAGAGTCGAGGTGCGCTCGCGCACGCGCGTGGCCACCACCCAGGGCAGGAAGCGCGGGTAGCTTTCCACGTCGGCCACCAGGTCGAAGAGTTCCGCCGGTTCCCAGGGCAGAACCCGGCTTTCGCGGTGGCTAGGCAACGGGCGATGCGGTCGCCGCCCTCCCTTGGCGTGCGGCCCGCGCCGCCGTCAGCCGCGCGAAATCCTCTCCGGCATGGAAGCTCGAGCGGGTGAGCGGGCTTGCGGAGACCATCAGGAACCCTTTGGCCCGCGCCAGGGCGGCATAGGCGGTGAATGCTTCGGGCGGCACGAACTCGGCCACCGGCGCGTGCCGCGGCGTGGGCCGCAGATATTGGCCGATGGTGAGGAAATCGACCTGGGCCGAGCGCAGGTCGTCCATCACCTGCAGCACTTCCGTCCGCTCTTCCCCCAGGCCCACCATCAGGCCCGACTTGGTGAAGATGCCGGGATCGAGCGACTTCACCCGATCGAGCAGGCGCAGCGAATGATAATAGCGGGCCCCGGGGCGGATCGTGGGATAGAGGCGCGGAACCGTCTCCAGGTTGTGGTTCCACACGTCGGGCCGGGCGGCCGCGATGGCCTTGATGGGGGCATGCCCCTGCCCGCGGAAATCGGGGGTCAGGATCTCGATGGTGGTGGCGGGGCTGCGCGCACGGATGGCTTCAATCACCCGCACGAACTGCCCCGCGCCTCCGTCCGGCAGGTCGTCGCGGTCGACCGACGTCACGACCACATGGGTCAAGCCCAGGGCGGCCACGGCTTCGGCGACACGGCTGGGCTCCAGAGGGTCGACGGGGCCCGGCCGGCCAGTCTTCACGTTGCAGAAGGCGCAGGCCCGCGTGCACGTGTCGCCCAGGATCATGAAGGTCGCGTGTCCCTGGGCCCAACACTCGCCGATGTTGGGGCAGGCGGCCTCCTCGCACACCGTGTGCAGGCCAAGGTCGCGCATCAGGCGGCGGGTGGCGAAGAAGCCCTCCGAGGTGGGTGCGCGCACGCGCAGCCACGGCGGCTTGCGCTGGGCCGAAACGTCCGGGGATCGGTTCACGCGCCGGTCCTTAAAGGAGCGCTCCCGAGCCCCGCAACCGGGGCGATGCCGCAGCCCGCTAGAGCCCGTGGAAGCGCGCCCAGGCCTCGAGCGGGGCGCGGCGCGACCGCCAAGCATTGGCCGGATCCTCCGGGTCGGCGAAGCCGATCGACATGCCGCAGAACAGGATCCGATCGTCGGGCAGACCGAGGAACGCCCCGACGGTGCGCGGATACAGCGACCAACATTCCTGAGCGCAGGAATCGAGCCCCTCTTCCTTCAAGAGCAGCATCACCGTCTGCAGGAACATGCCGAGGTCCGACCACTGCGGCGGCCCCATGACCTTGAGGGTGGAACAGAACAGGGCGAGCGGGGCGCCGAAGAACTGGAAGTTGCGCGCAAACCACGCCAGGCGTCGCGCCTTGTCCTCGCGCGGAATGCCGAGCGCGCCGTACAGGTCCTCGCCTACCTGGAAGCGATAGTCGCGGTGGGGGCTGGGCAGATCCTTGGGGTAGATGTCGTAGTCGGTAGGTTCGCCGGTCGGTGCCTCGATCAGTCGGCGGCGCATGATGGCCTTGAGCTCCTCGAGGCGCTCGCCTCCCACGACATCGATGTACCAGGGCTGCAGGTTGCCGCCCGAAGGGGCGCGGGCCGCGACCTCCAGCACGCGGCGGATGACCGCGGGGTCCACTGGCGTCGGCCGGAACCCGCGCACCGACCGGCGGGCCGCGACCGCTTCGCTCACGCGCATGCACGTCTCCCGTCGTTGAGGGCGGCCGCGCGATTGCCTAGAGGGCGGGCGTGCTGTCCAGCCTCCCCAATCTGCTCACCCTGTCGCGGATCGTGGCGGTGCCGGCCTTCGTGGCCCTGATGTGGGACGGCACGTGGCTCACCAGCCTTGCGGCCTTCGCGCTGTTCTGTCTTGCGGCGCTCACCGACTACGTCGATGGCCACCTGGCCCGTGCCCATGGCACGGTTTCGAAGCTTGGCATCTTCCTCGACCCCATCGCGGACAAGCTGATGGTGGCGGCCGTCATCGTGATGCTGATCCACGCCGGGGCGATCCGTGGCTGGACCGTGCTGCCGGCCCTCGTCATCATCCTGCGCGAGATCGCGGTCTCGGGCCTGCGGGAGTTCCTGGCGGGGGTTCAAGTATCGCTGCCGGTCTCGAAGCTCGCCAAGTGGAAGACGGCCATCCAGATGGTGGCGCTGGGCGCGCTCATCCTCGGGCAGTCCACGCCTGGCTGGTGGCCGGCGCTGCCAGCGCACGAGGTGGGGGTCGCCCTCCTATTCCTGGCCGCGGCGCTCACGCTGGTGACGGGCTGGGATTATCTGCGCACCGGCCTTCGGCACATGGGCGCGCCCGCCCCCGCTCGGGCCACGGCCCGCCCCGCCGGCGAAGGCGCATGATCCGGCTCCTCTACTTCGCTTGGGTGCGCGAGCGGATCGGGACGGGTGAGGAAACGATCGAGATCCCGGGCGAACTGAGCCTGTCGGAGCTCGTGGGCCTGTTGGCCGGCCGCTCGCCTGGCCACGCCGCGGCCCTGGCCGACCGCGCGCGCCTCAGGGCGGCCGTCAACCACGAGTTCGCCGCTTGGGACGCCCGCGTGGCGCCGGGCGATGAAGTGGCCATCTTCCCGCCAGTGACGGGGGGCTGATGTTCGAGGTGCGGGTGACGGCCGAGCCGTTCGACTCGGCCCACGAGCAAGCGCGCCTGGCCGCTCTGGGCCCGGATGTGGGTGCGCTCGTTGGCTTCACCGGCCTGGTGCGCGACCATCCCCTGCTGATCGAACATTATCCCGGCATGGCCGAACGCGCGATCCGGCGCGTGTTGGACGAAGTGTGCACACGCCGCGCGCTCTTGGGCGCGATCGTGATCCATCGGTTCGGACAGCTGGCCGTGGGCGAGCCCATCGTGCTCGTCATGACCGCGGCCCGCCATCGGGCCCACGCGTTCGCGGCGGCCTGGCAACTCATGGATTACCTGAAGACCGAGGCCCCGTTCTGGAAGAAGGCGCCCACCGGCTGGGTGGAGGCGCGCGCGGCCGACGAGCGGGCCCGCGCCGCCTGGACGGCGCGCTGACGCGCCCGCCCTCCCCTCGCCTTCCGGCCCGTCCAAGCCGCGGATTGCGAGAACCCCACCGCCCGCCCCGCGCCGGGCGCGCCCCGCACGTCGGAGTCGCTTGCGCGGCGCCCGGCCTTTGGGGGGTTCCCGGCGCGGGCGGCGGGCCGCCTGCCGTCCGTCGCATCAGGCGGCCGCCGCGCACCCTCAGGCCACGTCGTTGATCAGGATCACCTTGCCCATGGCCTGCCGGTCCATCAGCAGGCGGATGGCCTTGGCGCCTTCGCGGAGCGGCAGGCGCGCCCCCACGTGCGGGCGCAACCGGCCCTCGCGCCACCAGCCCAGAAGCTCCTCCATGTTGGCCGCGTGCACGTCGGGCTCGCGCTGGATGAACGCGCCCCAGAACACGCCCACGATTGCGGCGCCCTTGATGAGCGGCAGGTTGAGCGGAAGGCGCGGAATGTCGCCGGCGGCGAAGCCCACCACCAGGTAGCGCCCGTTCCAGGCGATGCTGCGGAAGGCTGGCTCGGCGAACCGACCGCCCACCGGGTCGTAGACGACGTCGGCGCCCTGCCCGCCCGTCAATTCCTTCACCCGTTCCTTGAGGTCGTCGGTCTCGTAGTTGAGGGTGAACGCAGCGCCGTGCTGGCGCGCGAGCTCGAGTTTTTCGGCGGACGAGGCAGCGGCGATCACGCGGGCACCGAGCAGCGCGCCGATCTCCACCGCGGCCAGACCTACACCGCCCGCCGCCCCCAGCACGAGCAGCGTTTCGCCCGGCCTGAGCGCGGCGCGCTGGCGCAGTGCATGGTGCGAGGTGCCGTACGTCATGACGAACCCGGCGGCGAGGTCGAACGGCACGCCGTCGGGCAGGGGCACGAGCTGGTGTTCATGGGCCAGGAGCTTCTCGGCGAACGCGCCCGTGCCCGTCATGGCGATCACGGCCTGGCCGGGGGCTACGCGTGTCACGCCCTCGCCCACCGCCTCCACGATCCCCGCTGCCTCGCCGCCCGGCACGAAGGGCAGCGGCGGCTTGAACTGGTAGAGGTTGCGGATGATGAGCGTTTCGGGGAAGTTCACCCCGGCCGCGCGCACGGCGATGCGCACCTGGCCGGGGCCGGGCTCCGGGTCGGGCACCTCGGTCCAGGCGAGCTTCTCGGGCTCGCCATGCTCCACGCACAGGATCGCCTTCATGCGGCCTCCTCCGGATTGACGGCCTTTCCATGGCCGGCGAGGGATCCGCAGGCAATCATGGCAAACGCGAGGATCGCGGTCTTTGGAGCGGGGCTGGTGGGGGCCTATGCCGGGCTTCGGCTGGCGGGGCCGGCCCATGTGGTGCTGATCGGCCGGCCCGCGCTGGTGGAGATGGCCCGGAAGGGGCTTGCGGTCTCCGACCTTTCGGGCTTCCACCGCCGGCTTGAGCCCCACGACCTCGAGGTCACCACCGACCCGGCCGCGCTGGCCGGGGCCCAGCTCGTGCTCGTGACCGTCAAGTCGATGGCGACCGCCGAGGCAGGGCGCGCCATCGCCGCCCATGCGCCCCCCTCGGCGCCGGTGCTGTCGCTGCAGAACGGGGTGTCCAACGTCGAGGTGCTGCGCGCGGCGCTGCCCGATCGTGTGGTGCTGGCCGGCATGGTGCCGTTCAACGTGGCCCAGCCCGAGCCCGGCCGTTTCCACCGGGGCACGGGCGAGGGCCATTTGGTGGTGGACCGCCACCCGGCGCTCGATTCCTTCCGTTCCCTCTTCGAGACCGCCGGCCTGCCGTTGCGGCCGCACGCCGACATGCGGGCCGTCCTGTGGGGGAAGCTGCTCGTCAACCTGAACAACGCGGTCAACGCCCTGTCCGGCGTGTCGCTCATGGAAGAATTGCGGCAGCGGGCGTTCCGGCAGGCCTGGGCGTGGGCCATGGCCGAGGGGCTGAAGCTGGTGCGGCGGGCGGACATCCGGCCCGTCGACCCGTTGCCCCTCCCGCTCGAGCTGATGCCGTCGATCCTGGGGCTTCCCGATCGGTTGTACCGTTTCGTGGTGGCCCAGGCGGGCGGGGGGCGCGCCCGGGTCGACCCTCTCGCCCGCTCGTCGATGGCCGACGATCTGGCCCAGGGCCGACCGACCGAAGTCGACTACCTGAATGGCGAGATCGTCCGGCTGGCCGAGCGGCTGGGGCTTGGGGCGCCGGTCAATGCGCGGATGGTGGAACTGGTCCACGCCGCCGAGCGCGGGGCCCCGCCCTGGCCTGGCCCGGCCCTGCTCGCGGAATTGCGCGCGGCGCGTCGGGCGGCCGCCCGCTGATCGAGTTCAGCCATCCCACGAGCCCACGGCCGCGCGAATCTCCTCGCCCAACAGGCGGAACTCGTGAGCGCGGGGGCTCGTGGGGCGCCAGGCGAGCGCGATCCGCCGCCGCGCCTGGTCGGTCGAGAGCGGACAGGTGCGCACGCGCGTGCCCGCCAGGATGCCGGCATCGATCGCCATGCGGGGCAAGAAGGTGAACCCGATCCGGTTGTCGACCATCTGCACCAGCGTGTGCAGCGAGGTGCCCAGGATGGCGCCGTTGCCGCGCAGGTCCTGCCGGCCGCAGGCGGCCAGCGCATGGTCGCGCAGGCAATGGCCGTCCTCCAGCAGCAGCAGGCGGTCCAGCGGCACCGCTCCGGGGTCGATGGCGCCGGGGGGGTCGGGCAGGTCGTCCGGGTGGAAGGCCAAGCGGATTTCGTCGTCGAACAGCTCCAGCGTCTCCACCTCGCCACAGGGCCAGGGAAGCGCCAGCACGAGGCAGTCGAGCTCTCCCCGGGCCAGCTCGAGACAGGCGGCGTTCGACTGCTCCTCGCGCAGGAACAGGCGCAGGTCGGGATAGCGCGTTCGCAGGCGCGGCAGCAGCCGCGGCAGGAGGAAGGGGGCGATGGTGGGGATCACGCCCAACCGAAGCTCGCCCGCCAGCGGTCGACCCGCCGCCCGCGCCAGCTCGACGATCGCCTCGGCTTCGGCCAAGAGCCGCCACGCCCGTTCCACGACGCGGTGGCCGAGCGGGGTGAACCGCACGACGCGCTTGTTGCGCTCGACGAGCGCGGCCGCCAGCAGCGTCTCGAGCTCGCGGATGCCGGCCGAGAGCGTCGACTGGCTCACATGGCAGGCCTCGGCCGCGCGCCCGAAGTGGCCGGTGCGATGCAGCGCCACCAGATATTGCAACTGGCGAACGGTGGGCAGGAAGATCACGGGCCTGCACTAATCGATCCAGCCGATTTCAGCAATCGGCTCCTTCGTCTTGAACGATGGTGTGCGGTGCACTATGTGCGCTGCGGCATGAGCGATGGCCGTCCGGCCATGAGCTCCCATCACAACGGTTCACAGGAGGGTTGGCTTCATGCTCACCGTCGGCGATCGACTTCCCGAGTTCAAGGTGCCCGTCCAGCAAGGCGTGGGCAAGCTGCCCGCGGGCGAGGTGCTGACCGACAAGGACTATCCGGGCAAGTGGAAAGTCCTGTTCTGGTGGCCGAAAGACTTCACCTTCATCTGCCCGACCGAAATTCTGGGCTACAACGAACTCAAGAAGGATTTCGAGGACCGCGATGCCGTGCTGATCGGTGCCTCCACGGATACCGACTTCGTGCACTTTGCCTGGCGCAAGTCGGACCCACGGCTGGCCGCCTGCGATTTTCCCTGGATCGCTGACCACAAGCGCGAGCTGGCGCAAGCCTTGGGCGTTTTGGATCGCGAGGCGGGCGTGGCGCTCAGGGCCACCTTCATCATCGACCCCCACAACATCATCCGGCACGTGACGGTGAACGGGCTCAACCAAGGGCGCAATCCGCACGAGACGCTGCGCAACCTGGATGCGCTGCAGACCGACGAGCTGTGCCCCTGCAACTGGCAGCCGGGCCAAGAGACGCTGAAGCCCGCGGCCTGAGGCTGCGGATGGGGTCACCGGGGTCGGCTGGTCCGGCCCCGGTCTCCCGGTCCGGCTGAGGAGGTTCCATGGCGATCGCCGAACTGGCGCAGTCGCTGCCCGATTATGCGCGAGACATCCGCCTCAACCTGTCGTCCCTGCTGAACGAAACGCTGCTGACCGACCAGCAGAAGTGGGGCACGCTGCTGGCCTGTGCGCACGCCACTGGCGTTCGTCCGCTGGTGGAGGCGGCCGAGGCCGAGGCCCGCGAGCGGCTGAGCCCCGAAGCCGCCCACGCGGCCCGGGCGGCGGCCGCGGTGATGGCCATGAACAACGTCTACTACCGCTTCACGCACCTGTGCTCGAACGCGGAGTACCGCACGCTTCCCGCCCGACTTCGGATGAACGTCCTTGGGTCGCCCGGAGTCGAGAAGGCCGACTTCGAGCTGTTCTGCCTGGCCGTGTCGGCCATCAACGGCTGCGGGGCCTGCGTGGATGCCCACGAGCGGGCCCTGCGCCAGCATGGGCTGAGCCCGCCAGCCATCCAGGCCGCGGTGCGGCTGGCCGCCGTGGTGCAGGCGGTCGGCGCGACGCTCAAGGCCATGGGCTAGGCCTCCGGAGCTGGCCGGCGCGCTGGCCGGGGTGCGAGGCCCGTTGAACCCGGGCCTTGGAGGCTGGGCTCGCGGGGCGGCGGGGAGCGCCAGGTCGGTCAGAGCCCCGGAGTGCCCGGGACCGCGGGCGCGCGGCGGGCATGCGCCCTTCGTCGCCTGGGCGCCCCGCACACGCTGGCCTTTTGACCTGCGGACATGGCTGGGCCGCGTGGCCCTCGGGCGACGGGGCCTCTGCGCGGGCCCTGCAGGCACGACCTGCGGAGGCCAGGGGTGGCGCCCCCTTAGCCGGCATCCTATGGAGGGGTCGAGGAGAGCCGGCATGCCCTTCGGTCTCGGAGCCTATCTCGCCAGCATCCGGGCGCGCGACCCGGCGCCACGGTCGTCGCTCGAGATCCTCACCTATCCCGGGGTCTGGGCTGTGGGGTTTCACCGGATCGCCCACCGGCTCTACCGGGCCCGGCTGTTCCTGCTGGCCCGGATCGTGAACCATCTCGCCCGGTTTCTGACCGGGATCGACATCCATCCGGGGGCCCGGATCGGCCGCCACCTGTTCATCGATCACGGGTTCGTGGTGATCGGCGAAACCAGTGAGATCGGCGACAACGTGACCATCTATCAGGGCGCCACCTTGGGCGGCACCAACCCGGCCAGCGGGGCGGGGGGCAAACGCCATCCCACGATCGGGAACGACGTGGTGATTTCGCTGGGGGCGGCGGTGCTAGGGCCCATCCGGGTGGGCGATGGCGCGCGGATCGGGGCGAACGCCGTGGTCACCAAGGACGTGCCGGCCGGGGCCACGGTGGTGGGGATCCCCGCCCGGCCCATCCCCCGGGTGGTGCGGGAGGAAGGTTTCGTGCCCTACGGCACGCCCTGCTCCGAGAGGTTCGATCCCGTCACCCAGCGATACGAGCTGTTGCGCTGCGAGATCGAGCAATTGAAGGCAAGGCTCGCCGAGCTCGAGCGCGACCTCCGGCGGGCACCCGACGCCGCGTGAGCTTGGTCCGGCCGCTGGTCCGGCCGCCCGTCGTCTTCGAGCGGGCCGAGCTGGACCTGATCCTGGGGCTCTATGGGCGGATGGTGGCGGCCGGCCTGTGGCGCGACTACGCGATCGACCTGGGGCCGGAGGCGGCCACGTTCGCCGCCTTCCGCAGGGCGGCGGAACGCCCCGACGTGCGGCTGGTGAAGTCGCCCCGTCTGCGCCGGCGCCAGGGGCAGTATGCGCTGCTGTCGGAATCGGGCTTCGCCCTCAAGCGCGGGGACGATCTGGCCGCCGTGCTCGCACCAGTCACCCGGCGGCTCGTGAAGCTGGTCGAGGCCTGAGCCCGCCGCGTCAGCCGCCGCCGAACAGCTCCGCGGACAGAGGGTTGCGCCGCAAGGTAAGCCCCCCGTTCACTTGGAGCGCCTGGCCCGTCATGAAGCATTCGTCCGACGCGACGAACACGGCGGCGGCGGCCAAATCCTCCACCGTGCCGATCCGCCCTAGGGGATATTCCTTGGCGAAGCGCGCCTCGAGCCCTGGCACCTTCAGGGCTTCGGCCGTCATCGGCGTCGCCATCAATCCCGGCACCAGCGAGTTGGCCCGGATCCCCTTGGCACCATACTGGTTGGCAATGCAGCGCATGAGGGCGTCGCCCGCGGCCTTGGTGGCGATGTAGGCGGCGTGGTCGTCGATCACTCGGTCGGTCGTGGCCGAGGAGATCTGGATGATCGACCCTCCACCCTGGGCCGCCATCACGGGCACGAAGGCCTGGAGCAGGTGGTGCACCCCCTTGAACTGCAGGGCCGACATGAGTTCGAGGTCGTCCTCGGTCACCTCTTCCAGCGGCCGCAGCAGGCCGATGCCCGCGCAGTTGACGAGGATGTCGACTCGGCCGCCGAGGAGGGTCAGCGCCGTGTCGCGCAGCGCCTCCACCTGTGCGCGGAAGCGGATGTCCACGCGGGCGAAGACGCCGCCGATCTCGGCGGCCAGCGCCTCGAGCGGCTCCCTGCGCCGTCCGGCCACCAGCACGCGGGCGCCTTCGCGTGCGAAACGGCGGGCGATGGCCTGTCCGGCGTTGTCCTGGCCGCTGGCCCCCACCACCACGGCGGTCTTGTTGGCCAGCCGACCCGTCATGCGGCGAGCCGGGCGATGCGGCCCATCACGTCTTCGGCTTCGGCCACGGTGCGGCGCACGATCTCCGCCGCCGGCAGGATCTCGCGCACGCCTCCGCCGCCCTGTCCGGCGGCGAAGCACTGGGTTTCCGGGTCCAGGTTTTCGGTAATGCCGGCGATGGGGCCCAGCCGGTTCGCCTGCGCCGATTCGAGCGCCTGAAGCGGAAACGGCTTGGCCTCTTCCCTTTCGAAGCGTTCGGTGGTGCGGTTCTTGAGCGCCCGCAGGGTCTTGCCCGTGAAGCCGCGGGAGATGACGGTGTCGGCCTCCGTCATCCGCACGATGGCGTCCTTGTAGACCTGGCCGGCGTGGGCTTCGACCGACGCGATGAAGCGGGTGCCCATCCACACGCCGACACAACCCAGGGCGAGCGCGGCGGCCAGGCCCCGGCCGTCGAACAGGCCGCCTGCTGCCACCACCGGGATCCGCACCGCGTCCACCACCTGGGGCCACAAGGCGACCGAGGCCACTTGCCCCGTATGACCGCCGCCCTCGGTGCCCTGGGCGATCACGAAATCGCAACCCGCTGCCTCGGCCTTGCGCGCATGATCGACCTTGCCGATCACCGCCGCCACCAGGACGCCCGCGTCCTTCAGGCGCCGTACGATCGGATAGGGAACGCCCAGCCCGGCGATGAACGCTCGGGCGCCTTCGCGGATGATGATGTCGACCGAAGCCTCGAGCGTTTCGGGCTGGGCGGCCAAGAGGTCCACGCCGAACGGGCGGTCGGTCAACGCGCGGACCCGCTTCATTTGGGATTCGATGAAGCTGGGGCTGGTGCCTGCCATCCCGAGTGAGCCGAAGCCACCCGCCGCCGAGACCGCCGCGCAGACCTCGGCGTACGACACCCCGCCCATGCCGGCCAGCATCACGGGGTGTTCGATGCCCAGAAGGTCGCAAAGGACGGTGCGGATCGCCATGGCTTAAGCCGCCTGGCGCGCCGCCGCCTGGCCGTAGAACGTCCGGCCGGCCGCCGCCAATTCGCGCAGTTGCTTCGGGGGTGCGAAGCGGTCTCCGTGACGGGCCGTCAGCCGGTCGAGCGTCTCGACCACACGGGCGAGACCCAGGGTGTCCATGTGGCTGAAGGGACCGCCCGTGTGCGGCATGAATCCCCAGCCGAAGATCGCGCCCAGGTCGCCGTCCTCGGGTGTCTCGAGCACGCCCTCTTCGAAGCAGCGGGCGCATTCCACCAACTGTCGGAAGATCAGGCGTTCCTTCACCTCTGCGGGCGACGGTTGCTGGGCCGCCAGCGGAAAATGCACTGAAAGATCTGGCCAAAGGTACTTGGGGCTGCCGTCTTCGGGATAGACGTAGAAGCCTTTGCCATTCTTGCGGCCGTGTCGGCCCAGTGCCATCATGCGCTCGATGACGGCTTCGCCTGGCCCGCCACGGTACTGATCGCCCAGGTCCTTCCGGGTTTGCTGGGCCACGCGGTAGGAGAGGTCGATCCCGACTTCGTCGTTCACGGCCAGCGGCCCCACCGGCATGCCCATGTGGCGCGCGCAATTCTCGATCAGGGCGGGCTTCACGCCTTCGGCCAGCAGGGCCAGGCCCTCCTGCACGAAGGTGCCGAAGCAACGGCTGGTGTAGAAACCGCGGCTGTCGTTGACGACGATGGGGGTCTTGCGGATCTGGGCCACGTAGTCGAGGGCCTTTGCGATCGCCGCCGGCCCGGTGCGACGGCCCACGATGATCTCGACCAGCGGCATCCGCTCGACCGGCGAAAAGAAGTGGATGCCGATGAAATTCTCAGGAATCGACCAGTTCTCGGCCAGGCTGGTGATGGGCAGGGTCGAAGTGTTGGATCCGAAGATCACGTTCGGTCCCAGCACCGCCTCTGCGGCGCGGGTGACCTGGCGTTTGACCTCGCGATCCTCGAACACCGCTTCGATCACAAGGTCGCAGCCCTTGAGGTCCTGGAAGTCGGCGGTGGGGTGGATCCGATCGAGGATTTCCGCCATTCGGGCTGGGTCCATCGGGCGTTTCTTGAGGCGCTCTTCGGTGTAGCGCTTGCCCTTCTCGGCCGTCTCCAGGTCGCGGTCGAGCAGGACGACGTCGATTCCCGCCTGGGCCGAGACCATGGCGATGCCGGCGCCCATCAGGCCTGCACCCAGCATCGCCAACCGGCGGGTCGGCGCCGGCGGTTGGTCCTTGGGTCGGCGCGCGCCCTTCTCGGCGGCCTGCTTGGAGACGAAGAGCGAGCGGATCATGTTGCCCGCCTGCGGGTCGGCGGCCACCTTGGCGAAATACTTGGATTCGATCCGGATGGCCGTGTCCATGGGCAGCTGGGCGCCTTCGTACACGGCGGAAAGGATCGCCCGGATCTGGTTCAGATTGCCGTGGGATTGGCGGTGGGCCATCGCGTTGCCGGCCACGAAGGTCTGCGCGAAGGCCGGGTTCATGTGACCGGTACCGCCGGGGAACTTGAAGTCCTTGCGGTCCCAGGGCTGGGTCGTCTGGCCGGGGTTGGCCTTCGCCCAGGCCTTGGCGCGGACCACCACCTCGTCGCGGGGGGCCAGCTCCTGCACGACGCCGAGGCTTAGGGCTTCCTGCGGGGTCATGTTCTTGCCCTGCAGGAGGAACATGAGCGCGGGCTGCACGCCGATCAGGCGGGGCAGGCGCTGAGTGCCGCCCGCCCCGGGCATCAGTCCCACCAGCACTTCGGGCAGGCCCAGCTGGATGCGGGGGTCGTCGGCGACGACGCGATGGTGGCAGGCGAGGACGATCTCGAGCCCACCGCCCAGCGCCAGGCCGTTGACGGCCGCCGCGACGGGTTTGCCGCACGTCTCGAGATCGCGCAGCAACCGGTTGAGGCCGAAGGTGGCCGCGAAGATCCGGGCCGCCTTCGAGGGGGTGGGGCCCGGCTCGCCCGTCGGTTCCGCGGCGGCGAAGTTCATGCCCTTAAGGTCGGCGCCGGCCAGGAAGCCCGAGGCCTTGCCCGAGGTGATGACGGCGCCCTTCACGTCGGCGTCGGTGCGGATCCGCTCGACGGCGGCCGCCAGGTCGCGGGTCACGGCCTCGTTGATGACGTTCATCGACAGGCCGGGGCAATCGATGGTGAGGACGAGGATGCCGTCGGCGTCGAGCTCCTGACGGATGGCGGTCTCGGTCATGTGCGGTCTCTCCTCGGGCGGTCAGACCCGTTCGATGACGGTGGCCGTGCCCATGCCGGCACCCACGCACAGCGTGACCAGCGCCGTGTTCAAGTCGCGGCGTTCGAGCTCGTCGAGGACCGTGCCCAGGATCATGCCCCCCGTTGCGCCCAGGGGGTGGCCCATGGCGATGGCCCCGCCGTTCACGTTCATCTTCTCGTGCGGGATGTCCATGTGCTTCATCATGCGCAGCACCACGGAGGCGAAGGCCTCGTTCAGCTCGAACAGATCGATGTCGTCCTTCGTCATGCCGAGCTTCTTGAGGAGCTTCTGGGTGACGTAGGTGGGGCCGGTCAGCATGATCGTGGGCTCGGAGCCGATCGAGGCCATGCCCCGGATGCGCGCCCGAGGCTTGAGGCCGGCCTTCTCGCCCGCTTCCCGCGATCCCACCAGCACGGCCGAGGCGCCGTCGACGATCCCGCTCGAGTTGCCGGCGTGGTGGACGTGGCGGATGCGTTCGACCTCCGGGTAGCGGAGGATGGCGACCGCGTCGAAGCCCGGCATTTGTTCGCCGATGTCGGCGAACGACGGCTTCAGGCTGGCGAGCGACTGCATGTCGGTGTCGGGGCGGATGTGCTCGTCGCGGTCGAGGACGACTTCGCCCATTACGTCCTTCACGGGCACGATCGACTTGGCGAACCACCCGTTGGCCCAGGCGCGGGCGGCGCGCTTTTGCGATTCGACGGCGTAGGCGTCGACGTCGTCGCGCGAGAAGCCGTCGATGGTGGCGATCAGGTCGGCGCTGATGCCCTGGGGCACGAAGTAGGTGCGGAAGGCGATGGCCGGGTCCATGGCCCAGGCCCCGCCGTCGGACCCCATCGGCACGCGGGACATTGATTCGACCCCACCGCCGATGGCGAAGTCGGCCTCGCCGGCGATCACCTTGGCGGCGGCGATGTTCACGGCCTCGAGGCCGGAGGCGCAGAACCGGTTGATCTGAACGCCGGCGGTGGTTTCGGCGTAGCCCGCGTTCAAGGCGGCGATCCGGGCGATGTTGGCGCCCTGTTCGCCCACCGGGGCCACCACGCCCAGGATCACGTCGTCGACGAGGCTCGTGTCGAGCTGGTTGCGGTCGCGGATGGCTTCCAGCACCTGGGTGGCGAGCTGCACTGGGGTGATTTCGTGGAGGGCGCCGTCCTTGCGGCCCTTGCCGCGGGGCGTGCGCACGGCGTCGTAGATGAAGGCTTCGGGCATCGTCGGGTCTCCGGAGACGTTGGCGGCCCCGTGCCGTGCCGGGGCGTGCGGGGCAAGCTGGTGCAAGCGCGGGGGGTTTGCCGCCCCGGCCGGCCGCAGGAGGAGGACGGCGGACCGGGGCGGCGGGTGCTCGACCCTGGGGGATGGCAGGGACCCGGGGGGCGGAGGTCCCTGCGCACCTGCCCATACGGCCTAGCGCGGTGGAGGTTTAATCGGAGACGGGTTCGAGGTGGCCGTCGGGTCCGATGCGGCGGAAGAAACAGCCCGCAGCCCCTGTGTGGCAGACCGGTCCGGAGGGGGTGACCTTCAACAGGACCGCGTCCTGATCGCAGTCGATGAGGACCTCCTGCACCGCCAGCCCGTGGCCCGAGGTCTCGCCCTTGCGCCACAGCCGACGGCGGGACCGCGACCAGAAATGCGCCTGGCGGGTGGACAGTGTTCGCTCGAGCGCCTCGGCGTTCATGTGGGCCACCATCAGCACCTGGCCGGTCGCCGCGTGGACGGCCACCGCCGTCAAGAGGCCGCGCTCGTCGAACCGAGGGACCAGCGCCTCGGCCATGCCGTCATCCTTGCACGCTCATGACGGGCTTCCCCGCGACAACGCGCGTGCGAGGCTCTAGAGTTCCCGGTACGCAAGGCAAGGCCCGGATGGCGGGAATGGTGGAAATGGAGCCTTGGGGCACGCCGTTCGACGACGACCGCCTGCGCGAAGAATGCGGCATCATCGGCGTGTTCGGCGTGGACCAGGCGGCGGCGGCGGTGGCGCTGGGGCTGCACGCCCTGCAACACCGCGGCCAGGAGGCCGCCGGCATCGTGAGCTTCGACGGCCAGGAATTTCACGCCCATCGGGCCATGGGCCAGGTGGCGGGCAACTTCGACCGGGCTGACGTTATGGCGGGCCTGAAAGGGCGCATGGCCATCGGCCACAACCGTTACGCCACGACGGGTGCCTCGGCGTTGCGCAACGTGCAGCCGCTGTTCGCCGAGCTCGCGACGGGCGGGTTCGCCGTGGCGCACAACGGCAACCTGACCAACGCCATTGCCTTGCGCTCGATGCTGACGGCGCAGGGGTCGATCTTCCAGTCGACGACCGACACCGAGGTCATCATCCACCTCGTGGCCACCTCGACCCAGCCCACGCTGCTCGACCGCTTCATCGACGCCCTGCGGGCGATCGAAGGCGCCTGGTCGCTCGTGTGCCTGACACCGGAGGGGCTCATCGCCGCGCGCGATCCTCTGGGCTTCAGGCCCCTGGTGCTCGGCCGGTTGGGCCGGGCGGTGATTGCGGCGTCGGAGACGGTGGCCCTCGACGTCATCGGGGCGAGTTTCGAACGGGAGGTGGCCCCCGGCGAGCTCGTGTTGGTGGCCGAGGGGGGACTGCGCAGTCTCAGGCCCTTCCGTCCGGCGGCGCCGCGGCCCTGCATCTTCGAGAAGGTGTATTTCTCGAGGCCCGATTCGGTGAGCGACGGGCTGTCGATCTATGAAGTGCGCAAGCGCATCGGCGCCGAGCTGGCGGCCGAAGCGCCCGTCGAGGCCGACATGGTGGTGCCCGTACCCGACTCCGGCACGCCGGCGGCCCTCGGTTACGCCCAGCGGTCGGGCATTCCCTTCGAGCTCGGCATCATCCGCAGCCACTACGTCGGCCGCACGTTCATCCAGCCGGGCGAACAGATCCGGCACCTGGGGGTGAAGCTGAAGCACAACGCCAACAGGGCGCTCATCGCGGGGCGGCGGCTCGTGCTGATCGACGATTCCGTCGTGCGGGGAACGACGTCGGTCAAGATCGTGCAGATGCTGCGCGAAGCCGGCGCGCGCGAGGTGCACCTGCGCGTGGCGAGCCCGCCCACCACGCACAGTTGCTTCTACGGCGTCGACACGCCGGAGCGGGCCAAGCTGCTGGCCGCCCGGATGGACCTCGCCGAGATGCAGCGGTTCATCGGTGCCGACAGTCTCGCCTTTCTGTCGATCGACGGGCTCTATCGCGCGTTGGGCCAGCCGGGCCGGAACGAGCGCCGGCCCACCCATTGCGACGCCTGCTTCACGGGCGACTATCCCACGCGGCTCATCGACCGCGAAGCGCGCCCGGCCGACCTGTACAGCCTGATCGCGGCCCAGTGACGAAACCGCTTGCGCTGGTGACGGGGGCCAGCCGGGGCATCGGCGCGGCCTTGGCCGTGCGGCTGGCGGCCGAGGGCCGGCACGTGCTGTTGGCGGCGCGTACGGAAGGGGGGCTGACCGAGACGGACGACCGGGTCCGCGCTGCCGGCGGCTCGGCGACGCTCGCCCCGATCGACCTGCTGCAGACCCCCGACATCGACCGGCTGGCCGACGCGACCGCCCGGCGCTGGCCGGACGGCCTCGACCTTCTGGTGCTGAATGCGGCCATGCTGGGCACCCTGTCGCCGCTCGCGCATCAGCCGCCGGCCGAGTTCGAACGGGTGGTGGCCCTGAACCTGACGGCGCAGTGGCACCTGCTGCGCGCGTTCGATCCGCTGCTGCGGCGGGCTGGCGGGGCGGTCGTGGGTCTCACGAGCTCGGTGGCGGTGGGGGGCCGGGCCTATTGGGGGGCCTATGCGGCGGCCAAGGCGGGCTTCGAGGCGCTGCTTGGGACCTATGCCGACGAGATGAAGGCCCTGAGGGTTGAGGTGCTGCTGGTCGACCCGGGACCCACCCGCACGGCCATGCGGCGGGCCGCCTATCCGGGGGAGGATCCCGCCACCGTCAAGCCGCCGGAGGTGGTGGCCGAGCGGATCGCCGAACGCCTGGCCCAGGGTCTGCCCCCGGGGCTCACGCGCCTCAAGCTCGACCGGGCGGGTGCGGTGGTGGGCTAGCGGCCGCCGGCGGGTGCGGTGCCAAGCGCGGGTGGCCGGGCTTTCCGTCGGTCGGAGGCCAGCCGCTCCCGCTCGTGCGGCCGGGAAGGCCCGTGGGTCGAGGACCCTCCCCTTGCGGGTTCCATGCGCTCTGGAGGGTGCGGTCGGTCGACCTCGGCAGCCCGCTTGCCACGTCGACTGGCATCCCGATGGCTTGCCAGCCCGCCTCGCGGTCGTCGCGTGTTCCGGCGCCGGGATTGCTGGCCGTGATGGCCGGCTGACGGCCGCAACCGGGCCCCGACCCGGCGCGGTCGCGCGTTGGGGGCGCCGCTCCCCGCCGGGTGCCGTTCCATCCAGATGGCCCGGGCCGGCGATTGCCGCGGAGGGCCGCTTCGGCTAGCCGCCCCTCATGGCCACCCTGTCGCGACCGGCGCCGTCATCGCACGCGATCGGCTTTTCCGACGTTGAGGCGGCCAGCCGGGCGATCCAAGGGCACGTGCTGCGCACGCCCACGCTCGAGAGCCGGACGCTTTCCGAACTCACCGGAGCGCGGGTGTTCCTGAAGTTCGAGAACCTGCAGTTCACGGCTGCCTTCAAGGAGCGCGGCGCGCTCAACCGGTTGCTCGCCCTCTCGCCCGAGGAGCGCCAGCGGGGCGTGATCGCCATGTCGGCCGGCAACCATGCCCAAGGGCTAGCCTATCATGCCCGACGCCTGGGCATCCCCGCCACGATCGTGATGCCCCGCTTCACCCCCCTCATCAAGGTGCAGCAGACGGAAAGCCACGACGCGCTCGTCGTGCTCTATGGGGAGAAGCTCGAGGAGGCGTCGGACCACGCGCTGGAGCTTGCGCGGCGTCGGGGGCTCGTGTTCGTCCACCCTTACGACGATCCCCTCGTGATGGCCGGCCAGGGGACGGTGGCGCTCGAGATGCTCGAGGACGCCCCCGACATCGACACGCTGGTAATCCCCATCGGGGGCGGGGGGTTGATCGCTGGCTCGGCCGTGGCCGCACGGCACCTGAAGCCTGACATCGAGATCGTGGGCGTGCAGGCCGAGCTGTATCCTGCGATGAAGTCTGCCCTCCAGGGCGATCCCGTGGTGGGCGACGGCGACACCCTGGCCGAGGGCATCGCCGTCAAGGTTCCCGGTGCCTTGGCCCTTCCCATCGTGCGGGATCTGGTGGGCGAGATCCTGCTCGTGGCCGAGCGCGACCTGGAGCGGGCCGTGAGCCTGCTGCTCCAGATCGAGAAGACGGTGGTGGAGGGTGCCGGGGCGGCCGGACTTGCGGCCCTCATCGCCCATCCGCGCCGGTTTCGTGGGCGGTGCGTGGGCCTGGTGCTGTGCGGGGGCAACATCGACACGCGGCTGTTGGCCAACGTGCTGCTGCGGGACCTGGCCCGGTCGGGGCGGCTGGCGCGCCTCAGGATCCGGCTCAAGGACCGGCCGGGGCAGCTTTATGCCGTGGCCCGCATCTTCGACCAGCATCAGGTCAACATCCTCGAGGTGGCCCACCACCGAATCTTCACCACCCTGCCGGCCAAGGGCCTCATCACCGAGATCGAGTGCGAGACTCGGGGCCCCGAGCATCTCGAACGCCTGATCGAAGCGCTGCAAGGTGCGGGGTTCGACACGAGCCGCATCGAGCCCGCCTGAGGCAGGTGGGGCCGGTCGCGCCGGGTTGCGTCGTCGTGAACCCTCGCCCACCATCTCCGGGCCCACGCCGGCCGCTTCAGCCGGCCTGTCGGCGACCGTTCTTCCGGACTGGCCGCCCGCGACGGCGAGGCCTTGGCGGGTGATTGCGGTGGGCGCGCGCCTGTTGCACAACGGGCGGGCGGGGGGTGCCTTGCGCGAGATCGGGTTGGTGATGTCGGAACGGCGGGTGCATCGTCGGGGCGGGGCCGCCGGCCGGGCGCCGGCGTATGGCGACGGCCCCGTGGATACGGCGTGATGACCGACCAGTTGGGTCGGCTGCCGCGCTTCTTCATCACCGCCCGGGCGCCCTGCCCCTACTTGCGTGGCCGGGTCGAGCGGAAGGTGTTCGCGGAACTCAAGGGGCCCGGCGCCCAGCAGCTGTGCGAGAGCTTGGGGAGGATCGGTTTCCGGCGCAGCCAGAACGTCGTCTACCGGCCCAGCTGCGAGGGCTGTCAGGCGTGCGTGTCCGTTCGGATCGTGGCCCGCGACTTCCGGCCCGGTGCCACCCAGCGGCGGGTCCTGAGGCGCAATGCCGATCTCGAGGTGACGGCCTGCGACCCTTGGGCCACCGAGGAACAGTTCGCCCTGCTCAAGCGCTACCTGGCCGCCCGCCACCCCGACGGCGGCATGTCGACGATGGACGCCTACGACTTCGCCGACATGATCGAAACCTCACCGGTCGATACCGTCGTGGTCGAGTATCGCGAACCGTCGCCCGACCCGTCGCGCCCGGGGCGACTGGTCGGGGCCTGCCTGACCGACAAGCAGTCGGACGGGCTGTCGATGGTCTACAGTTTCTACGATCCCGACCGTCGCGACCGGCTGGGACTTGGGACCTTCATCATCCTCGACCACGTCCTCCGGGCCGCCGCGGTGGGCCTGCCCTACGTCTATCTGGGCTATTGGGTCGAAGGCTCGCCCAGCATGGACTACAAGCGCCGCTTCCATCCGCTGGAGGCGCTCACGCCGCAGGGCTGGCGGCTCTTGCCACGACTGAGTTCCGTGCCCCCCCACCCGGCGCGAAACCGCGATCACATGCCGGGCAAGTCGGCCTGATGGCCGAAGGGACGACGGTCGACCCCGCCAACCTGTTGCTGTTCGACGGGATGGCGCGGGACTGGTGGGACCCGGACGGCCCCAATCGCCTGCTCCACGCGCTGCATCCGGCCCGGATGGCCTGGATCCGCGACGTGGCGGTCGCCCACTTCGGGGCCGATCCCAGAGTGCGCCGGCCGCTCGTTGGCCTCAAGGCGCTGGACGTGGGCTGCGGGGGGGGGCTCGTGGCCGAGTCGCTGGCCCGCTTGGGCGCGGAAGTGGTGGGCGTGGACCCTTCGGCCGAAGCGATCGCCGTGGCGCGCGACCACGCCGCCGCCCAGGGCCTGGCGATCGCCTATCGAGCGGGCGAGGTGGGGCAGGCCGATCCAGGCCCCTTCGACCTCGTCACGTGCCTGGAAGTGCTGGAACACACGACGGACCGCGCGGCGTTCCTGCGCGAGCTGCGCGCCCGGATGCGTCCTGGGGGGCTCCTCGTGCTCTCTACCCCACCCCGGACCTTGGCCAGCCTGCTCATCGTGAAGCTGGGGGCCGAACATGTGGTGCGCGCCCTGCCCAAGGGGACCCACGACTGGCGCCGGTTCCTCACGCGCGCCGAGCTTCAGGCGATGCTGCATCAGGCGGGCTTCCGAGTGGACGAGGTGCGGGGTCTCGGCTGGTCGCCGCGGCGGGGTTTCGCCGTGGTGGCCGAGCCCCGGGTGGGCCTCATCCTCGCCGCGACGGCGGTCGCGCCTTGAGCCCCCGGCGACACGGGGAAGCCCTTGCGCATGGGGGCTGCGTCGGTGGGCGCCCCGGGCTAAGGTTGCGGTCCGCAACATCGGAGAGTCCACCATGATCAAGGGCATCCACCACAGCGCATTCCGCTGTCGGGACGCGGAGGAGACACGCCGGTTCTACGAGGACGTGCTGGGCCTGCCGCTGGCGGCTGCGCTCGCCTTCGAGGAGGAGCCAGGGTCGGGTCAGCCGCACCCTTACGTCCACATCTTCTTCCGCCTGCCTGACGGCAATTTCATCGCGTTCTTCGACGCTCCGGATTCGGCGCGGCCGGAGCATTTCCGGCCCGCCCACGGCTTCGACCGCCACATCGCGTTCGAGGTGGGGTCGGTCGAGGAACTCGAGTCGTGGCGGGCGCGGCTGAGCCAGGCGGGCGTGCCCTGCTTCGGGCCCATCGACCATCATTTCGTGAAGTCGATTTACATGTGGGATCCCAACGGCCTGCAGGTGGAAATCACCGCCCGCACGCCGGGCCATGATGCGATCCTCGCGGAAGAGGCGCAGGCGGCCCGGCGCGTGCTCGAGGCCTGGTCGGAGCGGACGAAGGACGCGAAGCGCCCGCTTGCGGCATGAGTTTCGAGCGGATTCCGCTGCACCTCGTCTTCGAGGAGCGAGCCCAGGTCCGCGACACCTACGGAGGCGTCGAGGGCCTGGTGGCCTTGCAGGCCCATTGGCTGAAGCCCGCAACACCTTCGGATACCATCCTGGTCTTCATGCATCCCATGGGCATCATGCACTATCTGCCGCTGCCGATGGCCCTGGCCGCCGCTGGGGTGCCGTGCCTTACCGCCGTGTCGCGCTATCCCAACAACGACACGGCACTGGTGATGGAGAAGGTCGTGGCCGATCTGGGGGCCTGGGTGCGGCATGCGCGCGAGGTACTGGGCTATGCCCGGGTGGTCCTGGCGGGCTGGTCGGGCGGCGGGTCGCTCGCCCTACTCTATCAGCGGCAGGCCGTGGCCCCGTTCCTGGTGGATACGCCGGCCGGCGACCCGGTCGATCTGCCGCCCCTGGTGGCGGCCGATGCGATGCTGCAGCTTGCCGCCCATGTGAGCCGGGCGGCGACGCTGACCGAGTGGCTGGATCCTTCCGTCATCGACGAAACCGACCCGCTGGCCCGCGATCCCGCCTGGAACCTCTACGCCGATCCACCGCCGGCCCGCCCGCCCTACCCGGCCGACTGGCTGGCCGAGTTTCGGGCGCGTCAGGTCGCGCGCAACCGGCGGATTACGGCCTGGGCGCGCCAGCGGCTCATCCACCTTCAGGAGCGGCTGGGGCCACAGGCCGAGCAGACGTTCGTCGTCCACGGCACCATGGCGGATCCCCGCTGGCTCGATCCGTCGCTGGATCCCAACGATCGAGAGCCCGGGCGGTGCTATCTGGGCGATCCGCGTTGGGTGAACGACGCCCCCGGAGGCCTCGCGCGGGTGTCGACGCTGCGCTCGTGGCTGTCGCAGTGGGGGCTCGACACCTCGCGGGCCGACGGGCCGGCCTGCGGCGCCTATTGCACCGTGCCCACGCTGATCGTCGACAATTCGGCCGACGACGCCTGCACCCCGAGCCACGCCGAGAGAATCCTGGCGGGCATCGCGGCCGCCGACCGGACCCGGGTGACCATCCGTGGGGCCAACCACTATTACGCCTTCCAGAAGGAACGCCTGGCCGAAGCCGTGACCGTGATCCGCGGCTGGCTGTTGGAACGAGGGTTCCTGAGGGCCGCCTAGCGTTGCGGGGGCACGGCGAACCGGCCCGTCACCCGGCCGCCCGCTGCCCCGCGGCCGTCGAGGGTGGAGCGGCCCGTGGCCAGGTTGAGCACGAGCCGATCGCCCTTGAGGGTCGTGTCGCGCTGCGAGAGCTCGACGTCGCCGATGAGTGTGAGGATCCGCCGTTCGACATCGTAGATGCCGTAGCGGGCCCGGGCCGTCTCCGAGGGCGAGCGGATACGGACGGCGCCGTCGGCATCCAGCCGCCGGATGATCGGGTCCCCACCCGGCCGGGGTTCGTAGACGACTCTCAGCCGCTGGGATTCGATCGTGAGTTCTCCCTGGCGGACGCGCACGTTGCCCTGGAAGAGGGCGGAGCGCTCGGCGTCCAGCACTTCGATCCGGTCGGCGCTCACGTCGATGGGTGCGCGCCCGTCGTGGCCCTTGAGCGCCGAGATGGCCTGCGCGGCGGCGGGAACCGCCAGGACGGCCGCCAACGGCAGGGCCAGGAGGGCGCGGGGCAGGGTCACCCTTCGGCGGCGGGCGTGATCCACAGACGGACGTCGCCTTCCAACACCACGCGCTGGCCTGCGAGGTCCGCTTCGAAGCGGTTGGCGCGGAACCGGCCCATGGGAAGCTCGCCTGAGACGGCGTGCTCGGAGGAAACGAGGCTGCGCGCCAGATCCACCGCCACGCGCTCGGCCTCGAGCCGGTAGCCTCCCGCCCCCTGGGCTTCCACCGGCCCGGCGAGCTCGAGCCGGTTCTGGTCGAGCCGGTAGACGCCCGCCGGTGCGCGGACCGTCACGGGGCCTGAAGCGCGCTCGACCCGAGCCGACAGCTCGGTCATCCGCACCACGGGATCCCGGCTCGACTGCTGGACCGCGCGGGCCGCCGTGATGGCGAACGGCTCGCCCTGGACCGTAACACCGCGGTAGGCCGCGCGCTCGAGCCGCAGGCGCTCGGGCGCGCGGCCCGAGGTTTCCTTCGACAGGATGAAGCTCAACTCCCGGCCGTTTCCCAGCGGCCACAGCACCAGGGTCCCGAGCAAGGTGACGGCGAGCAGGGGGAACAGTCGCTTCAAGACCGCCATCCGGCGGTCGCGGGTCGAGCCCGGCAGCATCGCCCGCCGGCGGCGGTCCTTGAGACGCCGGGCGGCGAGGCTGGCGGCCGCCCGTTCAGACATGGGCGAAGATGTCGACGTCCGCCCATCCGGCGAGGTCGAGCTCGGCCCGGGTGGGGAGGAAGGCGAAGCACGCCTCGGCCAGCGCCAGGCGCCCTTCGCGCTTCAGCCGCTCCTCCAGCGCGGCCTTGAGGCGATGCAGGTAGCGGACATCCGAGGCGGCGTATTCCTTTTGGGCTTCGGTGAGCTCCGCGGCCCCCCAGTCCGAAGACTGCTGCGACTTCGAAATTTCGACCCCCAGAAGCTCGCGCGCGAGGTCCTTGAGGCCGTGGCGATCGGTGTAGGTGCGGGTCAGGCGGCTTGCGATCTTGGTGCACCACACCGGCCGGGCGGTCACCCCCAGGTAGTGCCGCAACACGGCGATGTCGAACCGCGCGAAATGGAAGAGCTTGAGGCGGTGGGGATCGGCCAGCACCGCGCTGAGGTTGGGGGCATCGTACCGGCGGTCGAACCGCACCAGGTGCTCATCGCCCCGGCCATCGGCGAGCTGCACCAGGCACAGCCGGTCGCGCACGGGGTTGAGCCCCATCGTTTCGGTGTCGATGGCCACGACATCGCCCGTGAGGGCCCCGGCAGGCAGGTCGCCTTCGTGGACGTGGACGGCCATGTCCGAGCCTTAGGCCCCGGTCGCGCGGCCGACAACATTTTGGGCCTTGAGGCAGCCACGCGTCGGCCGCGCGGCAGGCCCCGGCCGCTGGCCCAGAAGCGACGCACCGGGCAAAGGCGATCCATGACGGCCCATGCCCGGCCGCGCGATGCCGCGACGCTCGTTCTCGTCGACCGGTCCGAGTCGGTCCCAAGGCTGCTGATGGGGCGGCGGGCCGCCACCCACGCCTTCATGCCCGGCAAGTGGGTGTTTCCCGGTGGGCGCGTGGACCGGGCGGACTGGTACGCGCCGGTGCTGGCCGACCTGCCGCCCGAAGTGGCCGAGGCCGTGGCCCAAGCGCCCCGCCGGCCCCCGGCCTGCCCTCGCCGCTTCGCGCGCGCCCTGGCGCTGGCCGCCGTGCGCGAGACCTTCGAGGAGACGGGCCTGGTGCTGGGACGGCGAGCGGCCCCCGTGCGGGGCCCCGGCGCCTGGGCGCGGTTTCTGGCGGCCGGCTACCGGGCCGACCTTTCCGGCCTGTCATACCTTGCCCGTGCCGTCACCCCGCCCGGCCGGCCGCGCCGCTTCGACGCGCGCTTCTTCCTGGCCGATGCCTCGGCGCTCCTGTCGACCGAGCCCGTCGACAGCCATGAACTCGAAGAGCTCCGATGGGTTTCGCTCGCGGACGCCCGACTGCTCGACCTTCCCGCGGTCACGCGCCTGGTGTTGCAGCTTCTCGAGCGGCGCTGGCGGGGCGAGGAGGTGCCCCCGCCGTTCTGGGCATGGCACCGGCGGGCGGCCGACTGACGCCGCCTAGCGGTCGGGGTCGGCGTGACGCCCCAGGATCCGACAGACCGCCCAGGTGAGATCCGCGCGGTTGAGCGTGTAGAAATGAAAGTGGCGGACGCCTTCGGCGGCGAGCCGTCGGACCTGTTCGGCCGCGACGTGCGCCGCCACCAGCTGGCGGGCTTCGGGCCGTTCGTCGAGGCCGTCGAACAGCCGCAGGACCCACGGCGGAACCGACGTACCCGTCATGCGGGCCATGCGCAGGGTCGCCGCCACGTTGTGGACCGGCAGGATGCCGGGCACGAGCTCGGCGGTGATGCCGGCCGCCCGGGCGCGATCGCGGAACCGCAGGAACAGCTCGGGATCGAAGAAGAACTGGGTGATGGCCCGGCACGCCCCGGCCTCGAGCTTGCGCTTTAAGTGGGCGAGATCGGCTTCCGCGCTCGGGGCCTCGGGATGGACTTCGGGATAGGCCGCCACCGACAGTTCGAAGGGGGCCAGGGCGCGCAGGTCGGCCACCAGCTCGGCGGCGTCGCGATAGCCGTCGGGCCGCGCTTCGAACGCGGCCCGGCGGCCGTCTGGGGTGGCCGGTGGATCGCCGCGCAAGGCCACGATGTGGCGGATGCCCTGCTCCCAGTAGGTGCGGGCAATGGCGCGGATCTCCTCGCGGCTTGCGCCGACGCACGTCAGGTGTGCGGCCACCGGAATGCCGGTCTCGCGCTGGATCTTGAGCACGGTGGCGTGCGTGCGCTCGCGTGTCGAGCCGCCGGCACCGTAGGTGACCGAGACGAAGCGCGGCGCCAGCGGCGCAAGTTCCGTGACCGCCTGCCACAACGCCTCGGCCATTGGGGGCGTCTTGGGCGGAAAGAACTCGAAGCTCACGCTGATGGCGTTCGCCGGCCCAGCCGAGGAGGCCGCGTCCGTGGGGTTCGGATCGGTCATGGGCGCACGGCCTGCCACAGGAGGATCGGCACGCGCCCGCCGGCGAAACGGCGCACCGTCGCGGTCTTCAGCCCCACCCGGTGCAGCAGCTCGGCCATCTCGTCCTCGGCGAAGCCCAGGCGTGCGTGCCGGAACCGTTCGCGAAGGTCTTCGACGTCGTGGGCGCCGTGGTCGGCCACCAGCAGCTGGCCGCCTGGGCGGAGGACGCGCGCGGCCTCGCGCAAGGCGGCTTCCGGCCCGTCGAGGAAGTGGAGCACCTGGTGCAGGGTGACGGTGTCGAAGCTCGCATCGGCGAACGGGATGGCCAGCACGTCGCCCAGGCGGATGTCGACGCCAGCGAGGCCCGCGGCGTCCAGCTTGGAGCGCGCCACCCTCAGCATCTCGGGCGACCGGTCGAGGCCGGCGGCGCGACGGGCGAGCGGGGCGAGCAGCTCGAGCATGCGGCCCGTGCCGGTCCCAAGGTCCAGGAGTTCGCCGACCCCGTGAGCGCTCGCCAGTTCGAAGATCGATCGTTCCACGTCGTCCTGCGGGCCTTCGAGGCGGCGAAGCTCGTCCCACTCCTCGGCGTGCTGGGCGAACCAGCGGTCGAGCGCCTGCTGGCGGCGGTGGCGAACCTCGGCCAGGCGCGCCCGCTCGGCCGCCACGGGGGCGGGATCGCCCGCCAGATCTTGCAACAGCTTCAGGATTGCCTGGGCTGCGGGGCCCGGGTCGAGGCTGACGAAGGTGTAGGCGCCCTCGCGCTTGCGCCGCACCAGGCCTGCCTCGGCCAGGATCCGCACGTGGCGCGAAAGCCGCGGCTGGCTCTGGCCCAGCACCTGGGCGAGTTCGCCCATGGCGAGTTCGGCTTCGGCCAGAAGCAGAAGGATGCGCGCGCGCGAGGGCTCGGCGGCGGCGGCGAGCTGCGAGACGAGCCGATCCATGAACTTCATCGTTTAAGGAAATGATGAAATGCGGTCAACCCGCGGGGCGGGTTGCCGCCCTTGGCCGTCCTGCCTTAAGCCCGCGCCGTGCGCCAGGCCTGGTCGTTCGCCCTGATGCTGCTGCTCGGCGGTTGCGCGACGACGGGGCCCCGCTTCGACGCCGCCGCTTCGCTCGACCGGGCGGCTGAAGACCCTTGGGAGCCGGTCAACCGGCGCATCCACGCCTTCAACGACACCCTCGACCGGTGGTTCGTCCGGCCCGTGGCCGACGTCTACAACCGCTTCGCTCCCGTGGCGATCCGGCGGGCGGTGCGCAACTTCTACGGCAATCTCGCCGAGCCGTCGAACCTCGTGAACGCACTGGCGCAGGGGAAGTTCCGAAGCGCCGGCCGGGCGGTGGAGCGCCTGGCGGTCAACATGACGGCCGGAGCGCTTGGCGTGGCGGACGAGGCGACGCGTCTGGGGCTCGATGCCCAGCCGCACGACCTGGGCCAGACGTTCGCCGTGTGGGGGGTGCGCTCGGGCCCCTTCGTGATGCTTCCCTTCCTGGGGCCGTCCACCGTCCGCGACGGCGTCGGCCAGTTCCTCGAGCTGTTCCTGGACCCCGTGCGGTATGGCCGTGGGGTCGCGCTCAATCCCACTCAGTCGCTGATCGAGAACGCCGTTGAAATCCTGAGTGACCGGGCCGCCCTCATCGAGCAGGGCGAGCAGATCCGGCGCGGCTCGGCCGACGACTATGCGACGGTTCGCTCGGCCTGGCTGCAGTTGCGCCGCGCCGAACTCTATGACGGTGACCCGCCGGTGCTCGAAGACGACCTCGAAGGCTATGAGGACTTCAAGGACGAACCCTCCTCGCCGACGCCCCCAGAGCCTGGCGATGATCCGCCCTGACCTTCGCGGCCTGGCCTTGGCGCTCGTGCTGGCGGCGTGCGATGGGGATGGGGGCCAAGGGCCGGCGGGGGGCGGGAATCCCCAGTTGGCGGTGGCCGACGTGGAGGCCGCCCGGGCGGAGGCAGCCCGGCCGGTGCCGACCGTTCAGGAACCGGCGGCTGCGCGCAGCCGCCCGTAGAGCATCGCCACGAAGACCGACAGCACGACCGCCAGGGCGGCCGACAGCGCGCATTGCACGCTCGCTTCGAGCCAGCGGGCGAGCCCCCAGCCTTCGCGCGCCGGCCCGGTGAGTGCGCCCACGAGGCTTGCGAGGATGCCCGTCGCGGCGAGCGTGACCAGCAACAGCAAGAGAAAGCCCAAGAGTAGCAGGGCAAGGCTGCCGGCGAGCCCGCCCGTGCGGCCCGCGGTCAACCGCCAGCTACGCTCCACCGCCTCGACCACGCCCGCTCCTTCCACCGCCATCACCGGGAAGGCCGGCAACAAGCGCACGAGCACCCAAAGGCCGATCGCGAGGAGCGGCAGGCCCATGATCGTCCCGGCGGTGCCGCCGGAGGCCAGGAGCACCGCCGGGGGCAGGAGCGGCAAGGATTGGACGAAGCTCACCATCAGGCCACGGGGGACGAGCGCGAAGCTTGCCGCCAGCGTGGCCCCCACGGTGGGACGCGCCGCCCCGAGGCTCAGGAGCGTGGCGAAGACCTGGACGACCACCTGCCCGACGACGGCCGCTGCCAAGAGCGGCAGGAGAAGGATGGTCGATCCCGGCTCGGCCGCGCGGTCGGTCGCGGCGAGGCCCCCCACCCGTGCGAGCAGCAGCTGCGGCAGGAACAGGAACGCTGCGGCGACCGGGGCGAGGACCGGAAGGTTCCGGTTCAATACGTCCCGTGTGGCCTCCCACGCGGGGCCGAACGCGACCGGTGGTCCCAAGGGTCTTCAGTCCTGGGGGCGGGCCGCGTGGTCGGCCAACAGGGCCTGAAGCTCGCCCGCCTCGAACATCTCCATCATGATGTCCGAACCGCCGACGAATTCGCCCCGAACGTAGAGCTGTGGGATGGTGGGCCAGTTGCTGTAGGTCTTGATGCCCTGGCGCAGTTCAGGATCCTGCAGGACGTCGACGTCCAGAAAGTCGACGCCCAGATGATCCAGGATGGCCACCGCGCGCGCGGAGAACCCGCACTGCGGAAACAGCCGAGTACCCTTCATGAACAGAACGACCGGATTGGCCGACACCAGGTCGGCGATCCGCCGCTCGATCGTCGTCATGGCCTTGTCTCCTTTCAGGATGGCCGCGGGATCGTGACGAGCTTCAGCGCGTGGAGGCGGCTGCCCATGTCGTCGCCCAGGGCCTCGTAAACCAGCCGGTGCTGCGCAACCCGGCTCAAGCCCTGGAAGCGCGCCGAGGTGACCCGCGCCTCCCAGTGGTCGTCGTCGCCGGCCAGGTCGACCAGCTCGACCTCGCAGTCGGGAAGGGCCGAGCGGATCCGCCGGATGAGCTCGTCAGCGGACATGGGCATGCCGTCTCTCCTGATCGCTCGGAGTCGCAGCTCGAAATCGGACCGTGCCAATCGGACATAGGACGAGGTCGCCGTCTGCGCAACGACCGGGCGGAGTGCGGCACCGTCATGCGTTGCGCATGCGCGGTGGCTCGGGCGCGGCCGACAGTGCTGCCGCCAACCGCTCGAGCGCGGCGCGCAGCTCGGGATCGGCGATGGCCCGCAGGTTGGGCGGGGCTGGAGATGGCGGCCGTTCGCAAGCCGCCGGCAACGCTGTCGTGGCCCGGGGCAGTGGTCCCTGGACGATGCGGATCCGGGTGACCTGGGCCCGCCCCAGGACCCGATTGGCACGCGCCACGATCTCGGGCTCTAAGTGCTGGAGTTGGCAGGCGAACGGCCCTTCCACCCGGATGGTGAGCACCCCCCCTTCGCGCCGCCGCGCGCAACGCAGGGACTGCGGCAGGCTCCAGCGGGCGTAACCGGGCCCCACGATCTGCCGCCAGTGGGTGACGAGCGCGCCCTGGACGAAGCCGAACCGGCGGAAGGCGGTGCCGCCGACGCGTGGCAGCAGATCGGCCACGGCGGTGGGCCGGCCCATCCGCTGGTCGGCCGGTGCCATGTCGCCCCGTCTTGCCATCACCCCCGACTGTGCCAGAAGCGGACCGTGCCCGTCGAGCCGGCCCGTCTGCCCATCGTCCTTGCGGCCGATCCGGGGCGACGGCTGTTGGCGTGGTACGATCGGCAGGGCCGTGCCCTGCCCTGGCGAGCACCGGCCGGAGGGCCCGCTCCCGATCCATATCGCGTGTGGCTGTCGGAAGTGATGCTGCAGCAGACGACCGTGGCCACGGTGCGCGGGCGCTTCGAGGGGTTCGTGGCCCGCTGGCCCGATGTGTTCGCCCTGGCTCGCGCGGACGAGGCGGACGTGATGGCCGCCTGGGCGGGCCTCGGCTACTACGCGCGGGCGCGGTCCCTGGTGGCCTGTGCGCGCGAGGTGGCCCGCCGCGGGGGGTTTCCGCGGACGGCCGAAGAGCTCGGCCGGCTGCCCGGAATCGGGCCGTATACGGCCGCGGCGGTGGCGGCCATTGCGTTCGGCCAGCCGGTCGTGCCCGTGGATGCCAACGTGGCCCGTGTGGCCGCCCGCGTCTTCGCCATCGACGAGCCGGTGCACCGGCTCGCCGCGGTTGCTCGAACGAAGCTGTCTCCCTGGGTGCCGCCCGACCGGCCAGGCGACTTCGCACAGGCCCTGATGGACCTTGGAGCCACGGTATGTCGGCCGCGAGTGCCGGCCTGTGCCGCCTGTCCTTGGGCGGCGGATTGCCGGGCCCTGGCCCAAGGCCAAGTCGCTCAATTGCCTCGCCCGCGGTCGCGACCGTCGAGGCGGCAGGCCCGCGGGATGGCGTGGTGGATCGAGTGGAACGGCCGGGTGGCCCTGGAGCGCCGCCCGCCAAGCGGCCTGTTGGGCGGGATGCCCGGCCTTCCGGGCACGAATTGGGGCGGCCGGGTTCCCTCCTCCCTCCCCTTCCCCGGGCTCTGGCGGTACGCAGCGCAGCCCGTGCGGCATCGTTTCACCCATCTTGATCTCGAGCTCAGCGTGGCGGCCGTACGACTGTCGGCGCCGCCCCCGTTCGACCCGGGTTGGGCGTGGCACCCCATTGACGCCTTGCCGGGCCTTCCCACCCTGTATGTTCGGGCGGCGGCGGTCGCCCGCGCGCTGCTGGCGGCGCCATGACCGCAGCGATGGGCTTCACGGGCGGCGTGCTGGACCGCGCGCCGCATCTGAGGGCCGATGAGGCTGCGCTGGCCGAGGCGCGCCGCCATCCGCAAGCGCGGTTCCTCGTGCTCGACCGGCTGAAGCCCGTGCTGGTGAGGGGCGAGGATCGGCTGCAGTGGGCTTCGGCTGCGGCCGGCGGGCAAGACCTGGTGGTGTTCCTGGGCCTCGACGCGGCGGGCGTGCCCCATTTCGCGATGGAGGGCGATGCGGAACAGGCGGGTGGCGTGGCGGTGGACGCGCGCGCGGCCGGTGCGCGCCTGCCGGCGTGGGAAGGGGCGGCCGTGGCACTCGCCCGCTCGCTCATCGACTGGCATCGCCGCCATGGGTTCTGCGCGGCCTGCGGTGCTCCGACGCGCATGGCCCGCGGGGGGTTCCTGCGCCGTTGCCCGGCGTGCGGCGCCGAGCATTTCCCGCGGGTGGATCCTGTGGTGATCATGCTGGCCGAGCGGGACGGCCATGCCCTGGTCGGGCGCCAGCCGGGATTTCCGCCGGGGTTCTTCTCGGCCCTGGCCGGGTTCGTGGAGCCCGGTGAGTCGGTGGAAGAGGCGGTGGCACGGGAGCTGCGCGAGGAGGCTGGGATCGGTGTGCGCGCGGTGCGGTACGTGGCGAGCCAGCCCTGGCCCTTTCCGTCGAGCCTGATGATCGGGGTGTTGGCGGCGGCGGAGGGATTCGAGCTGCGGCCGGACTTTGAGGAGCTCGAGGAGCTTCGGTGGGTCAGCCGGCTGGAATGCTTAGCGGCGCTCGACGGGCGCGGGGACTGGCGGGCTCCGCCGCCGCTGGCGATCGCCCATTGGCTGCTGCGGGCGTGGGTGGAGGGTCTGGGGGACTGAGAGGGTCCTCGGCTGGCGCGCCGCTCTCGATCGGGTCGGCGAGCGCGGCCGCGACCAGGTCGAGGCCCGCTGGCTCGACGTCGAGCAAGGGCCGCGTGCGACGGATCAGTCGGTCGACGTCGCCGGCCTCCATCGGTCGGCCGAAATAATAGCCCTGGACCTGGCCGCACCCCAGCCGGCGCATGGCCTCGAATTCTGCGCGGGTCTCCGTCCCTTCCGCCGTGGTTTCCATGCCCAACCGCTCGGCCAGGGCTACGATCGCTTGGATGATGGCGGTCGACTCGCCGTCCTCGACGCTGGCACGGACGAAGCTGCGGTCGATCTTGATCCGGTTGAAGGCGAGTTTCTGCAGATAGCCCAGGGAGGAATAGCCGGTTCCAAAGTCGTCGAGTGCAAAGCTGCAGCCCAGGGCGCGCAGGGCCGACAGCGTCTGGGCCACCGACTCGCGGGAATCGAGTAAGACGGACTCGGTCAGCTCCAGCTCGAGCCGCCGGGGATCGAGGCCCGAGCGGGCCAGCGCCTCGCGCACGTGGCTTACGATCTCGGGATCTTCCACTTGAAGCGGCGACAGGTTGACCGACAGCTTGAGGGGGGCTGGCCAGCGGGCGGCCGCGGCGGTGGCCTCGACCAGGGCGAAGCGGCCCAGCGCCGCGATGAGGCCCGATTCCTCGGCCATCGGGATGAAGATCGAGGGGGGCACGTCGCCGTGCCGGGGGTGGCGCCAGCGCATCAGGGCTTCGAAGCCGACGATGCGCTCGTCGAGGGCGTTCACGATCGGCTGGTAGACGAGACGGATCTCTCGCCGTTCCAGGGCGACGCGCAGGTCGAGCTCGAGGGCGCGCCGGGCCTCGGCGCGCGCGTGCATCTCGCGGTCGTAACGGCGCACCGAGCCCCGGCCCTTGCCCTTCACCTCGTAGAGCGCGAGATCGGCCGCGCGCATCAGCGCCTCGACGCTCGCCCCGTCCTCGGGGCCCAGCGCCAGCCCCACGCTGGCCCCGATCCGCACCTCCGTCCCGTCGAGGTCAAAGGGCGCCGAAAGCGCCGCGATGATCCGGTCGCCAAGTTGGATGGCGGCCTCGGCATTCGCCGAGCGCAGCACCACCGCGAACTCGTCTCCGCCCAGCCGCCCGATCTGGCCTTCGGCGCCCACGGTGGTCCGCAGGCGCTGGGCCACTTCGGCCAGCAGACGATCGCCCATGGCGTGACCCAGGCTGTCGTTGACCGACTTGAAGCGGTCGAGATCGACGAACAGGATTGCCACGCCGGTCGGCCCGTGAAGCCCGTCGGCGATCGCGGTGTGCACGATCCGTCGGTTGACGAGGCCGGTGAGCGAATCGAACGTCGCGAGCTCGGCGATCCGTTCGGCGCTGCGCTGGCGCTCGGTGATATCGGACCCCACGCCCCGATAGCCGCAGTAGCGGCCGTGCGCGTCGATCTTGGGCGTTCCCGACAGCGACCAGAAGCGGTCCTCGCCGTCGAGGCGGACCCGCACCACGAGGTCGCGGAACGGCTGGCGGCGGACCACGGCGCGGAACAGCGGCAGTATGCCGCGGCGGTCGGGGAACAGACGCACCCAGCGTCGGCCGAGAAGTTCGTCGACCGTGCTGCGGGCGGCTTCGGCGAAGCGTTGCGAGACGAAGGTGAGGTGGTGGCGTTCGTCGAACTCGAACAGCCAGTCGCTGCCGTTCGCTTCGAACTCGTTCAAGAGCAGGCGCACCACTTCTTCCTGTTCCACCAGGCGATCCTGGGTTCGCAGCCGCGTGAGGAAGGCGAAGCTCGTGAGCACCACCCCTCGCAGCGCCACCAGCAAGAACGACGCCAGCACGACGAGGATCGCGGTGCCGTCGGGCCAGCGGGCCAGCAGCACGCCGGCAAGGGTGCCGAGCGCCATGGGGCCGGCGAGCATCAGGGCGGCGAGGGGGAAGACGACCGTGGCGAAGATGTTGACGCCGACGGCGCACAGGGCGGTCGCCAGCGCAAGGGTGCGCTGCCCATCGGCCACCGCCGGGATGGCCGCCAGAAACACGAGCCCCCAGGCCAGGCCGATGATCCCCAGCTCTCCGAGCAGGCGGAGGAGGCGCCGGCGTGGAACCGTGGGTGGTCGGCGCGTCTGCCAAGCGCCGACCGAGCGCAGGACCCAAGACGCCACCAGAACCAGGTTGGCCACCGCCCAGGCCAGAAGCAGGATGGGGGGGATGTGACGGGCGAGGGAGCCCAGCACCACTGCGCCCAGGCAGACGGCGACGCCCGAGACGAACGGCAGGTAGCGCCACAGGAAGCCGAACTGGGCCTCGCGCACTCGCGCCCAGAACGGGTCGTCGTCAGGGCCGATGGCCACGAGGTCGCGCCAGTGGACGTCGCGCTCGGCGGCGATGGGCGGCTTGAACCGGACGCTCACGCCGTCGTTGACGGCCTCGAGCGGGCTCCCTTGAGGGCCGGCGGCGGTGCGTCAGTCGGCGGAGGCGGTCGGGTAGGTGCCCAGCACGCGGACCCAGCGGGAGTGGAAGGCGAGCTCTTCGAGCGCGCGGGCCACGGCGGGTTCGGCCGGCCGGCCTTCGATGTCGATGAGGAAGCGGGCGGCGGTGAAGGATCCGCCGTCGAGGTGGCTTTCCAACCGCGTGAGATTGACGCCGTTGGTGGCGAACCCGCCCAAGGCCTTGTAGAGGGCCGCGGGCACGTTCTTCACTTCGAAGGCGAGCGTGGTCTTCACGGGCCGGTCCGGGGGTGGATCGGCCGGGCTTCGGGCCAAGACCAGGAACCGGGTGCGATTGTGCTGCGCGTCCTCGAGGTTCCGCTCGAGGACGTCGCAGCCGTAGAGACGGGCGGCCAGCGCCGAGGCGATGGCCCCCAGCGTGGGATCGCCGCGTTCGACGATCTCGGCCGCCGCGGCCGCCGTGTCCGCACCGGCCACGGGGGTGAGCCCGAGGGCCCGCAGGCGGCGTCGACATTGCCCCAGCGCTTGGGGGTGGCTGAGCACCGCCCGCAGCCCTTCGATCCGGGCGCCGGGCAGGCCCACCAGGCAATGCTCGACGCGAACGTAGGTCTCCCCCACGATGGCGAGCCCGCTGTCGGGCAACAGGACGTGCACGTCGGCCACGCGACCGTGCAGGCTGTTCTCGACGGGGAGGACGGCGCGGTCGGCCTCGCCGTCGGTCACGGCCTGGAGCGCTTCCTCGAAGCTGAACAGGGGTAGCGGCAGGGCGAGCGGCTCGACCTTGAGGACTGCCTGCTGCGAATAGGCCCCCGGCGCCCCCTGGAAGGCGATCGCCCGGCGGCGATCCTGGGCGGCCGCCCGGCGCATCGCCTCGACCAACGCGCGGGCCGGTGCCGGATAACTTTCCATGGCGGGCGCCGTTGGCGGCGGACGCCCGGGCGGTCAATCGCCCCACCCGCGGGGGCATGGGGCCGATGCCGTTGCTCCGCTCGGCGCGCGTCCGTAAGGGGCGATGGCGACGGCCCGGGACCCGATCCCGATCCGGGAGAGCCAAGTGGATAGTTACGAGTTCACGCGCTACGCCGGTGCGACGCTGTCGGCACTCGTCGTGCTGATGGCCACCATGATCGTCACGGGCTACCTCTATCGGCCGGAGAAGCCTGCCAAGCCAGGCTACGTGGTGGCTGGAGTGGAGGAACCGGCGGAGGCGCCGCAGACGGCCGCAGCCGACGCGGGCGGCCAACCGCTGGAGGTGCTGCTGGCTTTGGCCGATCCGGCCCGCGGCCAGGCGGCCTTCAAGAAGTGTGCGGCGTGTCACAGCATCGAAAAGGGCGGGCGCCACGGCGTCGGGCCCAACCTTTGGGGCATCGTGGGAGCACCGCACGCCCATGCGGCGGGTTTCGCCTATTCCGACGCGCTGAAGGCGAAATCCGCCGAGCCGTGGGATTGGGCGAGGCTCGATGCCTGGATCGCCAATCCGAAGGCCGCCATTCCTGGCAACAAGATGGCCTTCGCCGGCATTTCACGCCCGCAAGAGCGGGCGGATTTGCTGGTCTACCTGAACAGCATGAGCGACAAGCCGCTACCCCTGCCGCCCCCCCCCGCCGAAACCCCCGCCGCCTGAGGGTGTCCTCCACGGCTCCGGCTCGCCGTGCGGGGGGCCCGCCCAAGCCTCGGGATCGCGGCGTTCCTCGGGCGACCCGGAGGGGCTGCGCCCGACCGTGGGGCGACAGACGTCCGCGGCCGAGCCGTCCGCATAGGCGCGGTGCCTTGCCTTCTCTGCTGCGCGCAGCCCGCCCGCCGGCGGAGCCTTTGGGTCGGCCTGATCCCAACGCGTCTGGGGCGCGGCCGCGGGGCGGCCGTGGTGGTGCGAAGCGCCGCCGGAGGATGGCCGCTCCACCAACACATGAGGGCGGGGCCTGGCCCCGCCCTCGGTTGGTCCTGGGATGGCGTGCGGGTTGTCTAGCGCAACAGCTGCAGCACCAGCTGTTGCGACTGGTTCGCCTGGGCCAGCATCGCCTGCGCGGCCTGCTGCAGGATCTGGCTGCGGGCGAGGGCCGTGGTTTCGACGGCGAAGTCCGCATCCTGGATCCGGCTGCGCGACGCCATGGTGTTGTTGCTGGCGGCCGTCAGGTTGCTGATGGTCGCCTCGAGGCGGTTCTGGACGGCACCGAGCTCGGCGCGGTTGATGGCCACCGCCTTGAGCGCTTCGTCGATCGATTCCAGGGCGGCCTGGGCACCGGCCTGGGTCGAAATGTCGATGTCCTTGATCTTGAGCCCACCCGATTCGGCGCCGTAGGTGCCTTCCTCGAAGCCCAGGGGCGTGAAGTTGCCGGCCATCGTGAAGCCCTGGCTACCGGCCCGGACGGTGAAGGCCTTGGCGCTCTGGAGCGTGAGGGTGGCGTAGGCCGTCTGCACCGGGTCGCCCGCGATGCTGGTGGGGTCGGTCACGCCCACGGCCGTGTAGGCGATGTTCGTGCCCCGGATGGTCGCACCGGCCAGGCCGAAGTTGGCGGCCGCGGCGTCGTCCGAGTCGAACCAGACCGAGATGTTGCGCCCGTCGGCGGCCGTCAGGCTGATCCCGCCGCGGCCGTTGTCGGCGGCCACCACGCCCGTCATGCCCGTGTAGTTGTTCACCGCCTGCACGACGATCTCGCGCGTGCGCTGGGCCGAGACGCCGGCTTGCAGCGTCATCGCAATCGCCACGCCGTTGATGTAGAGGCTGGTGGTGGTGGTGGTGCCGATCACCGTTGTCGTGGTGCCGTCGATGGTGAGCGCGTTGGCCCGGGCCGTCACCCCCGTCTGGGCGCTCGCCTCGTTGATGGCCGCTGCGATGGCGATGGCCGAACCCGCCTTGCTCGACGACGCCGCCGTCGTGTCCGAGAAGGTGTCGTCGGAGGCCTTCGACGCCCGGATCGCGACGCCGTTGATCACGAGGTCGCCGGTGTTCAGCACCCGCACCTGGGCGGCTGTCGCGGCCACGGCGCGGGCGTCGGTGGACACGGCGGAGACGCCGCGTTCGTAGGTGCCGGCGGCCAGCCCTGCGCGGGCCAGTTCGCCCGCGCCGATGGTCGAGATGGTGATGGGCCCGCCACCCACCGAGACCAGGCTGTAGCTGCCGGACTGCGTGCCCACCTTGAGGCCGGTGGCGGCGGCCGTCAGCGTGTTGAGCTGGACGTCGATGTTGCGACCATCGGCCGCGACCAGACGGATGCCCAGGTTCGCATCGCCCGTGTCGATGGCCACCACCCCGGTCTGGCCCGAGATCAGGTTGATGGCGTCCACCACGGCGGTGCGCGAGGCGGCCGCGTTGGTGGTGGTGGTGATGGAGCCCGTGGTCACCCCGTTGATCGTCACCGTGCCCGTCAAGGCGGCGGCCGTCATGGCCGTCCCGGTCATCACCGTCTGGCCCACCACGGCGCGCACGCCGGTCTGCGCGGTCAGGCGGTTGATGGCGGCGGCCTTGGCGATGGCCGAGGCTTCCTTGGCGGTGGAGGACAGCGGGTCGTCCTCGGCCCGAGAGGCCCCGATCGCCACCCCGTTGATCACGAGGTCGTTGGCTCTCAGCGCCTGGGCGGTGGCGAAGCCCGAGGCCGCGAAGGCCCCCGTGGCCGACAGGCCCGGCACCTCGCCCGTGCCGAGATCGCTCGTGCGGGTGGACTTGATGCCCAGCCGCACCGTCTCGGCCGCGCGCGCCCCGGTCTGGAGCACCAGGTTCTTCGACGAGCCGTCGAGCAGCCGGATCCCGTTGAACGTGGTGCGCGTGGCCACGTTCTCGATCTCGCCGATGAGCTGCGCCACTTCCGCCTGGAGCGCCGCGCGGTCCTGGGCCGAGAAGGTGCCGTTGGACGACTGCACCGCCAGCTCGCGCATGCGCTGGAGCATGTTGGTGATCTCGCCCATGGCCGATTCCGCCGTCTGGGCCAGGCTGATGCCGTCGCCCGCGTTGCGGATGGCCATGGCGAGGCCCCGGACGTCGGCCGTCATGCGCTGGGCGATGGCCAGGCCCGCGGCGTCGTCCTTGGCGCTGTTGATCCTGAGGCCAGTGGACAGGCGTTCCATGGCCCGGTTGAGCTCGAGCTGCGCCACGCGACCGCCGTTCTGGGCCTTCAGCGCGCCGAGATTGGTGTTGATGACACTCATGGTCCCGTTCCCTTCGCGGTTGGGGCCCGCTTGCGCGTGGCCTCGGCCGCCCTTCACGGCGAAGGTCCGCGGACTTTAAGGCTAACGCCCGTGCCGACCGGAACAGCGCCCCCTCGCCGGACGCCGGTTGCGATCGCCAAGGGCGCCCCGTTGCCGCCCGTGCTGGCCGAAGGCCGCGGGTGGATCGTGGTCGACAAACCGGCGGGTCTTGCCGTCCATGCCGGCCCCCGCACCGAGGACTGCGTGGAAGCGCGTTTCCAGGCGGCGGGGCTCGACGTCTGGCCCGTCCACCGGTTGGACCGCGACACGTCGGGCTGTCTGTTGCTCGCCACGCGCCGCCGGGCCGCGCGTCGGCTGGCGCGCGCGTTCGCGGAGCGGTCGGTCGAGAAGCTCTACCTCGCCATCGTGGCCGGTGCGCCGCCCGAAGGGGAGGGCCGGGTGGAGGCGCCGCTTGCCCGGCGCTCCGATCCCGTGCGGGGCTGGCGCATCGCGCCCGACCCCCGGGGCCTTCCTGCGGCGACTCGCTGGCGGGTCCTGAAGCGTCGGGGTGCGCTGGCCCTGGTCGCGTTCCGGCCCGAGACGGGCCGGACGCACCAAGTGCGCGTGCACGCCACGCTGCTGGCGCCCGGGGCGGCGATCTTGGGGGATGCCACCTACGGCCGGCCCGACCCCGTGGGCCTGGCCCTGCATGCGGCGGGTCTCGCCTTTCCGGATGACGGGGGACGGGGCGTGCAGGTCATGGCCCCGCTTCCCCAGCGGTTCTCCGGTTGGCTCCAGGGGGAGACGTTCGAGTTCTGGTGAGGGCCCGGCCGGATGCCAGGGGGCCCGAGGTGTGCGCGACGGGACTGACCCCATCGCCCAGGGCTCCGGTGCGCCGATGACGGGCCGTCAGGCCCGTTCGGCGGCGATCATCGCTTCGGCGATGCGAACGGGGTCGGGGCGGTAGACGCCCGCCTCGATCGCCTGACGGAGGGCATCGACGCGCGTGGCGTCCACGGGTGCGGCCCGGGCCAGCTCCCGAACCAACGTGTCGAGGCCCGTCGGCGGGTGGGCCGCTGCGGGATCGGTCGCCACCGTCCGCGCCGGGCCCTGGCCCGTGCCCATCGTGCGGCGGGCGGCGCCGGCCGGGTCGACGGCGCTCCGGCCGGTGACCCCCGCGGGCGGGATCGGGCTTCCTTTCAGTCCTTCGACCATGTCCGTCCCCTCCGACGCGTTCACGGCCGGAAGGCGGCGAGGTTTAGCGGCCAACGACCGGCGAGCGGCCAACGACCAGCGTGCCGTCGGCCCCGACCGTCGCGGGGAAGCGAGCGCCCGTCAAGCGGTTGCGCACGACGATGCGGTCGCCGGGGCGCCCGGCCCGTTCTGCCACCGCTTCGACCGTCAGCTCGAGGCCTGGCAGGCCGAGGGCCACCGTCACGCGTTCGCCCCGCTGGATGGCGGGCCCGGAGGCGGGGGTCTCCGGTGCCCGGCCGACCGGGGCCACCAGACGCCAGCCCGTGGCCGGGCAAAGAATCTCGACGGTGCGGCCCCAAGGCGTGAACCGGAAGCCCTCGGGGCAGGCCGGTGGGCGCAGGCGCGGGTCGAGCCGGACCGGCGCGCCGACCGCCGCCTCGACTTGAGCGCGCAGGTCGGGCGAGGCCCCCGCCAGGGCCGGCGCTAGCAGCAGCGCCATGGCCCCCGGGGCCACCAGGGCCACGACCGCGCAGAGAGGTGGCATGTGGTGCATGGGCGGATCTCCGGACATGTCGGGGGCAGGCTCAACTGCGCGCCCCGGCTGCCGTTCGCCAACGGCGCAAGTCCCGTGCCAGGCGCGCGTCCTCGGCCGCCGTCCGAACGGTGCGGCAACGCCGTGCCGCCCGGTTCCGCATCGGCCGGCACCCGCGTGCCGTCTGGTGCGCGGGCGGTCCGTCGGCGCCTGCGCGGTCGGCGCTTGGCACGCGGCTTGCACCCTGGGGGGGTGGCGCCCGGGGGTGCCGCCCGGGGGTGCTGCCCGGGGGTGCTGCCCGGGGGTCGCTGGCGGGCCGCTCGTGGGTGTGGGCGTGTCGCCCGTGGGTCCCGGCGTGTCGCCTGGGTCACCGGCGGGTCGGTTCCGGGTGGGCGGTTCCGGGTGGGCGACGGCGGCGGTCCGGGGCGGCCTGGGGAGCGTTTCGCCCAAGGCCCGACCGGATCGGACGGCGCGAACGGCATGCGGGAGGATGGCGGCACGTGGAACCGATGGGTGCGAGAGACGCGACCGAGGGCGACCGGCTCGACCGGTTTCTGGGATTGTCGGCCCAGGCGCTGCGGCTGCGGGCTCGGCGGCTCGAGGTGATCGCGTCGAACATCGCGAACGCGGCGACCCCCGGCTATCGCGCCCGCGACCTCGATTTCCGGGCGGCCCTGGCCGAACGCGAAGACGGCCCCCCCCTTGCGCGGACCGATCCCCGGCACCTGGCGGCGCGCCAGACCGACGAGCGCCCGCAACTGCGCTTCCGGCGGCCGGTGCAGCCTTCGCTCGATGGGAACACCGTGGAACTGGCGGTCGAACAGGTGGCCTTCGCCGAGACGGCGGTGCGCTACCGAGCCACCCTGGCCTTCCTCGACGCCCGAGTGGCCACGCTCAAGGCCGCCTTGCGCGGAGAGACCTGATGGGACCGTTCAGCCTTTTCGAGATCGCGGGTCGGGCGATGAGCGCGCAGCTCGTCCGTCTCAACACCACCGCCTCCAACCTGGCCAACGCGGGCGCGGTCGCCGGCAGCGCCGAGACCGCCTTCCGGCCGCTGAAGCCCGTGTTCCGCACGCTCTACGACGGAGCGAGCGGGCGCGCGACGGTGGACGTGGCCGGCGTGGTGGCGGCGCGGGCCGAACCGGGCCGCCGGCACGAACCCGGCCATCCGTTGGCCGATGCGCAAGGCTACGTCTTCACGGCCGCGGTCGATCCGTTCGCCGAACTCGTGGAGATGGTCGAGACCGCGCGCCAGTTCCAGAACAGCATCGAAGTGCTCGAGACCGGCAAGGCGCTGATGCTCGAGACCTTGAGGCTCGGGCGATGAGCGCGCCGGCTCCCGTATCCGTGGGCGCCGCGGTGGCGCCGGCCGACGCCGGTCGGCGGACGTTGGGCCAAGAGGATTTCCTGTTGCTGCTCACCACCCAGCTCAAGGCCCAGGACCCGCTTTCGCCCCTCGACAACACTCAGTTCGTGGCCCAGCTGGCGCAGTTCGCAGCCGTGTCGGGCATCGCGGAGACGAACGCTCGGCTGGCGCGGCTGACCGCGCTTCAGGCCGACGTGGGCCGCCATGCCGCGCCGGCCTGGCTCGGCCGTCAGGTGGCGGCCGCCGACGGCACGGGCGGCCAGGTGGCCGCGGTCGAGATCGGCGCCGACCTGGCGCTCATCCTGGTGCTGGCCGATGGGCGGCGCCTGCCGCTGGCCCAGGTTCGTGCGGTGGGCTGAGGAGACCCTTCGATGACCTTCTTCACTTCGCTGACCGGTCTCAACGCGGCGCAGACCGAGCTTTCGTCGCTGGCCAACAACATCGCCAACGTGAACACCTCGGGCTTCAAGCGCTCGCGCGTTGAATTCGCCGACATCGTCAACCGCTCGCCCACCCAGGCGGCCGGCCGCGTGGCCGGGGCCGGCGTGGCCGTGGCGGCCGTGACCCAGCAGTTCGCCCAGGGTGGAGCGCAGACCACGTCGTCGGCCCTCGACCTGATGATCGGCGGGCCGGGCTTCTTCCTGGTGCGGGGCGGGGGCGACCGGGCCGATTCCCTCGTGCTGTCGCGCAACGGGGCGTTCCAGATCGACGCCGAGCGCTATGTGGTGGACAACGAGGGTCGGCGCCTGCAGGTCCTCCCCGTCACGCCCGACGGCGCCGTCACCGGCACGGGGGCCGCGGCGCTCAGGCCCTTGCGGATTCCCGCCACCTCGGGCCTGCCACGGGCCACCACCGAAGTGCGGGTCATCGCCAACCTGCCGGCTTCCGCCCCCGTCCCCCTCGCCGGGTTCGACCGGAACGACCCTTCGAGCTACACCGCCGCCAATTCGGTGACCGTCTATGACGCCGAGGGCCGGGCGAGCACCCTGACCCTTTATTACCGCCGGATCGAGAACCCCGATCCCCTGTCGACCGACAAGTGGTGGGAAGTGCGGGCCTTCCGCGACGACGTCGAAGTCTCGCCGTCGGGGCCGCCCGTACCGCTGCAGCTCGTCTTCAACGCCGACGGGGTCCTCACGAGCCCCGCGGCCCCGACGCCGTTCGGAGCGGGCTTCAGTCTCGACGTCGCGGGCACGACCCAGCTCGACCGCCCCTTCGCCGTGTCGTTCAGCGACCAGAACGGCTATGCGCCGGGCCGGCTCGAAGGAGTGGGGGTGGGCCTCGACGGGCTCGTGCGCGCCACCTTCTCGAACGGCGAAGTGGTGGCCATCGGCAAGGTGGCGCTGGGCAACGTGCCCAATCCCCAGGGGTTGCGCCAGAACGGCAACGTGAGCTGGATGCTGGCCCAGTCGTCCGGCCCGCTCGAAGTGGGCGAGGCCGGCGCGGACGGCTTCGGCACCATCACCGGCGGAGCGCTCGAGCGGTCGAACGTCGACCTGACCGAAGAGCTCGTGGGCCTCATCAACGCCCAACGCACGTTCCAGGCCAACGCACGCGCGATCGACACGGCCTCGGCCTTGCTGCAGACGATCGTGAACCTGCGCTCGACCTGAGCATGGACCGTCTTGTCTACACGAGCCTTTCGGCCATGCAGCGGTTGCGGGAAGCCCAGGCGGTGACGGCCCACAACCTGGCCAACCTGGCCACCCCAGGCTTCCGGCGCGAGATGGTCGCCTTTCAGCCGGGCCATCTCGTCCCCGTGCCGGCGGATGCCGCGCTGCCCACGCGGGTCCAGGCCGGCGGCGAGACCCGCCACGACCTGCTGCGCGCCGGCCGCCTCGAGACCACGGGCCGCGCGCTCGACGTCGCACCCGAAGGAGGCACCTGGCTCGTCGTCGAGGCCAAGGATGGCGGCGAGGCGCTCACCCGCCGCGGCGACCTGCGCATCGCCCCCGACGGCACCCTGGTGACGGGCGACGGCCACCCGGTCGTGGGCACTGGGGGGTCCGTGCGCCTGGCCGCCGGCCTGGCCGACGTGCGGATCGGCGCGGACGGCCGGGTCGAGACTCGGGCAGCCCCGGATCAGCCCTTCGTCGAGGTGGACCGGTTGAAGCTCGTCTCGCCCGATCCGGCGACGCTGGTGCGCGGAACCGACGGTCTGTTCCGGCCGCCGGCCCCGCTGTCGCCCGATCCGCTGGCGAGCGTGGTGCCGGGCGCCCTGGAGCGCAGCAACGTGGAACTGGCGCAAGCGCTGGTCGAGTTGGTGGAGCAGGCGCGCGCTTTCGAAGTGCAGGCGAAGCTCCTCGAGACCGCGCGGGAGGCCGACGAGCAAGCGGCGCAGCTGATGCGCGTGTCGGGCTAGGGCCGGGTGCGAACGGCGGGATGGCGCTGGGATCCGGGAACGACGGGGTTCGGTCAGGGCGGCGGAGGGCGTCGGGCCACCGGCCGTTCGGGGCAGGCGTTCGGCCGGATGCGCGCAGGGCCCGGCGGGCGGGGCCGGGCCGAGAGCCGGGCGCGCGGCACCCGGCGGGGCACCCCGGGGGATAGCGCGGCAGCGGCCTGCGACGGAGGTGGTCATGACGAGTTCGCTTCACATCGCGCGTTCCGGGCTGGAAGCCTTGGACGCCCGCTTGCGCACCATCGCCAACAACTTGGCCAACGTGAACACGGTGGGCTTCAAGCGCGACCGCGCCGCCTTCGAGACCCTGCTCTACCAAAGCGATCGCCCCTCGGGCGCCCTGGCCGGGGCCGACCGGCGCTTCGGCATGGGTCTTGCCACCGGGGCCGGCGTGCGGATCGCCGGCACCGAGCGCATCCATGCTCAGGGGGCGTTCCAGATCACCAACAACGCCCTCGACCTCGCCATCGACGGCGAGGGTCTGTTCCAGGTCGAGCTGCCCGACGGCACCCTGGCCTACACGCGCGCAGGCGCCTTCACGCGCGACGGCGAGGGTCGGCTGGTGACCCCCCAGGGCCACCGCCTGGTGCCCGAAATCCAGATCCCGGCCAACGCCACCGGGATCACGGTGGCGCCCGATGGCACCGTCTCGGCCCAGCTGCCCGGCACCGTGGAGCCCACCGAGCTCGGCCGTCTGCAGCTCGCCACCTTCATCAATCCCGCCGGCCTCGAGCCGATGGGCGGCAACCTGTTCCGGGAAAGCGTGGCCTCTGGCCCACCCCAGGTGGGCAACCCGGGCGAGGAGGGCGTGGGCACCCTGCGTCAGGGTGCGCTCGAGGCTTCGAACGTGTCGACGGTTCAGGAGCTCGTCGACATGATCGAGACACAGCGTGCTTACGAGATCAACGCCAAGGTGATCGAGGCGGCCGACGAAATGATGCGCTATGTCAACCAGAGCGTGTAGTGCTCTGCTCACGTTGGTGCTGGGCGGCTGCGGCCTGACCCTTCGGGACAGCGTGCCGGTCGTGCCGGCGGCCGTCGCGCCGCCGCCGGCGTCGCGGCCGGCCACGGGCAGCATCTGGGCGGCGGCGCCGGCGCGGCTCGAGCTGGCGGCCGATCGCCGGGCGCGCCGCGTCGGCGATCTTCTTACCATCGTGCTGGTCGAGCGGACGGAAGCCCAGAAGTCGGCGGCGGCGGAAGGCAATCGCCAATCCGCGCGGCAGTTCGACCTGTCGGGCTTCGCGGCCACTGACCCGGTCAGCCGGGCGCTGGAGCAATCGTCGGCCTCCGAATACCGGGGCGAAGGCCGGGCCCGGCAGGCCAATCGCCTGACGGGTGAGTTCACCGTGACCGTCACCGAAGTGCTGCCCAACGGCGTCCTGCGCGTGGCGGGGGACCGGCGGCTGGTGCTGGCCCGCGGCGAGGAGCAGCTGCAGCTCACGGGCCTGGTGCGGCCCGAGGACATCGACGCCGCCAACCGCGTGCCGTCCACGCGCGTGGCCGACGCGCGCATCCGCTTCACCGGCACGGGCGAGATCGCCGCCCAGATCCGCCAGGGCTGGTTCCACCGCTTCTTCGATCGGATCAGCCCGCTGTGATGGTCCGACCCGATGGTGCCGGAAGCGGATCGGGCGGACGGGCAAGCCGGCCGCGCCGGTGGGGGCGGGCCCTGTGGTGGGGGTTCGCAGTGTTGGCGCTTGCCGCCCCGGCGGCGGCCGAGCGCATCCGTGACCTCGCCCGCTTCCAGGGAGTGCGCGGCAATCCGCTCGTGGGCTACGGCCTGGTGGTAGGCCTGCCCGGCACGGGCGACGACAACCTGCCCTACACGCTCCAGTCCATGCGTTCGGCCGCCAACGCCCTGGGGGTGAGCATCCCGCCCGGCGCGGCTCAACTCAAGAACTCGGCCGCCGTGATGATCACGGCCGAACTTCCCCCCTTCGCCAAGCCGGGCCAGCGCATCGACGTCACTGTCTCGGCTCTGGGGCGTGCCAAGTCGTTGCGGGGGGGAACGCTCCTCATGGCCGAGCTCAAGGGGCCCGACGGCGAGACCTATGCCCTCGCGCAGGGCTCGCTTGCCGTGGGCGGGTTCGGCGCGGAAGGGGCCGACGGCTCGCGCATCGTGGTCGACACCCCGACCTCGGGCCGGATCCCCGGAGGTGCGGTCGTCGAGCGGGCCGTGCCCATGCCCTTCCACGAATCCGGCCCCGACGGACGACCGGCCCCGCTGCTCCTCGACCTGATCGTGCCGGGCTTCTCGCTGGCCGCCGACGTCGCGGCCGCCATCGAGGCGCAGCTGGGGCCCGGGAGTGCCCGAGCGCTTGACGCCACGACCATCGCGATCGCCGCACCTGCGGACCCGGCGGAGCGGGTCCGCCTGGCCGCCCGGATCGAAGGGCTCGACGTGCGGGTGTCCCCGCCACCCGCCCGTGTCGTGGTAAACGCCCGCACCGGCACAGTGGTGATCGGCGGCGAGGTGCGCTTGCTGCCCGCCGCGGTGGCCCACGGCAACCTCACGGTGCGCGTGACGGAAACGCTCCAGGTGTCGCAACCCGCGCCCTTCGCGCCGCGCACCGCGCGCACGGAGGTCGTGCCGCAGTCGGACGTCGAGGCACGGGAGGAGACTGCCCGGGTATCGTTGCTCGCCCCCGGGCCCCGGCTACAGGACCTGGTGGACGCCCTCAATCGCCTGGGGGCGGCGCCGGGCGATCTGGTGGCCATCCTGGAGGCGCTGCGCGAGGCGGGCTCGCTGCGGGCGGAGCTGGTAGTGCTATGACCGGGCCGGGCGGGCCTTTCCCGATCGGCGCCCTTCCGCCGCGCCCGTTCGGTGATCGGCATGACCGATCCCCAGGTCCGGATGGCCCTTCGGAAGCGGGTGCGGCCATCCCGCAAGGTGCGGCACCGGGTTTGCCGCTCCAGCACGCGGCGTGCCGCTTCGAAGCCCTCCTGGTCGAGGCGCTGTTGCGCGCCGCGCGGCGGGCGGCCCTGGCCGACACGCCGCTGACCCGCGGGAGCGCATGGGCAGAGGTAGCGACCTGTGCCCTGGCCGAGCGGCTGGCGGCCGCCTCGCCGTTGGGTGTCGCCGCCCTCATTGCCCGGTCGCTGGCCGGGTCCGGCGAGCGACCATGAGCGACCTGCTGGGCCTGGCGTTGGGCGGTGTGCGGGCCGCCCGAACCGCCCTCGAGACGGTGGGCGACAATGTCGCCAACGCCGCCACACCGGGCTACGTTCGGCGTCGGCCAGTGCTGGCATCGCTTGCGCCGGCACGCGCCAACAGCCCCTTCGAGAAGGACCCCGTGGCCGCCGGCGGCGTGGAGGTGCGCGGGATCGCGCGCGCCGTCGACCTGATCCTGGTTGACAGCCTGCGCCGGGCGGAAAGCCAGGTGGCGCTTCTGGGGGCGGCCGAACGCTGGCTGGCCCTCGTCGAGGCCAGCCTCTCCGGTCCTGCCTCGCTGGCGCGGCCGCTGGAGGAGTTTTTCGCGAGCCTCTCCGACCTCACGGCCGATCCGGCTTCGCTTCCCGTCCGGGAGACGGTGCTGGCCCGTGCCCGCCAACTCGCCGCTCGGTTCAACGCCAGCGCCGGCGAGCTGGCTCGCCTGGTGTCCGACCTCGACGCCGAGGCGGAGGTCGCCGCTCGGCAGCTCACCAGCCTGGCGCGGTCGCTGGCGGACGTGAACGCGCAGCTGCGCCGGGCGACGGCCGGGGGTGGAGCGGCGGTATCCCTGGCCGACACGCGCGACCGCCTGCTGACCGAGATGGCCTCGCTCGTGGCCATCGACGTTCGGTTCTCGGCCCGCGGCGAGGCCGAGGTGCGGGTCGGTGATGCGGGCGGGGTCCTCGTGGTGGACGGCCAGCGATCGGAGCCCATCTTGTTGCGGCGGGAGGTGGGGGGCGGTTTCGGGCTGGCGGTGGGGCCGGACGGAGCCGAGACGGCACCGATCCTGGGCGGGGCGCTGCTTGGCTTGACGCTTGCGGGGCGGCGGCTTGCCGATGCGCGCGAACGGCTGGATCAGCTGGCCCTTGAACTGGCGTCAGACCTGAACGCCGCCCACCAGGCCGGCGTGGATCTGGCGGGGGCCGATGGGCAGCCCCTGTTCGCGACCCGACGTCTCGTCGTCACGCCGGCGGCCGGCAACGGGGGCGGCGCCCGGATCGAGGCCGTGCTGGCCGACGGCGCCGCGCCGCCGCCGTTGCGCCTGACGTGGAACGCAGCGGCGGGCCAGTGGCGCCTGGCCCGAGCCGACGACAGCGCTGCGGTGAGCGGGAGCTTTCCGTTGAGCCTCGACGGTGTGACGGTGACCGGGGCCGGCCCCCCCCGGGCCGGCGACCTGTTCCGGATCGAAACGCAACAGGGCGCGGCGGGCCTCGACGTCCGGCCCCTGCCGGCAACGGCCCTGGCGGCGGCCCCCCGATTCCTGGCCGACCCCCTCGCCTCGAACCGAGGGGCCGGCCGCGTCGACGTTCGCATCGGCCCTCTCCTCGACCCGCCGCCCGTTCCGCCCCTCGCGCCGCCCTTCCGCGTCGAGGTGGGCCCGAGCGCCATGGTCACCCTTCGGGATGCGGCCGATGTGGTGGTGGCGACGGGCGCGGTGGGCGATTGGCTGATCGGCGACGGCTTCGAAGTGCGCATCAGCGGGGATCCGGCCGAAGGCGACCTGTTCCGGATCCGGCGCGCGGGCCCAGGCAGCGGGGCCAACGGCAATGCGCTTGCGCTGTTGGCGGTGCGCGATTGCGCCGGGGCCCTGGGCACCCCGGCCGAGGCTCACGAGGCACTGCTGACGGCGTTGGCCGTGCCCCTGGCCGAAGTGCGCGCACGCCTGGAGGCCGCGCGTGAAAGCCGTAACGCGGCTGCCGAGGCCGTCGCGGAAGCGAGCGGCGTGGACCTCGACCGCGAGGCCGCGGACATGCTGCGCTTCCAGCAGGCCTATCAGGCCAACGCCCGGCTCATCCAGACGGCGCGCGACACGTTCCAGGCCCTTCTCGAGGCTTTGCGCTAGGGCTGCGATCAGGAGGCGAACCGATGGTCACGCTGACAGGAACCGGCAACCCGACGACCGTGGCCGCCGACCGCATGGTGGCCCTGCGCCAGCGCATCGAGGAGCTCGAGGGCCGGATCGCCCGCGGCGAACGGTTCAGCCGGCCTTCGGAGGACCCGCCGGCCCACGCGCGGGCCGCCGCCCTTTCGCGGCTGGATGCCAGGCTGCAGGCGGAGCAGCGCGTGGTGGAGCGCGCGACGGCCCGCTTGAACGCGGCCGACACGGCATTGGCCGAAGGCGTCGACGTGCTCGTGCGCGCGCGCGAGCTGGCCATCCTGGGCGCGTCCGGCACCTTCTCGGACGCCGACCGGGCGGTCATCGCGGTCGAGGTGCGCGGGCTGAAGGAGCGGCTGGTGCAGGCGGCCAATCGGCGCGACGAGGCCGGGCGGTTCCTGTTCGCCGGCGCGGCCGACGCCCAGCCGGCCTTTGCGCCCGACGAGGCGGGCGTCGTGCGCTATCTGGGCTTCGGGACCGGCCACGGGGCGGAGGCCGCCGGGCTCGTCGGGGCCGCGGTGCCGCCGGGGCCCGCCGTCTTTGGCCCCGATGATGCCGGGGCCTTCGCCGCGCTCGATGCGCTGTTGGCGGCTCTGGCCGAGCCCGATGGCGAGCTGCGGGCGGAGGCCTTCGCCGTGGCCATGGGACGGGTCGAAGCCGCCCACGACCGGATCGTGGTGGCGCGCGCCGGCTTGGGGGTGGTGCTGGGCCGGCTGGAGGCCGAGGTCGAGCGGATCGCGTCGGGACGGATCGAACTGGCGCGCGGGCTGGCGGCAACCCAGGGCCTGGACCTCGCGGCCGCCATCACCGAGCTCGAGACGCTGCGGTTGACCCTGGCCGCAACCCAGGAGGTGTTCCGGCGCGTGGCGGGCGAGAGCTTGTTCGACCGGCTGGGCTAGGGGCGCTCCGTCGCATCGCGGCTAAAGACCGCCGCCGGCGGCCCGTAATCGGGCGGGCATTCCGTCCGCGCGAGGAGAACCGGCCGCATGCTGGCCATTGTCGGGATGGTCGTGCTGCTGGTCATGGTCTTCGGCGGGTTCGCCCTGGCGGGCGGCAACCTGGGCCCGGTGTTCGCCGCCCTTCCCCACGAACTGATGATCATCGGCGGGGCGGCCGTGGGCGCCCTGCTGATCGGGAACAGCGTGGGCCTGTTGAAACAGATCGGCGCCGGGATCGGCCGGGTGCTCAAGGGCCCGCGCTTCACCAAGGCCGACTATCTGGCGGCCATCGCGCTCACGGTGAAACTGATGCGACTGCTGAAGAGCGAGGGAGCCGTTGCGGTCGAGCCCCATGTCGAGCAGCCGCAGTCTTCGGCCCTCTGGGCCGAAGCGCCCAAGTTGCGCGACGATCCCTTCTTCGTCCACCTGGTGACGGACACGTTGCGGCTGCTCGTCGTCTCGACGGGCACGGTGAGCTCGGTCGCGATCGAAGACGTGCTGGACACCGCGATCGAAACCCACCACCACCACGCCACCCGGCCGGCCGAGGCGCTGCAGACTCTGGCCGACGCCCTGCCGGCCCTGGGCATCGTGGCCGCCGTGCTGGGCGTCATCAAGACGATGGGGGCCATCGACCAACCGCCGGCCATCCTGGGCGCGATGATCGGCTCGGCCCTGGTGGGGACGTTCCTGGGCGTGTTCCTGGCCTACGGTCTCGTGGGCCCCCTGGCCGGCCGGCTCCGCCAGATCGAGGAAACGGACGCCCAGATCTACCAGGTGGCCCGGCGGGTGATCCTCGCCTCGCTTCGCAACCAGCCGCAGCCCATCGTGCTGGAGCAGGCGCGCACGGCGATCGCCCCTGACCTGCAGCCAAGCTTCACCGAGGTGTTCGAAGGGGCGCGCGGGCGGTGAACGCGCTGTCTCCCCCGCCCGAGCCCGAGATCCTCGTCCGCAAGATCCGCGGCCGCCGCCACGGCGGCCACCATGGCGGGGCCTGGAAGGTGGCCTATGCCGATTTCGTGACGGCCATGATGGCCTTCTTCCTGCTGCTGTGGCTGCTGGGGGCCACCAACGAGGAACAGCGCAAGGGCATCGCCGACTATTTCGCCCCGACCGTCCTGCCCTCCGACCGTTCCGGCGGCTCGAACGGGGTGATGGGCGGCCGTTCGATCGTGGAGCCCGAAGGGAACGCTCCCCATCCCCAGCTGTCGGGCATTCGTCCGGCCGCGCCATTCCAGACACGTCACGACCGCACGTCGCTGCGCCGGGCGGACGAGGACGTCCGGCTGGCGCGGGTCGCCGAGGCGATCCGGTCCCGGATCCGTTCCGACCCCGGCCTCAAGGACCTGGCCGATCAGCTCCGCCTGGAGGTGACCCAAGAGGGCTTGCGCATCGAACTCATCGACCGGGCCGACTATTCGATGTTCCGGTCCGGCACGGCCGAGATGGATCCTCGCGCGAAGGCGCTGCTTGCCACCGTGGCCGACGCGATCCGCGACCTGCCCAACGGGCTGGCGGTGCGGGGGCACACGGATTCGGTGCCGTTCTCGGGCTCCTCGCCGCTCAACAACTGGACGCTGTCGACCAGCCGGGCTGAAGCGACCCGGGAGGTGCTGGCCCGCCATGGCATCGGCCCCGAGCGCTTCCGTCGGCTGGAGGGGCTCGCGGATACCGAACCATTCAACCCGCACGATCCTTTCGACCCGCGCAACCGCCGCATTTCGATGACCTTGCTGCGCGAGTGAGCGCACCCCTTGAGCCCGGCCCGGGCCCGGCGCATGGCAAGCGCCATGGGAGCGACGGCCGACCGACCGGACTGGCCCGAGGCGACCGACCGGTTCGACGAGAGGGGGGCCGCCCAAGTGCTGGCGCGCGGCCGGCCCGACCTCGAGGCCGGGGTGGCGGCGATCCGCGAGACTCTCGCCACCCTGGGCCGCGAGCCAGGCGTCTATCGGATGGTCGATGCGGCCGGCGACGTGCTCTACGTCGGCAAGGCCCGAGCGCTGCGGAACCGGGTCGCCACCTACACCCAGGTGGAGCGGCTGCCGCGCCGGCTGCAGCGGATGGTGGCGCTCACGCGCGGCCTGGTGGTGGTGACCACCCGCTCCGAAGCCGAAGCGCTGCTGCTGGAAGCCCAGCTCATCAAGCGGTACCGGCCGCCGTTCAACGTCGTCCTGCGCGACGACAAGAGCTTTCCCTTCATCGCGCTGGACCTTCGGCATCCCTTTCCGCGACTTGCCAAGCACCGTGGGGCCCGACGCGACGGGGTCGTCTACTACGGGCCGTTCGCCAGCGCCGGAGCCGTGGCGGCGACGCTCAACGCACTGCAGAAACTGTTCCTGCTGCGGTCGTGCACCGATTCGTTCATGGAGCGGCGGACGCGGCCTTGCCTCTTGTTCCAGATCCGGCGCTGCTCGGCCCCCTGCGTGGGCCGGATCGACGCCCGCAGCTATGCCGGCCTGGTGGCCGACGCACGGGCGTTCCTCGCCGGCAAGTCGGGCGCGGTGCAGGAGCGGTTGAAGCAGGCGATGGCGGAAGCCTCGGCCGAGCTCGACTTCGAGCGTGCTGCCATCCTGCGCGACCGGCTGAAGGCCCTGGCCCACGTGCAAGGAGCGCAAGCCATCCACGCCAACGATGCGCGGCTCGACGCCGACGTGATCGCCGTGGCCCGCGACCAGGGGTTGACCGGCATCCAGGTCTTCTTCCTGCGGTCGGGCCAGAACTGGGGTCACCGCGCCCTGTTCCCGGCGCATGCGGGCGACGTCGACGAGGGGGAGGTGCTGGCCGCCTTCCTCGGCCAGTTCTACGCCGAGGTCGACCCGCCGCCGCTGGTGCTCTTGGACCGCGCGCCGCCCGATCCCGACCTTCTGGCCGAGGCGCTGTCGGCCCGGGCGGGTCGGCGCGTGGAACTCAAGGTTCCCCAGCGCGGTCGCTTGCGGGCGCTCGTCGACCAAGCACGGCGCAACGCCGCCGAGGCGGTCGCCCGGCGTCTGGCCGAGCGAGGAACCCAGCTCGCCTTGTTCGCGCGCCTGGCCGAAGTCTTCGGGCTTCCCGAGCCACCGCGCCGCATCGAAATCTACGACAACAGCCACGTGATGGGCACGAACGCCCTGGGTGCGATGGTGGTGGCCACCCCGGAAGGTTTCTTGAAAGGTGCCTATCGCCGGTTCGGGATGCGGACGGGCGACGTGACCCCCGGGGATGATCCCGGCATGGTCCGAGCGATGCTCACCCGTCGCTTTCGACGCGCGCTCGAAGAGGATCCGGGCCGGCGCAGCGACTGGCCCGACCTCCTGCTCATCGACGGGGGACGCACGCAGGTCGCGGCCGCCACCGCGGTGCTCGAGGAACTGGGGATCGACGACGTCGCGGTGGTGGGAATCGCCAAGGGGCCCGACCGCAATGCGGGCCGCGAAACTTTCCATCTGACGGATGGCCGATCCCTGACGTTGCCGCCGGGGGACGCCCTGCTGTTCCTGTTGCAGCGCCTGCGCGACGAAGCGCATCGGTTCGCGATCGGCGGCCACCGCGCCCGTCGCGGTCGGGCGATGGTCGCCTCGACTCTCGACGAGGTGCCGGGCGTGGGCCCGGCCCGGAAGAAGGCGCTGCTCATGCACTTCGGGACAGCGCGGGCCGTGAAGGGGGCCAGTCTCGAAGATCTCTGCCGCGTGCCGGGTATCAGCCGAGGATTGGCCGAGACCATCTGGCGGCATTTCCACGCCCCGGGCACCGCCGGGGCCAGCCTGAAGGAGGGCGGATGATCACGTTGTACACGGCCCCCACGCCCAACGGCTACAAGGTGTCGATCGCGCTCGAGGAGCTGGGCCTTCCCTATCGGGTGCGAGCGCTCGATCTTCTCAAAGGGGAACAGAAGCAGGAGTGGTATCTGCGTATCTGCCCCAACGGACGCATCCCGGCCATCGAGGACGACGGCTTTCCCGTGTTCGAATCGGGGGCGATCCTCGTCTACCTCGCCGAGAAGACCGGGCGGCTGATGCCGACCGATGCCCGCGGCCGATCGCGCGTGTTGCAGTGGCTCATGTTCCAGATGAGCGCCATCGGCCCCATGATGGGCCAAGCCAACGTCTTCTTCCGCTACTTCCCCGAGAAGATCCAGCCGGCGATCGACCGCTTCCAGGGTGAGGTGCGGCGGTTGTTCGGCGTGCTCGACCGCCATCTGGCGGACAACGCCTTCCTGGCCGGCGACTATTCGATCGCCGACATCGCCACGTTTTGCTGGACCCGCACGGCGCGCTGGTCGGGCATCGATCCCGAGCCGTTCGGCCATCTGGCCCGCTGGCAGGCCGAGATCGCCCGACGGCCAGCGGTGCAGCGGGGTCTGACCATTCCGGCGCCGTCGCCCACCGCCATGAGCGAGGACGAGGCCGCCCGCTTCGCCGAGCGAGCGCGCTCGCTCGTCGAAACCGGCCGGCGTTGAGCATTCGGTTGTCAACTTTCTTTCTTCGGATTGTCATGCCGGCTTAACGCCCAGGTGGCAGCACCCCCGGGCCCTCGCGATCCCGGCGGGGGCTTCAGGGGGAAACAGCCATGCGACGCATGATCCAGTTCGCCAGCGCGGCGGCCGGTGCGCTCGTGCCCGCGGCGGCCGCCAGCCAACCGGTGGCCGACGCCGGCGCGGCGGCCACCGAAATCGTGGTGTTCGGCCGCGGCCAGATCCGACAGGTGGCCGAAGCGGGCCCCGAGGCCATCCGCCTCGAGGTGCCGGGAGCTTCGCCCTTCAAGGCGATCGACCGCCTGCCGGGCGTCAACTTCCACTCGGCCGACCCGTTCGGCGTCTACGAATGGTCCACCCGGATCACGCTCAGGGGCTTCAACCAGAACCAGCTGGGCTTCACCCTGGACGGCGTGCCGCTGGGCGACATGAGCTACGGCAACAACAACGGGCTGCACATCAGCCGGGCCATCATTTCGGACAACATCGCCGTCACCCGCGTCTCGCAAGGCGCCGGGGCGCTTGCCACCGCCAGCACGTCGAACCTGGGGGGCACCATCGAGTTCGTCTCCCGGGATCCGAGCGACGAGCTCGCCATGGACGGGAATGCGACCTATGGGGCCTCCAACACGGTGCGTCTGTTCGCCCGCGTGGATTCGGGCCGGATCGGGCCCTTCGCTGCGTCGGTGTCGTACGCGTTTCTCGATGCCGGCAAGTGGAAGGGCGACGGCGCCCAACGGCATCACCAGGCCAACCTCAAGGTGGTGGGCCAGTTCGGCGAACGGTTCCGCGCTTCGGGCTTTCTGCACTTCTCGGACCGGCGCGAGAACGACTACCAGGACCTGTCGCTCGAGATGATCCGGCGGCTGGGCTATCGCTGGGACAATTTCGCGCCGAACTGGGACTTGGCCGTGCGCGTGGCCCAGATCGCGCAGAACCGCGGCGACGTGGCGGGCCCGCCGTCCAACCCGGGAGCCGGCACGGTCTATCCTGCCCCCATCCGTTCGGTGGACGACAGCTACTACGACGCCTCGGGGCTGCGGCGCGACTGGCTGGCCTCGATCGGCCTCGAGTTCGACTTCGCGCCCGTCACCCTGCGGCTTCGGCCCTATTGGCACCAGAACGACGGGCAGGGCATTTGGTACACGCCGTACGTCGCGACACCTGGCGGGGCGCCCATCTCGGTGCGGACGACCGAATACGACATCCAGCGCGGCGGCCTGCTGGCCGACGTGGCGGTGCGGCTGGGCCGGCACGCGCTGTCGGCCGGCGTCTGGTTCGAGGACAACGACTTCGTCCAGGGCCGGCGCTTCTATGGGCTGGCCAATACCACGGGTCGGCCGTCGCGGCAGAGCCTCAAGTTCAAGCGGGATCCCTTCCGCACCCAGTGGCGCTTCGACTTCGACACGAAGACGGTGCAGTATTTCCTGCAAGACCGCTTCGAGCTCTCGGACGCGTTGGTGCTGAACGCCGGGGTGAAGGGCAACCGCGTGCGCAACCGCTCCGAGCGGCTGGTGCCGGGCACCGCGCCGGCGGCAGGCGAGATCGAGAGCGCCGACTGGTTCATGCCCCAGGTCGGCGTGCTGTGGCGGTTCGCGAGTGGACAGGAAGCCTTTTTCAGCTACACCGAGAACCGCCGGGCGTTCACGTCGGCCGCGACCGGCATCTCGCCCTTCGCCACGTCGCAGGTGGGGTTCAACGCCATCCGCGACACCTTGCGGCCGGAGACTTCGCGCACGTTCGAAGGGGGCCTGCGCTTCGCAATGGGGGCGCTGCAAGGGGTGGCGGCGGCCTACCTCGTCAATTTCCGCGACCGATTGCTGGCCATCCCCATCGGGCCTGGGATCGTGGGCAATCCCGTGGTGCTGCAGAACGTGGGCCGGGTGAAGTCGCGGGGCATCGAACTGGGGGCGGCCTGGCGCCCGCTCGGCGATCTCGTGCTGAACGGCAGCTACGCCTTCAACCGCTCCACCTACGAAGACGACGTGGTGAACGCCGGCGGACAGGTGCTGGCCCGGACCCGGGGCAAGCAGACGGTGGATACGCCCAAGCACCTCACCAAGCTCGACATCGCGTGGGACGCCCGCGAAGGTCTGTTCGGTCAGGTGGGCATCAACCACGCGTCCCGGCGCTTCTTCACTTTCGAGAACGACCAGTCGGTGCCGGGCCGCGTGCTGGTGGACGCCACGGTGGGCTGGCGGTTCGCCGAAGCGGGCCCCATCCTGTCGGGGCTCGAGGCGCAGCTGTCCGTCACCAACCTGTTCGACAAGGAGTATGTGGCGACCATCGGCTCGAACGGCTTCGGCAACCGCGGCGACAATCAGACGCTGCTGGCCGGGGCTCCCCGCCAGTGGTTCGTGACGCTGCGCAAGCGCTTCCCGTGACGGTCGAGCCTCCCGCGGGGTTCACCCGCCGGGGGTTCGGGGCTGGAGCGCTGGGCCTGGTGTGGGCAGGGGGGGTCATGGCCTCCCCTGCTCCGCCCCGTAGGCCGCTAGTCATCGCCCACCGGGGTGCATCCGCCGAGCGGCCCGAGCACACGTTGGCGGCCTACGCCCTCGCCATCGCCCAGGGGGCGGACTTCATCGAGCCCGACGTGGTGATGACGAAGGACGGCGTCCCCATCTGCCGGCACGAGAACGAGATCGGCGCAACGACCGACGTCGCCTCCTTCCCCGAGTTCGCGGATCGCCGGCGTGTCCAGTCGGTCGACGGGGTGCGCGTCGAAGGCTGGTTCACCGAGAACTTCACGCTGGCGGAACTCAAGCGGCTGCGTGCGCGCGAACGCCTGCCCAGCGTGCGCCCGGCCAACTGTGCCTTTGACGGGCAGGAAATCATCCCGACCCTGGCGGACGTCGCCCGGCTGGTCGCGACGGCCCCGCGCCCGGTGGGCCTCTATCCCGAGACGAAGCATCCCACGCACTTCGCCGCCATCGGCCTGCCGATGGAAACGGCCATCCTGAAGGTGCTGGCCGAGGCGGGCCCTGGGCCCCGACCGGGTGTTCCTGCAGAGTTTCGAGGTGGGCAACCTCGAGCGCCTGGCCGGCCTCACCCGCATTCCGCTCGTCCAGCTGGTGGCCGCTCGCGGCGGCCCGCCCGACCGACCGTCGCTGTCATCCGCTCACCTGCTGTCCGATCAGGGTTTGAAGCGCGTGCGCCAGTACGCTTCGGCCATCGGGGTGGAGAAGACCCTTGTCATCCCGCGCACGCCCGACGAGCGGCTAGGCCGGCCCACCGACCTCGTGGCGCGCGCGCAGGCGGTGGGGCTCGCGGTCCATGCCTGGACCTTCCGGCCCGAGAACTTCTTCCTGCCCCGAGAGCTGCGTCGCGGCGCGCAAGCGGAGGCCCGCGGCGACGCGGAGGGCGAATTGCGGGCGTACCTCGCCGCCGGAGTGGACGGCGTGTTCACGGACTGGGTGCCGCCGGCATTGGCCGCGCGTCGGGCGCGCGTGACGGCAGCGGACTGAGCCCGGCGAGCCGCGTCCAGTGACGGCAGGCCCGGCCCAGGAGGCGGTCGGCCTCGGCCCGGCGCTCTGCCCGGAGCCGGGCGACGAGCTCGGCCAAGGCGGCGTTGCGCTCCGGCTCGCCCAGGTCGATGGCCAACCCTTCGAGCACGGCCAGGTCGTTGAGGGTGCCGAGGTCGTCCTGCAGGGCGCGCAAGCCTTGAATGAAGCGCCGGCCCGTCGGGTCCGCCGGCGCGAGTTCGAGCGCGTAGCGAAGCTTCTTGAGACGCTTGCGAAATTCGTGGCGCTCCGCAGCCGACATGACGCCCAGCCGCGCGCCCCTCTTGCGGATGCGCCGCCAGAGCTGCCCGATGCGGGGCTCCACGAGTTCTCCCACGGGCGCGGCCAAGGCGGTGCGTGCGCCGGATCGCTGCCAGCCGCCCGTCACCGAAAGTTCCATCAGGCGGATAGCGAAGGCGGTCGCCTGCTCGTGGGCCAGGGCCGACCGCACCCGGGCTCGAGCCCGGTTCCGCCAGGCGTCGATGGCCTCGGCGAGCGACGGGTCGGCCCGCGGCAGAAGCCAATCCTCGGCCTGGACATCGGCATCGCGCACCTCGGCCACCACGCGGCCCAGGTGGCGGGCTTTGTCGATCAGGGCCTTGGCGCAATCCGGCTCCAGGATGGGGCGATAGAGCCAGAGGGTCGTGCGCAGGCGCCGGAGCGCCACACGCAGCTGGTGGGGGCCTTCGGGATCGTCGGTCGCGTGCGTGACGGAGAGGTTGGCCGCCAGCGCCTCGGTGAGCAACGCCAGGGTGCGCGCGAAGGCGTCGCCGGCCGGAACTTTCCGGGCCGGGGTGGGGGGTCGGCTGGCGCGCGGTGCCGGAACCCACGGCGTCCCCCGAGCGAGTGCCGCTCCGCGGTCGGCCTTGTTGGGGAGGTCGAGCTCGGCCGGAAGACCTCCCAAGAGCTCGGCGGCGAGCTTGAACAACGCTTCGGGAGCGCCCGCCAGCAGCTCGAACTCCACCTCCGAGATGGGCTGGATCCGCGCGCCCGCCTCGATCCGGCCCCGATCGAACGCCAATTCGACTTCGGCTTCGGGCCGGGCTAGCCGGAAGGTCCACCGCTCGACCCGGGTGGCGAACCGCTCCACGAGCGGCGCCTCGCCGACGAGGCCCACGAGGCGCCGGCGCCATTCGGAGTCCGGCAGGTCGGCCACGCGAATGGTGCGCTGCGGCCAGGGGAACTCCCGCTCGTCGCTGCGCTGGAACCCGCCGAGGGCCCGTCGGCCGGCCTTGACCGACAGCAGGGCCTGGCCACGGCCGCCGGTGCGCCAGCGCAAGGCGATGCCCTGGGCTTCAAGCGCGCCATCGGGGGTGTCGAAATAGCGGGTGAGGAGCCGGCGGCGCTGGCCCGGGCCCGCCTGGCGCGCCACTCGCCGGCGCACCGCGGCCCAGTCGGCATGCGCCAGGCCCGCCTTGAGCTCCCACTCCACGCCATTCATGTGACAAATTTATGACGACCCGAGCACGACCGGCAAGGTCGGCTCAGGCGGCCAGCCGGCGGGCTGCCTCGCGCACCCGGGCGATCATGTTGGGGATGCCCTGCGTGCGGTTCGACGACAGATGCTGCCGAAGGCCCAGGCGGGCGATGACGGCCTCGAAGTCGGTGGCCAGCACTTCCTCAGGGGTGCGGCCGTCGGCCAGGGCGACGATCAGGGCCACGATGCCCTTCGTGATGGCGGCGTCGCTGTCGGCCTGAAACCGCAACCGGCCGCCTTCGAGCAGGGGGTAGACCCAGACGCTGGCGGAGCAGCCCGGCACCTTGGTCGCTGGCGTCTTGAGGGCGGGGTCCATGGGCGGAAGCGCCTCGCCCAGGGCGATGAGGGCACGGTAGCGGTCCTCGACGTCGAGGGCGGCCTCCCATTCGGCCTCGAATTGGGCGATGTCCATCATGCGGCCCGTTCCCGATCCGCACGGCCCCGGTTGGGCGGCCGGCGTGCGTCCGTCCGCTTGGCTGCGGCCGTCTGTCTCGGCCCTCTTCGCTCGCCTGGACCTGGCACGTTGGTCACGCCCCGCCGTCCTGCGGATCCTTCAGCCGGTCGATCTCGTGCGCCAGCCGCCGCGCGGGGTCCGTCACGATCGTCTCCAGCACCCGCACGCGCTCTTCGAGCCGCGCGAGGCGTGTCGTGGCGTCCCCGCCGGCGTCGGCCGCTTGGCGCGCAAGAAGGTCGAGCTCGCGCAGCTTCACCGCCCGCCAGTGCCGCATCACGATCGCCACGATTGGGATCAAGAGCGCCAGGACGGGGATCAGGAGGCCGAGCGACCGCATTCGACGCCCTCAGGACCGGTCGAGCGCGTCAATCTCGCGGGCCACGCGAAAGGCGGGCGACGTCACGCGGGCCTCGATGGCGCGCAGCCGCCGATCGATCCGCTCCAGCCGTCCCTTGAGTTCGCCGAGGCGGTTGTCCTCGGCCTCCATCAGGGGATCGGCCAGGAACCCGACGGCGAGATAGATCAGCACCAGGATTCCCGCCCCCGCGAGCGTTCCCACCACGAACGCTACCCGGAACCAGAGCGCATCGATTCCCGTCTGGCGGGCGAGCCCGGCGCACACGCCGAGGAAACGACCGTTGCGGCGGTCGAGGCGGAAGGTGCCGCGCGGGCTCATGGATCCACCTCGCGGCGGGGCACCCGGGGAACGGCCGAGGGGGGCGGAAGCGTCGAGGAGGTCAGGCGAGCCGGGTCGACGTGGGCTTCGGCAAGCGGCGTCGCATCGACCAGGCGCTCGACGGTGGCCAAGCGCTCCTCCAGCCGCTCGGCAAAAGCGCGCAACTCCGCCAGGGTCTCGGCATCCACCGGGTCGGCCGCGCCCGCCTGGCGCCAGCGCAGGGCGGCGTGCGCCAGCGCAAGCGGCAGACCCACGAACAGGAAGGCCAAGCCGGCCAGGATGACGAGAAGTTCCGTCATGCGCGGCGCGAGTCCCGAAGCCGTGCCTTCAGCGCCTCGAGCTCGGCGCGCACCGGATCCGGGTCGTCGAGGGCCGCAATGCGTGCGGCAAGATCCTGAGGGGTGCCCAAGGCCAGGGCGTCTGCCTGCCCTTCGGCCGCATCGGCCGCCCGTTCGAGCCGGTCGAAGCTCAGGAGCGCCTGGTCCAGCCGGTCGCCGCGCAGCAGTTCCCGCACGCGCCGCCGGGTGACGGCGGTTTCGAGCCGTGCGCGGATCGCTTCGCGACGCGCGCGGGCCTCGCGCAGCCGCGCCTCGAGGCTGGCGATGTCGTCCTCGTGGGTGCGCAAGCGCGCGTCCAGCGCCGCCAGTTCCGATTCCAACGCCTCGGCCATCTCCTCGAGCCGCCGCTTCTCGACGAGGGCCGCATGCGCCAGGTCGTCGCGACCCTTGGTGAGCGCGAGTTCGGCACGCGCGGTCCATTCCTGCATCCCGTGCCGCAGGCGGCCCAGCGTGCGCTTCACGTCCTTGCCGTCGGCGATCACTCGGGCGGCGGCCGCGCGCACCTCGGCCAGGGTCTCGTCCATCTCGACGATCATCTCGTCGATGGTGCGGGCTGGGTCTTCCGCTCCCGCCAGGATGTCGGCCAGGTTGGCCTCGATGATGTCGCGTGCGCGGGAGAAGATGCCCATGCCCGACCTCCGGCGACGGAGCGCCCCGTCGGCCCATGTGGGCGATGACCCGCGGCGTGCCAAGACCTGTCAGTCGCCTTCGGGGCTTGCGGCGGGGGGATGGAGCACCAGTCGCCCGATCCGGCGCTCGTCCCCGGCCGTGACCTGGAACTGCCAGCCGCTCGGATGCGACAGGACGTCTCCAGGGGTGGGGACGCGACCGGCCAGCAGCACGACGAGGCCGCCCAGCGTATCCACCTCTTCGGCACCCTCCACGTCGCCCAGCTCCACCCCGAGCGCGTGCGACAGCTGGTCCAGCGGCACCCGCGCGTCGGCCTCGAAGCTGCCGTCGGCCAGCGGGCGCACCAGGGCGGGCAGCGTCTCGTCGTGCTCGTCCTCGATTTCGCCCACGATCTCTTCCACGATGTCCTCGATCGTCACCAGCCCGTCAGTACCGCCGAACTCGTCGACGACGATGGCGAGGTGGATGCGGGCGTGGCGCATGTCGGCCAAGAGGTCGAGGATGGGCCGGCCGGGCGGCACGAACAGCACGGGCCGCACGAGCGGCTCGAGACCGGGCGGCGGGCCCTCGCCCGTGATGGCCGCGAACAGGTCCTTGAGATGGACCATGCCCACGACCTGGTCGAGCGAGCCGCGGTAGACGGGCAGTCGCGTGTGCCCGCTGGTGCGGAACACCTGGACGGCGTCGGCGATCGGCGTGTCGGCTTCGAGCGCGCGGATGTCGCCGCGCGGGGTCGCGATGTCGCCGGCCCGGCGTTCGCTGGCCGCCAACAGGTTGCGCAGCATCGTGCGCTCGTCGGCATCCAGGTCTTCGGGGGCCTGGGGCTCTTCGGCATGCTCTTCGATCGCCTCTTCCACGCTTTCGCGTAAGGTGGGGGGGTGCGAACGCAGGGCGAGCAGGCTGCGCAGCGCCTGCCACAGGCCCGACGATCCCGCCGTGGAGGAAGGTTCAGGCATCGGCGGCCGCCCGATGGGGGTCGGGCATCCCGAGACGGGCCAAGGCCGCCGTCTCGAGCGCGGCCATGGTGCGGGCTTCGTCCTCGTCCTCGTGGTCGTGGCCCAACAGGTGCAGGACGCCGTGGACGACCAGATGGGCCAGGTGGTGGGCCACGGGCCGGCCGTGGGCGGCGGCCGCCCGCGTGACGACGCCGTGGGCGAGCGCCAGGTCCCCCAGGAGCCAGGGAAGGTCCGCCTCCGGTGCGGCGCCGGCCGACGGTGCCCCGGCGGGGAACGACAGGACGTCGGTGGGCTCGGGCTTGCCGCGCCAGTCGCGGTTCAAGCGGGCGACCGTCTCGTCGTCGGCCAACAGCAGCGAGACTTCGACCCGCCACCGGAACAGGTGGGGGGCCGCCACGGCGATCGCCGCCTCGACGGCCCGGCGGCACCACTCCTCGATCGGCCCGGTTTCGTGCCAGGCGGGCTCCGCCACGTCGACGTCCACGGTGATCACGCGGCCCGGCCCTCGTAGGCTTCGACGATCCGGCCGACGAGCGGATGGCGCACCACGTCGGCCGCCGTGAAGCGAAGGAAGCCGATGCCAGCGACCCCTTTCAGTCGCTCGACGGCGTCGGCAAGGCCGCTGCGGGTGCCACCGGGCAGATCCACCTGCTCAGGGTCGCCGCAGACGACCATCCGGCTGCCTTCCCCGAACCGCGTCAGGAACATCTTCATCTGCATGGGGCTCGTGTTCTGGGCTTCGTCGAGGATGATGAACGCCCGCGCCAGGGTGCGCCCGCGCATGAAGGCGAGCGGGGCGATTTCGATCTCGCCGCTCGCGATCCGCCGCTCGACCTGCTCGGCGGGGAGCATGTCGTAGAGCGCATCGTACAGTGGCCTGAGGTAGGGGTCGACCTTCTCGCGCATGTCGCCGGGCAAGAAGCCCAGGCGCTCGCCGGCCTCGACGGCCGGGCGCGACAGGATCAGCCGGTCGACCGAGCCCGAGACCAGCTGGGCCACCGCCTGGGCCACCGCCAGGTAGGTCTTGCCCGTGCCCGCGGGGCCGAGTGCGAAGACGATGTCGGTCGATGCCAGCAACGCCATGTAGGCGGCCTGCGCCGCGTTGCGCGCGAAGATCGTCTTGCGCCGGGTGCGAATGGCCGGGGTCGCTCCGTTCGGGCCCAGCGGCAAGCCATCGAGCGAGGGCTGGGCCAACGCTTGGATCGTCGTTTCGACCTCGGTGGTGTCGACGTGACGGCCCTGCACGAGCCGGTCGTAGAGGGCGAGGAGAACGTCGCGGGCGCGGGCGATCGCGTCCGCCTCGCCCTCCACCACCACCCGGCTGCCGCGGGCGGCGATGTAGACGCCCAATCGATTCTCGATGGTGATGAGGTTTTTGTCGAACTGCCCGAACAGCTCGCCCAACAGGTTGACCCGTTCGAAGTCGAGCTCGACCCGGGCCCGGTCGGCGGGCGCGACCGCCGGCGGGCGGGGCGGCTTCCTCATCGCACTCGGCCGGTCGGCCGCCCGACCAGGCTGTGCGGACCGGCTTGGGCGAGCTCAACCTCGACGAGTGCGCCCGGGGACAGGTCGGCCTCGACCACCACGGCCTGGCCCCAGGGCGACCGACCCGTCCATTGGCCCCGATGGCGGCCGGGCCGTTCGACCAGCACCTCGGTCACGCGGCCCAGGCAGGCCCGGTTGAAGGCGTACTGCTGGGCGGACAGCAGCGCCTGAAGCCGCCCCAGGCGCTCGGCCTTCACCGCTTCGGGCACTTGGTCGGGCCGGTCGGCCGCCGGTGTGCCGGGCCGCGGGGAATAGCGGAAGCTATAGGCCTGGGCGAAACCCACCTCCTCCACCAGCGCCAGGGTGGCTTCGAAGTCCTCTTCGCTCTCGCCCGGAAAGCCGACGATGAAGTCGGACGACAGGGCGAGGTCGGGCCGCGCGGCGCGCAACCGCGCCACCGTTTCCCGATAGTCGGCCGCGGTGTGGCGTCGGTTCATGGCCGTGAGGATCCGATCCGAGCCCGACTGCACGGGCAGGTGCAGGAAGGGCATCAGTTGCGGCACGGCGGCGTGGGCGTGGATGAGGCTGGGGGTGACGTCCCGCGGGTGGCTGGTGGTGTAGCGGAGCCGTTCGAGGCCGGGCAACGCGGCCACGGCAGCCAACAGGCCGGCGAAATCCGTGCCTGGCCGGGCCCAGGCGTTCACGTTCTGGCCCAACAGCACGAGCTCGCGGGCGCCGGCGGCCAGGAGCGCCCGCGCCTCGGCCAGCACGTCCTCAACGGGCCGTGACGCCTCCGCCCCGCGGGTGTAGGGCACGACGCAAAAGGTGCAGAACTTGTCGCAACCTTCCTGAACGGTGAGGAAGCTCGAGGGTGCGGCCCGTGGCGCACGCGGGGGCAGATGGCGAAACTTGGGCTCGGCCGGCATGTCGAGGTCGAGCACGACCCCCGGCGACGTGCGGGCCCGACCCACGAGTTCGGGCAAGCGATGATAGGCCTGGGGACCGACGATCACGTCGACAGCCGGGGCCCGCCGGGCGAGTTCCTCGCCTTCCGCCTGGGCGGTGCAGCCCGCCACCACGATCAGCGGGCGCGGTTCGCCCCGGGCGCGGGCCTCCGCCACGATCCGGCCGATGTCGGAATAGACTTTTTCGGCCGCCTTTTCGCGGATGTGGCAGGTGTTGAAGACGCGGACGTCGGCGGGCGCGTCGTCGTCCACCGGCCGATGCCCGGCCGCCGCCAAGGCTTCGCCCATGCGTTGGGCGTCGTAGACGTTCATCTGGCAGCCGTAGGAACGGATGGAAAACCGCAGCGGCCGGGTCATGCAGGGCCTCGCACGAGGCGGCGGTAGCCGGCCTCCACGACCTGGCGGCAATGGCGCGCGAGCGCCTTGCGGTCCGGGAAGTCGGCCGGCCGCACCGGTTCGTGGCAGAGGATGCGCGCTCGGATCCGGCCCATCCGTGACAGGGCGAGAGCGTGCGGCGCAAGCGCCATGTCGCCGATCCACGCGATCTCGAGCTGCCGATTGCGGGTGAGCGGCATGGCGTTCACCTCGGTGTAGGCGATCGAGACGGGCTGAACGCGCACGCGGCGCCCCAACGCCCCGTCGAGCCCGGCGAAGAGTGTCGGCTTGAAGGGGAGGATCCTGAGGCCGTCGTTCGACGTGCCTTCTGGAAACAGGATGACGTTGCCGCCCCGGGCCAGGTGGCTCGCGACCGTTTCGGCCTGGCGGGGGGCCAGGGAACGCCGCTGGCGGTCGACGTAAATGGTGCCGGCCAGGTTCGCGAGCGTGCGGACGAAGGGCATCTGGCCCACTTCGTGCTTGGCCACGAAGACGGCCTGCAGTTTCGAGCCGAGAACCGGAATGTCGAGCCAGGAGAGATGGTTCGCCACATAGAGCACGCCGCCCGAGACGGGCTTTCCCTCGACGTCCACCGAGACGCCGAACGCACGCAACAGGGCGGCATGGTAGAGGAGTGGCACGCGGGCCGACAGGCCTGGCGCCATCGCCTTGAGGCCGACGAACGCCGGCACCAGCGTGCCCGTCGCCGCCACCAACCCGACGGCAGTCTGCACTGGCCCGTGCGGGCGGAAGGGTCGCTCCCTGGTCGTGCGGCGCCGCGGCCTCCCGGCGGCTCCCGCCCGGTCGGCCCCGGTCGGCACCACGGCAGCGCCCGGTTCTTGGGACGGCACCGGTGGGATCAGCCTTCGGCCTTCCGCCGCGTTCCGTACAGTTCCATGCGATGATCGACCAGCCGATAGCCGAGGCGTTCGGCGATCTCGAGCTGGAGGGCTTCGATCCGGGGGTCGGAGAACTCGATCACCTCACCCGTGTCGATGTCGATCAGGTGGTCGTGGTGCTCGTCGGGCACGGGCTCGTAACGGGCCCGGCCGTCGCGGAAGTCGTGCCGTTCGAGGATTCCGGCGTCCTCGAACAGACGAACCGTCCGGTAGACGGTCGCGATCGAGATGCGGCGATCGATCGCCGCGGCGCGGCGATGGAGTTCCTCGACGTCGGGATGGTCCCGCGACTGGGAGAGCACGCGCGCGATGATCCGACGCTGTTCCGTGATGCGCAGGCCCTTCGCCTGGCACAGCGCCTCGATGTCGATCTGTCCCGGCATGTTCCGCATCCACCGCCGTTCCAGACGGCGGTGCGCTTGTCATACCGGCAAGCGGGTCCGGGGGCAAGGCGTGCCCCCGGCCCACCTGCCCCGACACCTTAGGCGGTCTTCTTCCGCGCCGTCCGATTGGTGCCAAGACCGATGGCCTTGGCCAGCTTGCGGCGCTGTTCGGCGTAGTTCGGCGCCACCATCGGATAGTCAGGGGGCAAACCCCACTTAGCCCGATACTGCTCGGGCGTCATCCCGTAGGCCGTCATCAGATGACGCTTCAGCGTCTTGAGCTTCTTGCCGTCCTCAAGGCAAATGATGTAGTCGGGCTTCACCGACTGCTTGATGGGAACGGCAGGTTCCGGCCGTGCTTCGGCCTTGGCCGCCGGGTTGGCCAGGCCGGCCAGCGTCCGATACACGCTTTCGATGAGCTGGGGCACCTCGCCCACGGCGACGTTGTTGTTCGCCACATGGCTGGAGACGATGTCTGACGTCAGGGCGAGCAGTTCGTTACTGGGGGTGGATTCCGTCATTCCCTTCTCTTTCGTGCTGCGGCGATTGCCTTCCGGGCCCTTTCGTCGGGCCCCTCACCTCAAGGTTCCGCACCGCCTGCGCGTGATTGACCGCGGCGGCGTGGCCACCCGCCCATCACCCAAGTCGGGCCAGGATTCAAGAGGTCTTTTCGTGTCGCGGTGCGGTCGTGCCCGCAGGTCCGCCTGACGCGGGGGCAAGGCCGCCAAGATCACGCGCCAAGGTGAGGGCCGCCTGTCTTTCCCCGCTCGCGCGCGTGTAGTAGCCGGGTCTCAGGCCCACCTGCACGAAGCCGCAGGCCGCATAGAGCGCACGCGCCGGCAGGTTGGTCTCGCGCACTTCCAGCACCAGGCGTCGCGCGCCGCGCTCGGCGGCCGATCGCGCCGCCGCTTCCACCAGCCGGCGGGCGATCCCTTGCCGCCACCGGCCCACCCGCGTGGCGCACAGGAGAAGCTCGGCATCCGACCCCGACATCCGGCTCAGCGCAAAGCCGGCCAGGGTCCCGTCGGCGTCGCGCGCCACCAAGAGCCAACCCTCGGGCGAAGCCAGCACCTGTTCGATCTGGCGCGCGGTCCAGGCTTCCCGAAAGGCCGGGTCGAAGGCCTCGCGCGAAAGGGCCTCGATTCCCGGCGCATCCGCCGCTTGGCCCTCGGCGATCTCGACGGGCGCGGGCCCAGTCGGATCCATGGGCGCGCCGTCAGGCGGCCAAGGCGCGGGGCCGGACGTAGATGGGAAAGGGGGGCAGCCGGTGCGCCGGCCCCAGCGCCCGCGCCGCCGCAGCCCGGGGTTCGCGCTCGGGTGCCTCAAGACCCAGCAGGGCAAGCCCCGAGCCGGTCACCGCACCGGCGAAGCCGGCAACGACCGATCGCGCTTCACAAGGCTCGAGCGCGCGTGGCGCCTCCTGCGGGGCGAGATCGTCGAAGGCCTGCAACCACAGCTGCCCCCGCGGGGCTGCGAGTGCCACCAGGAGCGAGCCGCGATGGCCCCTCAGCGCGGCCTCGGCCGCCACCAGCGCGGTCGAGGTGAGGCCCCACACCGGAACGTCCCAAGCGAGCGCCAACGCGCGTGCGGCCGCCACGCCGACCCGAACGCCCGTGAAGCTGCCGGGACCCACTTCGACCGCCACCGCGCCAGGACGCGGATGGCCGGCGAGGAGCCGGTCGAGCGCGGGGACCAGCGCTCGGTCGTGCCCGCGGACGGCCGGGGCGTGGTGCTGGGCCAGCACTTCGTCCCCGGCGATGAGGGCCAGCGACAGCGCGTGGCCCGTGGCGATCACCAGGACCGTCAGAGGATCCGGCATGCCTCGTCGAAATCGAGCCGGGGCGAGCGGGGGAAGAGATTCTCCTCGGTGCCCTTGCCCAGCGAGCAGAGGAAGTTGGTCTCGACCCGGGTCCCGGCCCAGAAGGCCGCGTCGACCGCGGCCTTGTCGAAGCCGGACATCGGCCCGCAATCGAGGCCCAGCGCCCGCGCCGCCATGATGAGGTATCCTCCTTGCAGCGAGCTGTTGCGAAAGGCCGTCTCCCGAATCAACGCGTCGTTGCCCTCGAACCAGCTGCGGGCGTCGGTGTGCGGGAACAGGCGCGGCAAGAGCCTGGGAAAGTCAAGGTCCATGCCCACGATCACCGTGCAGGGGGCCTTGCGGATCTTGGCGGCGTTTCCTTCCAGGGCGCAGCGGGCCAGGCGTTCGCGGGCCTCGGCGCTCACGCAGAACAGAAACCGCGCCGGTAGGCAGTTGGCCGAAGTGGGCCCGAGCTTCACCAGATCCCACAGCTGCTTGAGGAGGTCGTGCGGCACCGGGTCGGGCGCCCAGCCGTTGCGGGTGCGCGCTTGCCGGAACAGGCGGTCGAGGGCGGCGTCGGGCAGCGGCGCGAACATGTCAGACCGCCCGAACCTCGGTCACTTCCGGGACGTAGAAGCGCAGCAAGTTCTCGATTCCGCCCTTGAGCGTGGCGGTCGACGAGGGGCAGCCCGCGCAGCTGCCCTGCAGGTGCAGATAGACGACCCCACGGTCGAACCCGCGGTAGACGACGTCGCCCCCGTCTCCGGCAACGACCGGGCGGATGCGCGTGTCGAGGAGTTCGCGGATCCGGGCCACGATCTCGGCGTCGGCCGGGTCGTCGTGGACGGGCTCCGCCGCCGCGACGTCCGCCAGAAGGGGTGCGCCGCTCGCGAAGTGCTCGGCCAGGACGGCCAGCACCTGGGGCTTGAGCTCCGCCCAGTCGGGCCCGTCGGCCGCTCGCGTCACGCTCACGAAGTCGGCGCCAAAGAACACGCGCTCGACCGAGCCCAGGGCGAACAGGGCCGCGGCCAAGGGCGAGGCGTGCGCGGCTTCGGCGTCGGCGAACTCCCTCGGGGTCGCCCCCGCCACCGTCCGGCCGGGCCGGAACTTGAGCGTGTGGGGATTGGGGGTGGGTTCGGTCTCGATGAGCATGGAGCCTCCGTCCCGTGGCGCCTCGTGCATGTGCAGGTGTGCGGCGGCGGCATCAAGGCTGGACAACCGCTCGCCGGCACGCGCGGGCCACGCAATCGGCCGCGCGCGTCCCCAGCTCGGCCAAGAGCACGGGATCGACGGCGGCCGGCGCCGGCTCGGCAAGCGACAGCGCGAAGACGGTGTCGCCGTCGAAGGGCGTGTGGATGGGGCGGATCGCGCGGGCCAGTCCGTCGTGTGCCATGCCCGCGAGCCGCCGGGCCGCCGCGCGCGACAGGGCGACGTCGGTTGCCACGCAGGCAAGCGTCGTCGCGCTTCGGCCCGCAGGCCCCACGAGGCTCGCCACCCCGGGCCGTTTGGGCATCGGCACGGGGCCCGCTTCGGGCGGCGGGCCCGCGGTCACGTCGCCGAAACTGTTGACGACGACGAGGGCGGCGACCGTCCCCCCGCCGTCGAGCCGTGCCCGGGCAATGCCCACGCCGCCGGGCTGGGCGCCAGCCGTGGCCCCGGCCCCCGCCCCGACGGGCCCCTCGGCCGGGTTCGCGGAGCGCGCGGCCAGGGCCGCACGCGCGAGCTCGGCGTAAGGCGGCTCGGGTCCTCCGGGCTTCAGGAACGCCTTGTCGCCACCGTTGCGGAGGTCGAACAGGATGGCGGCCGGCACCACGGGCACGGCGCCGCCGTCGGGCAGCGGCAGGCCCACCCCCTGTCGGGCGAGCTCGAGCGCCACGGCGTCCGCGGCGGCCAGCCCGAACACGCTGCCCCCCGCCAGCACCACCGCGTGGATGCGCTCGACCAGGGCATCGGGCGCCAGCGCGTCCGTTTCGCGCGTTCCGGGGCCGCCCCCTCGCACATCGACCCCAGCAACCGCCGGCCGCCGAGGCACGATGACGGTGACCCCGGTGCGCACGCGCGGGCAGTGGGCATGACCCACGTCGAGACCCGGGATCACGGCAGCCCCACGGTGCGGCGAACCTCGGCCAGCAAGGGGGCCGCGGCCGCTCGCGCTCGCTCCGCGCCACTGGCCAGGATGCGGTCGAGTTCGTCGCGATCGGCCATCAGGGCTTTCCATCGGGCCGAGACGGGGCCGAGCTCCGCCAGGATCGCCTCGGTCAGCGCCGGCTTGAAGTCGGCGAAGCCGCGGCCGGCGAACTCGGCGCAAACTTCATCGGGCGTCCGGCGGGTGAGCGCCGCCATGATCTCGACCAGGTTCTGCGCTTCGGGCCGCCCTTCGAGACCGGCGGCCGTGGCCGGCAGCGGCTCGGGGTCGGTACGGGCCTTCTGAATCTTGCGGGAAACGAGCTCGGGCGGGTCGGTCAGGTTGATCCGGCTGTAGTCCGACGGGTCCGACTTCGACATCTTCACCGTGCCGTCGCGCAGCGACCGCACGCGGGGGGCCGTCGGCGGGATGGTGGGTTCGGGCAAGGCGAACAGCTCCACGCCGAAGTCGGTGTTGAACTTGAGCGCGATGTCACGGGCCAGTTCCAGGTGCTGTTTCTGGTCTTCGCCGACGGGCACGTGGGTCGCCCGATAGACGAGCACGTCGGCCGCCTGGAGCACCGGATAGGTGTAGAGGCCGACCGAGGCCCCCTCGCGATCCTTGCCCGACTTCTCCTTGAACTGGGTCATCCGGTTGAGCCAGCCCACCCGGGCCACGCAGCCCAGGATCCACGCCAGTTCGGCATGGGCGGGCACCTGCGAATGGCAGAAGAGGGTTGCGCGCTGGGGATCCACGCCGGCGGCCAGCAGGGCCGCCGCCATCGCGCGGATGCCCTCGCGCAACGCCCGAGGGTCCTGGCGCACGGTGATGGCGTGCAGGTCGGCGATGAAGAAGAACGCTTCATCCTCCGGCCGCAGCGCTCGCTGCATGTCCACCCACTGGCGGATGGCGCCCAGATAATTGCCGAGATGCAGGTGACCGGTGGGCTGGATGCCCGAGACGATGCGGCGCATGGTCATGGCAGGGGTCGGGCGGCTTCCGAACGCCGCAGGGCGGCCGCCAGCGCGCGCGGTTGCCAGGCCCCCAGCATGGACCCCGCTCCGAGGTAGACGAGTGCGCCCGCCCCGACGAGCACCGTCGCCCCCACCAATCGGCCGGCCGGTCCCGAAGCCGCCAGCGCCTCGGCCCACGGGGTCAGGGCCGCGAGCGCCGCGGCCAACAGGACCGCCGCCAGCCCCATGCGCGGAAGGCTGCGGCGCAACGGCGCGTCCGGGGCGAAATGGCCGCGCCGGCGCAGCCCCGCCCACAGAAGCCCCACGTTGAGCCAGGCGGACGCCGCCGTGGCGAGCGCGATGCCCACGTGGGCCAAGGGCACGGCGAGCGCCACGTTGCCCACCAGGTTGGCCGCGATCGCCACCAGGGCGAAGGTCATGGGGGTGCGCGTGTCGCCCCGGGCGTGGAACGCCGGGGCCAGCACCTTGACGAGCACGTAGGCCGGAAGCCCCAGGGCGAAGGCCGACAGGGCCGCGGCCGCGCCGGCCGTGTCGGCCGGCGTGAAGCGGCCGTGCTGGAACAGGGCCATCACCAACGGCCTGGCGGCCACCACGAAGGCCACCGCGGCCGGCAGCGACAGGAACAGCGCGAACTCGATAGCCCGGTTCTGCTGGTGCACCGCCGCATCGCCCCGGCCTGCCTCGATCAGGCGGGCCAGGGCCGGCAGCAGCGCCACGCCCATGCCGATCCCGATGATGCCGAGCGGCAACTGATTGAGGCGGTCGGCGTAGTAGAGGTAGCTGACCGAGCCTTCGGGCAAGAAGCGGGCAGCGATCACGGTCGATACGAGCAGGTTGACCTGGGCGGCGCCGGCGCCGACGGCGGCAGGGCCAATCCGGCGCACCAGCGTGCGCACGTCGGCCGAAAGGCGAGGCCACACGAGCCGCGGCGCCAGGTCTTGGGCGGTTGCGGCCTGAAGCAGGAACAGGAATTGGGCGATGCCCGCCACGGTCACGCCCGCGGCCAGGGCGCGGGCGACCGCCACGGGATCCTGGCCTCGCACGAGCAGCATCGCCAGGATGAGGACGAGATTGAGCAGGATGGGGGCGGCCGCGGCGGCGCCGAAGCGTCCGACGGTGTTGAGGAGCCCGCCGAGGAGCGACACGAGGCTGATGAGGAGGAGGTAGGGGAAGGTCAGGCGGGTCAGGTCCACCGCCAGGGCGAGCTTTTCCGGCCCGGCATCGCGGAAGCCGCCCGTCATTAGGAGCACGACCGGCCCGGCCGCCACCATCATGAGGGCCGTGAAGCCCAAGAGCAGGGGCAAAAGGCAGGCGAGCGCGTGTTCGGCGAAGCGGCGGGCCCCGTCGCGACCGCCCGGCCCTTCGAGACGCCGGGCCGCCATGGGCACGAAGGCCGCCGCGAAGGCGCCCTCGGCGAAGAGCGAGCGGAACAGGTTGGGCAGCCGGAACGCCACCAGGAACGCATCGGCCGCAAGCCCCGCGCCCAGGAACCGCGCCATGGCCATGTCGCGCAGGAAGCCCAGGAGGCGCGAAGCGAGGGTGAACCCCCCGACGGTGGTAGCGGCCCGGATCAGGCTCACGAGTGGGGGACAGCCGGCCTCACGCGTTGCCGGCGGGGGAGGTCTCTCCGGTCTCCCCGCGGCGCCGGGCCTCGAGCTGCTGGAGGTAGAGGCCGCCGAAGTCGATGGGATCCAGCATGAGGGGAGCGAAACCCCCGTCGCGCACGGCATCGGCGATCACGCGCCGGGCGAAGGGAAACAGGATCCGGGGCGCCTCCACCATCAGGAACGGCTCGATGGCTTCGGCCGGAGCGCCCGACAGCCGGAAGAGGCCCGCATACACCAGTTCGACCGCGAACAGGGCCATGCCCCCCTCGCTGCGCGCGCTGGCCGTGATGCGCAGTTCGACCTCGTACATGTCGTTGCCGCCTGCCCGAGCGTTCAGGTTCACCCCCACCTCGAGCCGCGGCTGACCGGTCTGCTGCAGGGAATTGGGGGCGTTCGGGTTCTCGAACGACAGATCCTTCACGTATTGGGCCAGGATGCCGGCCTGTGGGGTCACGTCGGCGCCGTCTGCCAGCGCCTGGGCATCCTCGGGAGTGATGGTGGTCATCCTCGTCCTCGTGCGGGCGGGGCGCGCCCCGCCATCGCGCTAGCAGCCACCCCGACATGCGGCAAGGCACCGCCATCTTCCCCCCGGAGTGATGCGAACTATGTCGACGGTGCGGTTGCAAACCCCGGCCACCGGCGGCACAAGGGCAGGCGAAGGCGCGCGGCATGCAGGGCGGCATCATCGAAATCGTGTTCCTGGCGATGCTGGCCGGGTTCATCGGCCTGCGCCTGTATCACGTGCTGGGCCGACGCACCGGCCACGAGCGTCCCGTGGGCGATCCCTTCCGGGCCACCGCCCCCGAACTGGCACGCCCCGGCCCGCCGGCCGGAGCCGGGGAGCCGCAGGTGCGCCCCCGGGCCGAGCTGCCCGCCGACCTGCCGGGCGACGTGCGGGCCGGGCTGGAGGCCATCCGGCGAGCCGATCGCCAGTTCGACCTCGACTCGTTCCTCGCCGGCGCACGGGCCGCCTATCAGACGATCCTGGAGGCCTTCTGGCGGGGCGACCTCGAGGAGTTGGCCGAACTCGTGTCGGACGACGTGCTGGCCGACTTCCGAGCCGCCATCGAGGACCGCCGGGCGCGGGGCGAGACGCTTGAGAACCGTCTCATCGGCGTGGATCGGGCCCAGGTCGCCGCCGCCCGGATGAACGGCAACATGGCCGAGGTGACCGTGCGGTTCGATGCCACGATCGTCGCGGTAACCCGCAACGACCGGGGCGAGGTGGTGGCGGGCGATCCCGGCGCGCGCGTCGAGACCCACGACGTCTGGACCTTCAGCCGGCACGTGGCCTCGCCCGATCCGGTGTGGCTTCTGGTCGCGACCGACGTGGCCGCGTGACGCGCCCCTGGTACCTGGCCGGGGCGCTGGCCAGCCTGGTGGGGTGCACCGTCCCCACCCCGCAACTGGTCGTCTCGCCGTCCCCCGACAATGGCACCGCAGCGCTGGAGGCGTTCCGGGCCGCCTGCCCCCACCTTCTGGCCCGAACCTCTCCCCACCATCGCAGCGAGAGCTGGCAGGCACCCTGTGCGACGGCCAGCAAGGTGCAGCCCGCGGCCTTCGGCCAGTTCCTGAACCGGCACTTCCGCCCTGTCACCCTGGGGGACGGCCGCGGGCTTGCGACCGGCTATTTCCTGCCCGAGCTCCCCGCCCATCGTGCGCCTGCCGCGGGGCTCGATCCCGTGCTGGGCCCGCCGCGGCGGCCCTGTGCGCCCTGCCCTCCGCGTGCGGCGATCCGCGCTGGGGCCCTCCAGGGCCTGGCGCCGGTGCTGGCGTGGATGGATCCGGTCGACCTTTTCGTCCTGCAGGTTCAGGGTTCGGGGGTCGTACGGTTCGACGACGGCGAGCGCCTGCGCCTCTCCTTCGCCGGACACAACGGCCACGCATACGTAGGCGTCGGGGCGTGGCTGCGGGCGGGAGGCGCCATTCCGCCGGGCTCGGGGCTGGATGCGATCCGCGCCTGGCTCGAGCGTCATCCGCACCGGCGTGACGAGCTCTTGAACCGCAACCCCCGCTGGGTCTTCTTCCGCGTCGTGGGCCAAGACGAACCCTTCCCCGTGGGCGCCTTGGGCAGCCCGCTGGTTCCCTGGGCGAGCGTGGCCGTGGATCCCGCCCACATGCCGATGGGGGCGATGGTGGAAGTGGCGCTCACCCTCGACGGCCAGCCCGTCCGGCGCTTCCTGGTGGCGGCCGATGCCGGGGCCGCCATCCGGGGCCCCAACCGGCTCGACATCTTCACGGGCCACGGGCCCGAGGCCGAACGCACGGCATCCCGCCTGCAGGTTCCGGCTCGGGTCCGGATCTGGCTTCCGAAAGGCGCCTCATGAGCGGTGGCCCGACCCCGCGCGAGGAAGCCCTCTGGCAGGCCTTGGCCCGCACCGTGCGGCCCTTGCGTCCCGCTCAGGCCGCCACACTGGCAGCGCCGAGCCCGCCCCATGGAACCGCAACGCCCCCGCCCCCGGGCCGAGCCGACCTGGCCCGGGCTTCACCCCCCCGGTCGGCCGCGTTCCGGCCAGGACGCGGCGAGACGCTGGATGCCACCTGGGATCGCCGGTTGGCTTCCGGCAAGGCCCGGCCCGATCGCGTGATCGACCTGCACGGTCTGTCGCGCCCCCAGGCCTACGCGCGGCTGCGCCATGAGGTGCTGGCAGCCCACGCGCGCGGACACCGCCTGATCTTGGTCGTCACCGGCAAGGGACACCTGCCCGGCCCCTCTCCTGCCGACCTCATGACGGAGGCTCCCGTGCGGGGCGCCCTCCGCGCCGAGCTTCCCCGCTGGTTGGCGGCGCCCGAGCTCTCGGCGCGCATCGCCGCCGTCCGTCAGGCGGGTCTACGGCAGGGCGGGGCCGGGGCCGTCTGGCTCGTCCTGCGCCGGCGGCGGACGGCGGGTGGGGCCTGAGCGGCAACCCATTCCGCCTTTGCATGGGCGTGGGCTGCCCTCTCGGTTCCGGTGGCCGACTTGTCGCGCCGGCCCCTGCATGCTAGCCCCCTCCTGCTCGCGCTCCGCGCGAGGGCGCCGGCCGCGCCAGGTCCGCCAACGGGGGACCCTCGCTGCGACGGCGGCGGCAAGGTGGATCGCCGGCCAGGAGAGATACGGGGTGGGATCGCGCGACCTGTCGGGATTGGCCGGGCGCTACGCGACCGCCCTGTTCGACCTGGCCCGTGCGGCACGGACGCTCGAGCCGACGGCCGAGGCGCTGGCTCGGCTGGAGGCTGCGTTGGCCCAGGAAGCCGAGCTGCGCGCGCTGGTTGGCGACGTGCGCCGGTCGCGGGCCGAGCTGGAGCGCGCGCTGCTCGAGGTGGCCGACCGGCTCGAGCTTCCCGCCCCCGTCAGGGCCTTTGTGGGTGTGCTGGCGCGCAACGGGCGGGCCCGGCTGCTGCCCCACGCGATCCAGGCGTTCCGCTGGCGGCTGGCCCAGCATCGCGGCGAACTGACCGCCCAGGTCAGGGCCGCCCACCCTCTCTCGACGAGCCAGCAGGCCGCCATCGCCACCCGGCTCGAGGCCCGCACCGGCTGCCGGGTGAACCTTGCCGTCGACGTCGACCCGGCCCTTCTGGGCGGCATCGTCGTGCGGCTGGGGTCGGAACAGATCGATGCCAGCGTGCGCAGCCGGCTGCAGCGCCTGGGCGCGCGAATGAAGGGCCTCTAGACCATGGACATTCGCCCGGCCGAGATTTCCCGCATCATCCGCCAACAGATCGAAACCTTCGACGAAGGCGCCGAAATCGCCGAGGTGGGCGAGGTGCTGTCGGTGGGCGACGGCATCGCCCGCGTCCACGGGCTCGACCGCGTCAAGGCGGGCGAGATGGTGGAGTTCTCGGGCGGGCTCAAGGGCATGGCGCTCAACCTCGAGGCCGACAACGTGGGCGTCGTGATCTTTGGCGACGACACCGGCGTGCGCGAAGGCGACACGGTGCGGCGCACGGGGGCCATCGTCGACGTGCCGGTGGGCAAGGCGCTCCTCGGGCGGGTGGTCGACGCCCTCGGCAACCCGCTGGACGGCAAGGGCCCGATCGAAGCCACCGAACGACGCCGCGTGGAGGTGAAGGCCCCGGGCATCATCCCCCGCCGTTCGGTACACGAGCCCATGCAGACTGGGCTCAAGGCGCTGGACGCCCTGGTGCCCATCGGCCGCGGCCAGCGCGAGCTCATCATCGGCGACCGCCAGACCGGCAAGACCGCCGTGATCATCGACACCTTCATCAATCAGAAGGCCGTCAACGCCTCGGGCGACGAGAAGCGGAAGCTGTACTGCATCTACGTGGCCATCGGGCAGAAGCGATCCACCGTAGCGCAGATCGTGCGCAAGCTCGAAGAGACGGGCGCGCTCGAGTATACGATCGTGGTGGCTGCGACAGCCTCGGACCCGGCCCCGCTCCAATACCTCGCACCCTACACGGGCTGCGCCATGGGCGAATACTTCCGCGACAACGGCATGCACGCCGTGATCGCCTATGACGACCTGTCGAAGCAGGCGGTGGCCTACCGGCAGATGTCGCTGCTGCTGCGGCGGCCGCCGGGGCGCGAGGCCTACCCGGGCGACGTCTTCTACTTGCACTCGCGTCTGCTCGAACGGGCGGCCAAGCTCAACGACGCGAACGGCGGGGGGTCGCTCACCGCCCTGCCCGTGATCGAGACGCAGGCAGGCGACGTGTCGGCCTACATCCCCACCAACGTCATCTCGATCACCGACGGGCAGATCTTCCTCGAGTCCGAACTATTCTACCAGGGCATTCGCCCCGCCATCAACGTGGGGCTGTCGGTTTCGCGCGTGGGCTCGGCCGCACAGACCAAGGCCATGAAGAAGGTGGCCGGTACCATCAAGCTCGAACTCGCCCAGTATCGCGAGATGGCGGCCTTCGCCCAGTTCGGCTCCGACCTTGATCCCGCAACCCAAAAGCTGATCGCCCGCGGCCAGCGCCTGACCGAACTCCTGAAGCAGCCGCAATACGCCCCGATGCCGTTCGAGGAGCAGGTGGTGTCGATCTTCGCCGGCGTGAACGGCTTCCTGGACCCCATCCCGGTGAGCGAGGTGCAGCGCTTCGAGGCCGGCCTGTTGGAGGCCATGCGCGGCCGCTTCGCCGACGTGCTGGCGGAGATCCGCGAGACCGGCGACCTGGCCGACGGCACGCGCGAGAAGCTGAAGGCCGCGGTCGAGGCCTACGCGCGCACCTTCTCGTAACGACGCACGCGGCTCGGGCCCGGTCGTCATGCCGTCTTTGAAGTCGTTGAAACTCCGGATCGCGTCGGTGCGCTCGACGCAGAAGATCACGCGCGCGATGAACCTGGTGGCCACGGCCAAGCTGCGCGGAGCCCAGGCCGCGGCGCTGGCCGGCCGGCCGTTCGCGGAAGGGGCTGCACGCGTGATCGGCAACCTGGCCGTCAACATGACGGGCCCCGAAGCGCCGAAGCTCTTGACCGGCACCGGCCGCGACCAGACGCACCTGCTGGTCGTCGTCACGTCCGAACGCGGGCTGTGCGGTGCCTACAATGCGAACATCGTGCGCCTTGCGCGCCGGCGGGCCGATGACCTTCTGGCCCAGGGGCGAACGGTCAAGCTCTATGTCGTGGGCCGCAAGGGCCGTGCACCCTTGCAACGCACGCACGGGCGCCACGTGATCGCCACCCGCTCCATCGAGGGGCGCAAGATCCTGGCCTTCGCCGAGGCCAAGGTGCTGGCCGACGACCTCATCGCGCGCTTTTCCGCCGGCGAGTTCGACGTGGCGCACATCCTTTACGCCTACTACCGGTCAGCGCTTGTCCAGGTGCCGACCGAGGAGCGCCTGATCCCCGTCCGGCGGCCCGAGGTGGGGGACCGACTGCCGGCCGCCATCGAGTTCGAGCCCAGCCCCGAGGCGATCCTGACCGAACTCCTGCCGCGGTCGGTGGCGGCCCAGATCTACCAGTGCCTGCTCGAAGCCCGCGCGTCCGAGGAGGGTGCGCGCATGACGGCCATGGACTCCGCCACCCGTAACGCGGGCGAGATGCTCGGGCGCCTGACGCTCACCTACAACCGCACGCGGCAGGCGGCGATCACGAAGGAACTCATCGAGATCATCTCGGGGGCGGAGGCGGTCTGAGATGATGCGGGGGGAAAGCCGGTCCACCCGCCCGGACCCTGATCCATCCGCAGGGCATGCCGCGACGAGCGCCCCCGTCCCGCCCCGCGGCGCGCCTCGGCCGCCGGTCTGCCACGGCCAACAGGCCTCGCGGCACGGCGCATCGTCACCCAATTTCGGTCCTGTCGGTTGAGGAACGCACCCATGGCCACGCACGGCACCAACAACATCGGCCGCGTCACCCAGGTGATCGGCCCCGTCGTCGACGTCGTCTTCGACACCGAACTGCCCGAGATCCTCTCCGCCCTCGAAACCGAGGTCGACGGCCGCCGGCTCGTCCTGGAAGTGGCCCAGCACATCGGCGAGAACACGGTGCGCACCATCGCCATGGATTCGACCGACGGCATGGTCCGCGGCCAGGAAGTGGTGGACACGGGCTCGCAGATCCGCATGCCGGTCGGCCGCGAGACGCTGGGGCGCGTGATGAACGTGATCGGCGAACCGATCGACGAGCGGGGCCCCATCAACGCCACGTCCACCGCCCCAATCCATGCGCCCGCCCCGGCCTTCGTCGACCAGTCGACCGACACCTCGATCCTGGTGACGGGCATCAAGGTGATCGACTTGCTCGCCCCGTACGCCCGCGGGGGCAAGATCGGCCTGTTCGGCGGGGCCGGCGTGGGCAAGACCGTCCTCATCCAGGAACTCATCAACAACATCGCCAAGGGCCACGGCGGCTATTCGGTCTTCGCCGGCGTGGGCGAGCGCACCCGCGAAGGCAACGACCTCTACCACGAGTTTCTGGAAGCGGGCGTGATCGCCCGCGACAAGGAAGGCAACGCCATCTCGGAAGGGTCGAAGGTGGCGCTCGTCTTCGGGCAGATGAACGAACCGCCCGGTGCGCGCGCCCGCGTGGCGCTTTCGGGCCTCACCATCGCCGAGTATTTCCGCGACGTCGAAGGCCAGGACGTCCTGTTCTTCATCGACAACATCTTCCGCTTCACCCAGGCGGGCTCCGAGGTCTCGGCGCTCCTGGGCCGCATCCCCTCGGCCGTGGGCTATCAGCCCACCCTGGCCACCGACATGGGAGCGCTGCAGGAGCGGATCACCTCGACCAAGAAGGGCTCCATCACCTCGGTGCAGGCCATCTACGTGCCGGCCGACGACCTGACGGACCCGGCGCCCGCCACCAGCTTCGCCCACCTGGACGCGACCACCGTGCTGTCCCGGCAGATCGCGGAACTCGGCATCTATCCCGCGGTCGATCCGCTCGATTCCACCTCGCGCGTGCTGGAACCCGGCGTGGTGGGCCGGGAACACTACGAGACGGCCCGCGCCGTTCAGAAGATCCTGCAGCGCTACAAATCGCTACAGGACATCATCGCGATCCTGGGCATGGACGAGCTCTCGGAGGACGACAAGCTGGTGGTGGCCCGCGCGCGCAAGATCCAGCGCTTTCTCTCCCAGCCCTTCCATGTCGCCGAAGTGTTCACCGGCACGCCCGGCGTGTTCGTCCAGCTCGAAGATACGATCCGCGGCTTCAAGGCGATCGTGGACGGCGAATACGACGACCTGCCGGAGGCCGCGTTCTACATGGTGGGCACCATTGAGGACGCAGTGGAAAAGGCCCGGCGTTTGATGGAGGCCGCGTGATGGGGCGCCTTCACCTCGACATCGTCACGCCGGTCAAGCGCCTCCGCTCGGCCGAGGTGCATATGGTGGTCGTCCCGGGCGCGGAGGGCGACTTCGGCGTGCTGGCCGGCCACGCACCCGTGCTCTCGACGCTGCGGCCGGGGTTCGTGGAGATCTACGCAAGCCCTGGAGCGGAGCCTCAACGCATTCCGGTCGACGGCGGGCTGGCCGAAGTGAACGCATCGAGTGTCACGATCCTGACGGGCGACATCCCGCTCCTCGGCTGACCGCGGCGGCCCCGGCCCACGGGCCTCATCGACCGAGGGGCGGGACCCGACGGCCCGCCCAATCGGGCCTCGGCCGGTCGGGCCGGAATCCACGGCCCGCCTCGAGCCGGAACGGACGGTCCGCCCCTGCGCTGCTGCCCGCCCACGACGCCGGCGGGCCGCTCTTCCGTCCGGGCGCTCGGCCCCGAGGCTGGCCGACCTCGGTCAGGGCGGCGGCGTCCCTTCCGCCCCGGCCAGCGTGCAGCTGGCCTGCACCCGGCGCAGGTTGAGCCCCACGCGCACGGCGCCCGGATCCGCCCAGGCATAGGCCAAGGCCCGCGGCGCGCCTGGCTCGTGCACGTAGAGAACGAGGCTCGGCCGGTTGGGCCCGGACGGCCAGACGACGTTGCGCATCTTAAGCTCGAACGCCTGGGGCGGGGTTTCGTCCGTCGTCAGGCGGGTCATGCCGCCTTGATCGTGCAGCTCGAGATCCCTCGCCCCCCACCAGCTGCCGTCGCGCCGGGGAATGGCTGCCCAGCAGCGGAAGGGCCGCGCCCGCCGTAGCGCCGCATCGCCCACCACCGGAGCGCCGTGGCGCACGAGGACCGGCCGGGCCGGCCCCGTGGGCTGGCCGAAGGGGTCGACCGGCAGCGCCCGCCACCCCGCCCCGTCGCGTTCCACCCGCACCATCACGAGCGGCACCTCGCGGCCCGCCTCGCGCGCGAATTCCACCTCCTCTACGTTCGACCACAGGCCGGCCGGCCCCCCGGTTGGTGGCAGGTCCATCACCACAGGCGCCCCGCCGGCTCAGCGCCCCGCCCGGGCCCGTTCGGCCTCCAGGAACTTGCGGTACTCCGTCCAGGTCGTGGCGTTCGGTCGTTCGTCGTCGGCCGGCGGCGGCGAGCGATACTGGGGCCAGCGGGTGGCGATCGCCTGACGCAGTTCGGCCGGAAGGGCGTCGATGCCGGCCACCACCTGCCCCGTGGCGTTGAACACCATCAACCCGGGGCGCGAACCCATCTCCATGAACGGGAGCCACGGGGCGATGCGCACCCAGGCGACCGCCGGCCGAGCGTTGCGCACCCGGGGGTCGGACAACCGTGCCGCGTCGACCGTGAAGTCGAAGATCTCCATCGCATGGTATTGGTTGCCCACCTGGTCCTGGAAGTCGCCACCCAGGGGATTGGCGTAGAACAACGGCACCTCGATGTTCCAGAAGGCCCGGCCGTCCTCGACGCGCAGCGGCAGGCGGAAGGGCTGGCCGTCGGGCCCGCGCGGGAACACGGGCCGACCGTTCACGGGATCGTTGGCGACATGGAACACCCGGTTGGTTCGGCCGGTCCAGGGATTGCGCCATTCGTCGACGATCCGGCCCGTGGTGGGGTCCAGGTAGATCATCACCTCGCGGCTCACCATGCGCACGCCCTGGCCGCGCACGGGATCGCGCACCGTCACGCACTGGCGGACGTTCATGCCCTCGACGTTCCACAGATGCCGGTCGGGCTCGCCCGGCACGCGCGACCACACCCGGCCAGACCAATGGAACACCACGGGCTCGAGGTCCTGGGTGGAGCATTGGATGCGGCGCCACGCGGCAATGGCCGCATCGCCCTCGAACGGCGCGGCCGAACCCGCCGCCGCCAGGGCCATCAGGACTAGACCGACCGTCCGTCGCATGGGTCTCCTCGTGTTCCCGCTGGGTTGACAGCCCAAATGTCCGGACAAATACGGGCGGGGTCAAGCCGGAACGGAGGGAGCATGCGCGCGGGGTGCATCGAGGTCGGGCCCAGACGGTACCGTGAGACGTTCGGTCGCTACTGGGAGGACTTCACGGTGGGCGATGTGTACGAGCATCGACCGGGCCGCACGATCAGCGAGGCGGACAACACTTGGTTCACCTTGCTCACCATGAACACCCATCCGCTGCACTTCGATCACGAATACGCGCGCAAGACGGAATTCGGCCGGCCGCTCGTCGCCTCGCCGCTCACCGTGGCGATCCTGGTGGGCATGAGCGTGTCCGACGTCAGCCAGAAGGCGGTGGCGAACCTGGGTTGGCGCGAAATCCGCCTGACCGCGCCCGTCTTTCACGGCGACACGCTCTATGCCGAGAGCGAAGTGCTGGACAAGCGCGAGAGCGCCAAGCGGCCAACCCAGGGGTTGGTGACGGTGAAGACCATCGGCCGCAACCAGCACGGCGTGGTGGTGTGCGAGTTCGAGCGCACGATGCTGATCTGGAAGCGGGGCCACGGGCCCGCCGACGACTGAGGAGAAAGGCGATGGCCACCGCGCCGGCGCGCAAGGTCGATCCCGATTTCGAAGCCCAGCTCTTCGACACGATCGACAAGTGGATCGAGCGGGACCTGAAGCCCGTCGTGATGCATCACGACCACCACGACATCTGGCCCGAGGAGACCGTGCGCCAGATGACAGAACTGGGCCTGTTCGGGGCCACCATCGGCCAGGAGTGGGGAGGACTAGGCCTGCCTGCCACCACCTACGCCAACATCGTGGCGCGCATCGCGTCGGTATGGATGGCCCCCACCGGCATCTTCAACAGCCACCTGATCTGCGCGATGGCCATCGAGAAGTTCGGCACGCCGGCCCAGAAGGCCAAGTGGCTGCCGCGCATGGCCTCGGGCGAACTGCGGGGCGGCCTGGCCCTCACCGAGCCGGACGCCGGCACCGACCTGCAGGGCATCCGGATGACCGCCCGCCGCGACGGCGACGAATACGTGATCAACGGCACCAAGACCTGGATTTCCAACGGGATCCACGGCCACGTCTTCGCGCTGCTGGTGAAGACCGATCCGGAGGCCGACCCGCGCTGGAAGGGGATGAGCCTGTTCATCGCCGACAAGCGTCCGGGCTTTCGGGTCGGCAAAAAGATCGAGAAGCTGGGCTACAAGGCGATCGATTCGGCCGAGCTCGTGTTCGAAGACTATCGCGTGCCGGCCGACCAGCTCATCGGCGGGGTCGAGGGCCAGGGCTTCATCCAGGCGACCGGCGGCCTCGAACTCGGGCGCATCAATGTCGCGGCCCGCGGCGTGGGTCTCGCCGAAGGTGCGCTAAGGCTGGCCACTCAATACGCCCAGGTTCGGCGCACGTTCGGCAAGCCGATTGCCGAACACCAGGCCATCCAGCTCAAGCTGGGCGAGATGGTGACGCGCGCCCGGGCGGCACGACTGCTGATGCTGGATGCGGCGGAAGCCTACGACCGCGGCGAACGCTGCGACATGGAGGCAGGCATGGCCAAGTTTTTCGCGTCGGAAGCGGCCGTGCGGAACGCGGAAGAGGCCATGCGCATCTTCGGCGGCTACTCCTACTCCAAGGAATTCGAGATCGAGCGCTTCTATCGCGACGCCCTGCTGATGTGCATCGGCGAGGGCACCAACGAGATGCAGCGGTTGATCGTGGCCCGCCAGTGGCTCAAGCGCAATCCCGTCTGATCCCGCCGCACGGGAGGCCCTCTTGAACCTGCCCCTGTCGGGCATCCGCATCCTGTCGGTGGAATCCTATGGGGCCGGGCCCTACGGCACCTTGTGCCTGGCCCAGCTGGGGGCCGAGGTCATCAAGCTCGAACCCCCCGCGGGGGGCGACTCCTCGCGCCAGACGGGCCCGTTCTTCCTGGGCCCCGACGACAGCCTGTTCTTCCAGACCTTCAACCTCAACAAACGTTCGCTGACCCTCGACCTCAAGACTGCGGAGGGACAGCGGATCCTCCACCGGCTGGTGATGACGGCCGACGCCGTCACCAACAACGCCCGGGGCGATCAGCCGGCCAAGCTCGGCCTCGACTATCGGTCGCTGGGTGCGATCAAACCGTCGATCGTGTGCGTCCACGCCTCGGCCTACGGGCGCGGCAACGAGCGCGAAAGCTGGCCAGGCTACGACTATCTGATGCAGGCCGAAGCGGGCTTCCTGTCGTTGACCGGCGAGCCCGACGCCCCGCCCACGCGCTTCGGCCTGTCGATGGTGGACTACATGACCGGCCAGATCCTGGCCACCGCCACCTTGGCCGGGATCCTGGCCGCGCGGGAAACCGGTCGCGGCGGCGACTATGACGTGGCCTTGCTCGAGGCCGCCGTGCATCAGACGAGCTATCCCGCCATGTGGTACCTGAACGAAGGCTACGTGACGGGGCGCAGCCCTCGTTCCGCCCATCCGTCGGTGACGCCGTCCCAGCTGTTCCGCACGGCCGACGGCTGGATCTTCGTGATGGCCCAGCTTCCCAAGTTCTGGGAACGGCTGGCGGAGGCCCTGGAGGCCGCTTGGCTCACCACCGACCCCCGGTTCGCAACCGTTGAAGCTCGTCTGAAAAACCGCCCAGACCTCACGGAAATCCTGGATGAAATCTTCCTTCGCCGCACGACGGCCGAATGGCTCGAGCGACTGCGGGGGCGGTGCCCGGTGGCGCCGGTTCATGATCTGGCCCAAGCGCTCGAGAACGCCTTCATCCATCGCCGGGGCATGATCCAGCAGGTCCCCCACCCCCAGCGGCCGGGCATGCGGGCGCTGGCGAGCCCGATCCTGGTCGGTGGACAACGGCTTCCCGCCCGGCCGGCACCCGCACTGGGCGCGGATACCGAAGCGATCCTGGCCGAGGCCGGTTTTTCGGCCGAGGAGATCGCCGGCTTCCGACGCTCGGGCGTCGTCTGAGCCGGGGGTCCTGCGATGGCCGGCCGGTTGGCGGGGTTGATGGTCCTCGACCTCACGCAATTCCTGCCAGGACCGATGCTCACCCGGCTGATGGCCGACGAGGGGGCTCGGGTCGTCAAGATCGAGCCGCCGGGCGGCGATCCGGCGGCGACCATGGAGCCGTTCGAAGCCGGCCAGTCCTTCTGGTATCGCAACGTCAACCGGGGCAAGGAGGTGGTGCGCCTCGACCTCAAGACACCCGAGGGGGCGCGGCACCTCCACGAGCTCATCGCCCAGGCCGACGTGCTGGTCGAAGGGTTCCGGCCCGGGGTGATGGCCCGGCTGGGCTTCGCTGCAGCCGAGGTGCGGCGCCGGCACCCCAGGCTCGTGTGGTGCTCGATCTCGGCCTTCGGACAGACGGGGCCGCTCGCCCATCATCCCGCCCACGACCTTGGCGCCTGGGCGCTGTCGGGCTTCCTGTCGCTCAACGACGGCCCGGACGGAACGCCGGCCGTGCCCGGCCTGCCGGCCTCCGACATGGCGGCGGGGCTGACGGCCCTGTCGGCCATCCTGATGGCACTTCTCGCCCGGGAGCGCACCGGTGCAGGGGCGACGATCGACGTGGCGATGCTGGACTGCCTGCTGCCTTGGGGGGCCCACCTCCTGGGTGAGACGGTGGTGGACGGCCGACCGGTGCGCTCGGCCCACCAACGTTCGCTGGGCGGCCATGCCCTCTATCAGGTCTACCGGACGCGCGACGACCGCTTCGTCGTGCTCTGCGGACGCGAAGCGAAGTTCGCGCGGAATCTGCTCGAAGCCCTCGGCCGGCCGGACCTGGTGCCCCTGGCCGAAGCGCCCGCCGGCCCGGCGCACGCCCCCCTCATCCGCTTCCTGGCCGACACGTTCGCCACGCGCACCCAGGCCGAATGGGTGGAATGGTTCAAGGATCGTGACGTGGCGTTCGCCCCCGTACTGGACACGGCCCAGGCGCTGGCCCAGCCCGTGGTGGCCGAGCGCGGCCTGGTGGTCGCGGACGAGGGCGCCCACGTGCTGCGCTCGCCCATCCGGTTCCTTGCGGACTGAAGCCCCGGTCACCCGCCGCGCCCCAGGCGTTGCGCCCTCGCGGGGCCGGCAGGTTGCCCCCGACGGCGCCACCCGGCACGGACGGAGCTGCCCATCAGGAGACTCCCGATGATCGACACCAGCCGCCGCACTTGCTTCACCGAAGATCACCATGCCTTTCGCGAACAGGTGCGCCGCTTCTTCGCGCGCGAGCTTGTCCCCCACCTCGACCGGTGGGAGGAACAGGGCATCGTCGACCGGTCGTTCTGGCGGGCCTGCGGCGACGCGGGCATCCTTTGCCCCAACGTGCCGCCCGAGTACGGTGGCCTGGGCCTCGACTTCGGGTACAACGCCGTGATCGACGAGGAGTTGGCCTATCTCGGCTCCTCGGCCGGCATCACGCTGCAGAACGACATCACGGCCGAATATTTCGTGGCCTACGGCAGCCCCGAGCAGAAGGCGCGCTATCTGCCGCGGATGATCTCGGGCGAGTGCATCACGGCAATCGCCATGACGGAGCCGGGGGCGGGCTCGGACCTGCAGGGCATCCGCACCACCGCCCGGCGCGACGGCAACCACTACGTGATCAACGGCTCGAAGACTTACATCACCAACGGGCAGAATGCCGACGTCGTGATCGTCGTGGCCAAGACCGACCCCGACAAGGGGGCGAAAGGCATCAGCCTGATCCTGGTGGACGCCGATACGCCCGGCTTCGAGCGGGGTCGCAACCTCGACAAGATTGGCCAGAATTCGGCCGATACGTCCGAGCTGTTTTTCCATGACTGCCGCGTGCCCATCACGCAGTGCCTGGGCGAGGAGAACAAGGGCTTCGCGTACCTGATGAGCCAGCTGCCGCAGGAGCGGCTGTCGATCGCGATCTCGGCCATGGGCAGCGCTCAGCGCGCCTTCGACGAGGCGCTCGCCTTCGTGCGCGAGCGCAAGGCCTTCGGCCGGGCGATCCTCGACTTCCAGAACACTCGCTTCACCCTTGCCGACCTCAAGACCAAGCTTCAGGTGGGCTGGGCGCACCTGGATTGGGCGATCCGCCGCCACATCGATGGCAAGCTGGATGCGACCGAAGGGGCCGCCGCCAAATTGTGGCACACCGAGTTGCAGTGGGAGGTGGTGGACGCCTGCCTGCAACTGCACGGTGGAGCGGGCTACATGAACGAATACCCGATCGCTCGCCTCTGGCGCGACGCGCGCGTCCAGCGCATCTACGGCGGCACGTCGGAGATCATGAAGGAGATCGTGGGCCGCAGCCTCTAGGCTTCCGGCCGGGCCGGCCAGACGCTAGGGGGCGGGCGGCCCTTCTTGGCCTCGGAGCCCGACCCATGACCTTCCTCGGCGGCATCTGGCGCGTGCTCGTCGGCATCAAGGACGCGCTCGCCCTGCTTTTTCTCCTGCTGTTCTTTGGCGGGCTGGCCGCCGCCCTGTCGCTGCGCGGAGCCACCGTCAAGGTGCCCGACGGAGCGGCCCTGGTGCTCGACCTCGAAGGAGCGCTGGTGGACCAGGCGACCCCCTTGAGCCCGCTCGCAGCGGTCGACGGCGGGCTGCCGCCCGAGATCGAGGTCCGCGACGTGACCCGCGCGCTCGAAGCGGCCGCGCAAGACCGGGCCGTGAAGGCCGTCGTTCTCGACCTCGACGGATTCCTGGGCGGGGGGCTTGCCAACCTGGAGGCGGTCGGCCGTTCGCTGCAGCGCGTCCGCAGGGCGGGCAAGCCCGTGCTGGCGTACGCGACGGTCTACTTCGACGACAGCTGGTACCTCGCCGCCCATGCGAACGAGGTGTGGGTGAATCCGCTGGGCACTGTTGCCCTGTCAGGCCCGGGCGCCACCAACCTCTACTTCCGCAACGCCCTGCAGAAGCTCAAGCTCGACGTCGAGGTGTTCCGGGTCGGCACCTTCAAGTCGGCGGTCGAGCCGTTCACGCGGACCGAAGCCTCACCCGAGGCCGAGGCGGCCGATCAGGCCTTGGTGGATGACCTGTGGCGGGCCTATCGCGACGGAATCAAGGCCGCCCGCCCGAGCCTCGACCTCGACGCGCTCGTGAAGGGTTGGCCGGCCCGGGTGCAGAGCGCGGGCCCCGACCTCGCCACCCTCGCCCGGGAGGCCGGGCTCGTGGATAGAGTGGGCCCGCGTCTTGAGTTCGCCAGGCGCTTGCGCCAGCTGGTGGGCGAGGGCGACGATCCGGACCGGGCCGACGACTTCAAGCGCATCGGCCTGCCCGAATACCTGGCCGCCCGGTTGCGCGACGCCGACCGCGAGGCCCAGGTGGCCATCGTGCATGTGGCGGGCCCGATCGTCGACGGCGAGGCGCCCGAAGGCCAGGCCGGGGCGCGCAGCGTGGCCGACCTGGTCGAACGGGCGATCGCCGACGACGAGGTGAAGGCCCTCGTCCTCAGGATCTCGAGCCCGGGCGGGTCGGCCACTGCCGCCGACGTGATCCGCGAGGCAGCGCTGGCGGCCAAGGCGGCCGGCAAGCCTGTCGTGGCCTCCCTGGGGCCGGTGGCCGCTTCGGGCGGCTATTGGGTGGCGACGGCGGCCGACCGGATCCTGGCCGAACGGTCCAGCATCACAGGCTCCATCGGGGTCTTCGGCATCGTCCCCATCTTCGGGCGCACGCTCGCCGAACTCGGCATCACCTCCGACGGCGTGGGCACCACGCCCTATTCGCGCCAGCCCAACCTGATCGAGGGCCTGAACGCCCCCGCGCGCGACCTGATCCAGGCGTCCGTCGAGAACGTCTATCGCCGGTTCGTGAACCTGGTGGCCCAGGCGCGTCGGCTGCCGCCCTTCGAGGTGGAGCGGATCGCCGAAGGCCGGGTCTGGTCGGGGCTGGCGGCCGAGCGCCTGAAGCTCGTCGACTCCTTCGGGGGGCTGGACACGGCCGTGGCCGAGGCGGGCCGCCTTGCGAAGCTCGAGGGCGTCATCAAAGCTAAGGAGATCCGCCAGCCCCGCAGCCTGTTCGACCAGCTGCTGGCGGGCCGCACGTGGGTTCGCTCCCCCGTGCCCGACCCCCTGGGCCTGCCCGCGCATGCCGCCCGCCTGAGGCTGGCCGTGGGCGTACGCTCGGCGCTTGAGGCTGCGACCGGCCCCTGGGTCCAGGCCCGGTGTCTTGCCTGCGCGGCCTTCGCGGCTCCGACGAATCCGCCGTCCCGAGCGCTGGCCAGGTCAGCTCTGCGCTGATCGGGCCAGGCGCGGGGCCGGCCGTCGCATCCTTCGCGGTGCGCAGCAGGCGCTGGTCATGGCATCCGTGCGCCAAGCCGGCCCGGCTTGCCACCCTCAGGCGTGCAGGGCCGGCCCCCGCACCGCGATCGCGGCCTCCTTCAGCGCTTCGGCGTGGGTGGGATGGGCATGGCAGGTGAGCGCAATGTCCTCGGAACTCGCCCCCAGCGCCATCGCCTGCGCGGCCTCGGCGATCAGCGTGCCGGCCACGGCCCCCACGATGTGCACGCCCAGGACGCGGTCGGTAGCCGCGTCGGCCACGATCTTCACGAACCCGTCGGTGTCGCGGTTGGCCTTGGCCCGCGAATTGGCCGCAAAGGGGAATCGGCCCACCCGCACGTCGTGGCCGGCCGCCCGCGCGTCGGGTTCGCTCAAGCCCACCGCGGCGATCTCGGGGTGGGTGTAGACCACGGCCGGAATGACCGCGCGGTCCACATGGCCCGTGCGCCCGGCGATCCACTCGGCGGCGGCATGGCCTTCGTCCATGGCGCGATGGGCCAGCATGGGGCCGGCCGTCACGTCACCGATCGCGCGGATGTGGGGCACGGCGGTGCGGAACTGCCCGTCGACAGGCAGTCGGCCGCGCTCGTCCACCGCCAGGCCAGCACGCTCCAGGGCCAAGCCCTGAGTGTAGGGTCGACGGCCGACGGCCAGCAACACCCGGTCGGCATCCACGACCTCGGCCGGGCCACCGCCTTCGGGCTCGAGCGCCACGCGCGCGCCCTCCCCCACGCGCTCGATCGCGGCGACCTTGGTCGAGGTGTGCAGCTTGAGCCCCTGCCGTCGGAACAGCCGGGTGCACTCGCTCACCACGTCCGGGTCCATGGCGGGCAGGATGGTCGGCATGACTTCGACGACCACCACCTCCGCCCCCAGCCGCCGCCACACTGAGCCCAGCTCGAGCCCGATGTAGCCACCCCCCACCACGAGCAGCCGCCGCGGCACTCGGTCGAACGCGAGCGCCTCGGTCGACGTCACCACGACCTCGCCGTCGGGGGCGAGCCCGGGCGGGAAGGCCGGCTCGGAACCGGTGGCGATCAGCAGGTGGCGCGCCTCGTGCCGCTCGCCCGCCACCTTGATCGCGTGCGGATCGACGAAGGCGGCCGTCCCCTTGAGCCAGACCACCCCATTCTTGCGGAACAGGAATTCGATCCCGCGTGTGAGTTCGGCAACGGCCTTCGCCTTCTCCGCCATCATGGCGGCAAGATCGAGCGTGACCTCTCGGAACCGGATCCCGAACTTCTCGAGCGACCCTTCGCGGGCTTCGGCGAAGAGCGCGCTGGCGTGCAACAGCGCCTTCGAGGGAATGCAGCCCACGTTGAGGCAGGTGCCGCCCAGGGTGGAGGACTTCTCCGCACAGGCCACCTTCAGGCCCAGCTGGGCCGCCCGGATGGCCGCCACGTAGCCGCCCGGGCCACCGCCGATGACGATGAGGTCGAAGGCCGCCACGCCCGGGCTCCTACAGGTCCACCAGCAGGCGCAGCGGGTCCTCGATCGCTTCCTTGATCCGCACAAGGAAGGTCACGGCCTCGCGCCCGTCGATCAACCGATGGTCGTAGGTGAGCGCCAAGTACATCATCGGCCGGACGACGACCTGGCCCGCGCGCACCACGGGTCGCTCCTCGATGCGGTGCATGCCGAGCACCGCCGACTGCGGCGGGTTGAGGATGGGCGTCGACAGCAGCGAGCCGAAGACGCCCCCGTTCGAGATGGTGAAGGTTCCGCCCTGCAGTTCCTCGAGCGTCAGCCGACCCTCGCGCGCGCGGCGCCCGAAGTCGGCGATGCGCCGCTCGCACTCGGCGAACGACAGGGTGTCGGCGTCCTTGAGGATGGGGACCACGAGACCCGCTGGGCTCGAGACGGCGATGCCGATGTCGGCGTAAGTGCGGAAGACGATCTCGTCGCCTTCGATCGCAGCGTTCACCTGCGGCACGTCGCGCAGCGCCAGGGTGGCCGCCTTCACGAAGAACGACATGAAGCCCAGGCGCACGCCGTGCTTGGCCATGAAGCTTTCCTGATGGGCCTCGCGCACCCTGATCACGGCCGACATGTCCACGTCGTTGAACGTGGTGAGCATGGCGGCCGTGTTCTGGGCTTCCTTGAGCCGGCGGGCGATCGTCTGCCGCAGGCGCGACATCCGCACGCGTTCTTCCATCCGCGGGCGCAACAGGGGCGCCGCGGCGATGGGGGCAGGCGGTGGCTCTTTCCGGCGCGCCACGCCGGCCTCGATCGCGGCCAGCACCTGGGCCTTGGTGATGGGCCGGTCTCCGGGAATACTGTCGGGATCGAGCCCGTATTGTTCCACGATCCGGGCCGCGGCGGGATGCAGGTGGGCGGCCGGCTGGGTCGCGGACTTGGGCGGCTCCGCCGAGCGGTCGACCGCCGAGGCCGGGGTGGCCCACGCCAAGGTGGTGGATGCCGGTGGCGCTGCGGCCGTCGGGGTGGGTGTTGGCTGCGGGGCACCCCCCGGTGCGGCGACGGCCGGGGGTGCGGCCGTGGCCGCGGGCGGCGGGGCGGCGGGGGGGGCGCCGGCGGTCGGCGGCGGGGCGGGCGTCGCGTCCAGCAGGGTCGGGGCACGCCCCGCCGCACCAGGCTCGATACGGGCGATGACCGCTCCCACCGCCACGGTCTCTCCCGGTTGCGCCAGCTGTTCCACCAGCACGCCGTCCGCCGGCGCTGGCACCTCGACCGCCACTTTGTCGGTCTCGAGGCTCACGATCGGTTCATCGGCCTTCACGGGATCGCCGGGCTGCTTCAGCCATTGGCCGACCGTGGCCTCGGCCACGGACTCCCCGAGTGCCGGCACGACGACGTCCATGTCTCCCCCTTCCCTCGCCCGCCGCCTGGCGCGTCAGGCCGCCCGGCGTCCGGTGGGGCCTCGCAGGGTCGCCCGAATGGCCGAACGCACTTCACGCGGCGAATGGCCCAGCGCTTCGGCCACCAGCTTCGCCTGCTCGGCCGCGTGCCGGCGCGCCAACCCCGTGGCCGTCGCGGCCGAGGCGGCCCGGCCCGCATACTCCGGCCGCCGTCCGAGCGCTTCTTCGATGAGGGGCGCCACGAAGAACCAGGCCCCGGCGTTGCGTGGCTCCTCCTGCGCCCAGACGACCGCTTCGAGATGGGGAAAGCGGCTGGCGTATTGCGCGATCACGTCGGCCGGGAAGGGGTAGAGCTGCTCGATGCGCAACAGGTAGAGGTCGGTGCGACCCTCGCGATCGCGCGCTTCGGCCAAATCGTAGAACAGCTTGCCCGAGCAGAGGATAAGCCGTCGGATGCCGTCGGGATCCGGGTGGGCCGGATCGTCGAGGACGCGGTGGAACGACGTGCCCGGCCCCAACTCTTCAAGGCGCGAGCGGGCCATGGGGTGCCGGAGCAGCGACTTGGGCGTCATCAGCACCAGCGGCTTGCGGAAGGGCCGGAGCATCTGCCGCCTGAGGATGTGGAAGTAGTTGGCTGGGGTCGTGCAGTTGGCTACCTGCCAATTGTCTTCGGCGGAGAGCTGGAGGAACCGTTCCAGGCGCGCCGAGCTGTGCTCGGGGCCCTGGCCCTCATAACCATGGGGAAGCAGCAGCACGAGGCCATTGGCCCGCAGCCACTTGGCCTCGCCGCTCGCCAGGAACTGGTCGATCATCACCTGGGCGCCATTGGCGAAATCGCCGAACTGCGCCTCCCACATGACCAGGCAGTGGGGGTCGGCCAGCGCATAGCCATACTCGAAGCCCAGCACGCCGAACTCGGACAGCGGGCTGTCGAGGATCTCGCAGCGCCCTCCCAGCCGCTGGAGCGGCACGTGCTTGGCGCCCGTCTCTTGGTCCACCCACACGGCATGGCGCTGGCTGAAGGTGCCGCGCCCCGAATCCTGGCCCGACAAGCGCACGGCGAACCGGGGTTCGCCGGTCAACAGGCTGGCCAGCGCCAGCTCTTCGGCGGTCGCCCAGTCGAGGCCCACGCCCGAGGCGATGGCCTGGTCGCGGGCGTCCAGGATCCGCTTGAGGGTCGGATGGATCGCGAAGCCTTCCGGCACCTCGTGGAGCACGCGCGCCAGGGCGCGCAAGCGCTCGACCGGCACGCCCGTGTCGGCTCCGCGTCGTGCGGTGACGGGATCGGCCGGCTGGTGCAGGCCCGACCAGCGGCCGCCGAACCATTCGGCGCGGGTCGGCACGTACGACTTGGCCGCCTCGAACTCGCGCTCGAGCCGGGCCACGTATCGCTCGGCCATGGCGCGAACGTCCTCGCGCGTGACGAGCCCCTCGGCGATCAGCCGTTCGGCATAGAGTTCCGCCACTGAAGGATGGTTGCGGATCCGCCGATACATCAACGGTTGGGTGAAGGCCGGCTCGTCGGCTTCGTTGTGGCCGAACCGGCGATAGCACCACATGTCGATCACCACGTCGCGGTTGAACCGCTGGCGGAACTCGGTGGCGACCTTGGTGCAGAACACCACCGCCTCGGGGTCGTCGCCGTTCACATGGAAGATGGGCGCCTGGACCATCTTCGCCACGTCCGAGGGATAGGGGGACGAGCGGGCGAAGGCGGGGGCGGTCGTGAACCCGATCTGGTTGTTGATGATGAAGTGGATGGTGCCGCCCGTGGAATAGCCCGGCACGCCCGACAGGGCGAAGCATTCGGCCACGATCCCCTGCCCCGCGAAGGCGGCATCCCCATGCAGCAGGACCGGCATGACTTCGTCTTCCACCTCCGCGCGCGGGCGGCCGCGGATGTCCTGCACGGCGCGGGCCTTGCCCAGCACCACGGGGTCCACCGCCTCGAGGTGCGAGGGATTGGGGGTGAGCGAGAGGTGGACCGTGTTGCCGTCGAAGGTGCGGTCAGTCGAGGTGCCGAGATGGTACTTCACGTCGCCCGAGCCGCCCACGTCCTCGTCATGCGCCGAACCGCCCGAGAATTCGTGGAAGATGGCCTGGAACGGCTTCTGCATCACGTTGGCCAGCACGTTCAGCCGGCCGCGGTGGGCCATGCCGATCACCATCTCCTTCACCCCCCGCGCGCCACCCACCTTGATGATGGATTCGAGAGCGGGGATGGCGGCCTCTCCCCCCTCCAGGCCGAAGCGCTTGGTGCCGACGTACTTGCGGGCCAGGAACTTCTCGAACTGTTCGGCCTCGATCAGCTTGTTGAGGATGGCCCGCTTGCCCTCGGGCGTGAAGTGGATCTCGGCCTCGCGGCCCTCGAACTTCTCCTGCAGGAACCGCCGCTCCTCGACGTCGGTGATGTGCATGTATTCGAGACCGACGTGGCCGCAGTAGTTGCGCTGCAGGACGTCGACCAGTTCCCGCACCGTGATGGTTTCGATGCCGGCGAAGACGCCCCCGATGAACACCACTCGGTCCGGGTCGGTAAGGCCGTGGTACTCGGGCGTGAGGTCAGGCGGCAGCGGCCGGTCGGCAAGGCCCAGGGGATCGAGGCGGGCCGCCAGATGCCCCCGCACCCGGTAGGTGCGAATCAGCATCACCGCGCGGATCGTGTCGCGGGCCGACTCTTCGGCGTGGGCGGCTTGGGCCGGTGCCGCGCGCGCCACGGCGGCGGCGGCCTGTGCAGGGTCGGGGAAGCCCGGGTCCAGCGCGGTCAGCCATTCGTGGGCGGGAGGCAGGGGCCAACCCTCGCGCGCCCAGCTGGGGCGGGGCAGGGGCTCGGCAATCAGGGGCTCCGACATCCGGGACACCTCGGCAAGAGGGCCTTTGCCAATATCGGGCTGGGCCCGCCCCCTCAACCGCAGGGCGCGCCGGTCGTTGCCCCCTGCATGGCCGCTATGCCCCCAGCAATTCCTTCAGCGTGCGGCCGAGGTCGGCGGGGCTGGGGGCGACGGCAACGCCCGCCGAGCGCAAGGCTTCGATCTTGTCCTGCGCGCGACCCCGTCCTCCGGCCACAATGGCGCCCGCATGGCCCATGCGCCGCCCGGGCGGGGCCGTCGTGCCAGCGATGAACCCCACGATCGGCTTCGACCGGCCCGCCCGTCGTTCGCTCGCGATGAAAGCGGCGGCCTCTTCCTCGGCGTTGCCGCCGATTTCCCCGATCATGATGATCGCCTCGGTGGCCGGGTCGGCCAGGAACAGTTCCAGCACGTCGACGAAGCTCGTGCCATTCACGGGGTCGCCGCCGATGCCGACCGCGGTCGTCTGGCCCAGGCCGGCGCGGGTCGTCTGGAAGACCGCCTCGTAGGTGAGCGTGCCCGACCGCGAGACGATGCCCACCGAACCCGGGTGGAAGATCGACCCCGGCATGATCCCGATCTTGCACTGGCCGGCCGTGAGCACGCCGGGGCAGTTGGGGCCGATGAGCCGCGACTTCGAGCCTTGGAGCGCGCGCTTGACCGGCACCATGTCGAGCACGGGAATGCCTTCCGTGATGCACACGATGAGGGGGATCTCGGCGGCGATCGCTTCCAGGATGGCGTCGGCGGCCCCGGCGGGCGGGACGTAGATGACGGTGGCATCGGCACCGGTGGCGGCCTTCGCTTCCGCCACGGTGTCGAACACGGGCAGCCCGAGGTGCGTCGTCCCCCCTTTGCCGGGGGACACGCCGCCCACGAGCCGTGTGCCGTAGGCCAATGCCTGTTCGGAATGGAAGGTGGCCTGCCGGCCCGTGAACCCCTGCGTGAGGACCCGGGTCTGCCGGTCGACGAGGATCGCCATGCCTCAAGCCCCCCGGACGGCGGCCACCACCTTGCGGGCGGCATCGCCCAAGTCGTCGGCCGTGATGACCGGCAGGCCCGATCGGGCGAGGATCGCCCGCCCCTGCTCGACGTTCGTGCCTTCCAGCCGGACGACGAGCGGCACCTTGAGCTCCACCTCGCGCGCAGCGGCGACGATGCCGTCGGCGATGATGTCGCACCGCATGATCCCGCCGAAGATGTTGACCAGGATCCCGCGCACGGCCGGGTCGGCCAGGATCAGGCGGAAGGCCGCCGTGACCTTCTCGCGACTGGCCCCGCCGCCAACGTCGAGGAAGTTGGCGGGCTCCCCGCCGGCCAGCTTGATGATGTCCATCGTGGCCATGGCAAGGCCCGCGCCGTTGACCAGGCAGCCGATGTCCCCCTCCAGCTTGATGAAGGCGAGGTCGTGCCGCGCCGCCTCGACTTCGGCCGGCTCTTCTTCGCTCGGGTCGCGCAACGCCGCCACGTCGGGCTGGCGGAACAGGGCATTGGCGTCGAAGTTCATCTTGGCGTCCAGCACCATCAGCCGGTCGCCCGAAACGGCAAGCGGGTTCACCTCGATCTGGCTTGCGTCGAGCGCGAGGAAGGCGCGGTAGAGCCGGTCGGTCAGGTCCAGGAGCTGGGCCCTCAGATCACCGCCAAGCCCCAGGGCCGCGGCCACGCGCCGGCCATGATGGGGCCGCCAGCCCGTCGCGGGATCGACCGTGAGGGTGAGAATCCGTTCGGGCGTGGCGCGCGCCACTTCCTCGATGTCCACGCCGCCTGCGGCAGACGCCACGCAGGCGATCCGGCCCGAGCTGCGGTCGACGAGGAAGGCCAGGTAGAATTCCTGGCCGATGGCGACCCCCTGGGTGACGTAGAGACGCCGGACGCGCCGACCGGCCGGCCCCGTCTGCGCGGTGACCAGCGTGCGGCCCAGCATGTCCTCCGCATGGGCGCGGACCTCCTCCCGCGAGCGGGCAAGGCGCACTCCGCCCTGGGCCCCCTCCGGCAGCTCGAGGAAGCGGCCCTTGCCCCGCCCCCCGGCATGGATCTGGCTCTTCACGACGTAGAGCGGGCCCGGCAGCCGGTCGGCCGCCGCCACGGCTTCGTCAGGGGTGAAGGCCACGAACCCGGCCGGCACCGGCACCCCGAAACGAGCGAGCAGCTCCTTGGCCTGGTGCTCGTGGACGTTCATGGCGCGGGGGTCAGGCGAGCGCGGGTTCCAGGCGGCGGCAGGCGGCCACCAGGTCGCGCACCGCCTGCACCGACACCTGGAAGTTCGCGCGGGCCGCGTCGTCGAGCTCGATTTCCACCACGCGCTCGACCCCGCCCGCCCCGATGATCACGGGGACACCGACGTAGAGGCCATCGACCCCATACTGCCCGGTCAGGTGCGCCGCGCAGGGCAGAAGGCGCTTCTGGTCCTTGAGGTACGCCTCGGCCATGGCGATGGCCGAGGCCGCCGGCGCGTAGTAGGCCGAGCCGGTCTTCAGCAGCCCCACGATCTCCCCACCGCCGCCGCGCGTGCGCTCGACGATGGCGGCAATTCGCTCCGGCGTCGACCAGCCCATGCGCACGAGGTCCGGGACCGGAATGCCCGCCACGGTGGAATATTTCACGACTGGCACCATGGTGTCGCCGTGGCCACCGAGTACGAAGGCGGTCACGTCCTTCACGCTGACACCGAACTCCTCGGCCAGGAAATGGCGGAAGCGGGCGGAATCCAGAACTCCCGCCATCCCCACCACCTTGGCATGGGGGAAGCCCGTGAACTCGCGCAGGGCCCACACCATCGCATCCAGCGGATTGGTGACGCAGATCACGAACGCGTCGGGCGCGTGTTCCTTCAGCCCTTCACCCACCGCCTTCATGACCTTGAGATTGACTTCGAGGAGGTCGTCGCGGCTCATGCCCGGCTTGCGGGGAACGCCCGCCGTCACGATGGCGACCTGGGCCCCGGCGAGCTCTGCATAGGCCTGGGTGCCCTTGAGCCGGACGTCCACCCCCTCGACCGGGGCCGACTGGGCGATGTCGAGCGCCTTGCCCTGGGGCAGCCCCTCCGCGATGTCGAACAGCACGACGTCGCCCAGCTCCTTGAGCGTGACGAGGTGGGCGAGCGTGCCGCCGATCATGCCCGCGCCCACCAGCGCGATCTTGGGCCTGGCCATGCGTTCCCCCTTGTCGATCGGACCAGGCGGGTGCCTATCCGCCGGTTGGAAGCTGCGTCAACGGCATGGCGCCTAGCCCCGGGGCGCGGGGTGGGCGCGAAAGCCGAGCCGCGCGCCGGCCCTCCGTCGCGGCGGGCGCGCGACCGGGGTCCGTGGCGCCCTCCGCTCGGGCCTGACCGAAACCGCCCTCAGGGCCTTCTGGGCCGCCGGTCGGGCCAGTCCCGCCGCGGCGCTGCGCCTCGGGCGGCCGGGCCAGTGCGATGCGGACGTCGGGTGCGATGGAGCGCGATCGGCGCCCGAGGGCCGGGCGACGCACCCGGCGAACGGGGCCGCGGCCCTTGGGGGCGAGCCGGAGATCGCGAGCCCCGACGCCGGCGCGGGCTGTCGGAACGGCGCGCCGGCCCTGGTGACTCCATCCCGAGCGGCTCGCCCGAAGTGGCGATCCCAACGAAAGTCGGGGCGACGGAGAGGTTCCGAAAGGCGCAGCCTTTGGCCCGTCAGCCACGAGCGCCGTGCCCGGCCGCCAGATAGGCCTCGGACTGCATTTCGATGAGGCGCGAGACCGTGCGCTGGAACTCGAAACTGCCGTCGCCCGCAGGGTAGAGGCCCTGGGGCGGGGCGTCCGCCCCGATGACGAGCTTCACCCGCCAATCATAGAGGGCGTCTACGAAGGCCGTGAAACGGGCGGCCTCGTTCCGGTGTTCGGGCCCCATCACCGGCACACCCACCAGGAACACCGTGTGATAGGTGCGCGCGATGGCCAGATACTCCTCAGGCCCGGTGGGCGCGGCCAGCAGGCGCTTGAAGCTGAAGACCGCCACGCCTTTGAGCGACTTCGGTACCTCCAGTGTCCGGCCCGAGGGCAGGCGCAAGCGGGCGCGGGGCACGCGTTCGCGATCTTCGGGCGGAAAGTCCGTAAGCCGGAAGAAGAGCTGCGAAAGCGCTTTCGTCGTCTCCTCGCCGTTGGGCACGTAGTAGACGGGCAAGCCCCCCATCCGCTCGCGTCGGTAGTCGACGGGACCGTCCAGCCGCAGCACGTCGAACCGGTCGGTAAGAAGATCGACGAAGGGCAGGAAGAGTTCCCGGTTGATGCCGCCCTGGTACAGTTCGGTGGGCGGCCGGTTGGAGGTGGTGACGACGACGGTGCCGCCATCGACCAGGGCCGTGAACAGCCGCCCCAGGATCATCGCGTCGGCCACGCTGATGACCTGCATCTCGTCCAGGCACAGAAGCCGAGCCTCGGCCCCCCAGGCGCGGGCCACGGCCGGCAGGGGATCGCCGGGATCGACCTGCCGGTGGGCATGGATCCGGGCATGCGTTTCCAGCATGAACTCGTGGAAGTGCCGGCGCAGCCGCCGCGGCTCGGGCGCGTGGGCGAAGAACAGATCCATCAGCATCGACTTGCCACGGCCCACCCCGCCCCACAGGTACACCCCGCGCAAAGGGCGCCCGCCCCGGCCGAGCCACCGGCGCCACCGACCGGGTGGGGGGGCGGCAAGGCCTTGGGCCAGCCGGTCAAGGTGGGCCACCACGCGCTCCTGGTCGACGTCGGGCCGCAGTTCACCCGTGGCGAGGAGCCGGCGGTAGGCCGCCTCGACCGCGGTCATCGCGCCATGCGTGGCACCTTGCGCAGCACGCCGTGCCAGGCACAGACCCGGTGTCGGGGCCCGCCCGCATCGCCTTCCTGCTCGAGGAAGCCCGCCACCCACACGAGCTTGCCGGTTTCCTGCACGATGTGGCCACGGCCGAAGAGCGTTCGGCCCACATGTCCCGGCCCCAGGAAATCGACCGAGCACTGAAGGGTGACCGCCGCCTGGGTCTCGAGCAGATGCCGGATGGTGGCGAACATCGCCACGTCCACGAAGGCCATCAGGAAGCCCCCGTGCAGGAAGCCCAGCCCGTTGGCATGCCGGCGGGCGGTCTCGATGGCCGAGACGACCTCTCCCCCCTCCTCGCGGTAATAGACGTCGCCCAGATGATCGACGAACCGACCCTCGGGCCGGGCGTGCCAGCATTTCCAGCCCTTCCAGGGGCCTTCCTCGACGGGAAGCGCGGGCATGGGCGCGCGGCTAGCCGCGGAGTGCCGAGGGCGCAAGCGGCTGGCCCGCCACTCTTGGCCCCCGGATGGCGGGGCGGCGAGGCGCACGCGGTATGCGCCGCACCCACCCGCCGGGCGGTGCGGCGCGGCTCAGGCGGCCGCCAGGCGGTAGTTGCGGAACATCTCGCGCAGGGCCGTCTTGCGGATCTTGCCAGTGGCCGTGTGCGGGATCTCGTCCACGAACTCGATGGCGTCCGGCATCCACCACTTGGCGATCTTGTCCGCCAGATAGGCGCGGACGTCCGCCTCCGTCACCTGCGCCCCCTCCTTGCGCACCAGGATCAGCAAGGGTCGCTCGTCCCATTTGGGGTGCGGCAGGCCGATCACCGCGGCTTCCGCAATGCCGGGGCAGCCCACCGCGATGTTCTCAAGGTCGATCGACGAGATCCACTCCCCGCCCGACTTGATGACGTCCTTGGCACGGTCGACGATCTGCATGTAGCCCAGTTCGTCGATGGTCGCGATGTCGCCGGTGTCGAACCAGCCGTCCTCGTCGAGAATCTGCCCGCCCTCACCCTTGAAGTAGCGCGCCACGACCCAAGGTCCCCGTACCATCAGCCGCCCGAAGGTCTTGCCGTCGCGCGGCAGCATGCGGCCCTCCTCGTCCTTCAGGCACATCTCGACGCCGAAGATGGGCCGGCCCTGCTTGATGCGGTATTTCATCTCCTCCTCGTAGGGCAGGTCGGCCACTTCGGGCAGCGGCGTCCCCACGGTGCCCAAGGGGGACAGTTCGGTCATCCCCCAGAGTTGGACGACCCGCACGCCCAGCCGGTCGTAGAATTCGATGAGGGCCTGGGGGACCGCCGACCCGCCCACGCCCGTGCGCCTCAGGCGCCCCAGGTCACCCCCCGTCTTCTCGAGGTGCTGGCGCATCGTGAGCCAAACGGTGGGCACGGCAAGGGCCAGGTCCACGCCCTCCTCCACGATGAGCTTCCGCAACGTGGGCGCATCGAAGGCGGGGCCGTTCAGCACGAGCTTCGCCCCGCATGCGGCCGCCGTGTAGGGGATGGACCAGGCGTTGGCATGGTACATGGGCGCGATCGGCAGGATGACGGAGCGCGCCCCCGCCGCGAACACGTCGGTCATGCAGGCCGCCATGGCGTGCAGCACGTTGGAGCGGTGCGTGTATTCCACGCCCTTGGGATTTCCCGTCGTGCCCGAGGTGTAGCACAGGCCGGCCGGGGCGGTTTCGGGCAGTTCGGTCCAGGGCTCGTCGGGATCGCCCTCAGCCACCCAGTCCTCGTAGCACAGGAAATCGATCGACGACGACGCCGGCATGTGCGCGCGGTCGGTCAAGAGCACGTAGCGCTCGATCGTCTGGAAGCGGGGGGCGAGCTTCTCGACAAGGCCTACGAAGGTGAGATCGAGGAACAGCAGCCGATCCTCGGCATGGTTGGCGATGTAGACGATCTGGTCCTCGAACAGCCGGGGGTTGATGGTGTGGGCCACTCCCCCCATGCCCGAGATGCCATACCAGCATTCGACGTGGCGGTGGGTGTTCCAGGCGAGGGTTCCCACCCGGTCGCCCGGCTGGATGCCGAACCGGCGCAGGGCCGAAGCCACCTGACGCGCCCTCCGGCGCACCTCGGCCCAGTTCGAGCGGTGCAGCACGCCCTCGCACGTCCAACTCACGATCTCGCGTCGGCCGTGGTTGAGGGCGGCGTGGTCGATGAGCTTCCAGACGAGAAGCGGCCAGTCCTGCATCGCACCGTGGATCATGCCCTCCTCCCTGCGTTGCGGTGGGTTTGGGGTAGCAGACCGGGGCCGCTTGCCCAAGTCGCCCCGGAACGCAGGGGCGGTCGCGCGCCTCCGTTCCGGCACCGCCACGCTCCGCGGCGAGGCCCCGGCTGCGCCCGTTCTCGGTGCCGGGGCCGCGCCCCGGGAGCCACCCGACGACGCCATGGCGGGCCATCGTCTGCACCGGCGCCACCGGGTCCTGACCGATCGGACCTGCCCGTCGAGGGTCAGGCCGGCCGTGCGGTGGCGGACAACGGTGGGCCCTAGCCCTGCCCCAGCACCCGCACGCGCCGGCGATAGGTGCGCCACGCCAGGGGCAGCGAGGCGAGATACAGGAATCCCAGCGCTGCCAGCGTGGCCCACGGGGCCTGCGCCAGGAACGCCACGAACAGCCCCACGAGTGCCAGCAGGGGAAGGCGGGCCGAAGGGCTCAGCCGGATGGCGGCGGGACCCCAGGTGGGCAGGGTCGAGACCATGAGGCCGGCCGCCACGAGCGCGGCCAGGGCCGCAAGGGCCGCCTTGAGCTCTGGCCGGGCGTCTAAGGCGTCGTCGAGGGCCAGCGAGACGAAGAGCGGCAGAAGGGCGAGCCCCGCGCCGGCGGGGGCCGGCACCCCCGTCAGGAACCCCAGGCGGCGGGGACCTCGGGGCTCGTCGAGGCTCGCGTTGAACCGGGCGAGCCGCAGCGCGCAGCACACGGCCAAGGCAAGGGCCACGGCCCACCCCAGCCGGCCCAGGTGCTGCAAGGCCCAGAGGTAGAGGACGAGGGCCGGGGCGATGCCGAAGGCCGTCACGTCGGAGAGGGAGTCGAGTTCGGCGCCGAACCGGGTCGTGCCGCGCAGCAGGCGCGCGACCCGCCCGTCGAGCCCGTCGAGGACGCCCGCCACCACGATCGCGGCCGCCGCCCGGGCGAAGTCGCCCCCGATGGCAAAGCGCACCGCCGTGGCCCCGGCGGCCAGGGCGGTCATCGTGATGGCACTCGGCACCCACAGGCGGATCGGAATGGGCTGGATGCGGGGCGCACCGCCCCCGTCCTCGCCCATCACGGGGCCTTGCGGGCGAGCACCGTCTCGCCCGCCACGGCCCGCTGGCCGGGCCGCACCACGGGCTCGTAGCCCGGCGGGCACCACAGATCGACCCGGCTGCCGAAGCGGATCAGGCCGAACCGCTGACCCGCCGCCAGCATCGCCCCTTCATGAACGAAGCGGACGATGCGCCGCGCGACCAGGCCCGCGACCTGCGTGACGCCCACCCGCGTGCCGTCGAGCGCCTCGAGGACCATGTGGGCCCGCTCGTTCATGTCGCTGGCCGCGTCGTGCCCGGCATCGCCATGGGCGCCGCGCACCCAGCCCAGATAGCGGACCGTGCCGGCGACAGGCGTCCGGTTCACGTGGACGTCGAAGACCGAGAGGAAGACCGAAATCCGAAGGCGTCGGCCGGGCTCCAGCCCCCCAGGACCCGAGAGTTCGGGCGGCACGTCGGCCTGGGCGATGCGCACCACCAGACCGTCGGCCGGACTCAGCAGCACGCCGGGCTCCCAGGACGGCACTCGCTCGGGGTCACGGAAGAAGAACGCACAGGCCCCGGCCGCCCCGGCCAGCAGCCAGAACAGGGGTGTCCAGCCCAACAACAGCGCCACCAGCGCGGCCCCGGCCGCCGGCCCGACGAAACGCCAGCCTTCCGGGTGGATGCGCGGAAGCTGCCAATGAATGGCGGGATGCGCCGGCCGCTCGTGCTCAACCGCCGGGCCGGCCGCGGACTCGGTCGGCCGCGCGGCCGGAGGGGCATCGTTCATGGGGTGCTCCATAGGCCCCCCCGCGGCAGATGCGAAGCCGGCCTTGGCGCCGCGGCGCCCCATCGCTAGAGGACGGCGCATGGCCACCGCTTCCCTCGCCTTCGACGCGGTCGCCGGGCCGCGACCGCTGACGCTCGCCCGCTGGCTGTTCGCGGTGGCGGCGTTGGTGTTCGCCATGGTGGTGGTGGGCGGCATCACGCGCCTGACCGAATCCGGCCTCTCGATCACGGAGTGGCGGCCGGTGACGGGCGTCGTGCCGCCCGTGGGCGAGGCCCAGTGGCAGGCGGAGTTCGCCAAGTATCGTAAGACCTACCAGTACGCCGCGCAGAACGCGGGCATGACGCTTTCCGAATTCCGCCGGATCTGGTTCTGGGAATGGTTCCATCGGCTGCTGGGCCGCCTGGTGGGGCTGGCCTACGCCGTGCCGCTCATGTGGTTCTGGTGGCGCCGCGCGATCCCCGACGGCTTTCACGCGCGCCTCCTGGCCCTGTTGGGGCTGGGAGCGCTCCAGGGCGCCGTGGGCTGGTGGATGGTCACTTCGGGGCTGTGGACCGACGTGCGGGTGAGCCACCTGCGCCTGGCCGTGCACCTCGGCATCGCGTTCGTCATCCTGGGCGGCCTAGTGTGGACGGCGCTCGACCTGGTGGCGCTCGGCCGGCCGTCGCCTTCCCGCCCGGCGCGCCTCACCGGGTGGGGGAAGCTGGCCCTGGTGGCGTTGGGCGTCCAGGTTGCCCTCGGAGCGCTGGTGGCGGGGCTCCGGGCCGGACAGGTCGCGGCTTCCTGGCCCCTGATGAACGGACGTTGGTTTCCCGAGGGCGTGATCTGGGCCGGCCCCCGCACGCTCATCGACGACCCCTTCCTGGTGCACTTTCTCCACCGCTGGTGGGCGCTCGTGGCCATGGTGGCGCTGGTCGTGCTGGTCCGGCAGGCGCGGGCGGCCGGTGCCGCGGCCGCCTCGGTCGCCCTTCCCGCGCTCGTCGCGACCCAGCTGCTCCTCGGCATCCTGGTGGTCGTCCTGGGCGTGCCGCTGTGGGCCGCCGTGGCGCACCAGGCGGTGGGCGCGCTGGTCGTAGCCGGGACCGTGTGGGCCGCGCACGCGAGCGGCCGACGATGAGCGGGCTCGTCACGGTCTACGCCGTCTTCGCGTCGGGCGAAGAGGCCGAACGCGTCGCCCGCGCGCTGGTGGCCGACGGGCTTGCGGCCTGCGCCAACATCCTTGGGCCGTGCCGGTCGATCTTCCGCTGGGAAGGCCGGCTCGAGGAGACGGAGGAGGTACCCGTGCTGTTCAAGGCGGCCGAAACCAACGCCGCGCGCCTGGTGGAGGAGATCGCGGCGCGCCACAGCTACGAGGTGCCGGCCGTGACGGTGTGGAAGATCGACCGGGCGCTCGACGCCTATACCCGATGGGTCCACCTGGCCCAAAAAGGAGGCGGCTGAGATGGTCACGACACGGCGCAACGTGCTGGGCGGGCCGCTCGAGCCCTGTTCGCTCGATCCCTTGACCGGCTGGCGGCGCGACGGACGCTGTGCCTTCGACCCAGCGGACTTCGGCCGGCATCACGTCTGCGCCGTGATGACGGAGGAGTTCCTCGCCTTCTCGCGCTCGGTGGGCAACGACCTGTCCACCCCGCGGCCCGAGTTCGCCTTTCCCGGCCTCAAGCCCGGCGACCGCTGGTGCGTGTGCGCGCTGCGCTGGGAAGAGGCACGACGGGCGGGCGTGGCGCCGCCCGTCGTGCTGGAAGCGACCGATGCCGCCGCGCTCGAGGTGCTGCACCTGGGCCATCTCCAGGCGCACGCCGTTGAGGTAAACGGATACCGCCACGTTCCCGACTGATTCCCCTTGCCTTTCCCGAAATCTCCCGCTACGCGCGGCGGCCTGGCGGCAACACGGCGAACCTCCATGCTCACACGGATCACCGCCTCGGCCAAGCCCGCCGAGGTTGAGAAGAAGTGGGTGCTGATCGATGCGGACGGCCTGGTGGTCGGCCGAGTCGCGGCCCTGATCGCCAGCCGGTTGCGGGGCAAGCACAAGCCGACCTACACGCCGCACGTCGACGGTGGCGATCACGTGATCGTCGTGAACGCCGCCCGGGTCCGCTTCACCGGACGCAAGGCTTCCCAGAAGTTCTACCATCGCCACACCGGGTATCCGGGAGGCCTGAAGTCGGTGCGGGCCGACAAGGTGCTGGAAGGCCGGTTTCCCGAACGCGTGCTGGCCAAGGCCATCGAACGGATGATCCCCAAGGGACCGCTCGGCCGGCGCCAGCTGCGCCACTTGCGCATTTACCCCGGCCCCGACCATCCGCACGCCGCCCAGAACCCTGAGGTGTTGGACGTGGCCTCGCTCAATCCCAAGAACCGAGTGCGGGCGTGATGTCGCTGGAAACCCTTGCCGCCCCCGGCATGCCGTCGGCCGAATCCCCGGCCACGCGCCCGCAGGTGCTGGACGCGCTCGGTCGGGCCTATGCCACGGGGCGGCGGAAGGACGCCGTGGCGCGCGTGTGGCTGAAGCCGGGCTCGGGTCGGATTACCGTCAACGGGCGCGACCAGACGGAGTATTTTGCGCGGCCGACGCTTCGCCTCATCATCAACCAACCATTCCAGGTGGCGGACCGCGAAGGCCAGTACGACGTGGTGGCGACCGTTTCGGGCGGCGGCCTCTCGGGCCAGGCCGGCGCGCTGAAGCACGGTATCGCCCAAGCGCTCACCCGCTACGAGCCCGCCCTGCGGCCGGTGGTGAAGGCCGCAGGGCTCCTCACCCGCGACAGCCGCGTGGTCGAGCGCAAGAAGTACGGCCGCCGCAAGGCCCGGCGCAGCTTCCAGTTCTCCAAGCGCTAGGGGGCCGCCTGCGGCCTCGGCGCCGGGTTGGCCGTGACGGCGGGCGCGGTTATCGGGCGGGCCATGCGGCGCTGGCTCCTGGTCTTGGGCGTCATCCTGGGGTGGGCTCTCGCGGGCCCCGCGCACGCCCAGGGGGTGGCCGAACGGCCGCACACCCGGGTCGAGCTGCTTGCGGAAACGCGCACCCCCGCCCCGGGTCGAACCTTCACCGTGGGCATCTCGTTCCAGCCCCGGCCGGGCTGGCACACCTATTGGGTCAATCCCGGAGATGCGGGGATGGAGCCCCGGGCCGAATGGCGGCTGCCGGCGGGAGCGACCGTCACGCCGCTGCGCTTCCCCGTGCCCAAGCCCTACCTCGTCCAAGGCATCATGAACCACGTCTACGAGGGCGAGGCGGTGCTCCTGGCCGACGTGACACTGCCGCCTGGGGCGACCGGCGCGGTCCCGCTGGCCGTCCGGCTCGACTGGCTGGTGTGCGACGAGAACATGTGCGTGCCCGAGTCCGCCGAACTGTCGCTGCCGCTCGTGGTGGGCGACGGCGCCCCCGACTACCTGGCAGCGCCCCGCCTGGCGGCCGCTCGGGCGGCGCTGCCGCAGCCGCTGGCCACCCCCGGCCGCTTCCAGCTGGCCGACGGCCGCGTGCGCCTGTGGGCTCCGGTCGCGCCCCAGGGCGTGCGCCGGGCCCATTTCTTCCCCCTGGCCCACGACGTCATTGACATGGCCGCCCCCCAGGCCCTGGGTCAGGGCGCGGACGGGCTCGTCCTCGAGACGGCGGTCGCCTCCAACCCAGGGTCCTTCAAGCGCGAAGTCCGGGGGGTGTTGCGGCTCGAGCGGGACGACGGCCGGGTGGTGGGGCTCGAACTGGCGCTTCGGCCGGGCGAGGTGCCCCCGGCCCGGCCGCTCGGTTCCGCCGCGGCGGGGCAGGCCACCTTCTGGACCGCCTTCGGCCTGGCGGTCCTGGGCGGGCTCCTCCTCAACCTCATGCCCTGCGTGTTTCCCATCCTGTCGCTCAAGGCGATGAGCCTTGCTCGGGCCGGTGCCTCCGAAGCCCATGCCCGGGTGGAAGGGCTCGCCTACACGTTGGGTGTCGTGGCCTCGTGCCTGGCGCTCGGGGCGGTGGCGATTGCGCTCGCGCGGGCGGGCCAGGGGGCCGGTTGGGCCTTCCAGCTGCAGGATCCCCGCGTGATCCTGTTCCTGATGCTTCTGGTCTGGGCCATCGGCCTCAATTTCGCGGGGCTGTTCGACGTGAACTTGGGCGCCGTCCGGCTCGGCGGCGGGCTGGCGCGCCAGGGCGGCGCCCACGGCGCCTTCTTCACGGGGGCGCTCGCGGCGTTCGTCGCCACCCCCTGCACGGGGCCGTTCATGGCCGGAGCCTTGGGCGCCGCCTTGGTGCTGCCTTGGGCGGCAGGGCTTGCCGTGTTCGCCGGCCTCGGCCTGGGGCTCGCCCTGCCCTTCCTCGCCATCGGGTTCGTGCCCGCGCTGCGCCGGCACCTGCCGCGGCCGGGCCCATGGATGGAGTCCTTCCGCCGGATCCTCGCGATCCCCATGTGGCTCACCGCCGTCGGCCTGGCCTGGGTGCTGGGCCGTCAAGCGGGCGTCGATGCGGTGGCCTGGGGGCTGTTGGCCGCCCTCGTCCTGGCGCTCGGGTTGTGGTGGTGGGGTCGGGCCCAGCGCGGCGGGCGCCCAAGCCCGGTCCCGGCGCTCGTGGCCGCGGCGGCCTTCCTGGCGCCGCTTGCCCTGCCCTGGCCCGCCGCCCTCGGAGGGGCCGGCTCCGCGGCGGCGGCCCGCGTGGCGGGAACGGTGCCCGAGCCCTTCTCGCCCACCGCGCTCGAGGCGCGCGTGCGCGCCCGCACCCCGACGTTCCTCTACTTCACCGCCGACTGGTGCGTGACCTGCAAGGTGAACGAGAAGGGAGCGCTGGCGGATGCCGCGGTCGCCCGGGCCTTCCGCCAAGCCGGCATCGGCGTGATGGTAGGCGACTGGACGCGGCCGGATCCCGCGATCGCCCGCTTCCTTGCCGAGCGTGGGCGCGCGGGCATCCCCCTCTATCTGTTCTACGGTGCCGACGGGCGGGTCGAGGAGCTGCCCCAGATCCTGACGGTCGAGCGCTTGCTCGCCCTTGCAAGCCGCGGTTCAGCCGCCCCGGCCTAGGAGGACATCATGCGAACCTTGCTGTCGAGCCTCGCTGCCGTGATCGCCATGACCGCTCCTGCATCCGCCGCCCCCACGATCGGCCAGCCGGCGCCCGCCTTCACCGCCACCGACGCTCAGGGCCGCGTCCATCGCCTGGCCGACTTCCGGGGTCGGACGGTCGTGCTGGAATGGCACAATCCTGAGTGCCCCTTTGTCAAGAAATTCTATGACGGGGGTGCGATGCAGAAACTTCAGGCCGATGCTCGGGCCAAGGGCATCGTGTGGCTCACCATCAACTCGGGCGCGCCCGGCAAGCAGGGCCACATGACCGCCGAGCAGGCCTTGGCCTACGTCAAGGCGCAAGGGTTGGCCTCGACCGCCTACATCCCCGACCCCACCGGGGCGATCGGTCGCCTCTACGACGCACGCACGACCCCGCACATGTTCGTGATCGACCCGCAAGGCACGCTGGTGTACGCCGGCGCCATCGACGACACGCCCACGGCCAATCCAGCCGACGTCGCGAGAGCCCGCAACCTGGTGACCGCCGCGCTGGCCGACGTGGCCGCCGGCCGGCCCGTGGCCACCCCCACCAGCCGGCCCTACGGCTGCTCGGTGAAGTACTGAACCGGCCGCGGGGCAAGCAGGGCGGCCATGCCCGAAGGCGCTCAGCCCGATCTCGACGCGCTGGTGGCCCGCTGGCACGCCCAGGTCGCCCACGGCGATCCGGCGGCCCTGTGGGATTGGCTTCACCCTGACGCGGTCTTCGAAAGCCCCATCGTGCACACGCCCCAGCGGGGACGCGCCATCGCCTTCCGCTACCTGGCGAGCGCCGGCGTGGTGCTGGGCGGGGAAGGCTTTCGCTACGTGGGCGAGTGGCGCAGCACCGACGGCGTCGTGCTGGAGTTCACGCAGACGATCCAGGGCATCGTCGTGAACGGAATCGACATGATCCGCTTCGACGCTCAGGGTCGGATCGTCCACTTCAAGGTGATGGTAAGGCCTCTCAAGGCCATCGAGCTCGTCCATCGGCTGATGGCCGAGCAGCTGCCACGGACCTCGGCACCTGCCGGTGGCCCGGCCTGAGCCGCCGGGGTTCGCGCTCCCCGCCGCGGCCTAAGTCTTGGGGGGCACCACGCGGATGTGCAGCTCTTCCAGCTGGCGGGCAGTCACCTCCGACGGGGCCCCCATCATCAGGTCCTCGGCGCGCTGGTTCATGGGGAACGCCACCACCTCGCGCAGGTTGGGCTCGTCGGCGAGCAACATCACAATCCGATCGATGCCGGGTGCCGAGCCACCATGGGGTGGTGCGCCATACTTGAGCGCAGTGATGAGGCCCGGAAACCGCCGATCGACCTCTTCCCGGCTATAGCCGGCGATCGCGAAGGCCGCGTACATGATGTCGGGGCGGTGGTTGCGAATGGCCCCGCTCGACAATTCCACGCCGTTGCACACGATGTCGTACTGGTAGGCTAGGATGTCGAGCGGGTCCTGGGTCTTGAGCGCTTCCAGTCCGCCCTGGGGCATCGAGAAGGGATTGTGGCTGAACTCGATGGCCCCGGTCTCCTCGTTTCGTTCGTACATGGGAAAGTCGACGATCCAGCAGAAGCGGAAGGCCTCGCGCTCGACGAGCCCCAGCGCCTCGCCCACCCGAGTGCGGGCCAGGCCGGCCAGCCGCGCCGCACGGCGCGGCACGTCGCAGGCAAGGAACACCGCGTCGTCCGGCCCTAGTGCCAGCTGGGCAGCGAGCGCTGCCGTCCGCTCGGGCTCCAGGTTGCGGGCCACCGGGCCCGACGCCTCGCCCGCCTTCCAGGCGATCCACGCCAGGCCGGGGAAGCCCTCCGTCCTGGCCCATTCGTTCATCTGATCGAGGAACGAGCGCGGACCGGCCCCGGCACCGGGGGCCGGAATGGCGCGCACCACCGCGCCCTGGTCGATCATCCGGGCGAACAGGCCGAAGGCTCCGCCGCGAAACGCCGAGGTCACGTCGGCGATCAGCAGCGGGTTGCGCAGGTCGGGCTTGTCGGTGCCGTATTTCAGCAGCGCTTCGGCGTACGGGATGCGCGGAAACGGCGGGGGCGTCACGTCCCAGGGCCGCGGCCGGCGGAAGCCCGCGAACTCGCGGAAGGTGCCCGCCAGCACGGGCTCGATGGCGGCGAAGACGTCTTCCTGAGTCACGAAGCTCATCTCGAAATCGAGCTGGTAGAATTCCCCGGGGCTGCGGTCGGCGCGCGCGTCCTCGTCGCGGAAACAGGGGGCGATCTGGAAGTAGCGGTCGAAACCCGCGATCATCAGCAACTGCTTGAACATCTGCGGCGCTTGCGGAAGCGCATAGAAGCGGCCGGGGTGCAGGCGTGAGGGTACCAGGAAATCGCGCGCGCCCTCAGGCGAGGAGGCGGTCAGGATCGGCGTCTGGAACTCGGTGAAGCCCGCCTCGATCATCCGCCGACGGATGGAGGCGATCACCTGGGCGCGCAGCATGATGTTTTCGTGCAGGCGCTGCCGCCTTAGGTCGAGGAAGCGATACTTCAGGCGGATGTCCTCAGGATACTCGGCCTCGGTGGCGACCGGCAGCGGCAGTTCCGCCGCTTCCGACAACACGTCGACCTCCTCGACCCGCACTTCGATCTCGCCCGTCGCGAGGTCGGGATTGGCGGTGTCCGCCGGCCGGGCGACGACCTCGCCGGTCACGCGAACGACGGATTCCGGGCGCAGCCGCTCCATGACCTGGAGGGCCGGGGAACCCGCGGTGGCCACGAGCTGGGTGATCCCGAAGTGGTCGCGCAGGTCGATGAACAGAAGGCCGCCGTGATCCCGGCGGCGGTGCACCCAGCCCGACAGGCGCACTCGGCGCCCCACGTCCGCCCGGCGCAGCGCGCCGCAATGGTGGGTGCGGTAGGGCGGCAGTTCGGACATGGGAAGCGGTGCCTGAACGCGGCGCCCTCGCGCTTTGTCAAGCCGGCCGCTTGCCGATAACGCGAGCCCCGTGGAAATCCTGCCCCCCGTCACCGACACCGCCACGCTGGCCGCCCTCATGCAACGGTTGCAGCGCGGCCCGTTCGTCGCGGTGGACACCGAATTCATCCGCGAGAACAGCTATTGGCCCGAGCTGTGCCTGATCCAGGTGGCGGGGCCCGACGCCGCGGCCGTCATCGACCCGCTGGCGAAAGGCATCGACCTCGCCCCGTTCCTCGCCATGCTGGCCGACGAAGCGGTCGTGAAGGTGATGCACGCGGCCTCGCAGGACCTCGAGATCTTCTGGAATTTGGCCGGCCGGCTTCCCGCCCCGCTGTTCGACACGCAGGTGGCCGCCATGGCCCTGGGTCTCGGCGAGCAGGTGAGCTACCAGCACCTGGTCGCCCACTATACCGGCCAGTCGATCGACAAGGGCGCGCGCTTCACCGACTGGGCGCGCCGGCCGCTCAGTCCGCGCCAGCTGGACTACGCGATCGGCGATGTCGTGCACCTCGTGACGATCTTTCCGCGGATGGTGGAGCAGCTCAAGGTCACCGGCCGGGGCGAGTGGCTGGACGAGGAGATGGCGCGGCTTCTCGACCCCGCGGCCTATCGCGTGGAGCCCGACGAAGCCTGGCGGCGGCTGCGCCTGCCCAACCGCAAGCCCGAGGTTCTGGGCCGCCTGAAGGCGCTGGCGCGCTGGCGCGAGCTCGAGGCCATGGACAAGAACGTGCCCCGCCAGCGCATCGCCAAGGACGAGACGCTCCTCGACCTCGCCACCCAGCCGCCCGCGAGCCAGAAGGAACTGTCGCGCGTCCGGGGGCTTTCGGCCGCCTGGGAGACCAACGCCATCGGAGCGCGTCTGATGGCGGCGCTCAAGGCGGCCGAGCCCTTCGAGCTGCCGCCTCCGCCCAAGCCGCCGCCGCCTCCGCCCCCCGGTGCGGGCCTGGTGGCCGACGTGCTGAAGCTGCTCTTGAAGCTGCGCGCCAAGAACCTGGGCGTCGCCCCGCGCCTGATCGCGCGGGCCGAGGACCTGGAGGCGCTGGCCGCCGGACAGCGCGAGGGCCTCCCGCTGCTCGAGGGGTGGCGACGCGAGGTGTTCGGCGAGGACGCCCTGGCCCTGGTGGAGGGCCGAGTGGGATTCTCGATCGTGAACGGCGAGCTCAGGATGGTGCCGGCCAGCGGTTCAGGCGAAGCTCGGGCCGAAGCCCCAGCTGGTCCGCCAGCAGGCGATGCCGGCGGGCGACGGCCTCCCCGAAAAGCTCGACCCTCGCCGGCCCCAGGCTGAGGACGAGCGCCTCGCCTTCCTGGCCGATGGCGGTGCCGACGAGGCCTGCCGCCGTGCCGCCGCCCAGCCGCTGACCCAGACGCAGCGCCAGCCCCCACGCCCGCGCCCGCGCGAGCGCCGTGGCGGGTGCGAGCGCACGGGGGATGTCGAGGGCGGGGGAATCCGCCGCCCCGCCGTGCAGCGCCCACAGGGTGGCGGCCAGCACCGCTCGTTCGGCGGCGTCGATCCCCGCCCAGTTGCCGTGGAGGGCGATGTCGAGCCCGCGCTCCGCGCGCATGTCCGGGTGCGCCCGCCGTGCCGCTTGCGCAAGCAGAGCAGCGGCCTCGCGCAGGCGGCGCCGCGAGCCGTCGCCCGGAAACAAGGGATCGGTCCAGGCCGTGAGCGCCTCGGCGGTCTCGACGGCACCCGGATCGCCGGTGCGGACCGCCTCGGAGCGGGCGGCCGCCAGCAGCGGATCCTGGGCCCTCGTCTCGGGCGGCAGGTCGGCGAAGAGCAGACCTTCGCGCAGGCCCCAGGCGGAGGCCACGATGGCGCGGACCTCGAGCCGTTCGGTCACGACCCTCAGCAGGGATGCCGCCGCGGGCAGATGGGGGATCCGCGCCGCCGAAAGGTTGGGGATCTCGCGCAGCCGTCGCACGGGAAGCCCGGCCAGGATGCGCACGAGCCGCGCGGGGACGTCCGGCGTCATCAGGTGCTGGTGGATCACGGGCAGGGGCCAGCCCACCACGTGCATGTGCAGTTGGGCCAGCGCACGCCAACTGCCGCCCACCATGTAGAAGGTGCGGCCCCGGCCCAGGGCGTCCCAGTCGACGGTGGCCAACCCCTCCTCCACCAGCCGGGCCAGGGCCCGTCGCCCGGCCCGGCGGGCTTCGACCAGACGCAGCACGCCAAGCGGCAGCGACGCTCGGGCGTGCACCGTCCCCTCCGCCACCCGAACCAGTTCGAGCGAGCCGCCACCCAGGTCGCCCACGACTCCGTCGGCCCCGGGGATGCCGGCCAGCACCCCCAGGGCTGAAGCGCGCGCTTCGGCCTCGCCACCCAGCACCTCGACCGCAAGCCCCGTGCGAGCGCGCACGCGGGCGAGGAAGGCCTCCGCGTTGGCCGCCTCGCGCAGCGCCGCGGTGCCCACCACCCGCAGGTGCCTCACCTCCATCACCTCGGCCAGGCGGGCGAAGCGGGCCAGCGCCGCGAGCGCCGTCTCGGCCGAATCGTCGGCGATCCGCCCGCGTTCGGCGACGCCACGACCCAGCCCCGCCATCACCTTCTCGTTGAACAGCACGGCGGGGGCCCGCGCAGCGGCCTCGTAGACGACCAGCCGAATCGAGTTCGAACCGATGTCGACGATGCCGACCCGAGCGGCGGCGGCCGATGCCGCGGGCTGAAGGTGGGGATCCGCCCGGCGTTCGAGTGCGGCCTCGGTCATGCGCCCTCGCCCGGCGCCTCAGGCCGGAACGCCCAGCGCGCTGCGCAACCCTTCGCGCACGGCGGCCAGCGCTTCCGCCGCCCGGCCGGCCTCGGGCCCGCCCGCCTGCGCGAGATCCGGCCGGCCGCCGCCCCCCTGGCCGCCCAGCGCCTGGGCCGCGGCCCGCACGAGCTCGATCGCCGAGAGCGGCCCGGTGAGGTCGTCGGTCACCCCCACCACCACCGAAGCGCGGCCGTCGTGCCGACCGACGATCGCCACCACGCCCGAGCCGAGCCGGGCCTTGGCCTCGTCCGCCAGGCCCTTGAGCGCTCGCGGCGCCACGTCGTCGACGACGCGGCCCAGGAACGCCACCCCCGCCACCCGTTCGGGTTCCGCCCGCGCCGCTTCGGCCGGGCCCGCGAGTGCCAGGCGCCGTCGCGCGTCGGCCAAGTCGCGTTCCAGGCGGCGCACCGCCTCGACCAGCGCTTCCACCCGCGCGGGGACCTCCTCAGGGGCGACCTTCAGGACCCGCGCGGCCTCCTTGAGCGCCCGGTCACGGGCAATGGCGTAGCGGCGGGCCGCCTCGCCAGTGACCGCCTCGATCCGGCGAACGCCGGCCGCGACGGCCGATTCCGAAAGGATGAGGAAGAGGCCGATGTCGCCCGTGGCGGACACGTGCGTGCCTCCGCACAGCTCGACCGAGAAGGGCCGGCCCGTGTCCGGAACAGTGCGGCCCAATTCCAGCACCCGCACCTCGTCCCCGTATTTCTCGCCGAACAGCGCGAGGGCGCCGGCCGCGATCGCGGCCTCGGGCGTCATGAGGCGGGTGACCGCCGGCGCGTTGGCCAGGATCTCGGCGTTCACCAGGTCCTCGATCCGGGCGAGCTCCTCCTCCCGCACGGCCCGTGGATGGCTGAAGTCGAAACGAAGCCGATCCGGCGCCACCAGCGAGCCCTTCTGTGCCACGTGCGGGCCCAGCACCTGGCGCAACGCGGCATGCAGAAGGTGCGTCGCCGAGTGGTTCGCGCGGATGGCCGCCCGCCGCGCGGCATCCACCACCAGCCGCACCCGCAGGCCCGGCCGAATCTCGCCCGCCACCACTCGGGCCCGGTGGAGGTGGAGCCGGCCCAAGGGCTTCACCGTGTCGTCCACCACCAGCCGCAGGCCGGCATCGCCCAGGATCTCTCCCGTGTCGCCCACCTGCCCCCCCGCCTCGGCGTAGAACGGGGTCTGGTTCACGAGCACGTCCACGCGTTCGCCCGCGCCCGCCCGCGTCACCTCTCGCCCGTCCCGCACCAGGGCCTGCACCAGGCCTTCAGCCTCGGTCGTGGCATAACCCACGAACTCGGTGGCGCCATGGCGGTCGGCCAGCTCGAACCACAGCGCATCCGCCGCCGCCTCGCCCGAGCCCACCCAGGCCGCGCGGGCCCGGCGGCGCTGCTCGGCCATCGCCGCCTCGAAGCCAGCGCGATCCACCGACAGGCCCTGGGCCTTCACCGCATCCTCGGTGAGGTCCAGCGGGAAGCCGTAGGTGTCGTACAGGCGGAAGGCCACCTCGCCCGGCAGCACGGCCCCAGGCGAAAGATCAGCCGTCGCCTCGTCCAGAAGCTTGAGCCCCTTCTCCAGCGTCTGGCGGAAGCGGGCCTCCTCCAGGCGCAACGTTTCCTCGATCAAGGGCCGCGCGCGGACGAGTTCGGGCCAGGCTCCGCCCATGGCCGTGATCAGCGTCGGCACCAGCCGATGCATGAGCGGCTCGGCCGTCCCCAGAAGATTCGCATGCCGCATCGCGCGCCGCAGGATCCGGCGCAGCACGTAGCCGCGGCCCTCGTTGGCGGGCAGCACCCCGTCGGCGATCAGGAACCCCGCCGCCCGCACGTGATCGGCAATCACCCGATGCGAGACCCGAGTGGCGGGAGCATCCGGTGCGGTCCGCGTAAGCTCGGCGGATGCCAGGATGAGTTGGCGGAACACGTCGGTCGCGAAGTTGTCGTGCGTGCCCTGCAGCACCGCGGCGATCCGCTCGAGCCCCATGCCCGTGTCGATCGAAGGTCGTGGCAAGGGAACGCGGGTCGTGGCGTCCAACTGCTCGTACTGCATGAACACGAGGTTCCAGATCTCGACGAACCGGTCGCCGTCGGCCGCCGCCGAGCCGGGCGGGCCGCCCGGGAGGTGCGGGCCATGGTCGAAGAAGATCTCCGAACAGGGCCCGCACGGGCCCGTATCTCCCATCGACCAGAAGTTGTCGGACGTGGCGATGCGCCGGATGCGCTCGGGCGACAGGCCCGAGATGCGTCGCCAAAGGTCGAAGGCTTCGTCGTCGTCGTGGTAGACCGTGACCCACAGGCGCTCGGCCGGAACGCCCCAGGTCCGGGTCAAGAGATCCCACGCCAGCCGGATCGCTTCGTCCTTGAAATAGTCGCCGAACGAGAAGTTTCCCAGCATCTCGAAAAACGTATGATGCCGGGGTGTGTAGCCGACGTTGTCGAGGTCGTTGTGCTTGCCCCCCGCTCGCACGCATTTCTGCACTGATGCGACCCGCGGTACGGCGCGCGTCTCCACGCCCGTGAACAAGTTCTTGAAGGGCACCATGCCTGCGTTCACGAACATGAGCGTGGGGTCGTTGCGCGGCACGAGCGGAGCCGACGGGACGACGTCGTGGCCGGCGGCGGCGAAGTGCTCGAGAAACGAACGCCGGATCTCGTCGGTGGAGGTCATCGAACCTCCCTCCATCTAGGGGCGAGGGCTAGCGGGAAGCAAGCGCGGCCCGGCCCCCGACACGCCCCTTGAACCACCGCCGATCAATCCTACGTCGATGATGCGGTGAGCGCCTGGCCCGGATGGGCGGGTGCCCCGTTCCCGGCCCGGATGGGCGGGACCAGACGCAACCATTGCTTGGATGAGGAGGATGGGTATGCGTAGCGCGTTCGACTTTTCGCCGTTGCTCCGGTCGTCGATCGGCTTCGAGAACCTCAACCGGCTTCTCGACATCGCCGCTCGGATGACGGATGCCGACGCGGCGTTTCCGCCCTACAACATCGAGAAGCTGGGGGATGACCGGTACCGCATCTCGATGGCGGTGGCCGGGTTCGACCGCTCCGAGCTCGACATCACGGTGCAGGAGAACAGCCTCATCGTGTCGGGTCGGGCGGCCGACGAGCCGAAGGACGAAAACCGGCAGTTCCTGCATCGGGGAATTGCCAAGCGGGCCTTCGAGCGTCGGTTCCAGCTGGCCGACGTGATCAAGGTGGTGGGCGCGACCTACGAGAACGGCCTGCTCAACATCGACCTGGTGCGCGAGGTGCCCGAGCACAAGCGGCCGCGCAAGGTGGAGATCGGCACGGCCGCGCCGGCACCGGCCGCCACGATCGAGGGCGAGAAGGTCCAGGCCTGACCCGACCGATCGCCGGGGGTGGGGCGCAGGCGCCATCCCCCGGCCCGTTGGGGGCCTGCCATGGAACCCCGGGCGTCGCGTCTTGGGACCGAGGTGTCCATGGCCGACCCCTTCGTGGCGAACGGCTCAGTAGAAATAGCGCTCCTCGACGATCTTGCCGTCCTCGACGGTGTAAAGCACGATCTCTTCCAGATCTTCCGTTTCGCCGTCCTTGGGCGTCATCTCGATTTCCCAATAAAGGGTGAACTGGTTGCCGTTGACCCAAGGTCCCTCCACGTCGATCTCGTGGATCTCGTGATTTTCGCGCCACCAGGTCATCTTGGCCATCGCCTGCTCGATGCCGCGGGTTTCGGCCCATTCGCCCGGCACGGGCTCGAAGGTGGCGATGTCGGGCGACCAGTAGGTTCGCACGGCCTCCTGCACGCGGCCTTCCGCGCACAGTCGAGCGAAGTCTTCGGCGATCTCGCGGATGTCCATGGGCGCTCCTCCCTTGAGACCCGGGCAGCCTAGCGCCCGATCGCGTCGGAACGATGACTCCTAGCCGCGCTGGGCGGGCACCCGTTGCACCGTGAAGCGCTTCAACTGCTCGATGGGTTCTTCCCATCCTGGCCGAGCGGCCAGGGCGGCCTGATAGTCCTCGTAGGCCGCGCGCGCGTTGCCCAGGATCTCGTGGGCCACGGCCCGGGTGTAGAAGGCGACCTCGGGCCGCGACGGCCCCAGTTCGAGCCCGCGGGTCAAGGCCGCCACCGCCTCGCGATCGGCCCCGCCGCGATGGAGCAGCGCGATCCCCTTGTTCACGTGGGCCTCGGCCAGCTCGGGCATCAAGCGCAGCGCCGCATCATAGTCCGCAAGGGCCCGGTCGAAATCGCGCGCCTGCATGTGCAGGATGCCCCGGTTCACGAGCGTGGCCGCCCGGTCGCGCCGCTTGAGCGGCTCGGTCTGCAGCGCGCGCGTGCACACCTCGACCCCCAACGACCGCTCCTGCCGAAACTCGGCCGCAAGATAGCATTCACGGGCCAGGCCCCCGCCGATGATCGTGACGGCCCCTTGGGCCGGGGCGGCCAGCGCCAAGGCCAGCACGACTGCCACACGTCGCATGCGCGCTCCTCTTTCTTTCTGGCTCCGTCCCGTCCCTAGCACGGGCGGCACCGCGGTTCAGCCGTCCACGAAGGTCACGTGGCCCATCTTCCGGCCCGGGACGGCTACGGACTTGCCGTAGAGATGAAGGCGCGCCCCCGGCTCCGACAGCCAGCGATGGGCGCTGCGCGCTTCGTCTCCCAGCACGTTGCGCATTCGGGCGGCACGGCCGCGCAGGCCGGTCGCGCCCAGCGGCAGGCCCGCAATCGCGCGAACGTGCTGCTCGAACTGGCAGGTCTGGGCTCCCTCGATGGTCCAGTGGCCGCTGTTGTGAACGCGGGGCGCCATTTCGTTGAACAGCACCTCCCCGTCCGCCAGGAAGAACTCGCACGCGAGCACCCCCACGTAATCGAGGGCGATCGCCATCCGCTCGGCAAGGTGCGCCGCCTGGGCGACCGCCGGCCCGGGAAGGTCAGGTGCTGGCGCCTCGCTTTCGACCAGGATCCCGCCCTCGTGCCGGTTGCGCACGGCCGGATAGCGGACGCTGCGGCCATCGAGCCCCCGCGCCACCAGCACCGAGAATTCGGCCTCGAACGCGACCAAGGCCTCGAGGACAAGGTGGCACCCACCCAGGGCCTGGAGCGCCGCGTGGGCCTCGGCCAGCGTGGTCACCTGCGCCTGTCCCTTGCCGTCGTAACCCAGCCGCCGTGTCTTCAGGATGGCCGGCAGCCCCACCGCTCCGATCGCTCCTGCAAGCGACTCCGGCCCATCAACGGCGGCGTGCCGAACGGTGCGCGCACCCTGCTGGGCGGCGAAACGCTTCTCGGTCAGCCGGTCCTGCGCCACCGCGAAGGCCAGTGGGCCGGGGCGGACCGGCCGGAACGCGCCCAGAAACTCGAGCGCGGCCGCGGGCACGTTCTCGAACTCGCACGTCACCACGTCGACCGAGCGAGCGAAGCCTTCCAGCGCCTCACGGTCGTCGTAGGGCGCGCGCGTCGCCCGGGCAGCCACTTCCGCCGCCACCGCGTCCTCGGACGGTGGGCTGAAGACGTGAACGTGAAAGCCGAGCCGCGCGGCGGCGATCGCCAGCATCCGGCCCAACTGCCCGCCGCCCAGGATGCCGATCCATCGCCCGGGCGCCAGCGTCGTCATGGCGTCTCGGGAACGCTCTCGCTCTGGAACCGCCGGAGCTCGGCCAGGCGGTGGGCCAGGTCCGGGTCGCCGAGCGCCAGGATGGCCGCGGCCAACAACCCGGCGTTGCGGGCCCCCGCCGGACCGATGGCCAGCGTACCCACCGGCACGCCGGCTGGCATCTGCACGATCGACAAGAGCGAATCCACGCCCCGCAGGACGGCCGATTCCACCGGCACGCCGAGGACGGGCAGGGTGGTGAGGCTGGCCACCATGCCCGGAAGATGCGCCGCCCCGCCGGCGCCCGCGATGATCACGCGGATGCCGCGGGCGGCCGCGCCCTCGGCCCAGGCCACCATGCGCCGGGGCGTGCGATGGGCCGAGACGACGCGCACCTCGTGCGCGACACCCAGCTCGTCCAGCACGTCCGCGGCAGCGCGCATCGTCTCCCAGTCCGAGACCGAGCCCATGACGATGCCGACCCGCGCCACCACCCTCCCAAGGGGCTAGCGGCGTGCGGCGGTCAAGGAAAGCCTCAGGCCGCCTCGAGGAAGCGCCGGTCGACCGGAACGAGGGCGGAATCGAGCTCGTAGACGAGCGGTACCGCGGTCGGGATCTCGAAGGCCGGGATGTCGGCGTCGGGAATGGCCGACAGATGCTTCACGAGCCCCCGCAGGCTGTTGCCGTGGGCCACCACCAACACCCGCCTTCCCTGCCGCAGGGCCGGCGCCAGCCGCTCCTCCCAGCAGGGTAGCGCCCGCGCGATGGTGTCCTTCAGGCTTTCGCCGCGCGGCACCTCAAGGCCCGCGTAGCGGCGATCGCCCCGAACGTCGAAGGGATGACCGTCGGGCATCGGGGGCGGGGGGACGTCGTACGATCGGCGCCACGCCTGCACCTGTGCCGCGCCATGGGCCGCCGCCGTCTCGTGCTTGTCGAGACCGGTCAAGCCCCCGTAGTGCCGTTCGTTGAGCCGCCAGTCCTTCACCACCGGCAGCCAAAGCCGCCCCATGGCCTCGAGCAGGAGGTGGCAGGTCTTGATGGCCCGCACGAGCACCGAAGTGAACACCAAGTCGAAGTCAAAGCCCGCAGCCGCCAGGCGTCGGCCGGCCGCCTCCGCCTCCAGCACGCCTGCCGGCGACAGATCGACGTCCCACCAGCCGGTGAACCGGTTCTCGAGATTCCACAGGCTCTGACCATGGCGCACGAGGACGAGCAGAGGCATGCGCGGCTCCTTCCGGGCGTTCAGGGTAGGTCGTGGGCAACGGCGGCCAGGGCGGCCAGGCACGATCGGGCCAGCGCTTTGCAGCGCTCGGGCGACCAGCCAGTGCTGGGATCGGGAAATTCCAGCGAATCCTTGAACGGCATCTCGAGGGTGGCCGCCACGCAGCCGAAGCGATGGGCGAGCTGGTTGGTGGCCATGCCCATGTGCGCCTGACCCGGCTGGAGGACGGGGTAGCCGTGGCGCGTCTGGAATTCGGGCGCGAAGGCCGCCAGCACCTGCCGAAAGGCCTCCAGCCGCTTGAGTTGCTGGGGCGCAATCCCCGCAACACCCTCAAAGCCTGCCAGGAACACGTGGGGCAGCGCTTCGTCGCCATGGACGTCGAGCGCGAAGGACACGCCAGTCCGGTCCATGGCCTCGAGCACGGCCAGCACTTCCGGCGAGCGCTGGGCCGAGGGTGCGGCCCATTCGCGGTTCAGGTTGGCCCCAGCCGCATTCGTGCGCAAGTGGCCCCGAAACGCCCCGTCGGGGTTCATGTTGGGCACGAGGTGCAGGCGAAAGGCCCGGCGCAGCAGGCGCGCCGGCGCGAAGGCGGGGTCCACCAGCGCCTCGAGCGCGCCTTCCATCCACCATTCGGCCATGGTCTCGCCGGGATGCTGGCGGGCCAGGAACCACAGATGGCGCCGGCCTTCCCCCATCTCGACGACGTCGATGGAACGGCCGTCGAGCGACAGGCCCAGGACGCGCGACGCAACCCCCGGCTCGAGGGCGACCCGCGCCACCAGGTCGTGGTGGCGTTCCAGCGAAAAGGGCGCGAAATAGGCGCACCACAGCTGGTCTGAGGCGGGCGTGACTCGGATCTCGAGCGTGCCGTCGTCCGTCGACGGGTCGAACCAGGTGGGAGCGGCCCGCCAATGTCGCCGGTCCTCCGAGACCCGGGCGGCATAACCTGGCCAGCCATCGGGATAGGCCGAGTGGTTGAGGCCCACCAGCCGCAGCCGCACCGGCACGCCGCACGCACCCGACAGGCGGAAATGGAACCATTGGAAGAATTCGCCGCCGGCATCGCGACGGATGCCGAGCACCCAGTCGAACGGTCCCTCCTGGCGGACCACGCGGACATTGCCCGAATCGAAGGCGCTGTCGATGGTGGAGGGCAACGGGCGGACGGCGACGATCAGTCGGGGCGCCAGCGGACGGTCCGGCCCGAAGGCCCCGGATAATCAGCGAACAAGGCGCGGGCCAACAGGTCGGGGTTGACCGAAGCGGTCGAGCCTTGGACGAGGCCCGACGCCCGACCTTCCCACCGTGGCGGGCCGCCGCGGCCGCGCAGGACGACGCGCAGCTCGGTCTCGAGCTGGCGGACGTCGCGTCCGCCCACCGGCACCGCCACCGAACCTCCGATCCCCACGCCGCTGTTGCGCCCCCCCGTGCCGAAGCCACCGCCGATGCCGATCGTGACGGGCGAGCGACGGAAGCCTTCCCATGACCGGGAGGTGACCGCCACCTCGGCCAACAGCTCGGCCGTCTCGCCTGGCGCAGGACGGAAACCCAAGGCGGCGAGCTGCCGTTCGACGGCCGCGGCATGAGCCCGGAATTCCAGGGCGTCGTCGGGTAAGCCCGGCGGCGGCACGACGGCCACCGTGGCGCCCGGTTGGGGTGCCGCCTCGTGAAAACGGGTAACCTGGGCCGAGAACCCCGAGGCGCAGCCCGCCAGCAGGGCGAGGAACAAGAGAGGCAGCGAGCGCATGCCGGCGCTCTAGCCGCCCCGGGCGCTGGTGTCATGGGCCGTGCCCCGGCGTTGACCGGCCCGTTCGCCCCGGCTAGGCACCGAGGCGCTCAATCGCCGAGGTCCGCCGCCGATGAAAGTCCGCAACAGCCTCAAGTCCTTGAAGTCGCGTCATCGCGACAACCGCGTCGTGCGGCGGCGGGGGCGCGTCTACGTCATCAACAAGACCAACCGCCGCTTCAAGGCTCGCCAGGGCTGACGACCGGGCATGGCGGGCGCCACGGGCGGCCGGGTGCGGGCCGTGGTGTTCGACGTGGGCCAGGTCCTCTTCGATTGGGATCCTGCCCATCTCTACGGCAAGTTGATCCCCGACCCGCACGAGCGGGACTGGTTCCTGACCCACGTGGTCACGAGGGCGTGGCACTTCCAGCACGACGCGGGCCGGCCGTTCGCCCAGACGTCGGCGGAGCTCATCGCCCGCTTCCCCGACCAGCGCGACCGCATCCTGGCCTATGGGGAACGCTGGCTCGAGACGATCGCGGGCCCCGTTCCCGGCACCCACGACCTGGTCCACGCCCTGGCCGAGGCGGGCGTTCCGCTCTATGCCATCACCAACTTCTCGGCCGAGTTCTGGGCAAGGTTCCGGCCCACCGCCCCGCTGTTCGATTGCTTTCGCGACATCGTCGTCTCCGGGGTGGAAGGGGTCGCGAAGCCCGATCCCGCCATCTTTCGGTTGGCCCGACGACGGTTCGGCCTGGAGTGCGGAGAGGCGCTGTTCGTCGACGACCAGCCCGCGAACGTCGCGGCCGCCGTGACCCAGGGCTTCCTGGGCCATCGCTTCACCTCAAGCGCCGCCTTGGCGCGCGCTCTCGCCGCGCTCAATCTTCCGCTGCCGGTTGAGGCAACACCTGCCGCCAGCGCGTGACGGCGACGCTCGCGAACAGTCCGGCGCGTGCATAGGGGTCGTCGGCCGCGAACGCCACGGCCGAGCGGTAATCGGGAAACTTCATCAAGAGCATCGAGCCGATGGGCTCCCCATCCTCGTTGAGCAGGGGGCCCGCCACCACCACCCGGTCGAGCGCTTGCCGAAGGTAGGCGAGGTGCGCCTCGCGGGTGCGCTGGCGCAGCTCCTGCTGCAGCGGCTTGTCGAGGCAGTGGATCGCGAAGACCGGCACGACCCGCCCTCCTAGAGCGGCGCCCCACACCCGTCCAGCCGACCTTGACCGCCCGTCTTGCCCCCGCTAGCCCGCATGCCACCACGCGGGGCTGCGGCCCCCGAGCGTCCGAGGTCTTCTCCGAGGTCTTCCATGTCGCGGGTGTGCGAGCTTACCGGCAAGGGCCGGCAGGTGGGTCACAACGTCAGCCACGCCAACAACCGCACCAAGCGGGCGTTCCTGCCCAACCTGCAGCACGTGACGCTGGTGTCCGAAGCGCTGGGCCGGCGGGTGCGCCTGCGCATCTCAGCCGCCGGGCTTCGGTCGGTCGAGCATGCGGGCGGGCTGGATGCCTGGCTTCTGAAGGCACGCGATCCCGAGCTCAGCGAACGCGCTCGGCGCTTGAAGCGCGAACTCGAGCGCAAGCTCGCGGGGTCTTGAACCGGCGCACCCGGCCCCTGGGGCCGGGTGCGCAGCAGGCCCCAACGGGTTGCCACGCATCAGCACCCGTCAGGGCGCGGCGTCGGCTTGAGGCGGCAGCGCCAGGGTCAGAAGCAAGGTGCGCTGCAGCGGATTGAAGTTGTCGTCGCTGACCAACAGGAGGCGACCGGCGGCGCGGTCGACGGCGACCGCCTCGAAGTTGTCGACCGTGAGGGGCGGGGCGAGTTGGGCGATCGGGCGCACCTCGGCGTGGCCTCCCGGCCGGGGGGGAAGCCGCGCCTGCACGATTCGCACCGCCACCCCCAGGCCGGGCCGGAAGCGACGTTCCACCACCACCAGCTGGCCGTCGGGCAAGGCGTCGGCTCCGACGGGTGCGAAGTCGTCCGCCACCGGATAGCGGAAGGCCTGCCAACCCTCGGGCCCCCGCCAGAGCGCTTCGACCGAACCGTCTTGGCCCTTCGCCCCTTCCCCGATCACGACGGGTTGGCCTGTGAGGTCCGCGGCCGCCTCGGGCCCTTCGTTCTCAGGCCAAGCGGCCATCTGGGGCACACGCACCTCGGCCACGGCGGGAGTGCCGAGGCTCTCGGGCCGGCAGGCGCTGAGCCCGCGATAGCGCAGCGCCCGATGATCGCGCTCGAACCACACCAGCACGTCATCTCCGTCCCGGGCGAGGGCCTCGGCGTCGGCATCGCGCTTGGACCCGGGCGGCTGGCCGTCGGGGTCAAGGAGCGGGGCGATCCACGCGGCCCGCACGCCTACGAGCCGCGCTCCTTCCCAGCGCGGCTCCAGGACGACCCAGTTCCCAGCATCCGAGACCGCCAGCAATCGCCCGCACGCCGCCTCGTGGAGCAGCCCCGACAGGCCGCCGAAGTGCCGATGGGTGCTGGAAAGTTGCAGCAGGCCCAGAACGCGCAGCGGCCCCAGCTCGTGCCGGTCGGGCCGGGCGGGATCCAAGGGGACGACCGTGGCCACCAAGGACAGCGGCTCGAGCCCCCGCACCGAAAGAGGCGTGCCGGCCGCCCACAGGCCCGCACCCACCCCAAGGCCGAGGGCCGCCACGGCTCCCAAGACCTCGACCAGGCCGCGGGCCACGCCGCACAGCCCTTCAGGCGCGCCGCAGCCGGGCGATGAAGAACCCGTCGCCGGGGCCGACGCCGGGCAGCAGCAGGCGGCACTCCTCCACGACGAGACCCAGCCCCACGGCGGCGTGCATCTGTTCCTGTCCTTCCTCGGGCTCGATCGAGCACACGGCGTAGACCAGCCGACCGCCCGGTTCCAGCCAGGATGCGGCTCGCCCCAAGAGGGCCCGCTGCAGCTCCTGCAGGGCCGGCAAGTCGGCGGGCGTGCGGCGATGAAGCACGTCGGGATGGCGGCGGAACGTTCCCGTGGCCGAGCAAGGGGCATCGAGGAGGATCGCCGGGAAGCGCTCGGCGGGCGCCCAGTCGAGCGCATCCGCCACGACCGTCCGAGCGGCCAGCCCCACGCGCGCCAGGTTGGCCGAAAGCCGCGCCATGCGGCGAAGGTCGCGGTCGAGCGCCGTCACCTCGGCGCCGAGTGCGGCCAGCTGCATCGTCTTGCCACCCGGTGCCGCGCAGAGGTCGAGCACACGCCGGCCCGCCACCTCGCCCAAGAGATGCACCGCCTGCCGCCCGGCCAGGTCCTGGACCCACCAGTCGCCGGAGGCGTAGCCCGGACGTTCCTCGAGCCCCGCCCCGCTCGTCAGGCGCACGTGGCCAGGCTCGAGGCTCTGGCCGCCCAGCCGTTCGGCCCATGGTCGGGTGGCGGCGGGGTCCTTGAGCGAAAGGTCGAGCGGTGGCGGCGAAGCCAGGGCCCGGGCCATGGCCTCGACGGCGGCCGGGCCATGGACCTGCCGCCAGCGCGCCGCCCACGGTTCGGGCAAGGTGGGGACGGCGGGTAGGGGTTCCGGCTCGCGTTCCAACCGAGCCAGCACGGCGTGCGCCAGTCGCCGTGGCCCGCCGGCCAGGAGCGGCAGGGCGGTGGCGATCGCCGCGTGGGCGGGCGTGCCGAGGCGCAGGCGGCCGGCCAGCGCCACCCGCAGCACGAACCGGGCCCGGGCATCGGCCGGCAGAGGAGTCGCGGTCGCGCGGTCGATGCGCCGGTCGAGGTCAGGCAGCCACCGGAGCGCCTCGCCCACCAGCGCTGCCGCGAGCGCCCGATCGCGTGGACACAGCCCGCCGGCCGCGCGGTCGAGCGCGTCGTCCAGGGTGCGCCCCACGACCAGGATGGTGTGAAGCGCCTGCACGGCCGCGCGCCGCGCGGGAAGCCCGGCGGGCGTAGCCAACGGATCTCGTCGAGGGCGGGTGGCCGACCTCAGGGCCGCCGCCGGAGGCCCAGGGCGCTTGGCCGCCGCGGCCACGGCTCGCCGGGTCGAGGCGCGGCCGGTTCGAGCCCTGCCATCGCCTGCAAGGCCGCGATCCGATTCTCAGGAGCCGGATGCGTGGCGAACAGGCTGTCGGCCACGCCACCCAGACCCGGCTTGACGATGTAGAGGTGCGCCAAGGCCGGGTTGCCCTCGGCTACCGGATTGGGAATGCGCTCGGCGGCCTGGCTCAACTTTGCAAGTGCACTCGCGAGCTTGAGTGGCTTGCCCGAAATCTCGGCCCCGCCGGCGTCCGCACCATATTCGCGAGCGCGGCTGATCGCGAATTGGACCAGCATGGCCACGAATGGCGCCACCACCAGCGCCAGGAACACGGCGAGCGGATGCGCCCGGCCATCCTCGCGATGCCCGCCCAGCATGGCGAAATTGCCCAGCATCGAGATGGCCCCGGCCAACGTGGCCGTGACGGTCATCACCAGCGTGTCGCGGTTGCGGATGTGCGCCAGTTCATGCGCCATCACGGCCTCGATTTCGTCACGGTCCAGCAATTCGAGAAGCCCGGTCGTGGCCGCAACAGCCGCATGCTCGGGATCTCGGCCCGTCGCGAACGCGTTGGGCTGGGCCTGGTCGATGACATAGACCCGCGGCATCGGAAGCCCGGCGCGCGCTGCGAGGCCCGCGACGATCCGATGGAGCGGATGGTCGGGCCCCACCTCGTGCGCATCGTGCATCCTGAGAACCAGCTTGTCGGCGTTCCAGTAGGCGAAGAGGTTCATGGCGGCCGCGATGAGCAGGGCCACCAGCGCTCCGCTTTGGCCGCCGATCAGCCAGCCCACCCCCATGAACAACGCCACGAGGGCGGCCATCAGCATGTAGGTCCGCGTCCGGCTCATGCCCCCGATTTGGACCGCCAGGGCGGTTTTGCAAGCCGGCCGCGACCGCCGATCCCCCTTGTCGCGGGCGGCCGGCCCGCCCATGGGACGGTCGTGGACCGCTCGCGCCCCGAGCCTGAGCCGAAGCCGGCACCGTCCCCCGAACCGCCCACCCCGGTTCCCGAGGTGGGCGGCCGCGAAGGCCCCGAGCCCACGCGCTATGGCGACTGGGAAGTGGGCGGAATCTGCACCGATTTCTAGGGCCGCCCGGCCTCACGACCGGGGCTGGAATGCGGCCAGGGGATGGCGCAGGCGATTGGCCTCCTCTTCGCTCAGCAGGCCCGGCACGACGACGCCCGCCGCGCGAGGGTAGGCTGGCAGGGCCAGCGCCACCGTTTGCACCACGGCCTCGCCCACCGCCACGCCGTCCGCGTCCAGAGGGAGGACGTCGAGGTCGTCCGCCGACAGCTCTACCTCATCGAGCGCCGGACCTGAAGGCAGGAAGCGCAGGTCGAACCTTTCGTCGACCACCGCCGCCACCGGCTCGCCCGAGGCCACGCAGGCCAGCGCCGCCTGAGCCGTGACGCGCCCCATGACGCGGGCACCCCCGGCGATGCGCTGCACGCGCACCTCGGCCACGAGGCGGTCGAGCGCCAACCAGTCGAATCGGCGGGCGATGGCGGCCCGCACGTCCGCATCCGCTTCGAGCCGGAGGTCGAGGCCTGCGGCGGGAATGTGGTCCAGGGCCACCCGATGCTCGAAGCCTTCCATGGTGCGTTCCGTCAGTTTCCCAGGCGTCCCGCCAGCAGGTCGCCGTCGGGCAGGCCGGCAAGACGCCGCCGGACGTCGAGAAGCCGGGCCACCAACGCGCTCGGGTCCACCCCTGGCGGGGCCGTTTCGGCCCGCCAGACGTTGCGCACCACCACCGGCTCGAGCGCCGTGGCGGGCTTTGGCGCGGCGAGAGCCGCCCGGACCGCCCCCAAGCGCCCGCCGAGCGCCCCCACCATTCGGCCGACGTGCTTTCCCACCACCAGGTCGCCCACGCCCAACTGGCGTAGCGAGCCCTCCATGTCGTCGACGAAGCGTTCGGTGAGCCACGCCGTCTCGCGGCGAAGGCCCCGAGCTTCGAGCTCGAGAAGGACCAGCGCCGTCAGAAGCGCCACGACGTCGAACCGACCGTCGAGCGTGTCGGGGACCCCGCAACGCAGGTACCATTCGGGCCGACGCGCTTGGGCCGCGATGGCCGACCAGAGTGCCGCGAGCGGCGGCTCGGAAGGGTGGAGCAGGCGTGCGCAGAACGACATGGCTGGCCGAAGAACCCGGAAGGGGTTATGCGCTCGGGGTGCGGCCGGCACAAGGCGGCGGCAAGCGGATGAGACGGATGCGACCCCCTGCCCTGGCAACGATCGCCCTGGTGGCCGGTGCCTGCGCCACCATTCCCAACAACATGGGTTACATCGTCGACCCCGAGCTGGTGAAATCGGTGCAGCCCGGCGTGGACACCAAGTCGTCGGTGGCCAAGACCCTCGGCCGACCGACGCAGACCGGACTGTGGGACGAGAACACCTGGTACTACGTTTCCCGACTGACCGGTCAGCGGGCGTTCCTGAACCCCAAGCCAAAAGCGCAGAACGTGCTGGTTGTCACCTTCGGGCCTGACGGCGTGGTGACGTCGGTCGAAGCCCGGGCGCTCGAGCAGGTGGTGGATATCTCACCCTCTCGCCGCCGCACGCCCACGCTGGGGCGCGACAGCACGCTTCTTGAGGACATCTTCGGCAACATCGGCCAGGTGGGCGGGTTGGCCCCCACGGCCGGCGGCCCGCCCCAGTGACGGGCCGGCGCTAGTTGGCGGCAAGCGCCGCGAGCAGCAGCAGGGCCACGATGTTGGTGATCTTGATCATGGGGTTCACGGCCGGGCCGGCCGTGTCCTTGTAGGGATCGCCCACCGTGTCGCCGGTCACGGCCGCCTTGTGCGCCTCCGAGCCCTTCCCGCCATGATGGCCGTCTTCGATGTACTTCTTGGCGTTGTCCCACGCGCCGCCGCCCGACGTCATGGAGATGGCGACGAACAGTCCGCCCACGATGACCCCGAGCAGCATCGCGCCCACCGCCGCGAACGCGTCGGCCTGGCCGGCCACGGCCGCCACCACGAAGTAGAGAAGGATGGGCGACAAGACGGGGAGGAGCGATGGCAGCACCATCTCGCGGATCGCCGCTTGGGTCACGAGGCTCACGGTGCGGCCATAGTCCGGCCGCTGGGTTCCGGCCATGATCCCCGGGTTCTCGCGGAACTGCCGCCGCACCTCCTCCACCACCGAACCCGCCGCGCGGCCGACCGCCGTCATTCCGAGCGCTCCGAAGAGATTGGGCAACAGGGCGCCCAGCAGCAGGCCAATCACGACATATGGGTTCGACAGCTCGAAATTGACGTCGACGTAGGCGAAGAACTTCCGCAGGTCGGTTGTATAGGCCCCAAACAGGACCAGTGCACCGAGGCCTGCCGACCCGATGGCATAGCCCTTGGTGACGGCCTTGGTCGTGTTGCCAACAGCATCGAGCGCGTCGGTGCGTTCGCGCACCTCGCCTTCCAGGCCCGACATCTCGGCGATGCCGCCCGCATTGTCGGTAACGGGTCCGTACGCGTCGAGCGCCACCACCATGCCGGCCAGCGCCAGCATGGCAGTGGCGGCGAAGCCGATCCCGATGACGCCCGCGAGCCCATAGGCCACGGCGATGCCTGCGCAGATGACGAGCGTGGGAAGAGCCGTCGCCTCGAGCCCGACGGCGAGGCCCTGGATGATGTTGGTCGCATGGCCCGTGACCGAGGCTTGGGCGATCGCACGCACGGGCCGGAAGCGGGTGCCGGTGTAGTATTCGGTGATCCACACGATGGCCCCCGTGACCGCCAGACCCACCATCATCGACCAGAAGAGGTCCAAGGCCGAGAAGGCCACCCCATCCGCCGCCCCGAGGTCGGCGGTCATGTCCGGAAACAGGAGGCGGGTGGCAAGCCACAGGAGCGGCACGGCAAGGAGCGCCGTGCCCGCGAAGCCCTTGTACAGGGCCCCCATGATGCTGCCCGACGTCCCCAACCGGACGAAGGCCGTGCCCACGATCGAGGCCAGGATGCACGCCCCGCCCGCCAGCAACGGCAGCGCCATCAGCGGTTCCAGGTGCTCGCCCCCCACCAGCAGCGCCGTCAGCACCATGGTGGCGCCCACCGTCACCACGTAGGTTTCGAACAGGTCGGCAGCCATGCCGGCGCAGTCGCCCACGTTATCGCCCACGTTGTCGGCGATCACGGCGGGGTTGCGGGGGTCGTCCTCGGGGATCCCGGCCTCGACCTTGCCGACGAGGTCGGCACCGACGTCGGCCGCCTTGGTGAAGATGCCGCCCCCCAGCCTTGCGAAAATCGAGATGAGCGACGCTCCGAAGGCAAGCCCCATCAGGCTGTCGATTACCGCCCGATCGGATGCCGCGTAACCCAGCCTTGTGAGGAAGGCGTAGATGCCGGCGATGGCGAGGAGGGCGAGGCCCGCCACCAAGAGGCCGGTGACGGCCCCCGCACGGAACGCCATCGTGAGCCCCGACTGGAGGCCGCGCCGGGCCGCCTCGGCCGTGCGCACGTTCGCCCGCACGGAAACGTTCATGCCGATGAAGCCCGCAAGGCCCGACAAAACGGCCCCCACCACGAAGGCCATGGCCGGATAGAACCCCAGGAACCAACCCACGAGCAACGCCACCACGGCCCCCACCGCGGCGATCGTCGTGTACTGACGGGCCAGGTAAGCCTGGGCGCCTTCCTGGATCGCCCCGGCGATCTCCTGCATCCGGGCGGTACCGGCCGGCGCCGCCAGCACCGCTCGGGACGTGAGGATCCCGTAGAGCACGGCAGCCAGCCCGCAGCCGATCGCGACCAGCACCCAGTCCATATCCTATCCCTTGAAACCCCCATTGCGGAACGGCCCGCAGGCCTGCAGGCCACGGCGCGCCTTAGGGCTGCCGGCCGCTGGTCCGCAAGCCTGGGCGGCAGGCGGCGCATGGCGGGCATTCAGTGCTGGAAACCGAGCCGCTCGGGCGGGTCGACGGCGCGCCCATGGGTCTTAAGGCCAAGGCCACGACCCGGCGCCATGCGGCCGATGGGGGTGACCGGGGTGCGGGCGGCCCGGGCGGCGGCCCGCACGTCCTCGGCCCGCGCGGGGTCGGCCGCGAACAACAGCTCGTAGTCGTCGCCCGACGTGGCGAGGTCGAGCACGTCCACCTCCAGGGCCCGGGCCGGGCCCGACCGCGGAATGCGCTCGAGCTCGATCTCCGCGGCACAGCCCGAGGCTTCGGCAAGACGCAGGGCATCGAGGAGCAGTCCGTCCGAGACGTCGATGCAGGCCGTGGCCACGCCCACCAGCGCTTGCCCCAAGGCGACCCGCGGGGTCGGCCGACGATGGCGTCGCAAGAGGAAGGGGTGGGCGGGCCGGCGGCCGCGGGCGATTTCGAGGCCCAAGCCGGCATCCCCGATGGTGCCCGAGACCCACAACCAGTCCCCGGCCCGCGCCCCGGCGCGCCCGAGCACCCGACCCGGCACCGCAGCACCCAGCGCTGTCAGGCCCAACACGGTGTCGGCCGCCGTGCGCACCGTATCCCCACCCCAGAGCGCTCCCGTGAACGTCGCGAGGGCTTCGTCTACGCCCTTGAGCAGGCCGGCGACCCAGCCGGCGTCGCGCCCGGGCCCAACGGCCAGTCCTAGGAGTGCGCCCAGGGGGCGAGCCCCCATGGCGGCCAGGTCCGACCAGTTGACCGCCACCAGCTTCCAGCCGACGTCGGCTGGCGGCGTGTCGGGCAGGAAGTGGATCCCTTCGGCGAGGACGTCGTGGGTGGCCACCAGCTCCTGGCCCAGGGGAAAGGGGGCGACCGCGGCATCGTCCCGGAAGCCACGCGCCGGCCCAGGTGCGGGGCCCGCCCGCAAGAGGCTCAGCACTTGGGCTTCGATCTCGCTCAGGTCGACGGCTCCCTCAGTTCGCGGGCCAACCGGTCGACCAGGGCGTTCACGAAACCCACCTCGGGGGCGGGGCGCGGGCGACCGTCGCCGTCGACCTGGGGCGGGTGGAAGGCGGCGGCAATGTCGGCGTATTCCTTGGCGACGACGCCGGCCGGCACGTCGGGTCGGGCGACGAGCTCGTAGGCGGCCGCCCTCAGCAAGGCGCGCAACACGAGGGGCAATCGCTCCAGCGCCCAACCCGCCGTCAGCCGGGCGCGAACGTAGGCGTCGAGCTCGTCGGCGCGAGCGATCGCCCCGTTCACGAGATCGTCGAACAGGGCCTCGTCGGCCTCGGCCAGAGGCCCTTCGTCATCCTCCGCACGGTCCTTGGGGGAACCGGGAAGCCGGTAGGCGTGGAACTCGGCCAGCAGGCGGGCGGGCGGCGTCCCGGCGAGGGCATGTTGGTAGAGCGCCTGCACGGCCCTCAGCCGTGCGACCGCCCGCGCCCGCCCCAGCGTTCCCGTGCTCTGCCGCACCATGGCGGCGCGCCCTAGCCCCCGCCCCGCCCTGCCACAAGGCGCAGGGCCCGAGGGGGGCTAAGCGTTCTAGGAACGGCCCGCAACCCCGCCAACTGGAACGAGGCGCTCGGCATGCTGAGTGCAGGTGACGACTATCCCCTTCATCAGCGCCCCGAGCCCATCGCCTTCGCCGGGACCGACCGCAATTTCTACGACCGCTATTTCTTCAATGGCCAAAGTCCGGACGGTGCGCTGTTCTTCACTGCGGCCCTTGGGGTCTATCCGCATCTGAACGTGATGGACGCCGCCTTCGCGGTGATGGACGACCGGGGACAGGCCTCGGTGCTGGCGTCGCGGGTGCTTCGCCATGAGCGGATGGACACTCGGGTCGGCCCCATCTCGGTCGACGTGGTCGAGCCGCTGCGGCGGCTTAAGGTCCGGCTGGCCGACACGGAAGGCCTGGAAGCCGACCTCGAGATGGAGGGTCTCCATTTTCCCATCGAGGAACCGCGGTTCACCCGCCGAGTGCATGGCCGGACGTTGATGGACCTCACCCGCATGACCCAGAACGTGCGCTGGCGGGGTTTCCTGCGCCGCGACGGCGAGCGCCGGGCCGTGGATGGGTTCCTTGGCACCCGTGACCGAAGCTGGGGGGTACGCCCCGTAGGCGCGGCCGACCCCCAGCCCCCGGCCCCACCCACCGTACCGCAGTTCTTCTGGCTTTGGTGTCCGCTCCACTTCCCCGGAGTCTCGCTGTTCGCCCACACCAACGACGATGCGGCCGGCATCCCGTGGAACCGGTCGGCCGTCCTGGTGGACCACGCAACGGGGCAGGTGCGGCACTTGGTAGAGCCCCGGTTCGCGCTGGACCTGGAGCCGGGCACACGCCAGGTGGCCCACGCCCGGCTTGAGGCCCGGATGCCGGACGAGGGCGACCTCGAAGCGGAACTGACACCCCTGCGCCATTTCCGCATGCACGGGCTGGGCTATGGCCATCCGACGCGCGGCCACGGCACCTTCCACGGCGACCTGTCGGTCGTGACGGAACGACATGCGCCGCACGCGCTCGACCCCGCCCGACCCGTGAACGCCCATGTCCAGACCCTGGTGGCGGCGCGCTTGCGGCGGGCCGACGGCACCTCGTGCGACGGGCAGGGCGTGCTCGAGCAGCTCATCATCGGCCCCTATGCGCCGCTGGGCCTGAAGGAGCTGTTCGACCTTGCCTGAGGCCGAAACCGACCTCGCCCGGCGGCTCGAAGCATTCCTCGGGGCATGCGAAGGGGGCGAGGTCCGCGTGGCGGACCTCGAGCGACTCCATGGCGGGGCGGCCCGCGAGACCTGGCGGTTCCGCGCCGTGGGTCCGCAGGGCGACGCGCGCCGTCTTGTCCTGCGGCGCGATCCCCCCTCGACCCTCATCACCACCTCGCGCGCGGTCGAGTTCCATGCCCTCGCCAGGGCGCACGCGGCGGGCCTGCCCGTGCCGCGACCGCTGCATCTGGCGATGGATCCCGAGATCCTCGGCGCGCCCGGGTTCGTGATGGAGGAAGTGCTGGGCGGACGGGCGGCCGGACTGTTCGAACCCGAGCCCTATGGCGCCCAGGCGTCCCTGACCGGGGCCGACGTCGCCCGCGCGCTGGGAAGACTGCACGCGCTCGAACCCGACGCCGCCGACCGCGCGGTCCTGCCACACCACGACGCGGCGGGCGTGCTGGCGTACTGGGCAGGGGAAATCGAGCGCCATCGGCTGGGCCCTGAGCCCGTGGCCATGGCGGCATTGCGCTGGCTGGAACGGCACCTGCCTGCCCCATCCGGCCCGCCGGCCCTCGTCCACGGCGACTTCCGCTCGGGCAATTTCCTGGTCGATGGGGACAACCGCCTGCTCGCCATTCTCGACTGGGAGATGGCGCACATCGGCGATCCCCTGGAAGACCTGGCGTGGCTTGCCGATCCCCTCTGGTCGCACGGGGATCCCCGGCGCGCCGGAGCGATGCGACCGTGGAACGAGCTCGTGCCCCTGTGGGAGGAGGCATCGGGCCGCCGGTTCCGAGCCGACCTGTTCGCCTGGTGGCGCCTGTTCGCCGGCTTCAAGGGTCTTGCCATCTGGATCACGAGCGCCCGGGAGGTGGTCGAGCTGCGCGCGGCCGATCCGGTTCTCGCCTTTTCCGCCCTGTGGCCCTATCGGGCGCATGCCGCGGAGATCGCGGCCCTGATGGTGGAGCTGGGGCCGTGAGCGCTTCCCCAGCCGCCTTCTTGCGCGACCTTGCGCTGTGCCTTTCGGCCCAGGTGGTGCCCGCTTTGGGGGAAACCTATGCCGGCAAGTCGGCCGCGACGGTGGCGGGGCTGCTCCTCATGCTGGCCCAGGATCTGGAGCGCGAGGCCCACGACGGCGAGGCCTGGGCGGAGCGCTTCGACGCCTTGCTGGCCGAGGCTGCAGGTCAGATCGCCGATGGTCCCCAGCGGCTGGCCCAGGCGCGCGCCCTGCCGCTCGCGCAGCGCATGACCCACCTCCTGGCGCTGTTCGAGGAGATCCATGCCGTCGCGGACGCACGCGACCCGGCTCTCGCCGCCCGCTGCCGCGACCTTCTGGCCGGGTGGAGCGCCTGGCGGCGCCTCGAACCGGTCGGGCCGGAACCTGCCCCACCGAGGCCCGACGCCGGGCCGGCGCGTGCTTGACGCGCCTCGGCCGCGGTGGGAGAGCGCGGCCGCGTTGGCGGCCAGAAGCCCCAAGCGCGACGGATCGGGGAACGAGGCGGGGCACATGAGGAACGTGTCGATGCGGGCGCTGATCGCGGCCGTGGTGGCCAGCCTGGCGTGGGGTGGTGCGCCGGCCTTGGCGCAACGTCAGAAGGCGCCCAGCTACAAGCTGTCGTGGGCCGTCCAGCCGCTGCTTGCGGAAGCGCAGAAAGCGCAGAACGCCAACGACCACGCGGCGGCCATCGCCGCTCTGGATCGGGCGGCCGCCGTCGCCGACGCCACGCCCGACGACCGCTACCTGACGGGTGTTCTGCTCATCAACTCGGGCATCTCCCTGAAGGACAACGCGGTCATCAAGCGGGGGGTGACGCTGGCGCTCGAGTCGGGGCGCACCCCGCCCGAGGATCAGGCGAAGTTCGTGCGCACGCTGGGTGCGTTGGCGTTGCAGGAGAATGACACGGCCGGCGCGTTGGCCCACTTCGAACGCTACCTGCAGCTGAACCCCAACGACGCGCCCGTGATGGCCGAGATGGCCGAACTCTATCGCCGGCAGAAGCAACCGCAGAAGTCGGTCGAGATGATGCGGCGGGCGATCGAGGTGCAGGAGAAGACCAGCAACGCCAAGGCCGACGAGACCTGGTACCGCCGGCTGGTGGCGATCGCCTACGACGCCAACCTTCCGGCCGAGACGACGGCCGCCAGCGAAGCGCTCGTGAGGGCCTATCCCAATCCCACCAACTGGCGTGACGTGGTGGTCATCTGGCGCGAGACCAACCGGCTGGATGATCAGACGAACCTCGATGCGCTGCGGTTGCAGCGGGCCGCCCGGGCGCTGACCGGCGAGCGGGACTTCTATGAGTACGCCGAGCTGGCGTCGTTTCGGGGCTTGCCGGGGGAATCCAAGGCGGTGATCGACGAGGGCGTGGCGGCCGGTGCGCTCAACCTGCAGAAGCAGGTGGTGCGCGAGCTGAACGCCAAGGTGACGAGCCAGCTGGCCGCCGACAAGGCGAGCCTGGCCACGGCCGAGAAGGAGGCCCGGGCCGCGGCCAACGCTAGGGTCGCCATGGGGGCCGGCGAGGCCTTCCTGGGCTACGGCCAGTACGAGAAGGCGGCCGAAATGTTCCGCCTGGCGCTCACCAAGACCGGCGTCGACCCGGCGGTGGCCAACACGCGGCTCGGCATCGCGCTGGCGCGCGCCGGCGACAAGGCAGGGGCTGCGCAGGCTTTCGCCGCCGTCACCACCCCGCCGCGCGCCCAGCTCGCCCGCTTCTGGCAGATCTGGAACGAACAGCGGCCCTGAACGGCCACCGGGGGGCCTGCGCCCATGGCACGCATCGCCGACATCCGGCTGGGGCTCACCTTCGACGACGTCCTGCTGGTGCCGGCCGAATCCTCGGTGGCACCCACGGCTGCCTCGACCGCCACGCGCCTGACGCGGGAGATCGCGCTCAACATCCCCATCCTCTCGTCCGCCATGGACACGGTGACCGAGGGGCGCATGGCCATCGTGATGGCGCAGGCGGGCGGTTTGGGCGTGCTGCACCGCAACCTGTCGATCGCCGAGCAGGTGGAGGCGGTCCGCCAAGTGAAGCGCTTTGAGGCCGGGATGGTGGTGAACCCCATCACCATGACCCCGGATCAGACCCTGGGCGAAGCCCTTGACCTCATGCGCACCCACCAGATCTCGGGCATCCCGGTGGTGGAGCCCTCGCCGCCGGGGCAGCCGGGCCGGTTGATCGGGATCCTGACGCATCGCGACGTCCGCTTCGCCGAAAATCCGAACCAGCCGGTGGCCGAGCTCATGACGTCGCAGAACCTGGCTACGGTGAAGCCCGGGGTCACCCAAGAGGAAGCGAAGCGCATCTTTCACCAGCGCCGCATCGAGAAGCTGTTGGTGGTGGACGACGACGGCCGGCTGGTGGGCCTCGTGACCGTCAAGGACATGGAGAAGGCGGTCGCCTGGCCGGATGCCACCAAGGATCCGGCTGGACGGCTGCGCGTGGCGGCCGCCACCACGGTGGGCGATGCCGGGCATGAACGGTCGCTCGCCCTCATCGACGCGGAATGCGACCTGTTGGTCGTGGACACCGCCCACGGCCATTCGCGGCAGGTGGCCGATGCCGTGCGGCGGATCAAGGCGCGCTCGAACGCGGTTCAGGTGGTGGCCGGCAACGTCGCCACGGCCGAGGCGACCCGCGCCCTGATCGACGCCGGGGCAGACGCCATCAAGGTGGGCATCGGCCCGGGCAGCATCTGCACCACGCGCATCGTGGCGGGCGTGGGGGTGCCGCAGCTCACGGCCATTCTCGACTGCGCTGAGGAGGCCGAGAAGGCCGGCATCCCCGTGATCGCCGACGGGGGCATCCGCACGTCGGGCGACCTCGCCAAAGCGCTCGCCGCGGGGGCGGCGGCCGTCATGGTCGGCTCGCTGCTGGCCGGTACCGACGAGGCCCCGGGCGAGACCTTCCTGTACCAGGGGCGCGCCTACAAGAGCTATCGTGGCATGGGCTCGTTGGGCGCGATGGCGCGGGGCAGCGCCGACCGGTATTTCCAACAGGACATTCGCGACGAGCTCAAGCTGGTTCCCGAAGGAGTCGAAGGCCAGGTGCCCTACAAGGGCCCGGCACGCGAGGTGCTGCACCAGCTGGTGGGGGGACTGAAGGCCGCGATGGGCTACGTCGGGGCGGCCAACCTCGCCGAGTTTCGCGAACGCGCGACGTTCATCCGCATCACGCCGGCCGGATTGCGGGAAAGCCACGTCCACGACGTGACGATCACGCGGGAAGCCCCCAATTATCCCAGCCGTTGAGGGGGGCGCATGACCCCGGGTGCGCGCCTGCAGGCGGCCATCGAGATCCTGGACCGCGTGATCGCTGCGGCCCGCGACGGCGGCGCCGCGGCCGACGCCATCGTGCGCCGCGAACTGGCCGCCCGCCGCTACGCCGGCAGCCATGACCGGCGGGCAATCACGGAATGGGTGTTCCGCGCCATCCGCCACTGCGCCGAACGCCCGCCGTCGGGCCGTGCGGCCTTGCTCGCCCTCATTGAGGCGGAGGAGCCCGCCCTGCTCGCCGAATTCGACGGCGGCCCCCACGCCCCCACCCCGCCCGATCCCTCGGAACCTCGGGCGACCTCGGGGCGGGCGCCCCGCTGGCTCATCCGGCGGCTCGAGGCGACGCTCGGGCGGCAGGGCGCGGCGGCGTTCCTGGCCGCGTCGCTCGAGCGGGCGCCCCTCGACCTCAGGGTCCATCGCCTGCGGGCGCCGGATGCCGGCGCCGTGGCGGCCCAGCTGCCCTTCGCCACGGAGCCCGTCCGGGGCCTGCCGGTGAGGCTTCCGTGGGCGCTGCGCGCTCCGTCGGGAAGCCCCGTTGAGGCGACGTCCGCTTACCGGGAGGGCCTTGTGGAGGTGCAGGATGCGGGCAGCCAAGCCGTGGTGGCCTGGTGCGCCGCCCGACCCGGCGAACGGGTCGTAGACCTGTGCGCTGGTGCTGGCGGCAAGACCCTGGCGCTGGGCGTGGACATGGCGGGCGAGGGACGGCTCATCGCCTGCGATGTCGACCGCGAGCGGCTTGCGCGCCTGCACCCGCGGGCTGAGCGCGCTGGTGTCGCCGTCGAGACCCGCCTTCTTAACCCACCTCGCGAGGCCGACGCGCTTCAGGACCTGGAGGGCCGGGCGGACCTTGTACTGGTCGATGCTCCGTGTTCGGGCACCGGAACCTGGCGCCGGGCGCCGGAGCTGCGCTGGCGGCTTACCCCGCGTCGGCTTGCGGCCTTCGCGCGCCTCCAGGATCGGCTGCTTGACCTCGGCGCGCGGCTGGTCCGCCCTGGGGGTCGCCTCGTGTATGCCGTCTGCTCGGTGCTGGCGGACGAGGGGCCGGCGCGGGCGGCCGCGTTCCTCAGCCGTCATGGAGGCTGGCGGGCTGGGGAGCGACACCTGCTCGACCCCGCCCGCCACGGTTGCGACGGCTTTTTCGTCGCCATCTTTCGTCGGCACGGCTAGAAGGGCATGGCGATTGCGAGGGAGAGCGGAGATGATCGCCCGCGCGCTGGCCCGCCTGGTGCCGCTGTTGCTGATGGCCGCCGCTCCGGCCGACGGCAATCGGGCGTCCTGGCGGCGGGGGTCGGCCGATGCCGCGCTCGCCCCGCTGTCCGTCACGCTGGTCGAAAAGGGGCGAGCGTTGCTGGGCCGGGGGCAGATCGATGCCGCGATCGACCGGTTCGAGACGGCGCTGGCCGTCGACCCCCGCAACGCCGAAGCGTTCATCGGCCTGGCCGAGGCGGCCCGCGCCCGCGGCCTGCCGGGCAAGGCCGCGCGCTTCTACCGCGAGGCGCTGAGTGTCGATCCCCAGCACCGGGGGGCCCTGTTGGGCCAGGGCCTGGCGTTTCTGGAACGCGGCGCTCGCCCCCGGGCCGAGGCCAACCTCGAACGGCTGCGCGAATTGTGCAAGGGCCCCTGCCCCGAGGTGACCCGGCTGCAGGCGGCGCTGGCTGCTCCGCCGTCGCGCGAAGCCCGAGCGGCCAACCCGCCCGCTGCCGCGCCGGAGCCATGACCCACGCCCATCCGGCACCCGGCTCCCACGAGCTCGTCGAGGCAGCCCGCGCCACCCTGGCCGCCGGCGGCGTGCAGTGGACGGAGCTCAGGGCCCAGATCTTCGCCGTGCTCGTCGAATCGGCGCACGCGGTCTCAGCCTACGACGTGAGCGAACAGGTTTCCTTCCGAATGGGGCGGCGGATCGCGGCCAACAGCGTCTACCGCATCCTCGACCTGTTCGTGACGCACAACCTGGCCAAGCGGGTCGAATCGCGGAACGCCTACGTCGCGAACGTGCACCCGGCTTGTCGCCACGACTGCATTTTCCTGGTTTGCGAAGCGTGTGGCGGGATCGAGCACTTGGACGACGATCGACTGGGCGCGGAGATGCGGGCCCGCGCGGCCGACCTGGGCTTCCTGGCCAAGCGGCCGGCCCTCGAGCTCATCGGCCAGTGCCGGCGCTGCCGCGGCCTCTAGCGCCTTTTCAGCCCGGTTGCCGACCGCTAAGCAACCCGCATGCGCGACACCTATCCGGGGGGCGAGGTGGAGCGAGGTCCTGACGGTCGCCTCGTGACACCTCTCCTCGACCAGGTCCGGTATCCGGCTGATCTCCGACGCTTGAGGCCCGAACAGCTGCCGCAGCTGGCGCGGGAACTTCGGGCTGAACTCATCGATGCCGTGAGCGTTACGGGTGGACATCTGGGGGCGGGTCTGGGCGTGGTCGAACTCACCGTCGCCCTACACTACGTGTTCGACACGCCGACCGACAAGCTGATCTGGGACGTGGGCCACCAGGCCTATCCGCACAAGATCATCACGGGCCGTCGCGACCGGATCCGCACGCTGCGCCAGGGGGGCGGTCTGTCGGGGTTCACGAAGCGCTCGGAATCGGAATACGATCCGTTCGGCGCGGCGCACTCCTCGACGTCCATTTCAGCGGCCCTCGGGTTCGCCATCGCCAACCGCCTGCTGGGGCGGCCGGGCAAGGCCATCGCGGTGATCGGCGACGGCGCGATGTCGGCCGGCATGGCCTATGAAGCGATGAACAACGCGCGCGAGGCGGGCAACCGGCTGATCGTGGTGCTCAACGACAACGACATGTCGATCGCCCCGCCCGTGGGCGCGCTGTCGGCCTATCTTGCGCGGATCTATTCCTCGGGCACGTTCCTCGGCATCCGGGATGCCGTGAAGCAGCTGGCCAAGAAGGCCCTTCCCGAGCAACTGAAGGCGCCGGCACGACGGGCTGACGAATTCTTCCGGACGCTCGGCACCGGTGGCACGCTGTTTGAGGAACTGGGCTTCTACTACGTGGGCCCCATCGACGGGCACAACCTCGACGTACTGGTGCCCGTGCTCGAGAACATCCGCGACGCCGAGGAGGGCCCCTGCCTCGTCCACGTGGTGACGAAGAAGGGCAAGGGCTATCCGCCGGCCGAAGCGTCGGCCGACAAGTACCATGGCGTGGTGAAGTTCGACGTCGTGACCGGCCGTCAGCACAAGCCGGGGCCGGGGGGGCCGCCGTCCTACACGTCGGTCTTCGCCAAGGCCTTGATTGCCGAAGCCCGGCGCGACCCCACCATCGTGGCCATCACGGCGGCGATGCCGTCGGGCACTGGGGTCGACAAGTTCCAGGAGCTGTTCCCCGACCGGGCGTTCGACGTCGGCATCGCCGAACAGCACGCCGTGACGTTCGCCGCGGGCCTTGCCGCCCAGGGCATGCGGCCGTTCTGCGCCATCTACTCCACGTTCCTGCAGCGGGCCTACGATCAGGTGGTGCACGACGTGGCCATCCAGAACCTGCCGGTGCGCTTCGCCATCGACCGGGCGGGGCTGGTGGGAGCCGACGGGGCCACGCACGCCGGGAGCTTCGACATCACCTACCTGGCCACGCTTCCCAATTTCGTGGTGATGGCGGCGGCCGACGAGGCCGAGCTCGTCCACATGGTGCACACGGCGGCCCAGCACGATGCAGGCCCCATCGCCTTCCGCTATCCCCGGGGCGAAGGGGTGGGCGTGCCCTTGCCGGAGACGCCGCAACGGCTTGAGATCGGCAAGGGCCGGATCGTGCGCGCCGGCAAGACGGTGGCCATCCTGTCGCTGGGGGCGCGGCTTGCGGAAGCGTGCAAGGCGGCCGAGGAGCTCGAAGCGCGCGGGCTCTCGACCACCGTGGCCGACATGCGCTTCGCCAAGCCGCTGGACGTGGAGCTGATCCGCCGGCTTGCCGCCACGCACGAGGTGCTGGTGACGATCGAGGAAGGTGCCGTCGGTGGCTTCGGAGCGCACGTGCTGACCCTCGCGGCCGACGAGGGCTGGCTGGACGAAGGCCTGAAGATCCGCACGATGCGCCTGCCCGACGTGTTCCAGGACCACGACAAGCCCGAGCGCCAATATGCTCAGGCGGGCCTGGACGCGGCCGGGATCGTGCGCACCGTGTTGTCGGCCCTGCGTCACAACGCCGTGGAGGCCGAGGGCGTCCGCGCCTGAGGGGTCGGACGGGCCACCGGTCGCGGCCGCGCGCCGTGGGGGGCGTTACCGTGCCGACCAGCTGCTGGTGGAGCGCGGCCTGGCCGAAAGCCGGACGCGCGCCCAGGCGCTGGTGGCTGCGGGCCGGGTGTTCGCGGGCCCCCGGCGTGTGGAGAAGCCGGGCGAGCTTCTGGATGCCGGCACGCCGCTTGTCGTGCGCGGGCGCGATCACCCCTGGGTCAGCCGCGGTGGCGTGAAGCTTGCTCATGCGCTCGACCATTTCGGCCTGTCTCCCGCAGGGCTCATCGCCCTGGACATCGGGGCGTCGACCGGCGGGTTCACCCACGTCCTGCTCGCCCGGGGAGCCCTGCGGGTGCACGCCGTCGACGTGGGCCGGGGTCAGCTCGCCTGGGCGCTGAGGACCGATCCCCGGGTCGCGGTGCACGAAGGGGTGAACGCCCGCCGGCTGTCGGTGCGCGACGTGCCTGAGCCCGTCCAGGCCATCACCTGTGATGCTAGCTTCATTTCGCTGGCCAAGGTGTTGGCGCGGCCACTGTTGTTCGCCGCCGCCGGGGCCTGGCTGGTCGCCCTGGTCAAACCCCAGTTCGAAGCCGGCCGCCGCGAGGTGGGCAAGGGCGGGGTCGTCCGCGATCCGGCCGTCCATGCCCGTGTGGTGGAGGCGGCGCGCCACTGGGTGGAGGCCCAGGGCTGGGCGGTACTGGGCACCACGCCGTCACCCGTGCGAGGGGCCGACGGCAACGTGGAATTCCTGCTCGCCGCTCGCAAGACCGAGGCGGCGGAGTGGCCTCCGCCGCCTCCCTGAACCCTGGCGCCCGATCCGGCCGCCCAGACACCCCGACACGGGCCGCGCGCCCGCCGCGGTCGAGACTGGGCGAACGCCGTTCGTCCCTCAGCGGGCAGCGAACATGCCCTTCAGGTGTTCGGTCGCCACCGCCATGCGGTTCGACAGCGGCTGGGTCACCTCCCCCGCCACCTTGAGCGCGGCTTCCGACCAGGCCGACCAGGCCGCCACCATATGATCGAACCGCGCCTTCACGAACTCGTTCTGCAGTTGGTAGAGCTCGGTGGGCGTCTTGGCCGAAACCATCGCCTTCATCGCCGAGGTGGTTTCCTCGAAATCCTTCTTGCCGTGCTCCACGACGATGTTGGCCAACGTCTCGACACCGGCCGTGGCCGCCTTGGCCGTGGCCATCAGGGCCTCGACGTTGCCGCGCGCCAGCTCCGACATCTCGCCCATCGACTTGACCAGTCCCGACAGCATCTCCTGCCCCTTCTCGACGATCGTTTCGAGGCTCGCCTTCGACTGGGCCATCATGTCGGAGGTCACCCTCTCGACCGCCGGGGTGACGGCCTCGATCGACTTGATCACCGTTTCCGCGTTCATCGCCAACTCCTTCCCGATTTCGCCGACAGCCACCGCATGTTCCTGGGTCGCCGGGCACGGCTCCGCCGCCGCGCGCCGCGGCGTGCGCCGCGGGCGCGGTTCGGGCGGTGGCTCCAGATCGTTGCCGCTCGCCATGTCCTCGCTCGTCGCCGGCCCCTTGCGTTCGCCGACGGGCCGCGCCCGACCCGCCAATGCTGCGCTGCACAATAAGGCCGTGGCGGGTGCGGCGCAAGAGGATTCTTCGGCGCCGCGGCAGTCGGATCGCCGGCGTTCAGTGGGCGACCGGCGCCCGCGCGATTCCGCAAAGAGCGAGCTGCCGGTCGATCTCGGCCGTTAGCCGTGCCAGGCCGTCGTGGCTGGTCGATTCGGCGCGCGCCACCAGCACCGGCTGCGTGTTCGAGGCACGCAGCAGCCACCACCCGTCGGCGGTGGTCACTCGAGCGCCGTCGGTTGCGTCCACCCGGGCGCCGTCGGCCCGCAGGCGTGCCAGCACCTCCTCGATCACGGTGAACTTGCGTTCGTCGGGACACGGGAAGCGCAATTCGGGCGTGTTGACGACGGCAGGCATCCGGTCCTTGAGCTCCGCGAGGGAGGCTCCCAGCGCCCCCAGCGCCTCGAGGAGGCGCAGGGCGGCGTAGAGGGCGTCGTCGAAGCCATACCAGCGGTGGGCGAAGAAGATGTGCCCACTCATCTCTCCGGCCAGGGGTGCGCCCGTGTCCTTCATCTTGGCCTTGATGAGCGAGTGGCCCGTCTTCCACATGAGCGGTCGGCCGCCGAGTGCCGCCACGCGGTCGAACAGCGCCTGGCTGGCCTTGACGTCGGCGATGATGGTGGCGCCGGGGCACTCGCGCAGCAGCGCTTCGGCCAAGATCATGAGCAGCTGGTCGCCCCAGATCACGCGGCCCCGGGCGTCGATGGCGCCGATCCGGTCGCCGTCGCCGTCGAAGGCAATGCCGAGGTCCAGCCGTCGGTAGGCCACGAGCCGCCTGAGGTCGGCGAGGTTCGCCTCGACCGTGGGGTCGGGGTGATGGTGGGGAAAGCGCCCGTCGACGGTGGTGTGGAGCGCGTGATGTTCGCCCGGCAGGCGGGCCAGCACGCGCTCGACGATCTCGCCGGTCGCCCCGTTGCCGCAATCCCAGCCGACGCGAAGGGCGGGGCCGCGGAAGTCCGCCAACAGGCGCGCCACGTAACGGTCGCGAACGTCCTCGTGGCGGGCCGTTCCCTCCCCTTCCGCCCAGTCGCCGCGCGCGGCCGCCGTGCCCAGGGCCCGGATGTCGTCGCCATAGAACGGCCGGTCGGCCAGCAGCATCTTGAAGCCGTTGAAGTCGGGCGGATTGTGGCTGCCGGTCACCATCACCCCGCCGTCGAGCCCGAGTTCGTGGACGGCGAAGTAGAGCATTGGCGTCGGCCCCAGCCCGATGCGGACCGCCTCGCAGCCCGCGCGCACCAGGCCCTGGACCAGGGCATCCTCCAGCAGGGGCGAGGACAGGCGACCGTCGCGGCCCACGGCCACCCGCCGGCCGCCCGCCCGGCGGACGACCGTGCCGAACCCGCGCCCCACGGCGTGCGCGTCCGCGTCGTGGAGCGTGCGGCCCACGATCCCGCGAATGTCGTATTCGCGCAGGATCGTGGGGTCGAAGGTATGACCCGTCATGCGTGTCCCATCATGTCTGGCCCATGCCGGTCCGAGGAACGCCGGGAAACGTCGGCGGGCCCATCCCGCCGGCCCAGCCGGTCAAGACCGAGGCTCGCCGCCAACTCGCGCAGTTCGGCGCGCGCGGCGACGTGGCTCAAGGTGAGTTCGCCGTCCACGTCGAGGACGGTGAGGCCCGAGGGAAACAGTTCCCGGTAGATGACCCGTTCGGCAAGCCCCGGGGCGATCCGGAAGCCCACGCGCCGCGAAAGTTCGGCCAGGGCGGCGCCGACGCGCCGGCGGTTGCGCGCTTCGAGCGGGGACAGCCGGTTGCGCAGCAGCACCCAGTCGAGCGTCGCACCGTCGCGCCGGGCCCGAGCGGCCTTGGCCCGCCAGACGGTCTCGGCGTAGAACGAGGGCCGGCGGATCGCGAAGGTTTCATCGTCGACCTCGCCCAGAAGGTCGAGATCGACGAAGCTGTCGTTGATCGGCGTGACCAGGGTGTCGGCCATGGCGAGGGCGGCCCGGCCTTCGGGAGAATCGCGGCCGGGCGTGTCGATCACGACCACGCGGGCGCCGGCCTTGGCCGCGGCTTCGACTGCGGTCTCGAGCGCGTCGTCGGCCGGGACGGAGGCCTCGGGCATCGGAAGCTCTCGCCCCCGGGCCGCGGCATGGCGTCGGCGGTTCTCGAGGTAGCGAAAGCTGGTGCGCTGGCGCCGGTCGAGGTCGATGAGGTGGGCCGGATGACCGCTGCCCACGAGCCAGACGGCGAGATGCACCGCGAGCGTGGACTTGCCCGTGCCGCCCTTCTCGTTGGCCAGCACCAGGCGATGACAGGTCGTTGACATGCGCGGCACCGAACGGGTTGGAAGCCCCAGGCCGGACTGGCCTTAGGGCCCGCCCAGGCGCTCTGCAATGCGCAAGCCCGGCAAGGGTGCCGCGAACCGGGGGGATGACATGGACATCGTGCGCCGCACGGAGGAGCTGCGGGCCGCCTTGGCGCAGCTGCGCGCCCGCGTGCCGCGCGTGGCCTTCGTGCCCACCATGGGGGCGCTGCATGCGGGCCACCTGGCCCTCGTGGCGGAGGGGCTGGCCCGAGCGGACGCGGTGGTGGCGAGCGTCTTCGTGAACCCGACGCAATTCGCCCCTGGCGAGGACTTCGACCGCTATCCCCGCCAGGAAGAGGCCGACGCGCGCGCCCTGGCGGGGGCGGGCTGTGCCCTGCTGTTCGCCCCGACGGTTGAGGAAATCTATCCGCCTGGCTTCGCAACCTCGGTCTCGGTGGCGGGTCTTTCCGACGCCTGGGAGGGCAAGGCGAGGCCGGGCCATTTCACGGGGGTCGCGACGGTCGTCACCCGGCTTTTGCTGCTGGTGCGCCCGGACGTGGCGCTGTTCGGCGAGAAGGACTGGCAGCAGCTCGTGATCGTGCGCCGCCTGGTGGCCGACCTGGCCCTGCCAGTGCACATCGTGGGGGTGCCGACGGTGCGGGACGCCGATGGCCTCGCCCTCTCGTCGCGCAACGCCTATCTGTCGTGTAAGGAGCGGCGGATCGCGGTGGCCTTGCCCCAGGTGTTGCAGGCCACGGCCGAGCGGATCGAAGCGGGCACGGACGTGGCCCACGCGCTGGCGGCCGCACGATCGGCTCTTGAGGCGGCGGGGTTTTCCGCAGTGGACTACGTCGCCCTCGTCGACCCCGAGACGCTCCGCCCCCTCGCCCGGCTCGACCGGCCGGGCCGCCTGCTGGCGGCCGCACGGCTGGGGTCCACGCGGCTTCTCGACAATTGGCCGGTGGGTAGCCGGTGAATGCGGTGGCCGAGGCGCTCGAGCGGGCGGAGCGCCACGCTCCCTATCTCAAGGCGCTCATCCGGCGCGAGGCGGAGGGGGTCGGCCCGCTGGTGGCCGACGGGCGGTTCGACGCCGCTCTTGCCGCAGCGCTCGGCCGACACGACCCGGCCCGGCCCGGGGCCAGTCTGCGCTCGGCCAAGGCCGGGGTGCATCTGGCCGTCGCGGTGGCCGACCTTTCGGGTGCCTGGTCCCTCGAACGGGTGACCGCGGCGCTGTCTCGGGCGGCGGACCAGGCCATCGCGTTCGCGCTTCAAGCTGCCTTTGCCGAACGGGGCGTGGAGCCCGCAGCGATCCAGGGCCTCGCCGTGCTGGGGCTCGGCAAGCTTGGCAGCCGCGAGCTCAACTTCTCATCCGACGTCGACCTGATCGTGCTCCACGATCCGGCGGTCCTTCCCTGCCTGCGATCGGAAGAGCCGGACGAGGCCGCCGTGCGGGTCGTCCGTCGCCTGGCGGCGCTCCTTTCCGAGCGCACGCCCGACGGTTACGTCTGGCGGGTCGACCTCAGGCTGCGGCCCGACCCCGACGCCACGCCGCCGTCGCTGCGCCTGGGCGCGGCCGAAACCTACTATCAAAGCCAGGCCATGACATGGGAACGTGCGGCCTTCATCCGGGCCCGCGTGGTGGCGGGGGATCGTGCGCTCGGCGAACGCTTCCTGGCGGCGATCCGCCCGTTCGTGTGGCGCCGCAGCCTGGACTATTCCGCGCTCGCCGAGATCCGCGAGGTGAGCTTCCGGATCCGCGACCATCATGGCGACGTGGAACGCTTCGGTCCCGGCTTCGACCTGAAGCGAGGGCGAGGCGGCATCCGCGAAATCGAGTTCTTCGCCCAGGCCCACCAGCTGATCTTCGGCGGCCGCGAGCCGGCCCTGCAAGCGCCGGCAACCTTGGATGCCTTGGCGGCTCTCGCCGCTCATGGCCGCATCACGGCCGTCGACGCCCAGGCGCTGGCGGCGGCCTATCGCTGGCTGCGGACCCTGGAGCATCGGCTGCAGATGCGGGCCGACCAGCAGACGCACGCCATTCCGAAGCCTGCAGCGGAGCGCCGCGCGCTGGCGGGGCTGCTGGGCGTGGCCCAATGGCGCGAGGTGGCGCGGCGGACCGAGCCGCACCTGCGCCGCGTGGCCCGCCGGTACGACCGCCTGCTGGCCGGAACCGAACCCCAAGAGCGGGCGGAGCGGGTGCCGGCCGAGCCGTCGGACGTCGAGCGTTGGGCGCAGGCCGAACGCCTGGCCGACCCAGAGCTCTTCGCCAGGTCGGTGGCGGCCTGGCGGAGCGGACGGCCGCGTTCGCTCCGCGCTCCGGAAGCCGTGATGGCCTTCGAGGCGGTTCTGCCCCAGCTCGCCCGGGCGGTGGGCCGCGGTCGGCATGGCCGGGCGGGGCTGGTGCGCCTCGATTCGTTCATTCAGGCGCTGCCCTCCGGCGTGCAGTTCTGGCGGCTGCTCTTGGCCCATCCCCCGCTGGCGCGCACCCTGGCCCGCCTGCTGGGGGAAACCCCCGTACTGGCCGACCAGCTGGCGCGCCGGCCCGAGCTGATCGACGTCGTCATCGATCCGCCGCCGCCGTTGGCGGACGTTGCGGCCGCCTTGGCCGAGCTGCCGCCGGCCCCGGCCTCTGGTGAACCCCTCGAACCCCTGCTCGACCGGGTCCGTCGCTGGTCGGCCGAGCGGCGGTTCCGACTGGGGCTCGATCTCATCGAGGGACGACGACGGCCGCTCGAGGTCGCCCGCGAGCTCTCCTTGATGGCCGAGGCGGCCGTGGTGCGCCTTCTGGAGGCCGTGACCCATGCGTTCGTGGCGCGTCACGGCCGCGTGCCGCGAAGCGAGCTCGTGGTGCTGGGGCTCGGACGGCTGGGTGGCCAGGCGCTCACCCCCCAGTCCGATCTCGACCTCGTGCTGGTGTTCACGGGCGACTTTCGGGCGACGTCCGACGGGCCGCAGCCGCTGGGCGCTTCGGTCTACTTCAATCGTCTGGGGCAGCGCCTGGTCGCCGCGCTCTCGGCCCCCACGGCCGAGGGGCCGCTGTATGCGGTGGACACGCGGCTCAGGCCTCAGGGCGCGCAGGGGCTGTTGGTGGTGAGCCTCGAGAGCTTCGAAGCCTACCAGCGCGACGAGGCCGAGACCTGGGAGACGATGGCGCTCACGCGGGCGCGGGCGATCGCGGGCGCGCCGTGGGCCCGCGACGAAGTGGAGGCCGCGCTCGCGCGGTTGCTCACGCGCCCGCGCGACCCGGCCGAGCTCAGGGCGCGCGCACTCGACATGCGCCGCTACATGGAAGCCCACAAACCCGCGGCCGGCCCATGGGACGTGAAGCTCGTGAAGGGCGGGCTGGTCGACATCGAGTTCATCGTGGCGGTGCGCGCCCTGGCGTCGGGCCGGCGCGTGTCGCCCGACCTCGACCGGGCCACGGCCGAGGTCGCGCCCGAGCTTCGCGCCCCGCACGCGTTCCTCATGGGGCTTCTGGTGTTGCTGAGACTTGTGCTCCCGGCGGACCGGACCGCCCGGCCCGATCGCGCTGCGCTCGAGCTGTTGGTGCGCGGGTGCGGCAAGAAGGGTGTCCGGGACCTCAAGGCCGAGCTGGACCAGGCCCGGCGGGCCGTGCTTGAGGCGTGGGGGGAAACCTTCGGCGTGCGGCGATAGAGGAGGATGGCATGACGGAACCTGGAAGCCCGGCCCCCGACTTCGAGCTCGAAACCCCGGATGGCCCAGTGCGGCTGGCCGACTTCGCGGGGCGGAAGCTGGTCCTCTACTTTTACCCCAAGGACGACACGCCGGGGTGCACCACCGAGGCCATCGACTTCTCGCGACTGGCGGACCGCTTCGCGGCCGCCGACACGACCGTCGTCGGAGTGTCGAAGGACAGCGTCGAGTCGCACCGGAAGTTTGCCGCCAAGCACGACCTGACCGTGCGGCTGGCGAGCGATCCCGAAGGAAGGGTGGTCGAGGCCTATGGCGCGTGGGTCGAGAAGTCGATGTACGGCAAGAAATACATGGGCATCGACCGCTCGACCTTCCTGATCGGCCGCGACGGCCGGATCGCGCAGGTCTGGCGCAAGGTGTCGGTGAAGGGGCATGCCGAGGCGGTGCTGAAGGCCGCCGAGGCCCTGGCCTGAGCCACCGGGCGCTGCGGCCGACCCCAACGCGCTGCTGGCCCCGGCGGCCGGTGGCCGACCGTCGGAAACGGGCCGGTGCAGCGGGACCGAGCGCTACCGCTGGGATGATTCGCCCACCCGCCGGCCGCTGACCGACCGGGCTGGCGCCGATCGCCCCTCAACGCTTCGCCGCAGGACCAAGCCGGTTGGCCGATCCGCTCCGTTCCGGAGGGTTGGCCATCCGTTTCGGGCGCGCTGAAGGAGATTTGGAGCCTCAGCCCGCTGGGGGGTCGAGGGGCCCAGGGTCAGGACGGGGGGTTACAAGGTCGCGCGATGCAAGCCGCTTTCAGCGCCGTCACGCGCGGATTGGCGTCGCTCGCTCACCGCTGGCCCGAATGGCATCTGGAGCTGCGTTCCGAGCAACGCAGCCTCCGCATCAGGGTCGGAGCGGGGGCGCAGATGGCGGGATTGGCGACGACGGTGTTGGTGGCGGGCTTCGTGGGCTTGGGCTCGGCGAAACTGGTGGCCGACGAGGCGCGGGAGGACGAGGCGACCCGGGCGCAGGTGGCGCGGATGGCCGCCCAGGTCGAAGCGTTGAAAGCCGGGACGGCGGCGCTCGAGGGTCAGGTCCGCTCGACGGTCGAGCGAATCGAGGCGCGGCAGCGGTTCCTCGACGCACTGCTCACGGGAAAGGCCCGGGGGCGTGAGCTGGCGGAGCTGATCCCGCCGGCAGGGCGGGCCCGCGTGTCGGGTGATGCGGCGCGCGAAGCGGGCGTGCTGGCGCCCTTCGCCCGGCTCGAGGCCCAGCAGCTGGCGCTGGTGGACAAGGCGGCCGCCACGGCCGAGACGCGACTTAAGGACCTTCAGGCCCTGCTGCGGCGTCTGGGCCTCGACCAAGAGCGGTTCCTAGCCTTGAGCATGCCCCGCATCGGGGTCGGGGGCCCGTTCGTGCCCGCCGCCGCGGTCGGCCCCGATCCGCGGTTCGCCGAGCTTTACGTCAGCTGGCAGCGCCTGGAGCAGCTCGAGGAGGCGCTGGCGTCCATCCCGGCCTTCCTGCCGGTGGAGCGGTTCACGCTGACCTCGGGTTTCGGCTTTCGCTTCGACCCCTTCTCCGGAACGGGAGCCCAGCATCTGGGCGTGGACTTGGCGGGCGCGCATGGCGAACCCATCCGGGCGGCGGCGGCGGGCACGGTGGTGCGGGCCGAGCGGTTCGGAGCCTATGGGCTCACCGTGGACGTCGACCACGGGCGCGGGTTCCTGACGCGCTACGCCCACCTGTCGCGGATCGACGTGCGGCTGGGCGACCGGGTGGCGATGGGCCAGCGCATCGGTGCGATGGGCTCGACGGGCCGGTCGACGGGAACCCATCTGCACTACGAAATCCGCGTGGACGGACGGCCGGTCAACCCGCGGCCGTTCCTCGATTCCTCGCGCTACATCCTGGCCGCGCAAGGTTCGGACCCCGGTCTTTAGGGCCGGCCCAGACGCGGGCAGGCGCGCCGCTCGGTTTCCCCTGCCTTCGGGACCGCCGTCGGAGCTATGAAGAACGCGCGCCGAGCGCCATGCCGCTCATGGCGCCCCTCCTTGCTCCGCTCCGGATCGTCTTCCGAGCTCTCGGGAGCGCGTTCTTGAGAAAGGTGGGCCGCAGCCCTTGGCGCCTCGCGGGAGCCGTCAGGCGTTGCCGGCGGGCGGACCGTCGGACAGGCCCAGCCTGCGGATCCGATCGATCAGGGTGGTGCGCTTCATGCCCAACAACCGCGCGGACCGCGCCACGGTTCCCCCCGTGGCGTCGAGCGCCTGGCGGATGATGGCCGCTTCCGCCTCGGCCAGCAGGGCTTTGAGGACGACCGGGCGCAGCTCGGCCGCGGGCTTGAGCGGCGGATCGTGCGGCAGGCGAAGGGGGTGCGCCGGGTCGGGCGGGGTGGTGAGCCAAGCGTCGACGGTCCGGCGGCGCGGTGCGAGGAAGCGGCAGACGGCCTCTGCGTCCAGCCGCCGGACGCCGTAGGCGACGGCCCGGTCGACCAGGTTGCGCAACTCGCGCACGTTGCCGGGCCAGGGGTGGGCCCGAAGGGCGGCATGGCCGTCTTCGGCGAGTTCCAGCGCGGCCCCGCGCCAGGCGGCGAAATGGGCGACGAGGGCGGGAATGTCGTCCGGACGGGCGGCGAGGGGCGGCACGTCGAGGCAGACGACCGCCAGGCGCCAGAAGAGATCGGCCCGGAAGCGGCCGTCGGCCACCATCTGGTCGAGGTCGCGGTGGGTGGCGGCCACCACCCGCACGTCCACCCGGATCGACCGGTGACCGCCCAACCGTTCCACTTCCCCCGTTTCCAGCACGCGCAGGAGCTTCACCTGCAAGGCCGGCGGCAGTTCGGCGATTTCGTCGAGAAACAGCGTACCGCCGTTTGCGGCCTCGATCCGTCCAGCCCTCGGGCGCGTGGCGCCGGTGTAGGCGCCTGTCTCGGTGCCGAACAGTTCGCTTTCGGCAAGGTCGGCAGGGATCGCCCCGCAGTTGATGGCGACGAACCGCCCAGTGCGCCCCGAGGCCGCGTGGAGCGCTCGTGCGACGTTTTCCTTGCCCGCCCCTGTGGGGCCGGTGATCAGCACGGTCGCGCACGAGGGGGCCACCTGCGCGACGTCGGCCCTGAGCCGTGCGATCGCCGCGCTGCCGCCCACCAAGAGGTCATGCAGCGCCGCCAGTGCGGGGCGCGGGCGCCCGGGCGGCGATGATGCCCGTGTCACCTGGCGCGGTTGCCGCATGCGCGCGGAGCGAGCTTGCCCGGCCCGCCGCTGGCCGGATCGCCGCTCGCGGATGCTGCGCGCGCAGGGCGAGGTGGCACCACCTCGATCTCTGGCCCTCCAGCCCCGCACGGTTGCGGCGCGCGCGGAGAGGGGAGGCCCGTAGACAAGGGGTTGCTTCGCGGGAACGGGTGGTCGCCACGGCGGCGGGCGGCCGGGGGGTGCCCGAACCGCACCGGGCGATCCGGCCTGTCCTCACGCCTGGTGCCCACCGTCGTCGTGCCCACGCTCGTCCCCTCCGCGACCGGCACCCTGGGGGGTTGCCGGGCCGCCCGCCCGGCAGCGCGGCCTCGGCCCTCGAGCCCGTCCCGGCGGGCGATCCTCCGGGAAGGCGGGGTGCCGTGGGGGCGAGTTGACCTTTGCGCGCGTGAACCGCATGGCGACCCGCGCCCCCCGGGTGTCCGTAGCGGGGTCGGGCTGGAGGTGGGCCGGAAACCGGACCGAAACGGACGGGAGGGTGGGACCGAAACGTCGGCCGCGGCTCCTGGGAGCGGTTAAATGGACGGCAGAACAATAGGTTGGGAAGTCCGGGGGTGACCGGTTCAAGTTCCTCCGGAGCGGCCGCATCGGAACGCAACTTCGGGCCCCTCGTGCTGCTGGGGGGGGTGGCGGACCGCCTTCCCCCCATCAGCCCCGACTGCCGCGTGCGCCACTTCCGGGCCGACGCGGCCGCCCCCGATGCCGACGTGCTGATCGTGGATGCAGCCCATGCCGACCCCGACCTGCTGAGCTGGCTGGCGCAGCCCGAGCAGGCCGACCTGCCGGTGATCGTGCTGGCCGACGCCGACAGCGCCGACCGCGTCGGGGGTCTCCTGGGGGCCCGGATTGCGGCGTTCCTCGCCCCCGACTGCTCGTCCGACGAGCTCGACCGCGCCATCCGCCAGGCGCTGCGCCGCGATGGCGTGGCCGACGTGAGCCGCCTGCTCGCCGACCGGCTGGAGGCCTTGCGGCGCGAAGCCGAACGGATGGCCGCGATCGTCGACGAGCTGACGGCCGAGGCCAACCTGGCGGTCCGTCGGCCGGTCGATGCGCCGCGGATCCGGGCGCACATCAAAGCGCGGCGCCTGCGGGAGCGGTTCTTCGACCCGGGGCTGTTCGCCGATCCGGCCTGGGACATTCTGCTCGATCTGGCCGCAGCGCGCCTTGAGGGCCGCGAAGTGTCGGTGTCGTCGCTGTGCATCGCCGCGGCCGTGCCCACCACCACGGCGCTGCGCTGGATCAAGGCGATGGTCGATCGCGGCCTGCTGGAGCGCGCGCCCGACCCGGACGACGCCCGGCGCGCCTTCATCCGCCTGGCCCCCGCCACCGCCCGACGGATGGAAGAATGCCTCGAGGCGGTGTTCAACGTGCCGGGCTTGTAAGGACGGGGCCCGTCGGGCAGGACGCCCATCACGATCGCCGACGGTTTGCCATGCGCCACATCGCCATCGTGGGTTCGGGCCCGGCGGGCTTCTATGCCGCCGAAGCGGCCCTCAAGGCCCTGGGTCCCGACGCGCGCGTGGACATCCTGGACCGGCTGCCCACCCCCTATGGCCTCGTGCGGGCCGGGGTCGCCCCCGACCATCAGTCGATCAAGGAGGTCGTCCGCCGCTACGAAGCGGTCGCCCTCGACCCCCGGGTGCGGTTCGTCGGCCTGGTGGATGTCGGCGTCGACGTGACCGTCGACGAGCTTCTTTCGTGCTTCGACGACGTGATCCTCGCCACCGGCGCCCCACGCGACCGGCGGCTGGGCATCCCGGGGGAGGATCTGCCGGGTGTGGTGGGCTCTGCCGCCTTCGTGGGCTGGTACAACGGTCATCCCGACTTTCGCGACCTCGCCCCACCGCTCGACCATCCCACGGTCGTCGTCATCGGCAACGGGAACGTCGCCATCGACTGCGCCCGCATCCTGGCCCGAACGCCCGACGAGCTGGCCTCGTCCGACATCGCCCAGCATGCGCTCGAGGCCTTGCGAAAGGCCCAAGTGCGCACGATCCGCCTCGTGGGCCGGCGGGGGCCCCACCAGGTGAGCTTCACCTTGAAGGAGCTGGGCGAACTCGGCGAGCTGGACCGCGCGACCCCGTGGGTCGAGGCAGCCGACTTCCCCCCGCCCGAGGCCGACCTTGCGCTCGAGCCAGGTCAGCGGCGGGTCGTGGAGGTGTTGCGCCGTTTCGCGGCGACCGGGCCTGATGGCCGCCGGCCGATCGTGGTGCGCTTCGACTTCTTCCGCCGCCCCGCGCGTATCCTGGGCCGGGAACGGGTGGAGGCCATCGAAGTGGTGCCGACCCGGCTCGACGAGACGGGGCGCGCGGTCGACGCGGGGCCGGCCGAAGTGATACCCTGCGGACTCGTGATTTCGGCCATCGGCTATCGCACGGCCCCCATTCCCGGCGTCGCGTTCGACGAACGCGAAGGCCGGTTCGCCAACGAGGACGGTCGGATCGGCCCGAGGCTCTGGTGCGTGGGCTGGGCCCGGCGTGGTCCTTCGGGCACGATCGGCACGAACCGCACCGACGCATTCGCGGTCGTCGAGCGTCTGGCCACCACGCCGTCGGCCGGTCGGCCAGGGCGCGTGGCCTTCGACCGGCTGCTGGTCGCCCGCGGGATCGCCACCAGCGATTTCGCCGACTGGCGACGGATCGACGCCCTGGAGGTGGCCCGTGCCCGCCCTGGGGCACCACGCGAGAAAGTGGTGGACTTGGGCGAGCTGCGGCGCGTGGCGCTCGGAGCGCCCGTCGCTTGACCCCACCGGGCCTCGGCCGGTAAGCGGCGGGTGGCCCGGGGAGTAGCTCAGCCTGGTAGAGCACTGTGTTCGGGACGCAGGGGCCGGAGGTTCGAATCCTCTCTCCCCGACCATCGGTCTCGATGAGGTAGGCGCGGCGCAACCGAGGGTGCGCAGGCTCGTTCGGACCGCGCGCGGCGGCGGCGGGCAACGCGAACGCGGCGGCGGCCAGAGTTCCGCGAGAACCCGTTACTGGCTCGCACCACGTTGGCTCGGCGCCACACCGGTCCGAGGCGCCTCCGCACCTTCGATCGACGGAACGAGCCGGCCGACACGGCCGGACACGCTGGCGGCGACCCCGAACGGGACGGGATGGCCACGACCCATGGCACGGCGCATGGCCCGTTCCCATGCCGGGGCCCCAGCCCTGCCGACCTCTGAACCTGGCGGTCGTTGGCCGCGCCCGGCGCGGGGTCGGTTTCCATCCCGAATCCGGCCGGTCCCGCAAGAGATGAAACGATGGGTGTCAAGTGCGCCGACCGAGGGTGGTGAACTTATCCGGCTCAGATAGCTGCGGAAATTCCTGACCAGTCGGGCGTCGTGTCGAAAGATTTGACAGTCACGCCGCGACACCGCGCCCGACGCGGACCTTTTCAATACGTCAGAAGTCCCCGAGGCATGGCATGCCGTTTGCAACAGGGTTCCTCGGGATTGGTTCGTGTCGACCATCGTCGGTCCTCCTGGACAGGCCGGAACCGGGGCTGGTGACCGAGGTTCGGGGAGACGAGCGATGGAGACCGCTGTCGTGCACCGGGCTTGGGGTGCATGGCCCTTGGCCGCCACGGGGTTGGTCCTGGCCGGGATGGCGATCGGTTTTCCAGGGCCGGTGGCTTGGCCGGCGGCTGCGGGGGTCGTCGTCTGGAAGAACCCGGCCGATGGCTTCTGGGACGTTGCCGACAATTGGGACCCTGGCATTCCGGGCCCGGGCGACATCGTGGACCTGACCGGCAACGCTGCGGGCTACGCGATCAAGATCCGCAACAACGTGGGTCAGGTTCAGGAGGTCAAGTCGAAGGCCATCGTCCGGATGGGAAACAATTCCCGGCTGAGCGTCGTAGACAAGTTCGACAACCAGGCGCTGACCGAGATCATCCAGGGCACGCTGGTTCTCGACGGAGCCTCGACCCTCAAGGGCTTCTTCATGAACCAGGCCGTCCTTGAAGGGACAGGCAACGCCACCGTCAAGGGTGTGACGACCTACGTGAACGCCTTCCACCACGGCCCGGGCACCACGCGGCACGAGGGGGATGGTCATCCTCCAGACCGGCCCGCTGGCGGTGGGCGGCGGTCGCACGCTTGTCTTCGCCGACCGGGTATCCGACGTGCCGGGGTTGGGCTTTGGCATCAACGTCCATCCCGCGGGGAGTGACGAGCCGGGCACCGTGCGGATCGCGGCCGGCGGACGGTTCACGGTGCTGGCAGGGAGCATTGGTTCGGCGCGTGGCGGCGGCCTGTTCGCCATCGAGAACGGGGGCCTCTTCCGCCACCTGGGCCCCAACCAGATCGTGTTCAACGCGCCCTTCCGCAACGAGGGGCTGCTGTCGATCGAGGGCGGGGAGTTCCGGCTGGGCGGCGAGAGCCGCCTCGGCGGCTTGGTCTCCGTCACCGACGGCGGCATCCTGCGCATCGAATGGGGCGTCCACGAGCTCGCCTCGCCGGTCCTCGACGGCGACGGCTTTCTCGAGATCGCCGGCGGGGTCGTGACGGTCAACGATCCCACGACCATCGCGGGCGTCACCTTCGTCCAGAGCGAGGGGGAGCTGACCGGGATCGGCCTGCTCACCGTGGCGGGCCCGGCGCGCTACACCAGCTCCGGGATCCAGACGGGGGTGGGGGACACGGTGCACACCGGCCCCGTCACCTTCGGGTTGGGGGGCGTCGGCCTCGACCGCGGCCGCACGCTGGTCCTGGAGGGCGGGGCCACCACCGACCTCGGGTTCATCATCCGCCTCGACGCGAACGTGGCCACCCCGGGGGCGGGGATCCTCAGGAACGAGGTCGGGTCCACCCTCCTCGACGTCACGACCCTCAACACCGGCGTGTTCAGCCTGAGCGGGCTCGGGGAGTTCCTCAACAAGGGGGCCTACCGCAAGACGGGCCCGTCGGTCACCACGATCCAGGCCCCGTTCCGCTCCGAGGGCCTTGTCGACGTCAAGGCGGGCACGCTGCGCCTTGCCCAGACGAGCCGGCTCTCGGGCGGCGTGATCATCGAGACCGGGGGCGTCTTGGAATATCTGGGCGGCCAGCACGTGATCGACGGCGCGAGCTTCGCGGGCGACCCCTCGGGCGCCCTCGTCATGACGGGCGGGGCCACCGTGCGCATCGACGGGCCCGAGGCGTTCGACGGCTTCACCTTCATCCAGACGGGCGGGAGCGTGCTGACCGGCGTGGGGGCGCTGACCGTCGCCGGGCCCACGATCTACCGCGGCACCGCCTACCAGGAAGGCTCGGGCCGCACCGTGCACACGGGCCATGTCTCGATCGATCCCGGTGCCAGCATCGTCCTCGACCGCGGCTGGCGGCTCGAGTTCGCGAACGAAGTCACGACCGCCGGCAGCTTCACCATCACGCTCGACCGCAGCGGCGCCACGCCCGACGGCGGGGTGCTCGCGATCGCCCGCGGGGCCACCTTCGCCGACCTGACGAGCGGCCCCTCCACCGTCCGGACCCTGACCGGCGAGGGCCTGTTCGTGAGCGACGGGCGCTACGTGAAGTCGGGCCCTTCGGTCACGACCATCCGGTCGGCCTTCTTCCAGTTCGACAAGGGCTCGCTCGAGGTGCAGGCCGGCACGCTGCGGTTCACGGCGGGGCCGGGCGAGCACTTCGGCACGTTCGAGATCGGCGATAGCGGGACGCTCGCCTTCGAGGGCGGTACGCACGAGCTGAAGGGCGTCACCGCCATCGGCAAGCCGGGCGGCGTGCTGCGGCTGGGCGGCGGCACGCTCGTCGTCAACGCATACCAGGAGTTCAAGGGGTTCACCTTCGTCCACACGGGAAACGCGCTGCTCGAGGGCACCGGCACGCTCGCCGTCGAAGGCCCCGCCACCTACAGCGGGGTCGCCCGCCAGCAGGGAACCGGCACGACGCGGCACGTGGGCACGGTGGTGATCGCGGCCGACAGCACCCTGCGGCTCGACGGAGGCCGTCTCCTCCAGTTCGACAACACGGCCGCCGTGATGGGCGGGGGGTTTACGATCGACCTCAACCCGACCGCCGACCCCGGCAGCGCCACCTTGCGGATCGGGATGGGCGGGATCTTCTCCGACATCGCCTCGAGCCCCACCTCCCGGATCCAGGCCTGGTTCGGCGGCGGACGGCTCGAGAATTTCGGCGGCTACCTCAAGACCAACACGGGCACGACCACCATCTCCGTCCCGTTCCTGAACGAAGGCAACGTGACGGTGAAGAACGGCACCCTGCGCGTGACCGGCCCGCTCGACGGGGCCTCGGGCACCCGCCTCGGGCTCGGCACCTGGGTGGCGGAAGGCCCTGGCACGATCACCTTCGGGACGGGGACGGGGATGTCGAGCCTCGTGACCAACGCGGCCGACTTGACGCTCGCCTTCCCCGGAAGCGCGATCGTCTCGGGCGATCCCGCACGTCCGATCGAGGCGACGCTCGCCGTCAACGACGGCGCGCTCCGGCTGCGCAACGGCCGGAACTGCACGGCCACCGCCGCGGGCGGCGTGTTCACCAACAACGGAATCCTCGAGCTCGCCGGCGGGATCTTCGCGGCCACCACGCTGCGCAACTCGGGCATCATCACCGGCACCGGCGGGATCGAGGCGCCGATCGTCAACATCGGCTCGGAGGTGCGGGCCGAGGGGGGGACGCTGCGCACCCGCCAGATCACGGGCGGCGGCCACGTCGTGGTGGCCGATGGCGCCACCCTCGACATGACCGAGGCCACCGCTCCGTCGTCGGTGCGGACGCTGTCGCTCGAGGGCCCGGGCGCCCGGCTCGACCTTGGCGCTGAGGACATCGAGGTCCGCCAGGACTATCGCAACGCCCGCTTCGGCTCGGGCGATGCCTTCGATGCCCGGGCGGGTGTGTCGGGGGCGGGCCGGATCCTGGCCGCGGACGCCCGGCAGCACCTCGCAGGGCCCGGCGTGGCGGGTGGCGACACGCCGACCCCGGTGCTCGCCTTCGGCACCGTCCGGGTCGGGGAGACGATCAGCCTCCTCATCCGCAACGAGGGGGCGCTCACCACGCTGCGCGGGGCGGTGGGCCGCGGTGGCGCGCCGGGCTTCGAGCTTCTGGGCGGAGAAAGTTTCGTTCTGGCACCCGGCGCCACCTTCGGCTTCGGTCTCGTCGCGCGGACGGCCGGCGATGCCACCGGGCAGACGGTCCGCGTCAGCAACAACTTCGACAACGTGCCCGACCAGAGGCTGCGCCTTCTGGGCGCGGTCAACAACCTGGCGCGTCCGGCCTTCACCCGCTTCGGCGCCGAGCTGCCCTTCGATGCCGGGGCCGGGGCCTTCGTCGCCGACCTCGGGCGGGTGCGGCGCGGCGGCCTTCTCGAGCTGCCGGGGTTCGGACTGGGCAACCTTGCCACGACACCGGCCGATGACCTTTCCGGGCGCATCATGGGCCCGCCCTCGGGGCCCTTCGGACTGTCGGGCCCCATCGACGTGGACCCTCTGGCACCCGGCAGGGTCGCGGGGCCCTTCGCTCTCGTCCTCGATCGTTCGGCCACCGGCCGGTTCACGGGTTGGTTCACCTTCGACGGTGTCGGCACCAACGCAAGCGACCGAGAAGGGCTGCCGCTCGGCGCCATCCTGCTTCTTTCCGTCCAGATTTCGGGCTGGAGCGGTGCGCCCATTCCGGAACCGGCCACCTGGGCCCTGATGGTGGCGGGCTTCGGGTTGGTGGGTGGGGCGCTGCGGCGGCATCGGCGCCTCGACCGGCCTGCCTCCGCCGCCTAGCGTCCCGAATGCGATCCACGGCCGAGCTGCTCGACGGTCTGGCCCTCGCCCTGGCCCTGGCCGGTCTTGGCACCTTCGTCGGACGGGCAACCCTCGAGGTCCGGCTCGCCGACCTCGAACTTCAGGTGGCCGAGCGCCAGCGCGAGCTGGCCGAGGCCGAGGTCGTAAGTCAGGTGAACGGACGGCTCATCCGGATGCTGGCTAAAGCCGCCGCCGAACGGAACGACGCGGCCTTGCGCGATCTTCTGGCTCGGCATGGCGTGACCTTTACCGTCGCGCCGGCCCCTGTAGGTGCCGGAAGGCCGGTCGCCGCCCCAGACGGTGAACCCTGACATGCCGGAGTCGACGGCCGACTCCGCGCCGACCCACGAGACTCGAACCGCATCGGCGCACCTGCCGCTGGTGGCCGATGGCCGCCCGTCGGCAGGGACGGTGGTGCCCCGCCTGGCGCTGTGCCTCGGCGTGCTTGTGCTGTTGCTCGACCAGGCCACCGCCACCTGGCGGTTGGTCAAGATCCGAGACCGTCTTGCCGAACGACACGCCACGCAGGCCGAGCTGCTCAAGCAGGCCGCCCGCTTCGAAGCTCAACTTGAAGGGCTGGCCGCCGGTACGGCGCTGCTGGCGCAGTCCGGCAACCCCAACGCCGCCGCAATCGTCGCGACCCTCGAACGCGAGGGGATCAGGATCAAGTCCGACGGCGTGGCCACGCGCTGAGCGACCGCGGAGCGTGCCGGCCGTGTCACGGCCGGTCGAACGGCGAAGCGGGCGGTTGTCCCGCCAACTTGTCGATGACATCGGGCCAGCCTACGATGGCGTCCCAAGCGGGTGTCGTGGCCATGGCGTGTTCACCTCGGTGCTTGGCCGTGGTCGGAGCGCTCGTGATGGGCTGGATGGTGGAAGCCGCGTTGTCGTCGGAAGGTTTTGACCCCCTGGCGCCGCGGCCGTCGGACGGGGCGGGCCCGGTCTCCCCATTGATGGGCGTCGTGGTGGCGAGCGGCGACCCCGACCGGTTCGCCCGCCTGCTGAGCCAGGGCCTTGGCCTCCAGGCCATGCCGGGCGCACCGGGCCAGGGGATGGCGTTCGTGCGCCCCGGCGTGGAGCCGCCCGCGATGGTGTATCTGGAAGCGGCACCGCCTGAGGCGCCGGCGCGGCGGCCGGGATACGATGCCGCGATCGCCGGCCCCCTGGCCGCGGGCTTTGCGGTGGCCGATGCCTCGCGGATCGTCACCCACCTCGAAGGCCTCGGGGTGCGCACGACGGCCGGCGTCGTCGAGATGACGCTGCCCGACGGTCAAGGCGGAACCTACCGGGTGCGCGAGGCGCACGTTGAGGCTCCTGACGGCGTGCTGTTCCTCGGCATCGATCGCGGGACGATGACTCCGGTCTCTCCCATCGATTCCGCCACCGGGGTCGGCGGGCCGGCCTATGCCAGCGCGGTGGTGACCGACCGCGCCTGGGCCGGCCGGGTGTTGACCGACGTGCTGGGCTACGAGCGGCGCCGGGCCTTCGCGTTCCGCAGCTCCGGCCTCGCGGGCGGTCTCAACCTGCCCGAAGGGACGCCGGTGACCCTGGAACAATGGTTCGCGCCCGGCGCCCGGACGGGCTACCTGGTGCTGCTGGACGTGGGTGCCGCCATGCGGCCGGGCCCCGCGGCCGTCGCCATGCGCGGCATCCAGGGCTGGTTGTTCACGACCGACCGGCTGGATGCGGCGCTCGACCGAGCGCGAGCGCTGGGCCTCGCCCCGCCGGCACCGCGACGGGTGCGCCGGCCCGGCGTCGGCTGCGTGCGCGAGGCGCCGTTGCCCGTGCCGGGGCTTGCCACGCTCATCCTCATGGAGCGGGCTCAGGGCTGCCCGTGAGCGGTGCCCTCGCCATCCTGACCGCCGCGGCCTTGGTGCCCCCGCCGGCGGCCGACGGGCCCCCGTACGACCCCGACCGCTGCGATGGCCGACCCGTCCTGATGGTCGTGGATGGTCGCATTCAGGATGCCCAGCGCCTGCGCACCTATGCCGAGGCGCTGCGCGCCTCGGGCCTCTACCCCGAACTCAAGGCCTATTACCTGAACGCGCCCCGCCCCATCGCCGTGTTCGAAGGCACGCCGCCGCCCGAGCGCTCGATCCTGATCGTGCGGTTCCCCTGTCTGGCTCATGCGCGGGCTTTCTGGTTTTCCAAGACCTATCAGGAGCGTATCCGGCCGCTGCGCTTAAACCCGTCGGCCGGCGACTTCCTGGTGACCGTGCATCCCGAATTGCCCGTGCCGGCCTACGCGCACCCGCCCGAGACCCGCACGTCGACCGGGACGGCCGACCCATGAGGCGGCTTGCGATCGCGCTGGCCGCCCTGTGGCCTGGGCTTGCGCACGCCCAGGCGATGCCGGAGGAGGACGCCGAGGTGCGGCGCGGCCGCTTGCTCTTCCTGCAATGCCGCGCGTGCCATACCCTGGCCGCCGGGGAGGCGCATCGGGTGGGCCCCAACCTGTGGGGTGTGCTCGACCGGCCCGTCGGTTCGGCCGCGGGCTTCGCCTATTCGCCGGCCCTGTCGCGCTGGGGCGGGCGCTGGACGCCCGAGCGCCTGGATGCCTTCCTCGCCGATCCGGCCGGCGCGGTTCCCGGCACCACGATGGCCTTCGGCGGTCTGGCCCGGCCCGAGGACCGCCGCGCCCTGGCCCGCTTCCTGGCGCAGGCGACCCGGGCGGCAGGCCCAGGGCGCATTCCTCCATGACCCAGCCCAAGCGCCTGGACGCCCTGCCCCCGCTGTCGCGCCGCGCGGTGCTGGGCGGCGGGGGACTGCTTGCGGCCTTCGCGCTGGCCGGCCGGGCGGCCCATGCCGCAGGCCCGGTGGACGTCCTGGTAGTGGGGGCGGGCCTTGCAGGGCTCCAGGCGGCCCTGCTGCTCGAGGAAGCGGGGGCGCGCGTGCGCGTCCTCGAGGGGCGGAGGCGCGCGGGGGGGCGCCTGTTCACGCTTGACCGCGTACCGGGCCAGCCCGAGGCGGGGGGGGCCGGCATCGGACACGGCTACGCCCGCCTGATCGATCGGGCGGAGCGGCTGGGGATCCGGTTCGTGCCCCAGCGCGAGCGGACCGAGGCCCAGCCCGACAGCACGCTGGTGGCCTTGCGTGGCGCGCTCATCCGCATGGCCGACTGGCCAGGCCATGCGCTCAACCCGTTCGACGGCGAATGGCGCACCCGCCCCCCCTGGCAGGTGAGCTTCCGCGCCCTCGGCTCCCTCAATCCCCTGCCGGATGCCGCGAGCTGGCGCAAACCGGCCTTCCACCGCTTCGACCGCTCGGTGGCCGACGTTCTGGCCGACGCGGGCTGGAGCGAGCGCCAGCTGGAGCTGGCCTACGGCACCAACCCCAGTTACGGTAACTCGGCCTACGATGTCTCGGCGCTCATGTGGTGGCACGTGGCGCGCAACCTCGAGACGATGGCCGGGCCGACGGCTGCCACGCGCGGACAGGTGCTGGCCGTGGCCGGTGGAAACCAGCGGCTGCCCGAGCGCATGGCCGAGGCCCTGCGGGGGGACGTGGCCTACGGCCGCGAGGTGGCCCTGGTGCGGCAGCACGCGGGCGCAGTCGAGGTGATCACGCGCGACGGCGCGGTGGAACGGGCCCGGGCCGTGGTGATGGCCGTGCCCGCGAGCGCGCTGCGCCTCGTGCGCTTCGACCCGCCGCTACCCGGCGACCAGTGGGCCGCCATCGAGGCCCTGCCCTACAACCGGGTCGTGCAGGCGCACTTCGTGCCCACCGAACCGTTCTGGCGGCGTGACGGTCTTCCCCCCTCGATGTGGACGGATACGCTGGCCGGCCGATTGATGGCGCTGCGCTACGGCGCGGACCCCGAGGAGGTGACCTGCTTCGTGGCGTTCGTGAACGGCCAGGCGGCCGACCGGCTGGACCGCCTGGAGCCCCGTGTGGCGATCGCGGCGATCCTCGAGGACTTGGCCCGGATCCGCCCCGCCACGCGGGGGCGGCTGAGGCCCGTCCATTTCCTAAGCTGGCAACGGGATCCCTTCGCAGGTGGCGCCTATGCCTGCTGGGCGCCCGGCCAGGTGCGCACTTTACCGCCGCTTCTCGAGCGGCCCGCCGGCCGGATCCTGTTCGCCGGTGAACACACCGCCCGGGTCGGACGCGGCATGGAAGGCGCGATGGAATCGGGCGAGCGCGCCGCGTTCGAAGCGCTCGAGCGGCTCTGACGGCCTCGTTTCAGTCCGGGAACGGCAAGGGATCGGTCAAGATTCCCGGATGCCGGCAGTCGGCCTCGGCTCGGAACCGGTCGGGCAGGTCGGCCAGGCGGTGGAACCGAATGCCGCTGCTGCGCCACAGCTGGGCCCCCGGCTGGCCCTCCGGCATCTCGAGCCAGGCCTGCCATTCGGTCTGGCTGGTCCAGTGATGATGGGCGGGAAGCCAGGTGAGGCGCGGATCGGCAAGGTCGGCCCGTCGGACCACCCAATCGTCCTGGGTGAACTCCGTACGGGCCCGCGCGGCGCCCCGAGGCGTCCAGCGGGTGAAGGCGTGGCGGGTGACCACGACGTGCTCGCCCAACCCGACGAACTCGAGCCGGGGCGGCCGGCCGAACACGGTCGATTCCATGGGGAAATTGGCCGTCACCTTGGGGCCGGCGAGCGTCTGCACGCTCGCTGAGATGCCACCGCGGAACGGGGGCACCTTCACCATCCGCCCCGTCAGGGGATTGCGGAACTCCTCGAGATAGGCCCCGGTCTCTGGGTCCGTATAGAACAGGAAGGTTCGGGAAACCGACTGGATGTCGCCGTTGGGGAGCCGACGCGAGCGGGTGATGCTGCCTCCTTCGAAGTCGTAAAGCCGCCACCCGGACTCGGCGAGGGGCAGGCCCGCCCCCGGCAGCACGCCGAACACGCGCCCACGGCTGTAGCCGTAGATGGGCCGACCGGACAGGTCGCCCTGGAGCCGCCCCAGCGTGAGGAGGTGGAATTGGGGATCCTCGAGCGGCAGCGCGGCCCCTCGGGCCGACGCGGCCGCCCCCGCCCAGGCGACACCGGCCAGCCCCAGCGTCGTGCGTCGATCCATGGCAGCCCAGCGCGCATCGTCCATGGCGTCCTCCGTGTTTCCCCGTCACGTCTTCTAAGGCGGGGCTCGACGGTCGCTCCAACGCCGGTCTTCGAAAGCCTTACCGGCGCGGTGAACCGTGTGGCCGCGGCCGGCCGGCCCCCGGCCGCAGCGCCCGTCGGCGAGAACCCCATGGGCCTCCACCTCCAGGGATACTGGCATCGGCGGCCGAGCGGCCTTGAGGCGAGGGGCGTTCAGGGGCGATGCTGGCCGGGGGTGCGGGGGACGACGTCGGGCTTCAGGCGCATGTCGTCCCCGAAATCCGAGAGCGGATGGAAAAAGCGGGCCGGTGTCGCCTCGAGCGCGCGCAGGCGCTGGCACAGCCGGTCGATGTGGTCGCGCCGTTCCTCGTCGGTCATCCAGGGGGCGCCATAGGCCACGACTGCCGGCAGCACGGTGAAGCCGCACAGGGCGAGCACGCCAGCCTCGATGGGCCAAAGGATCCGCTCGATGTCGCCGTTGCGGCCGTCGGGCGCATAGGCGCCGGCCGGCGAACCCGTGGTGATCGAGAGCATCGCGCGCTTGTCTCGCATCGGGCCTTCGTTCCACCATCGCCCGAGCCCGTAGGCGAAGCCCAGGGTCAGCACTCGGTCGACCCAGCCCTTGAGAATGGCGGGCATCCCGAACCACCACAGGGGGAACTGGAACAGCACGAAGTCGGCCTCGGCAAGCTTCGCTTGTTCGGCCCGGATGTCCGGGGCGAGCGTGCCCGCGGCATGGGCTCGGCCTTGTTCGCGAGCCAGGTTGAAGGGGCCCTCGGCGGGCGCGTCCAGGATGTCCCCCCGGCCGGCCACGGCCCCGAAGCCCATGGCGTAGAGGTCCGACCACGAGACGCGCGCCCCGAGGTCGGTCAGCGCGCGGGCTGCGGCGTGGGCCAGCGCGGCGTTGAACGACTGCGGATCAGGATGGGCCAAGACGATGAGCGCGTGGCGGACGGACATGGCAGGCCCCATCCTCCTGCCCGTCTGATGCAGAGAGGGCAAGGCCGGCGGGAAGCCGATAGCGCTGCCGACGACCCGGACCGCGGCGGTGGGAATATCCCGCCGCACAGAGGCCCCGCCCGGCAACCAACCGTATGGGGCATGGGGGATGGACGAAGGGCTTGTGTCTCTGGCCCGACGCGTCCAAAGACACCACGGGAGAGGAGGACCGTCCGAACGCGGGCGGCGGGAGGAAACGCGGATGACGCCACGAGGGGCGTCGCCCGGGGCTTCGGCGTGGGGGGTGCGGGCGTTCGCGGGGGGCGTGCGGGCGGGCGTCGCGCTGATGGCACTGCCCGCAGCCGTCGCCGCCGCGCAGACCGCCGGCGAGACCGAGCCAAGCTTCGCCGAGATCATCGTGAGCGCACGGCTGCAGGCCGAGACGCTGCAGGACGTCCCCGTCACGGTCTCGGTGCTGGGGGGTGAGGACCTTCGGCGCTACAACTACACCCAGGTGGCCCAGGTGGTGAGCCGGGTGCCCTCCCTCAACGTGCAGGTGGGGGGGTCCGGCTCGGGGGCGCAGCTCAGCCTCAGGGGGATCGGCTCCTCCAACATTTCGGCCGCCTTCGACTCGGCCGTGGCGCTCGACTTCGACGGCGTGCTCATCTCGACCATGCGGATGCTGCAGGCGGGCTTCTTCGACGTGGGCCAGATTGAGGTGCTGCGCGGGCCACAGTCGCTTTACTTCGGCAAGAGCGCTTCGGCCGGCGTGCTTTCGATCAAGTCGGCCAACCCCACGCCCCGGTGGGAAGCGGGCCTGTTTGGTTCCTACGAGTTCGACGAGAAAGGCTGGCTGGTGGGCGGCCATGTCGCGGGGCCGCTCACCGACACGCTCGGCATCCGCCTGGCGGGGCAGTTCAACGACATCCGGGAATTCCAGCGCATGCAGCCTGGAACGCCCGCCGTGAACCAGACCCGGGGCCTGAAGTACGCGATGGGGCGCCTCACGGTCCAATGGGAGCCCGACCCCTCCCTGTTGGCGAACCTGAAGGTCCAGTATCTTCGCCACGAGAACGACGGGGCCATTGGCACCGCCGAAGTCTTCTGTGGGAAAAATGGCCGTGCCGATCCGATCGTGGTGCTGCAGCAGGCGATCGCCGTGCCGGCCGGCTACGACTGCCGCGCCTTCGACCAGCGCTATTTCCTGCCCGATGCCGCCATTCCGCTCGCACCGGGCGTTCCCCTGCCGTCCAAGGCGGCCGAGCGCAACGGAGTCCCCTTCGGCGAGACCGACCTCTTCATGGCGCGTCTGCGCCTCGATGCTCGCCTTTCGGACCGGCTGCTTCTGACCTCGATTTCCGGCTACGTGAACCTGGATGCGACGGATTTCGACGCCTACAGCTATGGAGGCGTTGGCCCTGCCTTCTCGCCCATCCCCGCCCCCTCCCCCCCGTTCCCACCCGGCTCCACCCTGCCCGTGGGTGCGATCGCCCCGGCGCTGGGAGCCGTGAACGCGCCGGGCATCCCGTTGGGCCTCGGCACCAGCGATCCCACCAACAAGCTCACCCAGTTCAGCCAGGAACTGAGGCTCACGAGCGAACTCCCCAGCCCCGTCAACTTCATGCTTGGGGCCTATTACGAATGGCGCAAGTTCACCTTCGACACAGCCCAGAACGCCGTCAACATCTCTCTTATCGGCCCTGACCCCGACCGGCCGCTCTTGGGCGGCGGCATCGCCCGGGGCACGGGCTGGACCTATGACTACAACAAGATTCACGTCACCAAGACCGAGGCATTCTCGGTGTTCGGTAGCCTGACGTGGGACCTGTCGGATACTTGGCAGCTCTCGGGCGGCCTGCGTTTCACCGACGAGCGCAAGGTGCAGACCATTTCGGTGCCGTTCGTGAACAACCGGCTGGCCTATGTGCCCGCCCCTGGCGCGCCGGGCTTCTTCGTGCCCAGTCCGGCCTTCCTGCGCAGCGGGTTCTTCTCCGGTCCGATCGAGTTCGAGGACTCCAACTGGTCGCCGGAAGTGACCCTGCGCCACCAGCCTCAACCTGACTTGACCCTGTTCGCCTCGTTCAAGACCGGGTTCAAGTCGGGTGGCATCGACAATTCGGCCCTGCCCACGAACGCCCTGCTGGGGCTGGGCAGCCCCGATCCCAACGTGGTGGAAGCGACCAAGGAGGCGCTCACCTTCGATTCCGAACGCGCGATCGGCGGCGAGGTGGGCGCCAAGACCCAGCTGTTCGACCGCGCCCTTACCCTGAACGGCACCGTCTTCTACTACGTCTTCAAGGATCTCCAGGTTCAGAACTTCAACTCGATCCAGATCCAGTTCGTCACGTCGAATGCGGGCGAGGTGACCACCAAGGGCCTCGACTTGTTCGCCGGCTGGAACACGCCGATCCCCGGCCTCGTCGTGTCGTCCAACATGACCTTGTTGGGCGCCAAATACACCGCACCCTTCGTGCAGCCGGGCGACGACGGCATTCCCGGAACGGCCGACGACGTCGACCTCGAGGGCCGGCGCGCCTCGCAGTCGCCCCGGGTCTCGGGCAACGTCGCGGCCGACTGGGCGATTCCGCTGGGCCAGCGCCTGCGCCTCAACCTGGGCGCCAACGTGGCGTTCAACAGCGGCTACCTGACCGACGAGAACACCCTGAACGACGACTTCTTTCAGAAGCGCTTCGCCACCCTCGATGCCAACGTCGCGATCGGCGATGCCGAGGGGCGCTGGCAGATCGCGCTGATCGGCGTGAACGTGACCGACCGGATCTACGTCATCACCTCGGGGCCGCGCCCGTTCCTGGCCCCCGGCACGGGCCTCTTGCCCCGGGGCGACGACATCATCGTGACACAGAACCGGGGCCGGCAAGTGTTCCTGGAAGGCCGCCTGAGGTTCTGATCCAGGCTCATGAAAGCGCGCGTTGCCGGTCCTTCGTCACTGCGCGAGGCTGAGCTTGGGCAGGGCGCCGGGCACGATGTGGGAGGCCGGTCGATGATCGCAGCCGACGTGCGGGCCGAACTTCGGGCCATGCTGCGTTCGCTCGTGGACCATGGGGTCAAGGGCACGCTGGACCTTGCGCCCTCCGTGGTCGAGGTGCCCACTCCGGCCTACACCGACCCCGAGCGGTTCGCGCGCGAAAAGAAGCAGATCTTTCGCCGCCTGCCCTTGATGCTCGCCCCCTCCTGCGAGCTCCCTCATCCTGGTTGCTACAAGGCGATGGAGGTGGTGGGAGTACCGGTCCTCCTGGTACGCCAGCCCGATGGCACTGCGGCCGCCTTCCTCAACATGTGCACCCACCGGGGGAACCCCTTGGCTCGAGGTCGGGGACGCGCCCGCCGCTTCACGTGCGGCTATCATGGCTGGACCTTCGGGACCGACGGGCGCCTTCTGGCGGTGGCGGCCGCGGCCGACTTCGGCACGGTGGACAGGGCCGCCCTGTGCCTGAAGCGCCTTCCCTGCCTCGAGCGCGCCGGCTTCGTGTTCGCCATCCTCGATCCCCAATCCAGCCTGTCCATCGACGAGGCGCTCTGCGGCTACGACCGGCTGCTGGAGGCCTTCGGCTTTCAGGATTGGGTCCTCTTCGACCAGCGGGAGCTTCCCGGCCCCAACTGGAAGACGGCCTACGACGGCTATCTCGACTTCTATCATCTGCCCGTGTTGCACGCCAACACCTTCGGCGCCGATTTCTTCAACCGGGCCAATTATTTCGCCTGGGGGCCGCACCAACGGCTGGCCAACCCGTCGCGCTTCACCCAAAAGGTGGGCTCAGACGAGCGGATCGACCTCGCCGCTCTCGACGAGGCCGACTGGCCAGACGATGCGCTTCTTCAAGGGGTCTGGACGATCTTTCCCCATGTTTCCATCGCCACCTTCTATGGGGGCGGCGTGCGGGGCGCGCTCGTGAGCCAGCTGTTTCCGGGCCGCGAGGTGGGCGAAAGCGTCACCACCCAATACTATCTTGTCGAGCGGGAGCCTGCGACCGAGGCCGAGCGCAAAGGGGCCCACGACCAGTTCGAGTTCCTGAAGCTGGTGGTGGCCGACGAGGACTATGCCACGGGCCGCCGCCAGCACGAGGCCCTGATGAGCGGTGGGCTCACCCACGTGCTGTTCGGCCGCAACGAGGGCGGCGGCCAACGCTTTCATGCGTGGGTGGAGCGGATCCTGAACGCATCCGATGCGGAACTGGGCCCCTTGTTCCGCGCGGCCCGCGCCGAAGTGGAGGAGCGCCGGGCGCGGCTTCTGGCCGAGGCCGCGTAACTCGCCGCCGCTCAACCCGCCGACGCCGAGCCCGGACGGCCCTCCTCGCAGTCTCGCGGGCGGTCGACGCATGAGGCCGGCACTGGATCCTGCGACGGATTCCCGATGCCCCCGCCGCGGCCCGACCTTGGGGCCGCCTCGTCCCGCCCTCTCGCTCCGCAAGCCCCGCCGGGGCTGCGCCTTAGCCGAAGGGTGGGCGGGCGTTGCGCTCGCCCCAGTCCTGCCGGCGCGCCCAGGCCTCCAGCGTTTCCAGCCGGCCGGCCAGTTCCGGGAACCGCTCGTACACATAGTCCATGTTGACGGCGAACGGCCGGGTGGGGGCGGTGTTGTTGTAGACGTAGAAGTCGGCGATGGCCTTGGCGAAGCCCTCGCGCATGTCGGGAGGCATCTCGTCGCCGGCGGCGGCCACGAGGTGCCGGCCGAACTCCTCGGGCGTGCTGGGGTCGTAGCGGATGGGCCGGCCCAGCGCGCGCGACAGCGCCGCCGCCACGTCGGGCCCCCGCAGCCGTTCGGGCCCGCCGATGTTCACCCAGGCCCCTTCGAGGTCGGGCCGGCGCAACGCGACCAGCATGAAGCGCGCGACGTCGTCCAGGCTGATCCAATTGGCTTCGAGATGCGGGGCGTGCGGATAGACATAGCGGCCCTCGTTCACGATGAACGGCCTGGCCCAGTTGGTGAGCAAATTGTCCATGAACAGCACGGGGCCCAGCACGGTGGCCGGCGCGCCCGAACGCCACAGCGCGTTCACGCCGGCCGTGTTGGCCCCGTAGGTGAAGGGGTCGCCCGGCCGGTCGGGGATCCAGCTCGAGGTGTTCCACACCACCCGCCGGATCCCAAGCTCGGCGGCCGCCTGCCCCACCCGGCCCACCAGGGTCGCCCGCTCGGCCCGGGCCTGCAGCGGATGCGTGTAGAACACATAGTCGGCCCCTTCGAGAGCGGCGCGGTAGGTCGCGGGATCGTAAAGGTCGATGGCGCGCACCTCGACCGATTCCACCCCCTCGATGTCGGCCCCGGCGAAGGGATCCGCACGGCGCGACAGCGCCCGCACGCGGTAGCCTTCCCGCAAGGCCTGGCGCACCTGGGCCCACCCCTGCCGGCCCGAAGCGCCAATGATGGCGATCGTTTCCATGGGTCCACCTCCCTACCCACCCAGCCTAGGGTTGCGGCCAGCTGGCACCCGCCGCCCGAAACTGATAGCCTTCAGCGAGGAGGCGCACATGGCGGGTGCCGCGCGGCGGCTGATCGAAGAGTTCTGGCGGATCCAGGACGATGGCGACTATCGCCGCCTGGTACCCCTGTTCGCCGAGGATGCCGTGCTCGAGGACCCGGTGTTCGGCACCTTCCGGGGCCGGACGGCGATCGCGGACTTCATGGCCCGCATGGTCGAGGAGATGCGAACGCGCGGCGTGCACTTCACGGCCGAGGAGATCCAGGGCGACGAGCGGGTGGCCTGGGCGCGCTGGACGATGCACGGGCCGGCTGGCCCCCGCCCGGGGGTGGGCATCTACCTCGTGGAGAACGGCCGGCTCGTCTACTATCGCGATTACCTTGATCCCCCACGCCGCAGTGCGCCCGGATCTTGAGGAAACTGCCCGGCCTGTCCTTATGGTCGCCGACAAAATAGTCGCCGATAAATGGGATGACCGGGGCCGCGACCTCGTGGAGGCGGAGGCTCCCGGAGCCCTCTCGCTGAACCGGACGGGACGCCCCGCTGGCCCGCCATGAGCCGTGGTGGGGCTTCCGTGCCGTCGTCGACCGCTTCGCGGACATGGATTTCGCCGACGGCGACGACTTCGCCTACCGTCCCTGCGTCCTTCTTCGGTCGCTGAGTCGACTGGAGATGACGTTCGTGCCCCGCCGGGGCTGACGCGGATGGCACCTTGGGCCAGGAGGCGCTTCCGCGCCAGAAGGGCTGGCCCGGGGGCCAGGGCTGCCGCCCGGCATGGCCCCTGCGGCCGTTCCCGCCAGGCCCAAGGGCGGTGCCGGCCCATGGGGAGGATGTCGCCCTCCTGCCTTGGCCACCGGGGTTCCCGCTTTCCTTGCGGCGCGCCTAAAGGCCGATCCGCTCTGGCGAACGCGCCAGCGCCCCGGCGGCCGGGGACGCGGTCCTTCGGCCGGGGAAGGCGCAGGCCATCGACGAGACCGACCCGGCGAGGCCACCGACTGCGGCATCCGGCGGTCGTCCCGACGTCTGGCACATGCGTTAGGCCGGCGCTGCCCGAGGGATGGGATAGGATCGAACCCGAGGAGGGACAGGATGAACAAGCCCGAACCGGTGCGCCGGGCCGATCGTTGCCCGGCCATGAGCTACACCGAGATGCTGCTCGCGGACACCCGCCCCGTCCCCGACTTCCTGCTCGAGGAATGGACCCGGCCGATGTCGACCGAGCCCATCCCGGTCGACCCCTACGTCAGCCCGGAGTTCGCCCGGCTGGAGCGCGAGCGGCTGTGGCCCAACGTCTGGCTCTTCGCCGCGCGCGAGGAGGAGCTGCCCGACCCCGGCGACACGGTGGTGTTCGACATCGCCGACCGCTCGTTCCTCCTCGTCCGGCAGGAGGACGGGTCGATCCGCGCCTTCTACAATGCCTGCCTGCACCGCGGGCGGAAGCTCCGCACGGGCCCCGGGGCGGTCAGCCAGCTGCGCTGCCCCTTCCACGGCTTCACCTGGAACGCCGACGGCACGCTCAAGGAAATCCCCTGCGCCTGGGACTTCCGGCATCTGGAAGGCCGCGACCTGCGCCTGCCCGAAGTGCGCGTGAACCGGTGGGAAGGCTTCGTGATGATCACCGAGAACCCGGACATTCCGGAATTCCCGGAATGGCTGGGGCCGGCCGCCACCCACTACGCACCCTATGATTTTCCCAACCGCTACACGGGCGTGTGGGTGAAGAAGCGCATTGCTGCCAATTGGAAGACGACGGCCGAGGCCTTCATGGAAGCCTGGCATTCGATCACCACCCACCCGCAACTTCTGCCATTCCTTGGAGATGCCAATTCGCGCTACGATCTGATCGGCGATCATTTCAATCGCGCCATCACGCCGTCGGGCGTGCTTTCCCCGCACATCACCGGGCGCGACCAGCGCTTCGTGCTGCAGAAGATGAACGAATTCTCCGGAGGCAGCAGCATGGCGGAAGGCCGGCGGCAGACGGCGAGCGACGACCCGCCCGGCTTCGACCCCGACGATCCCCTGGCGGCCCGCAAGGCCCTGGCCGAGGCGAGCCGGCAGGGCTTCGCCCGCCAGTACGGCCACGACTATTCCCACGCGTCGGACGCCGAGCTCCTCGACAATTTCACGTACAACATCTTTCCCAACTTCTCGGCCTGGATCGGTTACCTGCCGAACCTCGTCTATCGCTGGCTGCCCGGCGACACGCCGGACTGGTGCACGATGGAAATCCGGCTGCTGTTCCCCACGCCCAAGGGCCAGCCCCGGCCGCGGGCGGTGGAGTGCACCGTCATCCCCGACGACCAGCCGTTCGGCTGGGCGGCCGACCGGATGGGGGCGGCGCTGGCCCAGGTCTTCGACCAGGACCTGGCGAACCTGCCGCACGTGCAGACCGGCATGAAGGCCCTGAAGTCGGGCCGGCTGGAACTGGGCGCCTATCAGGAAAGCCGGATCCGGCACTTTCACGAAACGCTCATGAAATACATCCGGGGCGAACTGCCGGCCCGCGCCGGCTGAGGGAACGCGAGCCGGCCGATCGCTCGAGGCGGCGCAACCGGCCGCATGCCCTTGGGGTCGGGGCCCGCGCAACTTTCGCCGCTCCCAGCGGTCCTTGGGCGCCAGGTGGCCGTCTTGGGACGGGTCCAGGTCGATCACGCACGCCTCGGGGTCCGCGGGCGACGGGCCTCGCGCGCACCCGCTCCGCTGGCCGCCAAGGGCCCCCTGTCCCTGACGGCCCCAGCGGTCCGCAGGCGAAGGGCCCCAAGCGCTCGCCCCGTTGGCTGTCTCCGGCAGGCCCCGGGATCCGCGGGCGAAGGACGTGCGTCAGGCTTCCGCGGCGACCTCGGCCGTGTCGAAATAGTGGATGCGCAACTCTCGCAGCAGGCCGTCTTCGAAGCGACCCGCCTCGCAGACGGTCTGGGTGAACCGGCGGCCCGTGCGTTTCGAGGTCATGGTGAAGCGCAGCACCATCACCGCCCAGGTCGAGCCGCCGGCCAAGTCCAACACCTCGACTTGGGCTTCGGCCCAGGTGCCGAATACGGCTTCGGCCAACCGGCGGAACGCGTCGCGGCCGGTCCACACGCCCCCGAAGGGAAGCGAGGCGGCCTCGTGGATTTCGAGGGTGGGGTGCGAAAGGGCTTCCACGCCGGCCCAGTCGCGCGCCCGGGCCCGGGCGTAGACCTCGGCCAATCCTTCCGCAGGCGTCATGGGGCCTCTCCTGGGCGAACGGGCGGCACCGCGCCCTGGGTGATCGATGCCGTCCGGTCGATGACGAACCGCCGACCGGAAACGAAGGCGCTCCTGTCGGAGGCGAGACAGACCGCGCGATGGGCCACGTCCTCGGGTCGGCCCAGAGGGTTGCGGCCGGCTGCATGGTCGCTCTGGGCCAGGGGTCGCGAGCCCGCGCGAGCGAGCGCCGCCCCCATCGACCGCACCACGGGGGTGTCAATCCCGGCTGGGTACACGCTATTGGCGCGGATGGGATCGCCTCGCTGCGCGCAATAAACGGCGGTCGCCCGTGTGGAGGCTTCGACGGCACCTTTCGCCGCCGCATAGGCTGCCACATAGGGCTCGCCCGTGACCGATGCGATCGAGGCCATGTTGATGATCGAGCCCGAGCCGGCGCGCCGCATGGACGGCAGAGCGTGCTTGGTGCCCCACACCACCCCTTCGAGCGAGACCGCGAGGATCCGGCGAAGGTCATCCGCTGAAACCGCTTCGGGCGTGCCCGGCGCGACCACTCCCGCGTTGTTCACGAGCACGTGCAGGGCGCCCAATTCCCGCTCGACCCGGGCGACGAGGTCCACCCAGGCGGCTTCGTCGGTCACGTCGTGGCGCACGAAGAGCCCGCCGATCGCCCGCGCCACCTCTTCGCCCTGGGGATCGATCTCGGCCACCACCACCCGGGCTCCTTCCGCGGCCGTGAGCCGGCAGTTGGCCTCGCCCAACCCCATGGCGCCGCCCTTGACGATCGCCACCTTGCCCGCAAGCCGCCCGGACAACCCCGTCCTCCCGTGGCGTCCCTCAACTACGCGCCCTGGGCTGGGGCCAAGCTGCGACAACTGACGAGACGCTCGAGGCCCGGGCTCCCTCCTCGCTCAGGCGCGCTTCGGCGAAGCGGGCGAAGGCCTCGATCGCCGCGGTCGGGCGCGCGGTGGCCAGCAGGCCGATGGCGGCGGGTCGGAGCGCCGGCCAGCCGGGACCCAGGATCGCAAGGTCGGCCGGCACCCGGCGGCGCGGCAACACGGTGACCCCAAGGCCAGCACGAACGGCCGCGATCTGCCCGGCCTCCGATGGCGAGGCGTAGACGACGTCGGGCCAGCATCCGGCCGCGGCCAACGCTTCGACCGCCCGGGCCCGATAGACGCACGGGGCGGGTGCCAGCACGAGGGGCACGGGCTGGTCTTCGGGCGGAGCGGGCGAGGGGGTCGCCCCCACCCAGGCGAGCGGCTCGGGCCGCAACAGTCGGGCGCCGGGGAGCACCTGCTGCGGATCGAGCTTGATGAGGACCAGATCGAAGGCCCCGGCCTCGAATTGCTCGACGAGGTGCAGGGTCAGGTCGCAGCGCACGTGCAGCCGCACGCGCGGATGGGCGGCCACGAAGTGCGCCAGGATGGCCGGCAGATCCTCGCCCGCCACGTCTTCGGGGCAGCCCAAGCGGACGTCGCCTTCGACCTCGCCGTCGCGGAACCGCGCCAGCAAGGCGGCCGCCGCCTCGACCACGGCCCGGGCATGCGGCAAAAGCCGCTCGCCCTCGGGCGTCAAGGCGACCCGCCGCGTGGTCCGCGCGAACAGGCGAACGCCCAGCAGCTCCTCCAGCCGGCGGATCTGCGCCGAGACGGCGGACTGGGTGCGGTGCACGCGCGTGGCCGTGCGCGAGAAGCTGCCGGTCTGCGCCAGCTCGAGGAAGGTGCGCAACGTCGCGAGGTCGAGCCCGTCCATGGCGCCACCCTGCCGGTGACGACCGCCGCGGTCAACCCCATTCAGCAATTGAGCTTATAGATTGCCCCAAGACTTTTCGTTTTCGCGGGCGTCCGGGCATCGTCTATCATTTGCCTTGAACGAAGGAACCCGCCATGCCCACCGCCACCCTCATCGAGAACCTGGTCTCCCCCATCACGCTCGCCTTCCTCTTGGGGGTGGTGGCCTCGCTGTTGCGCTCGGACCTCGAGATCCCCGAACCCGTCATCCGGATCATCTCGATCTATCTCCTCTTCTCGATCGGTCTGCAGGGCGGGCGGGAGCTGGCCGACGTCACCTGGGCCGAGATCGCGGCGGGCCTTTCGGTCGTGAGCCTCCTCATCTTCCTGTTGCCGGCGGGGGCCTTTCTGGTGGCGCGCCGAGCGCTCAAGCTGTCGGTGCCCGACGCGACGGGGGTGGCGGCCCTCTATGGCTCGGTCTCCTCCGTCACCTTCCTCGTGGGCCGGACCTATGCCGACGGCATGGGCACGCCGATGGACGGGTTCGTCATCGGACTCGTCGCGCTCATGGAGCTTGCGATCCTGGTGGCCCTGTTCATCGGCCGCTGGGCGAGCGCGCGGGCGGCGGCCGCCGATGCGAACCTCGGGGCGATGTTGCTCGAGACGGTACGGGGCCGCGGCCTGCTGCTCCTAGGGGGCGGACTCCTCATGGGGGCTGCGATCGGGCCCGCCAACTTCGAGCGCATCTCGCCCTTCTTCGTCGACCTGTTCCGCGGCGTCCTGGTGCTCTTCATCCTGGAAATGGGCATGGCGGCAGCACGCCAACTCAAGAGCTTCGGTGCCGTGGCCGGGCGGATGGCCGTGTTCGGGATCGTGGTGCCGGTGGTCCATGGGCTCGTGGCCACGGGGTTTGCGACTGCGGCGGGGCTGTCACTGGGCAGCGCGGCGGTGCTGGGCACCGTGGCGGCCTCGGCCTCCTACATCGATGCGCCGGCCGCCGTGCGCGCCACCTTCCCCGACGCCAACCCGGCCATCTGGCTCACCGCATCGCTCGGCATCACCTTCCCGTTCATGATGCTGGCGGGCGTGCCGCTGGTCTACCAGTTCGCCCGCATGTGGGCGGGGTTGTGAGCGTTTCTCGAGCCTTGAGGAGAAAGCCCATGCGCATCGTCATCGTTCTTCTCACCACCGCTCTGGCGGCCGGCCCCGCGCTCGCCCGGACGGAAGAGTGCGACGAGATCAGCACGGCCGAGGTCGCCCGGCTGTTCGACCGCTGGAACGCGAGCCTTGCCACCCTGGATCCCAAGCGGGTGGCGGCCAACTACGCCAAGGGGGCCGTGCTGTTGCCGACGGTTTCCAACCTGCCCCGGACCACCCCGGCGCTGATCGAAGACTATTTCGTGATGTTCCTGAAGCAGAAGCCGCAGGGGCGGATCGACGAGCGCCACATCACGATCGGCTGCGACGTCGCGACCGACGTGGGCGTCTACACCTTCACGCTGGCCAACCCCGACGGCACGACGCGGCAGGTGAAAGCCCGCTACAGCTTCGTCTATGTGCCGGAAGGAGGCCAGTGGAAGATCCTGCACCATCACTCGAGCGCCATGCCCGAACCGGTGCGCTAGGCGGGCTTCCCCGCCGTGTGGCGCTGGGGACGATGCACGCCAAGGAGCGGGCGATCGCCCCGGCGCTGGCCCGGATCGGGATCGAGGTGGTGGTGCCGTGCGGGTTCGACACCGACCGCTTCGGCACCTTCACGGGCGACATCCCGCGCGCGGGCACCATGGTGGAAGCGGCCCGGGCCAAGGCGCGAGAGGCCGCAAGAGCCCTCAAGTTGCCGGTGGGCGTGGCGAGCGAGGGCGCCTATGGCCCGCATCCCGCCATCCCCTGGGTGCCCCTGGGCCGGGAACTGCTGCTGTGGCACGAGGTCGAGACGGGGCGGGACGTCGTCGAAATGACGGTCGACGAGGAGCCCGCCTGGGCCAGTGCCGAAGTCTCCCACGCCATCGAGGTCGAAGCGCTGCTTCAGTCGGTTGGCTTTCCTGCGACAGCCGTCGTCGTCGCACCGGCCGACGCGCCGGCCCGGCCCGTGGCCAAGGGAGTGACGGACCGGGCCTGCCTGGCGGACGCGATCGCGGCGGCGGTCGGTCGCTCCTCCGTTGGGCGCGCCCTGGTGGCGGCCGACATGCGCGCGCACCTCAACCCCCGGCGCATGCAGGTCATCGCACGGCTCGCGGCCGACTTCGCACGGCGGCTCGCGACCCCCTGCCCGGCCTGCAGCGCACCGGGCTTCGGGATGGTCGAAGCGCTGGCCGGCCTGCCCTGCGCGGCCTGTGGTACGCCCACGGCGCTCATGCGGGCCGCGCGCCACGCGTGCACGGCCTGCGGCCATTCCGAGGAGCGCCCGCGGGCCGAAGGTCCGCGCGCGGCCGATCCCGCCCACTGCCCGCTGTGCAATCCCTGACGGGCTATTCGCCCCCGGCCGGCAACAAGCGCCAACGCGCGGCCGTCACCTGCGGTTCGAGCGAAAGCCGGCCGATGATCTGTTCGATGGAGGCGTCCCCCGGCCCAGGGCCCGCGACTTCGGCCTCGACCTCGATCCGGTCGGACCCCTCGATGTTCTGGCTGTCGAGCCGGCGCAAGCGCAGGCCCGCCGCCGACACGCCTTGCAGCAACAGCGCCCGGACGTGGGCTTCGGCCTCGCCGCGGCTGACGACGGTGACGAGATAGCTGCGGTCGCCTTCGGGGGCGGGTTGGGCCTGGATGAAGCGCAACACGGGCCGCAACGCGACGTTGACCAGGATCACGAGCGCGGCGGCGATGGCGGCCCGGTCCCAGGCGCCGGCGCCGGCCAACAGGCCGACCGCGGCCGAGCACCAGAGCGTGGCGGCCGTGTTGAGCCCCCGGACGTTCACCCCTTCGCGGAAGATGATGCCGGCTCCCAGGAAGCCGATGCCTGAGACGACCTGGGCGGCCACGCGCGTGGGGCTGGCCTCGCCGGGGAAGAGCTCGGCGAAGACGACGAAGCTCGCGGCCCCCAGCGCCACTAGCGTGTTGGTGCGCAAGCCCGCCAGGCGCTGGCGCCACTGCCGCTCGAGGCCGATGGCCGCCCCCAGCCCCAGGGCGACCCCGAGGTTGGTCGCAGCGTCCAGAAGTTCCGGCATCCTGACGGCCCCCTTGGACCTTGTCCGTGACGGGCGGTCGGGGAGAAGGCAAGCGGGCCTAGAAGCGCACCGCGACCCCCAGGGTCGCCCAGGTGGAGCGTTCGCCCGCCAGATTGTGGCTGGCCACCAGTTCCAGGTCGACCTGGCCCCCGGCGATCGTGGGCCTTAGGCCCAGTTGGAAACCCGGGCCGAAGCCCTGGAGGCCAAAGACCTCGGCGTGGAGCGTCAGCCGGTCGGGCACGAGCGTGGCCTCGGCCCGAGCCCCGACCGTGAGCGCCCCCCGCCCCTCGGCTCCAAGGCGCGTCCAGCCCAGGTTGCCGTGAAGCAGCAGCCGCTCGCGCACCAAGAAGCTCAGGATCCCGTTCAGGATGACGTCGTGGGCGCTGCCTCGGTCGAGGCCCAGGCGGGCGCCGGCCGAGGCGGCGAGCCCCCAGTCGCCCACCTCTTCAACCGCTGCGGAGAGCAAGAACTTTCCCTGAAGCTGGAGGCCCGTGGCCCGGGCGCCGGCATCCCGGCCCGTGTCGAAGCCCAAGGTCCACTCCGCCCAGGGCAGGCGCGGCAGCGTCGTGGCGGGCAGCAGGATCCACAGGTGGCCCCGACGGGCGAGCGACATCCAGCTTTCGACCTGCCCCGCCCCCGCGGGCGTGATGGCGGCGTCGTCCACTGCATAGGGGCCGCTGGCGCAGGCCGGTCCGGCGGCGGCCGGCGCCATGCCGACCAGCGCCATCCGGACCGCCCCAGCCGCGCGGTGGAGGTGCCGCCGGGCCGTCGCCACGGCGTGGAGGATACGGGCGGCCAGGGCCGACCTCCGACGGTCCAGCGCCATGGCAACTCTCCTTCCCAGTGACGGACCTTGTCAGCCGATCAGCTGGTCGCCCAGGAAGGCGTAGGCGAAGCCGAAGTAGATGAAGACCCCCAGCAAGTCCATGACCGACGTGATGGTCGGAGCGGACAGGGTCGCCGGGTCGGCCTTGAGTGCTCGACCGATGAAGGGCAGCACCAAGCCGACGAGACTGCCGACGACGGTGACCACCAGCATCGACAGACCTACCACCAACAGCACGTCTGCGCCCGGGGCCTTGCTGAAGTGGGCGAGAACCGCTTCGAGGAGCGCGATGGTCACCCCCAGGGCGGCGGCGACCGGCAGGTCGCGCTTCAGGAGGAAGGCGAAGTCGCGCCAGCGCAGCTTCACCTGACCCAGCGCCATGGCGCGAATGACGAGGGTCGCCGACTGGCTTCCCGTGTTGCCGCCCATGTCGATGATGGGGGCCACGAACGCCGCCAGGATGATCGCCTCTTCCAACAGCGCCTCCTGGTTGGCGACGAAGGTGCTGGTGAGGATGCCGAAGAACGTGAGCAGGATGAGCCAGAAGACCCGCTTCGAGAACATCTCGCGGAAGGGTGAGCGCACGACGTCGATGTCGGGCCCGCCGAGGCTCGCCGTGCCCCCGAACTGCGTGAGCCGCCGCGCCAGCGCCGTCTGGGCCACGTCGAGCGCGTCGTCGACGGTGACGATGCCCACCAGGGCGTCCCCGCCGTTCACGACGGGAACGGCCAGCAAGTCGTATTGGGCGATCGTCTCGGCCACGGCCTCGCGCGGGTCGTCGACCCGCACGAAGACCACCTCGCGGGTCATGATGTCGGCCACCCGCCGATCGGGCGGAGCGAGCAGCAGGTCGCGCAGCGACACCACGCCCACCAGCCGCCGGTCGGCGTCGATCACGTAGGCGTCGTAGATGGTCTCGCGGTCGGGCGCCTCGGCGCGCAGTCGGTCGATGGCCTGGGCGGCGGTGAGCTCGGGCGACAGGACGGCGTAGTCCGACGACATGATCGAACCCGCCGTGCCTTCGGGATAGGAGGCGAGCCGGCGGATGTCCTCGCGCTCGGCCGCGGCCAGACCGGGCAGGATGGCGTCGCGCTCGTCCTCGGGCAGGTTCTTCCACAGGTCGGCCCGCTCGTCGTGGGGCATGTCGCGGAAGAGCTGCTGCAGGGCCACGCGCGGCAGGGCGCGTGCGATGCGCAGCTGGAGCTCGGGGTCGAAGTAGCCGAAGGCGCGCGCCGCCACGGCCGGCGGCAGGGCGGCCACGACGCGCGCGGCCTCGTCCGCCTCCAGCGCGGCCACGCTGCGGGCCAGGTCGGCCGGCGGCAGGGGTGACAGCAGGCGCTGCAGCGTCGCGAAGTCCCGACGCGCCAGCAGGGCGCCTAGATCCGTGTCGGTGACCAGGGTCGTCGTCATGCTCCGTCTCCTGAGGCTCGAGGCCCGCGGAGACGGGCCCGGCCGCCTCCGCGCCTAGCGTGGGGACGCGGCCGCACCGTCGCCCGGTGCGGCCGCCCGCGTTCGACCGGGATCCATCACGCCCCCCTCAAGCCGCGGCCACGCGCAGCAAGGGATGCAGCGCGCCCGTCGACCGACGCGGCGCCCGCGTGGGCTCCGACCTGCGGGGCTCAGGGCGCCGGGCGGGCAGGAACCACGGTTCCGCCACCTCGCGCCAGCGGGCCTCGAGGCCGCGACCGTCGGCCGCCGGCACCCAGAAGCATTCGAGCCGGGGCCGCCGAACGACCGCCCGCGCCACACCCAGGGGGAAGCGATCGATGCGCACCATGGGGTCACCTCCTTTCCGCTTCCGGGCGGCGGAGGGACCCCGCGGGGCTACGACCCGCGCGACACCCTCGACCGGCCGGAAGCGCAGGCGGGAGCCGAAGCTCCCCGGTTACTGCCGTCTTCCGTCATCCTGTCCTCAGGGTTGAACCGCCCGACGAGTCGGGCCGCGCGCAGGTGGGCCCGATCCCAGGGCTTGTCAACCCGCCGGCTGGACGGACGGACACCGGCCGCCTAACGGCGGACCCATGGCGGCAGGGGGCATCCGTCGATCCCTGATCTCGTGGGCGTGGCTTGCGGCCCTGGCCCTGGGGCTCAAGGCGCTGCTGCCGTCCGGGTGGATGCCCGTGGCCGACATCCAGGGGCCGCGGCTCGTGCTCTGCACGGCCCAGGGCGCGCAGCCGCAGGACCCCGACCGGCCGGCCGGGGAGGGAACGAGAGCCCCCGACCTATGCGCCTTCGCAGGCCAGGCCGGCGCTGCGCTGCCGCCGGCAGGGGCATCTGGCCCGGACGCCGTGATGGCCGCCGCCATGCGGCCTCGCACCGCCGCCCGCGGGGGCAGGCCGCGCTCGCCCCTTCGCCGCCTGCGCCCGCCAGCTCAGGCTCCACCCGTCCGCTGATCGTCGCCGGGGGCCCACCCCCGGGGTCGCCGCGCCGGCCCTCGGCGTGCCGTGCCCCATGACGCAGCGGAGGTTCCCACATGCGAAACTGGTTATGGTGCGGGGCGGCGGCGGCCGCCCTGGCGATCACCGCGCCCGCGCTGGCCCAAGGGGTCGGCAACCGGGTGACCTTGGACGAGATCGTGGTGACGGCCCGCAAGGTCCCGTCGCGCACCGCGCTGTCGGATGCCGAAGCCCGCCGCCGGCTCGAGCAGGTGCCCGGTGCCATCGGCTTCGTCGAAGCGCGCGGCTTCGCCGACGATTTCACGCAGAGCCTGGGCGATGCCCTGCTGTGGACCCCGGGCGTGTTCGCCGACACGTCAGCCCAGCGCGAGAATCGCATCTCGATCCGGGGCTCGGGCCTCAACTCCACCTTCGAGCGCCGGGGGCTCACCGTCTTGCGCGACGGCGTGCCCATCACGCGGGCCTCGGGCTCGACCGAGTTCCAGGAATTCGAGCCGCTGACGGTGGCCCGGATCGAAGTGTTCAAGGGGGCCAACGGTCTCAGGTGGGGCGCGGCCTCGCTGGGCGGGGCCATCCACGTCGTGTCGCCTACGGGCCGTACCGAGCCGCAACGCTTGGGGCTGCGCGTGGAAGGCGGAAGCTTTGGTACCGTGCGCGGCAGCCTGCAGGCCGGCGGCCAGAGCGGCCGGGGCGACTGGTGGGTGGGGGTGACGGCGCTCAAGAGCGACGGCTACCGCGAGCACAGCACCGTCGACAGCCTCTACGGCTTCGCCAACGTCGGCCTGGACTTGTCCGACCGCGTCGAGACCCGGTGGTATCTCACGGTCCTTCAGGACAATTTCGAGTTGGCCGGCGGCCTGTCGCTGGCCGATGCCCTGGCCAATCCGCGCCAGGCCGGCCGGCCCGTCGTCGTCCGGCCGCCCGGGCGCCCGCCCATCGTGCTCGATCCCGGCCCGGTGACCGACGACTGGGATCGCAACCTGGGCGTGCTGCGGTTGGCCAACCGCACGGCGATCGACCTCGGCGGCGCGACGCTGGCCGCCGGAGGGTGGGTCGCGCACCGCGCGTTGGACCATGCCATCACCCGCTTCGCTGGCATCATCGACCAGAAGGAAGGCGAACTCGGGGTCTTCGCGGAACTCGGCAATCTGGGGTTCGCCGAGCGACGACCCCTCGAATGGGTGGTGGGCGCCTGGGCGCACGCCGCCAACAACGACGCCCGGACCTGGACCAACGTCTCCGGCCGGCGAGGGACGCTCAGGAACTGGTCGGATCAGGATTCGGCCAACGCGACCGCCTATGCTCAGTTGGACGCGGCGCTTTCCGCGCGGCTGAGGATGGTGGGCGGGCTTCAGTTCCACGCCGCCCGGCGCGCCGTGGACGCCCGGCTCAACGCCGTGTCCGGCCGGCGCACCTATCGGCAGCTCAACCCCCGCATCGGCGTGCTCTGGACGCCCGCGCCCACCGTCCAGGTCTTCGCCAACGCCGCGCGCAGCTTCGAGCCGCCTTCGATCGCGGACCTGACGGCGGGCGGGGCCTTCCCCTTCGCCCCGCTGGAACCGCAGCGGGCTTGGACGGGGGAAGTGGGCGCCCGCGGCCAATTGGGGCCTCTCGCCTTTGACCTCGCCTACTATCGGGCCCGAGTGCGTGACGAGTTCATCGACCTGCTGGCGCCCAACGGCCTCAACTCGTTCACGACGAACGCCCAGGGGCGCACCCTCCACCAGGGCGTGGAAGCGGGGTTCGACCTGTTCCTCGAGCGCGGCGCGTCCCGCGGCGCCGTCGATGTCGTGCTAAGGCAAGTCTACACGTTCAACGACTTCCGGTTCACGGACGATCCGCGCTTCGGCGACAAGCGCCTGGCCGGCGTGCCCCGCCACGTGCTGGCGGCCGAGGCGCGCGTGGACGGTGCCGGGGGTTGGTATGGCGGCGTCAACGTGCGCTGGGTGCCGGATGGTCCCTTCGTCGACTATGCGAACACCACCCAGGCCCCGGGGTACCATCTGTGGGGCCTGACGGCCGGCTGGCGAATCGACCGACGCTTCATGCTGTTCGCTTCGGTCGAGAACCTGTTCGACAAGGTTCACATCTCGAACGTCTCCACCACGGCCGACCAGTCGCGCGAGCGCGCCCCCGCCTTCACCCCCGGCCAGGGGCGCGCGGCGTTCGGGGGCCTGTCGGTCCGCTTCTGAGCGCGATCGCCCATGACCCACACCCTTGCCCGACGTCGGTTGGACGGCCGGCTGCTGGCCATCCGCTGGCACCAGCGCCTGGCCTTGCTCGGCGCCCTGGCCCTGATGCTGTGGGGGGCCTCCGGCCTGCTGCACCCCGTCATGACGAGCTTCGGCCCGCAGCAGGCCGTGTTCCTGCCCCCGGCCCGGCCGATCGACCTGGGCGCCATGCGACCGGTGGCCGACATCCTGGCCGAGGCCGGCGTCACGCGGGCGCAGCTCGTCCGCATCGTGACGGGACCCCAGGGCAACCTGCTGCAGGTGACCGAGCGCGAGAGGGAGGTCCCGCGCTATTTCCGGCTGGACGACGGACGGGAGCTGCCCGGCCACGACCGAGCGCAGGCCGTCTGGCTCGCGCGGCACTACTCGGGCCTTGCCCAAACGCCCGTGGCGTCGGTCGAGCGGATCGAGGGCTTCTCGGCCCGCTACCCGGCCGTCAACCGGCTGCTGCCTGTCTGGCGGGTCACCTTCGACCGATCCGACGGACTTTCTTACGTCGTCCACACCGAGACGAGCGCGGTCGCGGCCGTCGACGATCGCGTCAAGCAAAGGCTGCAGACCGCCTTCCAATGGGTGCACACCTTAAGCTGGCTGCCGCGTGGGGCCGAGCCTCTCCGCGTGGCCTTGATTTCGCTGGCGGTGGGCTCGCTCGTCGTGCTTGCCATTAGCGGGATCGCGATGCTGTTCCTCATTCGCCGTCGCAGCCGGCCCACGGGCGTGCGGGGCTGGCACCGCACCGCGGCCTGGGCGCTGGCCGTGCCCCTGTTCCTGTTCGCGGGCAGCGGCCTGTTCCACCTGTTCCAGCACGCGGGCGAGGTGCCGGCCACAAACCTCCGCCTGTCGCCGCCGGTCGACGTCGCCACGGCCGATCCCGGCCTGCCCACGCGCCTCGCCCAGCTGACGGGTGGCGGGCCCGTCAACGCCCTGTCGCTGGTGGCCGACGGGCGGGGTGTCCTGCTGTACCGTATCGAGCCGGCGCGGCCTCAGGCCACCGCGCCCGCCACCGCTGCGGCCATTCGCGCCGCACGGTTCGCCGGCGCCCCAAGGTCCGAGCCGCCGATCTACGTCGAGGCCGCCACGGGGCGGGTGCGCCCCGACGCCGACCGGGCGCTCGCCCTCGACCTTGGCCGGCGCTTCACGGGGCTGGGGCCCGAGGCCGTCGAGCGGATGGAGCTCGTAACTCGCTTCGGCCCGCTCTACGATTTCCGCAACAAGCGCCTGCCCGTATGGCGCCTCGACTACGGCCCACCGGTCTCGGCCACGCTGTTCGTCGACACGGCCACCGGCGTGCTGGTCGACGTCGTGGCGGACGCCGCCAAGCCCGAGCGGTTCAGCTTCAGCTTTCTCCACAAGTGGAACTTCCTGTTCCCCTTGGGCCGCGACGGGCAGAACGCGGTGGTGGCGGCCGTGGTGCTGGCGCTAATCGGGTTCATGGCGTGGCTCGGGCTCCGCATGGATCTCGCCCGCCGCGCGGCCCGACGGCGGCGCTAGCGCCTGGCGGCCTTCAGAGGGGACAACTTCTTCCTGCCCTGGCATGGGGCGTTTGAGGAGGTGACGGCGATGTTCAGTCACGTGATGGTGGGGGCGAACGATCTCGAGGCCTCCAAGCGCTTCTACGACGCGGTGCTGGGCGCCCTGGGCCATCCGCCCGGCGTGGCTGACGGCAAGGGCCGCGTGTTCTGGATGACTCCGTCGGGCATCTTCGCCATCACCCGGCCCATCGACGGGCAACCCGCCTCGTGCGGGAACGGCAGCACCATCGGCTTCGCGGCCGCCTCGCCCGAACAGGTTCACGCCTTCCACGACGCCGGCGTGGCCGCCGGTGGCACGTCGATCGAAGACCCGCCCGGCGTGCGCGAAGGGGCGGGGGTCAAGCTCTACCTCGCCTACCTGCGCGATCCGGCCGGCAACAAGATCTGTGCGCTCCACCGCATGAGCTGACCGCCTTGACGGCGGGCCGGGTCGCCCCGTGGGATGCCGAGGTGCCCGGCCTTCGTCTCGACGACTTCCTGCCCTACCGCCTGTCGGTGGCGGCCAACCGGGTGTCGGAACGGATCGCGGGCGCCTACCGCGCGCGCTTCGGCCTCAAGATCCCGGAGTGGCGGGTGCTGGCGGTGCTGGCCGAGGAAGCAGAGACGACCCAGGCGCGCCTCGTGGCCCGCACGGCCATGGACCGCATGACCATCTCGCGCGCGGTGGCGGCCCTGAGGACGCGCGGCCTAATCGTGCTTGGGCCGGCCGCCGACCGGCGGACGCGACGCCTGTCGCTGTCGGCCGAGGGGCAGCGCCTGTATGCCGAGGTCGTGCCCGCGGCCCTGGCGCTCGAGGCGGAGGTGCTGGCGGGCCTGACGGCGGCCGAACGCGCGCAACTGATGGCGCTGCTCGCGCGGCTGGGCGGTTGCCCCGAATCGTAACCCGTGTTACGGATGGGTCTTGGCGCACGCGGGGAGGGAACGTCGATGGCGACCGCGGCGGCCGACGGGACGGTGGCCGATAACCCCCTGGGACTCGACGGCTTCGAGTTCGTCGAGTTCACGAGCCCCGACCCGGAATCGCTCGCCCGCCTGTTCGAGCGGCTGGGGTTCACCCATGTGGCCACCCATCGCTCCAAGAATGTGCGCCGCTATGCGCAAGGCGACATCAACTTCATCCTGAACGCGGAACCCGACGGCCAGCCGGCCGAGTTCCGCCAGCGTCACGGGCCGTCGGCCAACGCGCTGGCGTTCCGCGTGAAGGATGCAGCCCACGCCTTCCGCGAGGCCGTGCGCCGTGGGGCCGAGCCGGTGGAGGGCCGCGTGGGACCGATGGAGCTCAACATCCCGGCCATCCGCGGCATCGGGGGTGCCTACCTCTACCTCGTCGACCGCTATGGGGCGGCGGAAATCTACGACGTCGACTTCCGGCCCGTGCCGGGCGCCACCAAGAACGATAGGTCGGTCGGCCTCAAGACCATCGACCATCTGACCCACAACGTGGCCCAGGGCGACCTGGATCGCTGGGCCCGTTTCTACGAACGGATCTTCGGCTTTCGCGAGCTGCGCTTCTTCGACATCCGCGGCCGGGCAACAGGCCTGTTCTCGAAGGCGATGGTGGCCCCCGACGGCAAGATCCGGATCCCGCTCAACGAAAGCCAGGACGAGCATTCCCAGATCGCCGAGTTCCTGCGGCAGTACAACGGCGAGGGGATCCAGCACGTGGCACTCGCCACGGACGACATCCTGGCGACCGTCGATGCGCTGCGGGCGAACGGCGTGCGCTTCCAGGACACGCCCGACGTCTACTATGACCTTCTCGACCGGCGGCTTCCCGGCCATGGGCTGGACGTGGCAGCGCTCAAGGCCCGCCGGATCCTGGTGGACGGCGCGCCCGAGACGGGGGGTGGCCTGCTGCTCCAGATCTTCACCGAGAACATGGTGGGGCCGATCTTCTTCGAGATCATCCAGCGGATGGGCAACGACGGCTTCGGCGAGGGGAACTTCCAGGCGCTGTTCGAGAGCCTCGAGCTCGACCAGATCCGCCGGGGCGTGATCCCCGCGGGCCTCAGCCGGGTGCCGGGGCTGCTGCCCGGGGCCAAGCGGGCATGACCGTCCAGGAGAGACGACCGGCGGAAGCGAGCTTGGCCTCCCGGGCCGGGTGGGGCGGGCTTGGCAACCACCTCGAGGCCGAGGCCATCCCCGGCGCGCTGGCCCGCGGCCGCAACTCTCCCCAACGCCCCCCCTTCGGCCTCTACGCCGAGCAGCTCTCAGGCACGGCCTTCACCACCCCGCGCGCCGACAACCGCCGCAGCTGGCTCTATCGCCTGCGGCCCTCGGCCGACCACCCCCCCTTCCGCCCCGCGGACCACCCGGGGCTTGCCGCCCCGCCCCTCGCCGAACCCCCGGCCGATCCCAACCGCCGGCGCTGGCGGCCCCTCCCCGTTCCCGACGCCCCGACCGACTTTCTCGGCGGCCTCCTCACTCTGCTCGCCAACGGATGCGTGGAGGAGGGCACGGGCGTCTCGGTGCACCTCTACGCCTGCAATCGGCCGATGGCGGGCCGAGCGTTCGCGTCGGCCGATGGCGAAATCCTGCTCGTGCCGCAGGAGGGCCTGCTCAGCCTCGTCACCGAGTTCGGCTCGCTCGAGGTGCCGCCGGGTTTCATCGCCCTCGTGCCCCGCGGCGTACGGTTCCGGGTGGGGGTGGACGGGCCCGCGCGGGGCTGGGCCATCGAGAACCACGGGAGCCCCTTCCGCCTGCCCGAACTCGGGCCCATCGGCGCCAACGGCCTTGCCTCGCCACGGGACTTCGAAGCGCCCGCGCCCGCCTTCGAGGACGAGGACCGTCCGCACGAGCTCGTCCTCAAGTGGGGCGGGCGCCTGTTCACGACCACCCTCGCCCACTCGCCCTTCGACGTCGTGGCCTGGCACGGGAACCTGTGGCCCTGGCGCTACGACCTTGCCCGCTTCAACACGATGGGAACGGTGAGCTTCGACCACCCCGACCCCTCGATCCTGACGGTGCTCACCTCGCCCTCCGCCCAGCCGGGCGCGGCCAACGCGGATTTCCTGATCTTCCCGCCGCGCTGGCTGGTGGCCGAGGACACCTTCCGTCCCCCCTGGTTCCACCGCAACGTGATGAGCGAATACATGGGGCTGCTGAGCGGCACCTACGACGCCAGGGAGGGCGGGTTCGTGCCGGGCGGCGGCTCGCTCCATAACCGCCTGAGCGCCCACGGGCCGGATCTGGCCACCTGGCGGCGGGCGAGCGCGGCCGACCTTAGGCCCGAGAAGTTCACGGGCGGCCTTGCCTTCATGGTAGAGACGGTGCGCCCCTTCCGCCTGACCCGCTTCGCCGCGGCGGGCCCCCTCGTCGAGCCCGACTACGACGGCGTGTGGGCCGGGTTTCCCAAGGCACGGATTCCGTGAGCCTTCCTCCTCTTGACGAAACGCACGATCGCCACGCCACGTCCTGGGCACCTGGGGCGGACGGATCGGGGCCCTTCCCCGTCCAGAACCTGCCCTTCTGCTGCTTCTCCACGGGCGACCTGGGCCCGCGGGCGGGCGTGGCGGTGGGCGACGTGATCGTCGACCTGGGCGCTTGGCTTGCCGCCTGCGACTCCCCCCAAGACGCCGCCCTGGCCGACCTGTGCGAGGGGCCGCTCAATGCCCTGCTCGCGGCCGGGGCCGAGCCGCGCCGCGCCTTGCGCCGGCGCCTCTTCGCGCTCCTCACCGACCCCGGAGCGCGCGGCGAGCTCGAGCCCTTCCTGGTGCCGGCTGCGGAAGCGGAACTCCACCTGCCCTGCGAGGTGGGGGACTACACCGACTTCTACGCCGGGATCCATCACGCCCGGCGGGTGGGGCGCCTCTTCCGCCCCGACTCCCCCCTGCCGCCCAACTATCCTTGGGTGCCCCTTGCCTACCATGGCCGGGCCTCGACCGTGGTGGTCTCGGGCACGCCCGTCACGAGGCCGTGGGGTCAGATCCCGGACACGCCCGGCCCGCGCTTCGGCCCGACGGCACGGCTCGACTTCGAATTCGAGCTCGCCATCTGGATCGGCCCGGGCAACCCGCACGGGCGGCCGATCCCGATCGCAGAGGCGGCCGATCACGTGGCCGGCTTCGGCATTCTCAACGACTGGTCGGCGCGCGACATCCAGGCCTGGGAATACCAGCCGCTGGGGCCGTTCCTGGCCAAGAGCTTCGCCACCTCCGTCTCGGCCTTCGTCGTGACGCCAGAGGCGCTCGCTCCTTTTCGCGCGGCGGCCCTCCCCCGCGGGCCCGACGATCCGCTCCCCCTGCCCTACCTCGCCGACCCGGCCGACCAGACGGCAGGCGGCCTCGATCTGGTGCTGGAAACCTATCTCTCCTCCCGCCGCATGCGCGCGGAGGGCGTGCCCGACGTCCGCATCGCGCGCACCACCTCGCGCCACCTGTGGTGGACCCCGGCCCAGCTGGTCGCCCACCACACGTCCAACGGTTGCCAGCTGCGGCCGGGCGACCTCTTGGGCACGGGCACCATTTCAGGGCCCGAGCCCGACGAAGGCGGGTCCCTCCTCGAGCTGGCCGAAGCCGGCGCGCGGCCGATCGCGCTGCCCACGGGCGAGACCCGGGCGTTCTTGGAGGACGGCGACCGCGTCCGCCTGGTGGCGTCCGCCCAGCGCCCCGGCTTCCGATCGATCGGCCTTGGCGAATGCTGGGGGGAGGTGGTGGGATGACTTGCCGGCGGGCCGGCCAAGATGCACGAGCGCGTTGATTCGCCGGGGAAGCGTCGGCGTCCGCACGCGGGCCGGCACGGGAAGGCCGGCAAGGGAAGGATGGTCGGATGAAATCGATCCTGCTCCACGTCGCCGACGATCCCGGGTTCGAAGGCCGCCTGCAGGCCGCGCTCGACCTTGCCCGTGCGTTCTCGGGCCATCTCCACGGCCTGCAGCCGCGCCGCATCCCGGCCTATTTCGGGGCGGATGCGGCCGGGTTCGGCGCGGGCGCGGCACTGGTGGCCGAACTCATCGACCAGGAGGCGAAGCTCGCCCAGGCCCTCCGCGAGCGGCTGGAGGCCCGCCTGGCGCACGAGGACGTGCCCTTCACCATCGCCGAAGCCGTGGGCGAACCGGCCGAGATGCTGATCCAGGCCGCAAGCCTTCAAGATCTTGTCGTCATGAGCCTGGCCAAGGCCGGCCACGCCCCGCAGGCCGCGGTGCCCGAGGTGGTGGTGCGCGCCGACACGCCCGTGCTGGCCATCCCGCAAGGTCACATGGGCTTCGACCCCGGCCGGCCGGCCCTGGTGGCTTGGAAGCCCACGGTCGAAAGCGCCAAGGCCGTGCGGGCAGCCGTGCCGCTGCTCGCCCGGGCGGCCAGCGTCACGATCCTGGTGGTGGACCCGGGCGACGAAACCGACCTGCCGCCTACCGAGGCCGCCCGGTATCTCTCCCGCCACGGGGTGCGAGCCGAAATGGCGGTGCGCCAGTCGGGATCCATGAAGGTGGCCGACACGCTGATCGCCGCCGCGCGCGAGCTGGAGGCCGGCGTGCTGGTGATGGGGGCCTACAGCCGTTCGCGCACGATCCAGTTCCTGATGGGCGGCGTGACGCGCGACTTCCTCGAGCAGGCGCCGCTGCCGCTCTTCATGGTGCACTGACCGCCCGGCTCAAGGGCGAAGCGCGGCAATCCAGGCGCGCACCAGCGCGATCCCCTCGCGGTCGGGCAAGGTCCGGCCAAGCTCGGGCATCATCACGCCGGGCTCGGTCGATTCCATCCGGTAAACGAGGATCGAGCGGTCCGGCCGGCCGGGGGCGATCGCCACTTCGTGGCCCCCGCTGCCGCGCCCTGCCGCCACCGGCCGCTTGCCGATGCCGAGGGCCGTGGGATCGGCCTCCTCCCAATCCAGGAACAGCCCGCTGTTGGATGCGCTTCCCCCCCGCCGGTGGCAGTGGCCACAGTTGGCATCCAGGTAGGCCCGGGCACGGGCGTCGAGGGGGGCGGTGGAATCGTCGGGCCGAGGGACGACCGGGCCACGATGGGCGCCCCGCACCAGACCGAGCGCCGCCAACCGGGCGAGATCGCCTGTGGCCACCAGGTTGCGCGCCTTGACCCCCAACGGTTCCAGGGCGCCGTCCCGCGCATGGCAGGTCTTGCACTGGTTCACGTTGGGGACCTGCCAGGTAAGGCGGAGGGGATGGCCCTCGGGGCCGGGCGCCAGGACGGGCAGGCGGGCGCCCGCCCGCACGAGGCGGGCCTCGCGGCCGGACGGCTCCCACACGTAGGGCAGCGCCACCCAGCCCGAAGCCCGGCGGACGAGAAGCCGCGTCTCCATCACCTGGGCGGGCGTGGTGGCGGTGGCGGGATAGGCGAAGGTCTTGACCAGCACCGTGCCCACCGGGAGGTCGAGGAGGTCGGGACCCGAAACGGCCGCCTGCGTGCCGGACGGAAGCGCGATCGCGCGTTCCTTGGCGGCGCCGTCGGCCCACAAGGACGCCGAGGGGGCGTACCCGACGACGCCGGGGGCCAGACGACGGGTCCGAAGGTCGGCGAACAGGCCGGTGGCCGACAGCCGATCGGGCGGGGTGTCGGACTGCAGGGCGCCGAAGGCCACCCGGGCGGGCGCCGGCGCGCCCGCCAAGGCGGCGAGCACGAACCAAGCCAGGCCGGCGGCCATCGCCGCCCCTGCGCGGCTTGAGGTGGACCTTCCCGAGATGGCGGGAAGCGGGACCGCGCCGGCAGCCGTCATCGCCCGCCCGGCTGGTCCTCGGGCAGGATCACGGGGGCGAGGTCGGGCGGCGGCGGGTCGGCCGGGCTGGCCAGCGGGCCAGGCCGCGCGGCCTGCGGTGCTGCCCCCGCCTCGCCCAGCCCCAGGGTCATGGCCGGCGCGTCCACCCACAGGCGCACCGGTTCGGCCACGAGCGCCTCGCCTCGCCGGAAGCGCGTGACCCCGTCCCACACCACGGGCGGCAGGGTGCCCCCGACGGCGGCCGCGACGTCGGCACCACCGGGGAAGGCCGGGGCGAAGCCGTTGCGGCCCAGGCGGTTGCCCCGCACCACCACGTCGCGCGGCAGCGGGTTGTAGCGGGCGTCAGTGAAGGGGCGCGAATAGGCGATCACCATCACCGCCGCGCTGGCGTTGCCGTCCACCTCGTTGTCGACGACCTCGACCCGCCGGTTGGCCATCACCATGATGCCCGTGCCGACCGGCACTTGCGCCACGATGTTGCCTGGGGGTGCGAAGTTCGGAGTGTCGTTGGCTAGGACCCGGTTGCGGAACACGCGCGTGGAATGGCCGTCCTTCACGGGCAGGTCGGGCAGGTCGAACACCAGGATGCCGCCCGTGTTGTGCTGCACCAGGTTGTCGTGCACGTCGGCGTGCTGGCTGTTCTCGATCTCGATGCCGGCCACGTTGTACTCGGCGAGCGACCGACGCACCACGACGTGGCGCGACTGGCCGACGTAGATGCCGGTATCGGAGGCGCCGCGCACCGTGACCCGGTCGATGAGCACGTTCGAGGATTCGACCGGGTAGACGCCGTAAGCCCCATTGGTGGACTTCGGCCCGCCCGACCAGACGACTTCGAGGTCGGTGAAGCTCACTCGGTCCGAACCCTTGGACTTGATCCCGTCGCCCCTGGGATCGCGGACGGTGAGCCCCGTGACCCACACCCGTGAGGAGGTGATGAGCAAGCCCTCGCCCGCCCCTTCCTGGCCCGAGAAGTCGAGGATCGTCCGCCCTGGCCCCGCCCCGCGCACGGTGACGCCGTCGACGTCGAGCGAAAGGCCCATCGTCAAGCGATAGGTGCCGGCCGCCAGCCGCACCGTGTCGCCCGGCCGGGCGTCGATGAGCGCCTGCTGCAACCGCGTGGTGTCGTCTCGGCCAGGCTTGAGCAGGATGGTGCGCGCTTCGAGCGCGCCCAAGCCCCCGAGCAGGCCAAGAGCCGCGATCAGGATCCTGCGCATCGGCCTTCCCTCCCCGTCGCAGGGCTTGCCGGGCGCGTGGCCTCCTGTCCAGCGGGCACTGGCCAAGAGCGCCGGCGTTGGCTAGCGCCCGCATCCGAAGGCACGCCCATGGCCCATCCCCTGCAAGGTGCCGACCCTCGAACGCTCTGGCGCGTCCTCAGCGAGGCGGGCGCGGGCGTAGACCTCAAGCGCCTGGTGCCGATCGCGCTCGCCGTGCTGGGGCGCCTGCCGTTCACGCTCGTCGAGCACTGGTGGGCCGAACGCGTCATCCCGCGCCTTGAAGACCTGCCGCCGCCCGTCTTCATCCTGGGCCACTGGCGCTCGGGCACGACCCATCTCTACAACCTGATGAGCCTTGGCGACTTCGCTTACGTGCCGCCCGTGGCCGTGGGTCTGCCGTGGGACATGCTGCTCCTCGGCCGGCTTTTGCGGCCGATCCTGGAACGCGCGCTGCCGCCGCACCGCTGGATCGACGCCATCCCGGTCACGCCGACGAGCCCGCAGGAAGACGAGATCGCGCTCGCCAACATGAGCGTGCTGTCGTTCTATCATGGCATCTACTTCCCGGCGCGCTTCGAGCACTTCGTCGACCGCGGGCTGTTCCACGACGGCGCCGAGGCCGCGGACGTCGCCCATTGGGAACGGGCCTTCACGGTGTTCCTGCGCAAGATCGCCCATCTCCAGCCTCGGCCGCTCCTCGTGAAGAACCCGGTGTACACTGCCCGGCCCGCCCAGATCCTGCGGCTCTTCCCCGGTGCCCGCTTCATCCACATCCACCGAAACCCCTTCGAGGTGTTTCTGTCGATGCGGAATTTCTGGCGCCGGCTGTTCGAGGTGATGGCCCTCCAACCCTGGGGGCACGTCGACGTCGACGCCACGATCCTGCGCATCTATCGGCGCATGATGACGGCCTTCGACGCCGAGACCGCCGGCTGGGCACCGCCCCGGCTCGTGGAGGTCGCCTACGCCGACCTCGACCACGATCCCATGGGCACCTTGGCCCACATCTACCACGCGCTGGAATTGCCCGGGTTCGACGCGGCGGCACCCCGTTTCCGGGCCTATCTCGCGTCCGTGAAGTCCTTCGAGAAGAACCGGTTCGCCCAGGATCCCGAGGCGATGCGCAAGGTGGCCGAAGCGCTTGCCCCCTGGATCGAGCGCTGGGGCTATCGGCTTCCGGCCCCCGCGGCTGCATGAGGGCGGCCCCAAGGCACGCGGCCCTCGTGGCCGGCTTGTTGCTTGTCGCCTGTTCCGAGCCCCCCTCCGGACCGCCCCGGTTCGCCTTGAGCCAGTGCCGGGTCCACGACGTGATCGACGGTGCGGCCGGGCGGCCGCTCGTGGGCATCGAAGACCTCGACCGAACGCCCAAGGGCGAGCTCGTGCTCTCGGCCTACGACCGGCCGGCCGTGGAGCAGGCGCTGGCCCGCGGCGTGCCACCGCCCGAAGGAGGGCTGCATCGGGTGGAGCTGGCCGCACTGCTCGCCGGCACGACCCGTTCCGAGCCCCTGCTGCCGGCGGGCAGCGTGACGGGGGGCCTCAGACCCCATGGCATCGCGGTGCGCGGATCCCGGCTGGCGGTGGTGAACCGCCGGGTGGATGGCCAGGGCCGGCTTGATCCCGTAGTGATGGAGGTCGACTTGCCCGCCACCGGGCCGCCCGCGGTGCGGGCCATCCACAAGGCTGGGGGCTTCTGCGCGCTCAACGACGTGGCCTTCGACGGTGACCTGGTGTTGGCCACGATCGACCGGGCGAGTTGCGATGGGCCGGGGCTGGCCGACCTTTTCCCGGGCGCGGCCACGGGCCGGCTGGTGGAGCTGTCGCGCGAAGCCATCCGCACCGTGGCCCAGGGCTTCCGCTACGCCAACGGCGTCGTGGTGCTGCCCGACGGCCGGGTAGCCGTGGCCGAGACGCTGGGCCGCCGGCTCCGCCTGTCGGACGGGCAGGTCATCGAGCTGCCGGGCGCGCCCGACAACCTGTCGCTCGCCCCCGATGGGCGGATCGTGGTGGCCGTCCAGCCCAGCCTGTTGCGCTTCGCCCTGTGGCGGCGCGGTTGGACGCAGCGCGCAGGCTCGCGGGTGCTGGCCGTCGACCCGGTGAGCGGGGCCATCGAGACCCTGTTCGACGATCCGACGGGCCGAACCTTTGCCGGCGCCACGGCGGCCCTTTGGACGAACGAGGGCCTGGTTGCGGGTTCCGTCCTGGCGGGGGGCCTTCTCGTCTGCCGCGCGCCGGCCCGTTGAGCGGCACCCTTCTCGTCACGGGGGCGGGAGGATTCATCGGCGGGCACGTCGTGCGCCTTGCCCTCGAGCGGGGCTGGGCGGTGCGCGGCCTGGACCTCAGGTTCGGGGAAGGGTTTCCGGGCGAAGCGATCGTGGGGTCGGTCACCGACGCCGCCCTGGTGGCTGCCGCCCTCGAAGGCGCCGACGCCGTGATCCACGGGGCCGCGCTGACCTCGCTGTGGACTCGCGATCCCGCCGACTACGCGCGCGTGAACGCCGGCGGCACCCGGCTCGTGGCCCGCGCGGCCCGCGCCCGCGGCGTGCGCATGGTGCACGTCTCGTCCTTCACCGTGCTCGTCGCCGGCCCCCGCGGGGGGCCCTGGCGCCGGCTCGACGAGACGGTGGAGCATCGGCCCGAGGCCCTTCTGGGGCCCTATCCCGCCGCCAAGCGGCAGGCGGAGCTGTTCGTGCTCGAAGAGGTGGCGGCGGCAGGACTGGACGCCGTCATCGTGCTGCCATCGGCGCCCGTGGGCCCCGGTGACGTCCACGGAACGCCCCCGACCCGCCTTCTGGCCGACCTCGCCGCCGGGCGGCTGCCAGCCTTGATGGATACGGTGATGAATCTCGTGGCCGTCGAGGCGGTGGCCCATGGCGTGCTCGCCGCGCTCGAGCGCGGGGCCCGCGGGCGGCGGTATCTCCTGTCGGGGGAGGATGCCCCGCTGTCGGCGATCGCGGCCCAGGTGGCGGCGCTGGCCGGCGTCCGGCCGCCTCGCTGGCGCGTGCCCTATGCCCTCGCCTTGGGAGCTGCCGCGGTCGAGGAAGGTCTTGCCACGCTCACCGGGCGGGCGCCGCGGGCGACGCTTACTGGCGTCAGGCTGGCCGGACGCCGCGTCGGCTTCTCGAACGCCCGGGCCCGCGCCGAGCTCGGCTTCGAGCCCCCGCCGCTCGCCGAGACGCTGGCGCGGGCGGTGGCGGCCCTTCCTCAGCGTGCGGGATAGACCCTACCCTTCCATCGCGCGCCCCGCCCGCGTGCGTGGCGCAGCGCGGACAGCAGCGTGAACCCTGCGTAGCAGGCCGCCGACACCGGCAAGGCCAACCCTTGCCACCCGGGCCGGCCGTAGAGCTTGAGCGTCGGGCCGCAACTGGCGGCCATGGCAACCCACGCCCCCGCCCCCAGGGCGGCCGCGGGCGCGCTGCCGTGGAGCGGAACGCCAAGCGCCACAAGCGGCGGGACCACGAAGACAAGGCCGAGACCGAAGAGGGTCAAGAGAAGAAGCGAGGGCGAGTGCCGAAGCTGGGCGTAGGCCGTGCGGGCCACCATGTCGCGAACGCTGGCGAAGCGGCGGTTGTCGCGGTGGCTACGCGCGTCGGCGAAGCCATCGGCCAGCACGATGCGGATGGCCCGGGGCGGTGGCCCGCGCTTTAATCGTGCCGCGAGCGCACAGTCGTCGATGAGGGCGCTGCGGATCGTGGCGAAGGCCCGGACCTCTTCGAGCGCATCCCGACGGACCAGCATCACCCCGCCCGCCGCCGCGGCCACGGGATGGCCCGGCCGGTTCGCCCAAGGAAAGGGATAGAGCATCTGAAAGAAGTAGACGAACGCCGGAATCAGGAGCGCGCCCCAGGGGCCACGGTCGTCGAGGCGGGCCATGACCGACAGGAGGGCGAGCCCTTGCGCTTCGGCCGCGGCCACCAGGCGCTTCAGAAGCTCGGGCCCGACCTCGACGTCGGCATCGGTCAACAGGAGCCAGCGCGCCCCCGGGGCGGCACGCCGCAGGTGGGCGAGGCCCGCCTCCAGCGCCCAGAGCTTGCCCGACCATCCGGCGGGCAGCGGCGGGGCCGCGATCACGTCCAGGCGGTCGCCGCCGCGGGCCTCGTCCGCCGCCCGGCGGGCGGCCTCGGCCGTGCCGTCGGTCGAATGGTCGTCCACCACGACCAGGCGACAGGCCCCGGGGTAGTCAGCGGTCAGATGCGCGCGCACCACGAGGCCGATGGTCGCCACCTCGTCGCGGGCGGGGATCAGGATGGCGACCTCGGGCCAGACGGGCGGGGCTGGGGCCGGGGCCAACCGCTGATCCGCCCGCCAGAAGCCGCCGTGACCGACCACGAGCCACGCCCAGGCAAGTGCGGAGACCAAGGCCAGCGCCAGCACGGGCCGCGGCCTAGGGGCCGGACGCGCCCGCGGCAAGCGGGGCTTCCTTGCCAGGGCCAGGGCGGCCGTGCCAAGGCCCGCCCATGGCCCGGTTCCGCGACGCCGACATCGAGGCGCCCTCGGGCAAGGGGGCCGCGCACGAGAACTTCCTTGTGGGCTCGTTCCTGGTGGCCCGGCCCTTGCGCCCCCATGTGGCCACCTACTACGCCTTCGCCCGCGCCGCGGACGACATCGCCGACTGCCCGCATCTGCCCGCCGCCGAGAAGCTGCGCCGGCTGGACGCGTTCGCGGCCGTGCTCGAAGGGCGAGCGACGGGGCTTTCGAAGCCCGAAGCGGTGCGGCGCAGCCTGCAATCGCTCCGCATCCCGCTCGACCGCGCGGGCAACCTGCTGGTCGCGTTTCGGCAAGACGCCATGAAGAGCCGCTACACAAGCGAAGACGAACTGCTGGCCTACTGCCGGCACTCCGCCGCTCCGGTCGGTCGGTTCCTTCTGGATCTGCACGGCGAGCCCCCCGAACTCTATCCCGCGGCGGACGCGCTCTGCGCGGCCCTGCAGATCCTCAATCACCTCCAGGATCTGAAGGCCGACCGGCAAGCGCTGGACCGGGTGTACCTGCCGCTCGAGTGGCTCGACGCCGAGGGCGAGTGCGTGGAGGCTCTCGACCGGCTCCGAACTTCGCCTGGCCTTCGGCGGGTGATCGACCGGGCGCTCGAGCTTTCCGACCGCCTGCTGCGGGCGGCGGGCCCACTCGCCAGGGGGCTACGCACCCGCTCGCTTGCCGCCGAAGCGACGGCCATCCTGAACCTCGCCGGCAGGCTCGCTCGGCGTCTGCGTCATGCCGATCCGCTGGCCGCGCGCGTGGCGCTCAGCCCCGCCGATTTCGCCTTTGCGCTCGCCAAGGGGGCTTGGCGGTCGCTGGGAGGTGGGCTCGGGCGGCGCGCGGCGTGACGGAGCTTGCGCCTTCGCTCGCCCGCCTGCTGCCGTCGGCTCAGGATGGCCGCCACGACCCGATGGGCTGGGCGTCGGCGCTCACCCGCGCATCGGGCACCAGCTTCGGGCCCGGCATGGCCATCCTGCCGCGGCCCCGCCGGCAGGCGATGCACGCCGTCTACGCCTTCTGCCGACTGGTGGACGACATCGCCGACGGGCCCTTTCGCCCCGACGAGAAGCGCCGGGCGCTGGCGGCGTGGCGGCAGGAGATCGCCCAGCTTTACGCCGGCCGGCCGACGAGCGCCGTCGGCCGGGCGCTGGCCCCCGCGATCGAGGCCTTTGACCTGCCGCAGTCGGAATTCCTGCTGATGATCGAGGGGATGGAGATGGACGCCATGGGCCCCATCGTCGCCCCGCTGCGCCCCACGCTCGAACGTTACACTCGCAGAGTGGCGGGTTCGGTCGGGGTGCTGTCGATGCGGATCTTCGGAGCCTGGACCGGCGGGGTCTCGCAGCGCTTCGCCGTCGCCCTGGGGCACGCGTTCCAGCTGACCAACATCCTGCGCGACATCGAAGCGGACGCCGCCCAGGGCCGGCTGTACCTGCCGGCCGAGCTTCTGGACGCCCATGGCATCGCCCCGCGCGAGCCCAGGGCGGTGGTCCGGCATCCGGCCATTCCCCGCCTCTCGGCCGAGTTGGGGGCCGAGGCTCGCGCCGCCTATGACGAGGCCCGGCGGCTCGCCCCTCATCACTCCCGCCTGCGGCTAGCCCCCGCCCTCGTGATGATGGGCGCCTATGAAGCCTACCTCGACCGCATGGAGGCCTTGGGCTTCCGACGGCCGCTTCCCGACCCGCTGCTGCCCCGCCGCCAGAAGCTGTGGCGAGGGCTTGTCTGCGCGCTCCTGGGCCCCGGCCCGCCCCGCCCGCGCCTTCCATGACGGGCACGGTCCACGTGGTCGGGGCCGGTCTGGCCGGCCTGTCGGCCGCCCTGCGCCTGGCCGCGGCCGGCCGACGGGTCGTGGTGCACGAGGCGGCACTGCAGGCGGGCGGGCGCTGCCGCAGTTTCCACGACTCCCGCCTGGGCTGCCGGATCGACAACGGCAACCACCTGGTGCTTTCGGGCAACCGCTCCACCCTCGCCTACCGCGCGCTGGCGGGTGCCGCCCCGGACACGCTCGTGAGCCTGCCCGAAGCGGCCTTCCCGTTCGTGGACCTGCGGTGCGGCACGCGCTGGACGGTTCGGATCAACGACGGGCCCGTGCCCTTTTGGGCGCTCGTGCCGTCGCGCCGGCCGGCCGGCGTGGGGCTGGGCGCGATGCTGGCCGCAGCGCGGATCCTGCGGGCCAAGCCCGGCCAGACGGTGGCCGATGCCGTGGGCGCGCGCGGGACGGCCCGCGAACGCTTTTGGGCCCCCATGAGCTACGCCGTCATGAACCTGCCCCCCGAGCTTGCCAGCGCACGGCTCCTTCGGGCCACCTTCCTCGAGGCCTGGCGCGACGGCCGGCGCTGTCGGCCCATGCTCGCCCCCCAGGGCCTGTCGGCGGCTCTCGTGGACCCGGCCCTTGCGGCCCTCACCCGGCTCGGGGCGGAAGTTCGGTTCAACAGTTCTGTCCGCGGCCTCGAGCGGGCCGAGGGGCGGATCAGCGCGTTGCTGGTCGCTGGGGGCGGCCGCCTGCCCCTGGGGCCCCGGGATGCCGTCGTGCTGGCGGTGCCGCCGGCCCGCCTGAAGGAGCTCTACCCCGAAGCCGGGGTGCCGCAGGACTCCTCGTCGATCCTCAACGCCCACTTCCGCGTCCCCGACCCTGCCGCGCTCCGGGACCGTCCGCCCCTCCTGGGTGTGGTGGGCGCGCGCACGCAGTGGATCTTCGTGAAGGGCGAGGTCGTCTCGCTCACCATCTCGGCCGCCCAGCACGTGGAGGGCCTGGATGCGGACGAGGAGCGGCTCGCCCCCGCCCTCTGGGCCGAAGCGGTGGCCGCCCTGGGGCTTCCCCGCTCCGCGCGCTATGCGGCGGCACGGCTCGTGCACGAACGGCGCGCCACCTTCCGGCAGACGCCCGCGGCCGTCGCCCGGCGGCCCAAGACCTTGACAGCCTTGTCCAACCTCCTGCTTGCGGGGGACGCCACCGACACGGGGTTGCCCGCCACCATCGAAGGGGCCATCCGGTCGGGAGAAATCGCGGCCCGGCACCTTCTGGCCGGAGCCGGTTCAGGGAGCGCCCGATGAATCTCCACGCGGCCCCGCCGATGTCCGAGCGCGATCGTCGTCGGGCCCTCATCGAGGAACAGGCCGAGCGGCTCTTCCGCTTCGCCCAGCCCGACGGCCACATCGTCTTCGACCTCGAGGCCGACACCACCATCGCGTCGGAATACGTGCTGCTGCGCCATTTCCTGGGCGACGTCGACCCGGACCTCGAGCGGCGCATCGCTCTCTACCTGCGCGCCGAGCAGTCGGAGGACGGCTCGTGGCCGCTGTTCGCCGGGGGTGCGGGGGATCTCTCGGCCACCGTCAAGGCCTATTGGGCCCTGAAGCTCATCGGCGACGACGTCGATGCCCCCCACATGGCCCGCGCCCGGGCTTGGGTGCTGGCCCATGGCGGCGCCGAAAAGGCCAACGTCTTCACGCGGCTCAGCCTGGCTCTGTTCGGCCAGATCCCGTGGCGCGGCACGCCCACCATCCCGGTCGAGGTGATGCACCTGCCGCGGTGGTTTCCGTTCCACCTGTCGAAGATCGCCTATTGGTCGCGTACGGTCCTCGTTCCCCTGCTGGTGCTGTGCGCGTTGAAGGCGCGGGCGGCCAACCCCACCGGCCGGGGCGTGCGCGAGCTGTTCCGGCAGGATCCCTGGCGGGTCCGCCGCTACCAGGTGAACCCCACGGGCCGGTTCGTGGGCGAGGTGTTCCTGATACTCGACCGCGTGCTGCGCTGGCTCGATCCCCACATGCCCAGGCGCTGGCGCCGAAGCGCCATCGCCAAGGCCGAAGCGTTCGTGCTCGAGCACCTGAACGGCGAGGACGGCCTGGGGGCCATCTATCCCGCCATGGCCAACGCGGTCATGATGTTTCGGACGCTCGGCTACCCCGACGACCATCCGGCCATGGTGGCCGCCCGCCGGGCGATCGAGCGCCTCAAGGTCGAACGAGGGCCCATGGTGTGGTTCCAGCCCTGCGTGTCGCCGGTGTGGGACACGGGGCTTTCGGCCCACGCCCTGTTGGAGTGCGGCCGCCGCGACGACCCGCGCCTGGTGGCCATGCTCGACTGGCTCAAGGAGCGGCAGATCTTGGACCATCGCGGCGATTGGAAGGTGCGCCGCCCTCACGTCCTGCCTGGCGGGTGGGCGTTCCAATACGCCAACCCCGACTATCCGGACGTCGACGACACGGCGGTCGTCGCGATGGCCATGCACCGCCAGGGCGACCCCCGCTACGCCGAGGCGATCGAGCGGGCATGCGAGTGGATCGTGGGCATGCAGTCGTCGAACGGCGGCTGGGGCGCCTTCGAGCCGGAGAACGAGCATTTCTACCTGAATTCCATCCCCTTCGCCGACCACGGGGCGCTGCTCGACCCGCCCACCGTCGACGTCACGGCGCGGTGCGTGGGCCTGTTGGCCCAGGTGGACCGAGCGCGCTACGCCGAGCCCATCGCCCGAGCGATCGCCTGGATCCGTCGCCAGCAGGAGCCCGACGGCAGCTGGTTCGGCCGCTGGGGGGCCAACTACATCTACGGCACCTGGTCGGTACTGGTGGCGCTGAAGGCGGCTGGTGTCGACATGAACGAGCCCTGGGTCCGCCGCGCGGTCGACTGGCTCAAGCGCCAGCAGCGGGCCGACGGCGGCTGGGGCGAAGGGCTCGAGACCTACGAGCCCGGCCGCAAGGGCTATGCCACCCAATCGACCGCGTCGCAGACGGCCTGGGCGCTTCTTGCGCTGATGTCGGCCGGCGAGCTCGAGTCGCCCGAAGTGGCCCGCGGCATCGCCTGGCTGGAATCCGCCCCGCGCGAAGCCGAGGGGCCGCGCTGGGTGGAACGTCTGTACACGGGGACGGGCTTCCCCCGAGTGTTCTACCTCAAGTACCACGGCTACGCAGCCTTCTTCCCGCTGTGGGCCGTGGCTCGCTATCAGCGGCTGCAAGAGAGCAACGCGCGCGAGTCGGCGTGGGGCATGTGAGGCCGGGGATCGTCTGCGGCCTTCGCTCCGAGGCCCGGGCCTTAGGCCTGCCGGCCGCCATTCCCCTGCGGGTGGCGGGCGCACGGCCCGAAGCGGCGGAAGCGGCCGCCCGGGACCTCGCGGCCCGGGGGGTGCACGCCCTGCTGTCGGTAGGGCTCGCCGGCGGCCTCGACCCTGCGCTCGCGGCGGGCGCCCTCATCGTGCCCGAGGTGGTGGTGGATCAGTCCGGTGCGTGCCACCCCTCGAGCGCCGTGCTGGCCACCGCCTTCGGCCTGCCGCTCACCCGCCACCGGCTGCTCGGCGTCGACTCTCCCGTGACCGATCCCAAGGTCAAGCGGGCGCTGGGCGCGCGTTTCGGGGCCCATGCGGTCGACACGGAAAGCCACCGGGTGGCGGCCGTCGCCCATGCGGCGGGCCTACCGTTCCTGGCCGTCCGTGCCATCGCGGACCCGGTGCGCCACCGCCTGCCGCTCAGCGCGCTGTCGGCCATCCGCCCGGACGGCACGGTCGACGTGAAGGCCACGTGGGCACGCCTCCTCGCCCGCCCCCAGGACCTGCCGGCCCTCCTCGGCCTGGGCTGGGATTCGGCCAGAGCCCACGCCACGTTGCGACGCGTCGGGGCCCGCCTCGCCCGGGCGTTGGGGCCCGACTGAGGCGTTCACAGGTTCTCGACCAGGGCCGAGCGGCGCCGGCCGTCGGCCGCCTCGGCTGCGAGCCCCTGAAGCGCGGCCGAGACGACCCGGTCGTGGACGTCCACGGCCGGCCGGTGGCCCGACAGGTCGATCTCGGGCGCCATGGGTCCCTCGGTGCGGATGCCGCGCAGGGCGACCGCCGCCAGCTTCCACGGCCGCGTGAAGGCGACATCGGCCGCGGTCGGCTCGTAGCCGCAGTGGGCCATGCAGTTGGCGCACTTCTCGTAGCGGCCGGTGCCGTACCGATCCCAGTCGGTCGTCTCCATGAGTTCCTGGAAGCTTCGGGCATAGCCTTCGCCCAGAAGGTAACAGGGCCGCTGCCAGCCGAAGACGTTGCGCGTGGGCATGCCCCAGGGCGTGCACAGGAACTCCTGGTTGCCGGCCAGGAAGTCGAGATAGAGCGGGGAATGCGAGAGCGACCAGCGACGGCCGCGGGCCTTCTGGATCCGAAAAAGTTCCCGAAAGAAGCGCTTCGTCTTCTGCCGGGTAAGGAAATGCTCCTGGTCGGGGGCGCGCTCGTAGGCGAAGCCGGGCGAGATCGAGATGTTGACCCCGAGGGCCGTGGCGAAGTCGAGGAAGTCGGCCAGCTCCTCGGCCGGATAGCCGTCGAAGACGGTGGCGTTCACGTTGACCTGGAAGCCCGCCTTCTGGGCGGCCCGGATGGCCGCGACCGCCCGGTCGAACACCCCCTCCCGGCACACGGAGCGGTCGTGACGCTCCTTGAGCCCGTCGAGATGGACGGAGAAGAAGAGGTAGGGCGATGGCGTGAAGCGGTGCAGGTTCTTCTCGAGCAAGAGCGCGTTCGTGCACAGCGACACGAAGCGCTTCTGAGCCACCAGGCCGGCCACGATCCGGTCGATCTCGCGATGGATAAGCGGCTCGCCGCCTGGAATGGCGACGATCGGGGCGCCGCACTCCTCGGCCGCCGCCCAGCATTCCTCGGGGGTCAGGCGCCGGTTGAGGATGGGGTCGGGATAGTCGATCTTTCCGCAACCCGCACAGGCCAGGTTGCAGCGGAACAATGGCTCCAGCATCAGGACCAGCGGATAGCGCTTGCGCCCCAGAAGCTTCTGCCGGGCGATGTAGGCCGCCACCGCCGCCTGCTGCCGCACGGGTACGGACATTCCCCTCTCCCTGAAACCTGACCGAACTGGTTCGCGATCCGGCGGTCTGGACGGGCGGCCGCCGTCGGTCAAGGCTTGGGGGGCGAAGGCGGCCGAAACATGGCACGGGGCGTAAGGCGGGCCATCCTGATTGGGGCGGGGCACAACGGGCTCGTGTGCGCGTTCGCACTCGCCCGGGCCGGCTGGCAGGTGGACGTGTTTGAGGCCCGCGACATCCCCGGGGGGGCCTGCGTCACCGAGGAGTTCCACCCGGGGTTCCGCAACTCGACGGCGGCCTACACGGTCTCGCTCCTGGCGCCCGAGGTGATCGAGGCCATGCGGCTTCGCGAACGGGGCCTGCGCATCGTGCCCCGGCCCGAGGCCAATTTCCTGCCGACCGAAGACGGTCGATCGCTCTTGGCCGGCACGCGCACCCGGGAGGAGGTGGCGCGCTTCTCGGCCGCGGACGCCGACATCCTGCCCGGCTTCCTCGATCGGCTGGCCCGCGTGGCGGCGGCCGTGGGCCGGCTGGCCCGCACGATTCCGCCGCCCGGCCTGGCCCGCACCGCCGACGTCGTGCGCGGCTTGTGGCAGCTGCGTCGGCTCCTCCTGCCCGATCCGGCCGATCGCGCCCTGCTGGTCGACCTCCTGACCCGCTCGGTCGCCGCCATCCTCCGGGCGCATTTCGCCTCGGAGCCGCTCAAGGCCTGGCTCGCCTTCGATTCGATCGTGGGGACTTGGGCAAGCCCCGAAGAAGCCGGCACGGGGTTGGTGCTGCTGCATCACGCCTGGGGCGAGGCCACGGGCATGCGGGGGCGGTGGGGCCATGCCGTGGGCGGCATGGGCGCCATCACGCAGGCGATGGCGGCGGCCTGTCGCGATGCGGGCGTTCGCGTGCACTTGGGCTGCCCCGTGGCCCGGGTGGAGGTGGCGGGCGGGCGTGTGCGAGGGGTGACGCTGGCCGACGGCCGGGCCGTGAGCGCCCCCGTGGTGGTGGCGGGGGTGGGGCCTAAGCTGCTGTTCGGCCGGCTGATGGACCCGCGCGACGTCCCCCCCGAGGTGGCCCGGGCGATGGCGAGCTTCCGGACGGGCTCGGCCAGCCTGCGCATGAACGTGGCGCTGTCGGGCCTGCCGCGTTTCACCGCCCGCCCCGAGCCCGGACCCCATCTCGCCTCAGGGATCGTGCTCGGGCCCTCCCTCGACTGGATGGACCGGGCGTTTCACGAATCGCGGCTGCTCGGCTGGTCGTCGGCCCCGGTGGTCGAGATGCTGATTCCCTCCCTCCTCGATCCCACGCTCGCCCCGCCGGGCGCCCACGTCGCGAGCCTGTTCGCCCAGCATTTCGCCCCCACGCTTCCCAGCGGCGTGGCGTGGGACGACGCCCGGGACCATGCCGCCGCCAGCGTGCTCGACGTCGTGGAGCGGTTCGCCCCGGGCTTCCGCAAGTCGGTGCTGGGCGTCCAGGTCCTGACACCGGCCGACCTCGAGGCCCGCTTCGGCCTGGTCGACGGCGACATCTTCCATGGCCGGATGACGCTGGAGCAGAGCTGGGCCCTGCGCCCGTTCCAGGGGGCGGCCGCTCACCGCCTGCCCGTGCCCGGCCTGTGGCTGTGCGGTGCGGGCGCGCATCCCGGCGGCGGAGTCTCCGGCCTGCCGGGCTGGAACGCGGCCCGCGCCATCCTGCGCGCCCATCGCTGAAGGCCGGCTCCGGGCCTGTCGCCGCGCGCCAGATCGGCTATGCTGGGGATTGGAGGGAAGAGGCCATGGAACGCCCCGAATCGATCGACATCCCGCTCGACACCCTCAGCTACATCATCCTCAAGGCCCGCGCGTTCGATGCCCAGGCCGGGGTGTCGGACCCGGACGAAGCGTCGAACGACACCGACGACGGGTTCGTTTCGGTGCTGGAAGGCCAGAGCGACGATCCGACCGCCGAGGAGCTCGCTGACCTCATCGACTCGCTGTCCGACGACGAGCGCGCCTCGCTGGTCGCACTCGCGTGGATCGGCCGGGGTGACTACGACCCCGAGGATTGGGAAGAGGTGCGTCAGCTCGCACGCGAGCGCCGCCAGGGTTCGACCGCCCGGTACCTCCTGGAGATGCCGATGCTGGGCGACTATCTCGAGGAGGGGGCGGCCGCCTTGGGCATCAACCTGACCGACGAGGAAACCGACGCGCTCTATCACGAGAACGGCGGCGAGGAGCCGGCACGGGATTGAAGCGCGGGGGCCCGGGGCAGGGCCGAGGCGTGGGCTCTTCGCGCTCTTCCTCACCCTGACGCTCACCCTCCTCGCCCCGCCCGCTGCGCGCGCCGACCCGGCCGCCCTCCAGGCCGCCCTGCCCGCCCTGCGCGCCGGCTTCGCGCGCTTCCTGCGGACCGAGCGAGTCCCGGGCTTGGTGTGGGGGATCGTGAACCGCGAGGGCGCCGTGCACCTCGAGGCCATGGGGCTGGCCGACGTGGCCACGGGCCGGCCCGTGACGATCGACACGGCCTTCCGCATCGCGTCGATGACGAAGGCCTTCACCGCCCGCGTCGTCCTGGAACTGGCGGCCGAGGGGCGGCTCGACCTGGACGACCCGGCCGTGCGCTACGTGCCCGAGCTCGGCCGCTGGGCACCCGACGTGACCGTGGCCGACCTGCTGCACCACACGGCGGGCTTCGTGACCGACGATCCCTGGGCGGACCGCCAGCAACCCCTGCCGGAGGCTGAGTTCACCCGGCTGCTGGCGGCGGGCGTGCCCTTCAACCGTCCGCCCGGCACGGCGCACGAATATTCCAATCTGGGCTACGCCATCCTGGGCCGGATCCTCACCAATCTGGAGGGCCGGCCCTACCAGGACGAAATCGCCCAGCGCATCTTACGGCCGTTGGGCATGGACTCCACCACCTTCGAGGTGCGTGCGGTGCCGGCCGACCGCCTGGCGCGCGGCTACCGGTTCGAAGACGGCCGGTGGGTCGAGGAGCCCATGATGGGCGATGGTGCGTTCGGCGCCATGGGGGGCCTGGTGACGACCGCGCGCGACTACGCCCGCTGGATGGCCTGGCTGCTGCAGGGCCTGCCCGGCGATCCGACCCGGCCCCGGAGCGCGGACGTGCGGCGCCGCATGGCCGAGGGCCGGGGCTTCGTCGTTCGGCGCCCCAGGCCCGGGCGCGACGCTCCGTCGTGCGAGCACGCGCTCATCTACGCAGGCGGCCTCAGGGCGGGTGACGATTGTCTGTTGGGCCGGTTCCTCATGCACTCGGGCGGCTACCCCGGCTATGGCGCGCACATGGTGCTGTGGCCCGAGGCGGGGGTCGGCCTCTTCGCCTTCGCCAACCGCACCTATGCCGCACCGGTCGCCCCCGTGTGGGACGCCGCCGGGGAACTCAAGCGCCGCGGGTTTCTGAACGCGGCGCCACTGTCGGTTTCGCCGGCCCTGGCCCAGGCGATGACGGCCGTCCGCCGCATCTGGGGCCAAGGCCGGATCGACGCCGAGCCGGCCAGACTGGCACCCAACATGCCGCTCGATCGGTCGCCCAGCGCCTGGGCGGCGGAACTTGCGCGCCTGAAACGCGAACTGGGGCCCTGCGAGGTGAACGCCCCCCCAACCCCCACGGGCGCGCTGTCGGGCCGGTTCGAATGGCCCTGCCGCTTCGGCATCCTGGCCGGCGAGGTGCTGCTGGCCCCCACGCCCGAGCCAGAGATCCAGGCGCTCCGCCTGGCGATTGCCCGACCGTGAGCGAACGGCCGCTCGAAGTCTGGGTCGACCGCGGGGGGACCTTCACCGACCTGCTGGCCTGGCATCCGGATGGGCGGGTCGAACGGCTCAAACTGCCCTCGCACGACCCCTCGCTCCCCACGGATGCCGCGCTGCGGGGCATCCGGCGGCTGTCCGCCGGGCATCAGGGTCCGTTGGTCGTGAAGATGGGTACGACGGTTGCCACCAACGCCCTTCTCGAACGCACGGCCGAGCCCGTGCTTTTGATGGTGACGCGCGGGTTCGAGGACCTCCCGCTCATCCGCCATCAAGCCCGCCCCGACATCTTCGCACTCAGGATCGAACGACCGGCCCCCCTGTTCACCCGGGTGGTGGGGGTGCGCGAGCGGGTGGCGGCCGACGGGACGGTGCTCGTGCCCCTGGACGACGAGGAATGCCGCGCGCTGCTGGCCGCCGCGTGGGCGGAGGGGCTTCGGTCGGTGGCGATCGTCTTGCTCCACGGCTTCCGGTTTCCGACGCACGAACGCCGCCTGGCCGAGCTTGCGCGGGCCGTGGGCTTCACCCACGTGGCGGTGGGCCACGAGGTGTTGCCGCGGCTGGGCTATCTGGCCCGCCTCGAGACGACGGTAGCGGATGCCGCGCTGGGGCCCGTCGTCCGCCGGCACGTAGACGCGCTGGCGCACGGCCTGCCACAAGGCAGCCGCCTGTTCCTCATGCAATCGAGCGGCGGCCTGGCCGAGGCGTCGGCCTTCCGGGGGTGCCAGGCGGTTCTGTCGGGACCGGCGGGAGGCGTGGTCGGCATGGGGGCGGCTGGGCGCGCGGCGGGGTTCGACCGCCTGATCGGCCTCGACATGGGCGGCACCTCGACCGACGTTTCGCGTTTCGCGGGCGACTTCGAGCGCCGGCCTGAAACCGAGGTGGCCGGCCTGACGCTCGGTCTGCCCATGCTCGACGTGCACACCATCGCCGCCGGGGGCGGCTCCATCTGCCGGCTCGAGGCCGGCCGGCTGGTCGTGGGGCCGGCGTCGGCGGGGGCGGTGCCGGGCCCCGCGTGCTATGGCCGCAGCGGGCCGCTCACCGTCACCGATTGCAACTTGGCACTCGGCCGATTGGACCCCGATGCGTTTCCGGCGGTGTTCGGCCCTTCGGGCGATCGCCCGGTCGATCCCCAGGCGGCGCGCGCCGCCCTCGAGCGGCTCGCCGACGAGGTCGCGCGCGAGACCGGCGAGCGACCCGACCCCCTCGCCTTGGCCGAGGACCTGGTGGCCATCGCCGACCGGGCGATGGCCGAGGCCATTCGCCGCGTGTCGCTGGCCCGGGGGCACGATCCCGCCACCCACGCTTTGGTGGCCTTCGGCGGAGCGGGCGGGCAGCATGCCTGCGCCCTGGCCGATGCGCTCGGAATGCCCGCGGTCGTGATCCCGCCCGATGCCGGCCTCCTGTCGGCCTTCGGGATCGGCGTGGCCGACCTGGTGGCGACCGAGGAACGTCCCCTGTTGGCCCCGCTTACGCCTCAGCTCGAGCCCGTCCTGGTGGCAGAAGGCTTGTCCCTGGCCGCAGCCGCTCGGGCGGCGCTGGCCGCCCAGGGGATCCCGCTGGCCGACGTCCGGGTGGAGGTGTGCGCGCTCGTGCGGACGCAGGGTGGCGACACGCTCTTCGCCATCCCGGCGGGCACCGCCTCGGCGATGCGCGAAGCCTTCACGGCAGCCCACCGGGCCCGGTTCGGCTTCGCCGATCCTGAGGCGGCGCTCGTCGTGGACCGTCTGGAGGCGGTGGCCACCGGTCGGCCGCCGGGCGCCCTGCACCATCGATGGCATCCTCGGCCCGGACGATCCGGCGGCCGGGAACGGCGGGTCGCGATGGTGGTGGGCGGCCGCCGCCATGCCGCCCCCGTCGTCGCGCGGGACGCGCTGATTCCAGGCGACCGGGTGGCCGGGCCGGCCCTCGTGGTCGAGGATGGAGCGACGACGGTCGTGCCACCCGGGTGGGAGGGGCGGCTCCACCCCTCAGGGTCGCTCGTGCTCTCCCGGTGCAGCGCGCAGGCGGCCCCCCGCCCCGTTCGACGAGACGCGCACGACCCCGCCCGCCTCGAGCTGATGGGGGCCCTGTTCCGCGAAATCGCAACCCGCATGGGAATCGCCCTCCAGGCCTCGGCGCGTTCCCTCAACATTCGCGAGCGCCTCGATTTCAGCTGCGCAGTCTTCGACCCTCGTGGCCGGCTGGTGGCGAACGCACCGCACATTCCCGTCCATCTGGGGTCGATGGGGGCGAGCGTCGCCCGCGTGCTGGAGCTTTCACATATCACCCGCCGGCCGTTGGCCGATGGCGACGTCTTCGCCCTGAACGCGCCCTGGGCCGGGGGCACCCACCTGCCCGACATCACCGTCGTGCGCCCCGTGTTTCTTCCCGGTGTGGCGGGGCCGGCCGCCTTCGTGGCCGCCCGCGGCCATCACGCCGACGTGGGCGGGATCACGCCCGGGTCGATGCCGGCCGACAGCCGCCGCATCGAAGAGGAAGGCGTGGTGCTCGACGGTCTTCTCGTGTGCGCGGCCGGCCGTTGGTGCGAGGCCGAGGTGCGGCAAGCCTTCCTGGCCGGGCCCTGGCCCGCCCGGGCCCCCGAGACCAACCTGGCCGACCTGGCCGCGCAAGTGGCCGCCTGCGCCCAGGGTGCCCGCGCCCTGGCCGAAGCCGCAGCCGAACATGGCGTGGCCGAACTGCACGCCGCGATGGCCGCGATCCAGGACAACGCGGCCGAAGCCGTGGCGCGTTTGGTGGCGCGGCTCACGGACGGGTCGGCGGAAGCGCCCATGGACGAGGGGCCCGTGGTGCGCGTCGCCATCCGCGTCGACCGTGCCCGGCGGCGCCTGGTGGTGGACTTCGCGGGCACCAGTGCGCAGCATGCGGGCAACCTGAACGCGCCACCCGCCGTCACGCGCGCGGCCCTGCTGTATGTGCTGCGCTGCCTCGTCGGCCAGGACATGCCGCTCAACGACGGCTGCCTACGGCCCGTGGATCTCCGCATCCCCCGAGGCTCGCTCCTCGACCCGGCACCGGGTGCGGCCGTGGCGGGTGGCAACGTTGAGACGAGCCAGGTGGTGACGGACGCCTTGCTCGCCGCGTTCGGGGCGCTCGCGGCCAGCGCCGGGACGATGTCGAACCTGTCGTTCGGCCACGACCGGCACCAGTACTACGAGACGGTGGCCGGCGGCTCGGGCGCGGGGCCGGGGTTCGCCGGCACACCGGCGGTGCAGGTGCACATGACGAACAGCCGCTTGACCGACCCCGAAATGCTGGAATGGCGGCTGCCCATCCGGGTGGAGGAACATCGGATCCGGCGGGGCTCGGGTGGCGCAGGCCGCTGGCCGGGAGGCGACGGCGCCGTCCGCCGCCTCACGCTTCTCGAGCCCATGACCGTGTCGGTCCTCTCCAACCGACGGCGCACCCGCGCCTTTGGGCTCGAGGGCGGAGGAGACGGGGCGGCGGGTGCCAACCGGTGGCGGCGCGCCGATGGAACGGTGGTCGATCTGGGGCCGGCCGCCACCGTGGCGATGGCGGCGGGGGACCAGGTGGAGATCGCGACCCCCGGTGGGGGCGGCTGGGGAGCGGTGTGACGCCGGGCGTCAGCCGCCGCCGAACGACGCGCCCGACCCTCCGACGACGCGGCACGCCTCGCCGGCGGGTGCGGGAAGTGCGGCGACGACGCGCGTCTCGCCCAGAACGCGCAGCTGGTGCTCGGTGCCCCAGCCATGCTCCACGTGGCCCAGCCCCAGCACGCCCACGGCGATCGAACCGGGAAATCGGGCGCGGGCGGCCATCAGCCCTTCCGCGAACGCGCGGTCCCACACGGTCTGGGCCTCGACGAACCGGTCGAGAGCCGCCGCCGTCGGCTCGCGGCCGTGCGCGCGCAGCACCTCCGCCAAGCGGTCGCGGTAGGCGGGCGGGGCCGGGGCCGGGCGCCCGACCGGGGCCGGCCCCGACGTTGCGGCCCGCGCGAAGCCTTCGCGCCCCACGGCGCGGACGAACGCCCGGTCGACATTCAGCGCCACCATGGGCACGCGCCGTTCGCGCCCCAGATCCAGGAGGGGTCGATAGGCCTCGAAGTCGTGGCCCCACAACTCGTCCCAACCGCTGGCACGGCGGAACTCTTCCGGCGTGAGCTCGCCGGCCACCCAGCGGTCCAGGACCGCCTGCCGATCCCGGGGCAGCTGTTCCAGCCCGATCACCACCGCCCGCCCGCGGTCGAGGAGCGCCTTCACGACCTCCGCCTGCCAGCGGTGATGCTCGGGCGTCCCGTGCCGCTCGCCGAGCAGCACAATGACCGACTGGGCCGCACGGTCCAGGAACTCTGCCGCGGGCATCGGCTGGCCCTCGCGGTCGCGCCAGACGCCCGGTGCCACGCACGCCTCCCCAGACGCCACGCCCACCGCCATGGAGGCCACAAGGGCCAGCAAGGCGAACTTCGGCCACGCGACCATCCGGCGCGTCTTGCCACCGGGGGGCGCCCCGGGCAACGCGCCCGAGGGACACATGACCGAGCGTATCTGGCTCATTCTGGGGCTCGGCTACTCCGCCACGCGGCTGGCCCGTCACCTGAGCGACCGAGGCGTCCGGGTGATCGGGGTGCGCCGACAGGCGCTGGACGACGTCCTCGCCTTCACCGATCCCACGATCCCCGGCCTGATCGAGCGGGTGGACGTCGTCCTCTCCTCGGTGCCGCCCGATCCGTCCCACGGGCGGGATCCCGTGCTCGATCGCTTCGCCGACCCGCTCGCCACCACACGGGCCCGGCTCGTCTACCTCTCGTCCACGGGCGTCTATGGCGACGCCGGCGGGGCGGTCGTGGACGAGACCGCACCCATCGGCCACGGACGGCGGACGGCCCGGGCGGTGGCCGACCGGGCCTGGCTGGACCTGGGGGCCCTCGTCGTCCGGCTGCCCGGCATCTACGGGCCCGGGCGCTCCGCGCTCGACCAGGTCCGCGCGGGCACCGCCCGCCGCATCGACCGGCCGGGCCACCGCTTCAACCGGATCCACGTAGACGACATCGCCGGGGGCGTGATCGCGCTCGTCGAGGCGGGTGCAGTGGGACCGTTCAACCTGGTGGACGAGTGGCCGGCCGAGCCCCGGGCTGTGACGGAAGAGGCCTGCCGGCTTTTGGGTGCCCCCCTGCCTCCGCTCGAACCCTTCGATCCCGCAACCCTGTCACCGGCGGCCCAGGGTTTCTGGGCCGAACGCCGGATCGTCGCAGGAACGAAGCTTGCGCGGGCGACGGGCTACCGCCTGCGCCATCCCGACTATAAGGCGGGCTTGCGGGCCATTCTGGAGGAGGAGGGGCGATGAAGTTCGGAGCGAGCCAAACCGGCGTGGGCCAGGCCGTCACCCGGGTGGAGGATGCCCGGCTGCTTACCGGCCGAGGCCGCTACACCGACGACGTGCGGCTGCCGGGGATGCTGCATGGTGTCACGCTGCGCTCGCCCTATGGCCACGCCCGGATCCGGCGGATCGACGCGTCGGCCGCGGCCGCCATGCCCGGCGTGCGCCTGATCCTCACCAGCGCGGACGTCGCCCATCTGGGGCCCATCCCCTGCCTCGTGCCCTTATCGGCCCCGATCGAGACGCCGCGGTTCGTGCTCGCCCGCGACGTGGTGCGGTTCGTGGGCGATGCCGTGGCCTTCGTGGTGGCCGACAGTCGCGAGGAGGCCCGCGCGGCGGCCGAGGCGATCGACGTCGAGTACGAGGAGCTGCCAGCCGTGGCCACGATCGATGCGGCGATCGCCCCCGATGCCCCGCGTATCTGGCCCGAGGCGCCATCGAACGTGCTGTTCACGTGGGACGTCGGGGATGCCGCCGCGGTCGAGGCCGCGCTCGCCCGGGCTCCGCATGTCACGCGTCTTGCGCTCGTGCAGAACCGCGTGGCGCCCACCTCGATGGAAGTGCGCGCGGCGGTCGGCCAGTGGGACGAGCGCGACGGCTTCACCCTGTTCGTCGGCAGCCAGGGGGTGGCCGGCATGCGCGGCCAGCTGGCCGCGCGCGTGATGAACTGCCCGCCCGAGCGGCTCCGGATCGTGACAGGGGACGTGGGTGGCGGCTTCGGGATGAAGACCTTCATCTACCCCGAATACGCCCTCGTGCTCGAGGCCGCCCGTAGGCTGGCGCGACCGGTGAAGTGGACCGGAGACCGCAGCGATGCCTTCCAGACCGATACGCACGGCCGCGCGATGCAATCCCAGTGCGCGCTCGCCCTCGACCGCGACGGGCGGATCCTGGCGCTGAAGGTCGAAACCTGGTCGGACCTGGGCGCCTACCAGGCGCAGTTCGGGCCTGCCATCCAGACCTTCGCGGGCGGGCGAATCCTGGGCGGCGTCTACCGGATCCCGGCCATCCACAACCGGGTGCACGGTGTCGTGACCAACACGGCACCCGTCGACGCCTATCGCGGGGCCGGCCGGCCCGAGGCCACCTACATCATCGAGCGGCTGATGGATGCGGCGGCGCGCGAGCTGGGCCTGGGCCCAGACGAGATCCGTCGGCGCAATCTCCTGAAGCCCGAGGAGCTGCCGCACGCCAACGGCCTGGGCCTCACCTTCGACGTGGGCGATTTTCCGGCGGTGCTCGAACGGGCGCTCGCCAACGCCGACTGGGCGGGATTCCCCGAGCGCAAGGCGGAGGCGGCCCGCCGGGGCCTGCGCTATGGTCGCGGGCTTGCCTACTATGTCGAGATCGCGGGCGGCGGCTCCTCGGAGGAATTCGCGGACGTGCGCGTGGGCGCCGACGGCGTGGTCGAGATCGCGGTCGGCACCCAGTCCAACGGGCAAGGCCACGAGACGGTCTACGCCCAGGTGGCGGCCGAACGCTTGGGCATCGGGATCGAACGGGTGCGGATCGTCCAGGGCGACACCGCCCGGCTCGACCAGGGCCATGGCACCGGGGGATCGCGCTCGATGGCGTGGGGCGGGTCGGCTGCGCTCCAGGCGGCCGAGGACGTGATCGCCCGCGGCGTCGCGCTCGCCCGCGCCGACCTGGGCGACGAGGTGGACTACGCCGAAGGCCTGTTCCGCGCCCGGGGCCGCAACGCCACGCTGTCGCTGGCCGAGCTGGCCCAGCGGCACCCGGGCGCGCTCGACGGTCGGTCGCGCTATGCCCCCGCCAACCCGCGCGCCACCTTCCCCAACGGCTGCCACGTGGCCGAAGTGGAGCTCGACCCCGCCACCGGCGTCGTGCGGGTCGTCCGCTATACGGTCGTCGACGACTTCGGCACGATCGTCAATCCCTTGCTGCTCGAGGGCCAGATCCATGGTGGCGTGGCGCAGGGCTTGGGCCAGGCGCTCCTCGAGAACGTCGTCTACGACGAGGCGGCCCAGCTGCTCACGGGAAGCCTGATGGACTATGGGATCCCCCGGGCCGACGACATGCCCCCGGCTATCGCGTTCGATTCGCTGCCCACGCCGTCGCCCACGAACCCGCTGGGGGCCAAGGGATGCGGGGAAGCGGGCACCATCGGGGCGATGCCCGCCATCATGAACGCGATCATCGACGCCCTCGACGGAACGCCCGTCGACATGCCGGCCACTCCTGAGAAGCTGTGGCGCATCGCCCGTTCGCTGGACCAGCGGCTGGCGGCCGAATGAGGTTCTGGCTGCTCAAGTCCGAACCTCACGTCTATTCCTGGGACGACTTGGTGCGCGACGGCGAGACGGTGTGGGACGGCGTGCGCAACCCGCAGGCCGCGGGCTACCTCAAGTCGATGCAGGTGGGCGACGAGGCCCTCTTCTATCACTCCAACGTGGGCAAGGCCGCGGTGGGCGTGTGCCGGATCACGGCCGAGGCCGGCCCGGACCCCACGGATCCGTCGGGGCGGTGGGTGGCGGTGCGGGTCGCCCCCGTCCGCGCGCTTCCCCACCCCGTCACGCTGGGCGAGATGAAGGCCACGCCCGGTCTTTCGGCGTTGCCGCTCATCCGCCAGCCGCGCCTGTCGGTCGTTCCGGTGTCATCGGCCGAATGGACGGCGATCCTGAAGCTGGCGGGCGCGGCTTGAGGCCGCCCGCGGGTGGCCGGAGGGGTGCTGGGGCGCCCCGGGCCGACGCGCCCCGTCAAGCGTGGTCGACAGCGGCTCCCGGGTGGTGCCTACTGCGGGCGGCGCATCCCGGCGGCGGCTTGCTTGGGCGAGAGCTTCGCCGACCGGTCGTTGCCCAGCGAGCGTTCGTCGAACTCTTCCCGCTGCATCCGCTGCGCGGCCGGCCCTTGCACGCAGCGGTCGGTCACGTCCCTGGAGCAGACGGGAAGATCGGCCGCCGGCTGCTGGGCGACCGCGGGTGCCGCCATGACGGCGGCCAAGGTGGCAAGGATCGTCCGCACCCTCTGTTCTCCCTTCCTCCCTGGGGGCGCCTAGGCCCGCCCTTGCGCACCCGCTAGCAGGCGGACGCGCAGGGGCCAAGCTCAATCCGGCCGCGCCCGTGAGGGCCGGAAAGCAGCTGTGCCCGCGGTGGCGGACGCGCAGGGGCCAAGCTCAATCCGGCCGCGACCAGATCCACACGGCCACGAGCACCAGGATGAGCCCCACGCCAGCCGCCAGCGGCAGCCCGGGGGACCGCCATCCCCACAGCACGGCATAGCCTGCCGCCATGCCGAGCGTCGCGGCGACCTTGGCCGGGCGCGGGATGGCGCGCCGGGTGCGCCAGGCCACCAGCGGCGGCCCGAGCTGCGGATGGGCCAGCAGCCAGGCCTCGAGCCGGGGGGACGAGCGCGCGAAGGCGAAGGCCGCAAGGATGAGGAAGGGCGTGGTGGGCAGGAGGGGCAGCAACGCCCCCACCAGGCCCAGTGCCAGAGCGAGGAGACCGAGGGTCAGATAGGCCAGGCGGGCCGGCGTCCAGCGGGCCGGAAGCTGGGGCCTCATGTCGGTTGGCTGAGCGCCTGGGCCACCTGGTCCAGCCGGTGCCCGGCCTCCTCGGCCAGAGGCGTCAGCTCGGGCGAATCGGCAAGGCCGAACCCCGCGAACGTCCGGCGCGGGTGGACAATGCGGACGATCGCCCCCGGCCCGTTCTCCTCGACCGTGACGTTGCAGGGCAACAACAAGCCCACGTCGGGCCGGGCCGACAGCGCGGCGTGGGCCAGCTGCGGGTTGCAGGCCCCAAGGACGACGAAGCGGCGGAACGCCACTCCCAGTTTTTCGGCGAAGGCCCGGTCGATGTCGATCCGCGAGATCATACCGAAGCCTTGCGTGGCGAGCGCCGCCGTCGTGCGCCGAAGCGCTTCGTCGAAGTCCACCGCCAGCCCGATCTCGCGCCCCAGTCCCGTCATGTCGGTCTGTCACTCCAACCCTAGGCCCCGGCAGCCCCGCCACGAGCCTACCTGGTGGTGGGATGAGACCTCACCGCGCGCAAGCCCCATGACGCCGGCTCAAGCACGCCCTATTCCGACGACAGGGGCGCGACGGAAAGGGAGGCGGGACATGCACGGGCGGACCGACGATCCCTGGGCCGATCTCATCGCACGCCGCGACCTGCTGGCCGGGGCGACGGCCATGGGCTGGGCCGCGGCGACAGGACCGTTGGCGGCCACCGCCATCGTGACCCCGGCCGACGGGCTGGACGTGGGATGGATCGAGTTTCCGGCCGATGCAGGCTTCCGCATGCGGGCCTATCGCGCCCGCCCGCGGGGGGCCCGCCAGGCCCCGGCCGTGATGGTCGCCCCCGAAATTTTCGGCCTGCACGAGTGGATCCAAGACATCGTGCGCCGGCTGGCCCTTCATGGCTTCCACGCCGCGGCCCCCGACCTTTTCCAGCGCTTCGGCGACGCGAGCCGGATCGCCGACCTGCGCACGCTGATGGACAGCGTCGTGGCCCAGGTGCCCGATGCGCAGGTGATGGCCGACCTCGACCGCCTGGCCGACTTCCTGGCCCGCGACGGGGCCGACGTGAAGCGCCTGGGGCTCACCGGGTTCTGCTGGGGCGGACGGATCACCTGGCTCTACGCCGCGCACACGCCCCGGTTGTTCGCTGGGGTCGCCTGGTATGGCCGGCTGGACGGAGAACGGACCAGCCGTCAGCCGCGCCACCCGATCGACGTGGCGGGCGCCCTCAAGGCCCCCATACTGGGCCTCTATGGCATGCGCGACCGCGGGATCCCCGTGGAGGACGTGAAGCGGATGAACGAACGGCTGCAGGCGGCCGGCGGCCGTTCGGTGATCCGGCTCTTCGAGGCCGACCACGGGTTCCTGGCCGATTACCGGGCGACCTATTCAGAAGCGGCGTCGAAGGCGGCTTGGCCGCTCGCCGTTCGCTGGCTCAAGACCGGCCGGGCCTGATTGAGGAGCGCCATCGCCCGCACCAGGGCGTGACCGAAGGCGGGCGTGGTGACGGCCGACATGTGCGTGCCGGGCACCTCGAGGAGCTCCGCCTGGGGCAACGCCTGCCGGAGGGCCGGGGCCGAGCCGTTGTCCTGGTCCTGGGTGCCGCACACCAGCACCACCGGCTGGTCGATGACGCGGAGGTCTTCGAGCCGCAGCGGCCGCAGGGCGGCGAAGAGCGGGAGGAGGCCGTCGGGCCGGGCGACGTTGGCCTTGAGGAAGGCGGCCGCGGCGTACTCGGGCGCGCCGGGGCGGAAGCGGTCGCGCCCCATGATCACGCGCTGGAAGAAGGCGAACCGGTCCTTGCCCGCCACGAGGCCTTCGAGGCCCATGCCGGCCAGAATCGCCCCCCGCACGCCCACGCGCCCGCGCTGCAGGAGCCGGGCCGTGGTGCGCGCCCCCAGCGAATAGCCCCCCACCACCAGTTCGGGGCCCAGGGCCAAGGCGTCGATCACGGCCTCTGCATCGAGCGCGAGCACGTCGGCCGGCCACCCGTCCGGCCCATCCGGCACGCCGCTTCGGCCGTGGCCCCGCAGGTCGGGCAGGATCACGCGGTACCCGGCCTCGGCCAACCGCTGGGCCGCACCATACTTGAGCCAGTTCACCTCGGCGCTCGAGAACAGGCCGTGGAGGAGGAGGACGGGCGGGCCGTCGCCCAGCTCGGTAACGGCGAGCGGCAGCCCCCCCCAGCCGGGGACCGTGCGGCATGTGACCGTCACGCCGGTGTTCCCAAGTTGGCGCCTGCCACGATGTCGCAGGCCGGGGCCAGCACGAAGATGTGGAGGAACAACGCCGCCCGCCGCAGCCCCAGCACCGCGGGCCGCAGCACGCGCGACGGGACGACGAGGCCCGGGGACTGGACCGGCTCTTGCAGGAACCGGCCATGCGGGGAGCGCGCATCGTGGCGGTGGGCGTCCGGCAGGGCCATCACCCGGCCGGCGAGCCGCCAGGCGACGATCGACCTGAGGAGCGACGGCGCGGCCGTGTACCCGCACCCACCGCCACGAACGTCGCCACCCGCAGCTCGACCCAACAGCGGAACATGGTGCCGCATTCCGACTTGCCGGATTCGGCCCGGTGGCGGGGAAGGGCGACGTCCTGGCTCGTCGGCAGACGCCCGAGCAACAGAGCCAAGCCGAGGGCGGTGTCGAAATCCACCATCGAGGCCGCCGGCCATGGCGCCACGGGCAACGGAGCGGTCCGCAAGCCCGGGAACAGGAGCCGGAAGGTGCGGAACAAGGTCAGGGACCAAGCGCCCGTCAGCCCTTGCGGAGGTGGCGCCGCCCCAGGAGTTCCGCGATCTGCACGGCGTTGAGGGCCGCGCCCTTGCGCAGGTTGTCGGCCACCACCCAGAAGCAGAGCCCGTTGGGGACCGTGGGGTCGCGCCGCAGACGGCTGACGAACGTGGCGTCCTCGCCCGCGCACTCGGCCGGGGTCACATAGCCCCCGGGCTCGCGCCGGTCGACCAGCAGGACCCCCGGGGCCTCCCGCAGGATCTCCCGCGCCCGGGCGACCGACAGCGGCTTCTCGAGCTCGACCGACACGGCTTCGGAATGGCCGATGAACACCGGCACGCGCACGCAGGTGGCGGTGACCTGAACGTCGGGGTCGAGGATCTTGGCGGTCTCCACCGCCATCTTCCATTCTTCGCGCGTATATCCGTCGTAACCCGAATCGGGGCCCATGAACTGATCGATGTGGGGGATCAGGTTGAAGGCAATCGACTTCGGAAAGACCTTGGCCTCGCGCGGGTCGCCCACGAACACGGCCCGCGTCTGTTCGAAGAGTTCGTCCATCGCCGCCTTGCCCGCACCCGAAACCGACTGGTAGGTCGCCACCACCACCCGACGGATCCGCGCAGCGTCATGCAGCGGCTTCAGCGCCACCACGAGCTGCGCGGTGGAGCAGTTGGGATTGGCGATGATGCGCCGCTTGACGTAGCCGTCGATCGCCTCGGGGTTCACCTCGGGCACGATCAGCGGCACGTCGGGCTCCATCCGGAACAGGGAGCTGTTGTCGATCACCACGCACCCCGCCGCGGCCGCCCGAGGGGCGTGCTCGCGCGCTGGCCCCGAGCCGGCGGCGAACAGCGCGATGTCGAATCCCGAGAAGTCGAAATGTTCCAGAGCGCGGATCCTGAGCCGACGCCCGGTCTCGCCATAGTCGACTTCCGAGCCCACGGAGCGGGAGGATGCGACCGCCACCACTTCATCGGCCGGGAACTGGCGTTCGGCCAGGATGTTGAGCATCTCGCGGCCGACGTTGCCCGTAGCGCCCACCACGGCGATCCGGTAGCCCACGCCCCTTCTCCCTCACCCGGCCGCGCGGCATCCCGGCGCGGCGGCACGCCCCTAGCGCTCGCTGCCGGTCCGGGAAAGAGTGGGCCCGGGTCGCCCACCCCGCGATCGACGCCACGCGCCGCCGGGCTCCGGCCGCCTCAACCTGGGCGCTCCGCGCGCGCGAGAAGGGGAGGAGTCGCCCCCGCCCGGGCCAACAGCTCAGGCGGGGCGACCGTGCCCATCGTCACGTAGAATTTCGCAAGATCGTCGAACTGCAGGCCGGGCACAAGGCGCACGTTGGCTTCGGGCACGAACAGCAGCGCCCCGCCGATGGGGACAGGGGCCGTGGGGATCAGCACCAGGCGCGACGGGCCATTGCCCAGGTCGAACCGGTCGAGCGAGGCCAGCAAGCCCAACGCTTCCGCTCCGTCGCCGAAACGAATGGCCACCACCGACATCGAGGCCATCTCGTCCTTCGCCTCTCCGCCCATGGTCCGCACGAGCTGGGCGAAGGGCTGGTAGACCTTGCCGACGACGGGCAGCCGGCCCAGCAGGCCATCGAGGGTCCGCTCAAGAAAGCCGCGCGCCCCCGTCTGGACGAGCGCCCCCAAGGCCGTGATCAGGCCCATGAGCACGACGAGGCCCAGCCAGAAGCCGGTCGTGCGGCCCGCCGTTCCCACCGTGACGAGCTGCCCGAGCGCGGCGATCAGGCCGCCCAGGAAGGTGTCGGGGCCGAAGACGGCGCCCAGCTGCCCCAAGACCCACGCGAGCGCCACGACGGTGAGCACGAGCGGCAGGATGAAGACGAGGCCGGTGGCGAACAGGCCCAGAAGGCGCCGGACGAACCGGGCCGGCGACTGGCGCAGCAGCGAAAGGAGGCCCGGGGTCATGCGCGCCCGAGCTCTTCCAGGATGGCATCGCCCATGGCCCGGGTCGTGAGGCTTCCGCCCAGGTCGGGGGTGCGCGCTCCCTTCTCGAGCGCTCGCTCCACCGCACGTTCCACCCGATCGGCTGCTGCCGGCGCGTCCAGCGAATGGCGCAGCGCGAGCGCCAGGCTCAGCACGGCGGCACAGGGGTTGGCGATGCCCCGTCCGGCGATGTCCGGAGCGGAACCGTGGATGGGTTCATAAAGGCCGGGTCGTCCGGCCTCGCCCAAGGCCGCCGAGGGCAGGAGGCCGAGCGAGCCCGTGAGCTGCCCCGCAAGGTCGGACAGCAGGTCGCCGAAGAGGTTGTCGGTCAGGATCACGTCGAAGCGGGTTGGCCGCCGCACGAGTTCCATGGCGCACGAGTCCGCCAGCTGGTGCTCGAGCGCCACGTCGGGGAACTCGGTCCGGCCGAGCGCGTCGACCGTCTCGCGCCAGAGCCGACCGGATTCCATCACGTTGGCCTTGTCGACCGAGGTAACGCGCCCCCGCCGGCATCGCGCGAGCGTGAAGGCCACGCGCGCCACGCGACGGATCTCGCCTTCGCTGTAGCGCTGGGTGTTGAGGCCCACCCGCTCGCCCGAGGGCAGCCGGTCGATCCCACGGGGCTCCCCGAAGTAGATCCCCCCCACGAGCTCGCGCACGACAAGAAGGTCGAGGCCCTCCACGATCTCGGCCTTCAGCGGCGCGCGGTCGATGAGCGCGGGCAGGAGGCGCGCCGGCCGCAGGTTGGCGAACACCCCCATGGCCTGGCGCAGCTCGAGGAGACCCGCTTCGGGGCGCCGGTCGAAGGGCTGGTCGGTCCACTGGGGTCCGCCCACGGCCCCCATCAGCACGGCGTCCGCGGCGAGCGCTCGTTCCTTGACTTCAGGAGCGAGCGGGCGGCCAAAGCGGTCGATGGCGGCCCCGCCGAAAGGGGCCTCGTCGATCACCAGGTCGGCGAGGCCCAGGGCTTCGGCCACGCGCCGCGCTTCGGCCATGACCTCAGGGCCGATGCCGTCGCCCGGCAGCAACAGCAGTATCCGCGCCATGGGGCGCGCCCATGAGCGCGGCGGAGCCCGGCCGCAAGGGGCCGTGCGCGCGACTCAGTTGGCGGCGGTGCCGGTCGACTGCGGAAGGCCCGCCACCCGGGCCCCGCCGCGCGCGGTGGCGATCGCGGCCTCGCGCCGGGCGGCGACGGCCGCCAGCGCCCGGGCCTGGCAATTCCGTTCGACCCGTTGGTCCCACACGGTCTTCAGCCCCGCCTTCTCGCAGGCGCGGGAAGCCGCCCGTGCCAGTCGGCGGTCGAGCTCGGCCACGCCGGCCGGCGTCGACAGGTCGAGGTCGCGAAGCACGACCCGTTCGGAGCGGAGCGGGATGTCCTCGGCGGCCAGCGGCGAGGCGACGAGGGCAAGGGCGGCAAGGGCAAGAGTTCGGACCATGGACGGTCTCCCTGCGTTTGTTGCGGTGCACACTTTTGAGCCAGACTTTGCTGCAACGCAACGGGGACCTCGAGGGACGGAATGTCGCAGCCGCGCCTAGCCGCGGCGGGCCGCTCCCGGCACCCAGGGCCACGTGGCCGCCAGCCGGGCCTCGAAGGCGGCGATCGCACCTTCCTCGCGCTCGGTGAGGGCGATCTCGTCCAATCCTTCCAAAAGACAGGTCCGGCGAAACGGATCCATCGCGAAGGACAAGCACCGACCGTCCTCGGTCGAGACGGTCGAGGCGCCAAGGTCGATCGTGATCGTCTCGCCGGCTTCCGCCCGGTCCATGAGGTCCGCCACGTCGGCTTCCGGCAGGCTCACGGTCAACAGCCCGTTGCGGAAGGCGTTGCCGGCGAAGATGTCGGCGAAGGACGGGGCAATGACGGCGCGGATACCGAGGTCGATGAGCGCCCAGGGCGCGTGCTCGCGCGAGGAGCCGCAGCCGAAGTTGGGCCCGGCCACCAGGATGCGCGCCCCCCGGGCCAGGCCTTCGTCGATGGGGTTGGGCCCGCCCTCGCGCAGGGCGGCGAAGGCGCCTCGGCCCAGCCCGGCGCGCGTCACGGTCTTGAGGAACCGGCCGGGGATGATGAGGTCGGTGTCGATGTTGGCGCGCCTCAGCGCGATCGCCGGGGCGCGTAGGGTCGTGAACGGTGTCATGCCGTTCGAACCGGCCAGGCGGGCACCGGTTTCGGTCCCGACCAGTCGTAGAAACCCAGACCCGACTTGCGGCCCGTCCGCCCGGCCTCGACCAATTTCACCAGCAGCGGCGCCGGCCGGTACTTGGAATCGCCCGTCGAGGCCTGGAGGACCCGCATGATGGCGAGCAGCGTGTCGAGGCCCACGAAGTCGGCCAACTCCAACGGCCCCATCGGATGGTTGGCCCCCAGTTTCATGCCCCGGTCGATGTCCTCGACCGAGCCCACCCCTTCGCCCAGCGCGAAGATTGCCTCGTTCAGCATGGGACACAGCATGCGGTTGACGATGAACGCCGGGGCGCCGGCGGCCAGGATCGCCGTCTTGCCGAGCCCTTCGACGAACGCGCGGGCCGCCGCGACCGTCTCGGGTGCGGTGGCCAGGCCGGGGATGACTTCGACGAGCGCCATCAACGGCACCGGGTTGAAGAAGTGCAGCCCCAGGAACCGCGCCGGCCGGTCGGTGGCGGCGGCCAGCCGCGTGATGGGGATGGAGGAGGTGTTGGTGGCGAGGATGGCCTGGGGGGCGAAGCGCAGGCCCGTGAAGATCCGGCGCTTGATCTCCTCGTCCTCGGTCGCGGCCTCGATCACCAGGTCACAGGCCGCATGCGCCTCGGGTCCCTCGGCCGGCTGGATGCGCGCCAGCAGGCCCGCCGCCGCGGCCGGCTCGATGCGCCCGCGCTCCACTTGACGGTCGAGCCCGCGCGCGACGGCCGCGCGGCCGGCCTCGGCCCGTGCTCGGTCAACGTCGGTCAACACGACCTCGTGACCCGCAGCAGCGGCCACCTGGGCAATCCCCTGGCCCATCTGGCCCGCCCCGATCACGCCCACCCGCATGCGCTTCTCCGTTCCGCCCCATGGCCCGCCGGTCGGCCTTCGGCCCGCCCGGCGGGTGACGGGACGAACCTGGGTTGCGTCATCGCCCAAGCCGCGGCCGGATCGGCCGCGGAGGCCACGTGGATCATCGCGAACGCGGCCAGAGCGCACGGGTCGGGGCCGGGACGGGCGCCGACCGGGGTGCCGGAGGGCGTGAACGATCGCGACGCTGCCCAGGCGAAGAGACCGGCACGGGCGCGAACCGGCCAGACCGCGTGGGCTCCATCGGGCACGAGCACCCCCCGCCCGTAGAGCGCGGGGGCCGCCGTGCCAAGCTCAGGCCGACATCCTCTGCCGTCGGCGCAGCGCGCTCCCCACGAGGCCAAAGCCGGCGATCATGAGCGTCCAGGTCGAGGCTTCCGGAATGCCGGCCGCCCACAGGCTTGGGCCCGACGCCTTGAAGACATAGGCGTAGCTTGGGATGAGGGAGAGGCCGGCCGGACAGGGAGCACCCAAGGTCACCTGCACGGCCGAGATGCCGTCGGTACACACGTCGAACTGGGTGCCACCACCCGTCTGGGTGACGGAGAAGTCATTGTCGGTCACCACCACGAAGGCGCGCCCGCCCGGCAGGTTGGGGCCGAAGGCGATGCCCTCCATCTTCTCGGCCACCTTCACCCCGGCCCTCTCGAGTTCCGCCTGGACGTCGAGCCAGAGGGTCTTGGCCACCGGCACCACCCCCGGCGGAAGGGCGTCGTTCGTGCCGGCGAGGCTGATCGCGGACACGTCGGTCGCCCCGGCGAGGTCGATGAGATAGACCCGTTTCGAGCCCACGGGCAGCTGTCCCTCGAGCACCGGGTCGACCCCGAAGCCCCGGTTGTCGCGCTCCAGCACGAGGAACTTGCCGTTGGGAAGACCCAGGATGCCCGAGACGCCGATGTTGCGGCCCTGGGCGGTGGGCGCGAAGTCCTGGGCCGTGCCCGGGATGCGCGCGTTGATGTCGGCCAAGGGCTCCAGTTGATAGACGTACTGGCCGACGGCCCTGCCCGTGGCCACGTCGAACTTCACGATCCTGAGGTTGCGGCTGCGCCGGCCCTCGCGGGCGCCGGCGGGGGCGCCCTCCTCGAACAGCGGGTCCTGGAGGATGGCCAGCACGAACGTGCCGTCGGCCGAAAGAGCCAGGCCCTCGTAGCCCCGATTGTCTTGCCGGCCGGTCTCGGGCCGCTCCCCTGCCGACGCGCCACGGCCGTCGACATAGTTGAGCGTGCCGTTCGCGCGCTTGGGCTTCAGGTTCTCAGGGGTCTCGAAGGCGCGCACGAACACGCCGTTACGATCGAACTCGTAGAGCGAGGGGCCGTATTCGTCGGCCACCAGGAAATGCCCGTTCTTCAGGCGCACGAGCCCTTCGGGATCGTGGGACAGCCCCAGGACCGATTTCGAGCCGTTGAGCAACAGGGGGTTGAGCCCATCGAAGGGAGCGCCGGCCTTCGTCTTGAAGGTGGTGGTGCCGAGCAGGGTGAAGCCCGCAACCGAGCCGTCGGGCTGGATCTGAAGCGCGAACTCGTGAACCCGGGGCTGGAAGCTGATCACCCCCCCACCGGGCCCCCGGTCGGTGTTGCCGAAGAAGGTCCGGCGATGCCGGCTGTACCACAGGTCGGACCCGAAGGAGAGGCGGTTGCCCGCGAATGCCGGCGAGAGCCCCGAAAGGTCGGTGGCATCGCCCGGCACCTCCCACTTGCCCGTGTAGGTGACCATGGCGGCCGCGGGTGCGGCCGCGACGAGACACGAGATGAACAGCGCCAGACGGTTCATGGATCGCCCTCCTGACCTGCCCTCTTGCCCGCGGCAGATGACGGGGGCGTGGCGCGACGATGACAGCTCGATGAAAGCTGCCTCAACGCGCGTCGAACAGGCGGTTGAGCCACGCTGCGATGCGCAGGCCCCCCTTGGCCAGTTGCTCGTCGAGCCGCCGGCGCTGGGCGAACACATAGTCCCACGCAAGGTCGGAGCTTGCCGGGTAGACGGCCGCGCGCAGGGCCACGGCATCGTCCACCCACTGTTCCGGATCGGGATCCGACCAGGCGCGGAGCTCCTCCGGGGTAAGGCGGCGCGCGAGGCGATCGGCCCATTCGGCGCAGGAAAGACGCTCGTGGTCGATAAGGCCATCATCCCACACCGCGTGCAGGTTGGTCTCGCGCCCGAAGAACCGGACCTTGACGTCGTTGCCGCCGCGGTCGCCGGGGCGGCCCACGTGCAGGGGTTGGGCGAGGTCGGCGATCACGTGGACGGCAAAGCGCAAGGCGAGCTGCCGGTCGGCAAGGGACGCCCCGGGGTCGCGCAGCGTGGCGGCGAAGCGGGCGAGCGCGGTCACGGCATCGCCTTGCGGAGGCGCCGGCTGGTCGCGCCAGCGCCGGCCGTCGGGCACCGTGACGTAGTGCCAGGGGCTCGCCGTCACGCGCCAGAAGGGGTCGGGCGCCGAGCGCATGAAATCGGCCCAGGTCGAGGCCTCCTCCAACCGTTCGTTCCCCAGGATCTCGAGCACGGCCGCTCGCGCGCGCGGGGACAGGAACCGGTCGGCCAGGGCCGCAGTGATGCGGTGGCCCGTCGGACCCCAGGCCGCCGCCGGCGACGGCCAAAGGGCCGCCGCGACGAGCCAGGCGAGCGCCCTCCGCACGAGGGCGGGCGTCAAAGCCGTTCGGTCAGTTCCGGCACCACCTGGAACAGGTCGCCCACCAGGCCGAAGTCGGCCACCTGGAAGATCGGAGCTTCTTCGTCCTTGTTGATGGCCACGATGATCTTGGAATCCTTCATGCCGGCCAGGTGCTGGATGGCGCCGGAAATGCCGACGGCGACGTAGAGTTCGGGGGCCACGATCTTGCCGGTCTGCCCCACCTGATAGTCGTTGGGCACGTAGCCCGCGTCCACCGCGGCCCGGCTGGCCCCCACGGCCGCGCCCAGCTTGTCGGCCAGCGGGTCGATGTACTTGTGAAAATTCTCGCTGGACCCCAGCGCCCGGCCGCCCGAGACGATGATCTTGGCCGAGGTGAGCTCGGGCCGCTCGGAGCCCGACAGTTCGGCCCCGCGGAAGGCCGACAGACCCGAATCGGCCGGCGCCGGCACCTCCTCGATCGGCGCCTTACCGCCTGCGGCCGGAGCCTTGAGGAAGGCGGTGGCCCGCACGGTGACGACGAGCTTGGGATCGCGCGTGCGCACCGTGGCAATCGCGCTGCCGGCGTAGATCGGCCGAGTGAAGGTGTCGGGGCCTTCGACCGACAGGATGTCGGACACCTGGGCCACGTCGAGCAGGGCCGCCACCCGCGGCAGCACGTTCTTCCCCCGCGAGGTGGCCGCCGCCAGCACGGCTTCGTGCCGGTCCATCAGGCCGACGACCAGGGGGGCGACGTTCTCGGGCAGCGCATGGGCCAGCGACGGGTCGGACGCGTAGAACACCTTGGCCACCCCTTCGATGGCGGCCGCCGCCTCGGCCACGGGGCGGCAGTCGTGACCCGCCACCAGCACGTGCACCTCGCCGCCGCGATGCTCGGCCAGCCGCCGGGCCGCCGTCACGGCGGCAAGGGTCGCGTCCTTCAGATGAACATTGTCGTGTTCGGCAAGCACCAGGATGCTCATGGCGTCAACTCCGGTATCTCAGGCGATGGCACCCACGGCCTTCAGCTTTTCGACAAGCTCGTCGACGGTCTTCACCTTGATGCCGGCCTGGCGCTTGGGTGGCTCCGTCACCTTCAGCACGTCAAGGCGCGGGGTGAGATCGACGCCGTAATCGGCCGGCGTCTTCATCGCGATGGGTTTCGACTTGGCCCGCATGATGTTGGGCAGGCTGGCATAGCGCGGCTCGTTCAGCCGCAGGTCGGTGGTGACGATGGCGGGCAGCTTCAGCTCCACCGTCTCGAGGCCACCGTCCACCTCGCGCGTCACGGTCACGATGCCCTCCCCCACCTCGACCCGCGAGGCGAATGTCCCTTGAGGCCAGCCCAAGAGGGCGGCCAACATCTGGCCCGTCTGGTTCGCGTCGTCGTCGATCGCCTGCTTGCCCAGGATCACGAGGCCCGGTTGCTCCTCGCGCGCGATGGCGGCCAGCACCTTGGCAACGCCCAGGCTTTCCGTCGTCACGTCGGTCTGGACCAGGATGCCGCGGTCCGCACCCATGGCAAGCGCCGTGCGGATCGTCTCCTGGCACTGGGGCACGCCCACCGAGACCACGACGATTTCCTGGGCCTTGCCCTTCTCCTTCAGGCGGATCGCTTCCTCCACGGCGATCTCGTCGAAGGGATTCATGCTCATCTTGACGTTGGCCAGTTCCACCCCGGTCTGGTCGGGTTTCACCCGGACCTTGACGTTGTAGTCGACCACACGCTTGACGGGCACGAGGATCTTCATGGGGGTCTGGGCTCCGGCTCGCTCTGGGGATGGGCCAGGCCCATGCGCAACGCCGAAAGCGCTGTCAACGAACGGTGGTCCAAGGCCTCAGACGAGACGGCCCAGGGCCAGGAAGCCTCCGACGAGGAGCACGCCGAAAAGTGCCGTGAGCAGCGCGAAATGTCGGTCGATCAGGTCCTTCATGGGCGGGCCGAAGCGCCACAGCAGCCCTGCCACCAGGAAGAACCGGGCGCCGCGCGACACGAGACTCGCCCCCACCAGCACGGGCAGCGGCATGGCGGTGGCGCCGGCGGCGATGGTGATCACCTTGAACGGAATGGGCGTGAAGCCCGCCAGGAAGACGAGCCAGAACCCCTGGGCGTTGAACTGGGCTGCGGCACGCTGGAACTCGGCCTCGACCCCATAGAGGGCGAGAATGGCGCGCCCGAGCGTTTCGAAGGCCAGAAGACCGATGGCATAGCCCAGAAGCGCCCCCGCAACCGAGGCGAGCGTGCAGACCGCAGCGTAGCGAAAGGCCCGGCGCGGCTCGGCAAGGCACATGGGTGCCAGCAGCGCGTCTGGGGGGATCGGAAAGACGCTGGCCTCGAGGAAGCTCAGGAGGGCGAGCCACCGCTCGGCCTGCGGGTGGCCGCAGCGGTCGAGCGTCCAGTGATAGAGGCGTTTCAGCATCGCTGGGCCCGTAGCGAGGCGCGTCCGACCGCGCCATCCGGACCTCGAGCGATCAGGCGGCGAAGCCCTGTTCCAGGAACCTCAGGGCCAGGGCTGCGTGCACCGCGGCGCCGCGCGCCATGACCGTCTCATCCAGCGCCATGCGGGTCGAGTGCAGCGGACAGCAGCGCTGCCAATCGGCACCTTCGGCCGCAGCGCCGAGGAAGAACATCGCCCCCGGCACGCGCTCCAGCACGTAGGCGAAGTCCTCGGCCCCCATGATGGGCGCGTCGAGATCGCGCCAAGCGCCCGCAAACAGCTCTTCCACCGTGGCCTTGGCGAAGGCCACCGCGCGAGGATCGCAGACGGTGACGGGAAAGCCCTCCTCGATCCGCACTTCGGCGCTCGCGCCATGGGCGGCCGCCACACCCTCGGCTACGCGCCGAAGGCCCGCCTGTACGGCCGCGCGCCGACGGGCGGAAAGCGTGCGGATCGTGCCTTCGAGCACGGCGGTCTCGGGGATGACGTTGTGGGTCGTTCCGGCCGTCACCCGGGTGATGGTGACGACGGCGGGATCGAACACGGGGACTTCGCGGGTGACGAACGTCTGGAACGCCCCCACGATGGCGCAGGCCACCGGCACGGGGTCGAGCGCGTCGTGGGGCATCGAGGCGTGGCCACCCCGGCCCGTCACGATAACTTGGATGCGATCGGCCGAGGCCAGCAGCGGACCCGGCCGGCCGCCCACCATGCCATGGGGTGCGTTCGGCATCACGTGCAGGGCGAAAGCAGCGTCGGGCAGGGGGTCGATCAGGCCGTCGTCCAGCATGTGGCGGGCGCCATGATGACCTTCCTCGCCCGGCTGGAACATGAAGAGCACCGACCCGGCGAGCGCCTCGCGCCGGGCGCACAGCAGGCGGGCCGCCCCCACCAGCATCGCCGTATGCGCATCGTGCCCGCAGGCGTGCATGGCGCCCGGCACGGTCGACGCGAAGGACAGGCCGGTCTCCTCGGGCATGGGCAGCGCGTCCATGTCGGCACGAAGCAGGACCGTGCGCCCGTTGGCGGGCCCTCGCAGCAAGGCCACGAGGCCCGAGGTCGAGGGCCCCTCGCGCCATTCGAGCGGCAGATCGGCCAGCGCAGCGCGGACTCGGGCCGACGTGCGGGGCGTGAACAGCCCCAGCTCCGGCTCGGCATGGATGGCGCGGCGCAGTTCGACCATCCGCGGCAGCAACGCGTCGGCTTCGCCGATGAGGGAGGCGAAGGCGCCGCCGCGCCCGTGATGCGCGTCATTCCGACCGCTGCCCGCGGCGCTCGGCGAGGAGAGCGGACGTTCAGTCACCAGCCGCCCCCCCCACGACGAACGCCAGCACGACGAGCAGGATGGCAAGCCCCTGTAACAGGACCCGCGCCGTCATCAACCGGTTGGATCGCACACCCGTGATGTCGCGGCCCGAGGCCATGGTGAACAGGCCGCGGGCGAGCACGACAGCCGTGGCCGCGGCCGCCACGAGGATGAGGACAAAGAGCAGATCCCTCATGCCCTCACCCTAGGCGCCTTGGCCCGCCGGTGCACCCCCCGGCACGACGGTCGGGGCGGGTGCGAACGCCGCACCGTCCCACCCGAGGTCCGGCCCCGTGGCGGGGAGTTCGCTGAGTTGCCGTGCGAGCGCCCGCCCATCGGCACCCGAGGCGCGGAGCGCAGCGAGCGTCACCGGCCGGTCGCGCTTGGCCAGGCGCCGGCCATCGGGTCCCAGGATCAGCCGGTGATGCAGGTAACGGGGCTCCGGCAGGCCCAGCAGGCGCTGCAGCAGGCGCTGAAGGGCCGTCCACGGCTCGAGGTCGCGCCCGCGGACCACGAGGCTCACGCCCTGGTGCGCATCGTCGATCACGCAGGCCAGGTGGTAGGCGGGGCCGTCGTCCTTCCGCCACAGCACCGGATCGCCTCCGAGGTCGGCCCGACCGGCCCGCGGGCCCGCCTGTTCATCCTGCCAGCCCTGCCAGAGCCCGAGGCCCGTTCCGGCCAGGTCGAGCCGCCACGCAAAGGGGATCGCGGGCGGCGGATCCCGCCGGCCGCGGCAGGTGCCGGGATAGGCTGTGCCCTCACCCGGGTGGGGAACGGCGGCGGCCTGCGCTGCGCGCGTGCACGTGCAGGCATAGAGCAGACCTTGCGCCCGCAACCGTTCGAGCGCGGCCCGGTGCCGATGATGGCCGGCCGACTGGCGAAGGGGTGGCGCCCCCGGCTCGAGGCCCAGCCACGCCAGGTCGTCGAGAAGGGCGGTGATGAACTCCGGCCGACAGCGGGTTCGGTCGATGTCCTCGATCCGCAGGCGGAAGCCGCCCGGTCGATCGGCGCGCGCCCAGGCCTGTGCGGCCGAGAAGGCGTGGCCCACGTGCAGAAGGCCAGTGGGAGAGGGTGCGAAGCGGGTGATGCAGGAGGCCATCAGGTCCGGGCGGCGCGGGTGACGCCCAGGTCGGCCTATCGGGGCCGCACGGCGCGCCGACCCTTGACCCTCATGATCTTGAGGGATGTCATCGAGTTGCCATACTGCCGCTGGTATAGGGGCCGCGCAGGTGGTTCGGAAGCCTCCTGCCCGAGGTGCGATAGGGCCGGTGCCGGGCATCTGCGCTGAGGCAGATGGGGGAGCGCGCCCATGTATCACCCCAACGTCCTGGCACCGCTCGAGCGTCGGATCAGCCCGGAGGCGTGCCCGGCGCTGGTCTTGAACGCCGACTACACGCCGCTGTCCTACTATCCGCTGTCGCTTTGGTCGTGGCAGGATGCGGTGAAGGCCGCCTTCCTCGAACGCGTGGACATCGTCGCCGAGTACGACCGCGAGATCCGCTCGCCCAGCTTCGCGATGCGCCTGCCGTCCGTGGTGGCGCTGCGGCAATACGTGCGCCCGGCCACCCACCCCGCCTTCACGCGGTTCAACCTGTTCCTGCGCGATCGGTTCACCTGCCAGTACTGTGGTTCCAAGGAGGATCTGACGTTCGACCATGTGGTGCCCCGTGCCTACGGCGGGCGGACGACGTGGACGAACGTGACGACGGCCTGCGCGCGCTGCAACCTGCGCAAGGGCGGGCGCACGCCCGAGGAAGCGGGCATGCATCCGCGCACGCCCCCGTACCAACCCACGAGCTTCCAGCTGCAGGAGGCCGGCCGCGCCTTCCCGCCGCACTACTGCCACGAGACCTGGCGCGATTTTCTCTATTGGGACGTGGAGCTGGAGGCCTGAGGGTTCGCCTTTGGCCGAAGGCCGGGTGGCGGGGCGTGGGCCACGGCTGGGGCCGTCGCGCGATGCGCCGGCCCGCCGATGCGGGCGGTGTCGGGGGCGGCGGGTGCGGCCTTCCGGCGATGCGGGGACCGGTGCGGCCACCTCAGCCCACGATCTCGATCTCCGAGAAGAAAAAGGCGATTTCGCGCGCGGCGTTCTCGTCCGAGTCCGAGCCGTGCACCGTGTTGGCCTCGATGGACTCCGCCAATTCCCGCCGGATGGTGCCGGGCTCGGCCTGGGCGGGATCGGTCGCCCCCATCACCCGCCGGTTGAGCGCCACCGCGTCCTCCCCTTCCAGCACCTGGACCACGACCGGCCCCGAGGTCATGAACGCGACGAGGCTTGCGAAGAAGGGCCGCTCGCGGTGGACGGCGTAGAAGGCCTCGGCCTGGGCGCGGGTGAGCCGAATCCGCTTCGAGGCCACGACCCTGAGGCCCGCCTCCTCCAGCATCTGCGTGACGCGGCCCGTGAGGTTGCGGCGCGTGGCATCGGGCTTGATGATGGAGAGCGTGCGGGTGACGGCCATTGGCGGGAGTTCCTGCGGCAGCGCGGCGGCCCTAGCCGGGGGTTCGGCCGGGCTCAAGACAGGGGTGTGCCACACACCCTGTAAGCCGGGTTCTGTCCCCTTGGGGGAGGGGGGCGGCCATTCCTCTGGGGCTGCGTGTCGCCACGCGCCTCGAGCGACCCACCCGCGCGCCGGCCGGATCGAGCCGCCGATCCCCGAAGGATCGCTGCGCGCCTATTCGGTCTTGCTCCCGGTGGGGTTTGCCGTGCCGACCCCGTCGCCGGGGCCGCGGTGCGCTCTTGCCGCACCGGTTCGCCCTTACCGCCACCCGGGGATGCCCCGGGCCGGGCGGCGGTGTGGTTTCTGTGGCACTTTCCCTGGGGTCACCCCCGGCGGGTGTTACCCGCCACCGCCGATCCGTGGAGCCCGGACTTTCCTCGAGCCCGCCCTGCCGACAGGACCGGCCCGCGGCCGCCCGGATGTGTGGCACGCCCCTATGTCGAACGGCGGGCGGCCTGGGTCAAGTCCGCGAACCCCGCCTCGCGCCCCGTCTGGGCGCGGTGCATCAGCTTGGCGTCGGCCAGCACGAGTGCCATCATCGCCTCGGCCACGGGCACGGCCCGGATGCCGACACAGGGATCGTGCCGTCCGTGGGTGGCGATGGTGGTCGCCTGGCCCGCCGCGTCGATCGTCTCGATCGGGATCCGGATGGACGACGTGGGCTTGAGCGCGAGCCGCACCACCACGGGCTGGCCCGTCGAAATGCCGCCGGCCACGCCACCGGCATGGTTCGAGAGGAACCGGGGGCCTTCGGCCGCCGCGCCCGGGCGCATGGGATCCGCGTTCTCTTCGCCGCTGAGCCGCGCGGCCCCAAACCCCGCCCCGATCTCGACGCCCTTGACGGCATTGATGCCCATCATCGCTGCCGCGAGCTGGGCGTCGAGTTTCATGTAGAGGGGGGAACCCCAGCCCGCGGGAACGCCGTCGGCCACCACCTCGACGACGGCCCCCAGCGACGAGCCCGCCCGGCGGGCCTGGTCCAACCGCCGCTCCCAGCGGCCGGCCGCGTCGGGGTCCGGACAGAAGAGGGAGTTGCGGTCGATTTGGTCCCAGTCGAACCGGTCCCGGTCGATGGGGTCGCCCCCCAGCTCCACCAGATAGCCCCGGATGCGCACGCCATCGCCCAGCACGCGGCGTGCCACCGCTCCGGCCGCCACGCGCGCAGCCGTCTCGCGCGCGCTTGCCCGCCCGCCGCCCCGCGGGTCGCGGATCCCGTATTTCGCCTGATAGGTCCAGTCGGCGTGACCCGGCCGGAAGGCGCGCGCGACCTTGCCATAGTCCTGGGGCCGCGCGTCGACGTTGTCGATGACCAGGCTGATGGGGGTGCCGGTCGTGAGCCCGCCGTAGGTGCCCGAGAGGATGCGCACGGCGTCGGGCTCGCGGCGCTGGGTGGTGAAGCGCGACTGACCCGGACGGCGGCGGTCGAGGAAGGGTTGGATGTCGGCTTCGCTGAGCGGCAGGCCGGGCGGGCACCCGTCGATCACGGCGCCGATGGCCGGCCCGTGGCTTTCGCCCCAGGTGGTGACTCGAAACAGATGGCCGAAGCTGTTGAACGACACGTCCCTCCGCTCAAGACCGTCCCCGCCCCGGCGTCAAGCTCAGCTGCCTTCTCCTCACCAAAAGCTCTTGCGTTTCTGAAGCTGCCGGGTAGGCTCAAGATCATCATCGATTCCGAGCTGCAAACATGATGCTCAAGGCAGCGCTGGTTGGGGGTTTGATCGGAGCTTCAGCCTTGATCGGCCTTTGGCGTGTCATGCCGGCCGAGGCCCAGGAGAACCCGTCATCCTTGAAAGAGCAGCCTCCGGCCATCGTCGCACAGCCGTTACCTGTTAGAGAGGCGAGGAACGTTCTTCCCGCCAATATGGAAGTGCTTGTACGCATGAATGAGGACCTAACATCTAAGACAGCGAAAGAGGGTACTCAGTTTTTCTCAGCGTCTCGCAGGATGTGATCCACAACAACAATATCGTCATCCCGCGAGGCACGCGAGCCGTCGGCGAAGTGACGTGGGTGACGGGAACTGGGGCCTTCGGAAAGTCAGGCAAAATGGAATTTAAGATTAAGTATTTTGAACTTGCGGGGCGACGCATTCCTGTCGCCGGGAAGTTTCGCCAAGAAGGCGAGGGTAACACCGTGGCAACAGTTGCTACGGCAGTCATGGTTGGGGTGTTTGCTGGCTTTGTCAGAGGAAGAAGTGCGGTCGTTCCGAGGGGTCGGGAGTTGACCGTGTATACTCTTGAGGAACTTCCGTACACTCCCGGCGGAGTGGCGCCAAGACCTGTAGCCGCGGTCGGTCCGTAAGCGTTCCGCCGTTGGGTCTGTTTCACGCCAGAGCGATGTCGGGGGCGTCGGGCGCTTTCATGCCCACCACGTGGTAGCCGGAATCCACATGGTGGATTTCGCCCGTGACGCCTGACGACAGGTCGCTCAGCAGATAGAGCCCCGCCCCGCCCACGTCGGCCAGCGTCGTGTTGCGCCGCAGCGGCGCGTTGAGCTCGTTCCACTTGAGGATGTAGCGAAAGTCGCCGATGCCGCTCGCCGCCAACGTGCGCACGGGGCCTGCCGAGATCGCGTTCACCCGGATGCCCCGGGGGCCGAGATCGGCCGCCAGGTAGCGCACCGACGCTTCGAGGGCCGCCTTGGCAAGCCCCATCACGTTGTAATGCGGCATGACCTTCTCCGCACCATAGTAGGTGAGCGTGAGAAGCGCCCCCCCGGCCGCCATCATCGGCACCGCGCGCTGGGCGACGGCCGTGAAGCTGTAGCACGAGACGTCCATCGTGTGCCGGAAGTTGGCCCGCGTGGTGCCGAGGTAGGGTCCGCGCAGCTCCTCCTTGTCGGAGAAGCCGATGGCGTGGACCAGGAAGTCCAGCCGGTCCCAACGGCGAGCGAGCTCGGCAAAGCATGCATCGATCGACGCGTCCTCAGCCACGTCGCAATCGAGGACGAACGACCCCAGCCGCTGCGCCAGCGGCTCGACCCGACGACGGAACGGCTCGCCCGGGGTCGAGAAGGCCAGCTCGGCGCCGTGGGCGTGCACCATGGTGGCGATCCCCCAGGCGAGCGAGCGATCGTTGGCCACCCCCATGATGAGCCCTCGCCGGCCGGCCATCAGCTGCGTCATGCCCGCAACCCCTTTCTCTCGCCCGGCACTTCTAGGGGCCGGGCCGCGCGCCTGCAAAGCGCGGCATCGAGCCCGGCCCAGGGCACGAGGGCGAGCCCCAGCTATCAGCAGACAGAGGAGCACCCGCATGACGCCGGCACGCGCGCCATGTCCCCACGGGCCCGGCACGGGGCCACGAGGAAGCCCCGCCAGTGTCCCCGAGTGGGCCACCCGCGGACCCCGGCCTCGGAGTGCGCTAAGACCGGCCCGAGCGAGAGCAGCCGCAAGGCGAACCGAAGGCCCAGGAAGGTCGCGCACAGGGGCGCAAGGCCAAGGCCCGCGCCGTCAAGGCTCGGCCGGCATGCCACCCCAGGACCTCATGGGCGATCCTGAAGGTGGGGCCCATCCCAGACGGCCAGCAGGGCGAGCGCAAGGGCCGCCGACGGGACGGGACCCGAAACGAGCCGACCCCACGATGCGGGCCTTCGGGCGGAACCCCAGCGGCCGCACCCGCCATCGCCGGCCAGAGCGCATCGAGGAACCTCTAGGCCGTCCCCGCGGGCGACCAGGGCCGACCGCCATGGGCCGGGGCGCGGGGGCCGCCACCATCGCGACGAGCTCGGGCCCGACCACGTCGCGGATGGGGGCGGCGGCCATGCGATGGCCTGCGCCTGCCGGCCGCCCCGATGGCCCCTGCCCGCGCTCGCCGGCCAGCCGCGATGTCGCCGATCGGCGCCGCCGGGGCCACCGACGAAGGGGCGGCCGGAGACGGGGCCAGGAACACGGGGTTGCCGGCGTGGAGTCCCCCAAGTCGCTGGGTGGCCCTTGGCCACAGGATGGACTCGGTCGGTCGCCGCCCGTTGGCTCAGGCGGCCGCCCCGCGCCCCAGACGACCGCGCAGGAAGTCGGCCAGGGCGGGATCGCTGGCCGGCACGTCCACGAGGACGCGGGCCAGAAGGTCGCCACGGCCGCCCGACCGCCGCGTGAAGCCCCGCCCCTTGAGGCGCAGCAGGCGACCGGACGTGGTGCCGGGGGCGATCTTCAGGAGGACCTCGCCGTCCGGAGTGGGGGCCCGCACCTCGCCCCCCAGCACCGCCGTCACCAGGGGCACCATCAGTTCGGTGCGAATGTCGTCGCCCTCCCGCGTGAAGCGGGGGTCGGGCTGGATGTGGACGGTCACGATCGCATCGCCCGGCCCGGCCGGCCCGGGTTCGCCTTGGCCCGCCAAGCGCAGCTGTTGGCCGTCCTCGATGCCGGGCGGCAGCTTCACGTCGACGATGCGACCCGACCGCAGGGCAAGCCGCTGGGGCCGGGCGAGCGCGGCCTCGGCAAACGGAACCGACAGGTGGTAGACGGCGTCCGCGCCCTTGCGCTGGGGTCGTGCCCGCGCCCGCCCGCCCCCCGCGGCGGCGAACAATTCGTCCAGGATGCTGCCGAAGTCGGCCTCGAACCCGTCGAAGCCCGCCCGGCCGCGTCCGCCGTTTCCGAAGGGGCCGGCCCCGGGGCGGGTGCGGAACCCCTCGAACCCCGGCGGCACGGTGGGATTGCCCTGCGCGTCGATCTCGCCACGGTCGAACTTCGCCCGCTTCTCTGGGTCGGACAGCAAGTCATAGGCTTGGGTGATGGCCTTGAAGCGCTCGGCCGCGTTGGCGTCTCCCTTCGTGCGGTCGGGGTGCAGCTCCTTGGCCAGCCGCCGGTAGGCGCGCTTGATCTCGTCCGCCGAGGCGGTGCGCGCAACGCCCAGGGTGGCGTAGGGGTCCATCATGTCCTGCCTAGCGCGGGTGGGGCCTGCGTTCGACTGTTGCCCGAATGCAACAGGCATATGGGTCGCCTTGGAGGACAGGGCAAGTCCGGTTAGCCGCACCTGATGATGGAGGATCCGATTCGCCGCTTCGCATCCTGGCTCGAAGCGGCCGGCGCGACCGAGCCCAACGATCCGGAGGCCTGTGCCCTGGCGACGGTCGGCGTCGATCCGGACGGGGGGCCCCGGCCTGACGTGCGGATGGTGCTGCTCAAGGATTTCGGGCCGAACGGTTTCGTGTTCTACACCAACCTGGACAGTGCGAAGGGCCGGCAACTGGCCGGCTGCCCGCAGGCCGCCTTGTGCTTTCATTGGAAGACGCTGAGGCGCCAGGTGCGGGTGCGCGGACCCGTGTCGCCGGTCGCGTCGGCGGAAGCCGACCGCTACTTCGCCACGCGCCCGCGCGACAGCCAGCTGTCGGCCTGGGCGTCGCGCCAGTCCGAGCCCTTGGCCACGCGCGCGGAGTTCGAGGCCCGACTTCGGGAGATGGCCGAACGCTATCCGGGCGAGGTGCCCCGGCCATCCCACTGGTCGGGCTTTCGGGTGAGCCCTCGCGAGATCGAGTTCTGGGAGGATCGACCCGGCCGCCAGCACCACCGCGAGCTGTTCACGAGGACCGGCGCGGGCTGGCAGTCGACCCTTCTCTATCCCTGAAGTAGCGGCGGGCGCGCGGTGCTCGCCCGCCTCTGGCGGAGGTCGACAGCCGCCTTGTCAGGCGAACGCGCGGACCGGGCTGCCGACTCGCCGCCTGGCCGCCACGCCCACCAGCCCGAAGCCGGCGATCAGCGTGACCCAGGTCGCGGGTTCCGGCACCGCAGCGAACGTACCCGTGCCGTTGGCGACGAAGGGCTCGCCGAAATAGCCCGCCCCTGGCATGGCGGCGGCGGGTGACCAGTTCGCTCCCCTCAACGCATTGAGCGAGAACGCATAATCCTTGGAACCGGCGGGCAGGTCGAACACGTCGGAGGTGTAGGTGATGCCGCACGGGCACTCGGCGAGAAGGCTCACGGTGGGGGCGGGACCGACCGTCCGGGTGAGCACGCCCCCGCTGAAGCTGATCGTCAAGACGTTCAGGGCGCCCGAGACGAAGCTGTAGGTGCCCGAAAAACCGGTCTGCTCGAACGCGCTCCCGTTGAACACGACCTCATTCGACGAACTCGCCGACAGCGCGAACGTACCCGTGAACTCGTCGCCCGGGACGAAGGGCGCCTTCGTGAACGCCAGCGCGATCGCCTTGCCGGGCGCGCTGGAGACGGTCAAGGTACTCCCCGAAGCCGTCGGCGTGTAGGTGAAGACCTTGGCGGTCGTCGTCTGGAAGAACTGCTTGTAGGTGACGAGTGTCGCGGCCTGCACCGGTGCGGCGCACACCAGTGCGAGCGCGACCGCCGCTCGTTGGCGCAGCTTCACGTGGCCGTCCCGTCGCATTCCATCCCTCCTCAGCGGGCGAGTTTTCCGTCCCGTAACCACGGTCACACACGTGCAAAGTTCATGCCAAGCAGGCAATCTCAATAACCCCTTGAATTTTGGATAGATGGGCAACCGTCGCCGGACGCGGCTGTCAAAATTTCCGACACGTCCCGAGGCACCCGACGATCCGGCCACCCGGGCCGCACGGACCCTGGGGATGGCGCCCGACGCTGAGGCCCGACCGCATGGACCGTTGGCGTTCAGAAGGCGTTGCGCGGCAGAAGGACGGCGAAGACCGTGCGCAGCAGGATGTAAATATCAAACGCGACCGACCAGTTTTCGATGTAGTAGAGGTCGTGTTCGATGCGGCGGATGAGCTTGTCTTCCGTGTCCGTCTCGCCCCGAAAGCCGCAGACCTGAGCCCAGCCGGTGATGCCGGGCTTCACCTTGTGACGGGCGGCGTAGGTGTGGACGACCTCGTGGAACAGCCGGCCACCCGCCCGGGTGGACGGCGCGTGCGGTCGCGGCCCCACGAGCGACATCTCGCCTTTCAGCACGTTGATGAGCTGCGGGAGTTCGTCGATCGAGGTGCGGCGGATGAAGGCGCCCACGCGCGTGACGCGCCGATCGCCGCGGGTCGCCTGGCGGATGTCGTGGGTCTCGCAGGCGTCGTGCGCCATCGAACGGAACTTGAGCACTTCGAACAGCCGGTTGTTGAACCCTTCGCGAGGCTGCCGGAAGAAGACTGGGCCCGGGCTGTCGAGCTTGATGGCGATGGCCGTGAGCAGGAAGACCGGCGAGAGCAGGACGAGCAGCGGGATCGTGATGACGAGGTCCTCCACCCGCTTCACGATGGCATCGAGGCCCGAGATCGGCCGCTCGAACAGGTTGAGGACCGGTAAGTCGCCCAGAAGCACGATGGGGCGATTGAGGAAGGAGAAGGTCGCCAGGTCGGGCGCCAGGCGGATCCGCACGGGAGTGAGCGCCAGCTTCCCCACGACTTCGCGGATCCGAGCCTCCGCCGACCATGGCAGGGCCACGATCACCTGGTCGATGTGGCCGTCGCGAATGGCCTCGACGAGGTCGTCGACGTTGCCGAACACGGGCAAGTCGTCGACCACGACGGGCACCCGACCATCCCGCCGGTCATCGAAGAAGCCGAGCAGCGAGATGGTGAGCCGCGGGTTGCCGCGGATGTAACTCGCCACCCGTTGGCCCTGCAGGCCCGCGCCGAAGATCACGGCCCGACTGTCGAACACGCCCTGGCGCTTGAGCCGACGGACCCACAGCGTGGCACCGGCCCGGATACCGGCCAGCATCACGGTGGTCGTGACGAGGTTGGTGATCGTCCAGCCGCGGGAAAACTCGGCCGAGACCTTGAGGATGAAGGCCGTGGAGATGAGCAGGAGGACCGCCACCAACCAACTCAACAGCACGCGCTGCCAGCCCACCCGCAGCGAGAACTGAGCATCGACGTCGTAGGCCCCCAACACTTCCGCGATGAGGGCGAAGAACAGAGCGCTGGCCGCCACCACCCGGAGATAGTCGCCCAGCTGGACCCCTGGGATGACCTCGCCCCAGAGGTAGAGGGCGATCACGCCCCCGCCGAGCACGGTGGCGATCTCGATCAAGCGGATGGTGAGCACGACGAGGTCGAGGGGGACGGCCGCCGGCGGCGGTCCCATCAGCCGGGCCCCCCGGGCGAGCGGCGAGGACGTCTCGCGGTTCACCGGCCGTCCCTCGTGCCCATGCAATGGTTAAAGAACCACACCCGTCGTTGCCCGCCGTTCCCCCGCGCGCTAGCGCCATGGGACACCAGCGCCCGGCCCGTGCCCGGGACGGCAAGCGCGCACGCGGAGGCTCGGGGGTGGAGACCGTCTACGATTGGGTGACCGTGGGGATCTTCGCGGGTCTCATCGTGCTGTTCCTGCAGCGTTCGGTGGGGCCGGAGCGGGACAGCCTGTGGCAGTATCTGGGGGCGTCGGTCGCGCTCGCGGTGCTGAACCAGGTGGGCAACAAGGCGGTCAAGGAGGACGACTTGGCGTACCACGCGCTTGCGGTCGTTGGGATCGTGGGGGTGCTGGCCTACATCCAGATCGCCCTCAAGCCCTTCGGCGACCCGCGGAAATGACGCGGCGCAGCGGACGGTGAGGCGCGGGGGCCGCCCCCCGTCGGCCAGCAGGGTCGGCGCCACGCCCCTCATGCCGCGGCGGCCGCCGGGGTGCGGGCGATGGCGGCCGGGGTGCGGGCGATGGCGGCCGCCGTGGGCCGCCCCACCAAGGCCACCCGCGCTTCGGGGCTGACGGCCAGCAGCAGCTCGCGCGCAAAGGTCTCGAGCGCGGCGAATACCTCGGGCGACGGCTCGGCCACGGTCGACAGCCGCACGAGCACCCCGTCGCCGATATAGCCTTCCATCTCGGTCCGGAGCTTCACGAGACGCTGTTCACGGCCGCTGGTCGGCAGCCGATCGCCGAGGCGAGTCCAGTAGAGGATCGGCTCGATGCGGTCGCTGGCAACGGCCGTCAACTGCCGCATCGGCACCACCGCTCCGCCGATCCGGGCATCGAGCCGGCGCGAGCCCACGATTTCGAAGCCCACCGCCCGGTAGCAGGTCTCGGGCCGGTGCAGCTGGAGAAGGTCGCTCTGGGTGCTGCCGTAGGCGATGACCAGCATCACGGGCAGACGGCCCTCGCCCGTGTAGAGGCGGGAGAGCTGCTGGTCGTAAAGGATGTCGGCCAGGCTGCCCTCGCGGGGTTTGGGCAGGATCAGGGCGTTCGACGGCGTCACCTCCCAACCGGCGAATCGCTGCGGGATCAGGTCGTCCAGACGCGCGTCGCCCAGCAGGCTCATCCGCCGCCGCGGCTTCAGCGCCAACGCGGCGCCCGCGGCCAGCAGCAGGGGCCCGCCCAACAGCAGGTCACGCCGCCGCGGCATGATCCCGCCTCCGCGACAGCCGCCGGCGCAACGGCGTGAGCAGTCCGTCGATCAGGAAGATGAGCAGAAGGGCCGCGACATAGGTCACGATGCCGGCGGTCTCGTGCAGGTAGCCCTGGGCCATCTCGTCGCCCAGATAGTAGGTGATGAGCACCAGGATGATGACACGGATCACATTGGCGGCGATGGCGATCGGCAGCAGGAGCGCGACGAGCACCAGGGCGCAGCGCCACGACGCATTGTGCAGAAGGTAGATGTAAAACAGTCCCACCGCCGTCAGGCTAATGATCGAGTTGAGCCCGGCGCAGGCGTCTTCCACCAGCAGCTGGTACTGTGCCACGAACAAGGTCACGCCCACTTGAACGATGGGAAAGCCCAGCGCACTCATGAGCGTCGTGACCACATGGGAGACGAGATGCTTGAGCGGCAGGGTGATGCCGTCGAGCAGCCAGCCCGGCAGCGGGATGGCGAAGCCCAGGTACACGATGGGGAACCACAACCGCCGCAGCATGCGCCAACCGATGAAGGCGTAGGCGACGGCGACGAGCGCGACGTAAAGGGCGCCGACCTCGACGACGAGGAAGCCGTAGGCCCGGCCGAAGGTGTAGCCGATGGCGGCGAGCGTCACCGCCGCCGCGGCCACGGGCAGGCTTCCCGGCCGCGCGTTGGCGCGGATCTCGTCCCAACGGCGCCACAGCAGCCAACCGGCCGTGGCCAGGACGATGGGGCCGTGGATCCCCTCCTCGCGGGTCCAGCTCTCGCGGGCCATGGAGAAGAGCGTGGGTACCACGACGGCGACGAGCGCGAGCGCGAGCAGCGGGCTTGGCCGGATCCAGCCCGTCATGCGCTCCAGCCGCAGGGATGCCATGTGCACGGGCCCCTCCCGCCCCGCCGCGAGCCGCCGCGTCAGGCGTACTCGTTGAGTACCGACCCCACGATGATCGCCCTGGCCGCCCCCAACTGTTCGGCCAGCGCCTGGACGTCGCGCATGTAACCCTTGTCGCGCCGGGCCACCACCAGCGCGTAGCCGACGAGTCCCGCCACGGTCAGCGCATCGGCCGATTCATTGCTGGCCGGGGTGTCGAAGACGACGATGTCGTATTCGCGCAGCAGCACGTCGACCCCCATGCGGAACCGGGCACCCGAGAGCAGCTCCTGGGGCCGGCCCACCGGCGGGCCCGAGGGGATGATCGAGAGGTTGGGCAGGACGTCGGGATAGACCACGCGCTCGGGTCGGTTGGTCTCCAGCGCCAGATAGGTGGTGAGGCCCGGCCCCCCGGGATCGATGCCGAAGATGGCGTCGATGCGCGGGTTGCGCAGGTTGGCGTCGACCAACAGGGTCTTGAGGCCCACCTGCGCCAGCGCCGCGGCAAGGTTGGCCGCGACGTACGTCACGCCGGAGCCATCGACCGCACCGCACACGGCCAGCGCACGACGGCCGGCGGCCACGTGCTGCGTCATGATCTGGGTGCGCAACAGGCGGATGGCCTCGGCCTGCGGCCCGGCGGGATCGGAGACGACGACGAGTTCGTCCGTCACCTCCGCGCTGGGCGCGAGGGTCAGCGCGAACGTTCCCTGCAGCTGTTGCCGGGCGTGCGCCACGTCTTCAGGCGTGGCGAGCGCCAGGTCGATCGCCGCCCGATCGAAGTCGAGCCCGGTGCGGGCCTGGTGTTCGGCCACGCGCCGCGCATCGGCATCCGACAGCATGCCCGTGCGCAGCAGGGAATCCCCGGCGGGAAGGGCGGGAAGGTCGGTCGGGCCCGTGGTGGGCTCGGGAAGTTCGGTCATGTCAGATCGCCTGCAGTTCGCCCCCGCCTTCCACCGCGTCCCTCCGCCGCCGGCCGAGCAGGCGCTGCAGCCGGGCACGCAGCGGAACCGCCGGTCGACGGCTGGCGATGTGGGCCAGCACGGGTGCCCCGGTGGCGTAGGCCAGGTCTTCCACGCCGCGCACGCGCCGGTTGCTGAACTCGACGAACAGCGCCGCCAGAAGGCCCAGGGCCAGGCCACCCAGGAACGACAGGCTCGAGATCAGGATGCGGTTGGGATAGCTCGGGGTGCGTTCCGCCACGGGGTCGCCCAGGATGATGAAGCTCGTCTCGCGCACTTCCGATTCGAGATCGAGCACGTTGCTGCGGTTGATCTGTTCGTCGTAGCTCTTGCGCAGTGCGGCAATGTTCTGGTCCATGACCGCGAGCTTCTCAAGCAGGGGCTTGCGCTGCTGGACGATCTTTTCCTGGGCGGCGATCTGTTGCTCGATTTGCCTCAAGGTGCTTTGCGACGCGCTCGAGATGGCCGAGGCGGCCGCCCCCTGCTGCCGCAGCGCGTTGGCGAGCTGCTGCTGGATGATCGCCCGCCGGGCCACGGCCGCGCGGTAGGTGGGGTGTTGCGGCCCCAGCTGTTCGGACAGGCGCGCGATCTCTTCGTCGACGGCGGTCAGCTGGACGCGAAGCTGGTCGGCCAGCGGATTGACCGCGGTCTGGGCGGTCGCCTGGATCTGCTGGGCGCTCACGTTGGCCTGGGCCTGGGCCAGGGACTGCTGGAGGCTCTGGAGCTTCGCCGTCTCGAGGTCGGGCGAGCCCGGGCCGGCGGTCAGGATGATGCCGTTCTCGGCCATGAACTTGGCCCGTTCGGCCTCCGCCTGTTCGATGGCGCGGGCGGTCTTCTGGGCCTGCTCGCGGTACCAGGCGCCTGTCCGTTCCGCAGTGTCGACCTTAAGACGCAGCGTCTCGGCCACGTAGGCGTCGCGCAGCGCGCCGGCGACCGCCTTCGCGAATTCGGGGCTCGGGCCCTCGTAGCGGATTTCCATGACCGCCGAATTGCCGAGGACCCCGGCCGAAATCCGCGGCTTGATCTGGTTCACGAGCCAGCGGCGGATCCCCCCGTCCTCCTCGCGGAAGCCCGACGCTGCATAGCGGGCGATGGTGGCGGGGTCGCGGGTCAGCCCCAGGCGGTCGACGGCATCACCCACCACGCGCTCGTCCGTGATGAGCTGCACCTGGGTGCGCACGAAGTCGCGCGCATCCCGCCCCCCCACGCCGATGCCGGTGATCGGGTCGGGCCGGATGGTATCCAGCATCAGGCGGGCGACCCCCGGATAGCGTTCGGGCAGAAGCGAGCCCACGAGCGTGCCCACCGCCAGCGCGACGAAGGCGGGCACCAGGACGAGGAGACGCCGCGCCCAGAGGATCCGCAGGAACTGGATCAGGTTCATGTGCGCACTCCCTCAGCTTCGCCGGCGGCAACGGCCCCGCCGGCCCATCCCTTAGGCGGCCGGCTGCGACGCGTCATCGGGCAGGCCTCAGAACAGGCCGCCGCGCAAGGTGACGACGTCACCGGGTTCAAGGACCGTGTCCGCCTTCGCCCCCTTCACCTTCTGTCCCTTGCGCTCGAGCGTGAAGCGGTTGCGGTTCCCGCCCGGTGCCGCCCCGCCCGCCATGGTGATGAGCCGGCCGATGGTCATGCCCTCCATCAGCGGATAGCCGCCCGGCCGCATCACGGGGCCCATCACGTACACGAGTTCGGGCTCGGGCACGTAGATCGTCATCCCCGGCCGCACGGGAATGTCGGCCTGTGGATCGCCCCGGAGCAGGCGGTCGATGCTGATCGGGATCTCCTCCCCCGACCCGGCCGGGCGCACGTAGATGGTGCGATCGCCCGTGGAGCGCACCCAACCCGCGCGCAGCAGCACATCGAGCAGCCGATAGTCCTGGTCGAGCGGCTGGATGCCAGGCCGCGCGACGTTGCCCACCACGCGGACGACCTGGCTCCGGTACTCGCTGATCTCGACGTTGACGATGGGCTTGCGCAGATAGCCCGAGGTCTCGAGCTGGCGGCGGATCTCGTCGGCCAACGTCAGGACCGTGCGACCGGCCGCCTGCACCGAGCCGATGAGCGGCATGGCGATCGTACCGTCGGGCTTGATCCGGGTGGTGGTGTTGAACGCCTCCTGCCCGTAGACCGTGACGACGATGACGTCACCCGGCCCCAGGACGTAACCCTGGGACGCCGGCGCGGGATTGGGCGGTGCGGGCTGTGCCGCCAGCGGCAGACCGGGCAGCACCCCAAGGAGCAGGAGCGCCAGCGCCCGGCCCTTGGGGCCTGCGGCGCTTTGGCGCATCGGTTGCGCGCCTGGCCCGAGACCGCCGCACTCCGTCATCCGTCGGGTCATCCTCTCGCCCCTTCGCTCCCGCCGCGCTGGCCGCATGCCGCCGTCTCACCACAGCCGGATGTCGATGCCGAGGATCCCCGCGTGCGAACCGAAGCCTTCGATTCGTGTGAGCACCCCCCCCACCACCGCCTCCTCGTCCAGACGGCTGCGATAGCGGTAGGTGAGACCGAGCCGGATCCGGTCCGACAGGCGATAACCCACGCCGGCGAACGCGCGGAACGTGCGGAACTCGGCCAGGTCGAGCGGGTCGGCGAGGGTGGGATCCCCGCGGTTGTCGTTGCGCGCATAGGCAACCCCCGCCTGCAGGTCGAGATTGGGCGATAGCTGGTAGACGCCGTTGAGGGCCATGTTGGTGCGCACGCGCAGGTTGGCCCCGCCGGCCCGGCCCAGATTGAGCCCGCGCCCGACGTCGAGCGACAGGCCGTAGCGCGGCTGCGACAGGGCGAGGCTGAGATTGCCGGTGAGGCCTGAGAAGCCGGGGATGGCCGGATTGGCGCTGTCGGATTGGCTCCAGCCGAGCGCACCGGACACCGAGAGGGCGGTGGCCACCTGGAGGCTGGCGAAGCCCGCGACCGACACGGTCTCGATCCAGATCGGATCGCCGCCGGGCACCAGACGCTGGTTGGGGAAGGTGGCGCGCTGGAAGGCCCCTTGTACCCCGGCCTGAAGGCGGGGCGTGAACTGATAGCCGAGCGCTCCGCCGGCCGACCAGAAGTCGCGGTCTGCGACCGACCGCTCGTCCGGCGTGACGCGCACGTTGCCGGCCGCCAGGTTGAACGAGGGCACGAGCCCGGCCCCGCTGTTGCAGGCACCCCCGAAGGTCACGCTGGTGGTCCGCGTGGACGACGGAACGCCCTCCAGGAACTCCTCGAAGCTCGTCTCGCGCGTGGCCCAGGCCCCCTGCAGCCGGCCCTCGCAGCTGGCCCCCAGACGCCAGGCGAGCCCCCCCGCCACAGAGGCGTTGGCCCGGCCGCGCTCCTCGTTGCGCAGGAAGAACGACCGGCCGATCACGGAGTTGAGGTAGAGAAGCTGCCGGCCGAGCTCTCGCCCGAGGCCGAGGCGCAACGCCGGGCGGAAGATCCAGTCATCGCGCGAGTCGTCGCTGCCCGGCGGCAGCGGCTGACCCCGCCGGTTCCAAGCCACGTTGCTGTTGTATTCCGCGTCAAGGCTCGCACTGGCCCGGAAGCCCGCCGCCGCGAGCAAGGTCGCGGCCTCGAAGTCGAGCTCCTCCCCGTAGAGACCCCGCGCATCGGGCACCACATAGCCGGCCTCGGCCGCCCCTGGCACGACGGGCGAGGGTGTCAGCGGCCGCTCCACACCGCTCAAGACCGGGGCGGCCGGGCGCGCCGGGGTGGGTACGACGGGGGCGGCGGGCGCCTCCGCGCCGGGGAGCGGCACGGGCTCGAAGGTGCGCACCGGCCCCACGGGCTCGACGGGTGCCGGAGTGGCCGGTGCGGGCGGGTTGAGGGGCTCCCCCGGCCGGCGCGCCCTGGGATCGGCCGTTGGCGGCGGCGGTTCGGCGGACGGCGTCTCTTGCGCGACGGCCACCCCCGGCCCCGCGGCCAGCACGGTCACCGTCAAGGCCGCGGCCGCCGTGGTCCGTCGCCCCTTCGCCACCTTGGCCCTCCTCATCCTGGTCCTGTTCTCGGCTCCGTGCCCGCAGGCCGGCCCTCGGGCGCCATAGCGCCGATGTCCTTCCTGCCGCAATCATCGCACCGCGCGTGTTAAGGATTATGACGCAATCGCCGTGGAAAGGTGGGTCGCGGCGGCGGTCTTCCGTTCCACGGGCGTTTGCGGCTAGGGGCGCGGTGCCGGCCGGGCCGCAGCACCCGGGCGGGACGCGCGACCCGCGTCGGGCAGGGCCGGCAGGCGAGGATGGGACGGTGATCTTCGGGAGGGATCGACAGCGACGGGACGCGGAGCCGACCGCGCGACCGGCGCCCCGGCCAAGCCTCGAGACCCCGCGGCGGGCTCCACGCCTGCCGCGCTTCGCCGTGGCGGCCACCGACGAGCTCGGCGACTTCGCGCCGGGACCGGGAGTGGGCGACCTTAGGCGGGCCCGGCTGGCCCTGGCCGAGGCGCTGGCCCCCTCGCAACCCGTCACCTCGGCCGAACGCTTCGCCGGGCGCGCAGACGTTCTGGAAGCGTTGATCGCCGCCCTCGAGCAGGCGCGCGCCCACGTGGTGCTGTACGGCGAGCGCGGGATCGGCAAGACCTCGCTCGTCCATGTGCTGGCCGAGACCGCCCGCGAGGCCCGGTACCTGGTGCTCTACGGCTCGTGCGGGGCCGAGGCGCGCTTCGACGAGATGTTCCGCTCCTTCGCCCAGCGCATTCCCCTCCTCTACCACGCCGACATCCCCCCCACGACCGACGAGGAGGCGCATCGCCAGACCTTCGCCGACCTGGTGGGCCCCGGGGCGCTGGACCCACGGGAGCTTGCCGACCTGTTCGGCCGCATCGTGGGCACGCGCGTGATCCTCATCCTCGACGAGTACGACCGCGTGCTCGACGTGGGCTTCCGGCGCAACGTGGCCGAGCTCATCAAGAACCTGTCCGATCGTGCCGCGCGCGTGCAGCTCGTGCTGACGGGGGTGGCGGCCAGCCTCGAGGAACTCGTGGGGTTTGCACCGTCGATCCGCCGTAACCTCATCGGCCTGCCGGTGGGCCCGATGGACGAGGCCGGCATGGCCGAGATCCTGGACCGGGCCGAGGCCGCCACCGGCCTGACGTTCGGCCCCGACGCGCGGGCCGCCATCCTGCGCATGGCGGCGGGCTCGCCCTATGTCGTGCGCCTGTTGGGTTCGCGCGCCGCGGGCCTGGCGCTCGACGCGGAGCGCCTGGTTGTCACGCGCGAGGACGTGCGGGCGGGGGCCGAGGCGGTGCTGTCGGAGTGGAACGCCGGCCTGCCGCGGGCCGTCCAGCGCTTGCTCGACCGGCCGGAGGTGCAGCGCGCCCTGCCCCGGCTGATCGCCGCGGCCCGAGCGTCGGGCACGCCCGACGGCAGCTTCTCGGCCGACGACGTGGCGGCCGAAGCCGGCACGTCCGACACGGCGGGGCTGGCCGCCGAACTCGAGGCCTTCGCCAGCCGCATTCCTCTGTTCGAGCGCGTCGAGACCGACACGGGCCCCCGTTACCGTTTCCGCACCCAAGGGCTGGCCCAGCTCCTTGGCCTGTCGGCCGCGCTCGCGCGGCTCGAAGCCCACCGCTGAGATGCTGCTGGGCCCCGACAGCGCCGAGCGACCGCGCGCGAGCGTGATCGTGCCGCACTTCAACCAGCCGGAGCATCTCGTGCGGTGCCTGCAGGCGCTGGCCGCCCAGCGGATCGACTGGGGCGGGTTCGAAATCCTGGTCGTCGACAATGGCTCGCGCCTCTCCCTCGGCCCGTTGCAGGCGACCTGGCCCCAGGTGCGGTTCCTCGTGGAGCGCGAGCGAGGACCGGGACCGGCCCGCAACCGGGGGGCGGCGGAAGCCCGGGGCGAGGTGCTGGCATTCGTCGACGCCGACGTCGTCGTCGCGCCGGGGTGGCTGCAGGCCGGGCTCGATGCCTTGGCCCGTCATCCCGAGAGCCCCGTGGGCGGTGACGTGCGGATCCGAGTGCGCGATCCCGCCCGCATGACCGGCGTGGAGGCCTTCGAGGCGGTCTTCGCCTTCCGCCAGAAGCGCTACATCACCAGGGAACGCTACTCGGTCACGGCTAACCTCATGATGCGGCGCGAAGTGTTCGCCGCCATCGGGCCGTTCAAGGGGCTGGAGGTATCCGAGGACCAGGAGTTCGGCCAGCGGGGGGCGGCCCGTGGGCATCCCACGCGCTTCGCCCCGGCCATGCGGGCCTACCATCCCGCCCGCCGCGACTTTGCCGAGATGGAGGCCAAGTGGCGCCGGGTCTCGGCGCAGCTCTTCGGCCTCCACCTGGCCGCGGGGCGGTCGCGGTGGCGGTGGCGATTGCGCGCGGCCGTGGTGGCGGCCTCGCCGCTGGTGCACGGCGCCGTCATGCTGCTGTCGCCGCGGATTGCGGGACTTGGCAACCGACTGCGCGGTCTGGCCGTGCTGTGGCGGATCCGGCTCGCGCGCGGCCGGCACATGTGGGGCCTGGCCGGTGCCGCCCGAGACGGCCCATGGGTGGACGCGCTCGGATGGAACGCATGACCCGCCCGCGCATGGCCGGTGAAGTGCCGTTGCCCGAACCGCCGCCTCAGGTCCGGGCCCAACCGGCGCGTCTCGCCGTCGTCGTCGTCAACTGGAACGGTTGGCAGGACACGGTCGAGTGCCTGGAATCCCTGCTGCGCCAGTCGCTTCCACCGCGGATCGTGGTGGTGGACAACGGCTCGGAGGACGGCTCGGTGGAACGGTTGCAGGCGTGGGCGGAAGGCCGGCTGCCCTACGAGCCCCCAGTCGGGCCCCTGCGCCGGCTGACCGACCCGCCGGTTGAGAAGCCCGTCCGGATGGTGGTGCGCCCGGCGGCCGAAGCCGCCACCGCCCGCCCCGCCGAGGCGGAGGTGACGCTGCTCGTGTCGCCCGAGAACGTGGGCTTCTCGGCGGGCACCAACCTCGGGCTTCGGCACGCGCTCAACGACCCGGCCATCGCCTACTGTTGGTGCCTGAACAACGACACGGTGGCCGATCCGGGGGCCGTGAAGGCGATCGTCGCCCGCATGGACGCGACCCATCGCGTGGGCATGTGCGGCACGCAGGTGCGCTACTACCACCGGCCCGGCCACTGGCAGGCGCTCAACGGCCATCGGTTCAACCTGTGGACGGGCCAAAGCCGGGGGATCGGGCACAATCTCCCCGTGAACCGTCCCTTCGATCCCAAGAAGGTGGCCCGCGAGACGGATTTCGTGCTGGGCGCCTCGCTGGCGGTGAGCCGCGCCTTCCTCGAAACCGTAGGATTCATGGAAGAAAGCTATTTTCTGTATTTCGAGGAAATGGACTGGGCGGTGCGCAATCGCGGCCGGTTCGCCACCGCCTTCGCCCACGCCGCCGTCGTCTATCACAAGGAAGGCGGCTCCATCGGTTCTTCCGACCGCAAGGGCGAACGCTCGGCGATGTCGGAATATTACCTGATGCGCAGCCGCCTTCGCTTCTATCGGCGCAACTTCCCGCTGCTTCTGCCCATCCAGTATGGACTGGGGCTGGGGCTGGTGCTGCGCCGGCTCTGGCGGCGGCAGCCGGCCAAGGCGGCCGCCATGGTCCGCGCCATGCTGGGCCTCGACTTCAGCTAGGAGACTAAGGCCATGTTGCGCACCATCGTCCCCGGCGCCTTCGCGCGGCCCGGATCCCCGCCGCTCGCCCTCGTCGTGGCCCTGGCGCTGGCGGCCTGCGGCGACAGCGACAAGCCGCCCACCGGCCAGGTGGTGGCTCGGCTGGACGGCACCGACATCACGATCCTCGAGGTGAACGCCGAGCTGGAGGACGCGCAGATCCCCCCCGGCATGTCGCGGCGTGACGCGGAGCGCGCGGCCCTGCAGAACATCGTGATGCGGCGCATGCTCATGAAACTGGCCAAGGAGCGCAAGCTCGACCAGTCCCCGCAGTTCAAGCTGCAGGAACGGCGCCTGTCGGAACAGCTGCTGGTGCAGGCGCTGGCCCGCGACATCGCGGCCAAGGTGCCGGTGCCGAGTCGGGAGGACACCGACAAGTTCATCGCCCAAAACCCCGCGATGTTCGCCCAGCGCACCATCTACGAAGTGGAGCAGATCCAGTTTCCTCGGCCCGATAACCTCGACAAGCTCCCCCTGGCCGAGACGAAGACGCTGGAGCAGGTGGAGACGATCCTGAAGAACAACAACATCCAGTTCCGCCGCCAGCCGGCTCAGATCGACCTGCTGGCGACGAGCCCGCAGTTCGCCGCCGAATTCAGCCGCCTGGTGAAGGAGAAGCCGCAGGAACTGTTCATGTTCCCGGCGCCTGTGCCCGGCGGGCAGATCATGCTGGTCAACCGGATCGTCGCGACCGAGGTGCGCCCGTTCGTGGGCGAGCAGGCCCGCGCCATGGCCCAGCAGATGCTGCGCCAGATCCGCATCCAGGAGGCGCTGGTGGCGGAAGCGAAGCGGCAGCAGGAGCTGGCCAGGACCGCCGTCGTCTACCAGGAAGGCTACGAGCCGCCGAAGGAAGGCGTGCCGGGCCTGCCCGGAGGCCTGACAGGCGCAAAGACGGCCGCCCCCGCCCCGCCGACCGCCACGGCGAAGGCGCCAGCGCCCTGATCGGGGGCCCCTCCGGTCGGCGCCACGTCCGCCTGCCGCCCCACCGCACCGCCCATGCCTGGCCCGCTCGACATCGGCCTCGTCTGGCACAGCGACCGTCACTCGAACCTGGGTGTGGGGGCCTTGACCGAGGGCAACGTCGCCCTCGTCCGCGAGGCGGCCCGGCGCGTGGGGGTGGAGCCTCGCTTCCACCTGTGGCAGCCGGCTGACCCGGGCGCGCCGTATGTCGAGGGTATGGCCGGCCGGCACGAACTCCGCCAGGCCTATCTGTGGCGGCCCGGCGGCTATGCCCGCGACATCCGCCGGATGGACCTTTTGCTCGACATTGGGGCGGGCGACAGTTTCACCGACGTCTATCCCGGGCGCAGGTTCGCCATGATGATCGGCACCAAACTCTGGGCCCGGGCCGCGCGGGTGCCGCTCGTGCTCTCGCCCCAGACGATCGGCCCGTTCACCCGCCGGGCCCACACGACGCTGGCCCGCGGGGCCATCCGCTGTGCAACCCTGGTGTTCGCGCGCGACGCGGCAAGCCTTGCCGAGGCCCACCGCCTTTGGCCCGGGGGGCCGCATCACCTGGCCGCTGACGTCGCCTTCGCCCTGCCCTATCGGCCCCAAGCCAAAGGCCCCGGTATCCGGGTGGGGGTGAACGTCTCGGGGCTGCTCTATTCGGGCGGTTATTCGGGCCGCGACGAGTTCGGCCTGGAGTTCGACTACCGCGCCTTCACCCATCGCCTGGTCGACGCCTTGCTGGCCCGCGAAGGGGTGACCGTCGAACTCTTGAGCCACGCGACCAGCGAGGGCCTGGCCCGCGACGACGACGCCCGGGCGGTGGCGGCCGTGCACGAGCGCCACCCCGCGGCCCGGCCGGTTCCCCCCTTCGCCTCCCCCTCGGAGGCCAAATCGTACATCTCGGGCCTCGACTTCCTGGTGGGTGCCCGCATGCACGCCACGATCGCGGCCTTCTCGGCCCGCGTGCCGGTCGTGCCCGTGTCCTACAGCCGCAAGTTCGAAGGCCTGTTCGGCAGCCTGGGCTATCGGTGGCTGGTGCCGCACCGCGGCATGACGACCGAGGCGGCACTCGACTTCACGCTGTCGGCCTTCGCTCGGCGCACCGAGCTGGCCCGCGACATCGAAGGGGGCCTCGCCCGGATCGATGGCTTGCTTTCGGGCTACGTGGAACGCCTGGCCCGACTGCTCGCCGGCATCGCGACACGGCGGGGATGACACTGCCCCCCACCCTCCAGCGCGTGCTGGCCGGGCACATGTGCGCCGGCTGTGGCCTTTGCGCGGGGCTCGACCCGGCCATCGAGCTCTTCCGCGATGCCCGCGGCTTCCTGCGCCCGCGCGCCCGTGGCGAACCCCACCCCGACAGTGACCGACGGCTGGCCCACGCCTGCCCGGGGGCCACCGTGGCCCCGTGGGGCCGGGCGCCCCATCGCCATCCGCTGTGGGGCCCGTTCCATCGTTGTCTCGTGGGCCATGCCACCGACCCCGAGCTTCGCCACACCGCATCCTCAGGGGGTGTTGTCTCGGCGCTCGCCCTGCATCTTCTGGAAACGGGCCGGGCCGACCGGGTCGTCCAGGTGGCGATGGATCCCGACCGACCGCTCGAAACCGTGGCCACGACATCGCGCGACCGCGGCGGAATCCTTCGGGCGGCGGGTTCCCGCTACGCTCCGGCGGCACCGCTGGCCAAGTTGCGCGACGAACTCGCGACTCCCGGCCGACTGGTGTTCGTGGGCAAGCCGTGCGATGCAGGCGCCTTGCGGCAGCTGGCCGCGCTCGACCCCGACATCGGCGCCCGGTTCGTGGCCATCCTGTCGTTCTTCTGCGCGGCCACTCCCAGCCAGCGCGGGACCGACCGGATCGTGGCCCGGCTGGGCGTGGATGCCCGCCGGATCGTGGCGTTCCGCTACCGCGGAGAGGGTTGGCCGGGCCATGCCACCGCCCGCCTCGATGACGGAACCGAGGCCCGGCTGAACTACGCCGAAAGCTGGGGGGCGATCCTGTCCAAGGAGGTTCAGTTCCGCTGCAAGGTCTGCCCCGACGCTGTCGGAGGGGTGGCCGACGTGGCGGCGGCCGACGCATGGTACGGCGGGGACGACGGCTACCCGGCGTTCGCTGAAGCCGAGGGCCGCTCTCTCATCCTGACCCGCACGGAGTTGGGCGATGCGCTGGTGCACGAAGCCGAGGCGGCCGGGCGCATCGCGACCACCCCGCTTGCCATCGACGAGGTGGAGGCCATGCAGCCTGCCCAGGCGCGGCGGCGCCGGCAGGTGGCGGCCCGCATGCGCGCCATCCGCTTCACGGGCGGGTTCGTGCCGGCCATGGACGGGTTGGACCTGGCGGAGGCCGCGCGGCTCGAGCCTTGGCTGTCCCGCTTGAAAGCCACCCTGGGCCTCGTTAGGCGCATCGTCCAGGGCCGCCGTTGAACCGTCCCGCCACGACGTCTTCCCCATGACGCCCCCAATCGCCAACTCGACCGTGCCGCGCCGCGGCCTGATTCTGGCCGGCGGATCGGGTACCCGGCTCCATCCGCTCACACTTCCCGTGTCGAAGCAGCTGATGCCCGTCTACGACAAGCCGATGATCTACTATCCGCTGTCGGTGCTGATGCTGGCCGGGATCCGGGAGATCCTGATCATCACCACACCCCGCGACCGGTCGGCGTTCGAACGGCTGTTGGGCGACGGCACGCAGTGGGGGCTGACGCTCGCCTATGCCGAACAACCCGAGCCTCGCGGTCTGGCCGAAGCCTATCGCATCGGGGCCGATTGGGTGGCCGGCCGGCCGTCGGTGTTGATCCTGGGCGACAACATCTTCCACGGCCACGGGCTGCCGGAACTGCTCAGGCGCGCCACCGCACGGCTCCACGGGGCGACGGTGTTCGGCTACCAGGTCCGCAACCCCGAGGCGTATGGCGTGGTGAGCTTCGATGCCGCCGGACGGGCCGAGTCGATCGAGGAGAAGCCCCGCCAGCCCCGCAGCAACTACGCGGTCACGGGGCTTTACTTCTATGACGAACGTGCCGTTGCGTTCGCGCATGACCTCAAGCCTTCCGCCCGTGGCGAGCTCGAGATCACCGATCTCAACCGCCGCTATCTGGAAGCGGGCGACCTGCACGTCGAGATCATGGGGCGAGGCTTCGCGTGGCTTGATACGGGCACCCACGAAAGCCTGCTGGATGCCGGCCTCTACGTGAAGATTTTCGAGGAGCGCCAGGGCCTCAAAATCTGCTGCCCCGAGGAGATCGCCTGGCGGCAGGGCTTCATTTCGGCGGAGGACCTGAGGCGTCTGGCCGAGCCGTTGCGGAAGTCGGGCTACGGGGAATATCTGCTCCGCCAACTGGGGGAGCGGCCGTGATCGTCGAGCCCCTGGCCATCCCGGACGTGAAGCGGCTGCGCCCCGTGGTGCACGGGGATGCGCGGGGTTTCTTTCTCGAGACGTTCCGGGCCGACGTCTTCGCCGCGGCCGGCCTGCCGACCGAATGGGCCCAGGACAATCACAGCCGCTCGACCCGCGGGGTGCTGCGCGGCCTTCACTACCAGCTCGTCCATCCCCAGGGAAAGCTTGTGCGCGTGGCCCGAGGCCGAGTGTTCGACGTGGCGGTCGACCTTCGGCGCTCGTCGCCCACCTTCGGACGCTGGGTGGGCGTCGAGCTCACGGACGCCACCCTCGAGATGCTGTGGATCCCGCCGGGCTTCGCCCACGGCTTCCTCGTGCTCTCGGACGTGGCGGACTTCCTCTACAAGTGCACCACCCCTTGGGACCGGGCGAGCGACCGCGCGTTGCGCTGGGACGACCCCGAGGTCGGCATTCGATGGCCGCTTCAGGGCCAGGCGCCCACCCTGTCGCCCCGGGATGCCGCGGCCCCGGGGCTCAAGGCGGCCGAGCTCTTCCCGTGAAAGTGTTGGTGACCGGAGCGCAAGGACAATTGGGCCGCGCGCTGGCGGCGGCCTGCCCCCCGGGTGTCTCGATGATGGCCTTGGGACGCGACCGGCTCGACATCGGCCAGGCTGGTGATGTGCACCGGGTCATCGGAGGCGAAGCGCCGGACCTCGTCATCAACGCCGCGGCCTATACCGCCGTCGACCGGGCCGAGGCCGAGCCGGAGTTGGCGATGCGCCTCAACGGCGCGGCACCCGGCTGGCTGGCGACGGCGGCCCGGGCCGTCGGCGCGCGCTTCGTCCACGTGTCGAGCGATTTCGTGTTCGACGGGACGCGCGCCAGCCCCTATCCCCCCGATGCGCCGCCCAATCCCCTTAGCGTCTATGGCCGCAGCAAGCTCGAGGGCGAGCGCGCCGTGCTGGCCGCCCATCCCGACGCGTTGGTGGTGCGCACCGCCTGGGTGCACGATGGGCAAGGGCGCAATTTCGTGCGCACCATGCTGGGCTTGATGCAGACCCGCGAGGAGGTCCGGGTGGTCTGCGATCAGCTGGGCACGCCCACCCACGCGCCGAGCCTTGCTCGGGCGATCTGGGGCCTCGTGGCCGCGGAGGCCAAAGGGGTCTTCCACTGGACGGACGCCGGCGTGGCCAGCTGGTACGACTTCGCCGTGGCCATCCAAGAGGAAGGGCTGGCGCTCGGCCTGCTCGACCGCGCCGTCCCCGTGCGCCCGATCCGAACGGCCGACTACCCCACCCCGGCCCGCCGACCGGCGTGCGCCATCCTCGACAAGGAAGCGAGTTGGCGCCTCCTGGGCCCCGCCCGGCATTGGCGGGTCGAACTGCGCTCGGCCCTGGCCGCCCTCGCCGCGGCCCGTGCTCCGGCATGAGCCGGCCGCCGCTCGCCTCGCTGCTGGTGACCGGCGGGGCCGGCTTCATCGGCGCAAATTTCGTGAGGTTCTGGCGGGCCCGCCACCCCGAAAGCCGCATCACCGTGCTGGATGCGCTGACCTACGCGGGCAACCCGGCGAGCCTGGCCGACGTGGCGGACGTCGAGCTGGTGGTGGGCGACATCTGCGACGAGGCGCTGGTGGACCACTTGTTGCAAACGCGCTCGGTCGACACGATCGTGCATTTCGCGGCCGAAAGCCACGTCGACCGCTCGATCACGGGGCCCGACGCCTTCATCCGCACCAACGTGCTGGGCACCCACAGCCTTCTGAAAGCCGCCCGGCGCGCCTGGTTGGAACGGGGGCCCCGGCCGCATCGCTTCCACCACGTCTCGACCGACGAGGTCTACGGAACCCTGGGACCCACCGACCCCGCCTTCACCGAGACCACGCCCTACGCACCCAATTCGCCCTATTCGGCCTCCAAGGCCGCCTCCGACCATCTGGTGCGCGCCTATCACCACACCTATGGGCTTCAGGTCACCACCTCGAACTGCTCGAACAACTACGGCCCCTTCCAGTTCCCCGAAAAGCTCATCCCGCTGTTCCTCCTGAACGCGCTGCACGGCAGGCCCCTGCCCATCTACGGCGACGGCCTCCAGGTGCGAGACTGGCTGCACGTGGAAGACCATTGCCTGGGGGTGGCCCTGGTGCTGGAACGCGGCGAACCCGGCCGCACCTACAACGTCGGGGGTGGCGCGGAGCTCGCCAACCTTGCCGTCGTCGACATGCTGTGCGCCCTGGTCGACCGGCGTTTCGCCGAACGGCCCGACCTGGCGCGCCGCTTCCCCGAGGCCCCGCCGGCACGGGGGCGGCCGACCGCGAGCCTCAAGACCCACGTGGCCGACCGACCGGGACACGACCGGCGCTATGCCATCGACTGCACGCGGCTTGCGCGCGAGCTGGGCTACGCCCCGCGCCGCCGGTTCGACGAGGGGCTCGCCCAGACGGTTGACTGGTACCTCGACCACGAGCCCTGGTGGCGGGCCATCCTCGACGGCTCGTACCGCCGGGCGGGTGAGCGGCTGCGGGCCCAGGCCGGCAAGCGCGCCTGAGGGCAGGCCGCCGCCGCGTGGCGATCGCGCCCCCCACCGGCCCCGACCCGCCGGCCCGACGGCGTCTTGCCCGGCGCGTCGTGCGCGCTCGGCGATGGGCGGCCCGCCATCGACTGCGGCTTTCGGTGGGCTTCGCCATCGCCGTGGTGCTGATCGCGTTCGCGGCGTTGGCCGCAATCCTCAAGGACCTGTCCTGGGCCGAGGTCGCCCAGGCGTTGCGCTCGATCTCGGTCCGGCAGCTTTCGCTGGCGCTTGCGTTGACGGTGGCGAGCTACCTCTCCCTCACCTTCTACGACGTGCTGGCGCTCCAGGCGATCGGACGTCCGCTTCCCTGGTGGCGCGCAGCGCTGGGCAGTTTTTCGGCCTACTGCTTCAGCCACAATTTCGGCTTCGCGCCCGTCACCGGGGCTGCGGCCCGGTGGCGGGCCTATGCGGGCACTGGGCTCACACCGGCCGACATCGCCCGGATCGTGGTGATCGCCGGGGTCACCTTCTGGCTTGGCATCTTCCTGATGTTCGGCCTTTTCCTGGTGCAGGTGCCGGGCGCCCTGCGCTGGCATGACGCGACGCTGCCGCAGCCCATCCAGGCGGCGCTCGGACTCGGGGTTCTGGGGGTGCTGGCGGCCTACCTCGTGGCCTGTGCGCGCCGGACGGGCCCGCTGCGTATCCTGGGCTGGTCCCTGCCCGTCCCCACCCTGCCGCAAGCGCTGGCGCAGTTCGGGCTCGCGGCCCTCGACATCTCGCTGGCGGCCGCCGCTTTGCTGGCACTGTTGCCGGGCGATCCGTGGGCCCAGTTCGGGGCGTTCCTGGTGGCCTACGTGATCGCCATGATCGTGGCCCTTCTGTCGCATGCGCCGGGCGGGCTTGGCGTGTTCGAGGCCGCGATCCTGGTGAGCCTGCCCCAGGTGGGCCGCGCCGATTTGGTTTCCGCGCTGATCGTCTACCGCCTCCTCTATCACTGGCTGCCGCTGCTGGCCGCCGTCCTGCTGCTCGGCGGGCGCGAGGCGCTGCGCTTCCGCGCCACCCCGTTCAGCCCCGATCAAGGCGGTGGAGGTTAGGGAGGTCCAACCCTCTGACCCCCTTTGAGAGGCCCCTGCCCCCGGCGGGGGCCCGTTTTTTGTGTCTGACCGACGCCGGCGGCCCGGGGTGGCCGGATCAGGCGAGCAGCGCACGCAGCATCCAGGCGGTCTTCTCGTGAACCTGGATCCGCCGGGTCATCAGGTCAGCCGTCGGCTGGTCGTGCGCCGCCTCGGCCAGCTGCAACATCTCCCGCGCCGTGCGCACGACGGTCGCCTGATCCTCGGCCAGTTCGGCCACCATCGCCATGGCCTCGGGCACGCCGTTGGCGTCCTTCACGCGGGCTAGGCGCTGGAACTCGGAATGGCTGCCGGGCGCGAAAGCACCGAGGGCCCGCATCCGCTCGGCGATCTCGTCCACGGCGGCCCACAGCTCGGTGTACTGCTCCTCGAACATGGCATGGAGCGTGTGGAAGTGAGGCCCCGTCACGTTCCAGTGATAGTTGTGGGTCTTGAGATAGAGGGTGTAGGTGTCGGCCAGCACGCGGGCCAACCCCTGGGTGATGGCCTCGAGCCGGTCGGCGGGGATGCCGAGGTCGGGCCCACGGGGCCTCGGCTCCTCGGCGATGTGGTTCTTCTTCTTTCCCATGAGGTTCCCCCTTCGGCGCTAGCGGCCGCTTACGTCAAACGCCGTCACGCGGGTGCCCGTCGCAGCGCAGTCGATCTCCATCCGGCTGCGGTGGTCGGGCCAGGTTCCGGTCGCGTCCACGACGAAACGCCAGCTGCCCGCTTGTTGCCGCGCGGCGGGCACGGCGTTCAGGTCGAGCGCGGTGGCGCCCGTCTGGCCGATCTGGCGCGCGCCCTCGGCCAGACAGGCCTGCGCCTCCGTGCGCGCCGCGCCGGGGAAGAGACCGTAGTCGGCGTTGATGCGGGCCGGCCCGCCGGTGGTCGTGGCGAGCTGGCTGCGGCCCTGCGAGGTGAGGATGGCAATGAGCCCGGCCGCCAGCCCGGCGCCCAGCAGGCCCGCCGCCACGCCCGAGCCGCCGCCCCCGCCGCCGGAGCCGCCCGAGCTGACGGAGCTCGGCTGGAAGTTCCCGAAGCCGTAGGCGAAGCGCGCCTCGCACCCCTGGTCCACCCAGATCGACCTCCGGTCGAAGCCCCAGCTGCGGCCTTGCCGGCACTGCGCGTTCGACAGCTGCTCGACGAGCTCGACGCGGCCCTCGGTGTCGACCGTGCAGCGCTGGTAGCGGTTGTTGCGGCTGGCGCAGCGCAGCTCGCCGGCGTAGCCCCGGCCCTGCCAGCTGCTGCCCGAGCCGCCCCAACCGCCGCCGCTGCCGTAGCCATAGGCGAAGCGGCCCTGGCAGCCGTTGCGCACCGTGATCGAGCTGCGGTCGTAGCGCCAGCTCTGCCCCTCGATGCAGGGCGCGTTCGAGACCTGCTGGACCAGCCGGACCCGGCCGCCCGTGTTGACCCGGCAGGTCTCGACGCGGTTGTCGCGGCTGCGGCAGGTGATCTCGCCCGCAAAGCCGTCGCCCGAGCCGCCCCAGCCGCCGCCGGAGCCCCCGGAGCCGCCCCAGCCGCCGTTGCCGGCGAGCGAGGCTTCGAAGATGCCGCCGCAGCCGTTCGCCACCCACAGGCTGTTGCCCCGCCGGCGCCACGTCAGCCCCTCGCGGCAGCGCATCGACCGGTCCGGCTCGAGGTAGCTCACCGACCGGGTGCCGGGCGGCAGCCTGCAGCTGCTCTGCTGCCCCGGCTCGGAATAGCACTGGATCTCGACCCGGTCAGCCTGCGCGGCGGCCGGGGCCGCGCCTGCCCCGAGCGCGGCTGCGCCGGCCATCAGCGACGCGCGCCACACCCGCGTGGTCATGAGCATCGGCTGGCCTCCTCCTGGTCGCGGGCCCGCCCTAGTCGACGGGGGCGGCCGCGACAATGCCCTCCGCCATTGTGGGCCGGCGCCCGGGCCGCTAACGCGGCGGCGGCGCGGGCGGCAGGGCAGGCAGGCGGTGGACATCTTCGGGCGGTTCGAGACGGCGGTGGCGGATGCAGTCGCTGGCCTCGTCGCCGACGGCACCCTCCCGGCCCCGCCTGCCGGCCTTCCCCCCGTCGAGCCGCCGCGCGATCCCGCCCACGGCGACCTGGCCTCGAGTGCGGCGCTCGAGCTGGCGCGGTCGGCCGGTGCAGCCCCGCGCGAGCTTGCGACCCGGCTGGCCTTCGCGCTCGCCCGCCATCCCGATGTCGAGCGGGCCGAGGTGGCAGGCCCCGGCTTCGTCAATCTCGTGCTGAGGCGCGCGGCCTGGGAGGCGGAGATCCTGCGGATCCTCGAGGCCGGCGCCGACTATGGGCGCGGCCCGCCGCGGAACGAAGCCCTGCCCATCAACGTCGAATATGTCTCGGCCAATCCCACCGGCCCCTTGCACATGGGCCATGGCCGCGGCGCCGTGGTGGGCGATGCCCTCGCCAACCTGCTCGCCTTCGTCGGCCACCGGGTGGAGCGCGAGTACTACATCAATGACGCGGGCGCCCAGGTGGACGCGCTCGCCCGTTCGGTGCACTGGCGTTATCGCGAAGCCTTGGGGCTCGTATCCGGGCCGGTGCCCTCCGGGCTTTACCCAGGTTCCTACCTCGTACCGCTGGGCCAGGAGCTGGCCCGCGAGCTGGGCCCTGGCTTGGCCGATGCGCCCGAGGCCCAATGGCTTCCGGCGTTTCGCGAACGGGCCGTGGCCGCCATGATGGCCGACATCCGCGAGGATCTGGCGGCGCTCGGCATTCGCCACGACCGCTTCACCTCAGAGGCCGAGCTCCTCGCCCGCGGCGCGCCTGCCCGGGCCGAAGAGCGCCTGCGGGCCATGGGACTGGTCTACGACGGGCGTCTTCCCCCGCCGCGAGGCGACGTGAGCGACGACTGGGAGCCCGTCGACCTGCCCCTGTTCCGCTCGACCGCCTTCGGCGACGACGTCGACCGGCCGATCCGCAAGTCGGACGGCAGCTGGACCTACTTCGGCGCCGACATGGCCTATCACGCCGAGAAGGCCGAGCGCGCGTCGGCCCTCGTCGACGTTTGGGGGGCCGATCATGCGGGCACGGTCAAGCGGATCGAGGCGGCCGTCGCGGCGCTCACGGGGGGCCGGGTGCCGCTCACCGTGAAGCTCGTCCAGATGGTCCGCCTGTTCCGCGGGGGCGAGCCCGTGCGGATGTCGAAGCGGGCGGGCGATTTCGTGACCCTGCGCGAGGTGGTGGAGGAAGTGGGCCGCGACGTGGTGCGCTTCATGATGCTTACCAAGCGGCCGGAAAGCCCGCTCGACTTCGACTTCGTGAAGGTGGTGGAGCAATCGCGGGACAACCCGGTGTTCTACGTGCACTACGCGCACGCCCGCATTCGGTCGGTGGAACGCCGCGCGGCGGACGCGGGCCTCACCCCACCCGCCGATCCCCCGCTCGACCGGCTGGACGACGCGGAACTGCGGCATGCCAAACTCTTGGCCCAATGGCCTCGGGTGGTGACGCTGGCGGCCCGCGCGCTGGAACCCCACCGGGTGGCCTTTTTCTTGCAGGAGGTCGCGGGCAGCTTCCACGCGCTGTGGAACCGTGGGAACGACGACCCGGCCTTTCGCATCCTGGTGGACGGGGATCCCGGCCTGTCGGCCGCTCGGCTGGCGCTGGCGCAGGCCACGGCGATCGTCATCCGGGCGGGGCTCGGCATCATGGGCGTGGAACCCGTCGAGGAGCTGCATTGACGATGGCGCGCGGTCTCTCCCCCCGGGCCGAGGCCGAACGACGGAGCCCTGCGGGCCGCGAGCCATGGCTTGAAGAAGCGGACTTCGACGACCCCCGCCGCGGTAGCGGCACCGGGCAGCGCGCCCTCGTGGCTCTTGTGGTGGTGCTCGGCCTGCTCGTCGCTCTGGTGGGCGTGGCCTTGTGGACGGGCCGCGACGAGGGAGGCTCGGCCATCGACGTGCCGAGGGGCGAGATCCCCCTCATCCGCTCGCCCGGGCCGTGGAAGGTTCCCGCCGAGGGCCCCGACACCGAAGGCGAACCCGTCGAGGGCCAGGGGCAGGTGCTGTTTCCGGCCGGGGAAGGCCTGGAGCCCGAGGCCGCGCTCGACCCCGCTCGCCTGCCGGAGGAGCCGGTGCCACCCGGGCCGCCCACGGACCTGTTGCCCGAGGGGTTCGCCACGGAACCCGCGGCCCCCATCGCCACCCCGCCACCGGCCAAGGGGGCCACCCCGCCGCCCGCCCCGCGGGGCGAGGTGCCGGGCCGACCTCCGACGTCGCCGCCCGCCCGTGCCACACCTGCCGCGCCCTCCGCCCCCCCGGCCCCGGCCGCTCCGTCCGAACCGCCAGCGACCGACCCATCCCTCGCCGCCGCCCCGGCCGGACTCGTGAGCGACGGCACGATCCAACTGGGCGCCTTCTCGAACGAGACGCGGGCCAGGGCCCACTGGCGGGAGCTGTCGGGCCGTTTCCCGGCCCTCGCCGTCTTCCGGCCGGAAATCGCGAGCGTCGAGCGCGACGGCCGCACCCTGTGGCGACTGAGAGCCCGCGGCCCCGACGCCGTGGCCGTGTGCGATCGGCTGCGGATGGCGGGCGAAACCTGTGCCGCCGTGCGCGCCTCGGCCGCGCCTTGAAGGGTGCCCGAGCCCGCCGCGGCCGTTCCGGCCGTTCAGGATTGCGACGTTCGCGCGGGGGCGCACTTTTTGACAGCTTGAGAACGGCCCCAGCGGCCCCCTAACGCCGTCCGCACGCCAGGGGAGAGCGCCATGTCGATGTTCCGTCCCGACCTGCTCAAGGGCCACCGCATCCTCGTGACCGGCGGCGGCACGGGGCTCGGGAAGTCGATGGCCGAAGCCTTCGCCGCCCACGGCGCCGAAGTGGTGATCTGGGGTCGGCGAGGCCAGATCCTCGAAGAAGCCGCGCGCGAGATGCACGAGGCCACGGGGGCCAAGGTGACGCCCATGGCGGTCGACATCCGCAACCCGGCCCAGATCGACGAGGCGATGGAGAAGATCTTCGCCGAGGCGCCCCTGACCGGGCTCGTGAACAACGCGGCCGGCAACTTCATCAGCCGCACCGAGGACCTTTCGGCCAACGCATTCAACGCCATCGCGTCGATCGTGGCCCACGGCACCTTCAACACCACCGTGGCCGCCGGCCGTCGCTGGATCGCGGGCGGGCACAAGGGCAACATTCTGTCGATCGTGACGACCTGGGTGTGGACCGGGTCGCCGTTCACCGTGCCGTCGGCCATGTCGAAGGCGGGTGTCGCCGCCATGACCCAGTCGCTGGCCGTCGAATGGGGCCCCAAGGGCATCCGGGCCAACGCCATCGCCCCGGGACCCTTCCCCACCAAAGGCGCCTGGGAGCGGCTGATGCCCGAGCCGCTGGCCCGCAAGCTGGGCGACGGCACGGGCGCTGCCAACATTCCCTTGCGCCGGATGGGCGAGCATCGGGAGCTGGCGAACCTTGCCCTGTTCCTCATGTCGGACGAATGCGCGTATCTCACGGGCGAGGTGATCGCCATCGACGGGGGGCAGTGGCTGGCCACCAGTGGCAATTTCCATAGCCTCACCCGATTGTCGGACGAGGATTGGGCGATGATCGCCGAAGCCATCCGGGCGACCAACAGCCGCGACCGGGCCCAGCGCACCACCTGACGGCCGGCCTTGACCCCGCTCGCTGCGGGCGGGAAGGAACCGGGCGATGACCGACACCCTCGCCCTGGTGGCTCTGGCCGGGCTAGCGTTGGTGGTCGCCGTGCTGTTGGCCATCCGGCTCAGAGCCTTAAGCCGGCGGCGGGTGATCCGGCTCGAGCAGGCCCCACCCGCCGCGGCAGTCGCTTCGCCGCCCGCTCCGCCCGCGGAATCGCCGGCCTTCACCCCACCTCCCGCCGCGGGCCCGCCCGATGACCTGAAGCGCATCAAGGGGATCGGCCCCAAGCTCGAGGCCCTGCTGAACGGGCTGGGCATTACGCGGTACGCGCAGCTCGCCGAGCTCAGTCCTGAGGCGATGGCGGCACTCGACGCGCGGCTCGGCCCCTTCCAGGGTCGACCCGCCCGCGACCGCTGGCAGGAACAGGCGCGCCTGCTGGCCGAAGGAGACCTGGCCGCCTTCGAGCGGCAGCACGGGCGCCTGGGCGAGCGCCCTTGAACGGGGCGGCCACGGCCGGAACCAGCCGGCGAGCGCTGACCTTCATCGTCGCCCTCGTCCTCATCGACACGCTGTCGTTCGGCCTCGTCATCCCCGTGCTCCCCGCGATCGTGATGGAACTCGCGCGCGTCCCGCTCTCCGAGGCGTCGGCCATCGGGGGCTGGCTGGTCATGGCATTCGCCCTGGCCCAGTTCCTCGCCTCGCCCATCCTGGGGGCGCTTTCGGATCGCCACGGTCGCCGCCCGATCCTGCTCGTTTCGGCCGGCGGGCATGCCGTGGCCTTCCTGATCGCGGGGCTGGCGCCCAGCTTGTGGGTGTTGCTGGTGGGCCGGGTCATCTCGGGGCTAACCGGCGCGAGCTTCTCGACCGCCTACGCCTACATCGCCGACGTCACGCCTCCCGAGCGACGGGCGCAGAACTTCGGTCTGGTGGGCGTGGCCTTCGGTCTGGGCTTCATGCTGGGGCCGGCCCTGGGCGGCCTCTTGGGCGGCATCGACCATCGCCTGCCCTTCTACGCCGCGGCCGGCGTCTGCCTTTTGAACTTCGCCCTGGGGTGGTGGGCGCTTCCGGAAAGCCTGGGCCCACATTTGCGTCGCCCCTTCGACTGGGCGCGCGCCAATCCCTTCGCGGTCTTCACGCGGCTCAAGGCGCTGGGCGGGCCGCTGGCGCTGCTGGCCGCCGTCCACTTCCTGTGGTGGTTCGCCATCCAGGCCCAGCACTCGATCTGGCCTTACTACACGCAGTACCGCTATGGCTGGACGGAACAGCAGGTGGGCCTTTCGCTGGGGCTCGTGGGCCTCTTGTCGGTGCTGGTGAACGGCTATCTTGTCCGCCGTGCGGTCAAGGCCTTGGGCGAAGCCCGGACGCTGCGCGTGGGCCTGTTCATGGGGGCGACCGCCATGGCGGCCTATGCCCTGGCTGGGGCCCCGATGCTCTTGCTGGCGGGGATGCTGGTGGGCTCGCTGGGGGGGCTCGCGCCGTCGTCGCTGCAGGCCCTCGCCACCTCGGAGGCCGCCGCCAACGCCCAGGGCGAGCTGCAGGGCGCCCTCAACGCGCTCACGTCGATCGCCATCGTGGTGGGCCCGCCGCTCTATTCCCAGCTGTTCGCCCACAGCTCCGGAGCCGAGCCCTGGGTCGCCTTTCCCGGCCTTCCCTTCGCGCTGGCCGCGACGCTTGCGGCCACGGCGTTCCTCCTCTCGCTCAAGGTGCGGCCGCGCGACGGGGGTGGTGCCACGCCGGCCGGCCAACCGCTGCTGGAACCCCTGGGCTAGGCCCGGATCAGGCGCCCCGGCAGCGCCCCCGTGGGCCGGCCGTCGGCATGGGTCACCTCGCCCGCCACGATCGTCAGCACGAAGCCACGCGGTTCCTGCAGCAATCGCCCCCCGCCCGCCGGCAGGTCGAACACCATGCGGGGCGCCGGCACGGCCAGCGCCGCAGGATCGATCAGGTTGAGATCAGCCCGCAGCCCTGGCGCGATGCGGCCGCGATCGGCCCAGCCCAAGTGGCGAGCGTTGCGCCAGCTAAGGCCCCGGACGAGCTCCTCGACGGGGATCGACCGGCCCGAACGGTTGCCCCGGGGCCACAGCGCCAGCGTGGTGGTGGGGAAGCTGGCGTCGCAGATGGTCCCGCAATGCGCCCCGCCGTCCGACAGGCCGTAGAGCGTGTGGGGGGCCGTCATCATCGCGTGAACGTCGTCAAGGTCGCCGCGGGCGAAGTTGACGAGCGGCATGTAGAGGAGCCGTCGCCCCTCGTCCTCGAGCAGCACCTCAAGCGCATGGGCGGCCGGGTCGCGGCCGAGCCGCGCCGCCTCGGCCGCGAGCGACGTCTCAGGTCGGGGCTCGTAGTCCACGACCTCCCCCATGCGGAACATGCGGTGGAAGCCCTTCGTCACCAGTCGGGCGAAGTCGCGGGCGTTCACGGCCGCATGCTCGGCGAGCAGCCGTGCCTGGAGGTCGGTCTCGGCCAGGGCGGTGATCCGTTCGGCGAACGGCCGCGCCATCAGCGCCCGCCACGACGGGCAGAGCAGGAAGGGATGGACCGAGGCCTGGAACCCCAGCACCACTCCGATCGGCCGCGGGGCCACCTGGCCTTTCACGTCGAGGCCCTGACCCACCATCCGGGCGATGGCCTCCAGAAGGTGGCGGAAGCGGTCGGGGGCTTCGTCGGCCTGCTGGACGGTGAACGACAGCGGCCGACCGGACACCCGCGCCATCGCTTCGATCAGGGCGAGTTCACGCTCGGCGAACGCATCGTCGGGCGTGAGGTAGGCATCGGAAATCAGCTGGATGACGCCCTTGCCCTCATCCCGCAGGGCCCCGGCGATCGCGAGCAGCTCTTCAGCCCCGGCCATGAAGGTGCCGATGTGGGCACCGTCGCGGGAGCGATGGACCAGCGTGCGCGAGGTGGAGAAGCCCAACGCTCCCGCCCGCAGCGCCTCCCGCGTCAGGTGGGCCATCTGGGCCCGTTCGGCCTCGGTCGGCCGCTCGCGATGGTCGGCTCCGCGCTCGCCCATCACGTAGCAGCGCAGCGCAGCGTGCGGCAGGTGGACTGCCACGTCCATGGTGAACCGGCGCCGCGCCAGCGCGTCGAGATAGTCGGGGAAGCTCTCCCAATCCCATGTCAGGCCTTCGGCCAGGGCGGTGCCCGGAATGTCCTCCACCCCTTCCAGCAGGGCAATCAGGGTGTGGTGCATGTCGGGCCGGGCCGGGGCGAAGCCCACGCCGCAATTGCCCATGGCGATGGTGGTCACGCCGTTGAGGCTGGTGGGGGCAAGCCACGGATCCCAGCTCGCCTGACCGTCGTAATGGGTGTGCAAGTCGATGAAGCCGGGCGTACACCACAGGCCCTCGGCCGCGATCACCCGGCGGGCGGGCGCCGAGATGCGGCCCACCTCGGCGATCCGGTCGCCCTGGATGCCCACGTCGGCGGTTCGTGCGGGCGCTCCCGTTCCGTCGATGACGGTCGCTCCCCGGATCACGCAGTCAAGCATGGTCTCCTCCCTCGGCGGCGCCGGGCCCGCCCGCTCAGGCCTGTGCGCTCGGTCGCGCCCGGATGGCCTGGTACCAGCGGCGCACGGCCGGATGCCCGTCGCCCGGCCGCAGGTCTACCCACTTGCCGAACTCCACGCACACGAAGGCCGTGATGTCGGCCACCGTGAAGCGGTCCCCGGCCACGAACGGCTGTTCGGCCAGCCGCCGCTCGAGGGCATCGAGCCAGTGGCGGGCCAACACGCGGCCGCGTTCGGCGAGGGCCGGGATGTGGTCGGTGGCGGGCACCGCACCGGGGGCGCTGCGATGAGCGAAGGCGGGGGCCGTGTTGCGGAAGATGGCCGCGATGTTCAGAAGCCCGTCGAACTCCATGCGGCGCTGCCAGCTTTCGATCCGGGCCTTGTCCAGGGGATCGCGGCCCATCAGGTTGGGCTCGGGCTGGAGTTCCTCGAAGTAGCGGCAGATGGCGATCGACTCGTCCAGCACCGTGCCGTCGTCGAGCACCAGGGTGGGCAGCACGCCCCGCGGGTTGATGGCCAGGAATTCGGGGGAAAGGTTGGCGCCCGAAGGGATGTCGACCTCCTCCCGTGGCACCTCGATGCCCTTCTCCGCCAGGAAGATCCGCACCCGGCGGGGGTTGGGGGCCATGCGCATGTCGTACAACCGCACCATCCCGGCCTTTCCTTCGCCACCTTTGCTCTCTATGCCGCGCCCCGCGATGACTGGGACCTGTCAAGCTCGTCGGTGCCGGGGCCGATGACCACCGGCACCCTGGCCGGGGCCAACGACCGGCTTCCCGCCGACGTGACGATCGAACCGATGGCTCCTGGCGACCGCCCGGCCGTCGATGCCCTGGTGGAGCGCTGCTTCGGCCCCGAGCGGCGGGGCCGTACGGCCAATCTGCTGCGCGGCACGTCGGCACCGGTGCCGGGCCTGGCCTTCGTGGCCGTGGCTCGGGGTGCGCTGGTGGGTGCCATCCGCTGCCATCCCGTGGCCTGGCAGGCTCCGTTCGCCCGGCCGCGGCCGCTGTTGCTGCTGGGCCCGATGGTCACGGCGCCCGAGCGGCGCGGCCAGGGGATCGGCCTGGCGCTGCTGGCGCGCGTGGTGGCGGAGCTCGACGCCCAGGCGCTTGACTGCGCGCTGATCGGCGACGCCCCCTACTACGGCCGCTTCGGCTGGTCGGCCGACGTGACCCAGGAATGGGAGCTGCCCGGGCCCGTGGAGCGGCACCGGCTGTTGCTGCGCGCGCGGCATCCCGCGCTCTATGGCGGCCGAGCGAAGCTGATGGCCGCCGCCCAGGCCGGTCTTCCCGCCGCAGCGTAAAGGCGGCACCCGCCGCTTGAGGGGCGGGCCGGCCGCCGGTATGCCCCGGCCATGGCCGCCGGCGCCGACGAGCCCATCCGGCGCGAACCGCCCGATCTGCGGGGCCTCTCGCTGGCCGACATCGCCCGGTTGGCGGCCGAGCGGCGGCTGCCGCCGGTGGAGACCTGGAACCCCCCGGATTGCGGTCATTCCGGCATGCGGATCGATCGGTCGGGCACCTGGTGGCATGCTGGCAGCCCCATCGGCCGACCGGCCCTCGTGCGGCTCTTCTCCACCATCCTGCGCCGCGAACCCGACGGCCGGTTCGTGCTCGTAACACCGGTCGAGAAGCTGGCGATCGACGTCGAGGACGCGCCGTTCCTGGCCGTAGAGGCCATGAGCGAGGGCGAAGGGCGCGAGCGGCGGATCGCGTTCCGTCTGGCGACCGACGACCTGGTGATCGCAGGCCCCGACCACCCGCTGCGCTTCGCCGCCGGGGCCGATGGCGCCCCGCGGCCCTATCTCCACGTCCGGGGCGCAGCGCCATGGCCGCTTGAAGCCCTGGTGGCCCGGCCCGTCTTCTACGAGCTCGCCGCCTGGGCTCTCGCCGAACAGGAGGCGCAGGGCGGACCCCTGGGTTTGTGGAGCGATGGGGCCTTCTTTGCCTTCCCCACTTGAGCGCCTGCGCTTGGCCCTGGGCCGGGCCGCGGGTCCGCCCCGCCTGGCGGGCGATCACGCGTTCGCAAGCCTCGCCGACTTCCCCGGCCGCGCCCCGGTGCCGGCCGCCGTGCTGGTGCCCGTGCTGGCCCGCCCCGAGCCCACCGTGCTGCTCACCCGCCGCACCGCGCACCTGAAGCACCACGCGGGCCAGGTCGCCTTCCCGGGCGGCCGGATCGATCCCGGCGACCCGGGCCCGGTGGCCGCAGCCTTGCGCGAGGCTCAGGAGGAGGTGGGCCTGCCACCCGACCGTGTGGACGTGCTGGGCCTGTCGGACCCGTATGTCACGGCGACGGGTTACCGGGTGCATCCGGTGGTGGGCGTGGTGGACCCTGGCGTCGCGCTGCGCCCTAATGTCCAGGAGGTGGCCGAACTGTTCGAAGTCCCGCTCGCGCACGTGCTCGACCCCTCCACGCACCAGCTCCGCGAAGCCGAGTGGCAGGGGCGGATCCGGCGCTTCTACGTGATCGAGTGGCAGGGCCGGACGATCTGGGGCGCCACGGCGGGGATGCTCGTCAACCTGGCCGCACGCTTGCCATGACTCGGCTCGATCCCGCCCTGTGGCTGGACCGCCCGGGCATGGGAAAGCTTTTCGACGCGTTGGAGGCCGCGGCGGATGCGACCCGAGTGGTGGGTGGCGCCGTGCGCGACGGGCTGTTGGGCCGGCCGGTGGCCGACGTCGACTTCGCCACCCGCTTGCGGCCCGACGACGCCAGCGCCCGCCTGCGTCGGGCGGGCATCAAGGTGGTGCCGACCGGCCTTTCCCACGGCACGATCACCGCCGTCCTGGCCGGCCGCCCGTACCAGATCACGACCCTCAGGATCGATGCCGAAACCTTCGGGCGACATGCCCGCGTGGTCTTCACCGACGACTGGCAGGCCGATGCCGCCCGGCGCGATTTCACGGTGAACGCGATGTTTGCGCGCGCCCTGGGCGGCGAGGTGAGCGACTTCTACGGCGGCCTCGAAGACCTCCGCCGCCGGATCGTGCGCTTCATCGGCGAACCCGAAGCCCGGATCGCCGAAGATTCCTTGCGCATCCTGCGCTTCTTCCGCTTCGCCGCCCAGCTCGACTTCGGGATGGATCCAGCGGGCCTTAAGGCCTGTGCGGCCCGCGCCCGCGACCTGCTCAGCCTTTCGCGCGAACGGATCCGCGAGGAGCTTCTCAAGCTGCTGTCGGCCCGCGATCCGGTTCCGGCGACCCAAGCCATGTTGGCGCACGGCATCCTGACCCCGATCCTCCCCGAGGCGACCGACCTCCCCCGGCTGGCCCGACTGGTAGCCGCCGAGGCCCGGGCCGAAGCCGCACCCCACCCCTTGCGGCGCTTGGCGGCCCTGTTACCCGAGGATCCCGCACTCGCGCGCGCGCTGGGATCGCGGCTTCGCCTGTCGCGCAAGGACTCCGCCCGGCTCGAAGCGGCGCTGACCGCCGGCCCGGTGCCCCGGGACCCGCGCGTCCTGGCCTACGCGCGCGGGGCCGAGGCGGCCATCGACCGGCTGTTGCTGACCGACGACCCCCGGGCCCCCGCTTGGCTGCCGCGTCTGGCCGACTGGAAGCGGCCGCAGCTTCCCGTCTCGGGCCGGGACTTGATCGCGCTCGGTCTGGCGCCCGGCCCGGAAGTGTCGCGCCGGCTGAAAGCGGTCGAGGCCCGGTGGGTGGCGGCCGGCTTTCCCGAAGACCGGGAAGCCGCCCTGGCCCTGGCCCGAACCGAGCTCGAGACGGCTTAGCGCAGCGGATCGAGCATCGGCAGCGGGCCGCCCATCGCCGCCTCAAGGATCCGGTACCAGTCGCCGCGCTCCAGCCCGATCGTGAAGATCCGCGCCAGGCCGGCGAGCTCCGTGGGATCCTGCGTTCCGAACAGCGGGATCGGCTCGGCGGGGTGCACGGCCACGAAGGCGGCGGCCACCACGGCGCGCGGGACACCTTCACGGTCGGCCACCGCATCGAGGGCGCGCAGCGTGGCCCGGTGCGCGACCGAGGTCGCGAGGTCCGGTCGGTCGCCCACCCGCCCCTCGGCCAAGGGGGCGGCGGCGATGACCCCGAGGCCCCGTTCGAGCGCGTAATCGAGCGTGCCATCGAACAGGGGAGCGGGATCGAGGGCCGAGAAGGGCACCTCGATGGCCCCCAGCCGCGCACCCAGCAGTCGCGCAAGGAAGGCAATACGTGGCAACGGATGGTGGGCGAGCCCCACCCCGCCGACCTTGCCGGCCGCGACCAACTCCCCCAGCGTCCGTGCCAGCCCCTCGGGATGGACGAGCGGGTCGGTCCGCTGGAGGATGAGGAGCTCGATCCGCTCGCGCTTCAGGAGGCGCAGGGCCTCGTCCACCTGGGCGGTGAGCGCCTGGGGCCGGTGGTCCCACGCCTGGGGGGCGAGCCCCGCCCGCAGCGCGATGGCCGCCTGCCGTGCGGCCTCGGGCGCCTCGGCGAGCGCGTCGGCCAACAGGGCGAGGTCGGCGCCCCAGGCGGTCGTGCCACCCGCCCAGGGCGCGTCGCTCACGGTCACCAGGCCCGCGCCGCCCGAGACCGCGGCCGCGAGCGCGCGGGCGGCATCTGCTGGCCGGGTGCCGGCCAAGGGCCGGAAGGCCCACGCCCAGGGACCGACAACCAGCCCGGTCCCGCCCAGCGCGCGCGGATTGGGGGAGACGGCCAGCCGGTCCACGGGCCCGCCATGCCAGAGCGAGAGAGAGGTGGGGAGAGGTGCCGGCGATGGGGCGCCCCGTGCCGGGTCTGGGCCATCGCCGTGGCCCGCCGGCGCGGCGCTTCCCTGGGGATGGACGGAGAGGCAGGCTGCCGGCCCGTCGGCGTCGTCGCTCAGTCGCGCCGGCCGCCCCGGCCCACCAGACGCACGAGTGCGAGGTCGCGGGCCGGGAACAGGTGCGTCCAGCCCTGGCGCCGGGTCGAGGCCTGAAGGAGCGGCCCCACGAGGCGCAGGCGCACCGCACCTCGGACCACGTGGCCCGAGGCAAGGTGCAGGTCGACGGCTTCGACGTCCGGGGCCTCCAGGGCGGCCCAGGCGGCGAGCGCGAGGGCGTGGGGGATGGGGTCGGGTGGCCCCGGGTCGGGCGCCGGAGTGTGGCCCGCCAGGAAACGCCGATGCCCGGAGAGGTCCATCGCGCTGGGAGACGGCCGCGGCGGAGGCGGATTGAGGCGGGCGGTTGCCCGCGGCGTGCGGCCCGGCTAGGGCCGACGGGGGCTTGGAGTCGTGGGTGAGCGGCTGAAACCAGCGGTTTGCTAAACCGCCGTACGGGGTTGACCCGTACCGAGGGTTCGAATCCCTCCGACTCCGCCAGCCTCTCGTCTCCCCGTTTTGCTCTGGGTCTCTCGCTGCTGGGGTTCCCCCGGTTTCGTCGTGGGTTAGGGCTCAGGCTGTCGCCGAGGCGCTCTTCCCATCTCACGCCCGGTGTGGGACAGCGTGTGGGACG
>JANWWL010000003.1 GCA_025056155.1 Sphingomonadaceae bacterium
CCGTCGGGGCCCGCCGGGTGTGCGTCGTGCCCACGGCCATGACGGCCTGGGCCTCAGGCTTTGACCCCAAAGACCGGGCCTCTCCCCGCGTGACGCCCTTCCAACCGCACGCTGTGGAACACCCTGGGGGACAAGAGCTTAGGGCTGGTTCAGCAAATATCCGGTTCTCATAGGGTTATTAGACGGACTTCAGCGGACACCCCGTCCGCCAGTCGTCGCCTCGATTTCGTTTGGCGGGACTCCCCCGCGGGCGACGCGCGCGACCCTTCGACGGGAGGAGGGCAGTGAAGGGCGTCGGTCGCTCGTTCCGGGTTTTGGGCTCCTCTCGGGCCAGCTGGAGGGCGCTGGCACCCAAGCCGGATTCGGTTCTGGCGTGACGACCCCGGGGCGGGATTGGTCGGGCACGCCCCGAACTGTCGGGGCCGCCGTGCGGCGCCGAGGCATTTGGGCGTTCTTCGAAAGTTGCCGGCCCCAACGCGGGGATCCGCCGGGCCGCCCGGCGGCCATGCGCCGACGCCCCCCGAACGGGCACGGACCGGCGGCCGCCGCGGCGTCTCCTCGGGCCTTGCGGCAAGGATCCTGGCGTCGCGGCGCCCACCCGCAAGCCGCGGATGCGACCGCCACCTGAAGGCGCAAGGCCCCGTTGGTGGCCCCAGGTGGCGCCCTGCGGGCCGGGCACGGCAGCCTGCGCCCAGGCGACGGCCCACGCGTCGGGGAGACAGGATTCGAACCTGCGACCCTCTGCTCCCAAAGCAGATGCGCTACCGGACTGCGCCACTCCCCGGCCGCCCTGCGATAATCCGCCCACCCGCGCGCCGCAATCGTGACGGCGATGGCAAGCCGCCGTTCAGCCCAACTTGCTTAGGGCCGGGAGCGTGTTCGTGAACGGGTTCCGGAGACGATCCATGAGCTCGAGGCATGCGGTGGGGGCGTATCGGCGGGCCGCCCAAGTGCTCGCACCGGCCGCCCTGCTGTTCGTGGCGGCATGCGCCACGCCCTTCCGCGCCGACGTCACGCGCTTCCAGGCGCTGCCGGCCCCGGCCGGCCAACGGGTGATCGTGCTGCCGGCCGAAGGGCAGGATGCGGCCAGCATCGAATTCCGCACCTACGCCCGGGCCGTGGAAGACAAGCTGCGCCAGGCGGGCTTCACCGTGGTGCAAGACGCCGCTTCGGCCGACTTCGTGGCTCGCTTCGGCTATGGCATGGGCGTGCCGCGCGAGCGCGTGGACACCATCCCCGGTTGGGGGGGCTGGGGTTGGGGCGGCTGGGGCTGGGGCCCCGGCTGGGGCTGGGGTCCTGGTTGGGGCTGGGGCCCCGGCTGGTGGGACCAGCCGTACGTCTACAGTGTCACCGTGTTCCCCGCGCACGTGGACCTGACCATCAGCCGGGCGGCCGACGGTGTGCGGGTCTTCGAAGGGCGCGCGCACTCGACCACCCGGGAAAGCTCGATGCCGGTGCTGGTGCCGCGGCTCGTGGAGGCCATGTTCTCGGGCTTCCCCGGCAATTCGGGTGAGACGGTGCGGGTGAAGCTGCCCAGCGCGCGGCGCTGAGCGGCCGCCGATTGCCTCGGCCCGCCGTGGGCCCTAGCACCGGCGCATGCCCGTCCGCCCACGCGCCAGCCCCGCCCATCGATGACCGAGGGCGCCCGCCATCCCGAGGCGCAGGCGTTCCTGGCGATCGTCGACGACACCCCGGAATGCGCCAAGGCCTTGCGCTACGTGGCCTGCCGGGCCCGGCGTCTTGATGCCGAGGTCATCCTGCTGCGGGTCGTGCCCTCGGCCCCGTTCCTGCAGTGGGGGCGGGCCCAGCGCGCCATCGCGGAGGAAGCGCTGGCCGAAGCCCAGCTGGTGCTGGACGAAGCCGCCCGGCGCGTGGCGACCATCCTGGGGCGGCGGCCCCGCACGGAATTGCGCGAGGGGCGGGCGGCCGAGGCGATCCTGGCCTTCCTGCAGGCCGAGCCCGCAGTGCGGATGCTGGTGCTGGCGGCCGCCCCGCAGGGCCGGCCGGGGCCCCTGGTGGCCCATTTCGCCGGGCCGGCGGCCGGCAGCCTGCCCTGTCTGGTCACGATCGTGCCGGGCGGCATGGCGGACTCCGAGCTCGACCGGCTGGCCTAAGCCGGTCGCCTCAGTCGAGCCCTCGTTCCAGCTGCCGGCGCTGGCGGTAGCCCGCTTGGGCCTCCGCGCGGACGCGTTCCAGCAACACCGCGACCGCCGCCCGCTCCGCGTCCCAGTCGGCCGGTCGCGCGTCGGGACGCACGGCGAGCGGCGACAGGATCGCCTCGACTTCCGCATAACCCGCCAAGGCGTCGTCGAGGCGCGAAAGGTGAAGCTGGGCCTCGGCCCAGGCCGGTTGTCCAGGGCGGGCCCCGCGCGCGGCGGCTACGGCCGCCTGGGCGGTCGGCCAGGCCTGCGCCCACGCCTTGCGGACCTCCGCAAGGCGGTCGTCGGCCCGCGCGCGCGCACGCCCGAAGGCCGCGCGGTCCTCGGCCGAAAGGGCATCGGCCGGCGCCACGACGGGCGCGACGGCCCGGGGCGCCTCGTGAGGGCGGGGCTGCAGGTCGGGAAAGCCCCCACGCCCGGCGCAGCCGGCGATCAGGGTCGCCCCCAAGACGTGAACCATGGGGAAGGCGACCGGCCAGCGCCGGCCGCCCAGACCACCCGCCCAGGTGAGGCGCCGGCTTGCAATCCTGGGCGTGCGGGCTATCAGCCCGGCCACGCGCGCCCGTAGCTCAGCTGGATAGAGCACCAGACTACGAATCTGGGGGTCGGACGTTCGAATCGTTCCGGGCGCGCCACCGCCGCCGAGCCCACGCCCTCCGCCGGGCCGCCTCTGGTCCCCCATCAACACGGCCACTGGCACGGCGCGGCCGGCCTCGCCACACACCCGGCGGACCGCCGGACCCGGCGCGCGCCCCGAAGGTCGCTCAGTCGTCGGAGTCCTGGCCGTACCAGGTGGCCCCGATCACCACGGGCGGCCGACCTTGCGCAGCGCGGCGAGCGTTCGTGTCCCGCAGGGAATGGATGCAGCCGCAGTACTGCTGCTGGTAGAAACGTTCGCGCTTGGCGATCTCGATCATGCGCTGAGCGCCACCCCCCTTGCGCCAGTTGAACGTCCAGTAGGTGAGCCCCGGATAGCGCGCCGCCGCCCGCTCGCCGCAGGCGTTGATCTGGTTCATGTCTTTCCAGCGCGAGATGCCAAGCGAGCTCGTGAAGACGGGAAAGCCGTGCGCGTGGGCGTAGGCCGCCGTCACTTCGAAGCGCAGGTCGAAGCAGACGGTGCAGCGGGCGCCCCGCTCGGGCTCGTGCTCGAGCCCGCGGGTGCGGCGGAACCAGGTGGGTGGATCGTAGTCGGCATCGACGAAGGGGATCCCGTTCTTGCGGGCGAAGGCGATGTTTTCGTCCTTCCGCAGCAGATATTCTTCGCGCGGGTGGATGTTGGGATTGTAGAAGAAGATGGTGTAGTCGATGCCACTTGCGGAAAGCGCTTCCATCACTTCGCCCGAACAAGGAGCGCAGCAGCTGTGGAGAAGCACCCGGCGCGCCCCTCCGGGCGGGACGAGGCGCGGGCGGTCAGGGGCGGCGTGCAGCATGGGCCCGCTATAGCCGGGTTCGCCCGCGCGTGCACGCGGGCGTCATGCGCCGGCTGGGGGTTCCGGCACGACCGAGGCCACGAGCGAGGCGTCGAGCGCTTCGTAGGCGGACAGCCCGATCGTGGCATAGAGTTCGGCGCGCGTCTGCATCTCGGGCACCATCGCCGCGGTCGAACCGTCGCGCGCAAGCGCCGCGTACAGCCGTGCCTGTGCGCGGTTGGCCACCCGGAGCGAGGAGACGGGCCAGATCACCATGCGATAGCCCATCGCCTCGAACTCGGCGGCCGTGAAATGGGGCGTGCGGCCGAACTCGGTCATGTTGGCCAAGAGCGGCACGCCCGGCAGGGCCTTGGCGAAGTCTTCGAACATCTCGCGCGAGGTGAGCGCTTCGGGGAAGATCGCTTCCGCACCGGCCTCGACGTAGCGCCGGGCGCGGGCGACGGCGGCGTCGAAGCCTTCGACCGCCACGGCATCGGTGCGGGCGATCACCACGAGGTCGCGCGCCGCGCGTCGGGCGGCCGCCACCTTGGCCGCCATCTCGTCGGCACTCACCAATCGCTTGTCGTTGAGGTGACCGCACTTCTTCGGGAGCTCCTGGTCCTCGAGGTGAACGGCGGCCGCGCCGGCCTCCTCGAACACGCGGACCATGTGCATCACGTTGAGCACGCCGCCATAGCCCGTGTCGCCGTCCACGAGCACCGGCAGGCCGGCGGCCCGCACCAGCTGGCGAATGAAGAACGCGACCTCGTCCACCGTGATGATGCCCAGATCGGGCAACCCCATCGAGGCCGTCATTGCCGCGCCCGAAAGGTAAAGCGCCTCGAAGCCGGCGGCCTTGGCCTGGAGTGCAGCGTGGCCGTTGTGGGCACCGGGCAGGCGCAGGATGCCCGGCCGCGCCAACAGCGTGCGGAAGCGTCGCCCGGCCGGCTCGACGGGCAGGTCCGCAGCGACGAGCCAGGGCATCGGCGCCTCAGGCGGCCTGCCGCCGACGCTGGGCCAAGGGCACGAAGGGGCGCTCCTCCGGGCCCGTGTAGTTGGCCGACGGGCGGATGATCTTGCCGTCGGCGCGCTGCTCGATGGCGTGCGCCGCCCAGCCCGTGGTGCGGGAAATCACGAACAGGGGCGTAAACAGCAACTTGGGCACCCCCATCAGCGAATAGCTGACGGCCGAATACCAGTCGAGATTGGCGAACATCTTCTTGGTCTCGGCCATCACGCGTTCGATGGCTTCGGCCACTAGATATTGAGTCATGTCACCTCGCTCCTCGGCAAGGCCCTTGGCCACGCGCCGGATGATCTCGTTGCGCGGGTCGGCCACGGTGTAGACCGGGTGGCCGAAGCCGATGATGACCTCCTTGGCCTCGACGCGCCGGCGGATGTCGGCCGCCGCTTCCGCGGGGGTGGCGTAGCGCGTCTGGATGTCGTGGGCCACTTCGTTGGCGCCGCCGTGCTTGGGCCCTTTCAGCGTTGCGATGGCGGCGGTGACGGCGCCGTAAAGGTCGGCGCCCGTGCTGGCGGTCAGCCGCGCGGCGAAGGTGGACGCGGCGAACTCGTGCTCGGCATAGAGGATGAGCGAGGTGTGCATCGCCCGCACGTGGCTGTCGGGCGCGGGCCGGCCGTGCAGCAGGGTAAGCAGATGGCCCGCGATCGTCTCGTCCTCGGTTTCGACGTCGATGCGGCGGCCGTTCCGGGCGAAATGGAACCAATAGAGGAGCATCGAGCCCAGGCTCGCCAGCAGCCGGTCGGCGATCTCGCGGGCGCCGGCCGGCGGGTGGCCGGGCTCTTCGGGCAGCACGCAGCCCAAGGCCGACACGCCCGTGCGCAGCACGTCCATGGGGTGGGCGCCGGCCGGCAGCGCTTCCAGCACCGCGCGCACGGCCGCCGGCAGGCCCCGCAGCGACGCCAGGTGGCGGCGATAGGCGGCCAGCTCGGCCGGATCGGGCAGCTCGCCGTGGATCAGCAGGTGGGCCACTTCCTCGAACGTGCAGGCTTCGGCCAGGTCGCGGATGTCGTAGCCGCGGTAGTGAAGGTCGTTGCCCGTGCGGCCCACGGTGCACAGCGCCGTGTTGCCGGCCACCACGCCCGACAGGGCAACCGACTTCTTGGGACGGAAGGACGTTTCCATGCGCGTGATCCTTGCCGGTTCGAGGGAAGGTCAGAAGATCCCCGGGGGAGCGTCGGGCCCCAGCCGTTCCGGCCGCACCCGGGGGGTGAGCCCCGCCAGATCGTCGGGGGCGAGCTCGGGCAGCCGCTCGATGAGCGCCAGGAACCGGTCCTGCTCGGCCGGCTCAACGATGCCGTGCGCCAGGGTGCGGAACTTCTCGATGTACTGGGGCCGGGCGAAGGGCCGGGCGCCCGCGGGATGCGCGTCGGCCACCGCGAGCTCGTCCTCGATCACGGTGCCATCGGCCAGCGTGACGACGACGTGCCCGCCGAAGGCCCGCCGGGCGGGATCGGGGTCGTGGTAGCGGGCGGTCCAGGCCGGATCCTCCTCGGTGCGGATCTTGTGCCACAGGGTGACCGTGGAGGGCCGGTGCGCGCGTTCGGGGGTGTAGCTGTCGATGTGGTGCCAGCGGCCGTCCTCGAGCGCGACGGCGAAGATGTACATGATGGAATGATCCAGCGTCTCCCGGCTGGCGTCGGGATCCATCTTCTGGGGATCGTTGGCCCCGGTGCCGATCACGGTGTGGGTGTGGTGGCTCGTGCGGATCAGGATGTCCTTCACCTGCGTCAGGTCCGGGATGCGGGTGCGCAACCGGCGGGCCAGGTCGATGAGCGCCTGGCTCTGGTATTCGGCCGAATGTTCCTTGGTGTAGGTCTCGAGGATGGCGCGTTTGGGCTCGCCGCGTTCGGGCAAGGGCACGCGATACACGTGGCCCGGCCCGGACAGGAGCCAGGCGATGAACCCGTCCTCGCCCTCCCAGGCGGGCGAGGGCGCGCCTTCGCCCCGCATCGCGCGGTCGACGGCCTCCACCGCCATCTTGCCGGCGAAGGCCGGCGCGAAGGCCTTCCAGCTTGAGATCTCGCCCTTGCGCGACTGGCGCGTCGTGGTGGTGACGTGAAGGGCCTGCTGGATGGCCTGGTAGGTCGTCTCGACCGACAGGCCAAGCAGCGTGCCCAGGCCCGCCGCGGCCGCGGGCCCCAGATGGGCGATGTGGTCGATCTTGTGCTCGTGAAGGCAGATGCCCTTCACGAGCGCCACGTGGATCTCGTAGGCGGTGGCGATCGCGCGCACCAGGTCCTGCCCACGGCGGCCCATCGCCTGCGCCACGGCCAGGATGGGGGGGATGTTGTCGGCCGGGTGGCTGTAGTCGGCCGCCAGGAACGTGTCGTGGAAATCGAGCTCGCGTACCGCCACCCCGTTGGCCCAGGCGGCCCATTCGGGGCTCACGCGGACGGTGGGATCGAGGCCGTACAGGGTGCCGCCCCCGTTGCGATGGAATGGCCCGATGCGATGGCCCAGCGCCTGGGCCCGCGCGGATCGGACGGGCCGGCGGTCGATGGCCGCCACGGCCACCGCGGCGTTGTCGATGATCCGGTTGCCGATCATCTCGACGACCTCGGGCTCGACGGCCACGGGATCGGCCGCGACTTCCGCGATCTTCCAGGCAAGCTGTGCCTCGCGCGGCAGCCGCTCGGCCGATCGATAGGTGCGCACCTCGTGCCAGATCATCCGTCCCCCTCATCTCGTCATGGTTCCGCAGGCGGCCTGCGGGCTCGCCTCGTTGCGGTAGCGCAGGGCGCGGCGCCTGTCTTCCCTGCCAGGGGCGTCAGGATGGCCGCCATGCGCTGGCCAAAAGGCGGGGGCGGCCTCCGGGTGGGTCACGCGGGCGCCACCGGCCCCAGCACCGCCAGGAGATCCTTCTCCTCCACCTGGTCGTGCGGGTGTACGAGCAGCTCGGTCACCACGCCGCCGCGGGGGGCGCGCAACGTGGTCTCCATCTTCATGGCCTCGAGCGTGAGCAGCGGATCCCCGGCTTCGACGCGCTGGCCCACCCGGACCGCGACCGACGAGACGGCGCCTGCCATCGGGGCGGCCACGTGCCCGTCGCGATCCTCGGCCTTGCGGCGCGCCGGGCGCGCCGCCCGGCGCCGGTCGGCCACGCGCACCAGGCGCGGCTGGCCGTTGAGCTCGAAGAACAGGCGCACCTGGCCGTCGGGGTCCGGCTCGCCGATGGCCTGCAGCACGACGATGAGCGACTTGCCCGGCTCGAGCTCCACCTGGCACTCCTCGCCCGGCCGCATGCCGCCGAAGAACACGGGCGTGGGCAGCGCCTCGACCGGCCCGAAGCGCGCATCGTGGCGGGCGTAGTCGACGAACACCTCAGGGTGCATCAGGTAGGAGGCGAGCTCGCGGTCCGACACGGCCCGGCCGAGCTTCCCCTGCGCTTCGGCGCGGGCGGCCTCGAGGTCGACGGGGGCCAAGGCGGGGGGCGGGTGCCCGGCCTCGGGCCCCAAGGCCTTGGCCACGACGGCCGGCGGGAATCCGCCTTCCGGAAACCCCAGTTCGCCCTTCAGCATGCCGATGACGGAGGCGGGCCAGGCGATCTCGCGGGCCGGGTCCAGCACGTCGTCGGCCGAGAGGTTCTGGCTCACCATCATGAGGGCCATGTCGCCCACCACCTTGGACGAGGGAGTGACCTTGATGATGTCGCCGAACAGATCGTTGGCCGCGCGGTAGGCCCGGGCCACCTCGGGCCAGTGGTCCTCGAGCCCCAGGGCGCGCGCCTGTTCGCGGAGGTTGGTGAACTGGCCGCCCGGCATTTCGTGCAGCCACACTTCCGAGGCCCCCCAGCGCACGTCGCCTTCGAAGGGGGCGTAGAGGCGGCGCACGCCTTCCCACGCCGCGGCCAGCGCGCGGATCGCCGCCGGATCGAGCCCGGTGTCGCGCGGGCCGTGGCGTAGGGCATGGACCACGGAGCCAAGACAAGGCTGGGAGACGGTGCCCGACATGGAATCGAGCGCCAGGTCGATCGCATCCACCCCCTCCTCGACTGCGGCCAGCAAGGTGGCCGCGGCGATGCCCGACGTGTCGTGGGTGTGGAGGTGGATCGGAAGGCCAGTGACGTCGCGCAGCGCGCGCACCAGAAGCCGCGCCGCAGCCGGCTTGAGCAGCCCCGCCATGTCCTTGATGGCCAGCACGTGGGCGCCTGCCGCCTCCAGGGCCTTGGCGCGCTCGGTGTAGTGCGACAGGGGATAGCGCGTGCGGGTGGGGTCGGTCAGGTCGCCTGCGTAGCACAAGGCGGCTTCGGCCAGCTTGCCCGCGTCGCGCACCGCCTCGATCGCCGGGCGCAGGTGGGCCACGTCGTTGAAGCAGTCGAAGATGCGGAAGACATCGATGCCCGCTGCGGCCGCCTCGCGCACGAAGAAGCGCACGGCGTTGTCGGGGTAGTTCGCATAGCCCACCGCACTCGCCCCACGCAGCAGCATCTGCAACAGCAGGTTGGGAACGGCGGCGCGCAGGCGCGCCAGGCGTTCCCAGGGGTCTTCCTTCAGGAAGCGGAGCGCCACGTCGAAGGTGGCCCCGCCCCAGCATTCGAGAGAGAAGAGGCCGGGCAGGCCGCGCGCCGTCGCCTCGGCCATCGGCACCAGGTCGTGCGTGCGCATGCGGGTGGCAAGCAACGACTGGTGCGCATCCCGCAGGCTCGTGTCGGTGACGAGCACGCGGGTCTGCTCCCGCATCCAGCGCGCGAGGCCTTCGGGGCCCAGCCGGTCGAGCAGCGCCTTGGTTCCCGGGGGCGGCGCGGGAAAGCCAGGCGGGGTGGGCGCGCGCCAGTGCGTGGGCACGGGCGTGCGGCCCCTCATCTCGGGGTGCCCGTTCACCGTCACTTCGGCGATGTAGCGCAGAAGCTTGCTGGCGCGGTCGCGGCGGGCGGGCGGCCGCAGCAGCTCGGGCGTCTCGTCCACGAAGCGGGTGGTGTAGGTGGCCGTGCGGAAGGCCGGGTGGGCCAGGACGGCCGAGAGGAACGCGAGGTTGGTGGCCACGCCGCGCACGCGGTATTCGTTGAGCGCACGGTCCAACCGAGCGATCGCCTCCTCGGCCGTGGGCGCCCAGGCGGTCACCTTCTCGAGCAGCGGATCGTAGAACGGCGTGACGACCGCGCCTGGATAGGTGGTGCCGCCGTCGATGCGGATGCCAAAGCCCGAAGCGCTGCGAAAGGCGCTGATCCGGCCGTAGTCAGGAGCGAAGCCCCGTTCGGGATCCTCGGTGGTCACACGGGCCTGGATGGCGTGCCCGAACAACCGGATCTCCTCCTGGGGGGGGATGCCGGTCTCGGCTACCACCCCCAGCCGGCCGCCCTCGGCGATCCGGATCTGCGCCTTCACGATGTCGAGGCCCGTCACCTCTTCGGTCACGGTGTGCTCGACCTGGATGCGCGGGTTCACCTCGATGAAGAAGATCTCGCCGGTCTCGGCGTCCATCAGGAACTCGACGGTGCCGGCCCCCACGTACCGGGCGGCCCGGGCGATCGCGAGCGCGGCCTCGGTCAGGCGCGCACGGGTCGCGCCGTCGAGGAACGGGGCCGGCGCGCGCTCGATGACCTTCTGGTGGCGCCGCTGGACCGTGCAGTCGCGTTCGAACAGGTGGACGAGGTTGCCGTGCAGGTCGCCCAGCACCTGCACTTCCACGTGGCGGGCCCGCTCCACCAGCCGCTCGAAGTATAGGTCGTCGCGGCCGAAGGCGGCGGCCGCCTCGCGCCGCGCCGAGGCGACGGCGGCGGCCAGGTCGGAAGGCTGGCGCACGATGCGCATGCCACGCCCGCCCCCGCCCCAGGCCGCCTTCACCATCAGGGGGTAGCCCACGCGGGCGGCCCACCGGTCGGCCTCGTCCGGATCCTGCGGGATGGCCTCGGTCGCCGGCACCACCGGCACGCCCACGCGCGCCGCCAGCGCCCGGGCGGCCACCTTGTCGCCCAACAGCCTCAAGGTCTCGGGCGCAGGCCCGATGAAGCGGATGCCCGCCCGGGCGCAGGCCGCGGCGAACTCCGGATTTTCTGACAGGAAGCCATAGCCTGGATGGATCGCGTCCACGCCGGCGGCCAAGGCCACCTGCACGATGTCGTCGATGGCCAGATAGGCCTCGCGCGGGCCCCGGCCCCGGCCCACCGGGTAGGCCTCGTCGGCCTTCGAGCGGTGGAGGGAGAAGCGATCCTCCTTGGCGTAAATGGCGACCGTGCGAATCCCGAGTTCGGCGGCCGCGCGGAAGACCCGGATGGCGATTTCGGATCGGTTGGCGACGAGGAGTTTGCGGATGGGCGCGGTCATCTCCGGGTCCTGCCGTTCGAGGCCTGGGCCCCGCCCGCTAGGAAGCCGGGCGGGGCTTCGACCATATCGCGAAACGGCGAGGTGTCGCAGCCCTTGCCCCCATGCCCGACCGTTCGCGGTCGGGGTCGCCGCGCCTACCGCACGGCAAGGTGCCGCCCTTGCCGCCGCAGCCTGACGGACGTCAGCCGGTGCGCGCGGCGGCCCGGCGCGCGCGCAGCGTGCGGGCCGCCTCCACCATGTGGGCGATGGCGGGCTTCACCTCCTCCCAGCGGCGGGTCTTGAGCCCACAGTCGGGATTGACCCAGATCTGGTCGGCCGGGACGCGTTCCGCCGCCCGATCGAGCAGGGCCACCATCTCCTCGGTCGGCGGGATGCGGGGGGCGTGGATGTCGTACACGCCGGGCCCGATCTCGTTGGGATAGCGGAAATCGACGAAGGCCTCGATCAGCTCCATCTTCGACCGCGCCGTCTCGATCGAGATTACGTCGGCGTCCATCGCGGCGATGGCCTCGATGATGTCATTGAACTGGGAATAGCACATGTGGGTGTGGATCTGCGTGGTGTCGCGCACGCCGGCCGAAGCCAGGCGGAAGCATTCGACGGCCCAGGCAAGATAGGCGGACCAGTCCGCCCGCCGCAGCGGCAGGCCTTCGCGGAAGGCCGGCTCGTCGATCTGGATGACGCGGATGCCCGCCCGCTCCAGGTCCAGCACTTCGTCGCGCAGGGCGAGCGCGATCTGTCGGCAGACCTCGGCGCGCGGCAGGTCGTCGCGCACGAAGCTCCACTGCAGCATGGTGACGGGGCCCGTCAGCATGCCCTTGACCGGCTTGGTCGTGAGCGACTGGGCATAGGCCGTCATCCCCACCGTCATGGGCTTCGGCCGATGGACGTCGCCGTAGATGATGGGCGGGCGCACGTAGCGCGAGCCATAGCTCTGCACCCAGCCGCGCGTGGTGAAGGCGAAGCCCGCCAGCTGCTCGCCGAAATACTGCACCATGTCGTTGCGTTCGAACTCGCCATGGACGAGGACGTCGAGCCCCACCTCCTCCTGCCAGCGGATGGCGCGCTCGGTCTCGGCCTTGAGGAACGCCTCGTACTCGGCATCCGACAGCGCGCCCCGGGCGTGGGCCGCCCGGGCCCGGCGCACCTCGGCCGTCTGCGGGAACGAGCCGATCGTGGTGGTGGGGAAATCGGGCAGGCCCAAGGCCGCGCGCTGGAGGAGGCGGCGGGCGGGGAAGGGGCTCGTCCGGCGGGTGTCGGCCGGTGTCGTGGCGGCCACCCGGGCGCGGACGGCGGGATCGTGGGTGCGGGGATCGCTCCGGCGCCGGGCGAGCGCTGCTCGAGCGGCCTCCAGCGCGTCGGCCACCGCCCCCCGGCCCTCGAGCAGGGCCCGCCGCAGCAGGCCGAGCTCGCCCACCTTCTGCACGGCGAAGGCCAGCCATTCGGCGATGGTGGGGTCGAGCTCGGTTTCGAGCGCCAGGTCGATGGGGACGTGGATGAGCGAGCAGGACGGCGCGAGCTCGAGCCGCTCCGCCCCCAGCTGCTCGACGACCGGTTCCAGCCGGTCGACGAGGCTGGCGAGGTCCGCGCGCCAGACGTTGCGCCCGTCGACCACGCCCAGGGACAGGCGCCGGCCCTGGGGCCAGCGGCCCAGCACCTCCTCGAGCTGCCCCGGCCCCCGCACCAGGTCCAGGTGGAGGCCCTGGACGGGCAGCGACAGGGCGAGGTCCAGATTGTCGCCCAACGGCCCGAACCAGGCCGTGAGCATCAGCGACAGGCCGGGCTGGTCGCGGCCGAGCGTCTCATAGGCCGTGCGGAAGGCAGCGCGCTGCCGATCCGACAGGTCGAGCACCAGGGCGGGTTCGTCCATCTGGACGGCGTCCACCCCCAGGGCCGCCAGCCGGCGCAGCACCTCGGCATAGACGGGCAGCAGGCCGGGCAAGAGGTCAAGCGGGTCGAACGCCCCGCCGCGGGCCTTGGCCAGCATGAGAAAGGTGACGGGCCCCAGCAGTAGGGGCCGCGGCCGGTGGCCCTGGGCGATCGCTTCGGCCGTCTGGTCGACGACGGCAGTCGAGCCCAGCGCGAATTCCTGGGTCGGGCTGAGTTCGGGGACGATGTAGTGATAGTTGGTGTCGAACCATTTCGTCATTTCGAGCGCCGGCAGGTCGCCGCCGGCGCGCCCGCGGGTGCCCCGCGCCATCGCGAAGTAGGTGGCAAGCCCAACGGCCCCCTGAGCGGGGCCATATTCCGGGGGCACCGTGCCCACCATGGCGGCCGTGTCCAACACGTGGTCGTAAAGCGTGAAATCGCCCGCGGGCAGCAGGTGGGCGCCCAGCGCGCGCTGCCGGGCCCAGTTGGCGGCCCGCAGCTCGGCGGCCGTGGCGAGCAACCGCTCCTCCGACAGTTCGCCTGCCCAGAAGGCCTCGAGCGCCGTCTTCATCTCGCGCTTGGGGCCGATGCGCGGCCACCCCAGGGTGGCGACCGCCAGGGGTGGCGGGGGGCCGAACGCGGTCGTCATGGCCGGAACCTCCTTGACCAACGGCTGCCGTGAGCCGGGGCACCCATCGCACGGCGGGCGGCCGCGCGCAAGCATGGATTTCAACAGTTCTTTAAGTCTTGCCGTGCAAGGCGCCTCGTTCCGAGGTCCAATGGCTTCGCCTGCGCCCACCGTCCATCCATGGGCCCATGGCGAGGATCGCCCACCTCCTCCGGCAATTCCGCCTGGCGTTCCTCGCCAGCTGCCTTGCGGCGGGCGCCCCGGTCATGGCCGGAGCGCCCGCCGATCCCTTGGCAAGCCCCATCTGGGCCCACCGCCTGGCCGAGGTGCTGGGGCCCAGCGCCGACGTCCGGGTCGACCCGCGCCTGAAGCTCCTGGTGCCGGTCGTGACCGAGGACCAGCGTTCGTTTCCCGTGCTGGTCGACGGCCGGGCGCTGGCGGCGGTGCAGCGGCTCATCGTCCTCGTCGACCTCAATCCCCTCCCCGTGCCTCTCGACCTCGACCTGCCGGATGCCGAGCCCTTCGTCGCGCTGCGCATCCGCCTCGACCAGCGCACGCCCGTACGAGCGCTGGCGCAACTGGCCGACGGCACGTGGGTCGCCCATGGCGTCTGGGTTGACGCGGCGGGCGGCGGCTGCTCGCTGCCCCCCGTGAGCCGGGCCCGGGCCGACTGGGCCCAGGGCCTGGGACAGGCCCAGGCCCGCGCCTTCGTCGACTCGGACGGCGGCGTGCGCCTGAGAGCGCGTCTGCGCCACCCCATGGACACGGGCTTCGTCGCGGACGCACCCCTCTACCACCTCGACCGCCTGGACGTGCGCGACGCCCAGGGCCGCCCGCTGGCGCGGGCCCGGATCCAGGCGAGCCTCGCCGAGGACCCGGTCCTCACGCTCAAGCCGCGCGCGCGGCCTGGCGACACGCTGGTGGTCGAGGCCGTCGACACGGGCGGGATCCGCTATGCGGCCAAGGCGGCCGTGCCCGCGGTGGCCCTTCAGACGGCCGGCCGATGAAGCTCTCCCGGCGCGGAGTCCTTAAGGGTCTGTCGGCCCTGCCGCTGGCCGGCGCGCCGGCCCGGGCGGCCCCCGCCCCATCCGGTCGCCCCGAAGGTGTGGGTGATCCGGGGCGCCGATTCCCGGATGAACCGGGCGAACGCCGGCGCGATCGCCAACATCGGCATCCTCGGCACGAGCGCCGGCGCGGTGGTGATCGACGCGGGCACCTCGCTCGGCCAGGGCCGCGCCATCCGAGCGGCCGCCGAACGGCTCGCGGGCGGACGGATCGCGCGCGTCTACGTGACCCACCTGCATCCCGACCACAGCTACGGGATCGCCGCCTTCGATCCGGCGGTGGTCGCCACCACCGCCCCCGTGCTCGTCAGCCTCCGTTCCGGATTGGCGGCGTACGCCGACGGGCTCTACCGCCTGTTGGGTGCTGCGATGACGGGAACCGAGCCCACGCTGCCCGGCACGGTGGTGGCCGACGGGGTGGAGGACATCGGGGGGCGCCGCCTTCGCCTCCTCACCCTCGCCGGGCACTCGGCGGTCGACCTCGTCGTCCTCGACGAGGTCACGGGCACGCTGTTCGCGGGCGACCTCGTGTTCCACGGGCGCGCCCCCGCCACGCCCGACGCCCAGCTCGACCGCTGGCGCGCGGCGCTCGACCGCCTCCTCACCCTCGGCCATCGTCGGGTCGTCCCGGGCCACGGTCCCGTGGACCCGACGCCCGACACCGCGATCCGCCAGACGCGGGCCTGGCTCGACTGGCTGGAACGGACCTTTCACGAGGCGGCGGCAAGGGGCCTGTCGCTGGCCGAAGTGGGCGAGCTGCCCATCCCCGAGCCGTTGGCGACGCTGGCGGAGGCCCGCTACGAACTGCAGCGCAGCGCCGTCCACCTCTATCCGGGCGTCGAGCAGCGCGCACTGGGGCCGGTGCAGCGCGCGCCCTGAGGCCTGCGGTCGCCCGGACCCCGAGACCGCAGCGGACCCGACCTCACGCGCGGCCACGCGGACCTTGTACCTTTCGGAAGCCTAGAACCGAACCCGGGCGCCCAATCGCCACCGCCGGGGGGCGAGCGGACCGGCGAAGCGTGGGTCCGAGGCGCCCGGGGCTTCGTCGAGCTCCACGTCGCCCACCTCGCCCAGGATCCCGAAGGTCGACGCGCGGGTGTTCGTGAGGTTCCGCACCTCGGCGAACAGCTCGAACGCCGGATTCACCGTCCACGCGGCCCGCAGGTCGAGGCGCGCGTAGCGCCCGGTCGTCTCCAGCGCCCCGATCTCGTCGCCCTGGTACCGCATGCCCGACTGGGCGGAGAGGTCGAGACCCAGGCCCACGCCGCCGTGCGTCGCCTCGACGGTCATGACCCCCCGATGCCGGGGCACGTTGGCCAGGCGGTCGCCGGGGGCCACGGTCACGGAACCATCGGCCTCGGCCGCCGGGTGGTTCGGGCTGGGCAGCGCGAAGCCCGTGCGGAAGGTGGCGTCGGTCAACGCATAGCCCAGCCGCGCTTGCAGCCAGCGCGCGAGGGAAACCTCGGCCGTCACTTCCGCACCCTGGCGACGGGTGCGGCCCACGTTCTTGAAGTAACCGCGCCCCCGCACGCCGGAGGCCACAAGCTGGATGTCGTCCTGGCTCGTCGCCCGGAAGGCCGCGACGGAAAGGCGCCAGCCCGCACGCGCCAGCGCCACCCCCGCCTCGGCGCTCTCGGTCACCTCCTGTTCGAGCGGCGGGTCGGCGATGAAGAAGTTGGCCAGGCTGCACGGCGCGTCGGGGTCCGCGCAGCCGAGCTCGGCCGGCGCGGGCACGCGGTTCGTGCGGTGCCAGCCGGCCCGCATCGTCACGCCCTCGGCCACCTCCCAGTCCACCTCCGCTCCGGGATTGAGCCTGCGGAACCGGTGGCGGCCGTCGAGCGCCTCGCCCCGGCGATCGTCGAGGCGCACCCACGCGTCGTTCCGACGCAGCCCCGCCTCGAGCGACAGCCAGGGCGAGAGCGGCACGCGAGCGGCCACGAACAGGCCCAGGTAGCGCGCCCGGGCAACGAGCTCGACCGGCGAGATGGGCCCGCCCGGAAGGTCCACGATCGGGCCAAGACCAGTCGCGGTCTTCGCCCAGCGCTCCCACCTCCGACCGGGCCGAAAAGCGGGTGCGCGAGGCATCGACCGAGAAGCCCGCCACCACCTCGCCAGCGCGGGCCCCGTCGCCGAGTGCGTGCACCCACTGCACCAACGCCCCGCCGGCGCGGCTTCGCGTGCGCGACCGGTTGACGAGGCCGTAGCCATCCTGGCCGGCCAACGGGGGGATGGGCTTGCCCTGAGCGTCCCGCAGGGGAAGCGTCTGGTCCCCCACTTCCAGGCAGAGGCGCCCTGGGGCTTCGGGGCAGGGTTCGATGTCGGCCGCATCGCCGTTGAGCGTGCGCTGGCGGAAGAGGAGGCCGTAGACGCTGGCCTCGAGGCGGCCGGCGGCCCCGACGGCCAGCCAGGGGTGAAGCGACCCGCGCGCCAGGCGGGGTCGCGAGACGTCGGGATGGGTGAAGACGGCCCGGCGATCGACTTCGAGGAGCCCGATCGGGGCCGCACCATTGCCCATGAAGCGGCCCTCGCCCATCAGGGCCTTGGCGTGAAGGCCAGCCCGGTCGGTGTCGCGGCCGACGTCGAGCAAGCCGAGGTTCGCCGCGACGGCGAGAAGCGTCGCCAACCGTCCTCGCGGTCGGCCTCGACTGCGGCATCGGCCGACCACGCGCCGTCGCGCACGCCCCACTCGGCCTCGCCGCCCACCTCGCCGAAGCGACCGAACGACAGCGCCGCCCCGCCGCCCGGCGAATCGCGGCCGGTGCGCGTGGTAACGAGCACGGTCCCCCCTGGGCGTTGAGCCCATGGACGGCCGACGCGTCGCGGATCTCGACCTGCCGGATGGCCACCCCGGGCAGCAGGCCCAGGTCGACCGTATCGCCGAACGGCAGGTTGAACCGAACGCCGTCGGCATAGACGGCAAGCCCCTGCGCGGCGCCCTGGAGCGGGGAGACGGCGAAGCCCCGCACCACGAGGTTGGGCTGCCAGGGGTTGGTGGAGGCATCCACTAGGGCGACGGCGGGAACGTCGCGGGCGAGGGCTCCCAGCAGGTCCGACCGGCCGGCCCGCCGCAGCGCTGCCGCCCCCAAGGCGGCGCGGTCGTCGGCGTCGATCCCGCCCGCCGGCGCCGTCACGACGATGGCCGGCGGTTCGGTGCCGCCGGCCGGCGCCGCCACGAGGGCGAGGGCGGCCGACGCGGCGACGGCCGTCCACGCCGGAGGTCGGAACGACCCTACCAGGCGACCCCTATTCCGGCCCACAGCGTCCGCGGTTGGGCGAGGTCACGGATTCCGGCCGCCGAGACGCCGGAGACCACCTCTTCGTTCAAAAGGTTCTCGGCCCGCGCCAGCAGGGCGAGCCTGCGGCCCAGGCGCACGCGAGCCGAAGCGTCGAGGGTCGTGGCCGCCGGCAGCCGGCGCTCGCCGAGGTCGTCGTCGGCCTGGGCCGAGGCGTGGCGCAACGTGAGCGCAAGGTCGCCGAAGGGCTTCGCGACGCCCAGCGTGGCCGACAGCTGGTGGCGCGGCGTCTGGGCCGGCCGCCGCCCGTCGAGGGGTGCGGCGGGGCCCGACGCCTCGACGCGGGCGTCGACCAGCGCGTAGCTCAGCTCGGCTGAGAGGATACCAAGCCCCAGCCCGGCGTCGACCTCAACCCCCTGGGAGCGGAGGGCATCGAGGTTCCGCCGCTGCCGGAAGGCGCCGCCGGCCGCCACGAAGCCTACCTGCGGGAACACGCCCGGCCCTTGCGCCAGCGTGACGTTGGCGATCGCGCCCTCGAGCCGAGCGCCGAAGCCCGCAACCGACAGGCGCATCCGGGGCGCGGGCGTCCAGTCGAGGCCGGCCTCCCACCCCAGCGCGCGTTCGGGGTCGAGGTCGGGGTTCGAGGCCGTGGCGTCGACGCCGACCCGGAACGGCCGATAGAGTTCGTTGAGCGTGGGAAGGCGGAAGGTCGTCCCGCCCGCGGCCCGCAGCTGCAGGCCGTCGGCCAGCCGCCAGCGCGCGCCCCCGCGGGCCGAGATCTCGCCCCGGGCCCGGTCTGGATACTTGAGGTCGCGCAGCAAGGCGCCGGTCGCCAGCGACCGTTCCTCGAGCCTTCCGTCCGACAGGCGCCAGTGGTCGAAGCGCACCCCGGCGGTGACGAGCAGGGGGCCCCGCTCGAGGTGGCCTTCGGCGAAGGCGCCCACGAGCCGCGACCGCCCGCCCGCCTCGCGCCGCCGGGCGGGGGCACCGCCCACGAACTGGAAGAACTCGTTCGTCTCGCCCGAAGCGAAGCGCCAGTCGGCACCCAGCCTCAAGGAGACGCCCGAGCCCAGGGGCGGTCGCAGCTCGATCTTGCCGCCATGGCCGTCGGCCGGCGTGCGGAACTGGTCGAGCGTGGTGGTGGCGACCGTGCGGGTGGCATCGGCCGAGCGGGCGACGGTCGCGAAGTTGCGCGACTGGATGAAGACGAGCGCTTCCACAGACCAGGTGCCGCGATGGACGACGCGAACCGAGCCGTCCTGGCCTTCGGCCAGATTGTCGGCACCAGGTAAGCCGCGAACCCGCCGGTCGCGGAAGACGAGCGCGCGCGCCTGCACTTCCGTCGCCTGGCCCAACGGGGCGACCAGGCGGCCGCCCAGGCTCCAGGCGTCGTAACGGGCGGGGATGTCGATGGAGCCGCGTTGGCGCTCGGGAATCAGCACGAAGCCGTCGCCGCGGTCGAGGCGCAGGTCGAGCGCGGCGAAGCCTCGGCCCAGCCGGGGGGTGGAGGCCAGCGCCGCTTCCACCGACCCCCGGCTGCCGCCCAGCAGGCGGCCCACGGCAAGGGATCGGTCGTCGGCCGTGGCGCTTTCCAGCTCCACGCTGCCCGCAACCGCCCCGCTACCGAAGGGCCCGCCACCGGGGCCGCGGTCGATGCGGACGAACGCCAGCCGCTCGGGCGCCAGGGCGGACCAAGGGATCCAGCCGGCAAACGGGTCGCCCTGAGGCACCCCGTCGAGCAGCACCTGGGCGCGGGCCGAGGCGTTGCCCCCCAGGCCGCGGAAAGTGATCCCTTGCGTGGAGGGATTGGCCGCGCGGCTGTCCACGCGGCGGAACTGCTGGAAGCCCGCCACGTCGCGCAGCGCGTCCTCGAGCCGGCCCGAGGCTACGCTGGAAAGCCGCGCGGTCTCGAGCGTACGCGGCCCCGTCGCCTCGAGCCCCGGCGGCGCGGACAGCGGACGGCCCACCACCACGATGGTGGGCGGGCCACCCTGGTCCTCAGGCTCGCCCGCCCAGCCGGGTGCGCCAAGCGCCCCGAGCGCGACCGACAGGGGTGCCGTGACACGGATGGAGATCATGGCCTTCGACATCCGGGGAACGGAGCGGCGCCGGCCCGCGGTGCGGCCAGCGCGCGGTCAGAAGAACAGGATGCTGCCGATGGCAAGGGCGTCGCTCTTGGCCTCGTTGCCGCCGTGCGCCCGGGCGCGGGTGCGCACGTATTCGGCCACCAGGCTCACCCAGCTCGTGAGCCCATAGCGAACCTGGCCCGCCCAGCTGGCGTTGAAGCGCACGAGGAGCGGATTGACCTCGCCGTCGGCCAGGTCGAGGGACGACCGGCCGTAGCTCGCCCCCAGGAAGAGCTTGCCGAGCGTGTAGAAGCCCTGGAGGTAATAGCCCGAGCTGTCGCGCCGGTTCCCGGCGGCATCCACGGGAAAGATGAAGAGCCCGGTGGTGCCCACGCCTGAGCCCCGGTAGTAGTAGCCGACTAGCGAGGCGCCCGCGACGCCGAGGCGCGCCCCCACGTCGAAGGCAGAGCCGCGATAGTCGTCGTCGAGGTTGGGCGCGGAATCCCCATGCTTCTGAGTGATGCCCGAAAGCCACAGTCGGCCGGACAGGCCCTCGGCCGCGCCGAAATCCCAGGTGATCTTGCCCTGGAGCCCCGGGGAGCCTTTCTGCTCACCCGGCCGGCCCACCGTGCGCAGCGGCTGGAAGATGCCCACGCTGGCCCGCAGCCCGGCGAACTTGGGCGTGGTGTAGGTGATCTGGGGCTGGAAGTCGGTGTAGATGTAGCCGAGCCCGATGCGCCCCAGCGTCGTGTTGGACGGCGCGACGTTGCCGGCCGGCGTGCCCACCCCAAGGAGCGTCATGTCGTTGAGGATGGCTTCGGACGCGAAGAGGCCGATGTCGCGGCCCAGCTTCAGTTCGCCCAGGCCCTGCCGCGCGACGGTGAGGAAGGTCTGCCGCGCGTCGATGCCCGCCGTGCCCAGGGCCTGCGGATTGCCGGCCGAGTTCGCCCCGCCCACGTAGTCGACGCTGTTGATGCCGGGATAGAAACCCACGTGGGCGCCCACGTCCCAACCGCCCTGCGTGGTGGTCACGTCGATGCGGAAGAAGCCCGGCAGCAGGCCGTTGCGCACCGCGGCCGTATTCTCGCCCACCGAGGCAAGACCGCCCACGACCGCCGTCCCGGGCCCCGGTTCCTCGGCGTTGTCGTGGACGAAGAAAGCGTTGACCGAGCCGGACAGCTTCAGCGTGACGTCGCCCACCACGACGCCCACCCCGGATTCCGTCCGGCGGACCAGGCGGTCGTCGGCCGAAGCCGCGGCGCGCCGGGCCACCTCGGCGTCCACCTCCTTCAGGAGCGCCTGGTACTCCTGCTCGGTGATGATGCCCTTCGCCTTCAGGACGGACAGCGGCGCCTCGGTCCGGTCGGCCTGAGCCGGCGCGGCCATCAGGGCCGTCGCGAGCGCGGCCAGTCGCATGGCACCATGCGTCATGGCATCCCCCTTTCCTTCCCTGCCGGCCCTCCCCGGCCGGTCCCGTGGTCCGGAGGACGATGCGTGAGGGAGCCAGGGCCCGACCATTGGACCAAGGTCGGGCGGTGGGGTCAGCGGGCGATGGCCACCCCCCAGGGAGACCGGCCGACCTTCACCTGGGCCACCACCTGGGGCGCCGACCGTCCGGCGCGAGGGCCAGGTGCCACACCCGTCGGCCGACCGGAACGTAGGCCACCACCTCCAGCCGGGCGGTGTCGATCACGGCCACCCGGTCGGCCCGGCCCAGGGCCACCAGCGCCTCGCGCCCGTCGGGCGTGAAGCGCAGACCCACGGGCAAGGTTTGTCCCGGCTTCGCCCCGGGGGGAGCGAAGGCGATGGTCCGCATCACCTGCCGGGTCGCGGCGTCGATCACGGTCACGTTGGCGCCAATCTCGCCCGTCACCCACAGTTGCCGACCGTCGGGCGTGAACTCGGCGTGGCGCGGGCGCTCCCCCACCGGCACCGCCGCCACCTCACGGCCCGAGGCGAGCTCGATCCAATGGGCCTTGTGGTCGGTCTCGCTGGTCGAGATGACGTATCGCCCGTCGGGGCTGGCGGCCATCCCCTCGGGCTCGACCCCGGTGGGCGCCTGGAACACGATCCGCCCCGTGGCGAGCTCGACGGCCGAGACCTGGTTGTCGCGCTCGTTCGACACGAAGGCCAGCCGACCGTCGGTGGACAGCGCGATCTGCTCGGGACTCTCGCCCGCCGCCAGCGACCGTTCGACTCGCCCGGTGGCCGGATCCAGCACCTGGATGGCGTTCTCGTCGCTTGCCACCACCAGGAGCCGGCCCTCGGGCGTCCAGGCGATGCCACGCGGACGCCGGCCGACGGGCCAGGTGGCCACCACCTCCAGGCGGTCGGGATCGATCACGCTGACCGAGGCGCCCCGCTCGTTGCTGACGTAGACCATCCCCGGGCCCACCGGCACGCCGGCCCCGCTGAGCAGGAGCGCGGCCAGAACCGGGATCATCCGTGGCGGCATGGGCGGCGCATGGGCGGAGGACGAGAACACCCGGCTCTAGCGCCCTCCCGACGCTGCGGCTTCCTACCATGGTGCGATTGTCCGTCGCAGGGCGGCGGCATGGTGACCTTCGCATCGGGAGGAGGAGAAGGTTCCATGGCACGGTTTCCCGCTACCCGCACTGGCCTTGCGGTGGGCCTGGCGGTGGGAATCGGATCGCTCTGGCTTGCCGTCGCGCCGGCCGTGGAAGCCCACGGTGACGTGACGCCGCAACCCGTTGACGTGTCGCGCCTTCCCCCGCTTGGGGCGGAATGGCGAAGGTCGAACCCCTACCGCGGCAACCCGGTGGCGATCGAGATCGGCAAGTCGGCCTACAATCAGAACTGCGCCCGCTGCCATGGGCTCGAGGCCATCTCGGGCGGGATCGCCCCGGACCTGCGCTACCTGGAGCCGGGCGACGCGGGCGACGAGTGGTACATCGAGCGGTTCCACCATGGCTCGGCGCGCGACGGCAAGGTCTACATGCCGGCATTCGGCGAGACCTTGGGCCAGGAGGCCGGCTGGGCCATCTGCGCCTGGCTCGAGACGGTGCCCGCCGAATGACGCTCGCGTCCCGTCGGCACGCGCTGCGCATGGTGGCCGGCGCGGCCCTGGCGTCGGTCGCGGCCGGCCTCGTCCGGAGCGCCTCCCTCGAGAAGGTGCGGGAAAAAGGCGTGCTGCGGGTGGCGGTCTACGCCGACCTCAGGCTCTTCAGCTGGCGGGAGGGATCGAAGGTTCTGGGCATCGACGCCGACCTCGGCCGGGCGCTGGCCGAAGCGCTGGGGGTGCGCGTCGACCTGTGGGACTTCGTGGCCGACGAGGAGGTGGGCGACGACCTGCGCAACACCGTGTGGCGCGGACCGCTGCTCGGCGGCCAGGTGGCCGACGTGATGCTGCACGCGCCGTACGACCTGGCCTTTGCCCGCCGGCACGACCGGGTGGCGATCGTCGCCCCCTATTGCCGCGAAACCTTCGCGCTGGCCTACGTGCCCGAGGGCGGCGCGCGGTTCGAAGGCCCGCTGCCCGGGCTGGCCGGCCGCCGCGTCGCGGTGGAACTGGCGGGGCTGCCCGATCTTTTCCTGTCCGCCCAGTTCGGAGGGGTGCTGCGCGCGCAGCTGGTGCGCGAGCCCACCGGCGATGCCGCCGTGCGCGCGGTGCTGGCCGGGCGCGCCGACGCGGTGATCGCGACCCGGGCGCAGATCGAGCATGCGGGGCTGGCCCAGGGTCTCAGGCTGCGGCAGGCGCCGTTGCCCGGCCTCCTGGCGCGCGGGTGGGACGTGGGGCTGGCCGTGCGCGACGACAGTCGCGACCTGGGCGACGCCCTGGAGGAGGCGGTGCGCGAGCTCGCCCAGGACGGGCGGCTCGACCGGATGTTCGCGGGCTACGGGGTGGCCCGGCAGCCGCCCGCGCTGGCCTGACCGGCGCACATGACGAGGGGAGACGGACGATGAAGCGTGTTCTGTTGGTGGGCTCGATCTTGGCCGGACTGGCGGTGGCCGCGCAGGCGGCCGGACCGACCGACGCCGACCTGCTGCGGGACGCCGAGACGCCTGGCGACGTGCTGACCTACGGCATGGGCCCGCTCGGCCAACGCTACTCCCCGCTCGACCGCATTCACACCGGCAACGTCCAGCGCCTGGTGCCCGCGTGGGCCTTCAGCCTGGGCGGCGAGAAGCAGCGCGGCCAGGAAAGCCAGCCCATTGTCTACGATGGCACTATCTACGTCACGGGAAGCTACTCCCGCGTCTTCGCCGTCGATGCCCGGACGGGTCGGAAGAAATGGGAATACAACGCCCGCCTGCCCGAAGGCATCATGCCCTGCTGCGACGTCGTGAACCGCGGGGCGGCCATCTACGGCGACAAGATCATCTTCGGAACGCTGGATGCTCGGCTCGTGGCGCTCGACCGGAACACGGGCCGCGTCGTCTGGAACGTGAAGGTCGAGGATCACCAGGGCGGCTATGCCATCACGGCCGCGCCCCTGATCGTGAAGGGCAAGGTCGTCACGGGCGTGTCGGGCGGCGAGTTCGGGATCGTGGGCAAGGTGAACGCCTAAGACGTCGAGACGGGCCAGCGGGTATGGAGCCGGCCGACCATCGAGGGGCATGTGGGCACCCTCAACGGCAAGCCGTCCAGCGTCACGGGCGGGCCAACCGCACCTGGCCGGGCGACATGTGGAAGACGGGCGGTGGCGCTCCTTGGCTTGGCGGGACGTACGATCCCGAGCTCAACTTGATCTTCATCGGCACCGGCACCCCGGCACCCTGGAACAGCAGCATGCGCCCGGGTGACAACCTCTATTCCTCGAGCCGGCTTGCCATCGATGCCGACACCGGCGAGATTCGCTGGGCCTTTCAGACCACACCGAACGACGGTTGGGACTACGACGGGGTCAACGAATTCATCCCCTTCGACCTGAAGCAGGGTGGGCGCGTCATCAAGGCGGGCGCTACGGCCGACCGGAACGGCTTCTTCTACATATTGGACCGCACGAACGGCCGTTTCATCCGGGCCTTCCCCTTCGTCTCGAAGATCACCTGGGCCAAGGGCGTCGACGGGCGCGGCCGGCCGATCTACGTGCCCGAGAACCGTCCGCCCGCCCCGGGCCCCGATGGCGGCAAGGGAGCCACGGTGTTCACGGCGCCGAGCTTCCTGGGTGGCAAGAACTGGAACCCCATGGCCTACAGCCCGCAGACGGGGCTGTTCTACGTGCCCGCCAACGAATGGGGCATGGACCTGTGGAACGAGCCCATCGCCTACAAGCGGGGTGCAGCCTACCTCGGGGCGGGCTTCACCATCAAGCCGCTCTACCCCGACCACATCGGCGTCCTGCGGGCGGTCGACCCCGCGTCTGGCCGGATCGTCTGGGAGGCGAAGAATCCGGCGCCCCTGTGGGGCGGGGTGTTGGCCACGGGCGGTGGGCTGGTCTTCACGGGCACGCCGGAAGGTTTCCTGAAGGCGTTCGACGCCCGGACCGGGCGAGAGCTGTGGAGCTTCAACACCGGCTCCGGGGTCGTGGGCACGCCCGTGACCTACGAGCTCGACGGGGAGCAGTACGTGGCCGTCATGTCCGGCTGGGGCGGGGCGGTGCCGCTGTGGGGCGGCGAGGTGGCCAAGGCCGTGCAGCAGATCACCCAAGGGGGCATGCTCTGGGTGTTCAAGCTGCCCGGCGACCGGAACGCGCCCGTCACGGCGGACGCCGCCTCGACGTCGGCCGGGTCCTGAAGATTCCCGAAGACCAGGCGGGGGGCGTTCGTCCCCCGCCTCTGCGCCAGGAAGGGCGGCGGGGCACGACATGGTCGAGATCTCGGCGGAGCGGGTCCTCATCGTCGACGACCACCCCTTGGTGCGCGACGGCCTGCGCACCATCCTGGCCGTGGCCTTCGACTCCTGCGAGCTGTTCGAGGCGGCCACGCTGGAGGAGGCCGTGGGCGTCATCCGGCGCGAGGGCGACTTCGACCTCGTCCTCCTCGACCTCAACATCCCAGGCGCCCATGGTTTCTCGGGTCTGCGCACCTTGCGCCGCGAGTTCCCGACCCTGCCAGTCGTGATCGTCTCGGCCGCGACCGAGAAGGGCCTGGTGGATGGCGCGCTGGCTGAAGGCGCCTCGGGCTTCATCCCCAAGAGCCTCAAGCGCAGCCAGTTGGTGGACGCCGTGCGCCATGTGCTGGCGGGGGAAATCTACGTGCCGGCCGATTTCGCCGAGGCGAACCGGCCCGATCCCGAGGAGGCCGACATCCGCTCTCGGATCGCCAGTCTGACGCCGCAGCAACGGGTCGTCCTGGGCCTGGTGGTGGAAGGCAAGCCCAACAAGCTCATCGCGCGCGAGCTCGACGTGACGCTCACGACCGTCAAGAGCCACATGAGCGCCATTCTAGCCAAGCTCGGCGTCTACAGCCGGACCCAGGCCGTGGTCTTGGCCAACCGCGTGGGGTTCCGTCCCGGCGACTGAGCGGGCCGACCCGCGGTCGGTGCGCCGCGTCGGCGCGGGCCCGGCTCCAGGGGGGGTGCCGCTCCCCGACTAGCCCAACAGCCGCGCCATCAGCGCGCGCAGCTGGGCGGGCTTCACCGGCTTGGGCACGATCGGCAGGTCGCGGGCGGCGAGGCGCTCGCGCAGCTCGGCCGATCGGTCGGCCGTGATGATGGCGGCCGGCACTTCCCGGGCCGCCTCGGCCCGCAGCCGCTCGACGACGACCTCGCCGGTCGCGCGGTCGAGGTGGTAGTCGACGAGCAGCAGGGCGGGCGTCCGGCGGGCGATCGCCCGGCGGGCCTCGTCCAGGTCCCGCGCCACCTCGACGTCGCAACGGAGTCGGTGATGTCGTGGAACGACAGCACGAGGCCGCCGTCGGGCATACCGCGCCGCCTGACCTCGAGCACGCGCCCGTCGTCGAGCGCATGGGTGAGCAGGCGCTCCGCTTCCTCCCCGGCGGCGGGCCAGGCCAGGGTGACGCTGTCGCCCGGCAGCCCGCGCGCTCGGCAGTGGGCGGCCAGCGCCTCGTGCGAGGGCACCGCGCGGGCCACGTGGTCCGGCAAGGCCAGGACAAGGCGCAGGGCATCGTTCCAGGCTACCAGGCGCCGGCCGGCGTCGAACACCGCCACCCCGTCGCGGATGCTGTCGAGGGTGGCCTGCAGCACCGCCGATCGTTCGGCGAGCTCCCGGGCGCGCGCGCGGGCGTCCTCGGCCTTGACCTGGGTGATGTCGGTATAGACGCCCACGATCCCGCCGCCCCGGGTGCGCAGCTCGTTCACCTGGATCCAGCGGCCGTCGGGCAGGGCGTGGATGTGGGGCGGGCCGGCCAGCGCGTGCTGGGCCAGGCGCTCGGAGATGTACCGCGCCGGCGCGGCCCGCGCGAGCAGCGTGCCACCGACCTCGGCCACCAGGCGGACGATCTCGTCGAACCGGATGCCGGGCACCAGCCGGTCGGCGATCTCGGGCCAAAGGCTCCGGTAGGTGGAGTTGCACATCACCAGCCGGTCGTCGGCGTCGAAGATCGCGAACCCCTCGTTCGAGCTCTCGATGGCGTCCGCCAGGCGCTGGCGCGCCTCCTCGGCTTCGCGCTGCGATCGTTCTAGGGCGGCGTTGGCCTCGGCGAATTCGCCGAGCGCGCGTTCGAGCGCCGCCGTGCGCTCGCGTACGCGCCCCTCGAGCGTCCCCGCCGTCTCGAACAGCTGGAAGGCGTTGGTCGGCGCATCGGCCAACCGCAGGGCCCGCTCGATGAGCGCTTCGCTGATGCGCTCCTGGCGCCTCAGCGCCTCTTCAAGGGCCGCCACGCGCTCGGCCGTCGGGGTGTCAGCCACGGCCACGAGGCCCGCTTCCCCCGCCTGCGAAGGCCAGACCGGTGAACGTCTGATTGACGTGGAGACCGCCGAACTGTTCGCCGAACGTGCTGAAGCCCACGACGCGATGCCGCTCGAACAGCGTCCCGAGCGCCGCTTCCTGCTGGCGCGCCCGGGCCACCACCGTATTGTGTACGCAGTTGAACGCCAGCACGCGGTCAACCGGACCGAGCTCGGCTTCGAGAGTCCGGAAGAAGTCGCCAAGCTCCGAGAGCTGGTCGGTGTCCTCGCCAAGCGTCAGCACGAGCCCGTTGTCGATGGCGCAGTAGAAGGCCAGGCTGCCGTCGGGCAGAGCTCGCTGGATCGAGCGAACGTGATACTCGCCGCCGGCCCGGACGAGCAGGGGATTGAGGGCGAAGACTTCGGTCGCAAGGTCCCGGGGATGGACGCCCACCAGACGCGCGTACTCTTCGGCGGCGGGAACGGCGTTGAGTTCGTGCACGATCCGCCGGTCGGGGTTGGCGCGGGTGACGACGACCCGCGCGCCTTTCAGCGCCACGTGCTGGCGTCGGAACGCGCGCATGGGCCGGGCCGAGGTGACGAGCAGGAGAACGGCGCTGTCGCGGCGGAAGGCGCCGTCGTGGAACACATAGGCTTCCCGGAAGTCGAGGCCGTCGCCCGCCGAGCCGCCGACGAGCGGGATGTCGCCCAGGGCGTCGTGAATGGTGGCCGCGATCAATTCTTCGCGCAGGGACAGACCATCGACCAGCATGACGGCGGCCTGGTACTGGGCCCCCCACAGCCGCGCCGCGCGGGCGGCGGCCTGGGCGAGGAGCTAACGCACCCGGGCCTGCGCCGCGCCGGGCGAGAACCGGTCGAGGCCATCGAAACTCAGCAGGTCGACCAGGAAACCGGCCGCCGGGAAGCCGACCGCGGTGATGCTGTCGTCGCGCAGGCCGTCGGGGGCGATCTCGCCCGCCGTCGAACAGCCGGCGATCGGCAGGTCGAGGCCTCGGGAAGCGAACGCCCGAGCGATGCCCGCCAGATCGCGCCGGCCCGAAGCGAAGAACAGGAGGCCTGCGAGCCTCTCGACGTCGAGCTCGCCCAGCAGTCGACCCACCGCCCGTTCCGGATCGGGCTCGTCGACCGCCGCTGCCCGGATCCCTTCGACCACGCCGGCCCGGGGGATAGGCCGGCGTCTTGCCGTCCACAAGCGGCCCCTGGCGGTCACTGGCGGCCTCCGGGCTTGCGGAGCGCGACAGGCCGGCCGGTTCCCCCTTCGCCCGGCCGGCCCCACCGGTTCGCGCGCGGGCGCTCCGGTGTCAGAAGAAGCCCAGCGCCCGCGGGCTGTAGCTCACCAGCAGGTTCTTGGTCTGCTGGTAGTGCCCGAGCATCATCAGGTGCGTCTCCCGCCCCACCCCCGACTGCTTGTAGCCGCCGAAGGCCGCATACGCGGGGTAGAGGTGGTAGCAGTTGGTCCACACCCGCCCCGCCTGGATGGCTCGGCCCGCGCGGTAGGCCCGGTTGATGTCGCGGGTCCACACCCCGGCCCCCAGGCCGTAGCTCGTGTCGTTGGCGATCCGCACCGCGTCCTCGTCGTCGCGGAAGGTGGTGACCGCCAGCACCGGGCCGAAGATCTCCTCCTGGAAGATCCGCATCCGGTTGTGGCCCTTGAGCACCGTGGGCTCGACGTAGAACCCGTTGTCGAGCTCACCCCCCGGCCGCGCCCGGCACCCGCCCAGAAGGAGCTGGGCGCCCTCGTCCTTGCCGAGCTCGATGTAGGAGAGGATCTTCTCCAGCTGCTCCGCCGAGGCCTGCGCTCCGATCATCGTCTCGGGGTCGAGCGGGTTGCCGCGCTTGATCTTCCGCACGCGCTCCAGTGCGCGCTCCATGAACCGGTCGTAGATCGACTCGTGGACGAGCGCCCGGCTCGGGCAGGTGCACACTTCGCCCTGGTTGAGCGCGAACATCGTGAAGCCTTCGAGCGCCTTGTCGAGCAGCTCGTCGTCGGCGTCCATCACGTCGGAGAAGAAGATGTTCGGGCTCTTGCCGCCGAGCTCGAGGGTGACGGGCAGCAGGTTCTCGGCGGCGTACTGCATGATGAGCCGGCCGGTCGACGTCTCGCCCGTGAACGCGATCTTGGCGATCCGCCGGGACGTCGCGAGCGGCTTGCCGGCCTCGAGCCCAAACCCGTTCACGACGTTGACCACCCCGTCGGGCAGCAGGTCGCCGATGATGTCCATCAGCACCATGATGCCCATGGGCGTCTGCTCGGCGGGCTTCAGCACCACGCAGTCGCCCGCCGCCAACGCGGGCGCGAGCTTCCAGGCGGCCATCAGCAGGGGGAAGTTCCACGGGATGATCTGCCCCACCACGCCCAAGGGCTCGAGGAAGTGGTAGGCGACCGTGTTCTCGTCGATCTCGCAGATCGTCCCCTGCTGGGCCCGGATGACGCCACCGAAGTACCGGAAGTGGTCGACCACCAGCGGCAGGTCGGCGTTCGTCGTCTCGCGGATCGGCTTGCCGTTGTCGATCGTCTCGACCATCGCAAGCAGAGGCAGCTTCTCCTCGATCCGGTCGGCAATCCGCATCAGGATCCGGCTGCGTTCGGCGAGGCTCGTCCGACCCCAGGCGTCCTTCGCCCGGTGGGCGGCGTCGAGGGCGAGCTCGATGTCCTCGGCCGTCGAGCGCGCCACCTGGCAGACCACCTCGCCGTTGATGGGCGAGATGTTGTCGAAGTAGCGGCCCTGCACGGGGGGCACCCAGCGGCCTCCGATGAAATTGTCGTAGCGCGGCCGGATGGCGACCTGGCCGCGGATCTCCTCCAGCGTCTGCTTGAGCATCGTCGGCTCCTCCCGTCTCGAGCCGGCCCACCATCGCGCAGGAAGAGGAAATGCACCATTGGACCAAGGAGGGATGGCCAAGGGGTCCCCTGGCGTGGAACGACGCGCGGCGGGCGACCCGGAAGGGGCGCCGGTCGGGCGAGGGAGGAGCGGATGCGGGCCCTGTTCCTGTGCGCGGCGGTGGGCGCGGTCCTGCCGATGGCGGCGGCGGCCCAGATCCCCGATCCCGCCACGATCGAGGCGGGCCGAGCGGCGTTCGCCCCCTGCCGCCCCTGTCACTCGGTCGGGAAGGGCGACAATCGGCTGGGTCCTTCGCTGCACGGGATCGTGGGGCGAAAGGTCGCGAGCCTTGCCGGCTACGACTTCTCGCCCGCCATGAAGGCCTGTGGCGGCACCTGGACCCGCGGGCGGCTCGACGCCTATCTCGCCGCCCCCCGCCAGGTCGTGCCTAACTCGAAGATGAGCTTCGCCGGCATTCGCGACCCTGCCCGGCGCGCGGCCCTCATCGAATATCTCGCCACGCTGCGCTGAAGCCGTTCTTGGCCCGGAGACCGCGCCGGGGCAGGAGGCGGCCATGACCGACGCATCGCCCGCGCGTGACCGGGTCGCCGTGCTCGGCGCGGGGGCCATCGGCCAGGCACTGGCCCAGGTCGCCCGCGCGCGGGGGGCGGACGTGCTGCTCCTGGGCCGACCGCACACCGATCCCACCCGCCCCGACGTCTTCGCGGCCGCCGCCGAGGCCGCGGGCGAGGAGCTGAGCCACGTGATCGTGGCCACGGGCCTTCTTCACCGCGACGGGCGTGGGCCCGAGCGCGACTTGCGCCAGATCGACCCCGACTGGCTCATCGAGAACTTCCGGGCCAACGCCGTGGTGCCGGCCCTGGCCGCCCGCTTTTGGGCCCCGCGCCTGCGGCGCGCCGGCCGGGCGGTGTTCGCCGTCCTCACCGCCCGGGTGGGCTCGATCACCGACAACCGGCTGGGGGGCTGGTACGCCTATCGGATGAGCAAGGCGGCGGCCAACCAGCTCGTGCGCACCTTGAGCGTCGAGCTCGCGCGCAAGCGGCCGGAAGCCTGCGTGGTGGCGCTCCATCCTGGCACGGTCGACACGCCCATGTCGCGGCCCTTCCAGCGCAACCTGAAGCCCGGCCAGCTGCGGTCGCCCGAAGCGGCCGCGCGCGACCTGTGGGCGGTGATGGACCGCTTGACCGCTCAGGATACGGGTCGCTTCCTGGCCTGGGACGGCCGGGAAATCCCTTGGTGAGCGGGTTTTGCCGGAATCCCGCCGCAAACCCCGCCTAGCCCTCGGGGCATGACGCCTTGGGCCCTCGGCATCCTGCTGGCCGGAAGCGCGCTGGCCGCGTCCGCGCCGCTTCGCGCGGCCGAGCCAGCGCGCACCCTGCCCCGCCTGGTGGAGGGCGCCCCCAACACGCGGCCCATCGTGCTGGGCGACGACGCCGATGCCTGCGGTGGCGATGCCGAGGGGCCGGCCGTGCGGGTGGAGGTGGCCGGGCTCAAGGAGCGCTCGGGCTATCTTCGCGCCGAGCTCTATCCGGCCACGCGCGAGGACTTCTTGAAGCCCGACCGGCTGCTCGAGGCCGAGGGCAAGCCGTTCCGCCGAGCCTGGCGCGCCGTCCCGCCGGCGGGGCCTGCGGTGCTGTGCCTGAAGGCTCCGCAGCCGGGGCAGTATGCCCTGGCGGTCGTGCACGTGCGCGAGCGGCGCTGGAAGTTCGACGTCCGGCGCGACGGGGCCGGGTTCAGCAACAATCCCCGGCTCGGCCTCGGCCGCCCGCCGGTGGAGCGCGTCGCCTTCGCGGTGGGCGGCGGGGTGACGCGGCAGACCGTGGTGATGAACTACCTGCAGGGGCTGGCGTTCCGGCCGCTGCCAGCCCCGGCCGCCCGCTGGGCCGCGATTCCCTGACGACGATGCCCGTCCACATCGTCGACGTGGCCGAGTTCTACGCGCCCTTGGGCGGCGGCGTGAAGACCTACATCGATGCCAAGTTCGCCTACGCCCATCGCGTGGGTGCGCGGCTTACGGTGCTGGCACCGGGGCCCGAGAATCGCGACGAACCACGCCCCGGTGGCCTGGTGCGCTACCTGCGGTCGCCCGCCATCCCGTTCGACCGGCGCTACCACCTCTTCGCCCGGTTGCGCCCCCTCTACGACCAGTTGGACGCCCTTGCGCCCGACATCGTCGAGGCCTCGTCGTTCATGCTGGGCGCCCTGGCAGTCGCCACCTGGCGAGGCCCCACCGCGCGCCGCGCGCGCCGCGCCCTGGTCCTCCACGCCGACTTCGTGGCCCAACACCCGCAGACCTGGTTCCGCAAGCTGCTGCCGCCCGCGATCGTCGATGCGGCCTGCTTCTGGTACTGGGCCTATCTGGGCGGGCTGGCCCGGGCGTTCGACACGGTGGTGGCCGGCACGCGCTGGATGGCCGAGCGCGTGCGCCGGCAGGCGGGCATCGAGGCCGTGGTGGTGCCCTGGGGCGTCGACCTCGACCTGTTCCACCCCTCGCGTCGGGATCTCGCCTTGCGCGCGGAACTCCTGCGGTCCCTGGGGCTGCCGGAGGACGGCATCCTCCTCTTGGGAGTGGGCCGGCACCACCACGAGAAGCGCTGGCCCATGCTGTTCGAGGCGGTGGCACGGGCAGGCCGGGCAGCGCCCGTCGCCATGGTGCAGGTGGGGGACGGGTTTCGGCGCGGCCGCATCGAGGCCGCGGCACGGGCGGCCGGCAACGTTCGCCTGTTGGGCCGCGTCGCCGATCGGCGCGCCATGGCCCGCCTGATGGCCTCGGCCGATGCGCTGGTGCACGCCAGCCGCGCCGAGACGTTCGGCCTGGTGGCCTCCGAAGCGCTGGCGAGCGGCCTGCCCCTGGTGCTGCCCGACGCCGGCGGGTGCACCGACGTGGCCGACCCCGCCTGGGCCGAAACCTACCGCAGCGGCAGCAGCCGCGCAGCGGCCCGCGCTATCCTGCGCTTGGTGGCGCGCGACCCGTGCCAGTTGCGCGCGGCCGCCGTGCGCGGACGGGCCACCCGGATCCTGTCCACCCACGAGCATTTCGAGCGATTGTTCGCCCTCTACGACCGAACCCCGCCTTCGGGCGCCGACCCCCTGCCGCTGCCCTCGGCGACCCCGCTGCCGGCCGCCGCCTGAGCGCCTCGCCCGGCGCCGGCATCGCACCCGCCTCCGGCCCACCTTCGGCGCCCACCACCAGCCGCCGCCCGAGCGACCTCGCCCACGCCCGACACGGCCTACCCGACGCCGGCCCGCCGTCAGAACGTCTTGCGCACGCCCACCGAGAACTGCCGGCCCAAGGGATTGGCCGTGAACGGATCGTAGTTGAGGTCAAGGCGCGCGAAGCCCGGCTCCTTGTCGAGCAGGTTGAAGACCGAGAAGTTGATCACCAAGTCGCGCGGCAGGTTGAGGTTGTAGCTGAGGTCCAGCGTGTAGAAGCTCGGGATCCGGTAGACGGGTGGCCGCTGGTCCTCGTAGCCGTTGATGAAGTTGCCCATCAGCCGCAGCTCGTGGTTGCGCCAGGCCCCGTCGATCCAGGCCTGGAACCGCAGGTTCGACACCGGAAAGGCGCTCGTCTGATAGTTGAGCTTGCCTACGGCGTCGAAGCCCGGCTGCACCACGATCCCTTCGGCCAGCAGGTCCGAGATGTCGTAGGTCCGCACCCAGGTGCCCGTGGCCCCCACGCTCGCCCGGAACCGGTCGGTGAACTCGTGGGCGTACTGCACCAAAAAGTCGATGCCCGAGGTCTCGACGTCGGAGCTGTTCACGTTGAAGGTCCGCCCGCGCACCACCTGGCCCAGGTTGGGCTGCAGCGTCCCGCAGCCGCCGTCGGGCGGGCCGCCCGAGAAGACGAACCGGCGCACCAGGGGGCTTGCGCAATTGGCGGGCGTGGTGGCCGTCGCCCCCGGCCCGAACACGGCCGTGAGGATACCGGCGATTCCCTCCGTCACGATCTGGTCCTTGATGTTGTAGGACCAGTAGTCGACGGTGGCGGTGAGGCCGCCGCGGTTCACGGTGAGCCCCGCCGACCAGGTGAAGGCCGACTCCGGCTTCAGGTCGGGGTTGTCGAAGATGTCGACCCCGCGGAAGGCTCCGCCCAGGAACTGGAACGACGTCGTGAAGTCCCCCGGCTGGATCAGGTTGGCGGGCGGACCACGGAAGGTGGTGCCCACCGACCCGCGCAGCGCCACCCCGTCCAGGAACTCCCAGCGTACGGTGGCCTTGGGATCCACGGTCGAGCCAATCCGGCCGCCATAGTCCTCGAACCGGATGGCGGCCGAGACGTCGAGACCGGGCAAGACCGGGGCCTGCACCTCGCCGAACAGGGCGATCACGTCGAGCTTGGCGTCGTTGTCGTTGTTGGGGGCGAGGAAGCCGAACAGACCCGACCTCACCACACAGCTGCGATCCCCGAAGTCGAGGCTGCCAGGGCAGGGAAAATCGTCTTCGTCGTTGTAGGGGCCATAACGGAAGACGCCCTTGTTCTTCCGATACTGGACCCCGGCGGCGTAAGCGGCCTGCCCGCCCGGCAGCTCGAGGGGCGTGCGGCCCGAGGCCACCGCTTCGGCCACGAACAGGCGGTTGGTCAGCCGCAAGTCAAGGGGCAGCAGGAACCACTCGAACACCTCGGGCGCGTTGGCGAGGGCCGGGTTGAAGTTGGGGTTCGTCTGGCCGAAGCGGACGTTCCGCTGGATCCCGTTCGAGAAGGGATTGTACCACAGGCAGCCGTTCTGGCCCGGCGTGTTGGTACGGCAGTTGGGCCCGCCCAGGCCACGCAGGGCGAGCTGCACGCGGTCCACCACCGAATCGTACTGGAATTGCCGGCGGAAGTAGCGGTGCCAGGTGATGGCGGCATCCAGGTTGAACGCTTCCGACACGTCCCAGCGGAGGCTGGCGTCCACGTGCACCGATTCCGACCAGCGCCAGGCGGGCGAGGCCCCGGGCACGCCGTTCACTTCGCCGAAGATGGTGCCCGCCACCATGCTGGTGCGCCAGGTGCCGGCGGCCAGCAGCGCGTTGGTGGCGCCCAGGGGAAACTGGTCCGGGTTGGCGGCGCGATAGGCGGCAAGCCCCGGATTGGTCTCGGGCACGAAGAACTGCACGCCCAGCGGATTGGCGTTGCGCGACGGCGCGTTCAGGAACAGGTAGGTGGGCGAGGTGTTCTGGAGCACCTCGGTATGGCCGTAGAGCAGGCTCGTGCGGAAGGTGAGCCGGTCGGTGAGGTCGACCGTGCCCTCGATGTAGGCCTGAAGCCGGTCCTCCTTCTCGACGAGGTTGAAGTAGTTGGTGAAGTTGGTGGCACAGCGGCCCAGCAGCGGCTGGCCCGTGACGGGATTGCGGCTCTGCACGATCTCGAAGCCGCCCAGCGTCCCGCAGCCGCGGTCGATCATCAGGCCGGCGGTGGGGCCGAAGCCCGTGCGGAAGGGAATGAAGGCCGAGGGATTGCCGCCCAGCGACCAGCCGCCGGCCGGGTTTTCGGGGTAGGGCCGGAACGAGAAGTCGCGCTCGGTGGCGTCGATGGGCGAGCGGTGCTGGAACCCCACCGAAGCCAGGATGCGCGCTCGAGCACCCCGCCAGCCGGCCAGCAGCCCCACGTTCCAGTCGCCCGCCGATTCCTTGATGAACCGGTAGTCGCCCGTCACTCGGAAACCTTCGAAGCCGTCGTTGGTGATGAAGTTGACGACTCCGGCGATCGCGTCCGAGCCGTAGGTGGCGGCCGCCCCGTCGCGCAGGATCTCGAGCCGGCCGATGGCGGCGATCGGCAGGAGGGACAGGTCGACGCCGCCGATGCCCACGGGGGCTTCGGCCAGGCGCCGGCCGTTCAACAGGACCAGCGTGCGGGCCGGCCCCAAGCCCCGCAGGTTGATGGTGACGACGCCTTCCGCCCCTTGCGCGCGGGCGTCGAATTGGTTGGTGTCGCCCAAGGCGCCCGACGAAACGGGCAATTGCTTGACGAGATCGAGCGGCGAGGGCGAGCCACGCTTCAAGAGCTCCTCGCTCGAGACGACGCTCACGGGAAGCGCCCCCGTGGCCTCGAGCCCCCGGATGAGCGTGCCCGTGACGACGATCTCGTCCTGGTCTGCCGCCGCCGTCGTCTGGGCCGCGGCGGGCTGGGTGAGCGCTGCGGCCATGGCCACGGCACCCCCTGCCCTCAGCAAGGCATCACGCATGGTCCTCCCTCCGCACCGCGCCGGCGTTCCGCGCCGGTCTTGCAGCTTCACGCCGCCCGGTGCCGGACTCCTTTCTCCGGCCCCGCGCAAGCGGCACGGAAATACCACAGTTGGCGCGCCAACCAAGACGTCGAATGCACGGGCCCTCCGCGGGCGAGCCGTCTGTGGCCGATCGGCATCACCTCATTCGGCGGCTGCCGCGCGGGCGCGCAGCCGGGCCAGGTTGGCGGCGTGGCCGGCACGGTCGAGGCGATAGGCGAAAAGGCACGCGGCCGCCCCGAGCGTGCCCAGCGCGAAGACCGGCAGATACCACAGCGCCAGGGCCTCGGGCACCTCGGGCGGGACCGCCGCGGGGTCGACCTTCTGGCGCAAGCCCACCTGACCCAGCATCAACCCGCCCAGGAAGACCCCAAGGCCCGAGACGCACTTCTGCAGGAAACTGTGGGCGGCGTAGAACAGGCCTTCCGAGCGTCGCCCGGTCTTGAGCTCCTGTTCCTCCACCACGTCCGCGATCATCGCGTGCACCAGCACCATCGAGGCGACCCCGGCCGAGGCGGCGCAGGCCTGGATCACAAACAGGGCCGCCACCAAGGCATCGGAACCCTTGGGCAGGAAATGGCCCGAGAGCGCCAGCACGAGGGGTGCCGACCCCAGGACGACGAGCGCCACCGACAGCAACACCGCACCGTTGCGCTTGCCGACGCGCGCCGAGAGCCAGGGGGCCAGCACGATGGCGACGGCGGCCGCCACGATCCCATCCAGGGCCAGGATCGACAGCTGCCGGGCCGACAGACCCCAGAAGAAGGTGCCGAAGTAAAGGGCGAGCGCCGACGCCAGCCCCACCATGGTGAACTTCATGAACCCGAAGGCCAGGATGGCCAGGAACCCTCGGTGCGCCCAGGCCGCGCGCACCTGGCCCAAGTGCTGCCGCAGCCCGCGCGCCCTGGCCCCGCCCGCATCCTGCCGAAGCCAGGGGATGCGATGGTGGGTGGCGAGTGCTGAAGCCAGGATGCTGAGCGCCATCACGACGGCCCCCACCAGCGCGAAACGCGCATAGCCCTCGGGGTTCAGCTGGCCCAGCGGCTGGGTGGGGGTGGGCGTCAGGAACAGGTTGAGCGTGAGGAAGGCCATGCCGTAGCCCCCCAGCACGCCGAAGAAATAGCGGTAGCTCGCAAGTCGCGTGCGCTCGTCGTAGTCGCTGGCCAGTTCCGGGGCGAGCGAGGAACTGGGGATTTCGTAGAAGGTGATGAGCGTGCGCACCAGCACCGACAGCCCCAGGATCCAGGCGAAGAGCCCGGCCGAGGACAGGCCGGGGGGTGGGTGGAACAACGCCCAGAAGGCGGCCGCCGCCGGTAGGGCGGAGGCGTAGATGAAGGGATGGCGCCGGCCCCAGCGGCTGCGCAGGTTGTCGGACAGATGGCCGACCACGGGATCCGACAGCGCGTCGACCACGAGGGCCACGAGGATGGCGAGCGACACGAGGTCGGCCGGGACGCCCAGGACCTGGTTGTAGTAGAGCAGAAGGAACGTGCGAAAGGCGACGTCCTTCACGCCGTAGGCGGTGCTGCCGAGGCCGTAGAGCAGTTTCGTGTGCAGGCGCAGCGGTGGCGCTGCCGTCATGGGCCTCTCCCTCTCCCGCTGGCCAGCTTGGCGAGGCCGAGGGCTCGAGGCAACCCAGCGCGAGGAGGAGGGGAGGATGGCCGGACTGCGGATGACCGTGGCCGACTTCGTGCCCATCGCCCGCGGGATCGAGCGGCCCGAGGATATCGTGGTGGCGCCCGGCGGCGAGGTTTACGCCAGCGAGCACCGGTGCTGCGTGGCCCGCCTGGAGGCCGACGGCGGGTTCACGCGGCTGGGCCCGGCCGGGGGGGCGCCCAACGGGCTGGCCATGGACCGCACGGGCCGGATCGTGGTCGCCAACTTCGGAATCTACGACCGCGCGGCCGGGCCGCTCCAGCGGTTCGACCCGCGGACCGGCGTGCACGAGACCCTGGTGGCCGAGATCGAGGGCCGACGGCTCACCTCGTGCAACTATCCGCTGGTGGCCGACGACGGGACCATCTGGTGCACCCATTCGACGTTCGCCGACACCTGGCCCCAGGCGCTCGACGGGCGGCCGGACGGGTTCGTCTTCGCGCTCCTTCCCTCCGGAGAGGTGAAGGTCGCCGCACGAGGGCTCAGGTTCCCGAATGGCTGCGCCCTGTCCGCCGACGGCCGGCATCTGTACGTGTGCCAGACGAGTGCGGCCAACGTGCTGCGCTTTCCCGTGCACGGGCCAGGCGAGCTCGGACCGCCCGAACCCTTCGGGCCCGTGCTGGGCCCGCTGCTCGAGGGACCGGTCGATCCCGCCCGCCCTCCGCCCCTCCAGATCGCGCAGCACCTGGGCTACACCGACGGCTGCGGCTTCGACGCGGAGGGCAACCTGTGGGTGACGCTGCCCGCCGCGAACAAGATCGTGGCCATCCATCCCGACGGATCGGTCACGACGGTGGTCCACGACCCCGAGGGGCAGGTCGTCGATCATCCGACCAACGTGGAGTGGGGCGGGCCGGATCTTCGGGACCTCTACGTGGGCTCGATCCGGGCGGCCTATGTGCTGAAGGCCCGCAGCCCGGTGCCGGGCCAGCCCAAGGTGCATCAGCGGCCCTGACGCGGCCGAGGCCCCCTTGCCCCGGCGTCGGGCGGGCGGCCGAAGCGCCGTTCGTGGCCGCGGTGCCCGCCGAGCGCCTGGCGTGGGGGCGGCGACGGGCGTTGGGGCCTGCCGCGACCCGCGGCCTCGGGGCCGGGCCCGACCCGGGAGCGCGCGCCACCCCGGGGCTCTGGGGCGCGCCCCCTCAGTCGGGCCGCTTGGTGAACCAGGCCTCGGGGTTGTCGAGCTGGGCGTGATAGGCGTTCGTCGCGGCCACGACCGCCTCGAGGCGGGTCGTCTGCTGGCCAACCCGCGACGGCAGGCTCGCCCCCACCCCAGCCACGTGGGCCACCGAACCGGGCAGGATCCGGAACGCCGCGACGGGGGGCGCCTCGGCGTCGCTGCGCGGCGGCAACACGTCGGTCCAGGCCACCTGGCCGCCGAACTTGGGGTCGATGATGTCGAGGTTGCCGACCACGATCTGGCCCGTGTTGCTGCCGTAGTGCGAGGCCAGGTTGCGCTCGATCCGGGTGTTGACGTTGCGGAAGGTCCAGATCCGGGCGGTCTGGCCACCGCTGGTGCGCCCCGTGTCGTCGGGCGGGGTGAGCTTTTCGCGATCGCCATGGGCGCTCGAGACCACGGTGTTGCGCAGGATGTAGCCGTTGCGCACGCCGCCGAAGCGCAGCGAGTTGGCCGCCGAGCCGAAGTAGACGTTGTTGCGCACCTCGATGCGCACGTGCATCAGGTGCTCGTTCTCGGCCCCCGCCTCGCCACCGCCGGCCACGAAGAAGCCCTGCACGGCCCGCGGCCCGCCAAGGGCGAGGTAATTGTCGGCCATGGCCACGTTCGAGCTGCCGGTGGTCTCGTTGGTCGTCCAGAACTGGATGGCGTCGGGATGCTCGTCCTTCGCGTAGTTGGGCTGGATGTTCCGGATGAGGTTCCGCCGTACCAGCATCCGGTCCATGGCGGCGATGTTGAGCCCCTCGCGCACCCATTCGACGGTGCAGTCGGCCAGGATGACGCGCTGGCTCCGCTGGAAGAACGCGGCCTTCCGCAAGTCCGCAAAGCGGCTGTTGGTCACCGTGACACGGCTCGAATTGCGCACGTAAAGGCCCGTGTTCTCGTCGTCCCACGCGTCCTTGTTGGGCGTGGCGCCCGTGAAGGTGAAGCCGCCCAGGCGGATGTCGGTCGACTGGTTGACGGCGACCAAGGGGTTGCGCGGGCCCAAGACGGCAAGGCCATAGAGGGCCCAGCCGCTGCTGCCGGCCACGACGACGCCCGAGAACCGCGGCCTGGCCCCCGAGGCCGGTCGGATCTGCACCGGAGGGCCCTCATGCTGGCGGCCATCGATGCGCAGGAGGCCATAGTCGGCGGTGGCAAGCTCGATCGTGTCGCCGGCGCGGGCCGCGGCCACCGCGGCGGCGAGGCCCTGCGCATCGCTGACCGGGAAGACGGCGGCACGGGCCCCGGTTGGCGAAAGCGGCGGGAAGGCGAGGAGGGCCCCGACGGCCAGACGCAAGCCGGCCCGGCGCCCGACGGCAGGGTGAAGGAACATGAGCGCGACCCCTGTTGTGGGCGAGCGCTTCCAGATCCGGCCGGTGCGGAGTGCTGGAAGAGACCCGGCACCCACCACCGGAGCGGGGCCCGGCCCGCCCGTTAACCATGTTGCGCCGCGGCCGTGCCCGACCCGCCGCCAAACCGTCAAACAAGCGAACGACAGCTCGTCGCGCCAAGGGCACGGCCGGTCGGGCCAGCCGAACCAAAGCGCGCAGCTGTGGCCTCTCGGCCACGCCCTTGGCCCGCCGCCCGGCCGCGGGCTATGCCCCGCTCATGACCCGCCCGCCCCATCTCACCCTCGTCGACGGGTCGGGCTTCATCTTCCGCGCCTATCACCGCCTGCCCCCGCTGACCGACCCCAGCGGCACCCCGGTCGGCGCGGTCTACGGGTTCACGGCCATGCTCTGGCAACTCGTCGAGGAGGCCCGGAAGAGCCCTGAAGACGATTACATGGCCGTGGTGCTCGACGCGGCCCGCACGAGCTTCCGCAATCAGCTCTATCCGCCCTACAAGGCCAACCGGCCGGAGCCGCCGGAAGATCTCGTCCCCCAATTCCCCCTCATCCGCGACGCGGTGCGGGCGCTGGGTCTCGTCTGTCTCGAGCGCGACGACGTCGAGGCCGACGACGTCATCGCTTCCTACGCCGAAGCGGCCCTGGCCGAGGGCTTCGAGGTCACCATCGTGTCGTCGGACAAGGACCTGATGCAGCTCGTTCGCCCCGGCCTGCGCCTTAGGGACACGATGGGCGACCGTTGGTTCGACGAGGCGGCGGTCGAGGCGAAGTGGGGCGTGCCGCCTGCCCAACTGGCCGAGGTGCTGGCGCTCATGGGCGATTCCGTCGACAACGTCCCCGGAGTGCCCGGCGTGGGCCCCAAGACGGCGGCCGAACTGGTGCGCCGCTTCGGCTCGGTCGAGGGCGTGCTGGGACACCTCGCGGAAATCCCCCGGCCGCGCCTGAAGGACCAGCTTGCCGCCCACGCCGACGCCCTGCGCCTCTCGCGCCGGCTGGTCGAGCTCAAGCGCGACCTCTCCCTCGACCCGCCGCTTGAGGCCCTCAGGCTTCCCGAGCGGCTCGATGCGGGGCGAGCGGCCGAATTCTTCGCCCGCCACGGCTTCCGGTCGCTGCTGGCCCGCCTGGGGGAAGCCCACCGGCCGGCCCCGCCCCCGGCCCCCGCCGCCCCACCCACCCCCGGCCGTCTTCCCTTCGGCCCCTATGTCACCGTCACCGAGCTCGACGAGCTCGACCGCTGGATCGTGCGGGCTCGCGTGGCGGGCATCGTGGCGTTCGACACCGAGACCACGCACCTCGATGCGATGCGGGCCGATCTCGTGGGCTTCTCGCTGGCCGTCGCCCCGGGCGAGGCCTGCTACGTGCCCTTGGCCCACGTGGCGCCGGCCGCGGCCAGCGGCGAGCGGCCCCGGCAGCTGGCCCCGCACGAGGCGCTTTCCCGGCTCAAGGCCCTCCTCGAGGATCCGGCCGTCCTCAAGGTGGGCCAAAACCTCAAGTATGACCTCGTCGTGCTGGCCGCCCATGGCATCGAAGTGCGGCCCTACGAAGACACGATGCTCCTGTCTTACGCGCTCGAGGGCGGTCTTGGCGGGCACGGCATGGACGAGCTTGCCCAGCGACACCTGGGCCATCGGCCCATCGCCTATTCCGACGTGGCCGGGCGTCGCTCGTTCGCCGAAGTGCCCATCGACCAGGCCACGGCCTATGCGGCCGAGGATGCCGACGTCACGCTCCGCCTCTACGACCGGCTCAAGCCCCGGCTCTGGCAGGCGCGGGTCACGCGCACCTACGAGTGGTGCGACCGGCCGCTCGTGCCCGTGGTGGCGGCCATGGAGCGCACGGGCATCCGGGTGGACGTAGCCCGGCTCGATGAACTGTCGGCCGAGTTCGCGGGCGAAATGGCCCGGCTCGAGGCCGAGCTCGCCGAACTGGCCGGCCGGCCCTTCCAACCCGGAAGCCCCAAGCAGCTGGGCGAGATCCTGTTCGGCGAACTGGGCCAGGCCGGCGGGCGCCGCGGCAAGTCGGGCGCCTTCTCCACCGACCAGACCGAACTCGAGCGAATCGCCCACGAGGCGCGCGACACGCCGGCCGGCCGGATCGCGCGCCTGGTGCTGGACTGGCGCCAGGTGGCCAAGCTGCGCTCCACCTATACCGAGGCGCTTAAGGCCAGCGTGAACCCCAGGACCGGCCGCGTGCACACGAGCTTCTCGCTGGCCGGCACCTCCACGGGGCGGCTCGCGTCCTCGGATCCCAACCTGCAGAACATTCCCGTGCGCACGGCCGAAGGCCGCCGGATCCGCGAGGCGTTCGTAGCCGAGCCCGGCTGGGTGCTCCTGTCGGCCGACTACAACCAGATCGAACTGCGCCTGCTGGCGCACGTGGCCGACGTGCCAGAGCTCAAGGCCGCCTACGCGCAAGCGGCCGACATCCACGCGCTCACCGCCCGGCAGCTCTTCGGCCTGACCGAGGCCCAGCCCGTCGCGCGCGAGCAGCGGGCCACGGCCAAGACGGTGAACTTCTCCATCGTCTATGGCGTCTCGGCCTACGGGCTCGCGCAGCGGTTGGGCATCGAGCGGGCCGAAGCCCAGCGCTTCATCGACCTCTATTTCGCGCGCTTTCCGGCCATTCCGCGCTACATGGCCGACGCGCGCGAGCGGGCGCGGGCCCAGGGCTTCGTGACCACGCTCTTCGGCCGGCGCATCCATCTGCCGGGCATCCGATCGAAGAGCCACGCCGAGCGCGGGAACGCCGAGCGCGCCGCGATCAACGCGCCCATCCAGGGCTCGGCGGCCGACCTCATGCGCCGAGCGCTCGTCCGGATGCCCGCGGCGCTGCGCTCCGCCGGGCTCTTGCGCACGCGCCTGTTGCTCAGCGTTCACGACGAGCTTCTGTTCGAAGCGCCCGAGGACGAGGCGGGCCGCGCGGCGGACGTGGTCCGCACGGTCATGGAACGGGCCGCCGAACCCGCCCTGCATCTGTCGGTGCCGCTGGGCGTGGAAGTGGGCATGGGGCCCAACTGGGGAGCTGCGCATTGATCCGCGTGACCACCGTCCTGATGCTGCTGATGGCCGCGGCCGCGGAGCCGCTCACCCCGTCCGACGTCCTGCTCGATCCCGAGCAATTCGTGTGCAGCGACGGCCGCCTCCTGGCCGTGACGCGCAACGACGCGACAGGGGTCGCCCAGCTGCTGTGGGACGGCGAGGTGCTGACGCTCATGGAACAGGTGGGACGCACGCCCCGCCGATTCGTCTCGGGCATGTTCTCCCTCGACCTCGAAGCCTCTGCCGCGGCGGTGCGCACGGGTCGGCGCGGCTCGCTCGTCACCCGCTGCCGGAAGGTGGGCGATGCGCCCACCCCGGGCGTCGTCTGGGGCCGCATCGACCTGGCCGATCCGCTTCCCGCCGACGCCCGCGTCCGGGTGTTCCTGACGGAAATGCCCGAGGCCGGCGGGCCGGCCGTGGAACTGGCCTCGACGACGGTCGCACCCCGGGGCAACCCAAGGCCGCTTCATTTCCTAATCGAGTTCCCCCCCGACCGCGCGACGGCCCGGCCGGGTGCCCGGCGCCTGGAAGCGCGGGTCGAGGTGCCCCAGGGCGGCCGCCCGGCCCGCGTGACCCACGTGTCGGCCGAGCCCGTCGCGGTGGCGGGAGAGGGCCTGGCCGCCGCCCGCCTCGTGCTGGTCCCGGCACGGCCGTGACGGGTCGGCACGGCTGGCTCGTGATCGACAAGCCGGTCGGCCCCACCTCGGCCGACGTCGTCAACCGCATCCGCCGCGCGCTGGCGAAGGCGGGCCATCGCCGCCTGCGCGTGGGCCACGGCGGCACGCTCGACCCGCTGGCCACGGGCGTCCTGCCGCTTGCGCTGGGCGAAGCCACCAAGCTTGCGGGCTTCGTGCTGGATGGCCCCAAGTCCTACCGGTTCGCCCTGCGCTTCGGGATCGAGACGACAACGGGGGATCTGGACGGGGAGGTCGTGGGCACGAGCCCCGTGCGGCCCACCGCGGCCGAGATCTCAGCCGCCCTGCCGCGCTTCCGGGGCGCGATCGGCCAGCGGCCGCCGGCCTTCTCGGCCGTCAAGGTGGACGGCCGGCGCGCGCATGCGCTAGCGCGGGCGGGCCTCACGCCGCGGCTCGACGAGCGCACGGTCGTGATCGACCGGTTCGAGCTCGTGGGCCAGGAGGGCGACGAGGCGTGGTTCGAAGTGGATTGCTCCAAGGGCACCTATGTGCGCAGCCTTGGCCCCGACCTGGCGCGGGCATTGGGAACGGTGGGCACGGTGTCGCGGTTGGTGCGCACCCGGGCCGGTCCCTTCACGATCGCCCAGGCCATGTCGCTGGACAGGGCGCTGGAACTGGTGCAAGGGGATCGTCTGGAGCAGGCCCTGATGCCGCTGGCGGCCGGACTGGACGACATCCCGGTCCTGGCCGTGTCCCCGGAAGAGGCGCTGCGGCTGAGGCAGGGGCAGGCGATTCCCGCAACTCGGGCTCGCTCGGGCCTCCACCTCGCGACCCGCGGCGCAGTCCCCGTGGCGCTGGTGGACGTCCGGCACGGGTGCGTGACGGTCGTCCGGGGCTTGAACCTGGATTGAGGAGTGCAAGGCCGATGTCGATCACTGCCGAGCGCAAGCAGGCGCTCATCGCCGAGAACGCCCGCAGCCCGGGCGATACGGGAAGCCCTGAGGTGCAGGTGGCGATCCTGACCGAGCGGATCCAGAACCTGACCGAGCATTTCAAGGTGCACGCCAAGGACAAGCATTCGCGCCGCGGGCTGCTCATGATGGTGAACAAGAGGCGTTCGCTCCTCGACTATCTGCGACGGAAGGACCCGCAGCGCTACCAGGCGCTCATCGCCCGGCTGGGCTTGAGGAAATGAGGATGCCGGCCCCCGCGGCGACCGCCCGGGGGCCGGTTCGCATGGGCCGGGCCCCGGTGGGTTCGGCCCGACGAGGTGGCCGCGTGCGGCCGGCAACTGGGGGCGGAGAGACAGACCCCGATGTTCAACATTACACGGAAGTCGATCGAATGGGGCGGGCGGACCCTCACCCTCGAGACCGGGCGGGTCGCTCGCCAGGCCGACGGGGCGGTGCTGGCCACCTATGGCGAGACGGTGGTGCTGTGCGCCGTGACGGCGGCGCGGACGGTGCGCGAAGGGCAGGACTTCTTCCCGCTGACCGTCCACTACCAGGAAAAGTTCGCGGCCGCGGGCCGCATTCCGGGCGGCTTCTTCAAGCGGGAACGGGGCGCCACCGAACAGGAGACCTTGGTCTCCCGGCTCATCGACCGGCCGATCCGTCCGCTGTTTCCCGAAGGCTTCCTCAACGAAGTCAATGTCGTGGCCCAGGTGCTCTCGTACGACGGCGAGAACGAGGCCGACGTCGTGGCCATGATCGCGGCCTCCGCGGCCCTCACCCTGTCGGGCGTGCCGTTCCGCGGCCCCATCGGGGCGGCGCGCGTGGGCTTCCGTGACGGCCAGTACCAGCTCAATCCTCCGCGCAGCGAACTCTCCGAGGGCCGGCTCGACCTGGTGGTGGCCGGCACGGCCGAGGCCGTGATGATGGTGGAGTCGGAAGCGCACGAGCTGTCCGAAGAGGAGATGCTGGGCGCGGTGATGTTCGGCCACCGCGCGCTCAAGCCCGTCATCCAGCTCATCGTCGAGATGGCCGAGGAGGCCGCCCGCGAGCCATGGCCGCTCCCCGTGGACGAGGAGGGCCCGCGGATCCTCGACGAGCTGCGCACGAGCCTGGGCGAGGAGTTCCGGCAGGCCTACCGCATCGCCGGCAAGGCCGAGCGGCAGGCGGCCCTCGCCACCCTGCGCGAGCGGGCGAAGGCCCGGTTCGCCGCGGCCGACCCCGTGACCCAGGCACGGGCCGGGAAGCTCGTGAAGCGCCTGGAGGCCGAGATCGTGCGCTCGGCCATCCTGGAGGAAGGCCGTCGGATCGACGGCCGCGACCTCAAGGCCATCCGCCCCATCGACTGCGCCGTGGGCTTTCTGCCGCGCACCCATGGCTCGGCGCTGTTCACCCGTGGCGAGACACAGGCGATCGTCACGACGACGCTGGGCACGGCCGATTCCGAACAGATGATCGATGGCCTCGACGGCCTGCGCTATGAGCGCTTCATGCTGCACTATAATTTCCCGCCCTATTCGGTGGGAGAGGTGGGCCGCCTGGGGCCCCCGGGCCGGCGCGAGATCGGTCACGGCAAGCTCGCCTGGCGGGCCATCCACCCGCTGCTGCCGCCCAAGGAAACCTTCCCCTACACCATCCGCGTCGTCTCCGACGTGACGGAGTCGAACGGCTCCTCCTCGATGGCCACCGTGTGCGGCGCCTCGCTGGCACTCATGGACGCGGGCGTGCCCATCCCCCGCCCGGTGGCGGGCATTGCCATGGGCCTCATCCTGGAAGGCGAGCGCTTCGCCGTCATCTCGGACATCCTGGGGGACGAGGACCACCTGGGCGACATGGACTTCAAGGTGGCCGGCACCGAGCGCGGAGTCACCAGCTTACAGATGGACATCAAGATCCCCGGGATCACCGAGGAGATCATGCGGGTGGCCTTGAGCCAGGCGCGCGAGGGCCGGGCGCACATCCTGGCCCAGATGGCCCGCGCCATCGCGACGCCCAGGCCACAGATGTCCGAACACGCCCCGCGGATCGAGGTGATCACCATCCCCAAGGATCGCATCCGCGACGTGATCGGCACGGGGGGCAAGGTGATCCGCGAGATCGTGGCCACCACCGGGGCCAAGGTGGACATCGAGGACGACGGCACGGTGAAGATCGCCAGCCCCGACCCCGAGAAGATCCGTGCGGCGCGCGAATGGATCGAGGGCCTCACCGCCGAGCCCGAGGTGGGCAAGATCTACACGGGCAAGGTGGTGGGCATGCCCGACTTCGGCGCCTTCGTGAACTTCCTGGGTTCGCGCGACGGACTCGTGCACATTTCCGAGATCCGCAACGAGCGGGTCGAGCGAGTGTCCGACGTCCTGCACGAGGGCCAGACGGTCAAGGTGAAGGTGATCGGCATCGACGAGCGCGGCAAGGTGAAGCTGTCGATGCGGCTGGTGGATCAGGAGACGGGGGAGGAACTGCCCGACCCCCGCGCGAAGAAGGGCGGGTCGGCATCCCAGGGAAGCGAGGGAGGACGCACGCGCCCGCGGCGCGACCGCGGGGCCGAGGCGGGCAAGCCCAAGCTGCCCGCGTTCTTGACCGGCCGGGACTGAGTGCCCGCGCCGGCCTCGGGCGCCGCCGGGAGGCGGCCCGCGCGGGTGCGGTGCCCGCATCGGCGCGGCAGCGTCGCCTTCGTGGGTTGCCGGGATGGCCGCAGGCGCGGCGCCCACGACGGCCCGTTGGCTGGGACCAGCGGCCCCTGCGCGCGGGTGCCCTGCCGGACGGCCACGGCGTGAAGGTCGCGCGCGAGCTGCCCGCCTGCACACAAGGTCCCGGGGGCCCGCGCGGGTCCGCCGATGCGGGGCCGCTGCGACGTGATGGGCGCTCGGCCCATCGGAGGTGCCGGGCCGCCGCTCGGTCATGGGTCGGGATCCGGCCTTCCGGCGGTCCTCCTGGGCGGCCCTGGCGCGCAGGCTTGGCCTCGGGTCAGGGGCCGGCCGCCCGGCGTTCCTTCGCGGTGGCCCAGGTGCGCGGCCGGGCCGTCAGGCCATGGGCGCTGGGGTCAGGTCGGTCGGCCGGTCGTCGGCGATGGCCAGCATGCGCTCGAGCGGCACCAGCGCCCGCCGGCGCAGCTCCTCGGGCAGCTCGATGCGGGGCTCGAGGTCTCGCAGCGCCCGATAGAGCTTCTCGAGCGTGTTGAGCGCCATGTAGGGGCAGATGTTGCAGCTGCACCGACCGTCGGCCCCCGGGGCCCCGATGAAGGTCTTGTGAGGGGCAGCCCGCTCCATCTGGTGGATGATGTGGGGCTCTGTTGCCACGATGATCGTGTCGCCGGGCGTGTCCAGGGCGAACTTCAGGATGGCCGACGTGGAGCCCACGAAGTCGGCGTGCTCGAGGATGTGGCCTGGGCACTCGGGATGCGCGGCGACGGGGGCACCCGGATGGAGCGCCTTCAGCTTCAGAAGCTCGGTCTCCGAGAAGGCCTCGTGCACGATGCAGGTGCCTTCCCACAGCACCATCGTCCGACCCGTGCGCCGCATGAGCCACGCCCCCAGGTGCCGGTCGGGTGCGAAGAGGATGGGCCGCTCGGGCGGAATGGCGCGGATGATCCGCTCGGCCGAGGAGGAGGTGACGATGATGTCGGAAAGCGCTTTCACCTCGGCCGAGCTGTTGATGTAGGTGAGCGCCAGGTGATCGGGGTGGGCGGCGCGGAAGCGCGCGAACTCGGCCGGCGGGCAGCTGTCCTCGAGGCTGCAGCCGGCGTCGAGGTCGGGCAGCACGACGATCCGGTCCGGGGCCAGGATCTTGGCGGTCTCGGCCATGAAGCGCACGCCGCAGAAGGCGATGACACGGGCGTCGGTGGCCGCGGCCCGGCGCGACAGCTCGAGCGAGTCGCCCACGAAATCGGCGAGGTCCTGGATTTCGGGCGCTTGGTAATAGTGGGCCAGGATGACCGCCTGGCGCTCGCGCTTCAGCTGGGCGATCTCGGCCAGGAGGTCGGTTCGGGCGAGAGGTGGTGCGTTCATCGCAGGGGGTGTCCGCCACTCCATCTAGGTCTCGGGGGCGGGAACGGAAAGGGGAGGTGGCATGAGCGAGGAAGCGCTGCGGCACGTCGAGGAGGCCGAACGGGCCGCCCTGGAGGTGGACGGAGTCGGCCCCGACACCCCCGTCCGCCCGGTGGCGCGGGTGGGCGTGGTGGGCGCGGGCACTATGGGCGGTGGCATCGCCATGAACTTCCTCAACATCGGGGTGCCGGTCACGATCGTTGAGCGGGCGCAGGAGCCGCTCGACCGGGGTCTCGCCGTCGTCCGCCGCAACTACGAACGCTCGGCCAGCCGAGGGCGCCTCACGATGGACGATGTGGAACGCCGGATGGCGCTGCTCACGCCGTCGCTCGCGCTTGCCAACCTCGCGGACTGCGACCTCGTGATCGAAGCGGTGTTCGAGGACATGGCGCTCAAGAAACGGGTGTTCGCCGAACTCGACCGCGTGGTGAAGGATGGCGCCATCCTGGCCACGAACACGAGCTTCCTCGACGTGAACGAGATCGCCGCCGCCACGGCCCGGCCGCAGGACGTGCTGGGCATGCATTTCTTCTCTCCTGCCAACGTGATGCGCCTGCTCGAGATCGTGCGGGGGGCCCGGACGGCGCCCGACGTCATCAAGACCGCGATCGAGACCGGCCGGGCCATCGGCAAGGTGCCGGTGGTGGCCGGCGTGTGCCCAGGCTTCATCGGCAACCGGATGCTGGCGCGCCGGCAGCAGGCGGCCAACGAGCTCCTGCTGGAAGGGGCGATGCCGTGGGAGGTGGACCGGGCGCTCACCAACTTCGGCTTCCCCATGGGGCCCTTCCAGATGGCCGACCTGGCGGGCCTCGACATCGGCTGGAATCCGGCCACCTCGAAGGGCGAGACGCTGCGCGACCGCCTGTGCGAGATGGGCCGGCGTGGCCAGAAGACGGGGGCTGGCTTCTACGACTATGACGCCGAGCGCAACCGCACGCCCTCTCCCGTGGTGGAGCGGCTGATCCGCGACTTCGTGCGCGAGAAGGGCGGCGAGCCTCGCCCGCACGACGAGGCCGAGATCCTCGACCGGCTGCTGCAGCCCATGATCGAGGAGGGGCAGAAGATTCTGGCCGAAGGCATCGCCGCCCGCCCGGGCGATATCGATGTGGTGTGGGTGCATGGCTATGGCTGGCCGCGGGCGACGGGTGGCCCCATGTGGTGGGCGGGCGTTCGCGGCTGAGCCTGAGATCCGAGGTCGGCCGGGGCGCGCCAGGGCACGGCCGCCCCTTCTCCTGGGGCGCGTGGGCCAGGCCCCGGGGCCTGGGCCTGAGGCCGGTTCGACGACAAGCGCCAGGCCAGGCGGTGGATGGCACCTAGCTCGCGGGCACACCCGCGTCAGGCCGGTTCGAAGACCAGCGCCACGCCGTTGATGCAGAAGCGCAGGCCCGTGGGCGGCGGGCCATCGGGAAACACATGGCCCAGGTGGCTGCCGCAGTTGGCGCAATGCACCTCCTGCCGCACCATCCCAAAGGACCGGTCGGTCGAGAAGCCGACCGACCCCTCGATCGGAGCGTAGAAGCTGGGCCAGCCCGTGCCCGACTCGAACTTGGCGCTCCCCTCGAACAGCGGCTGGCCACAGCCGGCACAGCGGAACAGGCCCGGCCGCTTCTCGGACAAGAGCGCGCACGACCCGGGACGCTCGGTGCCGTGCCGGCGCATCACCCGATACTGTTCCGGGGTCAGCCGCCGCCGCCATTCCTCGTCGGACAGGGCGAACGGAAACGGCGATGGCGAAGCGTCGTTCATGGCCGGCCTCTAGCCCGGCCCGCTCAGCCAGGAAAGTCGGGCTGCGCTTCCGGGCGGCTCGCCTGGAACGCGGGCAGGGCGTTGCACGCCTCCTCGATGGCCAGGAGCCGCGGCAGCGATCCCAGGTCCACCCCGAAGCGGCGCGCGTTGGCAAGCTGGGGCACGATCAGCACGTCGGCCAGGCTCACCCGCGCGCCGAAGGCGAAGGGGCCAGGATCCACCATCCGCTCGACGGCCCCGAGGCCCCGGGCGACGACGTCGGCCGCCCAGGTCCGCGCCGCCGCGGCCCCGGCAAGCGCCTCCACGCGTTGGAGCACGCTCAGGTTTTGCAGAGGATGCGTGTCGCAAGCGATGGCCAGCGCCACCGCCCGCACGCGGGCCCGGACGATCGGGTCGGGCGGCAAGAGCGGCGGCTGGGGCACCGTCTCCTCGAGCCACTCCAGGATGGCGAGCGACTGGGTCAGCACCGTGCCGTCGGCAAGTTCGAGCGCTGGCACCAGCCCCTGGGGATGGCGTGCCCGCCAGGCGGGTGCGTGCTGCGCCCCGGCCCTGAGGTCCACCGCTTCGGTCGAGAAGGCCAGGCCCTTCCAGTGAAGGCCGATCCGCACCCGCCAGGTGGCGGTCGAGCGATGGTAACCATAAAGGCGCATCGGGCCGGGCGGCATGGACCGGCTCTAGGCTTGTGGGCCGTGGGCGAACAATCCTGTCACCCTTGCGCAACACTGCGCGCGAAAGCCAACGCCGCGACCCAGGCCACCCTTGTGCCCCTGGCCCCGTCGTTCAGGATGGGGGGCGTCAACCCTTGCGGGGGGTTCTCCATGCCGCTGCGCTGGCTTCTGTCCGCCCCGATCGCCCTGGCCCCGACACCCGCCCTGGCCCAGGCTTCCGGGGAGGAGGAGCGCACCATCATCGTCACGGGCACGCGGCGCACTGACCGCACCGTGCTCGACAGCCCCGTGCCCATCGACGTGCTGGGGAGTGAACAGTTGCAGGTCCGCGGGCTGACCGAGACGGCGCGGGCCCTGCGGGACCTGGTGCCGTCGTTCAACTTTCCCCAGCCGTCGATCACCGACGGCACCGACGTCATTCGTCCGGCCACCCTGCGGGGCCTGGGCCCCGACCAGACGCTCGTGCTGGTGAACGGCAAACGGCGGCACCTGTCGGCGCTGCTCAACATCAACGCGTCGGTGGGGCGCGGGACCCAGGCGGTCGACATCAACATGATCCCCGCCCCGGCCATCGCCCGCGTCGAAGTGCTGCGCGACGGTGCGGCCGCGCAGTACGGCTCGGACGCGATCGCGGGGGTCATCAACTTCCAGCTGCGCGACGAACGTCAGGGTGCCCGCTTCGCCATCACGGCGGGCACGCACCGCGGGCGCGTGAAGGGGGTGGAGGAAGTGACGGGGGTGGCCCGGGACGCGGCCGGCACGCCGTTGCTGGCGCCCGACAGCACGCTGCGCCTGGAGACGACGGGGGAAGACCGCAAGGCCCGCGACGGCGACTTCGTGTCGCTTCAGGCGAACCTCGGCCTACCGCTCTTGGCGCAGGGCCATCTCAACTTCACGGTGGAATACCGCGACCGGGCGCTCACCAACCGGGCCGGCTACGACCCCCGCCGGCAATACAACGTGGCGGCCGTCTACGACCCGCGCGAGTTCACCTTCAACCGCCTGTCGCATCTCTATGGCGACGCCCAGACCGAGGACGTGGCCGTCGTCGTCAACGCCGGGCTGCCCTTCGACGACGCCCTCAAGCTCTACGCCTTCGGCACCTTCGGCCACCGCGAGGGCCTGTCGGCCGGCTTCTACCGGCGCTCGAACGACAACCGTAACGTGATCGCCCTCTACCCCGATGGCTTCCTGCCCCGGATCAACACCAAGGCGGTCGATTTCGCCGTCACGGCCGGAATCGAGGGCGAGCTCCTGGGGGCGAACTTCGACCTGTCGCTGGGCTACGGGCGCAACGCCTTCGACTTCCGGGTCAAGAACTCGGTCAACGCGTCGCTGGGCGTCAACAGCCCCACCGAGTTCGACTCCGGGGGGCTCCGCTACGACCAGCTCCTCCTCAACCTCGACGTCACGCGCGGCTACGACTGGCTGGCGGGCGTCACGTTCGCGGCCGGCGTGGAGTGGCGGCGCGAGACGTATCGCGTGCGCCCGGGAGAACTGGCGAGCTATCAGGCCGGCCCTGTGCGGGTGGGCGAGAACAACCCGCAGTTCACGGGCCCGGCCGGCCAGGCCTTCGCCGCCCCGGGAGCGCAGGTGTTCCCCGGCTTCCAGCCGGTGGTGGGCGGGGTGGACGTGACCCGGCGCAACGCGCGGGAGAACGTCTCGGTCTACCTCGAGGTCGACGCCAACGTCACCGACCGGATCGGCCTCCAGCTGGCCGGGCGCTACGAAGACTACACGGATTTCGGCTCGGACTGGAACGGCAAGGCCGCCGGGCGCTGGCAGATGCTCGATGCGCTGGCGCTGCGGGGGGCCGTCTCGACCGGCTTCCGGGCGCCGGGGCTCGCCCAACAGTTCTTCGCGGCGTCCGCCACCAACAACATCGGCGGCGTGCTGCTCGACTCGGTCACCCTGCCCAACGCCAACCCCGTGGCCCTGGCGCTGGGTTCCACGCCCTTGAAGCCCGAGACGTCGTGGAACGTCTCGGCCGGGGGGGTGCTGACACCCGCCCCGCGCGTGACGCTGACGGTCGACTGGTACCGGATCGACATCGACGACCGCATCGTGCTCACCGACAACCTGATCGCCACGCGGGACGCGGCCGGTAACCCGACCGGCCCCGACCCCGGCCGCGGCATCGCCCGGATCCTGAACGACGCAGGCTTTCGCAGCATTTCGGCCGCGCGCTTCTTCTTCAACGGGATCGACACGCGCACCCAGGGCCTGGACGTGATCGCGAACTGGCGGCCCGACCTGGGCGACGGCCAGACGCTGGCGCTGACGGTCGGCTACAACCGCAACCGCACGCGCATCACCGGCCGGCAGGACCTGCCGGGCGCGCTCAACCAGGTGCCGGGCATCGTGCTGTTCGGGCGCCTGGAATCGCTCAGGATCGAGCGCGGGCAACCGGTCGACCGCGTCAACCTCGTCCTCGACTACGAGCGCGCGCGCTTCGGGTTCACCCTACGCGCCAATCGCTTCGGCGAAGTGCTTTCCCCGGGCCTCGATCCGCTCAACGACCTGCTGATGGAGCCCCGCTGGGTGAGCGACCTCGAAACCCGCGTGCGCCCCCTCCCTCGGCTCGAGCTCGCCCTGGGGGCCGACAATCTGTTCAACACCTATCCCACGCGAGCGCCGGTGGGCCTGGCCCCGGATCCCGCAACCGGCCAGCTGCGGGCGCTTTCGGTCAACAATTATTTCCTCCCCTTCTCAAGCTTCTCACCGTTCGGCTTCAACGGCCGGTTCCTCTACCTGCGCGTAAGCCTCGACTTCTGAGCCGGTCGAGCGAGAGGGTGCGGGCCGGAACTGGGCGCCCAGGGGCTCGACCATGCGGGCGGGCCGCCCCGGCGCGGCCGGCATGGTGCGGATGCGGGTGATCCCTGCGGTGCCGAGCGCCTGATGGCGGCCTCTTCGCTTCCTGGGGGCGCATTCGCCCTCGCACCGAGCGCCCGGAGGCGTCGTGGCGGGTGTTGCCCCTGGCGTGGGGCCGGGGCCCGCGCCGCGGCCCGAGCGCCCAACTGGGTCCTCTGGCGTGCGGCGCGGTCACCATCGGCCGGGTGCCCCGTCCACCCCTTGGCGTGGGGCGCGGTCGCCACAGGCGCGGGCGTCCGTCAGCCGGCCAGGATGGCGTCGATCGCGCGGGCCAGCCGCACGTCGCGGGACGTGAGGCCCCCCGCCTCGTGGGTCGACAGCGCGATGTCCACCCGGTTCCACACGTTCGTCCACTCGGGGTGGTGATCCTGCCTCTCGGCCACCAGCGCCACGCGTGTCATGAAGGCGAAGGCCTCGGTGAAGTCGCGGAACCGCACGGTTCGCCGCAATTGCTCGCCGTCCACCGTCCAGCCGGGCAGCTCGGTCTCCAGCGCGGCCCGTTCCGCCTCGGTCAGCTTCTCGACCATGGCCACCTCCTGGCCTAGGGGCTTGCCATGCCCCTTATGGCGCCCACGAGGGAAGAAATCGAGGATCTGGCGCGCGCGGCCATCGACCGTCTGCCCGAGCCCTTCCGCCGGTACCTCGACGACGTCGTGCTGCACGTGGCCGACTTTCCCGACGACGACACGCTGGCCGAGATGGGGCTGGAAAGCCCGTTCGACCTCCTGGGCCTCTACCGCGGGCACCCGGTGGGTTCGACCGGGGCCGAGGCCACGGGCCGGCTGCCGCCCACGATCTTCCTCTATCGCCGGCCCCTCCTCGACGTCTGGGCGGAAGGCGAGGAGAGCCTGGAAGCGCTGGTGACCCACGTGCTGGTGCACGAGGTGGGCCACCACTTCGGCCTGTCGGATGCCGAGATGGAGGCGATCGAGGCCCGCGCTCAGGACGCCTGAGCCAGGCGGAAGCGTTCCAGCAGCTCCGCCACGAAGGCCGGCACCAGCGTGCCCGCGGGACCAGTGCGGGTCTCGTGGAAGCGACCGGACACGAGCGACGGCTCGAGATTGAGCTCGAGGCAGTGCGCCCCCGCCGCCCGCGCCTCCTCGACGAACCCGGCCGCCGGATAGACGTGGCCCGACGTGCCGATCGCGACGAACAGGTCGCTTCGGGCGAGCGCGGCGTAGATGCGGTCCATGTGGTACGGCATCTCGCCGAACCACACCACGTCAGGCCGCATCCGGCCGCGGGCCCCGCAGGCGGGGCAGGCGGGGTCGCCCGATAGGGGTCCGTCCCACCGATGGCGCGCCCCGCAGGCAAGGCACCAGGCCGACCGCAGCTCGCCGTGCATATGGACCAGCCGGCGCGCCCCGCCGCGCTCGTGCAGATCGTCGACGTTCTGAGTCACGATCAAGAGCTCGCCCGGCCAAGCGGCGTCCAGCTGGCCCAGGGCCCGGTGGGCGGGGTTGGGCTCCACTTGGGCCAGGCGGGCGCGGCGGGCGTCGTAGAAGCGCTGCACGAGCACGGGGTCGCGGGCGAAGGCTTCGGGCGTGGCGACGTCCTCGATGCGGTGCCCCTCCCACAGGCCGTCGGGGCCCCGGAACGTGGGCACCCCCGATTCGGCCGAGATTCCGGCCCCCGTGAGGATCACGATCCGCGGCACGTCCATGGGGCGCGCCCTGCCGGCGCGTTTGTCGGGGCGCAAGGGCGCTTGCGCGCGCGCCGGCCGCGTCCGACAGTGAGGCCATGGCGCAGCAACCCGCAGGGCGGCTTAAGGTGGGCGTGATCGGGGCGGGCGGACGCATGGGACAGGCGCTCCTGGCCCAGATCGCGGCCGCGCCCGACTTGGAGCTCGCCGGCGCGGTTGAACGGCCAGGCCATCCCTCGTGCGGGCAGCCGGTGGCGGGCGGCCTGATCGTGTGCGCGAACGTCGCCCCCGTGGCCCACCGCGCCCGCGTGCTGGTGGATTTTTCGACCCCTGAGGCCCTTCCGGAGACGGTGCGTGCCGCCGAGGAGGCGGACTGCGCGCTCGTGGTGGGCACGACCGGCTTAGGTCCCGAACACGAGGCCCTGCTCGACCGGGCCGCGCGGACCGTGCCGGTGCTCGCCTCGGCCAACATGTCGGTGGGCGTCCACCTGCTGGCCCGACTCGTGGAGGAGGCCGCCCGGCGTCTGGGCCCTGAATTCGACGTGGAGCTCATGGACCTGCACCACCGGGCGAAGCGCGATGCGCCTTCGGGCACGGCCCTCCTGTTGGCCGAGGCGGCGGCCCGCGGCCGCGGCCGGTCGCTCGCCGAACTGCGCCTGCCCCCGCCTCAGGGCGTCTCGGGTCCGAGGCCGCCCGGGGGCATCGGCCTCGCCGCCCTGCGGGGTGGCTCGGCCGCCGGCGAGCACCGGGTGTGGTTCCTGGGCCCGGGCGAGCGGGTGGAGCTGGCCCACGTGGCCGAAGACCGCGCGATCTTCGCCCGCGGGGCGCTGGTGGCGGCCCGCTGGCTGGCGGGCCGCCCGCCGGGTCGATACGCCATGGCCGAAGTCTTGGGCTGAGCGGCCGGATTCGCCGGGCGTCGATCGCGCTAGGGCGCCGCGGCGGCCGGCGAAGGCCCCGCGCCCCCCAGCCCGTCGAGCGCGATCGTCCCGGCGAAGCCCAGCAGGAAGCCTACCAGCAGCGCTTTCAGCATGTCGCTCGGCTCCGGCATCGAGTCGTCCGCACCCCTAGCGCGACGACGTGGCCGCTTCATTGCACGGAACCGACACCCGCTGGCCTTGAAAATGGCGTCCCCCTCGGGCATGTGCGCCATGGGCAATGCCGGCATCGGCCGGTGCAAGCGAGAGTTCAGGTAACGCAGAGGTTCATGGCCAAGGAAGAATTGCTCGAGATGCGGGGCACGGTCGTGGAACTGCTGCCCAACGCGATGTTCCGGGTCCGGCTCGAGAACGACCACGAGATCTTGGGGCACACCGCGGGCAAGATGCGCAAGAACCGCATCCGGGTGCTCACTGGCGACGAAGTGCTGGTGGAGCTCACCCCCTACGACCTGACGAAGGGCCGCATCACCTACCGTTTCAAGTGAGGAGGGGCCCGGGCATCCGGCCATGACCCGGGCGGGCCCGGCGCTCGTGCTGGCGTCGGCCAGCCCGCGCCGGCTGGAGCTCTTGGGCCGCCTGGGTTTGCCCCCGCCGATCGTCGACCCGGCCGACCTCGACGAAGAGCCGCTGCCCGGCGAACGGCCCGAGCGCTACGCCGCCCGCATGGCCGCGGGCAAGGCCGCGCTCGTCGCCGGCCGGCATCCGGGCGCGGTGGTGCTGGCCGCCGATACGGTGGTGGCCGTCGGCCGGCGGATCCTGCCCAAGGCGGAGGCGCGCGAGGAGGCCCGGGCCTGTCTGGAGCGGCTGTCCGGCCGACGGCACCGAGTGCTGACGGCCGTGACGGTGCTCGACGGGCAGGGTCGGGCACGCCACCGGCTCGACCGCACGGTGGTGGCGGTGGCCCGGCTGCTGCCGGCCGAGATCGAGCGGTATCTCGATTCCGGCGAGTGGAAGGGGAAGGCCGGCGGCTACGCCATCCAGGGCCGGTTCGAGGCGCACGTGCGCATGCTGCAGGGCAGCTTCTCGGGCGTCATGGGCTTGCCCTTGAGGCCCGTGCGGAACCTTCTCAAGGCGGCGGGCTTCGACCTGTGACGCGGCCCGCCCGCACCCTGTTCCTTGACCGCCGGCCGGGCGAGGTGCGCGCGGCCGTGGTGGAGGGCGGGCGGCTCGTCGAGATGCACCTCGAACGCGCCAGCGATGGACCTCGGCCAGGCGCCCGCTGGGGGGCGCGCTTGGACCGCGACCCGTGGGGCCGGCCGGTGGTGCGGTTGGGCGCCTCGCTCGCCCTGCTGGACGCCCGCCCCGACGGCGTGCCCGACGGCGCGCTTCTTGAGGTGGAGGTGGTGCGCCAGGCCATCCCGGAGCCCGGCCGGCAGCGCCCGGCCCGCGCGCGCGTGGTGGGCCGGTCCGCCGAGCGGGAGGGAGAGCTGAAGACGGCGCCCACCTTGGAAGCCCGCTTGGGCCCGGCGGAGGGCCCCTTCCCCGCCGACGTGGCCGCGGCCTGGGCCGAGGAATGGGCCCTGGCCGAAACGGGGCGCGTCGCCATCGCGGGCGGCGAACTCCGATTCAGCCCGACCCCGGCCTTCCTGGCGGTGGACGTGGACGGCTGGCCGGATCCGGTGGCGGCGGCCCAAGCGATCGCGCGGCGGCTCCGGCTGTGGGGCGTGGGAGGTGGCATCGCCGTCGATTTTCCCACCCGCCCCGGGCGCGCCTGGAGGCTGGCGGCCGCCCGGGCCTTCGACGCGGCGATGGCGGGTCTGGCCTTCGAGCGCACGGGCATTAACGGCTTCGGCCTGCTGCAGGTCGTGCGGCCCCGACGTTATCCTTCGATCCTTGACCGGGCGCTGCTCGAGCGGACGTGGACGGCGGCCCTCGGCCTTCTCGACCAGGCGCTGCGCGAACCGCGGCCCGGCCGCCTGGCACTGGTGGCGCGGCCCGAGGTCGCCGCATGCCTCAAGGCCGCGTCGACCCTCCTGACCCAAGTCGCCCGGCAGGCGGGCCGGCCGGTCGAGGTGGTGGCGGATCCGTTGGCCGGCGAGGGCCATGTCGAGGTCCGGATGGCCTGAGCGCTGTCCCGTGTGCCGGCGGCCCGCCACGGCGGAGCACGCGCCGTTCTGCAGCCGCATCTGCCGCGACCGGGATCTGCTGGCCTGGCTTGAAGGCCGCTACCGCCTGCCGGGGCCGCCCGCGCCGCCCAGCACCCCCGACGAGCCTGACCGTTGACCGCCCGCCGGCGCGAGTCCTAAGGGGTTCGGCGGCGCCTGGGTAGCTCAGTGGTAGAGCAGACGACTGAAAATCGTCGTGTCGGTGGTTCGACTCCGCCCCCGGGCACCATCGACTGACCCCCGCTCCCGGCACAGCGTCCTGTCCCCGTCCGACGTCGGCTGAGAGCCCGCCGGTCGGGGGCGCGGGTGGCCGACCCCGCCGTGGGGCGGCCGTGGTCCGAAGCGTGCCTGAGACCCGCGTGCGAGCGACCGTCGCGCAGGCCCGCCCGAGCTCCTGGGCGGCCGAGGCGGGGCGGGGCGATGCGTTCCGCCCGTGCGTGCCGGCGCGTCGTGGCGGGCGGAACCGGCCGGCTCCCCGCTGCCGGCGCGCCTGCGTGAACCACGCTCCAGCATAACGCCGGTCAACGCCAAGTCCCGTTCAGGATAACCCTCATCGCCCAATCTGCATCATAAACAAAGCCACGCGTCCTCCGTTTAGCCGACTGCGTCCTTCCAGGTCCACGTTTCCGACCCAGAAGGATAACACTTCGAAGTACTGGACGGGAGTAGGTCGTCATGGCGAAACCTTGGGTCTGGCTCGGCATCCTCACCGCAACGACACTGGGTGCCGGCGCGTCGGCTTCGGCCAACACCTTCGAAATCCACTGCAGCGAACTGTCCGCCCGGTTCCGCGACGCGCCGGCGAACGCGACGCTCGTGGTGAGTGGCAGCTGTGGCCCGATCACCCTCAGTGATCGCACGCAGCCCATCCGCATCATCGGCAGCCAGTCGGCGGACCCTCGGTCGGGGCCGCGCGTGTCGATCCGCGGGCTCCAGCTCCTCAACTCGCGCGAGGTTGAGTGGGTGGGCGGCCATTTCGAGGCGCCGGAGGGCATCCAGGGTACGGGGCCCAACGGCTACGGGATCAACATCCGCCGCAGCCAGAACGTCCGGCTGCAACGCGTGCACGTGTCCAATGCCGGCCGCGCCATCGTGATCAATTCCTCCGATAACGTCAGCATCCACGGCAGCTACATCGAGAACGTCCGCTCGGAGGGCATCAACTTCGTGGATTCGGACGGGCTCCAGCTTGTCGGCAACACCTTCCGCAACTTCTCGCCAACGCCCACCCGCTGCACCCTCCCCGACGGCCAGGTGCTGTTCCGCGTCCGCCGCAGCCTGTGCGAGGGCTTGGGTGGCACCTGGCGCGACGGCAGCCACCCCGACGTGTTCCAGACCTGGAACGCCGAGCGGCGTGCGGTGCGCAACATCCTGGTGCAGGCGAACGACATCTTCCTGCCGTTCCCTGGCTCGGCGATGGGGATCACGACGCACGGCGCCGTGCGGGTCGAGAACATGCGTGTCCTCGACAACAAGGTCTTCGTGGATTCCGCCAAGGCGATTTTCGTGCACAATTGCTGGGGCGACTGCCTGGTCCGCGGCAACACGGTGGGCGAGGCCAGCGACCAGCCGCCCCAGACGCCGGGGATCCACCTGGGCGAGTTCGGCGAGCAACGGGCCTGCGGCAACACGGTCCTCACCCGCGTGCGGACCGGGACCGAGCCCTGCACGTAACCGCTGGACCGATCGGCGACGGGCGGGGCGCCGGCAGGCGTCCCGCCTGACCGCCGTTCGGCGGCCGCCCGCGACCTTCGCGGTGAACCGCTCGACGAGCCCGTTGACGGCCGCCGCCACCTGGCCGGCCGCGGGCTCCCCGCGCCGCAGGTCGCCGGAGACCGGACCGTGCCCCACCGGCCGGTTCGTGCGCCCGTCGAACACGTTGACGGCCAGCGTCCCTTCCGTCACCTGCCGAATGTCGACGTCGCGATGGGGATACGACCAGCCCCAGCCCAACGGCCGGCCCCAACCCGGATACCAGGGCCTCACCGGCCCCCGGTCGGTCACGTCCACCCGGTCGCGCGCGCCCAAGGTGAAGGCCGGCACGAAATCCCCGCCCGCATCCACCTTGCGGAAGCCCTTGGCGGCCAGGGCGGCGTCGAGCCGGTCCTTGATGTTCCGGAACAGAAGCGGGTTCACGCCCTGCTGCGTGCCCGTGAACGACCCAGGATAGCTGGCCCCGGGCCGGACGCCGAATTCGGGCGCGGCGGCGGTCGTGAAGCGCGGCGCGTTGGTGGTGGCACAGGCCACAAGCACGAGCGCCAGGGCCACGGCGAGAGTGCGAAGCCTCGGCGTTTCCCCCGGGTAGGTACGGGGGGCCTCTAGACCGGCGCCAGCCCGCGGCCTAGGGCTCGCCGCGGAGCCGCCGGGCCGGCCGGGGAGCCCACGACGTGCCCTGCGCACCGAACGAGGCGGCCGGCCCGGGCGCGGCCGGGCTCCAGTGTCGAGGGGGACACCGCCCCATCGTCGCGCGCCGCGCACGCGAGGTGGTGGGCTCGAAGGCCACGATGGTGGTCGATGCCCGCCGCGACGGCTTCGCCGGTGGTCCGACGCCGGCTGTGGTGGATCGGACGCTGCGGTTCCTGGCAGCGCCCCCGGGCGGGAGGGGCGGGGCGACCGCCGGCCGACGGCCGGCCATGGGGCGGTCGGTCGGGCAGGAGGCCTCTGGGACGCCGGCGAAAAGTCCCATGGTCGGGATCCGTGCCGCCACCCGGCCCGACGGCCCACGGCCCCGGCCGCTGGCGGGGCCTGCGGCCATCATCGCTCGACCACCCTTTCCCCGCGTCGGCGGGCCCCTACATCAAGTGCGCAACCGGAAAGGGCCACGCCATGGACATGGAAAAATTCACCGACCGCGCCCGGGGCTTCCTGCAGGCCGCCCAGACCATCGCGATCCGCGAGGGTCATCCCCGCATCGGCTCGGCCCATCTGCTCAAGGCCCTGCTCGACGACGAGCAGGGGTTGGCCGCAGGGCTCATCCAGCGCGCCGGTGGCGATCCGGCCGTCGCGCGCCGGGCTGTCGAACGGATGCTGGCCGGCCTGCCCAAGGTCTCGGGCGCGGCCCAGGTGGGCTTCGATACCGAGGCGCTGCGCGTGCTCGACGCCGCCCAACAGGCAGCAGCCAAGGCGGGCGACGCCTTTGTCACGGTCCAAAGGTTGCTCCTCGGTTGCGCGATCGTGAAGGACAGCGAGGCGGGCCGCGCGCTGGCGGAAGCCCGCGTGACCGCTCCGGCGCTCGAGGAGGCGATTCGGGCCGCCACGCGCGGCCGAACGGCGCAAAGCGCCTCGGCCGAGGACACGTTCGACGCGCTGGCCAAATACGGTCGCGACCTTACGGCCATGGCGCGCGAGGGCAAGCTCGACCCCGTGATCGGGCGCGACGAAGAGATTCGCCGCACGATCCAAGTGCTCGCCCGGCGCACGAAGAACAACCCCGTGCTCATCGGCGAGCCGGGGGTGGGCAAGACGGCGATCGTCGAAGGGCTGGCCCAACGCATCGTGACCGGCGACGTGCCCGAAGGCCTCAAGGACAAGCGGCTGTTCGCGCTCGACATGGGGGCGCTCATCGCCGGGGCCAAGTATCGCGGCGAGTTCGAGGAGCGCCTGAAGGCCGTCCTCGACGAGATCCGCTCGAGCGAGGGCGACATCTTGCTCTTCATCGACGAGATGCACACGCTCATCGGGGCGGGCAAGGCCGAGGGGGCGATGGACGCCTCGAACCTGTTGAAGCCGGCCCTCGCCCGGGGCGAACTCCACTGCATCGGGGCCACCACCCTCGACGAATACCGCAAGCACGTGGAGAAGGACCCGGCGCTCGAGCGTCGGTTCCAGCCCGTGTTCGTGGGCGAGCCCAGCGTGGAGGACACGATCTCGATTCTGCGGGGCCTGAAGGAACGCTACGAGACCCACCACCGCGTGCGCATCAGCGACGGCGCCCTGGTGGCGGCGGCCACCTTGTCCCACCGCTACATCACCGACCGCTTCCTGCCCGACAAGGCGATCGACCTGATGGACGAGGCGGCCGCGCGCTTGCGCATGGAGATCGATTCCCGGCCTGAGGAGATCGAGGCCCTCGACCGGCGCCTCATCCAGATGAAGATCGAGCGCGAGGCCTTGCGGAAAGAGACGGATGCCGCATCGCGCGAGCGGCTTGCCGCGCTCGAGGCCGACATCGCTCGGCTCGAGGCCGAGCTGGCCGAGCTCGAGACGCGCTGGGCGGCGGAGAAGGAGAAGCTGGCCCAGGCCGCCCGGCTCAAGTCCGAGCTCGAGGCGGCCCGCCTCGAGGTGGAGCAGGCTCAGCGGGCCGGCAACTGGGCGCGGGCGGGCGAGCTGACCTACGGCATCATCCCCGACCTCGAACGGCGCCTGGCCGAAGCCGAACGCGCTTCGGCCCAGGCGATGGTGCGCGAGGAAGTGACGGCCGAAGACATCGCCGAGGTGGTCTCGCGCTGGACCGGCGTGCCGGTGGCCAGGATGCTGGAAGGCGAGCGCGAGAAGCTGTTGCGGATGGAGGACGCGCTCGCCGCCCGGGTCGTGGGGCAGGAGGATGCGGTGAAGGCCGTGGCCGCCGCGGTGCGCCGGGCGCGCGCGGGTCTGAAGGACCCGGGCCGGCCGCTGGGGTCCTTCCTGTTCCTGGGACCCACCGGCGTGGGCAAGACCGAGCTTTCCAAGGCGCTGGCCGAGTTCCTGTTCGACTCCGACCAGGCGATGGTGCGCATCGACATGTCGGAGTTCATGGAAAAGCATTCGGTGGCCCGCCTGATCGGCGCGCCCCCGGGCTACGTGGGCTACGAGGAAGGCGGGGTGCTGACCGAGGCCGTGCGCCGGCGGCCCTATCAGGTGGTGCTGTTCGACGAGATCGAGAAGGCCCACCCCGACGTCTTCAACGTCCTCCTCCAGGTGCTGGACGATGGCCGGCTGACCGACGGCCAGGGCCGGACGGTGGATTTCGCCAACACGATCATCATCATGACCTCGAACCTGGGGGCGCATGCCATCGCCGCCCTGCCCGACGGGGCCGACGTGAAGCAGGCCGAGCCCCAGGTGATGGAGGCGGTGCGCGCCGCCTTCCGGCCCGAGTTCCTGAACCGGTTGGACGAGATCATCCTGTTCCATCGGCTGGCCCCCGCCCACATGGGCCGGATCGTCGAGATCCAGCTGCGCCGGGTGGAGAAGCTGCTGGCCGATCGGAAGGTAACGCTGGAAGTGACCGAAGGGGCCAGGGCCTGGCTCGCCCGCGTGGGCTACGATCCCGTCTATGGCGCGCGGCCGCTCAAGCGGGCGATCCAGCGCCACTTGGTGGACCCGTTGGCCGAGCGGCTGCTGGCGGGCGAAGTGCCCGACGGCACGACCGTGCGCGTGGAGGACGGCGACGGCGGCCTGCGTTTCGTCCCCGTGGTGGAAGCCCAGCTCGCGGCCTGAGCGGCCGGGCGATCACGGTCGCCAGCCGGTCTGCCGCGCCACTTCGGCCCACATGAGCTGGGCGAGGTGCCTGGCCACGGGCCCCGGCCGGCCCTGGCCTATCTCCGCTCCGTCCAGGCGGACGATCGGGATTACGGGGGCGGTCGTGGAGGTGAGGAAGAGTTCGGCCGCGCGCTGGGCTTCGTGAAGGGTAAAGGGCCGCTCGTCGACGGTGTAGCCCTGGGCCCGTGCGAGGCGCAGGAGCGTCCCGCGGGCGACGCCCGCCAGGATGGCCGCCGTGGGCGGATGGGTCACGAGCCGCCCCGCCCGATCGACCAGCCAGACGTTGGTGGAGGCCCCTTCCGTGACATGGCCCTGGGGGTCGAGGAACAGGGCCTCGAACGCGCCCTGGTTTCGCGCGTCCTCCTTGGCCAGCACCGCGCCCAGAAGGTTCGTGGTCTTCAGGTCGCAGCGCTTCCAGCGGGGATCGGGGCGGCTGATCGCCGTCACGCCCTCCCGCTGCAGGCCGAGCCGGCGGCGAAAGTCGAACGGGCGCACGGTGATGGCCACGGTGGGGCGGGTGCGGGGCGGGAAGGCGTGGTCGCGCCGGGCGACCCCGCGGGTCACCTGCAGGTGGAGGAGCCCGTCGTCGATCCGCGCGCGGCCCAGAAGCGACCGGACCACCAGTTCCAGCGCACGGGCCGAGGGCGCCCCCTCGATCCGCAGGGCGGCCAGGTTGCGCTGCAGCCGCTCGGCATGGGGAGCCCAGTCGAACGGCGTGCCGGCCAGTACCGCTACCACCTCGTAGACGGCATCGGCGAACTGCAGGCCACGATCTTCCACAGGCACGCCCAAGGCGGCGATGGGGCCGAAGCGGCCGTTCACCCAGGCGAGCGCGGGCACGGGCGTGGGCTAGAGGGCCGCGTTGCCGGGGGCAAGGCGGCGGGTTAGGCCGCACCCATGGTCGCCATCGTGTGGTTCCGCAACGATCTGCGGCTGGCCGACCAGCCCGCCCTGGCCGCGGCGGCATCGAGCGGCCCGGTGCTGCCCGTGTTCGTGGACGACCGCCAGAGCCCGGGCGTGCGTGCGGAAGGGGCCGCGGCCCGCTGGTGGCGGGTGCGCAGCCTGGCAGCCCTCGACGCCGACCTGGCCCGCCGGGGCGGGCGGCTCCTGGTGCTGAAGGGCCCGGCAGCCCCGGTCCTTCGCGCGCTCGTCCAACGCGTGGGCGCCACCGCCATCCATGCCACCGCCCAGCCCGAACCCTGGTGGGGGCCCATCGAGGCCGAGCTCGGCCCGTCGCTCGTCCGGCATCCGGGCTCGTGGCTGCACCCGCCGGGCGCCGTCGTCACGGCCGCGGGCGCACCCTTCCGGGTGTTCACGCCCTTCGCCCGCGCGCACGAGGGGTTGGGACCGCCACCGCGGCCGCGGCCCGCGCCCGCTCGAATCGCCTTCGCGCCGCCGCCCGAGCCCGCACCACCCTTGCCCCGCTTCAACCCGCGCTGGGCCCGGGGATTCGCCGAGGCCGGCTGGACGCCCGGGGAGGAAGGGGCCCGCCGGCGCCTGGCGGAATTCCTGCCCAGGGCCGCCGCCTATGGGCGGCGCCGGGATTTCCCGGCGGAGCCCGCCACCTCGCGCCTGTCGCCCCATCTGCACTTCGGGGAAATCTCGGCGGCGGCCGTCTGGCACGCCGTGGTGGACGCCATCGGCGCCCAGACCGCGCAGCCCTTCACGCGGCAGCTCATCTGGCGCGACTTCGCCCGCGAGCTGATCCGCCAGCATCCGGATTCGGCCGAACGGCCGCACCGGCCCGCCTTCGCCCGCATGGCCTGGACCGACGTGGCCACCGAGCCCGGCCGGTCGTGGCTTGCCGCTTGGCGGCAGGGGCGGACGGGCTATCCGCTTGTCGATGCGGGCATGCGCGAACTGTGGCAGACGGGCTGGATGCACAATCGCGTGCGCATGGTGGTGGGCAGCTTCCTAGTGAAGCACCTGGGGATCGATTGGCGCGAGGGCGAACGCTGGTTCTGGGACACGCTGCTGGACGCCGACCTGCCCAACAACGCCATGGGCTGGCAGTGGGTCACGGGCTCGGGTGTGGACGGCCAGCCGTTCCATCGCATCTTTTCGCCCGTGCTCCAGGCCGAACGGTTCGACGCGCTGGCCTACATCCGCCGGTTCGCACCCGAATACGACGGCGTCGCGCCGGTGCGCCCGATCGTCGACCACGCAGAGGCCCGCGCCCGCGCCCTTGCCCGCCTGGCGGCCTTGCGCGAGGACGCCGCGCCATGACCGCGCCCGCCCTGCTCGAGACCCGGCCACGCCGCAAGGCGCCGCGCCGCACCGCCCCCCCGGATCAGGGCCTGCGCAAGACCCAGATCGTCATCGTGGGCGGGGGGGCCGGGGGCCTCGAGCTCGCACGCCGGCTGGGTGCCCGCTTCGGCCGCCGACGGCACGACATCATCCTCATCGACCGCAGCCCCACGCACGTGTGGAAACCGCTGCTGCACGAGGTGGCCTGCGGGTCGCTCGATGCCAACCTCGACGAGGTGGGCTATCGCAGCCACGGCCACCGCTGGGGCTATCGCTACTTCCACGGCACGCTGTCGGGCATCGACCGCACGGCGCGAGAGGTGATCCTGGCCCCCCTCCTCGACACCGACGGCACCGAGCTCGTGGGCGAGCACCGCATTCGTTACGACTGGCTGGTGCTGGCCGTGGGCTCGATCACCAACGACTTCGGCACACCCGGCGTGCGCGAGCATTGCCTGTTCCTCGACGACCGGGCCCAGGCGGACCGGTTCCGGGAACGGCTGCTCAACCACTGCCTCAGGGTCTCGCGGCGGATGCTGGCGGGCGGCTCGGGTGAGGAGACCGTGAAGGTCGTGATCGTGGGCGGCGGAGCGACGGGCGTGGAGCTCGCCGCCGAACTCTACAACGCGGCCGCGGGCCTGCGGCACTATGGCCTCGAGGTGTTCGACGAAAGCCGGCTTCGGGTCACCCTGATCGAGGCGGGGCCGCGGATCCTGCCCGCCTTGCCCGAGAAGCTCGCGGCCGCGGCGCGCGAGGAGCTGCGCGAGCTGGGCGTCACCGTGGTCGAGGGGCGGAAGGTGACGGCCGCCGAGCGCGGGGGGGTGCGGCTGGACGACGGGCGGCGTATCGAAGGCGACCTCATCGTCTGGGCCACCGGCGTGCGGGGAGCGCCGCTGTTGTGCGGGATCGGGGGGCTCGAGACGACGCCCTCGTGCCAACTGGTCGTCACCGAGACGCTGCAGACGACCCGAGACCCCCGCATCTTCGCACTTGGCGACTGCGCCTACCTGAAACCTGATGGCGCCGACCGACCGGTGCCACCGCGCGCACAGGCCGCCCACCAGATGGCCGAGACCGTGTATCGCAACCTGCTGGCGGCGATGGCGGGTCGGCCCTTGCGACGGTTCGTCTACCGCGACCGTGGAAGCCTCGTCTCGCTGTCGCGCTTCTCGACCGTGGGCAGCCTGATGGGCAACCTGGTGGGCGGGCGGATGGCGATCGAAGGGCGGCTGGCGCGCCTCATGTACCTTTCGCTCTACCGCATGCACCTGTTGGCCATCCACGGTTGGCTCAAGGGCCTGGCCCTCATCCTCGTGGGCCACGTGAACGCGGTGGTCCGCCCCCGGCTCAAGCTTCACTAGCGGCCGGTTCGGCCAGGGCGGCGGCGAGCGCCGGTGCCAGCGCGATGGCGTTCGAGGGGTGGGCCACGCTGTCGGTCGACACGAGGCGGGCGAGCGATCCTTCGAGGCGGGCGAGGTCGTCGGGGCCGATCAGGGCGTGCACCACGACCGCCACGGGGGCGGCCAGCCCCAGCGCGTCGAGGGCCCGGGCGGCGGCCGCCAGCGTTCCACCGGTGCCCGCGATGTCGTCGACGAGCACCGGCCGAAAGCCGGGCGGCGGCGCCTCCTCGGGCTCGACCTCCACCGCGCGGAGCCCGTGCCGGCGCTTGCGCATCATCAGCAGGGGCGCGTCGAGCGCCTTGGCCACCGCACCAGCCCATTGCCGGCTTTCGGCGTCGGGCCCCACCACCAGCGGCCGGTCGACGTGGACGGCGATCCAGCGGGCGACCAGCGGAGCCGACGCCACGGCACGCGCCGGAATCGTGAAGAGTTCCGCAAGGCTTGCGATGCGGTGGAGGTGGGGGTCGACGGTCACCACCTCGTCGAACCAGGCCGAAAGCCACCGGGCGAAGATCCGGGCCGAGACGCCCTCGCCCGGAGCGAACGCCGTGTCCTGCCGCAGGTAGGGAAGATAGGGGCTGACCAGCCGCACCCGGGTGGCCCCCTGGTCACGCGCGGCACCGGCCGCCAGCAGGAGGGGCGCGAGTTGCGGCTCGGGCCGGGCGAGCGAGCAGAACAGGTCGACTGCGCGGCCCTCGACGGGGGTGAGCAGGCGCACGCGGCTTTCGCCTTCGGGGAACCGGTCCACCTGCAGGCGGCCGGGCTCATGCACTTCGTGGCCGGCAAGGCGGCGGGCCGCCTCTTCGTGACCGGGCAGCGCGAACAGAAGCGGCGGTGCGGTCACGGGCAGTCCGCCTGGGGTCGGCGTGGCAAACGCATCCGGCATTCCAACCCCGCCCTCCGCCCAAGGTCAACGCCTGGGCGACGACGACCGGGCGGTGACCATCGTGTCCGCCCTGCCATCGACCGCCCCTGGCAGGACAAGAAAACCTGATTGAATGTCATCAATGAAACAGGCACAGACCGTCCATGGGCGCTCCCTTCCTGTTCCTCGCCTTGCTCGACCGCTTCCAGTGGTTCGAGCAGGCGTTCCGTTCGGCCCTGCCGGCAGTGGGCGACGTTCGCGTGAGCCGAGCACAGGCGCTGTTGCTGGCCAGCGTGTTGGCCGGAGAGCGGCGGCCGTCGCGGATCGCGCGGCGGCTGGGTGTCACGCGCCAGGCGGTGAGCCAACTGCTGGCCGACTGCGAGCGTCTCGGGCTGGTGCGGCTCGAGGCGGACCCGCGCGACGCGCGCGCCCGGGTGGTGCACTTCACGCCCCAGGCGCGCGCGTTCGAGCGCGCGGGGCTCGAGGCCCTGTGCCGTGCTGAGGAGGAGCTTGGCCGGCGGGTGGGGGTCGAGCAGCTGGCGGCCTTGCGGGCCATTCTGGCGATCGACTGGGGTGCCGCACCGGCGGCCGCCCCCGAGCCCGCCGCCGCGGGCTCGTGAGCCCGCGACCGGCCCGGCCCGACGCCACCTGGCCTGGAGCGCGTGCCGCGGGCGGCTTGCGGCCGGGCGAGGTTTCCACCGGGCCGGCGGTGGGAGGGGCGATGGGCGCCGGTTGGCCGGCAGGTCCGGCCCGAGTCGTGGTGCCGCCTGCCAGACTCGAACTGGCGACCTACGCATTACGAATGCGCCGCTCTACCGGCTGAGCTAAGGCGGCCCCGGCAGCTCGCGCGGCGCTAGCACGGGGCTTGGTGGCGGGCAAGCGAGCGGCTAGCCCGCGGCCCATGGCGCACGAACCCCTGCACCTCGGCCGGCCTACCGCCCTTCCCACGTCGCCGGCGGCGGCCGTCCTCGACTATCCGCCCAACCCGCACCCGGGTCAGCTTTACCTGGTGCGCTTCACCTGCCCTGAGTTCACTTCCCTCTGCCCCGTCACCGGCCAGCCGGACTTCGCCCACCTGGTCATCGACTATGCGCCCCAGGACCGCATCGTCGAATCCAAGTCGCTCAAGCTGTTCCTGGGCAGCTTTCGCAACCACGCGGGCTTTCACGAGGAGGTGACGGTCGGCATCGGCCGGCGCCTCGTGGCCGAGATGGCGCCCCGGTGGCTGCGCATCGGCGGCTTCTGGTATCCCCGGGGGGGGATTCCTATCGACGTCTTCTGGCAGTCAGGCCCGCCGCCCGACGGCCTCTGGCTGCCCGACCCCGGCGTTCCTCCCTATCGGGGCAGGGGCTAGCCGGCGGGCCGCGGGCTAGCAGGCACGCCACGACCGACACGGGAGGTTGCCCATGCCCGGACCGCTCGCTGGCATCCGCATCGTCGAGATGGCGGGAATCGGCCCCGGCCCCTTCTGCGGCATGATGCTGGCGGATCACGGTGCCGAGGTCGTCCGCGTCGACCGGCCCGGCCGCGCCGCGCCCGAGCCAGTGCTGGGTCGCAGCCGCCGCTCAATCGTGGTGGACCTGAAGACCCCGGAAGGAGTGGGCGTGGTGCGCGACCTGGTGCGCACCGCCCACGGCCTGATCGAGGGATTGCGCCCAGGGGTGATGGAACGGTTGGGCCTGGGCCCCGACGAGCTGCTCGCCCTCAACCCTCGCCTCGTCTATGGTCGGATGACCGGCTGGGGGCAGACCGGCCCCTACGCCCACGCCGCCGGCCACGACATCAACTACATCGCCCTGGCCGGCGCGCTGCACGCCTTTGGCCGGGCGGGCCAGAGGCCGACGCCGCCCATCAACCTGATCGGCGACTTCGGCGGCGGCGGCATGCTGCTCGCCTTCGCCATGACGGCCGCCCTGCTGCACGCCGAGCGGACCGGCCAGGGCCAGGTGATCGACTGCGCCATGACGGAAGGCACGGCCGTCCTCATGGGCATGATCTGGGGCTTCTTGGGCCTGGGCGCCTGGCGCGACGAGCGCGGCGTGAACCTTCTCGACACGGGCGCCCACTTCTACGACGTCTACGAATGCGCCGACGGCCGCTACATCGCGCTGGGCTCGATCGAGCCCCAGTTCTACGCCGAGATGCGTCGCCTGACCGGCCTCGACGCCGATCCCGACTTCGACCACCAGATGGATCAGGCCCGGTGGCCGGAGCTGAAGGAGCGGCTGGCCGCCGTGATCCGCACCCGCTCGCGGGCCGAATGGTGCGCGCGGATGGAAGGATCGGACGCGTGCTTCGCCCCCGTCCTCTCGCTGACCGAAGCGCCCCATCACCCCCACCACCAGGCGCGCGGCACCTTCGCCGAGGTGGGGGGGATGATCCAACCCATGCCTGCCCCGCGCTATTCGGCCACGCCCACGGCCACGCCTACCCCCCAGCCCCGGCCGGGCGCCCACACCGACGAGCTGCTGCGCGAGCTGGGCTACGACGACGCCCGCATCGCCGCCCTGCGGGCGGCGGGCGCCGTCGGCCCTTGAGCCGGTGGCGCCCTACGCCTGCCATCCGGCCCGCTCGCGCGGTCGGCTGCATCCGGAACCGCCCTCCCGGCTGCGCGACGCCTTCGCCCGCGACCGCGACCGGGTGATCCACGCCACGGCCTTCCGACGGCTGCGGCACAAGACCCAGGTGTTCGTAGCACCCGAGGGCGACCACTTCCGCGTGCGGCTGACGCACAGCCTGGAGGTGGCCCAGATCGCGCGCACGCTGGCCCGCGTGCTGCAGGTGAACGAGGACCTGACCGAAGTCGTGGCCCTGGCCCACGACGTGGGCCATCCCCCCTTCGGCCATGCGGGCGAGGAGGCCCTGGCCCGTGCGATGGCCCCCTTCGGCGGGTTCGACCACAACGGGCATGCCCTCAGGGTCCTCACGCGCCTGGAATATCGCACGCCCGCCTGGCCGGGCCTCAACCTGTCGTGGGAGGTGCTGGAGGGCCTGGCCAAGCACAACGGCCCGATGGCCCATCCGGGCTGGGCCCTGGCCGAGGTCGACCGCGAGTGGCCGCTGGACCTCGAGACCCATCCCGGCCTCGAAGCGCAGCTCGCCGCACTGGCCGACGACATTGCGTATTGCGCCCACGACCTGGACGACGGGATCCGGGCGGGCCTTGTGGACGTCGAGGAGGCAGCCGCGGCCGTGCCCCTTGTGGAACGCCTGTGGCAAGGCGTGCGCCAGACTTGGCCCCAGGAACGTGAGAGCCAGCGGCTGGTGCCCCCGCTGATCCGCGATCTGATCGGCGAGATGGTGGATGCGCTGCTTGCCGAAACGCGGGCGCGCCTCCAGCGGCTGGCCCCCGAGTTCCCGGACGACGTGCGCCGGGCGGGCGAGCCCCTGGTTGCCTTCCCCGAGGGCTTCATCCCTGAGCTCGAGCGGCTGCGGGCCTTCCTGGCCCAGCGCGTCTATCGCGCGGCGCCGGTCGACGCGCTCAAGGCGCCGGCTGCCCGGGTCGTGACCGAACTGCTCGACGCCTACCGCACCCACCCGGACGAGATGCCGCCCCGCTGGCGCCCAGCGCCCGGCGCGGAGGCCACTGCGGTGGCGCGGGCCGCTCTCGACTATGTGGCGGGCATGACCGATCGGTTCGCCGCGGCCGAACACGCGCGGCTGACGGGCATGCGCGTCTTCCCGCCGGACCTGCCCCTGTAGCCCGATCATCCTGCCGCGCCCACGCGCCGGCACGGCGGCCGTGTGGGCCGGGGATGTGGCCGCGGCCCTTCAGGCGGCCAGGTGGCGGGCCTCGGCCGGGTCCAGCCCGAACCAGCGCGCGATGAGGGGCGGGGCCAGCGCTTCGCTCGCCGGGCCCCACGCGCGCACGCGGCCTTCGGCCAACAGCATCACACGGTCGGCCAGGCGGCGGGCCAAGGCCAGGTCGTGAAGGCTCGCCACCAGCGTGATCCCCTGGCGAGCACGGTGGCGCAGTTCCTGGGCCAGGGCCACCTGGTGGCGCAGGTCGAGGCCCGTGGTGGGCTCGTCGAGCAGCAGCAGGGGGGCAAGACCCGCCTGGCGCGCGCCTTCGGCCTGGACGAGCACGCGGGCCAGGTGCACGCGTTGCGCTTCGCCGCCCGACAGCGTGGTGACGGGCCGGTGGGCCAGCGGCCCGAGATCGCAGGCCGCCAGGGCGTCCGCCACCAGCCGGTCGCCCGGCGCGCGGTCGCCTGCCAGGCCATGGGGATGAAGCCCCATGGCCACCACCTCGTGCACGGTGAAGGCGAAGGCCACCGACGGCCGTTGGGGCAGGAGGGCCCGCACGCGCGCCCAGGCGCGCGGGGAAGGGCGGGCGAGGCCGTGGTGAACGAGCGTGCCGGCCGCGGGCTTGAGGTCGCCGGCCAGGGCCGCAAGCAGCGTCGACTTCCCCGCACCGTTGGGCCCCACGAGCACCGTGAGGCTGCCGGGCTCGAGATCGAACGTCACGTCCTCGAGCACGCGCCGGCCGTGGCGGACAAGTGCCAAGTGCCGCGCCTCGACCCGCATGTGCCCTAGGCCGCCACCCGCCGCCAGGCCGACCGCAACACCCACAGGAACGGCGGGGCGCCCGCGAAGGCCATGACGATCCCGACCGGCACTTCGGCCGGCAGGGCGATGAGCCGGGCGGCGAGATCCGCCAGGGCCAGGAAGGCGGCCCCACCGAGGGCGGCCATCGGCAAGAGGCGTCGATGGCCGGGGCCCAGCCAAAGCCGGACGACGTGCGGCACCACGAGGCCCAGGAACCCCACGAGCCCGGCCAGCGCCACCGCCGCCCCCACGCACAGGGCCGTAAGCAGGGCGACCCGTTGGCGCAGCGCGTCCACGTCGAGCCCCAGGTGGCGGGCGGCCTCTTCGCCCAGGGCCAGGAGGTCAAGCTCCCGGGCCGTGGCCAGCAGGCCGGCGAGGCCCGCGCCCACGATCGCCAGGGCCACGAGGAGCACCGGGCGTTCCACCTGGGCGAGCGTGCCCAGAAGCCAGACCGACAGGCTCCTGAGTTCGGTGTCGGTCGAGATGTAGGACAGAAGGCCGATGCAGGCGCCGCCCAGCGCGTTCACGCCGATTCCAAGCAGCAGCATGAGGAGCGTGGCCCCAGGCCCCGATCGGGCGGCAAGCGCCAGCACCACCCCGATGGCCCCCAGGGCCCCCGCGAAGCTCGCCCCGGGCAGCAGGAAGGGTTTGAGCGCCGGGGCGGCCGCCGCCGCCAGGGTGCCGCCCGCCACGAACCACAGCGCCGCGCCCAGGGCCGAGCCCGTCGACACGCCGAGGAGGCCGGGATCGGCCAGCGGGTTGCGGAACAAGGCCTGCAACGCCGCCCCGGCGGCCGCGAGCGCGGCCCCCACCGCCAGGGCGGCCAAGAGGCGTGGCAGGCGGATCTCGCGCACGACCAGGGCCGCGGCAGGGTCGGCGCGTTCGGGGTCGAAGAGCGCGCGGACCACGTCGTCGGGTGCGACGGAAACGGCCCCCAGTGACAGATTGAGCGCTGCCACCGCCGCGAGGAGGAAGCCGAAGACGGCCCCGGCCGCCACCGTGTCGCGGCCGTTGCGAGCGCGCAGCGGCGCCGCCGGGGCCAGCGTGGCCATCAGCCGGCCAGACGTCGGCGCAGGGCGGCCAATGCTTCCGGCAGCCGCGGCCCGAAGCCAAGGGCCGCCTGGCTGTCGATCAGGATGAGCCGGCCCTGCCGGACGGCCGGGGTGCGCGCCAGCACCGGCTCCCGTGCGATCGCCTCGAGGCCGCCCACCATGCGGGCGACGTGGCTCGGCACCAGGATCACCTCGGGGGCGGCGGCCAGGGCCGCTTCGGCCGACAGCGGCCGATAGCCCTGGGCGCGAAACACGTTCTCGCCGCCGGCCAGGCGGATGAAGCCGTCGCCGGCGGTGTCCTGGCCCGCGGCCAGCACGCGGCCGGGCGCCGTGGCGAGCACGAGCATCATCCGCGGACGCGGCGCATCCGGTGGGGGCGCCAGGGCGGCGAGCGCGGCACGGGTCTGGGCGGCCAGACGCTCGGCCGCCGCTTCGGCGTCGAGCGCGCGGCCGATGGCCCGGATCTTGGCCTCCACGCCGTCGGCGGTCCAGGCTTCGGGCAGGCGGACGACCCGCACGCCCGCCCGCTCCACTTGGCGCAGCACCGCCTCGGGGCCCGCGCCGGCCGCGGCCAGCACTAGGGTGGGGCGCTGCGCCAGCACGGGCTCGGGGGCGAGTGCTCGGAAATAGCCAATCCTGGGCAGGGCTCGGGCGTCGGGCGGATGGGTCGAAGTGTCGTCCACCGCCACCACCTGGGCGCCCCTGCCCAGGGCGAAGACGATTTCGGTCACCTCGCTGCCCAGGGTCACGATCCGCTGGGCCGCCGCCGGTGTCGCCACCAACAGCCCCAGGGCGAGGAGGACGCGCCACCAGCCCATCAGGCGAGCGCCTCCCTTCGGGCAAGGTCGGTGACGAACGCTTGCCAATCCGCGCGTTCGGGCCGGCCCGGTTCGCTTGCGCCCATGATCTGGGCCACCAAGGCTCCGGCCGCATCGAACAGTTCCACGGCGTGAACCGGGCCGTCGGAGGGCGGGTTCCCCACCAGGAAGGCGTGCGCCACGCGGTCGGCCCGCAGATGCAGGTTGAAGCCCGGGTCCAACACGTTGAGCCAAGGGCCCGTGGGCACGATGCGTCGGATGGGGCCGGTGTGGATCTGGATGGCGCCGCGGTTGCCCACGACGATCATGAGGGGGATGGCCCGCCGGGCCGCCTCTTCGAGGAGCCGGCGCACGGCGCTCGGTGCCACGGGTCGGGCATGGGGCGCCCCCGCCAGCCGCAGGGCCTCGAGTCGCCCGGCCCCCGCCCGGCGCCACGACTGCAGGAAGTGGTGGACGTCCCACACGGCGTCCCACTCGCTCCGCAGCAGGGAGGCGTCGGTCTCGGCCTCCGCCCGCTCGGGCGGCGGTGGGGTCGAGGACATTTGGGGCCGGGCTGCGGGCGGCGGCTCGGCGAAACGAGCCACCAGCGCGTCCCAGGCGACCTGATCGGTTGCGGGCCGGGCGAAGACCTTGTGCACGGCCGTGCCCCAACGGTCGAAGAACTGGAGCGAGCGGCGCGTGCCGCCGTCGTCCAAGGGCGTCTCGACCGCGAACCCGAACGCCCAGTGGTCGAGGAACACGCGCAGGTCGATGTCGGTGCCCAACACCCGGCCCATCACGGGGCCGAGTTCGATGCCGCCGTAGGTGCCGTCTTTCTCGTGCACGCAGTGGGCGTTGCGCGTGAGCGCCATGACGGGCCCCAGGGTGGGCAGGGCCTGGATCACGGCGCCCAAGGGCGCGCGGAGGGCGCGGACAGGCCCAGGGGCGTGCGTGGCGAGCCATTCGGCTTCCGAGAGGCCGAGGGCGGCGGCGGCCTCGACGGGTCGGAGGGGGGTGGCGGTGGTCGACATGGCGCGAGTCGGCGGGGGCTCCATGGCGCCTGTGACTCTGACTTGCAATAGCGACAACGCCGCGCTTAGTGCGAATGCAATCGATTCGCAGATGATGGAACGAGCCACATGCCCCGCCCAGTCCTCGCCCTCGCCCTCCTCGCCACCGGCCCCGCGCTCGCCGCCGATGCCCTCGACCTCTCGGGCGAGGAGCTCAGCCCCCCCATCACCGTCTACGCCACCCGCTCGCCGCGCGAGGCCTTCGCCGTCCCCGGCATGGTGACCGTGCTCGACCGGCGCGCCATCGATCTGACCCAGCCCTCGGCCGTGTCGGACCTGTTCCGCGCCGTCCCGTCCGTGCAGTTCAACGGCGGCCCCCGGCGCACGGGCCAGGTGCCGGCGGTGCGCGGTTTCGGGCGCGACAACGTGCTCATCCTTCTCGATGGCGCCCGCCAATCGTTCGTCTCGGGGCACGATGGTCGCTTCTTCCTCGACCCCGAGCTGCTGGTGCGGGCCGAGGCCGTGCGCGGGCCCGCCTCGATCCTCTACGGCTCGGGCGCAGTGGGCGGCGTCCTGGCCTTCGAAACGGCCGATGCCGACGATTTGCTGGCCGACGGCGAGACGGCCGGCGTGCGCGTGCGGGGCGGCGGCCAGACCGTGAACGACGAAGGGTTGGGCGTGGCCACCCTGTTCGGCCGCAGCCGCTCGGGCGCGGTGTCGGGTGTGGCGTCGTTCGGCCTGCGGCGCTCGGGGGACATCCGGCTGGGCGACGGGCGGACCCTGACGTCGTCCGACCGGATCGAGACGGGCCTCGCCACGGGCCGGGCCCGGTTGGCCCAGGGGGTGTTCGCCGAAGCGGGGTGGACGGGATTTGCCAACCGCGCCCGCGAGCCCAACAATGGCCAGGGGTTGACCCAGGGGGGCGGCACGGGGCCGAACGCCGACGTGGACAAGCGCATCCGCTCGGGCACGATGCGGGCCGGGCTCGAGGCCGCCCCGGCGGGGCGCGCCTGGCTGGATGCCGAGGTGACGCTCTATCGCACCGCCTCGGAGGTCGACGAGCGCGAGTTCGCCACCGGGCGGACCACCCTGCGTGACATCACCACGCTGGGCGTGTCTGCCCGAAACCGGGCACGACTCGTCGACGGCCGCTCGCCCGTGGCGCTGCTCGCCGGAATCGACTGGTGGCGCGACCGCCAGGTGGGCACCGACAGCGGCACGTCCACGGGCCGGCGAGACGGCGTGCCCAACGGCCGTTCCGATTTCCTGGGGGCCTATCTGCAGCTCGAAGCCGATCTCGACCGACCGCTGGGGCTGCCCGGCACGCTGACCCTTTTGCCCGGCCTGCGCTACGACCGGTTCGAAAGCCGTGCGGAGGTCGACGCGCGGCGCAACGAGGACGAGGCGGTCTCGGCCCGGATCGCGGGGGCCTGGCGGCCGGTTCGGCCCCTGCTCCTCTTCGCGACCTGGTCGGAAGCGTTCCGCGCGCCCTCAATCAACGAGCTTTATCTCGAAGGCATCCACTTTCCCGTGCCGCACCCGATCTTGGGCCGCCAGCGCCCGCCCGTGTTCGTGACCAACCGGTTCGTGCCCAACCCCAACCTGGTGCCCGAAACGAGCCGGACGATCGAGGCTGGCGGGGGCCTGCAGTTCACCGACGTCGCGCGTCCGGGCGACCGGTTGGAGCTCAAGGCCGCTTGGTGGCGCACCCGGGCCCGCAACCTCATCGACCTGTTCGTCGACTTCCGGTTCGACGCGACCTGCTTCCGCCCGCCCTTCGTGCCGTGTTCGGCCGGCACCACCGAAAGCCGCAACGTGGCCACGGCCCGCCTGAACGGCGTGGAGGTGGACCTGGCGTGGGTGGCGGACCGGTTCGAAGTGGCGGGGGCCTTCTCGCACGCCTCAGGTCGCGACGAGGCGACCGGCTCCCCCCTCGGGATCCTGACCCCCGACCGGGGCACCCTCGACGTGCGCTGGAAATGGCCCGAACGCCGGCTGCTCATCGGGGCACGGCTCGAGGCCGCCGCCCGCTTCGACCGGGGGCGCGACCCCAACGACATCCGCCCGGCCTATGGCACGTTGGACCTGTATGCCGCGATCGAGCCTGCCTTCGCCTCGTGGCTGCGGCTCGACGTGCGGGCCGACAACGTGACCGACAAGGCCTTCGTGCGGACGTTCGCCGGCGTGATCGAGCCTGGGCGCAACGTGCGCGTGACGCTGACGACCCGGTTCGGGGGTTGATCGGCACCGACCGGCCCGGCGCGCCTCGGCCCCGCCCGCCCCAGGCGCGGGCCGCGGCGGGCTCCCCAGCCCCCAGCGTGCGGGCGAGGTGGGGTCGTCGCCGGAGCGGGCACGCCACCCACCCCTCGGCGTGCGGGCAAGGCGGCCCCGCGGGCGGGCGGCGTCGGTGAGCCGTATTCAGCCGCCGGCGCTGGTGTGGCCTCGCGAGCCCGGTCGAAGGACACCCGGAGCTCCCCACCACCCCGTCCGGCAGGGTCGGGCCCGCTCGCCACGGGCGGCGATCGCCGTGCGTCGGTCAGGGGCCGGAAGCCCCCTCCCGAACGCTCAGGCGGGTTGCGCCCATCGGGGCCAGCCGCCCCGCCTCGGGAACCGAGGGGCGTGCGGCGGCCAGGGGCCGGTCGTCCCGCCGCCGGCGCCGGCCCGCCGGTTCGATCGGCCCGCGCCGGGCCGCCCTCGCGGCTCAGACCACGGGTTCGGGGAGGCGGCGGGTGCTGCGCAGCGGGGGGAAGTCTTCGGGCGTGATCGTCTCGCGCTCGAGCAGCAAGCGCGCGCCCGCCTCGAGGTCGGCCCGGCGGCTCATCAGCAGGTCCTTGGCCCGGGCATAGGCCTTGTCGATCAGCTCGCGCACCGCGAGATCCACCTCGCGCGCCGTCGCTTCGGCATAGTCGCGCGGCACGAGCCCCGGCGGCCCCTCGCCCAGGAAGCTCTGTCGCTCGGGCTCCAGCACGGCCTGCCCCAGGGCGGGGTGCATGCCGAAGCGAGTCACGATCTGGCGGGCGATGTCGGTCACGCGCGCCAGGTCGTCGGCGGCCCCGGTCGAGATTTCGCCGAACACCAGCTCCTCGGCCGCGCGCCCAGCCAGCAGCACCACCATCCGATCCTCGAGGTCCGCGCGGGTGATGAGGAACCGGTCCTCGGTCGGCCGCTGCATGGTGTAGCCCAGCGCCCCGATCGAGCGCGGGATGATCGAGACCTTGTGCACGGGATCCGCGCCCGGCAGCGAGGCGGCGGCCAGCGCATGGCCCATTTCGTGGTAGGCCACCGTCTCTCGCTCGCGCGGGTTGAGGAGACGCCCGGGCCGCTCGAGACCCGCCACGATGCGCTCGAGCGCGGCGGTCACGTCGTCCATCGTCACCGCCTCGGCCCCGCGCCGGGTGGCGCGGATGGCGGCCTCGTTCACCAGGTTGGCGAGTTCCGCACCCGAAAACCCGGGGGTGAGCCCGGCAATGGCGTCCACGTCGAGCCCGGCGTGCTTCACCTTGCGCAGATGCACCTGAAGGATGGCCGCCCGGCCCCGGCGGTCGGGCCGGTCGATCACCACCTGCCGGTCGAAGCGGCCCGCGCGCAACAGGGCGGGATCCAGGATCTCGGGCCGGTTGGTGGCCCCCAACAGCACGATACCGTCGCGCGGATCGAAGCCGTCGAGCTCGGTCAGGAGCTGGTTGAGGGTCTGTTCCTTCTCGTCGTGGCCGCCGCCCGCGATGCCGATGCCGCGGCGCTTCCCCAGCGCGTCGAGCTCGTCGATGAAGATGATGCAGGGGGCGGCCTTGCGGGCCTGCTCGAACAGGTCGCGCACGCGGGCCGCCCCCACGCCCACGAACATCTCCACGAACTCGGAGCCCGAAATGGAGAAGAACGGCACCCCCGCCTCGCCGGCAATCGCCCGGGCCACCAGCGTCTTGCCCGTGCCGGGCGGGCCCACCAGCAGGATGCCCTTGGGGATGCGGGCTCCAAGCCTTCCGTAGCGCTCGGGCTCCTTGAGGAAGGCGACGATCTCCTTGAGCTCTGCCTTGGCCTCCTCGATGCCCGCCACGTCGTCGAAGGTGACGCCGGTGTCCTTCTCGACATAGATGCGGGCCTTGGACTTGCCCACCGACATGAGCCCGCCCAGCCCCTGACGTTCGGCGAAGCCCCGGAAGAAGAACGCCCAGAGGGCGAAGAACAGGATGACGGGCAGCACCCACGACAGCACCGTGGACAGGAAGGTGTTGCGGATGGTACCGTCAAACTCGGCCGAGCTTTTCTCGAGGCGCTGGGCGAGCGGCTCGGGCACGATGGTGGTCACGAAGACGCGCTTGCCGTCCACGGGCTCGCGGTAGCGGCCGACAATCCGGTCGGGCTCGATCTGGACGGCCGCCACCCGGTCCTTCTCGAGCAGCTCAAGAAAGCGCGAATAGGGGATCCGCTCGGTGGTGGAGGCCGCCTGCCACCATCCCTGGAAGAGCAGGAGAAGCAGGAAGGCCCCGATCCAGTACCAGATGTGGAACTGTTGCTGCCGGTTCACGAAGGTCGAACTCCCGGGTGGTCGACGCGGCCCAGATAGGCTCGGACGGGAGGTCCGTCATCCCCCGGCGGGCGCGTCGCGCGTTCGGTCGCACCGATCGGGGCCGCGGCCCGAAGGCCCGACGCCGGGTGCCTGCGATGAGGGCGGCGGCACCAGCGCCGGCCGATCGAGCTCGCGGGCCAGCGCCCGCTTGCGCGCGATGTCGTCCTTCAGGAAGGCAAGGCGGTCAGGGTCGAGGCCCGTGGCCGCCAGGAGCGCGGCGTCGGAGAAACCGGCGCGCAGACCTGCCAGCAGAAGGTCGAGCCGCCGGTGGTCGAGGACGAAGTGGAACTCGTCCTGCCCCTGCGGTAGGGTGTAGGTGTCGGTGGAGGGGCGAGCCCGTCGCACGCTCGCCGGCACGCCCAGCGCCTCGGCCAATCGATACACCTGAGACTTGTAGAGATGGGCGATGGGCTTGAGGTCGGCCAGGCCATCGCCGCCGCGCACGAAGAAACCGAGTTCGTATTCCAAGAGGTTGGGCGTGCCCGCCACCGCGTGATGCAGGCGCTCGGCATGCTGGTATTCCACGAGCTTGCGCACCCGTTGCTTGCAGTTCGTGGCGGCCACGATGGCGCGTTGAGTTCGGGAGTCGAGCCGCACCTCGCGGCGGTGCCCGTTGGGATCCTCGGTCACCAAGGCCAGCTGCCCGAAGCCGCCCGATTCGGGCCCCCGGGTCACCACCTTGCTGCGCCAGCCCGGGCCATAGCCCGGCACCACCTCGGCGATGGCGGCATCGCGGGCCGCATAGGCTCCGAGCGCCTCAAGCGGGGCGGTGATGTCGACGATCGCGTGGGCCAGGCCGAACCTGCGCACCACCTCGAGCCCCCGTTCGGTCGAGGCGGGATCGGATTCGCGCTCGGGCATCAGCAGGGCAAAAACCCGATCGACCCCCACCGCCCGGGCGGCGAGCGCCGCGGTGACGGCACTGTCGACTCCGCCCGACACGCCAATCACCACCCCGCGGCGGCGCAGGCCCCGCACCTGGGCTCGGATCCAGGCCGCGATCCGGTCCGCCTCGGCGTCGGGGTCGATGGCCAGCAGGCGCTCGAGATGTGCGGTGGCGGCGAGTTCAGCCATCGTCGACGGCAAGGCGCGCCTCGACGAGCTCGACGATGCGGTGCACGGACTCAAGGGCTCCGGGCGTGACGTCGGCGTCGCGGATGCGCACGCCGAAGCGCTCCTCGAGGAACTCGATAAGTTCGAGCGCTCCCATGGAATCCAGGATCCCCGCTTCGATGAGCGACTGGTCGTCGGGCAACAGGCTGGGATCGTCCGAGAACAGGAAGCGGTCGAGGATGAAACCGCGCACGGCGGCGAGGCGGTCGGCGCGGGTGACGGCGTCAGACATGGACTGGCTCCCGGGCGGTGGCTTGGGCAAACGTGCGGTGCCAGATCTGGGTGGTGAGCAGGATCGACAGGGCAATGGCTTCCCGTTCGGTGGCCTGGCCCGCTCGGCGCAGGTGGTCGAGGAACCGCTCGACGCGGATCGGCGCGAACACGCCCACGGCGCGCAGCTCGGCGGGATCGAGGAACGCCCTGAGCGCCGCCCCCTCCGGCCTCCACAGGACGGCCGTGAGATCCGGGGCGCGGTAGGGCTGCTTGGGCCGCTCGGCCACCATTGGCGGGACGAGAGAGGCGGCGGCCGCCTTGAGCAGGGGCTTCTCGCGCAGGCCCTTCAGCTTGAGGCGGGGTGGGAGAGCCGCCGCGAAGGCGATCACGCGCGGATCGAGGAAGGGAAAGCGCCCTTCGACGGCGTGCGCCATGAGCATCCGATCGCCCTGGACGGACAACAGGTTGCCGGGCAGCAGGACCGTCGCCTCGAGATACTGGGCCCGGGAGAGCGGGTGCCAGCGGTCGAACCCGGGCGGCAGCTCGGCCTCAAGCTCGCTGGGGTCCCATTGGGCGGCGGCAGCCCAATCGGCCGCCAAGAGGCGCCGAGCGACGAGCCCGGCCTGGATCCGGGGCAGATGGCTGAACAGGGGGTTGTGGGGCCGGTCGAGCCCCACCGCCAGGGCCGCCGCGAGGCCGGGCCTAGGTCTCGCCGCGGGCTGCCAGGGATAGAGGCGCGCCACGAGCCTTGGCACCCACCAAGCCCCGGGCCGCCGGGCGATGGCCCGCCGGACGGCCGCCTCGCGGAACAGGTCGTAGCCCCCCAGGATTTCGTCGGCGCCCTCGCCCGTTAGCACGACCTTGAGCCCCTTGACCCGCAACCGGCGCGACAGGGCGAACAGCGGCACGGGCGCGGTCCGCACGAGGGGGGCCTCCGCGTGGTAGACCACCCGGGGCAGATCGCGGGCCAAGTCGCCGGCCGTCCACGCCAGGGCCTCGTGCCGCACGTCGAGATGGCGGGCCACGGCCTCCTGGAAGTCCCCCTCGTCGTGTTCCGTGGTGGGGAAGCGGATGCCGAAGGTGGAGAGGCCCGCGCCGTGCAGCTTGCGCGCAAGGCCTGCGACCATCGAGGAGTCGATCCCGCCCGAAAGGTAACTGCCTACGGCGACGTCGGCGCGCAGCCGGATCCGCACGGCGTCTTCCAAGAGGTCGCGCAATTCCGCCGCCAGGCGCTGGGGTGGGTCCGTGCAGCCCGAATCGCGGGCGTCGGGGAAGGTCCAGCGCCACCAGGCACGTTCGCGGAGTGCGCCGTGCTCGGCCATCAGGAGGTGCCCGGGCCGCAGGCTTCGGACGCCCGCGAACGGCGTCCGGTCACCCACCGGCGCCCACAGCGCCAGGATCTGGCCCAGCGCCACCGGGCAGAGTGACGGCCGCGACCTCAGGGCGGGAAGCAGCGCCTTCGCTTCCGAGGCGAAGAGCAGCCGCCCGCGATCCTGAGCTAGGAACAGGGGCAGGATGCCCGCGTGGTCGCGCGCCAGCACCAGCCGGCATCGTCCGCCCCGCCGGTCGACGATGGCGAACGCGAACTGGCCGTTGAACCGCTCCACGGCCGCTTCGCCCCATTCGAGGTAGGCGTGCAGCAGCACCTCGGTGTCCGACCGGGTGCGGAAGGCGTGCCCCTTCTGGGTCAGCTCGGCGCGGAGCTCCAGGAAGTTGAAGATCTCGCCCGTGAACGCCAGGATCACCTCGCCCTTGGGGTCGGCCATCGGCTGGCGGCCGCCTTCGCGGTCGACGATGGCAAGGCGAGTGTGGGCGAGCCCCGCCCGGCCCTCCGCGTCGACCCAACACCGCTGGTCGTCGGGCCCGCGATGCGCAAGGGCGGCGGCCATCGCGCCGAGCTCGTCGGCCGTGGTGCGGCCCTCGGGCGAGAGGGCGAAGGCGCCGGCCAGGCCGCACATCGCCTCAACCCGAACGCGTCAGGTGGGGGGCGCGCGAGGTCGACCTCGGCTCCTCGCCCAGCGCCGAGAGCGGGCGTTCGGCAGGTTCGAGGATCCGGCCGTGGGGGCCCGTGACGAGACCCGATTGGATGACCCGTGCCGGATTGCCCAGCACCAGCGAACCGGAGGGAACGTCGCGCAGCACCACGCTGCCGCCGCCGATCACGCAATGGTCGCCGATGGTGACACCCGGCATGATGAGCGCGTGGGCGCCGATCAGGCAGCGGGCGCCGATCCGGGTGTGGGTGTGCAGCCCGCGCGAGAAGTCGTGGGTCAGGATGGCGGCACCGAAGCTGACCGAGGTTTCGGGGCCGATGTGCACGCCCCTAGGATACGACCGGTCGAGGTGGGCCTTGAAGCTGATTCGGCAGCCAGGCGCGATGTCCATGCCCCACACGTGGACGAGCCACCGCCGGTGAACCTCCATGAGCAGGTTGCGCAGCCGCGTGCGCAGGCGGACGAGAAGGGAAAAATCCTGGTCCATCTCCGACCCCAGCCGAAGGCTGCTTGAACGATTTCGCCCTCCGGGCTCAAGCCAGAACGGCACGGGGGAATACGAACGGACACCGGAAATGTTCAGCCCCTGGCATCCATGCCGGCTTGCGAGCGCCCGTGTTGCGTTGAACCCGCGACGGCCGTAACGAGTTGGCACACGCGGCGCTTGGGTGCGCGTCCGATTGCCGCCGCGCCTGAGGGAGTGCCCGCCATGGCCATTTCTGTCACCCGGGGCGCGGTCGTCGCCGCCACCCTTCTGGCCGCGTCACCCGGGATGCCCTGCACGCGGGCGGTCTACGAGGGACCGAATGGCCGCTTCCTCACCGGCCGCTCCATGGACTGGAAGGAGGACATCCGCACCAACCTGTGGGCCCTGCCGCGGGGCATGGCGCGCGACGGCGCGGCCGGCCCCGGCTCGCTGCGGTGGACGTCGCAATATGGCTCGGTGGTGGCCACCGGCTACGACATCGCGACCGCCGACGGCCTGAACGAGGCGGGCCTCATGGTGAACGGCCTGTGGATGACGCAGTCGGCCTATCCCCGGCCCGACGGCCGCACGCCGACGATGGCGCTCTCGGTCTTCGGCCAGTATCTCCTCGACCAGTTCGCGACCGTCGCCGAGGCGGTGGCCTGGCTGCGGGCGAACCCCCTCCTCGTGCTGACCGGCGAGGTGCCGGGGCAGGGGCGGATGGCCACCATGCATTTCGCCCTCTCCGATGCCACGGGCGACAGCGCCGTCATCGAGTGGATCCGGGGCGACATGCGGATCCACCACGACCGGGGCTACCGGGTGATGACGAACGAGCCCCCGTTCGAGGAGCAGCTCGCGATCACCTCCTACTGGCGCAAGGTGGGCGGGATCCAGTTCCTGCCCGGCACCAACCGCGCCGCCGACCGGTTCGCCCGCGCGAGCTTCTATGTCGATGCCGTGACGAAGAGCGACGACCCCCGGGTGGCGGCCGCGGCCACCTTCAGCGTGATCCGCAACGCCTCCGTGCCGCTCGGGATCACGACGCCCGACCGGCCGAACATCTCCTCGACCCGCTGGCGGGTGGTGGCCGACCACAAGGACCGGCTCTACTATTTCGAATCGACCGTCTCGCCCAATGTGTTCTGGGTGGATCTCAAGCGCCTCGACTTCGCCCCGCGAGCCGGTGTGCGCAGGCTCGACCTCGGCCGGGACCAGTCGAACCTGTTCGCGGGCGAAGTGTCGGCGCGTTTCCGCCCCGCACCGATGTTCCGCTTCCAGCCGACCTGAGGGGTGACGCGGCCCGGGCATCGCGCTTGCCCGCGGCGCGGACACGGGGGCAGGAGCAGGGGCCATGCGGACGAGCACGACCGATCCCTTGCGCATCGCCACCGTGGTGCCGCAGCCGGGCCGGGGCCGGCTCGGCCTCACGCTCTGCCCCGGCAAGCGACAGCGGGGTGCGCGTTCGGGCGCGTGGGCGCGTGATCTGGCCCAGGACCTGGACGTCATCCGAAGCTGGGGGGCGGCCCTCGTCGTCACGCTCGTCGAGGCGTGGGAGCTCGAGGCGCTGCAGGTGCCCCATCTGGGCCGGGAAGTCGAAGCGCGGGGCATGGCCTGGCGTCATCTGCCGATCGCCGATGGCGGCGCGCCGGATGCCGGGTTCGAGGCCGCCTGGGCCCGCGTTGGCCCCGAGGTGCGCGGCCTCCTCGCCCGGGGCCGGGCAGTGCTCGTGCACTGCAAGGGCGGCCTCGGCCGGGCGGGCACGGTCGTCGCCCGGTTGCTCGTGGAGACCGGCTGGGCGCCCGACGCCGCCATCGCCGAGGTGCGCCGGGTGCGGCCGGGCGCCATCGAGACGGCCGCTCAGGAAGCCCATGTGCGGGCCTGCCGGCCCGTGGGTCAGGAGGCTCGCCCATGACCGACGACACGGCGCGTGACCGCGCGGTGGGGGCACTCCTGGGCCTGGCGGTGGGCGATGCGTTGGGCACCACGCTCGAGTTCGCCCCGCGTGACGTCCACCCGCCACTCACCGACATGGTGGGCGGGGGCCCGTTCCGCCTGGCGCCTGGCGAATGGACGGACGACACGTCGATGGCGCTCGCCCTGGCTGAGAGCCTGCGGGCCTGCGGCCGGCTCGATCCCCACGACCTCATGACGCGCTTCGTCGCTTGGTGGCGGCGGGGCGAGTATTCGCACCGGGGCTCTTGTTTCGACATCGGCAACACGACGCGGGCGGCGCTTGCCCGCTTTGAGCGGACGGGCGATCCGATCGCGGGATCTCGGGATCCGTCGATGGCGGGCAACGGCAGTCTGATGCGGCTGGCCCCCGTGGCCATTCGCTTCTGGCGCTCGCCCGACGAACTGGACGCCGCGGCCGCCCTGCAGAGCCGCACGACGCACGGGGCCCAGGCGTGCGTGGACGCCTGCCGGGGCTATGCGCGGATGCTGGCCGCGGCCATCGCCGGCCGCCCGCGCGACGACGTGCTGGCCCCGGACACGACCGGCCTCGAGCCCCAGGTGGCGCGGATCCTCGAGGGGTCGTGGCGGGGCAAGACGCGAGCGGCGATCCAGGCTTCGGGCTTTGTGCTGCACGCGCTCGAGGCCGCGCTGTGGTCGGTGGGCGGGGCGGTCGACTTTCGGGACGCGGTGCTCCGGGCGGCGAACCTCGCCCAGGATGCCGACACGACGGCGGCGATCGCGGGCCAACTGGCCGGGGCGCTGTGGGGGGCGGCCGGGATTCCTTCCGAATGGCGGGCGCAGGTGGCCTGGGGCCCCAGGATCGAGGAACTCGCGGCGGCCCTGTTCGCCGCGTCCTGAAGCGCCGCACCCTCACTCACGAGGGCCCTCCACATCGATTGCGTTCCAAGGCGCTCGATTGGCATCTTCCCGCCTTGCCAGGTTCGCAAACGAGTCCGAGCGATGCTGGAGCCCGACACCCCTGAGCCACGACGGTTCACCATCCCGATCGTGCGCACGACGTTCCGGGTCACCGACCGGCGCGCTTTCGAGAAGCTGCTCGATCTTTGCCGGCGCTGGATCGAGCAGAAACATGGAAAGCCAACGATCCTTCCCAAGGATCTCGCCGCCGAAGACCACGAATCACCGGACGCCCGCAGCGTCGTGCGGCTCCTCGGGGACGAAAGCGGCTGCATCTGGACCGCGCGTGTCGAAGATCTGCGCGAGGCCTCGAGAGGCAGGATCTGGACGACGGATGTTTTCATCGAGAAACGGGGCGCCGACCCAGCCAGGTTCGGGGTGGAACTCGTCCTCCCATCGACACAAAGGGAAGAGCGGTTTCACTTTACACGGCCTCGTCTCGTCGGCGACGTATTGGCCACGCTCAGCGTCGAGGCGGACGGCGTGGCGATGACGGCACAGCCCGAAGTCGTCGGACCTCGGGAGATCGAGACATTCCTCGATCTCCTGTCCGATCCCCGTCGACGTCTGCCCATCCTGGCCCTCGCGTGCGGAGACGATGGTGCGGCCGCCGTCGACCCGGGCGAGGTGGCACGACGAATGTCGGGTTGCGTGCATCTGCGGGTGCTTCACCCCGAGGCCTCCTGGGCTCTCACGCACGCGCGCGGCAAAGAATGGTCAGTCTATCACAAGGCTATCCGGCTTTATTTGCCGGGCGCGGACGCCGACGACGACCCTTTCCGGCATCCGCTCTGGCTGCATGTCGAGCGGCAGGCGCCGGAGGTCGTCCTTCAGGCGATCGCGGCTCGCGTGCTTCCCGCCGGTTTTCGCAGTGCACCTGACGACGCGCGGTTCTGGAGGGTCGGCCTGCTCCGCAAGCTCGCGGCATCGACCCGAAGCGATGCTACCGACATTGAGATCTTGAAGACCCGGATCGATCAGGCGCGGCGTGACCAGGAGACAGCCGAGGCCCTGATGGAAGAGGCCGAGCGCGCGCGAGAAATTGCGGAGAAGGAGAGGGCAAGACTGGCGGCGGAATTGCAACTTGTCCGCGCGCAGCTCGCGCAACTTCCCGCCGGGCGCGCCGGATCAGGGGCCGGGCCGCGCGACGTGGCTCCCCTCGTCGAGGGTCCCTTGACGATTGCCGATGCTCTTCGGCTCGTCGAAGTGCTCTTCCCGGATCGCATCGTCGTGCTGCCGTCTGCCCACCATTCGGCGGAAAGGTCAAAGAGTTTCCGATATCCGGAACGTACTCTCGACTTATTGTGGAAACTCGCGGCCCATTATTGGGCCAGGCTGGCCGGCGGTTAAGGCGATGCGACCGCCCGTGAGGTCTTTGGGAACGCTTACGCTCCGAAGGAATCGGGGAACCTGCCGCAGGCCGGCCGGGAGCGCCGGACATTCACGTGGAACGGCAACACGATCTTCATGGAACAGCACCTGAAGATTGGCGTCAAAGACAGCCCGGCCGAGACGCTCAGGATCCATTTCGCGTGGGTGGCGGACGAGCGGAAGATCGTGATCGGTCACTGCGGCCCGCACCTCGACTTCGCCTAGCCTGACGTGTCCGGCCGGCTCTTCGGGGCCGGCGCCGCGGGCGGCCGGGCCTTAGGGCCGGGGGCCGAGCGTGGCACCCGGCGGTTGCCGGCGGCTCGCCTCGGCGAACGCCCGGCGGTCGGCCGCCGACAGCGACGCCAACGCGTCCACCAGGGCCTCCCGCCGCCGCCGCATCAGTTCATCGTTCACCTGTGCAAGCGCCGCCACCGCGGCCGCCAGCGCCGCCCGGTCCAACGGCTCGGCCACCAGCACGTCCAGCACGCGCTCGCGCGCGGCCCGGTAGCGCCGTTCCAGCTCCGCGTCGGGGCCCGCCAGCACGGCGCGGCTCAAGGCCGCCCGCCCCTGCGGCGACATTCCCTGGAACGGGTCGGCCAGCACCTGCGCCCCAGCCGACGCCGCCAGCATGGCCAGCGCCACGAACACCCCGCGCATCGCCACCTCCGCCTCGACCGTTCGCACGCGGTGACGGCGGGAGCAAGGCCCGTCAGCCACCCGGCGGCGGCCGGTTGCGGCGGCTTTCCTCGTGCCAGCGTCGCCAGGCCTCGGCCCGCGCCTCCAACCGGTCGCGGCCCCGGCGCGCAGCCTGCGCGAACGCCCGCCGGTCGGCCACCGACAGACGCGGCAGTACGGCCAACAGGGCTTCCTGCCGGCGCTCGTGCATCGCGGCCACCAGCCGCCGCTCGTGGGCCATGGCCCGGCGCAGGGCGGCTACGTCGAGGGGTTCAGCGGCCATCAGGCGGCCGACCTCGTCGCGCGCGGCCTTCAGGGCTTCCAGTTCCCTGGGATCGCCCGGGCGCAGCGCCTGGGCGATCAGCGCTCGTCCCTCGGCCGAAACGCCGGCCAGCGGCCCCTTCCCCAACCGGCTGGGCCGATCGGCCATCGGCGCGTCGGTTGGTGTCTGCGCCAGGACGGGCGCGGCAAGGGCGAGGGCGATGAGCAAGCGGATCATAGCGAGAGCTCCTCGATGGGGGTGGGGGCGTGCAGCAGCAGGAAGCTCGCCTCCTCGGCTTCCGGCGTCTGGGGCGGCGACGTGGGGGCCAGGATCGGGATGGCCATCGCCACAAAGGCCGCCGCCGTGGGGAGGGCCCACCGCGCCGCCCGTGGCCAGCGGCCCGCCGGGGGTGACGCCGCGAGCCCTTCGGCCCGGCGGACGATGCGCTCGACCCGCTCCGCATCCCCCAGGGGCGCCCGGGCCCAGCGGGCGAGCGCGGCATCGAGCTCGGGATCGGTCATGGGTGGTCTCCTGCCACGGCGGCCAGACGTGCCCGCAACGTGGCTCGGCCCCGATCCAGAAGCCCTTCCACCGCCTTAGGGGTCGCCCCCAGCGCGTGGGCGATCTCCGCCATGGTCAGGCCCTCGCCGTGGAACAGGGCGAGGGCGGCGCGCTGGCGCGGGGGCAGATGCGCCATCGCCGCGGCCAGCCGCCGGTCGCGCTCGGCCGTCTCGGCGGCCTCGTGCGGGCCCGGGGCCGGGTCGGGGGTCGGGCCTGCCGCCTCCAAGGGTTCGGCCAAGCGCAGGCGCCGGCGGTCGTCGAGGGCGGCGTTAAGGAGGATCCGCCGCCACCAGGCGGCGAGGGCGCCGCGGGCTGGATCGAAGCGGTGGGCCGTGCGCCACAGGTTGGTGAACGCTTCCTGCACGGCGTCCTCGGCGCGGTCGGGGCACCCCAGCACGCGGGCGGCAAGGCGCACGGACGGGCCGGCGAGCCGGCGCACGAGCGCCGACCAGGCCGCCCGGTCGCCGCCGCGCGCGGCTAGGAACAGCGCCGTGTCCGGGTCGGCGGGCCGGTGGTCTGGCGGAACGAAGGGCTGCACACCCGGCTTACGCGGCCGCCGGACGCCATCCCCCGCCCGGATCAGCCCTGGCGACGCACTTCCCAGGTGGGCCCGCGACGCAGCAGCTGGTCGAGGTCGGCGGGGCCCTCCCCGGCATGGGCCCGGCGTTGGGCGGCCAGCGCCTGTTCGAAGGTGGGACGCGGATCGCAGAAGATGACGCCCAAGGCCACGGGAAACTCGGGGAATCGCATCGAAACCAGCATCTTGGCCAGGCCCTTGTTGGTCTCGTCGTGGACGACGATCTCCGACGTGTCGCCGTCAACCACGTCCGCCACCTCGAGCCGCATGGTGCGGGGGTTGAGCCGCAGGCCCTTGGTGCCGCCCGCGAACAGCATGGGCTTGCCATGTTCGAGCCAAAGCTGGGTGTGGGCGGCACTGCGCCGGTCGGTGAACTCCTCGAATCGGCCGTCGTTGTAAACGACGCAGTTCTGGTAGATTTCGACGAAGCTCGTACCCTTGTGGCGATAGGCGCGCTCGAGCACGGCCGGCATCTGCTTCTGGGCCGTGTCGATCACCCGGGCGATGAAGCGGGCGCCGGCACCGAGAGCGAATTCGCACGGATAGACGGGCCGTTCGACCGAGCCCCAGGGTGAGGAGGGCGAGGTGGTGCCGACGCGCGAGGTGGGCGAGTACTGGCCCTTGGTGAGGCCATAGATCTCGTTGTTGAACAGGAGCACCTGACAGTCGAGGTTACGGCGCAGCAGGTGCAGCAGGTGGTTGCCGCCAATCGACAGGCCGTCGCCGTCGCCCGTGACGATCCAGACGTCCAGCTCAGGGTTGGCGAGCTTGATGCCGGTCGCGACGGCGGGTGCCCGGCCGTGAATGGTGTGGAACCCGTAGGTCTCCATGTAGTAGGGAAAGCGGCTGGAGCAGCCGATGCCGGAGACGAAGACGGTGGTCTCGGGTCGGGCGCCCAGCTGGGGCATGGTGCGCTGGATGGCTTTCAAGATGGCGTAGTCGCCGCAGCCGGGGCACCAGCGCACCTCCTGGTTCGAGGCCCAGTCGGCCGGCGTGGTGGCGGGGCCCTGCGGTGTCGTCATCTCGTTCATCGGCTCTTCCCGTCGGCCGTTCCTGGGTCGCGCGCGCGGGTCCGGGCCACGATCCGAAGGATGGTAAGACCCCCACGCGGCACGCCCTGCCGGCTGTCCTCGTTCCGCCCGTCGCGGATGACGCCCCGTCGGTCGCCCGGGCCCTCGCGGCGGGCGAGCCCCCTCGCCATCGCCCTCATCACGGGCTGCCGGCCACCACGCCGGCGGAGCGGCCCACGGCGACCGGGCGCGCCCGTCCGGTCGCGATCCTTGCTCCACAGCTTCGGGCGCGTGCGACTCACGCCAGCATCCCCTCGATCGCCTGAAGGATCTCGGCGATGCGGAACGGCTGGCCCGCGACCTTGGAGAGCGGTCGCGCGTCGACAAGATACTGGTCGCGCAGCAAGGTCTTGAGCTGGCCCATGTTCATCTCGGGTACCAGCACGTGGCGGAAGCCCCGCAGGATCTCGCCCAGGCCGCGCGGCAGCGGCCAAAGGTGGCGCAGATGGACGTGGGACACCGCAAGCCCCCGCGCGCGGGCCGCCTCGACCGCCTGGCGGATCGGGCCATAAGTGGAGCCCCAGCCCACCACCACCAGGTCGCCGCTCGGTTCCCCCACCTCGATGCCCTGGGGTGGCAGGAAGCGCGCGATGCCGTCCACCTTGGACTTGCGCGTTTCGGTCATCCGCTGGTGGTTGGCGGGCGAATAGTCGATGTCACCCGTTGCGAAACTCTTCTCGAGCCCCCCGATCCGGTGGGTGAGGCCAGGGGTGCCGGGCCGGATCCAGATGCGCGCCAGCGTCTCCGGGTCCCGCTCGTAGGGGTTGACGCGTCCGGCCGGTGGCGGCGCGTCGTGGAAGCGGACGGGGATGGGGGCGAAGTCCGCGATTCGGGGAATCCGCCATGGCTCGGCGGCATTGGCGATGTAGCCGTCGGTCAGCAGGATCACGGGGGTCATGAAGCGGATGGCGATCCGGCAGGCCTCGATCGCCACCTCGAAGCAGTCGGCCGGGCTGCGCGCGGCCAGCACGGGAATGGGACAGTCGCCGTTGCGGCCGTAGACGGCCTGGTAGAGATCGGCCTGTTCCGTCTTGGTGGGAAGCCCGGTCGAGGGGCCGCCCCGCTGGGAGTTCACGATGACGAGCGGCAGCTCGGTCATCACCGCCAGACCCATCGCTTCGGTCTTGAGCGCCATGCCCGGGCCTGAGGACGAGGTGACCCCGAGTTGGCCTGCATAGGCCGCCCCGATCGCCGCACAGATGGCCGCGATCTCGTCCTCGGCCTGGAAGGTGGTGACCCCGAGGTCGCTCATCCGCGCCAGCGCGTGGAGAATGGGCGACGCGGGGGTGATGGGGTAGCTGCCGAAGAAGAGCGGCAGGCCCGCAAGCTTTGCCCCCGCCACCAGTCCCAGCGCCAACGCTTCGGCACCAGTCACGGTGCGGTAGAGGCCAGGTTCCACGCGGGCCGGGGCCACCCGGAAGGGCTTGAGCGGCCCCGCCAGTTCGGCCGTCTCTCCGTAGGCGTGGCCCGCGTTCAACGCGGCGATGTTGGCCTCGCGCAACAGCTCGTTGGGGCCGAACTTGCGCTTGAGCCAGTCGATGACGGGCTGGCGCGGGCGCCCGAACATCCATAGCGCCAGCCCCAGCGTCCACATGTTCTTGCAGCGCAGGGCGTCGCGGTTGCCCAGGCCAAAGTCCTTCACCGCCTCGAGCGTCTGGCGGCTGATGTCGAAGGCGAGCACCTGATAGGGGGCGAGCGTGCCGTCCTCCAGCGGATTGCTGGCGTAGCCCGCCTTGGCGAGGTTGCGGTCGGTGAACTCGCCCGTGTCCACGATGACGAGACCCCCCAGCCTCAGATCGGGCAGGTTCACCTTAAGCGCGGCCGGGTTCATGGCGATCAGCACGTCGGGCTGGTCACCGGCGGTGTCGATCCGGCTCGAGCCGAAGTGGATCTGGAAGGCGGACACGCCGAACAGCGTGCCCTGCGGCGCCCGGATCTCAGCGGGATAGTCGGGAAAGGTGGCGAGGTCGTTGCCCGCCAGCGCCGTGGCGATGGTGAACTGGCCGCCGGCCAGCTGCATGCCGTCGCCCGAATCGCCGGCGAAGCGCACGACGACGTGATCGGGCGCAGGATCGAGGGCGGGGCGCGAATCCGCCCGGGCAGCCGTGGCCATGGATTCTCCCTCGGATGCCTCCAGTTGTCGGCAACCTAGGAGCCGGGGGCCGGTTCGCCAACCATCCGGACTGCATGGGCGATGTGAAGGATGGTGGCGGCGTGCCGCCGGGCCACGGCCGGTGCATCGGGGCCATAGCCGCCGCCCATGGTGACGGCCACGGGCACACCCCGCTGGCGGCAGGCCTCGGCCACCAGCTGGTCGCGCGCGCCAAGCCCCGCGTCCGACAGCGCCAGCCGGCCCAGCGGGTCGTCGGCGTGGACGTCGACCCCGGCCTGGTAGAGCACGAGGTCAGGACGCCCTCGGTCGAACAGCGCGGGCAGTTCCCGGGCGAGGATGTCGAGATAGGCGTCGTCTCCGGTGCCGTCGGGAAGCCCCACGTCGCGGTCGGAGGCGGCCTTGCGCGCGGGGAAGTTGCGCTCCGCATGCATCGAGAAGGTGAAGGCCCGCGGTTCGCCGGCCAGGCACACGGCCGTGCCGTCGCCCTGGTGGACGTCGAGGTCCACCACGAGCACGCGCCGCACCCGGCGCTCGGCCAACAGCGTGGCGGCGGCCACCGCTAGGTCGTTGAACACCGAGAAGCCGGCCCCGTGGCCCGGCATGGCGTGATGGGCGCCCCCGGCCAGGCTGGCGGCGGCGCCGTGGCCCAGCGCGGCGCGCGCGGCGGCGAGCGTCGCCCCCACCGAGGCCAGGGCCCGGGCAACGGTGGCGGGGCCCGCCGGCAGGCCGATGCGCCGCCACGCTGGGGGCGGTGCCGCACCCGACAGGATGGCCTCCACCCAGCGCTCCTCGTGCACCGACGTAAGCTCTCGGGTGGAAGCGGGGGCGGCGTCGTGGAAGCGGACGGGCGCTCCGGCGAGTGCTGCGCGGATCGCGGCCGCCTTGCCCGACGGGAAGCGGGTCGCCCCGGGCAGGGGGGCGAGCAGGGCGGGGGCCGCGAAGACGGGCAGCACGGTAGGCTCCCCAAGAGGCGGGCACCCACCCGTCAAGGGCGCGGATGCCGCAACCCGTCTCTTGGCAGGTGTCGGGGTGGCCGCTAGGTGGCGGTCCGTTCCTGGTCCTCGGTAGCTCAGCGGTAGAGCATCCGACTGTTAATCGGACGGTCGCAGGTTCGAATCCTGCCCGAGGAGCCAGGCCAGGCTGTCCCGGGGGCGCAGCCGGTGGCCCCCGCCGCGTCGGTGGGATGGGCTCCGCCCGGCGAGGGCCGATGCCCGCCCCGGCCGGGCGACCCGGGCCAGCCCCAGCCCCGCCCGCAGGCCGCAAGCTTGCGGCCCGTCCCGTAGGTTTGCCGCCGCCCGAGGCGAGCGCGATGGGCTCTAGGTGCTGTGCGTCGGCCCGGCCGCGCCGGGCCGCCGCAACGCCAGGAGGTCCCGCCCATGTTCCACGACCATCGCTTCTTCGCCGACCCCGTCTGCCGGCCGCAGGCCGTCCGCACGCGGCATGCCCAGGTGCGCCAGCGCCAGCGCGGCATTCCCGACGTGGTGATCGACGGCATCCTCGACTTCGGCACCGCCACCCGCACGCCCGACGGCCAGGCCTGGCGCTGGACGTTCGGCAAGCGGGGCTGGGCGCGCTTCTGCGCCTGGATGGGCCGGGCCGCCCGCCAGTTCGACCGCTATCGCTGGGTCTACGTCATCACCTCCGACGATGACGTGGTGCTGACGGCCGCCTTCGACTGGCGCTAGGCTCGAATGGGACTGGCGCTGAGCTCGAGGAGGAGGGAACGGGCCATGCCGGCACTGCGGACGCTTCTGTTCACGGCGGGCGAAACCCCTCAAGTCGTGACCGAGACCGTGTGGGCGCTCGCCCGCCATCAGGAGCCTCCGTGGCGGCCCGACCGGATCGTGCTGGCCACCACGGCGCGTGGGGCGCGCATCTATCGCGACGGCCGGCCCGAGCGAGGTCAGGCGCCGCTCCTGGGTGACGGCGGCAAGCTCGCCGGGCTGTGGCGCACGCTGTTCCCAGACCGCCCGATGCCGACCGTTCAGGTGCTGGTGCCGAACGGCGCTCTTGGCCCCATCGAGGATCTGCGCACCGAAGCCGAGGTCGAGGCGTTCGCCGAAGAGCTGGTGGCCGCGGTGGCGCAGGTGACGGCCGAGCCCGAGGGCGAGCTCCACCTCTCGCTCGCGGGCGGGCGCAAGACGATGAGCTTCCTGGCCGGCCAGGTGCTCTCGCTCCTCGCTCGCCCGCAGGACGTGCTCTCGCACGTGCTCATTGAGCCGGCCGAGCTCGAATTCCGGCCGGACTTCTGGTGGCCGGGTGACGGATCGCCGGGGTCGGACGCCGCCAGGGTGCGCCTGCACCATGTGCCCTTCCTGCGCGCGCGGGCCTGGGCGGACCCCAAGGCCATCCTCGCCGGGCCTGAAGGGCGGCGCTTCCGCGCCGCGGTCGACCGCGCCAACCTCGGCCTCCGTGACCCGGACGTGGTGCTCGATCTTGCCAGCGGCGAGGTCATGGCCGGATTGCTGAAGGCGAAGCTCACGCCGCGCGAGGCGGCTGCCGTGGCCTTGGTGTTCGTGGCGGCCAAGCGGGAGGCGGCCTTGCGCCACGACACCGACGCTGACGGGCACCAGTGGCCCACCCTGGCCGGCGATCGGGGCGCCGCCGTGCGGTTGTGGTCGTTCTTGGCGGCGGCCGCCGAATGGCGCCGGCATGTCAAAGGGGCGACCTCGACCGCCGGGGCGCGTGGCCTTCTGGACGAGGCGATGTCGAAGCATGCCCGCGTGGTGGATTACGGCACCAACGTGGGGCCGGCCCTCGCTCGCGCTCGCAAGAAGCTGCAGCGGGCCTTCACGCCGGAACTGGCCGACCGGATCCTGTGCCGCGACCCGCCCTCGACCGCCCTGGTGCCTAGCCGCCTGCGGGTGCTGTTGCCCGCTGAACTGGCCGACCACCCCAACCGCCCGCACGAGACCGAGGTGGCTCCCGCCAGCTGACGCGCGGCGGCGCGCGCCCGCCGTCCCTTCGCAAGCTTGCAGGCCATGCCGAACGGGCGCTGCCGCTCCAAATGGAAGGACATGAGCATCGATCTCCGCCCCCTCCTCGATCCGCCGCCGGCCGATCCCCGCGCCCGGCTCGCGGCCAACCGGGCCCAGCTTGCCGCCGCCGCTCGCGCGCGGGTCGGCGTGATGCGCCATCCCGCGCCCGGTCCGGCCGAAGCACCCCCGTCGGCCTCGGGCGCCGCCCCCACTGTCACTCAACTTCACCGCTGGAGCCGCCCTTGACCGACATGCCCCGGATCGCCACCCTCGACCCCTGGGAAGCCGAGCGCCTCGCCCGCGCCGAGGCCGAGCGCATGGCCGTCGTCCGCGCCTCGGGCCCCCGGCTCCTCGCTCTCCGCGCCCGCCTCGCCCGGTGCGACGAGGGGCTCGTCGACCTCCTCGACCAGCGCGCCCGCGCCCGGCGCCGGCTCTTCGACGAGAACCTCCAGCCCTTCTCCCCGCCCTTCGCGCCGTGGGTGTTCTGGACGGTCATGCTCCTCATGCTCGTCTTCGAGGTGCCGTTGAACAAGGCTGCCCTCGACATGCTCCGGCTTCCCGAGCTCGAGGCATGGATGCTCGCCTTCTCCTTCGGGCTTACCAATCTGTTCGCTGCCAAGGCCACCGGCCGGGCGTTGCGCCAGGCGTGCCGGGGCGACGGCATCCGGGAGTGGGTGCTCGCCGGCGTCGTCAACACGGTCCTGGTCGGGGCGATCGCGTGCGTCGCCGTCCAGCGCGCTCGCGATTCCGGCGCGGGCGACGAGCTCTGGGCGTTTCTTGCGCTCCAGCTTCTCTTCTACGGGGTCGCGCTGTTCCTTGCGTTTCAACAGACCAACCCCGACCGGCAAGCGGAGCAGGCTTACCGCCATCTCGCCCGCCTCGAGGCCGCGCTCGCCCGCGTCGACCGAGAGCGCGCGCGGGTGGCGGCGGCCCACGACGAGGTGCTGATCGCCGGAGGCGCTGCTGTCGCCGGGATCGAGCAGCAGGCGCTTGCCGACATCGCCCGCCGCCGGGCGCGGCTTGCGGCCGAGCTGGGGCCGGATTGTCCCGACTGGCCCACGCCGCTCGGGCCCGATCTCTTCCCACCCCTCGACCTCGGCCGCCCGGCCGGGCCAGCCCCGACCGCCTGACGCCCCAAGGCCCGCCGATGCGCTTCCACCGGCTGCCCCTCGTCCTCGCCATCGCGATCGTTCCGGCCTTGGTCCCTGCCCGCGCCGCCTGCGAGCCACCCCGCTCCTCGCTTGCGGATGCTTTCCGCCCGGCCCCGGCTCCGCGCACCTTCGTCGTCCTCGTCGACCATAGCGCTTCCGTGGACCCTGCCGACCGGGCGCTCCATCTTGCAGCGCTCGAGGCCCTGGCCGAGGCGCTGCGGCCTGGCGACCGGGTGCTGGCCGCCCATGCCGGCGAGACGACCCGCGCGAACTTCCGCCCCGCCTTCGTCCGCGCCGTCGCTTCCGACGATCGGCGCCTGGTGCGCGAGGCCAACGAGCGGGCGGCCTGCCTGGCCTTGCGCCGCGCCGCCCCGACCCTGGTGCCGGCTGGCGCGCGCCCGGCTCGCCGGACGCAGCTGCTCGAGGCCATCGCGGCGGCCGCCCCGGCGTTCGGGCGGGGGCCGGGCGTGCTGGTGCTCTTGTCCGACGGTGTCGAGGAGAGCCCGCACCTCGACCTCGCCCGGGCGCCCCTGGACGCGACCGATGTCGCCGCCGCGCTCGCACGGGCCCGGGCCGAGGGGTTGCTGCCCCGGCTTGTTGGGGTGGATCTCCACGTCGTCGGCGCCGGCGGGCAGCACTACGCTTCGGTCGAGCGCTTCTGGCGCGCGTACGCTCGGGCCACGGGGGCGCGGCTTGTGGCCTATGGCCGGCTGGGGCTGGGGCCCCTGCCCTAAGGCTGGCCCGGGGGGGCCCGCCCGCCCGCGCAAGGTGCGAGTGGGCCTGGCCCGTGCGGAGGGCCGGGCGGGAGCGGCGGGCGGCGGAGCTGGGGCTGGCCGGCGGGCCCCGCTTGGCCCCACGTTTTATCCCGACCGTCGGAACTCTCGCTCGCGCGCCCGGCGCTGCGGGGTCGGAACGACCCCCCGACCGGCGGGGGATGGAGACTGGCCACGGCGATGGGTGTCCCGACGGGCGGACGTCGCATCGACCCGCCGACCGTGCGGGGCGCGGCCGGCCGTCGCGGCCCGGGCGTTCGGCCCTCAGGCCGCGGGCAGCCGGTCGGGCAGCTGGGTCGCCTCGGCCCCGCAGGGCAGGTCGCGCCACAACTGCGCTGCGCGCTGCGCGAACCAGTCGCGCGCCTCCTGCCAGTCCTCCGGCGTCATCGGGCTGAACCCGTGCGCCAGGATCGAGTGGTTGCGGCGCGACTGCCACTTGGGAGGGCCGTCAGCCCACCAGCCCGGCACAGGACTGGCCGGCTCAAGATAGGCCAGCACCGCGCGCGCATCCGAGAGGGCGAGCGCACAGGTGCCAAGGCGCGCATCGGGCTGAAGATGCGGGCGCTCCTTGAGAAAGCCCGGCGGCAGCCGGCCCACGGGCACGGCCCCCGTGTCAATCCCGTGGGCGATGAACAACCGCGCCTGGATGGCCGCCTCGGCGAGCCGATAGAGCCGGGCCACCGCTTCGTCATAGGCGCCGAGCGCCGCGCGGCGCTCAGCGTTCCACCACAGGTCCTCGCAGAGCGCCGCTGAAGGCTTGCCGTCCGCCTTGGCCAGCGCCTCGAGCCGCTCGACCAGCCCGTCGGCCGCCAGCGCCTCCTGCAGCCGCGGGCGCTGGCTGCTCCCCTTCAAGGCCTCGAGCGCGCCCCGGTGGTCGAAGCGGTCCCACCGGTCCATGACCATAAGCCACTCTCGCCAGAGCGCCAGGCGCCGGCGCCAGCCTTTCGGCGCCCCCTCGGCCGCTTCGTCCCGCGGCAGCACGGCCAGCGCCGCGCCATAGTTGCGCTGGGCCACCAGCTCCTCGGCCACCTTCAGCCGCTGCCGATGGCCCAGCAGCCGGTCGGCCACAGACGTCGGAGTCTCGGTGCCGTCCGCCACCCGCACCAGGTCGAGCCTGTCTCCGGTCGTGACCTGAAGTTCGACTCCGCCCACCACCCACGCGGCCATCACCAGCGCAGCCGACATCGACTTGGTGCCGCCGGTATAGTCGGCAATCACGTGAAAGCCCCGCTCCTGCGCCTGCGCGAGCTGCGTCTCCACGAGCGCGAACGCGCGGTCGAGGTCGTCGGCAGGTACCCTGAGGACCCGATGCTCCTTTGGCCAGCCGTCGCAGCCTTCCAGCTGGGCCAGCACATCCTCCGAGCTCCTAGAGCCCGCAGCGCCATCCGAGACGAGGAAGAGCGCCGCATCAGGCCGGAGGCGGGCGAGCGAGGTGCGCAGCGGCTCCGGGCTCCCGCCCACGGTGAGGACGAGCAGCGGCGGCGAGCCGACCGCGGCGGGGCGCTCAGCCTTCATCGATTGCGGGCAACGTCGCATCGATCC
>JANWWL010000005.1 GCA_025056155.1 Sphingomonadaceae bacterium
CCGTCGGGGCCCGCCGGGTGTGCGTCGTGCCCACGGCCATGACGGCCTGGGCCTCAGGCTTTGACCCCAAAGACCGGGCCTCTCCCCGCGTGACGCCCTTCCAACCGCACGCTGTGGAACACCCTGGGGGACAAGAGCTTAAGGCCGGTTCATCTGACATCCAATCCTCAATGGCCTCTAGGATAGACTACCGAGGACGCCCGGTCCGCCAACGGCATCCGGCCGCGCCCACGGGGCCAGCCCGCAGGCGGCGCATGGCATGTTCGCGTCGGGCCACGGTCCGCCAGTGCCGAGGGACCACCAGCCCACCCGACGACCCAGCGCGCCCCCTGTCACGCCCCTGCAACCTCGGGCACATAACGGCGTTCTGTGATGGGCCGGGAACTGGCCAGCCGCTGGGCAGCGCCGGGCGAAACGGAGGGGCGCGCCCGCTCCCACCGCCCGCCTGCCGGCTCGGCTCCCCAGGCGCCGGGCGCTTCGCGGCTATGATCGAAATCCAAAACGTTACCTTCGACGCGCTAGCCGAGGGCCAGGAGGCCACGTTCGAGCGGACCTGCACCGAGCGCGACCTGTTCCTGTTCGCCCACGTCTCCGGCAATCTAAACCCGCGCACCTTGCCCGACCGCGGCGGCGAATGCGACGGGGCCGTGGCGCCCGCCACGTGGCTCGCGTCGCTCATCTCGTCGCTGCTGGGCAATCGCCTGCCGGGGCCCGGCACCTTCTAGCGCGCGCAGACTCTTTCGTTCCACGACCGCGCCCAGGTCGGCGACCGGCTGCGGGTCAGGGTGCGCTGCGTCGCCAAGCTCGAACGCCCGGTCGCGCGCTTCGAAACGGTCGTCGAGCGAACCGCCGATGGGCGACAGCTCGTGACAGGCATGGCGGAAGTCGAAGTTCCCATCCGACCCGAAACCTGCCACGTCGAGGCGCTGCCCAACCTCATCCTGGACGACATCGACCACTTCGGCCCTCTAATCGAACGCACGGCCACGCTCGCGCCGCTCGTCACCGCCGTGGTCGCACCCGAAGAGCCGAACTCGTTGGGCAGAGCCCTCCTCGCCCGAGACCGCGGCCTCATCGAGCCGATTCTGGTCGGCGACCGGGCCGCCATCCTCCGGGCGGCCGAGGCCATCGGCGCCGATGTCGCTGGCGTCGAGACCATCGACGTCGGCGCGCACGCTGCGGCGGCCGCGCGTGCGGTCGACCTCGTCCACGAAAGCAGGGCGGCGGCCCTCATGAAAGGCGCCCTGCACACCGACACGCTTCTGAAAGCGGTCCTCCGGCGGGAGGGCGGGCTGCGCGGCGACCGTCGCCTCTCCCACGTGTTCGTGATGGACGCGCCGACCGTGCCGCAGCTCCTGTTCATCTCGGATGCCGCCATCAACATCGCGCCCGATCTCGAAGCCAAGGTCGACATCGTCCAGAACGCGATCGACCTGGCCAGGGCCTGCGGTGTGGCGACCCCTCGCGTCGGCATCCTCTCGGCGGTCGAAACGGTCAGCCCCGCCATCCCGTCCACCATCGACGCCGCCATTCTCTCGAAGATGGCCGAACGCGGCCAGATCCGCGGTGGCATCGTCGATGGCCCCCTGGCGATGGACAATGCGATCGACCTGGCCGCCGCGCAGACCAAGGGCATCACGTCCCTCGTCGCCGGTCGTGCCGACGTGCTCGTCGTCCCCAATCTCGAGGCAGGCAACATGCTCGCCAAGGAGCTCACGCTCGTGGCCAAGGCCCAAGCCGCTGGCCTGGTGATGGGTGCCCGCGTGCCCATCATGTTGACGAGCCGTGCCGACAACGATCGCGCACGTCTCGCCTCGGCCGCCGTCGCGCAGCTCTACGCCTATTGGCGCCGCACCGGCGAGCCGCTCGCCCCTTCGACCGTGCGCACCGCCCCCAACCCGGCGACGGCGTCGGCCTGAGGCCATCGGCATCGTGCGGCCATCATGGACGAGACCCGCGGCCTCTCGCCCGGTGAGACCCTCGTGTTCACGCTCAACGCGGGCTCCTCGTCGCTCAAGTTCGCCCTCTTCCGCGAGGATCCCGACGAGGATCCGGAGCGCCTTGCGACGGGCGTCGTCGAGGCCATCGGCCCAAACGCCCGCCTCCGTGTGACCCATGCCGATGGGGGTGTAGCGATCGACGAGCGCCCGGCCGGAGGCATCCCCAATCAGGCCGCGGCCCTGGCCCGCGTTCTTGGATGGCTCGAATCCTTTCGCCCCGAGGCGGCTGCGGCCGCCGTCGGTCACCGGATCGTTCATGGCGGGCCCGACCTCGCCCGCCCGGTACGGATCGACGCCGAAATCCTCGACGCCTTAGCGCGTCTTGAACCCCTCGCGCCACTCCATCAGCCGAACAACCTGGCGGGCGTCCGCGCTGCGATGGCGGCGTTCCCCCAGGCGGTGCAGGTGGCCTGCTTCGACACCGCCTTCCACCAATCGCACGACCGGTTGCGCCAGACCTTCCCGCTCCCCTTGAAGTATTATGAAGCCGGCGTGCGGCGTTACGGCTTCCACGGCCTGTCCTATGAGTCCGTGGTCGACCGGTTGGGGCGCCAGTTCCCTGAGGTCGCGGCGGGCCGCATCGTGGTGGCCCATCTGGGCAACGGCGCCTCGATGGCCGCGATACGGGCCGGCCGACCGGTCGCGACCACCATGGGCTTCACGGCGCTCGACGGTCTCATGATGGGCACCCGTTCGGGCTCTCTCGATCCGGGCGTTCTTCTCTACCTGCTCGAGGTCGAGGGCCTGTCCCTCCCCGAACTGACCCACATGCTTTACGAGGAGTCGGGGCTCCGCGGGGTCTCGGGCCTGTCGAACGATTTGCGCGTGCTGGAAGCGTCAGCGGAACCGGCGGCGGCCCTGGCGATCGAGATGTTCGTCGACCGCGCTGCCCGCGCCGTGGGGGAACTGGCCGTCGTCTTGGGAGGCCTTGATGCCCTGGTGTTCACGGCCGGCATCGGCGAGAACAGTGCGCGCATTCGCGCGTCGATCGCCGAACGCCTTGCCTTCCTGGGCTTGAGCCTCGATCCGCAGGCCAACGCTTCGGGAGGGCCCGTGATTTCGGCGACCGCAAGCCTGATCCGAGCGCTGGTGGTGTCCACCGATGAAGAGGCGATGATCGCGCGCCATGCGCTCGCCGTCCTGCGCGAGGTCCGCACGGGCACTTCGGCCGCCCCGGGCCGAGACTCGTCCGCGCGCCCGGAAGCCCGCCGCCATCGATCAGGAGACTTCCTGTGCTGACCTTCCGACCGCACGATCGCGCCGGTCTGTCCGCTGCGATGATGCAGACGCTCGCGGCCCAGGCCCGCCTCCTCAAGAACACACAGGACGCCCAGTCCCGGCGCGTGGCCCAGCATCACCTCCCGCGGACTTTCGAGCTCACGCGCAGGTGCCAGAAAACCCGCGCGGGTATTGTCCACCCCGACGGTGGGGGTGTGGCCACGCTTCCGGCACGGCTCGGGAGGGAGGCCTTCACCTACGCCACGGACGCCGCGCACGAAGCCGCCGGCATGCCGCCAGTCCTCATCGACGACCACGAAATCGTCATGGACGGGCGGGATTTGCGCCGCCCCACCGACTAACCGCCTCTTCAGGATCCTGCCACCGGCCGGGATGGCCCCGGAACCTGGACGACGGCCGTTCGTCATCATCGATCCTCGGGCCGGGCATGGCGCGGGCATCGGCGGCTTCTAGCCCGACAGTCGGGTGGGCGTGGCGCTGAGGGCCGGGCACCCGGTCGAGTTCGTGGCCTTCTGCCCTCACCCTGAGCCCGGCCAGACCTTGGCCGATGGCATGCGGACCGAAGCGGCGTTCGTCTGCCGCGTGCGGACTCTCCACCCCGATGCCGGGGCGCCCGTCGTGGTCGGCCACTGTCAAGGTGGGTGGGCTGCGTTATTGTTGGCGGCCGCCGATATTGTTGGCGGCCGCCAATCCCGACCTCACGGGCCCCGTCGTGGTAAACGGCGCTCCCGTGGCGACCGGGTCGGGCCGGGTCGGCAGCTCGATCTGAAGGCCATCCGCTCGCCGATCGTCGAGTTCGCAAGGCACGGCGACAACATCCCGCCGCCTCGGCAGGCGCTCAACTGGATCGTCGACACCTACGCCGACGAGCGGGACATCAAGATTTGCGGCCAGAGTATCATTTACCTGGTTCACGAGAAGGTTGGCCATCTTGCTTTCTTCGTCTGTCCCGCCGTCGCCCGGATGGAGCATCGCGAGATCACGTCCACCTCAGGGATCGTCGAGACCTCGCCCCAGGCCTCTACGTGATGCGGATCGAGCAGGAGGAAGGTGAAGGCGAGGACACGCGTTTCGAGGTGGGCTTCGCCGAACGCATGCAGGACGACGTCCGGCCGCTCGACGACGGAACGGGTGACGAAATGCCGGCCTTCGCCGCCGTAAGCCGCATGTCCGAGCTGTTGACGGAACTCGACGAACTCGGGCCCCGGCCGATCGTCCCATCGCTCGTCACGCCCCAGGCGGCTCGGGCCCTCCGCCACCTGCACCCGGGCCGCTGGACCCGAGCGGCCCTGGGGCCGCCGAAGCGCCCTGCGGCCACCGTCGCTGTGGCCCTCGCCCCCACGGTCCGCGGCCAGCGCCAAGTGGCCACGCCCCACAACCTCTTCCGACAGTTCGAGTCGCTTTGGGTCGAAGGGCTCAGCGCTGCAGTCGACGCATGGCGGAACTGGCGCGACACGCTGGCCGAATCCACCCTTGATGCGATCAGCAGCCATCCGCTGGCCGCCTGGGCGGGGCAACGCCGCGCCTTCGAACGGACGCGTCTCGATCCGGAAGAGCTCGCCCGCCTGCCCGAGGTGGAGCGCGCCATCGAACTTCGGCGGAAAGGGAGGTGAGCGGCCGCCGTCATCCGGGGTGCTCGTGCTGCCGGCCGATGCGCAAGGGGGCGTCCGGCGAAACCGGCTGGAACGTGCCGACCGACTGCTCGAGGAGACGGAGACCTTCCGCAGCATGGGGCCCGAGGTCGTGGCCAACCTGATCCATCGCCAGACGCCGTTGGTCGACTTCGCGCGCGACGCCGCCCTCGACGGCCTTCCCGATCTTCAGCCGACGGAAGACGAACGGAAGCGGGCCGGCCGCATCGTGACGGAAATCGCACGCGCCGGCGAGGGCCAGCATCCGAGCGTTGCCGACCGACGGGACGTGATCCGCGCTCGGCGCGGGGTGCCCGAAGAGGGTCACGAACCGTCGACCCAGGCCGACGGCGCCACCGGCTGAGGGCCGCACGGCGCACCGTCCGCGCATCCCCCGGGCGCGTTGGCCGCCCCGAAGTCCAAGGCCAGCGACCGCCTGGAAATCGATGTGAAATCGCCCGGCCACCGCGTCCCCCTTTGTGACGCCGCCTTGATCCATCGGCGTGTTCACGCCCGAGAACCGCACCCGGTTGACCCGCACCTTGATGTTGGAGGTGAGATGCCAGTTGGGGGCCGTCGTGCAGGTGGCTGCCCCGTTGCCGGCACGCTTGCCCGGAGACTGGGTTAGGTCCTCATGCCCGGACCTGAAGGCGAGCTCGAAGGCGCCCCGGAAGCCGTCGCGCGGCCGGAACTCTTTCTTCGGTCGAATGCGGTCGAGAACGCCCGCGTGCAGCGGTCGGTGCTCCCCGTGATGAGCCATGAGCCCATGATATGGAAACCATCAAGGTCGGGGTCGCCCGGCGGGTCGGGGCTCGGCCCGGGGAGGAGGTCGCCGTCGCGGTCGACCCACACCTTGTGATGTTCTCCCTGCAGCGACAATGGCCCGGTCGAGGCCACGGCCTCGAAGTTCAGGCCATGAGCCTCGTCGACGTCAGGAATCGTGCCCGTGTCGACCATGCGGGTATTGTCGATCCGGATGTTGGGGCGGTCGCCGGCTCGGTAGGCGTTGCTCTTTTCGTTGGGGCGCATGTTGAACCGCCAGTAGCCGGCAACGCCGACCCGGACCTGGGTTCGTGGGGTGTTCACGGGCATCAGCGTGACACGGGCGTTGAGCCCTTCGCGAACCGTCCGCCGATCGCTCGTCGAGCCTCGACGCCGCGTTGTTGTCGCCGGAGAAGGCGACGGCCGGCGTCCGGTTCGGCTGGACCCAGTCGATGCCAATGCCGATGCGGCGGCCGGCCGCGGCGCCGAACGAATTCCCCATCAGCGAGGCCTCGAGGAAGGTGTTAGAGTTATCGGAGCTGTTCTGATCGAACCCGAACGGCACCTTGAACTGGCCCACGACGACCGACGTGTTCTTGAGGCCTGTGAACTGGAGATAGGCGTCGGTCAGTTCCGCCTTGCCCGATCCGGCGAAGTCCGCCTCGATGCGCCAGGCGAACTGACGGAATCCCGTGCCCTCGAGCCCGATGCCTGCCCTCCGGACGTTCGTGCCGGCCAGATAGTCGAACGCCGTGTCCCGCTCGATGTAGGCGGCGAAATCGAAATCGATCACACCCCGCGACTCGAACGTGAAGCGAGCTTCCGGGTCGCCGATGGTCGGTACCGGACCGGCTTTCACCATGACAGCCGGCTTGATGGGGTTGCCCTTCGCATCGACCGGCAGCGCTTGCGCGACCTCGGCTTGCGCCGCTTCCAACTTCCTGTTGCGCGCTTCCAGCGGCTCGACGCGGCGCTCCAGTTCCTCCATCCGTTTCAGGACATCCTGCAGGTCTGGGGAGACGTTTGAGCCAGCGCCAACTCGGGCAGGTGCAGGGCCGCCCACCCAAGCGCCGACTGCCCGAACGCGACCCCGGCCATGAACGCCTCCGTTCGTGCCGTGGGAACGCCGGCCATCTCAGCGCTCAGCCATGAAGTCCCGCCGAAGAATTGTGACAGAGGCGTGATGAGGGGCCGACGCCGATCCGGGCCTGATTGGAATGGGACGCCGGTTCGGCATATGCTCTCAGCCGCCGGACCAGGTAACGGTAGCCGCCGTGACCGGAGTCGACCCGGCTTTTGCATGACCGAGACGTGACATTCTCTCGTGCAGTTCGGCCATCCGGTGCGTATTCGACTGCCAGACTTTGGGCAATTCGAACCGGGTCGGTTGTCATAAAAGCGTCATGGCCGTCCACTACGGGTTCAGGGGTGCGGATCGTGGACCGCTGTCGGCCCGGCGCAGGCCCAAGGGGAGTGGTCGTCGGTTTCGGGGGCAGGTCGGGGAAGGTGGCGAAGCCGGCGAAAAGGCCGCGCGCCCCTCGGCTGACGCGTGGAACGGCGGTCACGGCGCTCCTTCTGTTGGCGGGCTGCGGCGGTGGGACCGCATCGCTACGGAGCGGCGGAGCTTCGGAAGATCGCCCGGCCCCGATCCGGATCGTGGGCTCCTCCACCGTCTATCCCTTCACTACGGCGGTCGCCGAACAGTTCAGCCTGAGGTTCCTGAAGTTTCCGGCCCCCATCGTGGAATCGACCGGCACGGGCGGGGGCATCAAGCTGTTCTGCGAGGCCAAGGGCCCCAACGCGCCGGACATGGTGAACGCCTCGCGCCGGATGAAGCCCAGCGAATACGCCTTGTGCCGGGCTAATGGCGTGACCGAAATCATCGAAGTTCAGGTAGGGCTCGACGGGCTGGCGCTGGCGCGCTCGCGCCGGGGCCCCGATTTCGGCCTGTCCGAACGCGACATCTACCTCGCGCTCGCGGCTAGACCGTTCGGCCGTCCCCAAACGGCGCGGACCTGGCGCGACGTGAACCCCGCCCTGCCCGACGTCCGGATCGAAGTGATCGGCCCGCCGCCCACCTCGGGCACCCGCGACAGCTTCAACGAGATGTTCATGGAAGACGGCTGCCTGACGGAACCCGCCATGAAGGCGCTCAAGGCCCGAGACGAGCGGCGGTTCAAGGAAATCTGCACGGCGATCCGCGAGGACGGCCGGTTCGTGGAGGGGGGCGAGAACGACAACCTGATCGTGATGAAGCTGACCCAGAACCCGGTCGCGATCGGCGTGTTCGGCTTCAGCTATTTCGACGATCATCTGGACAAACTGAAGGCGGTCAAGGTGAACGGGGTCGAGCCGTCCTTCGCCACGATCGCCGACGGTCGCTATCCGGGCGCACGCCCGCTCTACATCTACGCGCGGGCCGACCGGGCCCGGATGAAGCCCGGGATTCGCGAGTTCCTGGCCACCTACGCCACCGAGGCCGTTTGGGGACCGGGCGGCCTTCTTGAGGAACGCGGCCTGACCCCAGCGCCGACACCGGTTCGGGCGGCCTTTGCGGCCAGGGCCCGCGGGCTCGTTCCGATGAATCCCGCCGAACTCTGAAGCGGTCGCAAGGGGGATGGACGCAACCTTCCTGCTGTTGCTGGCATGCGGGCTCGCCTTGTTCGGTTACGTCCTCGGCCGCCAGCGGGCGGCCGCGTTCACCGCCCGAGCGCCCTCGTGGCGGGCGGTCCACTCCCGCCCGGGCTTCCACGGCAGCTTCGTGGCACTCGCGGTGGCGATCCCCGCCCTTCTCCTCCTCGGGATCTGGGCCGCCGTCGGCCGGCCGGGTCCGTCGGCCGTCGGCGCGGCCATCGTGCTGCTCGCGGGCCTTGCGGGCGGCGCGCTGGCGCTTCGGCGCCTCGAACCCTCGTTCCGCGCTCGGACCTGGGTCGAGCGGGCCACCATGCTCGTCCTCCTCGCGGCTTCCGTCCTCGCCATCGTCACGACCGTTGGGATCGTGCTCAGCCTGATCGTGGAGTCGATCCGGTTCTTCGAACGCGTTCCGGTCACCGAGTTCCTGTTCGGCACCCGCTGGTCGCCTCAGACGGCCATCCGCGCCGACCAGGTGGGCTCGTCGGGGGCCTTCGGGGCCGTGCCCCTGTTCTGGGGCACGATCTTCATCGGCGCCATCATCGCCATGGCCGTGGCCGTGCCGTTGGGGCTGCTGTCGGCCATCTACCTCAGCCAATACGCCTCCGGCATCGCCCGTCGCATCCTCAAGCCGGTGCTCGAGGTGCTGGCGGGCGTCCCCACCGTCGTCTACGGTTATTTCGCAGCCCTCACCGTGGCGCCTGCCGTCCGGCAGCTGGGGCTTTCCCTAGGCATTGAGGATGCCTCCGCCGAATCCGCGCTCGCCGCCGGCCTCGTCATGGGCATCATGATCATCCCGTTCGTCTCCTCGATGGCCGACGATGCGATCAACGCCGTACCCCAAGCGATGCGCGACGGCAGTCTCGCGATGGGCGCCACCTCTTCCGAGACGGTGCGCCTCGTCATCATCCCGGCCGCCCTGCCGGGCATCGTGGGCGGCATCCTTCTGGCGGTCAGCCGCGCCATCGGCGAGACGATGATCGTCGTCATGGCCGCGGGCCTTGCGGCCAACCTCACGCTCAATCCCTTCAAGTCGGTCACGACGGTGACGGCTCAGATCGTCCAGTTGCTTACCGGCGACCAGGAATTCGACAGCGCCAAGACGCTTTCGGCGTTCGCGCTAGGGCTGGTGCTGTTCCTCATCACCCTGGTCCTCAACATCTGGGCGTTGCGCATCGTGAAACGCTACCGCGAGGCCTACGAATGACCGCCGTGGCCGCAGCCTCCCGGCAACCCACCGACTGGGGCCATCCGCGCCTGGCGCAGCGGCTGCGCCGGCGCCACCGCTCCGAGCGCCTGTTCCGCGCCATCGGCCTGTCGGCACTCGTCGTGGCGGTGGGGTTCCTGGCCCTTCTCCTCGGCACGATGCTGAAGGACGGTGTGAGCGGTTTCGTCCAGACACAGGCCCGCATCGACACCACCCTCGACCCCGCCACGCTCGAGCTCTCCGCCGACCGGTCGCCCGAGGCGCTGGCCAGTGCCAACTATCTCGCCGTGTATCTCCGCGACGTGCGCGAAAGCCTCGGCCAAGACGGCGTGCGGATCGCGTCCATCAACGGCTGGACCGAACTGCGCCGGCGCGTGCTGGAGGACCCCGGTCTCGTGGGCCAGCGGCTGACGCTCTGGGTCCCGGTGCGCAGCGAGGTCGACCAGTACGCCAAGGGTCGGATCGACGTGGGCGCCGACCCAACCCTGGCCCCGATCCGGCCCGAGCAGGTGCGGGCCTACGCCCGCCTCGAGGCCGAAGGCCGGATTCGCAAGGCCTTCAACCGCACCTTCCTGTCCGCCGCCGATTCCACCTCACCGGAATCGGCCGGGATTCGCGGGGCGTTCGTCGGCTCGCTGCTCACCATCCTGGTGACCCTGGCCCTGGCCTTCCCCGTGGGCGTGCTGGCGGCCATCTACCTCGAGGAGTTCGCGCCCAAGAACCGTTGGACGGACCTCATTGAGGTGTCGATCAACAACCTGGCCGCCGTGCCGTCGATCATCTTCGGGCTTCTGGGACTTGCGGTGTTCCTGAACACCATGGGCCTGCCGCGGTCGGCCCCCTTGGTGGGCGGCATGACGCTGGCCCTCATGACCCTGCCCGTCATCGTCATCGCCGCGCGCGCGGCCATCAAGGCCGTGCCCCCGTCGATCCGCGAGGCGGCGCTCGGCATCGGTGCCAGCCGGCTTCAGACTGTCTTTCAGCACGTGGCCCCCCTTGCCCTGCCCGGGATCCTGACGGGTACGATCATCGGCGTGGCCCGGGCCCTGGGCGAGACCGCGCCTCTCTTGATGGTCGGCATGCGGGCCTTCATCGTGGATGCCCCGCGCGGCTTCACCGATCCGGCAACCGTGCTGCCCGTGCAGATCTTCCTATGGTCCGACGACGTCAATCGCGGCTTCGTCGAGAAGACCTCGGCCGCGATCCTGGTCCTCTTGGCGTTCCTCCTGGCCATCAACGCGGTGGCGGTCTATCTGCGCAACCGTTACGAGCGGAAATGGTGAGGCGATGAGCATCGACACCCTGGCCCGCGTGGCCCAGAATCAGCGCTCGGTGGACGCCCGGCCGCTCATGACGGCGCGCGACGTCCACGTCTGGTACGGCCCGAAGCATGCGCTCAAGGGCGTCTCGCTCGACATCACGCGCGAAAACGTCACCGCCTTCATCGGCCCTTCGGGCTGCGGGAAGTCCACGTTCCTGCGCTGCTTCAACCGGATGAACGACACGGTGGCCGGGGCGCGCGTCGAGGGTCGAATCGAGCTCGACGGCCAGGACATCCATGCCCCCGAAATGGACGTCGTCCAGCTCCGGGCGCGGGTTGGCATGGTGTTCCAGAAACCCAACCCGTTTCCCAAGTCGATCTACGAGAACGTGGCCTATGGCCCGCGGATCCATGGCCTGGCGGCAAGCCAGGGCGAGCTCGACCACATCGTGGAGCACAGCCTGCAGCGTGCCGGCCTGTGGGACGAGGTGAAGGATCGTCTGCAGGATTCGGGCACGGCGCTGTCGGGCGGCCAGCAGCAGCGGCTGTGCATCGCCCGGGCCATCGCGGTCGATCCCGAAGTCGTGCTGATGGACGAGCCATGCTCGGCCCTGGACCCCATCGCCACGGCGAAGGTGGAAGAGCTGATCGAGGAATTGCGCGGCCGTTATGCCATCGTGATCGTCACGCACAACATGCAGCAAGCGGCCCGGGTGAGTCAGAAGACGGCGTTCTTCCACCTGGGAGAGATGGTGGAATACGGGGATACCTCGCAGATCTTCACCAACCCGCGCGAGGCCCGCACGCGCGACTACATCACCGGCCGCTACGGCTGACGACCTCGCCCAATCGTCGGCGGGCCGCCCCGACCGGACGGGGCGGCCGACCCGCCAGCGCCCCGGCGTGGCGGGATCGGCGTTTCCTCAGGCGTTTCCTCGAACGCCAGGAACGTCGCGCACCCGCAGCTCCCAGGCCGATCAGATCCGTCCCGTGACCCCTGGCCCGCCGACCCACCCGGATCGGTCAGCGCGGGCGGGGCAGGTTCAGGCGGATGGGTGGGGGCGGACCGGCGGGCCGGTCACGGCGCTGCAGCTGCGACTGATACGCCACCAGGCAATGATCCAGGCAATAGGGGAAGCTCTGGTGCACCGGCTTGCCGCAGAAGTGAAAGTCGGGCTCGTCCGGATGCCCGATGGGCCACTTGCACATCTTGTCCGTCAGGTCGAGCAGCGTGACCTTGGCGGGCTTGGCCGGTCGCGGCGGGCGCCGCGGTGCGGTGGGCACCGCGGGGGCCTGCCGGGCCTCGGCCGGCAACGCGGCCAGCCCCGGAGCTCCGGTCCCGGGTGGCCCGGCGGCGGCGTTCTCGGCCACGGCAGTCGCCCGCTCGGCCGGCTTCAGCGGCGAGGGCCGCTGCGACAGACCCAACCGATGGGCCTTCCCGATCACGGCGTTGCGCGTCAGTCCCTCGCCCAAGGCTTCGGCGATCTGGCTTGCGGTGTGACCCTCCTGCCACAGTTTCTTGAGCAACGCGATCCGCTCCTCGGTCCACACGAAGGGCATGTCGGCCTTCCCCCCGCCCGGCCGGGCGCTCCGCCTTGCGCGGCCTGCCCGCCCTGGCCCATGAGCTTCGGCATGCACCCGGAACGACCCCGCGGCCGACCCCTGCGACCGCCGGGCGCCCCCGTCGTCCAAGGCGTCAACTGGATCGCGGTCCGGACCCTCTATCTGAAGGAGGTGCGCCGCTTCTTCAAGGTCCAGATGCAAACCATCTGGGCCCCGGCCGTCACCACCCTGCTGTTCCTGGCCATCTTCCTGGTCGCGCTGGGCGGCCTGCAGCGCGAGGTGCTGGGGGTCCCCTACGCACGGTTCCTGGGCCCCGGCCTCATCGCCATGGGCATGATCCAGAACGCCTTCCAGAACAGCAGTTCCTCCCTCGTCATCGCCAAGGTGCAGGGCACGCTCGTCGACCTGCTGATGCCGCCCCTGTCGTGGGGCGAGATCCTCTCCTGCCTGGTGGCCGGCGCCGTCACTCGGGCGTGGGCGGTGGGGCTCGCCATCTGGGGCGCCATGTGGCTGTGGCCTGGGGTCGACGTACCGGTCGAGCGCCCCTGGCTCGTCTTCGCGGCCGGCACCTTGGGGGCGGTGCTGCTGGCGCTGGTGGGCGTGCTGACGGGGCTGTGGGCCGACAAGTTCGACCACGCCGCGGCCGTCACCAACTTTGTCATCCAGCCGCTCACCCTGCTGTCCGGCACCTTCTACGCCATCGGCCGGCTGCCCGACTGGGCCCAGATCCTCTCGCGCGCCAATCCCTTTTTCCACGTGATCGACGCCTTTCGGGCGGGCTTCATCGGCGTCTCGGAAGCGCCCGTCGCCGCCAGCCTGACCCTCGTCGCGTCGCTGTGCGTCGCGCTCTGGTGGGTGGCCTACGCGCTTCTCCGGTCGGGCTGGAAGACGCGCCCCTGATGGGCTAGGCCACGGCGTGGGCCGGCCGCCCGCTCGCGGCCGGCCCTTGCGTTCCCGGACCCGTGCCGCCCGAGGAGACCCCGCGCATGATCCCGGTCCTGATGCCCGTCTACGCCCGCTCCGAGGTGGCCCCCGTGCGCGGCGAGGGCTGCTGGCTCTTCGATGCGGACGGCCGCCGCTACCTCGACTTCGCGAGCGGCATCGCCGTCAACTGCCTGGGCCATGGCCATCCCCACCTGACCCGGGCGATCCAGGAGCAAGCGGCCCGCCTCCTCCACGTCTCGAACCTCTACGCCTCGCCCCATCAAGAGGCGGTCGCACGCCGCCTGGTCGAACTCACCTTCGCCGACACCGTGTTCTTCACCAACTCGGGCGCCGAGGCGATCGAATGCGCGGTCAAGACCTGCCGGCGCTTCCACTTCGCCCAGGGACGGCCGGAACGCTTCCGGATCCTCAGCTTCTCGAATGCGTTCCACGGCCGTACGCTGACCGCGATCGCCGCCACCGACCAGGCCAAGCTCCGCGACGGCTTCGAGCCCCTGCCCGACTGGTTCCGGGTGCTCCCCTTCGGCGATCTCGAGGCCGCAGCCGCCGCCATCGACTCGTCGGTGGGCGGCATCCTCGTGGAGCCCATCCAGGGTGAAGGCGGAATTCGCGTGGCCCCGCCCCGGTTCCTGCAAGGCCTGCGCCAGCTGTGCGACGCGCACGGCCTCCTGCTGCTGCTCGACGAGGTCCAGTGCGGGGTAGGCCGTACGGGCACGCTCTTCGCCTACGAGCAGTTCGGTATCGAGCCCGACGTGATGGCCATCGCGAAGGGAATCGGCGGAGGCATCCCGCTCGGCGCCTGTCTTGCCACCGAACGCGCGGCCGCCGGCATGACCGTCGGCACCCATGGGTCGACCTACGGCGGCAACCCCCTCGCCATGGCCGCTGCCAGCGCCGTCCTCGACGTCGTGGCCGATCCCGGGTTCCTGGCCCAGGTCCGCGCCCGAGCCGAGCGGCTGCGGGCGGCCCTCGACCGGATGGTCGAGCGGAGCAACCTCTTCACCGAGGTCCGCGGGCTGGGGCTGATGCTTGGCCTCAAGCTCGCCATCGACAGCCGGGCCTTCGTCGCCCACCTGCGCACCCACGGCCTCCTCACGGTCGCGGCAGCCGACAACGTCGTGCGCCTCCTGCCACCGCTCGTCATCGAAGACGAGCACGTGGCGCTGGCCGTGGAGGCGCTCGAGAAGGCCGCGCAGGACTTTCCGCTTTGCCAAGCGGCATGAGCCGGCCGATGCCTCTGAAGCACTTCCGCAACCTGGGCGATGCCGGGGCCGGGGCGGTCCGCGCCATGCTGGCCGAAGCCCACCGGCGCAAGGCCGCGCGCCGCGGCTGGCCGCAGGGAGCCCCGGACGCGGATGCCCCGCTCGCCGGGCGGGTCCTGGCCGCGATCTTCGAGAAGCCCTCCACCCGCACCCGCCTGTCGTTCGAGATGGCGATGCGGCAGCTGGGCGGCCACGCGCTGACGCTCGCGGCCGCCGACCTGCAGCTCGGCCGCGGCGAGACCGTGGCGGATACCGCGCGCGTTCTGTCTCGGTTCGTGGACGGCGTCATGCTGCGCTGTCACGCCCACGCCGACCTCGAGGCCTTCGCCGCCGCCGCCCAGGTGCCGGTCATCAACGGTCTTACCGACCTGTCGCATCCGTGTCAGGCCGTGGCCGACATGATGACGGTGGAAGAGCGCCTTGGGAAGCCCGTGGCGGGCACGCGCTGGGCCTGGGTGGGGGATGGCAACAACGTCGCCCACTCGCTCGTCGAAGCGGCGGGGCTCATGGGCTTCGCGCTGTGCCTGGCCGTCCCCGAAGGCTACGAACCCGATCCGGGCTTCCTGGCCACGGCGCGGGCGCGGGGCGCCGACGTCCGCGTGGTCCGCGATCCCGATCTCGCCGTGGCGGGTGCCGACGTCGTGGCCACCGACACCTGGGTGTCGATGGGCCAAACCGAGTCCGAGGCGCGGATCCGCGCGCTCACCCCCTACCAGGTCAATCCGCTGCTGATGGCGCGCGCGGCCCCCGGGGCGGTGTTCCTGCATTGCCTGCCAGCACAGCGCGGCCGTGAGGTGACCGACAGCGTGCTCGACGGCCCGCAGTCGGCCGTGCTCGACGAGGCGGAGAACCGCGTCCACGCCCAGAAGGCCATCCTTCTGTGGCTGTTCGACCGGCTTTGACCGCCGATACCGACCGGCTGGTTTCCTTCCTGCTGCCGGGGCGGGACGTCCGCGGCCGACTTCTGCGCCTTGGCGCCGTGCTCGACGAAGTGCTGGCCGCCCACCCCTATGGCGAAACGGCCGCCCGCCTGTTGGCCGAGGCCCTGACGCTCGTGGCGCTCGTCGGGGCGATCCTCAAGCCCGACGAGGGGCAGGTGACGCTCCAGGCCCAGCCGGCTCAGGGGCGACACGGCCCGGTGCGGCTCCTGGTGGCCGATCATGCCGGCGGGGCGCTGCGCGGCTACATCGAGCTCGACCCCGACCTCCGGCTGCCGGCTGATGGCGATCTCGCGGCGCTCTTCGGGCAGGGGCGGCTCGTCATCACCATCGACCAGGCCACCACAGCCCGCCGTTACCAGGGGGTCGTCCCCCTCGAGGGCCGATCGTTGGCCGAGACGGCCGAGAGTTACTTCCGCCAGTCCGAACAGATCCCCACCCTGGTCCGCCTCGCGGCCAGTCGCGACCCGGACGGCCGATGGCGGTCGGGCGGAATCCTGTTGCAGCATCTGCCACGAGGCGAGGAAGGCGGAGCCCGGCTGCACGCGGCCGAGACGGCCCCCAACTGGGCCCACGTGGAAGCCCTCGCCCGAACGTTGACGGATGGGGAGCTGCTGGATGCGGCCCTTCCTCTCGAACAGCTCCTCGGGCGCCTGTTCGCCGAAGACGAGGTGCGGCTGTTCTCCCCCGTCGCCCTCACGCGCGGCTGCCGCTGTTCCGAAGACTACATCCGCGCCGTCCTGATGCGCTTTCCGGCCGCCGAGCGCGCGGCGATGCGCGATGCCGACGGCGTCATCTGGGTCGACTGTCGCTTCTGTTCCCGCCGTTTCCGATTCGACCTCTAGAGCCCGACCCTGGCCCCCCGCTAGGAGGGGCGCATGGCCGGTGCCTCAGCCCCCCTGGCCGGTGCCGTGGTGGGCGCCTTGATGGCGGCACCTCTGGGCGCCGCCCCGCCGCCGCTGCGCGTGTTCGCCCCCGGGTTCGAGCCCGGCCTGTGGGCGGTGGAACCCGCCCGGCCGGGGGGGCCAGCCGAACGCCGGTGCCTGGCCGACCCCGGCACCCTGCTGTTCGTGGGGCCGCCGCCAGCGCCGGCCTGCCGGATCCTGGTCCACGAGGACCGCGCCGACCGAGCCGCCGTTGGCTGGTCCTGTCCCGACGGGGAGAGCGGGCGCAGCGAAGTCCGCCGCGACCATGCGGGGCTTTACGTCGCCCAGGGCCAGGGCGTGCGAGACGGCCGGCCGTGGGCCGCCCACCGGGAATATCGGCGCCTCGGGCCCTGCCCGCGGTAGGCCTCGCCCTCAGGAGGCCCGCGCGCCGCGCGCAAGGGGGAAACGATCCCGCTCTCCACCCCGTCCCACGACGCCCGCGCGCCGCGCGCAAGGGGCGGGCGCCATCGCGGGCCCGCCCCGGACGGGGCTCCGCGCAATCGGTCTTCGCGGATGCCGAGCGATCCCGGCGCTGCGGGCCGATCGCGCATCGGGTCCACGAACCCGGATCCGGAGGCATTACCGGCGGGACCCGCGGCCTTGGTGCACCCAAAACCCGCGCATTCGGATGGCGCCCCCCGGCTGGCGGGCCGGCACCTCAGGTGAAGCTCAGGTCCCCCCAGAGCGGCTCGGCCAGATAGGGGGCGATGTCCACCTCCTCCAGCCGGGCGGGATTCCAGCGAGGGGCGCGGTCCTTGTCGATCAGTTGCGCCCGCACGCCCTCGTAGAAGTCATGGCCGAACTTGATGCGGCTGACCATCCGGAATTCCCGCTTCAGGGCGTCCTCCAGCGAACCGCCGCGCCCGGCCCGCACCCCATACAGGCTCAGCTTCAGGCTGGTGGGCGACATCTGGCGGATCCGCCGCGCCTGGGCCTGCGCCCAGTCGTCTCCCCCGTCGAGCGAGGCCAGGATGGCGTCCACCGTGTCGTGCACGAAGTGGTAATCGATGCCGTCACGCAGGGCGGTCAGGCGATCGGGCCCCGGATCGGCGTCGAAGGTGGCCAGCACCTGCTCCACGGGTTCATGGGAATGCGCCAGGCGCTCTTTCAGAAGCTCGAGCTCGGCCGACGGCACGTAATGGGTCGCGATCCCGGCCACTCGACATTCGGCCGGCCCCAGCCGCTCGCCCGTCAGGGCGAGCCACGTCCCGATCTCGCCCGGCAGCCGTGGCAAGGCATGGGTTCCGCCCACGTCCGGGATCAGGCCGATCCCCGTTTCGGGCATGGCGAACACCGTGCGTTCGGTCGCCACGCGGAACCGGCCGTGGATCGACAGGCCCACCCCGCCCCCCATGGTGATCCCGTCGATCAGCGCCACGTGCGGCTTCGGGCAATGGGCGATCGCGTGGTTCATCCGGTACTCGTCGAAGAAGAACCGCTCCCATTCGGGCGAGCCGGCGCGGCCGTGGTCATGGAGCGCCCGGATGTCGCCCCCGGCGCAAAAGGCCCGATCGCCTGCCCCCTCGATCACGATGGCCTCGACGTCGGGTTCCAGCGACCATTCGACGAGCTTCCGGTGATAGGCCCGGCACATCGCGCGGTTGAGCGCGTTGAGCGCCTGCGGCCGGTTGAGGGTCGCGATCCCGATGCGCCCCTCGCGTCGGAACAGGATGTCCTCGCTCATGCGCCGCCCTCCGTCGGCCGTTCGATCATGAGCCCCTCGCCTTCCAAGGGAGAGGGAACGCAACTGGTGGAGAGGCGGGCGAGCAGCGCTCCCTCGGGGTCGAACAGGTCGCTCTCGGCGAAGGCCACCGTTCGTCCCAGCTTCAGGCAGCGACCCTCGGCGATGATCGGTCGGCCCATCCGCGCCGGTCGCAGGAAGCTCACCTTGAACTCGATCGTGGGCACCACGATGCGCCGCTGAGACTTGACGATCACGGCGCAGGCGGCTGCGTCGTCCAGCATCGCCGCCAGGATGCCGCCCTGCACGTGGCCCATGGGGTTGCAGAACTCGGGGCGGCCCATGAAGCGCATCCGCACGGTCCCCGCCCGGCTGTCGAGGGCGAGCAGCTCCTGACCCAGAAGCTGGGCCGTAGGCGGCACTCGGGTGCGCATCCGCACCAGGAGTTCCTCGTCGGTCATCACCATCGCCGGCCCCCTTCCCCGAGGATTTCGATGCCGTCGAGCCCCAGCCGATGCAGGGCGGGGGCCAGGGCGGCAAGATCGGACGGGGCGGCTGTTGCCAGGAACCGCCCGGGTCCCGGGGGGGGCAGAGTGCCGTCCAACAGCTGCACCACCCGGCGGGCGATGCCCGTTGCTCCGTCCAGGAACAGGATCCCGGGCGGGGCCGCCGCCGCCAACTCGTCCCGCAGCAGCGGAAAGTGGGTGCAGGCCAGCACGATGGTGTCCACGGCCGCTCCCCGAGGCGCGTCCAGGATTCCGCCCAGGGCGGCCTCCACCGCCCGCGCGTCCACGGGCTGGCCCCGCAGCTTGGCCTCGGCCGCCTGCACCAGCTCGGGTGCGGCGTGGCGGACGACGACGCAGTCGGCCGCGTACCGGCGGACGAGATCGTCCACATAGGGCTGGCGGATGGTGGCCTCCGTGCCGAGCACGCCGATCGCCCGGGTGCGGCTGCGTTCCGCGGCCGGCTTGATGGCGGGCACCGTTCCCACCACCGGCACCGGCAGCACGGGCCGCACCCAGTCGAGGGCGATGGTCGAGGCCGTGTTGCAGGCGATGACGGCGAGCGACGGCGCGACCCGTTCCACGAGCCGGCCAAGAAGCCCCGCGACCCGGGCCGAGACGTCGGCTTCGCGTCGGGCTCCGTAGGGAAAGCCCGCCCAATCGGCACAGTAGACCACCGCCGCATCCGGCAGCAGCGCCCGCACGGCGGCCAGCACCGTCAGGCCGCCCACGCCCGAATCGAGCAGCAGGATGGGCCCGGTCACCCGCGACCGTCAGGCCACCCGTTCGCGCACGTAGGCGCCCGGCGCATCGTCCAGCGCGGGAAACTCGGGGTGGGTGCCGGGTTCGCGCGCCGGCACCAGCGCGCCCGAGCGCGGGGCGAGCCACGCCCACCAATGGGGCCACCAACTGCCTTGAGTGTAGGTGGCCCGCGCCCGGAACTCCTCGAGCGTCTCGGGCAGGGGCTCGGTCTCGGGCCAGGCCCAGAAGCCGTACTTGCCGGCGGAGGGGGGATTGATGACACCCGCGATATGGCCCGAACCCGCCAGCATGAACGTCACGGGCCCCGAAAAGGCGCGCGTCATTTTCCACACCGAGCGGGCGGGCGCGATGTGGTCCTCGCTGCCCGCCTGGATGTAGACGGGTGTCCCCACCCGCTTGAGGTCGATGGGCTGGCCTTGCACCGTGATGCCGCCTGGCCGTGCCAGGCGATTGTCGCGGTAGAGATCCCTCAAATAGTCCAGGTGCCAGCGGGCCGGCACGTTCGTGGGGTCGGAATTCCAGTAGAGAAGGTCGAACGGCTCGTAATCCTTGCCCATCAGATAATTGTTGACGACGTACGACCACAGGAGGTCGGTGGGGCGCAGCAGGTTGAAGGTCAGCGCCAGATAGCGACCGTCGAACACGCCATCCCGGCCCAGCCCTTCGATTGTCTGGAGCATCGCGTCGTCGACGAAGTTGAGAAGCTCGCCCGCCTCTGAGAAGTCGGTCTGCGCGGTGAAGAACGTGGCCGAGCGCACTTGCTCCGCCTCGCCCGTGGCGGCCAGGTAGGCCAGCACGATGGCCAGCGTCGTGCCCGCCACGCAATAACCGATGGCATTCACCGCCGACGTGCCGCAAATGGCGCGCACCACCCGGATGGCCTCGAGGAACCCTTCCTCGACGTAGGTGTCGAGCGTGGCATCCGCCGTGCGCGGCGAGGCCTGCGCCCACGATACGATGAAGACGGTGAGTCCTCGCTCCACCGCCCAACGCACGAAACTCTTCTCGGGGGTTAGGTCGAGTATATAGTATTTGTTGATCCAGGGTGGAAAGATCAGGAGGGGAATCTCGTGCACCTCCTGGGTCGTCGGTGCATACTGGATGAGCTCGAACATCCGGTTGCGAAAGACGACCTTGCCCGGCGTGGCCGCGACGTTCTGGCCCACTTCGAAGGCCGTCTCGTCGGTCATCGTGAGCTTGCCCTGGCGGATGTCGCGGATGAGATATTCCAGTCCCCGCACCAGGCTCTCGCCCCGCGTCTCCTGGGCCAGGCGGATCACCTCGGGGTTGAGCGTGGGAAAGTTGGCCGGGCTGAGGGCCTCCACCATCTGCTTCACGTGGAACCGGACGCGCTCGGCGAGCGGTTCGGGCACGGGGCCGAGGCGCCGGGCAGCCTCGAGCCAATAGTGGCTCGCCAGCAAGTAACTGCGCTTCAGGAAGTCGAACAACGGCAGGCTCGACCATGCCTCCCCGGCGAACCGTCGGTCGGCCCGCCGGGCCGGGGCGGGAATGTCCTCCTCACGGCCGGTCACCAGGCCCGACCAGAGCTTCAGCCAGTCCGTCCACCAGTCGGCCCAGAGCTGGGCGAGCGCCTGGCCCGATTCGCCTGCCGGAGCCCCCATCAAGGCGCGGGCGGCTTCGCTCCATTGCGCCACGGGGGCGAACCAGGGGGCGGCCCGCCCGGTCGCCTCGCCCGCTGCGGCCTGGGCGGCGCGTCCGCCCTCCGTCGCGTTGCGGCCGATCGCGGCCCTGGCCCAGGCCTCGACGAGGGCCTGCTGCGCCTTGCCCGACGCTTCGAGGAACAACTGGAACATCGTGAGGGGATCGGCCGCGGAGTCCTCGCCCGGGCCGGGTTCCGTGCCGGCCGCGTCGCGCCCTCCCGCTGCGCCGCCCTTGTCGCGCCCTCCCGCTGCGCCGCCCCCGCCCCGCGCTTGCGCTCCGCCACCGTGCGCCTCCGCGGCGCCCTCGCCCGGGCCGGGTTCCGCGCCGGCCGCATCGCGCGCTCCCGCCGCGCCGCCCCCGCCGTGCGTTTCCGCCGTGCCGTCGCGGTCGGGCCGTTCGCGTTCGTCCCCCGTCACCGCCACCTCCCCTCCGTCACCGGCCATCCCTGCCCATTCCGGCGGCCGGGCTCAAGCGCAGGGTAGGCAGCGGCGGCCCGGCTGTGGCAGGGGCCGCTGGCCATGGAGGAGTTCTACCGCATCCGTCGGCTACCGCCCTATGTCATCGCCGAGGTGAACGCGATGCGCCATGCCGCCCGGCAGCGGGGCGAGGACGTGATCGACCTGGGCATGGGCAACCCCGACCTGCCGCCGCCACCGCACGTGACCGCCAAGCTGGCCGAGGTGGCCGCCAAGCCCGACGCCCACGGCTATTCGCAGAGTCGGGGCATTCCCGGGCTGCGGCGAGCCCAGGCGGCCTATTACGCGCGCCGCTTCGGCGTCGAGCTCGACCCCGAGACCGAGGTGGTGGTAACACTGGGCTCGAAGGAGGGGATCGCCAACCTGGCCCAGGCGATCACCGCGCCGGGCGACGTCGTGCTGGCCCCCAACCCCAGCTATCCCATCCACACCTTCGGCTTCATCCTGGCCGGCGCCACCATCCGCTCCATCCCCACCACCCCCGGTCCCGACTTCTTCGCGGCGATCGAGCGGGCCGTGCGCTTCACCGTGCCCCGGCCGACCGTCCTCGTCATCGGCTATCCCAGCAATCCCACGGCCGAAGTCGTGGACTTGGCCTTCTACCGGCAGGTGGTCGACTGTGCGAAGGCCCATGGCCTGTGGGTCGTGTCCGACCTTGCCTACGCCGAGATCTATTTTGACGACGAGCCCACTCCGTCGATCCTGCAGGTCCCGGGCGCCAAGGACGTGGCGGTGGAATTCACCTCCATGTCGAAGACCTATTCGATGGCCGGCTGGCGCATCGGCTTTGCAGTGGGCAACCCGCGGCTCCTTCAGGCGCTGGCGCGGGTCAAGAGCTACCTCGACTATGGGGCCTTCACGCCCATCCAGGCGGCCGCCGTCGCCGCGCTCAACGGTCCGCAGGACATTGTGGAGGCCAACCGACGGCTTTACCGCCGTCGCCGCGACGTGCTGGTCGAGTCCTTCGCCCGTGCCGGCTGGGAAGTGCCGGCTCCGCGGGCTTCGATGTTCTGCTGGGCGCCGCTTCCCCCGGCGCTTAAGGACATGGGCAGCCTGGCCTTCGCCAAGCGGCTCCTTGCCGAGGCGGGCGTGGCCGTCGCGCCGGGGGTGGGCTATGGCGAGCTCGGCGAAGGTTTCGTGCGCCTCGCGCTCGTCGAGAACGAGCAGCGCATCCGGCAGGCCGCGCGCAACATCCGCCGCTTCCTGCAGCGCATGGGTGTCGACGCGCCGGCCCCCCGCGCCGCCGTTGGCTAGGCGGCCATGGCCCGCAATCGGGGCCACCAGGGTGCGACCAGTTCCGGGTGCGTCACGGGGAAGAAGTGCCCCACGCCGGGAAAGCGCTCGACGGCCGTCCCGGGATGCCAGGCGCGGATCCGAGCCTCGTCCGCCTCGGGCACGGTCGACCCGTCGCCGCCGGCCAGCAGGATGAAGGGGGGCGCGTCCGGTCGGCGCAACGCCTCGCCGAGCCCCGTTGAGACCGAGCGGAAGCTCGCCGCCTCCCACGCCGGCGCGCACGCCAGCCGCACCTCCTCGCCATCGGTCAGCAGGGCCCCGTCGGCATAGGCCGCCAGCGCCTCCTCGGGCCAGCCCGCGAACACGCCCCGGCCCCGCCAGCCGGCCATCGCGGTCGCCCGGTCGGGGAAGCGGGGGCGGCGGCGGGCCGCCTGATCGGCCAGGGGATTGGGGGCGCCCCCCTGGGCCTGTGCGGCGCGCCAGGCGTCCACCTGGCCGAACGGCACGAACGCCGGATCCAACAGCAGCACCGCGCGGGCGAGCCCTGGGTTCTCCACCGCCGCCTCGAACGCCGTCGTGGCCCCGAAACTGTGGCCGGCCAGCACCAACGGGCCCTGGGCGATCCGCCGGGCCACGGCCGTCAGATCCTGGCGATAGATCCGCCATTCGGTGGGCGGTTCGGAGGGATCGGCCGGCAAGGTCGTGCGGCCGTGGCCGCGCGCATCCACCGCCACCACGCGGAACAGCGCCGTCGCCGGGGCCAGGAGATGCCGATAGACGCCCGCGCACATGCCGGTTGCGTGCAGGAAGAGGAGCGTGGGGCCGTGGCCGGAGTGCTCGAGCGCGAAGACATCGCCCTCGGCCAAGGGAATGCGGCGCTCGATCCAGGTCATCGCGCCAGCACCACGGCCGCCTCGGCATGCCAGCCCAGCCACACCGGCTCGTCGCGGCCGAAATCCTCCTGGTCCCAATGGGTCAGGTTCGGTCGGATCACGCGCACCCGCCGCCCCGTCTCGAGCTCGACGTCGAATACCGATTCCGAGCCCAGGTAGGCGATCTCGCGGATGGTCCCCGCCAGCACGTTGTGCCCGGGCGGCGTGCCTTCCATGCGGGGCGCCGGCCGGCCGCCCGCGCGCTTGTGAAGTTCCATCTTCTCGGGCCGCACGGCCAGCCACAGCCGCGGCACACCCGGCAGACCCGTGCCATGGTCGAGCCAGGCCCGAATGCCCTCGCCGGGCAGATCGATGACCGCATGGTCGGGCGCGTCCGTGATCACCCGGCCTTCGAACAGGTTCACCGCTCCGATGAACTCCGCCACCAGGCGCGAGGCGGGAAATTCGTAGAGTTCGGCCGGCGTTCCCACCTGGACGAGCGCGCCCCGGTGCATCACGGCGCAGCGGGTCGCCAGCGCCAACGCTTCGTCCTGGTCGTGGGTGACCATCACGAAGGTGAGACCCAGGTGGTGCTGCAGGCGGGACAGCTCGAACCGCAGCTCCTCGCGCAGCTTGGCGTCAAGAGCCGACAGCGGTTCATCCAGCAGCACCACCCGCGGCCGCTTCACCAGAGCCCGGGCCAAGGCCACGCGCTGGCGCTGCCCGCCCGACAGCTGGTCCGGCATGCGGTCGGCCAGCCCCTCGAGCTGCACCAGCGCCAAGACCTCGTCGACGCGCCGGCGCCGCTCCGCGGGCGGTACGCCCGCGACCTTAAGACCGTATTCCACGTTGCCCCGCACGCTCAAGTGCGGGAACAGTGCGTAGGATTGGAAGACCATGTTGACGGGCCGCCGGTGGGGCGGCACTCGCGTCTGGTCGCGTCCATCGATCCGGATCCGGCCGACGTTCGGCGTCTCGAAGCCGGCCAAAAGCCGCAGGAGGGTCGTCTTCCCACAGCCCGACGGCCCCAAGAGGGCAAAGAACTCGCCTTCGGCGATGTTCAGGGTCACGTCGTCGACCGCCACGATCGCGCCGAAGCGTTTCGTGACCCCCTCGATCTCGATGAGGGCCGACACGGCGGGAACCTACGACGGCCGGCCACCCAGCCGAGCCTGAAGGCGCACGCCCACCCAGGCAAGGAGCGCGGTGAGCGCCAGAAGCAGGGTCGAGACCGCGTTCACCTCGGGCGTGACCGAAAACCGCACCATCGCATAGACCTTCACGGGAAACGTCACCGTGTCGGGGCCGGCCGTGAAGAAGGTGATGACGAAATCGTCGAGGGACAGGGTGAAGGCCAAGAGCGCGCTCGCCAGCAGGGCCGGCTTGAGGTGGGGGAGCACCACGTCCTGAAGCGCCCGCCAGGTCCCCGCGCCCAAGTCGCGGGCGGCTTCCTCGAGCTCTGGGTTGAAGCTTTCCAGTCGTGCCCGGACCAGGATGGCCACGAACGGAAAGAGGAAACTGGTATGGGCCAGCACGATGGCCCCCAGGCTCAGCGGCCAGGGAAGGCCCGTGGGCCAGGGCACCACCCGCGCGAAGAAGACCAGGAAGGCCACGCCGAGGCAGATTTCCGGCACCAGGATGGGCAGGGCGAGCCCGCGTTCCAGGCCGATGCGGCCCGGGAAGCGGAAGCGCCACAGCGCGAGCGCGGCCAGCGTCCCCAAGAGCAGCGACAGAAGGGTGGCGAACGACGCCACGACGAGCGAGTTGCCCAGCGCGGCCAGGAGCTCGGGGTTGCGGACGAGCCGCTCATACCATTCCAGCGAGAAGCCTCGCCACACCGTCACCCGGCGGCCCGCGTTGAAGCTGAAGGCCACGAGTACGACGAGCGGCAGGTACAGGAAGGCGAGGGTCGCGGCCAACAGCAGCCGCAGCGGCCAGCACCGCCCGTAGTCCAAGGGGTCGCCTCTCATGCGCGCGCGGCGGGCCGCCGCGGCGCCAGCAGGGCCAGCGCTAGCAGCGTCAGGTAGACCAGCACGAAGGCCAGGGCCGCGCCGAACGGCCAGTCGTCGGCACGGCGGAACTGGCGCTCGATGACGTTCGCGATCATCTGGCTGCCCGGTCCGCCCAGCAGGTCGGGGACGAGGTAGGACCCGAGCGCCGGCACGAAGGTGAGGAGGACACCGGCGCGGATGCCGGGGCCGGCCAGTGGCAGCACCACGTGACGGATCGTGGCCAGAGGCCCGGCCCCCAGGTCGAGGCTCGCCTCGATGAGCGAGCGGTCCATCCGGTCGAGCGCGGCGAAGATGGGCAGCACCATGAAGGGCAGATGGACGTAGACCAGCCCCACCACCACGGCCACATCGTGGTAGAGGAGCGGCAGGGGTGCCAGGTCGGGGGCCAGGGCCGCGACGACGCGGTTCACCAACCCCTCATCCCGCAACACCGCCATCAGGGCGTAGGTGCGGATAAGCAGGTTGGTCCAGAACGGCAGGGTGACGGCGACGAGCAGCGGAGTGCGCCATGGGGGCGGGGCGAAGGCGATGGCCAGCGCCACCGGAAACCCCAGCCCCAGGCTCACCAGCGTGGCCAGGCCCGCCAGCGCGAGCGATTTGAGGAGGATCCCAAGATACGTGGGCTCCAGCGTGCGGGCGTAGTTGGCGAGCGTCCCCGTCACCTCGATGCTCGCCACGCCCGTGTTGATCGCGAAGCTCAGCGCCCACACGGCGCCCAACGGCACCAGGATGAGCAGCAGGAACCACGCCAGGGGCAGGCCGATGAGCGCCAGGAACGGCCCCGCTTCGCGCCGCCAGTCGGTGCGCCCCCGCATCGTCGACGGGTCAGGCCGCCCGCACCGCCGTCACGAGCTCGTCGAACAGGCGCCACCGCTCGGGGCCCTCGAACCGTCCCCACTCGCTGGCGGCCATGCCGGGGCCCGAGGGGAAAATGACGGGGTTGGTGCGATAGCGGTCGGGCATGCGGGCGCGGGCGGCGGCGTTGGGCGTGGGATAGAGGATGGTGCGCGCGATGCCAGCGCCCACCTCGGCGTCGAGGAGGAAGTTGATGAACTCGTGGGCCAGGTCGGGGCTCGGCGCGCCCTTCGGAATGGCCAGCGTGTCGGCATTGAGCAGCGAGCCTTCCCGAGGCACGACAAAGGCCAGGTCGGGATCTTCGGCGATCGCCTGGGCCATGTCGCCATTGTATTCGAGCGCCAGATCGACATCCCCGGCCAACAGCAGGTCCTGCCCGTTGTCGTCGTGGAAGGCCCGGATCCGGGGCTTCTGCCGGATGAGGAGCGCGGCTACCGCCCGGGCCGTCGCCTCGTCCACGCCCACGAGCGAGCGGCCCAGATACTTGGCCCCCAAGCGGATGAGGTCGGCCGCCTCGGCCACCAGGGCGATGCGCCCGGCGTAGCGATCGGAATCGAACAGCCATTTCCAGCTGTCCGGCACGCCGTCCACCTTCGATCGGCGGTAGCCGATGCCCGACACGAGCCACGTATAGGGCACGGAATGGCGCGGTTCGGGGTCGTAATCGGCCGTCAGGAACTCGGGGGCGATGTTACGCAGGTTGGGGATCCGCGACAGGTCCAACGGTTGCAGCATGCCCGCAAGCCGCATCCGGGTCACGAACTCGTTCGACGGCACGATCACGTCGTAGCCCGGGTTGCCGGCCCGCAGCTTGGCGAACAGCTCGTCGTTGGTCGCGTAGAACGACGGCACCACGCGCACGCCAGTGGCCGCCCGGAAGTCGTCGAGCGTGGTGGCACCGATGTAGGTGTCCCAGTTGTAGAAGTAGAGGCGGCGCTCCGCGCGCCCGCAGGCGGTAAGCGACAGGGCGAGCGCTCCGGCCCCGCCCAACAGCCGCCGCCGATCGAACCGCATCCCGCGCTCCCGCACGGCCGGCACCCCTGCCTAGCCAGGGGCGCCGTCGCAGGAAGGCAGCCCCAGCGCAAGACGTTCGCCGGAGCGGTGCTCGCTTCCTAAGGACCGCAGCGCCGGGAGCGATGGTCCCCAGGGCCTCGGGCCGCCCCAAAGGCCGCTCAGCGCCGATCGCGCTCCGCCCGGGGGTCGCCGCTTCCTTGTTCCACCAGGCGTTGCAGCACGAAGTCGTTGAGGTCGCCGGGCTCGGCCATCAGGTCGGCCACCTGCACCGGCACGCCGCGCGCTCGGGCCGCCAGGGCGGCGAAGCCCGAGGAGAGCAGCGCCTCGACATTGGCGTCGCGCGCGACCCGGCTGGGCCCGCCCAGCACCACCGCGATCAGGCGGCGCCCGTCGCGCACGGCAGACGCCGCCAGCGTGAAGCCGGCCGCTCCGGTATAGCCGGTCTTGATCCCGTCCACGCCCGGCGTGGTGCGCAACAGATGGTTATGGTTCGCCATCACCTGCCCCCGGAACGCGAAGTGGGGCAGCGTGAAATAGCCGTAGTATTGGGGAAAGTCGCGCCACACCGCGACCGCGAGCCGGCCTAGGTCGCGCGCGGTCGTCAGCTGCCGGGGGTCGGGGAGGCCGGAGGCGTTGACGAACCGGGTGTCCACCATGCCCAGCTGCCGTGCTTTGAGCGTCATCAACCGGGCGAAGGCCTCTTCCGAGCCCGCCACGTGCTCGGCCACGGCGACGGCCACGTCGTTCGCCGACTTGACGGTGAGCGCACGGATGGCCTCGTCAAGGCTCAGGCTGTCCCCGGCCTTCAGCCCCAGTTTCGAGGGAGGCTGGCCCGCGGCCCGGGCGCTGACCACCACGCGGTCGTCCCGCCGCAGCTGGCCGGCGGCCAGCCGTTCGAACACGACGTAGAGCGTCATGACCTTGGTGATCGAGGCGGGAAACCGAGGGGCGTCTGCCTGGCGGGCGTAGAGCACTTCGCCCGTCTCGGCGTCGGCCAGGAACGCGGCGTACCGCGGTTGGGCGTAAAGGCTCGTCGCCGCAGCAGGGGCTTGCAGTGCGACCGCCGCCCAGAGCACAACCGCGCCCGCCTTCCGTCCCATGTCCCATTCTTAGCCGGCGGGGAAAGGCATGCAAACCCGGGCTGGCCGGTATCGGAGGAACGGCTTGCCGCAAGCAGCTCAGGATGGGGTCGAACCGGTGCACTCCGCCGAGACGGCGCCGCTCTGGATCGTCGAGGACGCACCGTTGCCCTACGAGCCTACCGTGCAGCGGATGACGGAGCTCGCCGAGGCGATCGCTCAAGGTGCGGCGCCCGAGCGGATCTGGCTTCTGGAACATCTGCCCGTGATCACGGCCGGCACGTCCGCCGAAGCGGGCGAGCTTCTCGACCCCAGCGCCTTTCCCGTCGTGCGCACCGGCCGGGGCGGGCGCTACACCTGGCACGGCCCCGGGCAGCGGGTGGTCTACGTCCTCCTGAACCTCGCCCGGCGCGGCCGCGACGTCCGGCGACTGATGGCCGGGCTCGAGGAATGGGCCATCGCCGCGCTGGCCCGGCTCGGCATCGCGGCCCACCGCAGTCCCTTGGGGGCCGGCGTCTGGGTTGCCACCAACGCCGGTCCGGTGAAGGTGGCGGCCGTCGGTCTGCGCATCCGCCGCTGGGTCAGCCTCCACGGCATGGCCATTAACGTCGCCCCCGACATGGCAGGCTTTCAAGCCATCGTGCCCTGCGGGATCCGAAACGCCGGCCCCGGCCGGCTGGTGGACTTCCGGCCCCACCTGACGATGGCCGATCTCGACGACGCGCTTCACGCGACGTGTGGAGACTTCCTGGCGTTTCTTGGCGGGCCTTGGGGCACGCCCGGGGGTTGAGACCGACGCGACGGGGCGGTAGGCGGGGCCTGAAGGTTCTCACGGTCGGGGAGGTTGGCATGCGCGTCGGACTGGCCGGCACGGCCCTGACGCTGGGCGTGCTGTTGGCGGCCTGTGGCGCTGGGCCGGAGGCGGACGATACCACCGAACCAGCCGAGGCAACGGCGGAGGAGCTTCGCGAGAGCGACCTCGACATGCCCGATATCGCGATCGCCGATGCGGTGCCCGACGATCCGGCCGGCCGGCTGGCCGCCGACGACCCGTCGGGCATGGGGGGGCTGGCGGTCGATCCGCTGGCCGGCGACTATCCCGAGGCGCCAGTACCGGCGGGACCGACCCAGCCGCCAGCGCCTGTGGGACTTCCGCGCCAGGACGGCGCGTCGATGCAGGGAGAGTGACGATGAGTCTCGATAACGTGACACAGGGAATGCGCGAGCGGGTGGCCAAGAACGGCGGCATCGCGGGCAAGAAGGTCGTGTTCGACTTCGGCGACGACGGTGCGGTGTGCATCGACGGCACGGCGGATCCGGCGACCGTCACGAACGACGCGTCGGCCGCCGACTGCCGCATCAAGGTCTCGCTGGCGGACTTCATGGAGATCGCCGCCGGCAAGCAGAACGCGCAGATGGCGTTCATGATGGGCAAGCTCAAGGTCGAGGGCGACATGGGCATCGCCATGCAGTTGGGCAAGATCCTCGGATGACATCGGCCCGGGTCGCCCGGGGCTGGCTCCGGGCGGGCCTGGGGGCATGCCTGCTGTGGGCGGCACCCGTCGCCTCCCAGGCGGCGGCCCCTCCACCGTTCGGGGGCATGACCGAGCGCGAGGTCGACTTCCTCACCCTCTGGCAGCTGCGGGTGGGCCTCAACGTCTCGGCCCTGCAATGCCAGTATTCGCCGTTCCTCAGGCTGCCTGACACCTACAACGCCTTCCTCCGCCAGCATGCCGACGAGCTGGCCCAGGCCTATCGCGGCCTCGAGTCCTACTTTCGCCGCATGGTGGGTCCCCGGCTTGGCCCGCGTCGCTTCGACACCGAGAACACGAAGCTCTACCAGAATTTCTCCCCCACGCTCACGCAGCGGCCCTTCTGCGAACATGCGGCCCTACTTGCCCGCCGCGCCTTGGCCGTGCCCAAAGGGGGGGCCACCCGCTTCGCACGCGAAGAACTCCCTCCCTTCCTGGCCTTCCTCGAGCCGGCCAGCCTGCCGCCCTCTCCGCTCATGGTCCCTCTCACCCCCGTGCGGGTTCCCGACCTCAGCCGTTGCCGGCCCGGCCGGCGCTGTTAGGCTCGGCTGGGCTTCGTTGCGGCCCCACCCGGCCGTCCTCTTGGCGCTGGGCCTGGTGCTCGGTCCGGCCATGGTCCCTCCGCCGGCCGGACTGTCGCCGCTCGGGTGGCAGGTGGCGGGGCTTGCCGCGGCCATGGCCCTGCTGTGGATCACCGAGGCCATTCCCCTCCCCGTAACGGCGCTTCTGCCGGCGCTGGTCCTGCCGCTCGCCGGTCTCGATTCCGTGGACGCCGTGGTGGCGAGCTACGCGTCGCCCATCCTGCTGCTGGTACTGGGCGGGGCGATGGTCGCCCGGGCGATCGAGCGCACGGGCCTGCATCGGCGCCTGGCGCTCGGCGTGGTGCGCTGGGCGCCCCGCACCGAGCGGGGGCTGGTGGCCGCCTTCGCCGCGTCCGCCGCGTCGGTCTCGATGCTCGTGTCGAACACCGCCACCGCCCTCATCCTGCTGCCCGTGGCCTTGGGCGTCCTTCGTGCCTTGGAGCAGGGGCCTCCCGCCTCCCAGCCCTCACCCGGCTTGGGTCCGGCCCTCGTGCTGGCGGTCGCCTGGGGGGCGACCGTGGGCGGGCTCGGCACGCTGGTGGGTTCGCCCACGAACGCCGTGGCGGCTGGCATCGCCAGCCGAGCGCTAGGGACGCCCATCGACTTTCTGACCTGGCTGCGCTTCGGCCTGCCGCTCGTGGCCCTCGCCGTCCCGTTGGTGGTGCTCGTGATCACCCGGCATTTCCGCGTCCCCGAGGGCCGGCCCGCAGTGGGGCTGGGACCGGGCCTTGCCGCCCAAGCCCCGCTCTCGCCTGCCGAACGGCGGTTGATCCCCGTGATGGCCCTGTTGCTGGTGGGCTGGGTCGTCCTGCCGCTGGCCGGCCCGCCGTTGGGTTTGGCCGACGTGCCCGACTTCCTCGTGGCGGCGGCGGCCGGCCTGCTCCTGTTCGTGACGGGCGACGGCGCCGGGGGCCGGCTACTCGACGCTCGCGACGTCCCCCACCTGCCGTGGGACATCCTGGCCCTGTTCGGCGGCGGCCTGGCCTTGGCCCAAGCCATCAGCTCGTCGGGGCTTGCCGATTGGGCCGGTCAACGGCTGGGTGCCGTGGGCGACCTGCCGCCGCTCCTTCTCACGTTGCTCGTGGTCGGGCTCGTCGTGCTGGCCACCGAATTCGCCTCGAACGTGGCCACGGCCAGCGGCCTCGTTCCCGTGGTGGCGGTAATGGCGCTCGAAGGCCCGGCCGCCTCGCTCGCGCTCAGCATGGCGGCTGGGCTCGCCGCTTCGTGGGGCTTCATGATGCCGGCCGGCACACCGCCCAACGCGCTGGCCTTGGCCACGGGGCGGGTCGGGGCGCGTCAGCTGGCGCGGGCGGGTTTCGTGGTCGACATGGCGGGCATCCCGCTCATCGCCGCGGTTGCCTTTCTCGGGGCCTAGGGCATTGGAAGCGCCCGCGCGCACGGGGGACCTGATGAAACTTCTCGCCGGCAACAGCAATCCCAAGCTTGCCGCCGACATCGCGCGCTATCTCGATCTGCCGTTGACCGACGCCAGCGTGCGGCGCTTCGCCGACGAGGAGATCTTCGTCGAGATTCACGAGAACGTCCGCGGCGAGGACGTGTTCGTGATCCAGTCCACGTCCGCGCCCGCCAACGACAACCTGATGGAGCTCCTCATCTGCATCGACGCGCTGCGGCGCGCGTCCGCCCGCCGGATCACGGCCGTCATCCCCTACTTCGGCTACGCCCGCCAAGACCGCAAACCCGGCCCGCGCACCCCCATCTCGGCCAAGCTGGTGGCCAACCTCATCACCGTGGCGGGCGCCAACCGCGTGCTGTCGGTCGACCTGCACGCCGGCCAGATTCAGGGGTTCTTCGACATCCCGACGGACAATCTCTACGCCGCCCCGGTGATCGCGGCCGACATCCAGGCCCGCCATCCGCACGACCTCGACCGGCTAGTCGTCGTCTCGCCCGACGTGGGCGGCGTGGTCCGCGCCCGGGCGCTCGCCCGGCGACTGGGCAACGGGCCGCTCGCCATCGTCGACAAGCGTCGCGAGCGGCCCGGGGAGTCCGAGGTCATGAACATCATCGGCGACGTCAAGGGTCGCCCCTGCATCCTGATCGACGACATCGTGGACTCCGCCGGAACGCTGTGCAACGCGGCCCTGGCGCTGCGCGAGGCGGGGGCGACGTCGGTTGCGGCCTACGCCACCCACGGCGTGCTGTCGGGGGGTGCCATCGCCCGGGTCGAAGGCTCGGCCCTGGACGAGCTCGTGGTCACCGACACGATCGCCTTGCCGGCCGGGGCCGAAGGTTCGGGGCGGATCCGCGTGCTGACGATCGCGCCCCTCATCGGCGAGGCGATCCGGCGGATCGCCGACGAAAGCTCGGTCTCGAGCCTGTTCGACTGACGCGCCGGCGGCCGGCCCGGAACCCGTAGACCCCATAAGCCCCAACAATCGTTCCGCCGTGAACGGGCCGGAAGGCGGGGTCGGCAGAGGCCCGGGCCTTGGCGTGCCCGGCCGCCCTGCGTCAGACGCCGCCCAGGGCCCCCTGGCTCACCATACACCACAGCATCGGCAGCGACAGCACGGTGTTCGTCCGGCTGAAGATCATGGCCGTGGTGGCGGCCTTGGCCTTGGTGTCGGCGTCGGCCTCGACGATGCCGAGCGCCTTCTTCTGGTTGGGCCAGATCACGAACCAGACGTTGAAGGCCATGATGAGCGCCAGCCACATGCCAAGCCCGATCACGCGGAAGCCCTCCTGCAGCGTCAGCGCCTGGACGAGGTAGTCGTTGATGATCGCGATGACGAGGCCGGTCAGGACCGTAAAGGCCGCCGCCCAGCGGAACCAGAACAGGGCTTCCGGTGCGATGTACTTCGTCACACCCGGCTTCAGCTCGGCCGGCACCTTGGGCATCGTGGGGATCTGCACGAAGTTGAAGTAGTAGAGAAGTCCGATCCACATGATGCCCAACAGCACGTGCAAGAAGCGGAACAACCCGTTCACGAGGCCCGGATGCGTGCCGTGGAACCCCCACAGCACCACGATGGCGAGCAGGCCCCCCAGACCGACGGCGTTCCACAGGTTGCCGAGAAGCTTGGCCATGTCCTCCGTCTCCTGATCGCCCCCGGGCGGGCGCGGCGACCCGCCCTCCGTTGGCGTGCCTTTAAGCGTGCGGCCATGCGCCTGGCAATGCGGCGGGCCACGCGGAGGCCAGAGCCCGGCGTATCGCGGGCCCTTGGCGCCGGCGGCGGAAGTCCTTGAGGCTCAGGCGGTGGAGGAGGGCCGCGCTTCCACCCGTGCCCGCCATTCCGGCACCCACGAGAGCCCCGGGGGCGGCTCCAGCCCCACTTCGCCGGCAAAGCCCACGAAGGCCGCCAAGGTGATGTCGGCAAGGCTGAAGCGTTCCCCGCAGACGAAGGCGCGGCCCGCCAGCAGGCCATCGAAGACGGCGAGGTTGCGCCACGCGTGGTCCAGAAGCTCTCGACCGGCCTCCGCCGACAGCAGGGGCATGCGGGGGCTGAAGAAGTCGCGGGCGACCGCGGCGCGGAAGCCCAGCGTGAACGGCTCGAGAATGCAGAGGTCGAAGCGCCGCACCCACATGCGCGTCTCCGCCCGTTCGGCGGGCGTGCGGCCCACGAGCGGCGGGTCAGGCCAAAGATCCTCCAGAAATTCGCAGATGGCCACCACCTCGGTCACCACCTGCCCGTCGTCCAGCTCCAGCGCCGGCACTCCACCCAGCGGATTGAGGGCGAGATAGGCCGGGCGCCGGTTCTCGCCCCCGATCACGTCGACGGCCACGCGGGGCAGGGCGATCCCCTTCTCGGCCGCGAACCTGCGCACGATCCGGGGGTTGGGCCCCGCGCCGTCATACAGTCTCATGCCACCCTCCCGCTTGCTTCCGCTCCAACCGGCCGCCTAGCGGGCCCGCGTGCCCGGCGCCACGTCCCTTCCCCCGCAGCACTTCGCCCTCGTCTTCCTGGCCCTTCTCGTCACGGCGGCGGGCAACACGGCGCTTCAGTCCGTGCTGCCGGTCATCGGCCGGGCGATCGGGATCGCCGACATCGGCATCGCCTTCGTCTTCTCCCTCTCCGCCCTCATCTGGACCTTCTCGGCCCCGTTCTGGGCGGAACAATCCGACCGGCGGGGCCGGCGCCTCCTCATCCTGGTGGGGCTGGCCGGTTTCGCCGTCTCGATGACCCTGTGCGCCGCCGTCATCCTGGCGGGCCTGCGCGACCTCCTGGCCCCAGCGCTCGTCCTCGTTCTCTTCACGCTCGCGCGCTCGCTCTTCGGCATCTTCGGGGCGGCCGCCAACCCGGCCGCGCAGGCCTACGTCGCCAGCCGCACCACTCCGGCCGAGCGGACGAACGCGCTCGCGCTGCTCTCCTCGGCCTTCGGGCTCGGCACGATCATCGGCCCGGCGGTCGCCCCCTTCTTCATCCTGCCCTTCGTGGACCTGGCCGGACCCATGTTCGTCTTCGCGGCCATCGCCTTCGCCGTCGGGGCGGCTGTGCGCCTTGGCCTTCCCGACGACGACCCCACCCACGCGCCCGGCCGGGGGGCGGCGGCTTCCATCGCCTCGGTGGGCGGGGCTCCTTCCTCGGCCCATGTGCTGGCCGCCGAAGCGGCCACCGCCACGGGCGAACGCCGGCGGCTCCAGTTCGCCGACCCCCGCGTGAAGCCCTTCCTGATCTACGGCTTCGCGGTGGGCTCGTTGCAGGCGGCCACCGGCCAGGCCCTGGGCTTCCTCGTCATTGACCGCATCGCCGGGGTGGCCGGCGTCGATTCGGCCAAGCTCATCGGCATCGCCTTCATGGCCGGTGCGGGCGCCACGCTCCTCGCCCAATGGGGCATCATCCGCACGCTCTCGCTCGATCCCTCCCAGCTCATGCGCTGGGGGGCGCTCCTTGCGGCGCTGGGGACGGCCGGCATCGCGCTCGCCACCGACTTCCACGCCCTCGTTATCGCCTTCGCTCTCCAGTCGGCCGGCTTCGGACTCGCCCGCCCGGGGTTCACGGCCGGCGCGTCGCTCGCCGTCGGCCGAGCCGACCAGGGGGCGGTCGCCGGCGCTGTCACGTCGATCAACGGGGCGTGCTTCGTCCTGGCCCCGGCCATCGGGATCGGGCTTTACGAATGGCGGCCCGCCCTGCCCTACTGGCTGGCCGTGGCCGGTTGTGCGGCCTGCGCGCTCTATGCCTGGGCCAACCCCCGCCTCTACGCCAGCCGGCCCTGACGGGCGGCCGCGTCCCCACCGGCCGTGGCGACGGCGGGTGAACGGCAGACGGTGCAGCCAGGGTCCTTGGGCACCCGCACGCGCCGCGCCGACAGGTCGAGCAGGTCGAAGAGGAACAGCGTGCCGGGAGCGAGGGGGGCGAAACCGGTCAACACGCGGATCACTTCGGCCGCCTGCAAGGCGCCAATGACCCCGGCGAGAGCGCCCAGCACGCCCTGGTCCGCACAGGTCAGGCCTGGCTCGTCGCGGGCCGCACCGGCCAGGCACGCCCAGCACGAAGCGTCGTCCCGGTGCCCGGCGAAGGTCGCGACCTGGCCCGAAAACGGGCCGATCGCGGCCGACACCAAAGGGATACCCAGCGCGACGGCCGCGCGGTTGACCGCGGCTCTGGTGGCGAACCGGTCGGACCCGTCGGCCACGACGTCGTGCCCGGCCAGCAACACGCGCGCGTTGGTCTCGTCCAACCGCTCGGTCACGGGCTGCACGTCGACGTGGGGGTTGAGCGCCCGCAGCCGCCGAGCGGCGAGCGGGGCCTTGGGCTGGCCAACGTCGGCGGTCGAGAACAGGGTCTGGCGCTGCAGGTTGGAAAGGGCCACGTGGTCGTCGTCGATCACGGTGATCGAGCCCACGCCGGCCGCCGCCAGGTAGGTCAAGCAGGGAGATCCCAGGCCCCCGGCACCGACCACCGCGACTCGGGCCCGCTTGAGCGCGCGCTGGCCAGCACCCCCCACCTGCGGCAGCACGATGTGCCGGGCGTAGCGCTCGAGCTCGGTGTCCGACAGGGCCCCGTCGGTCATCGGCCCGTGGAGCCGAACCCGCCCGCGCCGCGCGGCGTGGGGTCGAGCGCGTCCACCTCCTCCCACTGGGCGCGTTCCACCGGGGCCAGCACCAGTTGGGCGATCCGCATGCCGCGCGTCACGGTCACCGGCCGGTCCGACAGGTTGGCGAGGATTACCTTCACTTCCCCACGGTAGTCGGAATCGATGGTGCCCGGCGCATTCAGCACGACCAGGCCTTCGGCCAGCGCAAGTCCCGAGCGTGCGCGCACTTGCAGCTCGTAGCCTTCGGGTACCGCGACCACGAGGCCGGTCGGCACGGCCGCGCGCTCGCCCGGCGCGAGCACAAGGTCTCCCGCCACGGCCGCCGCCACGTCCATGCCGGCCGCACCGGACGTCCGATAGGTAGGAAGCGGCAGGCCCTCGGCATGGGGCAGGCGCCGCACCGCGACCGCCCGCATCAGGCGTTCGCCTCAGTCAGGCGGGCCGCCAGCGCCCGGGCGAGTCGCCGTGCCACCTCGTCCTTGGGCAGCTCGGGCCAGCTCTCCACCCCGCTCGCCGAGACGAGGTGAACCCGGTTCCGATCGCCCCCCATCACGCCGCCCGAGACGTCGTTGGCCACCACGAGGTCGCAGCCCTTCGCGCGAAGCTTCCTCTGGGCCGCCGCCACGGGATCGCCCGTTTCGGCGGCGAACCCCACCACCAGCCGGGGTCGGCGCGGCCCCGCGGCCGCGACCGCTTTCAGGATGTCCGGATTCTCGACCAGCCGCAGCAGGGGCGCACCCTCGTCCTTCTTGAGCTTGGCGGGCGCGGGCTCCACCCGCCAGTCCGCCACCGCAGCCACCATGACGGCCAGGTCCGCGGGCAAGGCCCGCTCGACCGCCTCGGCCATCTGGCAGGCGGTCTCGACGTCCACGCGGTCCACGCCCGGCGGGGTGGGAAGGCACACGGGGCCTGCCACCAGGGTGACGCGGGCGCCCAGACCCGCCAGCGCGCCGGCGATGGCGAAGCCCTGCCGTCCCGACGACCGGTTGGCGAGATAGCGGACGGGGTCGATGGGCTCGTGGGTAGGGCCGGCCGTCACGACGGCCCGTACGCCCTTAAGCGGCCGCCCGCCGGGCGCCAGCCGGGCCACCACGGCCTCGAGCAATGCGTCGGGTTCGGGCAGGCGGCCGGGCCCGAACTCGCCGCAGGCCATGGGGCCGACGTCAGGCTCCACCACTTCCACACCGCGGGCGCGAAGCGTCGCCACGTTCGCGCGCGTGGCGGGGTGGTCCCACATGCGCACGTTCATGGCCGGGGCCACCATCACGGGCCGGTCGGTGGCGAGGAGCAGGGTGGTGGCCAGATCGTCGGCCAGGCCAGCGGCCATGCGGGCCAGAAGGTCGGCGGTGGCCGGACACACCAGCACCAGGTCGGCCTCCCGGCTTAAGGCGATGTGGCCCATCTGCCCTTCGTCCGTCGGGTCGAACAGGTCGGTGAAGGCCCGATTCTCGGCCAAGGCAGCGGCCGACAGCGGCGTGATGAACCGGCAGGCGCCCGCCGTTAGCACCGGGATGACACTGGCGCCTTCCGCCCTCAGCCGCCGGATGAGCTCGAGCGCCTTGTAGGCGGCGATCCCACCGCCCACGATCAGCAGCACCCGGCACCCGACGAGCCGGCCGGACCCTAGGATCGTCGCCGTGCGCCCATCCCGTTCCATCCGGCCGCCCTAGCCCAGCGCCTGCACCATGAGGACCCCCACGACCCCCAGCACGACGCCGACCATCAGCGCCGGCCAGCGCTTGGGGCCGGGCGCCGGCAGGGGCGGCAGGGGTGGCTCGGGTGGAGCGGCGCCCTCCAGGGGCACGCGCCGCACGAGGCGCTCCGCCACTTTGGGGAGCTCGCCGGCCAGCCACACCGCCCGCCCGATGCGCTGGGCGAGCCGCGCTTCCGGGCCCAGTTCGTCGCGCACCCAAGCCTTCACGTAGGGCGCTGCCGTTTCCCACATGTTGATCCGGGGATCGAGGGCGGCGGCCACCCCTTCGACCATCACCATCGTCTTCTGGAGGAGCAGCAGATGGGGTTGGGTCGGCATGTCGAAGCTTCGCGTGATGGCGAACAGACCGTCGAGCAGCGCGCCCACCGAAATTTCGGCCGTGGGCCGCCCCCGGACGGGTTCTCCCACCGCGCGGAGGGCGGTCGCAAACTCCCTGGGGTCGTGCCAGGGGGGCACGTAGCCCGCCTCGAAGTGGAGTTCGGCCACCCGGGCGTAGTCCCCGCGGATAAGCCCCCACAGGATTTCCGCCAGGTACACGCGCGCCCGCCGGTCGAGCCGGCCCATGATCCCGAAATCCAACAGCGCGATGCGCCCGTCCGGGCACAGGATCAGGTTCCCTTGGTGCAGGTCGGCGTGGAAGAAGCCATGTCCGATCGCCTGCTCGAGGAAGCCGCCCACCACCGCCCGAGCCAACGCCCGCCGATCGGCACCTGCGCGGTCCACCGCGGCCATGTCGGTCAGCTTGACCCCGTCCACCCAGTCCAGCGCGAGCGTGCGCCGGCTGGTCCATTCCCAATGGACCTTCGGCACCCGGATGCCGGGCTCGCCGCGCACGGCCTGGGCCAGTTCGGACGCGTTGCCGGCCTCGCGCCGCAGGTCGAGCTCGGCCATCGTCCAGGCGCGGAACGTGGCGAGCACGTGGCGCGGCCGCAGCCGTCGAAATTCGCCCCCCAGCGTCTCGAGCCAGGCGGCCGCCCAGTCGTAGGCCGCAAGCGCCTGGCGGAACCGGCGCTCCACGCCGGGTCGCAACACCTTGAGCGCTACCTCGCGGCCGTCGCGAGTGCGGGCGCGGTGCACCTGGGCGATCGAGGCCGAGCCGGCGGGCTCGGGCGAGATCCAGGCGAAATGCGCGCGCCAGCCCCCGGGCAGCGCCCGGTCGAGCTCGGCCTCGATCCGGTCCCAGGGGTCGGGGGGCAGGTCGTCCTGCAGTCGCCTGAGGTCGGCGGCGGCTGCCTCGCCCACCAGGTCGGGGCGAGTGGCGAGCGCTTGGCCCAGCTTCACCGCTGCCGGCCCGCACGCGCGCAAACCCCCCGAATAGTCGGGCTCGCGCGGCGCCAAGGTGCCGGCGCGCAGCAGGCGGGCCACCAGCCTGACCCCCGGCGGCAGATCGGGCAGATCCTCGAAGGGACGCAGCACGCCATGGGCGGCGAGCCGCCGGGCATCGCTCAGCAGGCGCCAGGCGTGCCCCGCCTCGACCAGCAAGCGCTCAGGTCTTCCAGCCCAGGTGAATGGCCACCGCCCCGCCCAGGATCGGGATTGCGCGCACCGGAGCAAACCCCGCCTGCCGCAAAAGGCCAGCGAACCGATCCATGTCGGGGAAGCGGCGGATGGATTCCACCAGGTAGCGATAGGCCGCGCGATCGCCCGCCACCCACTGGCCCAGCCGGGGCACGATGTGGAAGGAATAGAGGTCGTAGAGGCGTGCGAAGCCCGCCCATTCGGTCGCCGAGAACTCAAGACAGGCGAACCGCCCGCCCCAGGCCAGCACGCGCCGTGCCTCGGCCAGGGCTCGATCGATATGCGTCATGTTGCGGATGCCGAAGGCCACCGTCACGGCCGAGAAGGCTGCGTCCGCGAACGGCAGGGCCTCGGCGTCGGCCTGGACGAAGGCAAGCTTCAACCCCCGCCGGCGGGCCCGCTCCCGACCCACCGCCAGCATGGCGGGATTGATGTCGACCACGGTGACCTCCGCCCCCCGCCGCGCCAGGCGCAAGGCGACATCCCCCGTGCCGCCGGCCAGGTCCAGGATGGCTTCGCCCGGCCGGGGCCGCACGAGGGCCACGAACCGATCCTTCCAGCGCCGGTGGAGGCCCACCGACATGAGGTCGTTCATGAGGTCGTAGCGCTGCGCCACGCGCCGGAAGACATCGCCCACCATCCGGGTCTTCTCGTGGGGGGCGACGTCGCGAAAACCGAAGCTGGCCCGCGCCGGCCCCGCCGCGCCCTCCCCTCGCCCGCCCTCCGTCATGACGCCCCCTTGCCGCGGCCGGCGCGGCCTGTCACCCGGGCAGGGTGCCCGAACTGCCCGAGGTCGAAACGGTCGTGCGGGGGCTGGCGCCGGTGCTCGACGGTGCCGCGGTGCGCCGCGTGCGCGTGCGCCGGCGCGACCTGCGTTGGCCCGTGCCGAGCGGGCTCGAGCGACACCTTTCGGGGGCGCGAATCACGGGCGTCCGGCGCCGGGCTAAGTTCGGCCTGATCGACACCGATCGGGGCCACACGCTCATCTTTCACTTAGGCATGTCGGGGCGCCTCAGGCTCGACCCCTCCGAGCGGCTACCCCACGACCATGTGGAGCTCGAAACCGATGGCCACCGGATCGTCTTCCACGATCCCCGCCGGTTCGGTTCGCTCCACCTGGTGCCCACGGCCGAGGCCGCCCGCCACCCCCTGCTCGCCGGTCTGGGTCCGGAACCGCTCGACCCCGATTTCGACGGCGAGGCACTGGCGCAAGCCGCCCGCGGCCGACGCGTGGCCATCCGCGCGCTGCTCCTCGACCAGCGCGCCGTCGCCGGGATCGGCAACATCTACGCGTGCGAGGCGCTGTTCCGGGCAGGGATCCATCCCGCGCGGGCGGCCGGTCGCATCGCCCGACCACGCTTCGAGCGGCTGGCCCATGGCCTGCGGGCCGTGCTCGAAGCGGCGATCGAGGCCGGTGGAACGAGCCTTCGGGACCATGCCGCCGTCGACGGCGCGCTCGGCTGGTTCCAACGCGCGCTCGCGGTCTACGGGCGCGAGGGCGAGGCCTGCCCGGCCTGCGGCCACGCGATCCGGCGCCAGCGGTTGCACGGACGCTCGGCTTTCTTCTGCCCTCGCTGTCAGCGCTAGGGCTCCTTGACCCCGGCCCGCGCGCGCCGTAGGCCGCCGTCGAAACCGTCGGTTCGACCGCGCGGGCGTGCCGGTCGACCACCAGAACGTCACCAAAGGGATCCCATGGCGAACACCCCGTCGGCCGAAAAGCGTGTGCGCCGCAACGCGCGGCGCGCGGCCATCAACCGTGCCCGGCGGTCGCGCATCCGCACGTTCGTGAAGAAAGTCGAGGCGGCGATCGCCAGCGGCGAGCGGGCGGCGGCCGAGGCGGCCTTCCGTCTGGCCCAGCCCGAGATCCAGCGCGGCGTGGCCAAGGGCGTGCTGCACCGCAACACCGCGGCCCGCAAGCTTTCCCGCCTGTGGGCGCGAATCGCCCGGTTGCCCCAGGGCTGAGCGTCCGACCCTTCCTCGACGTCCATTTCCGACGGATTCGGGCGGCGGTGTCATGGAACCGTCGCGAAACTGTCACGTGGGTGCCGCGCGGGGGGTCGCCGATTCTCCTCAGCAGTCGAACACGTTGGGCCGCTATCCTCATCCTGAGCGCACCGGCCGCCCGGCCGGCGACGTTCCCGTCGCGTCAAAATCTCGACGCCGTTTCAACCCGTTGCCGAAAAACGCCGGCTCGGGAACGGCTTGGGCTGTCAACCGAAATATTTGCAGTTCGATGAAATTCGGGCCCTTGCCCCGCCCGCCCACGCTTGGTTTAGTCGGGGGGCCGGTGCGATGGTGAGAGCCGCGGACCGCGGTTCGAGTCGGACTGGCGCCAGATCGATCCGGCCCGCTGGGGGGCGTTCCCGTCGTCTCGACGCTTGAGTCGGGGCCTCCCTCGGTGCGTGCCGGCAGGTTCGCGAGGGGACGGAACAGGATGGCCAGGTCGCGAACGGGAAGGGAAGCCTCACGCGCCCACCCCAAGGCCACCAGCAGCCGCCGACCGCGCGCCCCCTAGCGCCCCACGCCCGCCTCCCGCCCTATCGTCATGTCCCGCTGCTCGAGATGGAGCCACGCCTGCCCATGCTCGTTTCGCCGACGACGCCCATGGTCATGCCGCCCGCCGGCTGCGCCGATCCTCCATGCCAGGCGACGGTTGCGGAGGCGGACGCCCGCCCGGCCTTCGCCCGGGCCCGCGAATGGCTGCGCGCTCGGCTGGGCCAGGACACGTTCCACCGTTGGATCGCACCCCTCGCCTGGGGTGGCGTGGAGGGCCAGACGGCCGTGCTGCGTCTGCCGTCGCGCTTCATGGCCGAATGGGTGCGCGACCATTTCCAGGAACCGATCCGGCTGGCGATCGAGGCCGCGATGCCGGGCGTGGACGACGTCCGGATCGAATGCGGGGCGGGCGTCCCTCCAGCGCCATACGGGCCCACGCCGCCCGATTCGGCACCGGCCTTGGAACCCTCCGAAGCCCGGGAACCCACCGAGGCCCGCCGGCCCGCGTTCGATCCGCGCTACAGCTTCCGCGGCTTCGTGGTCGGCCGGTCCAACGAGCTCGCCTATCGCGCCGCCCGCACGCTCGCCGAGGCGGTGGGCACCGGCGCGCCGGCCGGGTTCAACCCGCTCTTCCTCCACGGGCCCACGGGGCTCGGCAAGACGCACCTGATGCACGCCATCGGCCAGGGCGTGCAGGCGCGCTTGCCCACGGCCCGCATCGCCTACCTGTCGGCCGAGCGGTTCATGGTGGAATTCCTGGCGGCCCTCAGGGCGCGGGACACGATCAGCTTCAAGCAGCGGCTGCGCTCGTGCGACCTGCTCATGATCGACGACGTGCAATTCATCGCCGGCAAGGAGTCAACGCAGGAAGAGTTCTTCCACACGATGAACGAAATCATCGGGGCCGGGCGCTGGCTCGTCATCTCGGCCGATCGCAGCCCGCAGAACCTCGAGGGCATCGAAAGCCGGATCCAGTCGCGCCTGGCCTGGGGCCTGGTGGCCGACATCCACCCCGCCGACTACGAGCTCCGGCTCAACATCCTCAAGGCGAAGCTCGGCGCCCAACCCGAGGCCGCCGTCCCGGCCGACGTCGTGGAGTTCCTGGCCCGGCGCATCGTGGCCAACGTCCGCGAGCTCGAAGGGGCGCTCAACCGAGTGCTGGCCTACGCCCAGCTTACGGGCCGAACGGTCGACCTCGACTTCACGCGCGAGGTGCTGGCCGACGTCCTCAAGGCCCATGCCCGTCGCCTGACCATCGACGATATCCAGCGCCGTGTGGCCGACCATTACCGGATCCGCGTGTCGGACCTTCTGTCGCCCCGCCGGGCGCGCGACGTGGCGCGCCCCCGGCAGGTCGCCATGTATCTGGCCAAGCAGCTTACGTCGCGCTCGCTGCCCGAGATCGGCCGACGCTTCGGTGGCCGCGACCATACGACCGTAATGCACGCCATCCGCCGGATCGAGGAATTGCGGCGAACCGACCCCGAACTCGACCGCGACCTCGACCTGCTGCTGCGAGCGCTCGACGGCTGAGGGAGCCCGGCGGCCGCGGCGGGAGGAGTTGCCGACGGCCGGGCCGACGGGCAAGAGGCGCGCGGCGGGAAGCCCTTAGAGGCTCAGGCGAGCCTTGAGCGCCATCAGGGCGAGGGCCGCGTCCACTGCCTCGGCCGCCTTGCCGATGCGGGCCAGCGCCTGGGCCTCGTGGTCGACGGTCAAGATCCCATTGCCGATCGCCACGCCGTCGAGCGCCAGCGCCATGAGCCCCCGCGCGCTCTCGCCCGCCACCACCTCGAAATGGAAGGTCTCGCCGCGGATGACGCACCCCAACGCCACGAAGGCCTCGAAACGGCCCGTGCGGTCGAGAAGCGCGATGGCCGGCGGCACTTCGAGCGCGCCGGGCACGTCCTCCACTTCGAAGGCGTGGCCGGCCTCCTCCAGGCGCCGGATGGCGGCCGCCACCTGGGCGTCGCGAATGTGACGGTAGAAGCCCGCCACCACCACCCCGACTCGGGCCATCGCTGGCTCCCCTCGGCCCGCCGTCAGGCCTCGAGCGGCCGCTCGTTCACGACCGTGAGCCCATAGCCCGACAGGCCCACGAAGCTGCGGTGCGCATTGGTGATGAGGTCGATCTCCGTCACGCCCAGATCGCACAGGATCTGGGCGCCGATCCCGTAGTCGCGCTGCTCCAGCGCCTCGCGCACGCCGGCCTCGCGCTCGGCCATCAGGCGCGACAGCCGGTCGGGCCGGTTGTCGCGCAGCAACACGATGATTCCTTCGCCTTCGCGCCCGATCATCTCCATGGCCCGTTGCAGCGCGCCACAGCGCGGCCCCTCCTCGCCCAGGATGTCGGCGAACGGCGAGAGCACGTGCATCCGCACGAGCGTCGGCCGGCCCGGGGTCACCCGACCCTTCTGCAGCACCAGATGCTCGGCGTACTCGGCCTTGTTCACGTAGAGCTTCACGCGCCACTCGCCTCCGAAGCGGCTGGCCAGGGTCGTCTCGGCCATGCAGGCCACCAGACTGTCATGGCGGCGGCGATAGGCGATGAGGTCGCGGATCGTGCCGATCTTAAGGCCGTGCCGGCGCGCGAAGGGGATGAGGTCCGACAGCCGGGCCATCGTGCCGTCATCGTTCATGATCTCGCAGATCACGGCCGACGGGTTGAGGCCCGCCAGCCGCGCGATGTCGACCGACGCCTCGGTGTGGCCCGCCCGCACCAGCACGCCGCCGTCGCGGGCCACCAACGGAAACACGTGGCCCGGCGACACCAACGCCTCCGGCCCCTGCGACGCGTCGATCGCCACCGCGATGGTGCGCGCCCGGTCGGCCGCCGAGATGCCCGTCGTGACCCCTTCGCGCGCCTCGATCGACACGGTGAAGGCCGTTTCGTGCCGGCTGCCGTTGGTGGACGCCATCATCGGCAGCTGCAGCTGCTCGACGCGCGCGCGGGTCAGCGCCAGGCAGATGAGGCCACGCCCGTGTCGGGCCATGAAGTTGATGGCCTCAGGCGTGGCCATCTGCGCGGGGATCACGAGATCCCCCTCGTTCTCCCGGTCCTCATCGTCCACCAGGATGAACATTCGCCCGTTGCGAGCCTCCTCGATGATCTGTTCGATCGGCACGAGCGGCGACTGGGCCCGCCCATCGAGCCAGGCCTCGAGCTTGCCCAGGGTCTCGGCCGTGGGGTTCCAGTCGGGCCGGTCGAGGGCTCTGAGGCTGTTGGGGTGCAGGCCGCACGCCCTGGCCAGCGCGGCCTTGCTGAGGCCCGTCTCGGCCAGGCGTTGGCGAATCCGGTCCAGCAACGAGACCGTCATGGCACCCCTCCATCACATCCCGCTGTGCGGAACAAGATGAAGGATCACATCCGGCTGTCGACAAGGCGCCGCAGATAGCGCGCCAACACGTCGATCTCGATCGCCACCTCGTCCCCCGGCCGAAGCGCCCCCAGGGTCGTCACGGCGGCCGTGTGCGGCACCAGGTTGACGCCGAAGCAACAGCCGTCGGGGCTGTCCGTGACCTCGTTCACGGTGAGCGACACGCCGTCGACCGCGATCGACCCCTTGGGAGCGATCCCGAAGCCCAGGGCCGCCGGAGCCTCGAACGTCACCCTCAGGCTTCCGCCGTGGGGGGCTATGGCCACCACGCGCGCCACGCCGTCGACGTGGCCGGTCACGATATGGCCGCCCAGTTCGTCGCCCACCTTGAGCGACCGCTCGAGGTTGAGCCGTCGTCCCGGCTCCCAGCGCCCCGCGGGGGTACGGGCGCGCGTCTCGGCCGAGACGTCGAAGGCAAGCTGCCCGGCTTCGACCCGGACGACCGTAAGGCACACGCCCGAACAGGCAACCGAGGCTCCGGGGGGCGGCGCGCCCACATCGGCTTCGGGTTCGATCCAGATCCTCAGGTCTTCACCCGGGACCGCGCGCGCCTCGACGATGCGGCCCACCCCCGCCACGATCCCCGTAAACATCGGGCCGGGGCCTAGCGGGCGCGCACCAGCTCCTCAAGGACGTCACCGCCCAGCACCCGGCGGGAGGCGAGCGTCCAGCGGGCCCGGGCCGCCGCGAGGTCAGTGGCTTCGAACCCCTCAAGGCTCGGCCCCTCGCCCACCAGCAGTGGCGCGCGAAACAGCCACAGCCGATCCACCAGGTCGGCCGCCAGCAAGGCCCCCGCCAGGCGCCCTCCGCCTTCCACCAGCAGCCTGAGCCACGCGCGAGATCGGGCCAGCGCGAGGAGCCCCGGCAGGTCGGGGACGGCCAGCCAGCCCGTCGGCACGGCGGCCGGCCGGCCGACCACGACCCGCGCCGGTTGGCGCCCCGTCCAGCCCGGCAGGCGGACGGTGAGTTCCGGCCGGTCCACCCGGAAGGTGCCGTGGCCCACCACCACGGCATCGGCACGGGCCCGAAGGGCATGGCCGAAGGCACGGGCCACGGGCCCCGTCAGCCAACGGCTCCGCCCGTCGGCCATGGCCAGCCGGCCGTCGAGGGACAGGGCGAGCTTCAGCGCGATTTCGGGCCGGCCGTCCTCCACGTGCCGGCGAAAGCCCAACAGCTCGTCCTCGGCCGCCGGCCGGCCCACGTCCTCCACCACGTCCACCCCCCCCTCCCGTAGCCGGGCGATCCCGCGCCCGGCGGTCCGCGGGTCGGGGTCGGGCATGGCCACCACCACGCGCGCCACGCCGGCTTCCACCAACAGGTCGGCGCACGCGGGCCCCCGGGGCGAGACGTGGGCGCACGGCTCCAGGGTGACCCAGGCCGTGGCCCCGCGCGCGGCGGGCCCCGCCGCGGCCAGCGCCGCGGCCTCGGCGTGCGGGCGGCCCCCCTCGCCGGTGCGACCCCGGCCGACTACTTGGCCGTCGCGGACGAGGATACAGCCCACGTTGGGGTTGGGGGTGCTGGTGCCGGCCGAACGCCGGGCCAACGTCAAGGCGGCCGCCATCAGGCGACCGTCGAGCGCCGTCACGCCGTCAAGGCCCCGGAGAGGCGGCCCTTGCGGCGGCCCGTTCGCGGGCCAGCGGATCACCTGATCCGCGGGGCTCGGGAGCTGCGCGCGGGATGGGCCGCCCGGGCTCGATCCGGCCCGACCAATCCTCCACGTAGACGATCCGCGGCGGGGGCTCGGCCAGGCCGCTGCGGGCCAGGATCAGGAAGCTCGCCACCAGCACGCTCCCCATGGCGCTCGCGAACAGCAGGGCCCCTAGCTGCCGCGGAAGCGCGGCCTTGAAGCGCCGATGCCAGGGTTCGGGCCGCGCGTTCCATGACGCGCCCTCGACCTGGGCCAGCTCGAGCTCGAAGAAGCGTTCCAACTGCCGGCGCCGCGCGGCCGCACGCTCCGCCCGCCGATCGGGGAAGGGCCGCGGCAAAGGCGGCAGGGGCCGGGGGCGCAGGCTGCGGAACATCATACCCGCATCGGCATGAGGACGTAGAGCGCGGGCGCCCCCGCCCCCTGGCGGATGAGCGTGGGCGCCGCCGCATCGGCCAGATGGACCTCGACCTCGTCACCATCCATCTGCTGCAGGATGTCGAGCAGGTAGCGGCTGTTGAACCCGACGTCGAAGCTAGGCGCCGAATAGACGGCGGGCAGATCCTCCGAGGCGGTGCCGTTCTCGGGGCTGGTGACCGACAGGGTCACGCGGTCGTGATCGAGGCTCAGCTTCACTGCCCGCGTCCGGTCGGAGGCGATCGCGGTCACGCGGTCGACCCCTTCGGCCAGCGTCTGCGGATCGATGCGCAGCAGACGGTCGTTGGCCGTGGGGATGACCCGGCTGTAATCGGGGAAGTTGCCGTCGATGAGTTTCGAGGTGAGGACGGCCTCGCCCACCCGGAAGCGGATCCGCGCTTCCGACAGCGCCAACTCCACCGCGCCGTCCCGCTCGTCCAATAGCTTGCGCAGCTCCGCCACGCACTTGCGGGGCACGATGACGTCGGGCATCGCCTCCGCCCCGGCCGGCAGCGCCAGTTCGAAGCGCGCGAGCCGATGCCCGTCGGTCGCCACGGCGCGGAGCTTGCGCTCGCCCTCGTTGGTGCGCGGGGCGTGCAGGAAGATGCCGTTCAGGTAGTAGCGAGTCTCTTCGGTCGAGATGGCGAAGCGTGTCTTGTCGATCATTTCGCGCAAGACGCCCGCGTCGAGCGCGAAACGCGTCGGCAGGTCCTCCTCGCCGATCACGGGGAAGTCCTCGCGCGGCAGTGTCTGCAGCTGGAAACGGGCCCGCCCGGCCGCCACGGTCAGCCGCCCGTCCGACCGCTGCAGCAGCACCTGGCTCCCCTCGGGCAGCTTGCGCACGATGTCGAACAGGGTGTGGGCCGGCGCGGTGGTGGCGCCTTCCTGCTCCACCTGGGCCTCCACCCGCTCCACGATCTGCAGGTCGAGGTCGGTGGCCATCAGCCGCAGGCCGTCGCCCGACGCCTCGATCAGCACGTTGGCCAGGATCGGGATGGTGTTCCGTCGCTCCACCACCGACTGCACATGGCCAAGCGCCTTCATGAGGGTGGCACGTTCAACGACCAGCTTCATGCCCGATCCTCTCCCCCGCAAGCGGCCCGTCCGCACACCGGGACCCGCCCGCCCCGGCAACCTATAACGGGTTCAGCGCGTGGCGAAAGGCCGTTGCGCGCCGGACTTCTCGGGCGACGGCCCCGCCGTCCCCAGGCCCGAGTGGCGGTGACAAGCGCCGGTCTCCTCGGCGCGCGAGTCAAGCCGTTGGGGCGAGCCCGCTCGGGGTTGGCCCCCCGCCCGGCCGCCGCGAACGGCCCGGCCCGCACGCCGCACCGCCGCGGTCGCCAGCCGGTCGACGCGCGCGCCGACCCCGGCTCAAGACCTCAGGCCACCTCAGGCGCCCGCCCCGTCGGCGCCGGCCAGATGGGCCAAGGGCGCGATGCGGTCGATGCCCGGTGTCCACGCGCGATTGGCCGGGCGCTTGAGCCACCAGCGCGCCGGCCGAAAGAGCGGGATGGCCGCCACGTCCTGGCGCCATTCCCGCTCGGCGGCGCGGACGGCGGCCATGCGTTCGGCGAGGCTTCCAGCTTGCCACGACCGGTTCCACCAGGCATCCGCTGCCGGCACGCAGATCCTCAGCCGGTTGCGCCCGCACGTCAGGTCCCACAGGAACGGCGTGGGTGCGGCCACCGGGCTTTCGACCACGTCGAGCGCCACGCCGACGGCACCCTCGGCCACCGCCCGGCGCAAGCCTTCGCTCGACCGCCGCTCGGCCACGACGTCGACGCCCACGCGCGCCCAGTCCGTGGCCAAGAGCTCGATGAGGCGCGTCTCCTCCCGGCTGCGACCGGCGGCCAGCCTGACCCGCAGACGCCGGCTCGTGCCATCGAACCCCGCTTCGGCGAGCAACGCGCGGGCCCGGGCCTCGCGGTCGTCCGCAGGCGCGGCGGGCGGATCGCCGTCTTCGCCCTCGGCCGCGAAGCCCGAGAGGCCGGGGGGCAACAGGCTTGAGGCCGGCTCGGCATCGAAGGCGGCCGCGATGCGCGCCCGGTCGAGAGCCAGGGCCAACGCTTGCCGGACCCTGAGGTCGGCCAACGGCTCCTCGCCCCGATTGAGCACCAGGCGCACGAGCGCGCGCGCTGGTGCCACCACGCGGCCCTGGCGTTCCGGAACGCGGGCCGCCGCTTCCAGCCCTCGCAGCGGCTCGCCCACCACCAGGTCGACTCCCCCGGCCACGAACCGCTCGACCGCCGCTTCTGGATCGAGCCGCAGCACGCGGACCTCCCGCCGGGCGGGGCCGCCGGGCAGAGCGTGGTCCAGGTCGGGCACCAGGCGCAGCGGCGCGCCCCGGGCTGCGGTTCCTTCAAGGCGCAGCGGCCCGGCCAGGCCGGCCACCCGACGCCGCCCAGCGCCCACGGAGCGGACGGCGAGCTCGGGCTGGGCCAGGACGGCGGCGAGCTCAGGCTGGGGGGTGGAAAGGCGAAATTCCACCACCTCTGGGATCGGCGCTTGGGCCTCAAGCGTGCCGCCCAGCAAGGCGCGGGTGGGTGCTGCACGGGGCGGACGCACGGCGCTCTCCAGGGCCCGCACCACCTCGGCCGCCGTCAGCGGCCGGCCGCCGATGGCCGGCACGGGGCGCAGGCGAAAGATCACGAATCGGCCGTCGTTGCTCACCCGCCAGCTCCGCGCGAGGGCGGGCACGACCCGCCCGGCGGCGTCCCGGCGGGTGAGGCCCACGCTCGTCGCTTCGGCCACCGCCCGCTCGAGGTCCGAAGGGTCGGTGAAGGCGACCATCAGGGGTCGGTCGGTGTCGCCGGGTCGGCAGGCCGACAGCAGGAGAAGCGCCACCGCCGTCCATCGCCGCCCGGCCCCGGGTCGGACCGCCGGCCGGGCCGCTTCCCCCGTACGCGCACCCATGGCCCGCATGCGGCGCGCCCTCGCCCAGGCGGCGGATGCTGGCAAGGCCGCTTCGCCCTGCTATCAGCGCGCACCATGCCGGCACCTGCCGCCGATCTCGCCCAGCTCGTCGGGCGGACCCCGCTCGTCCGCCTGTCGGGCCCGTCCGAGCGGACCGGGTGCACGGTGCTCGGCAAGTGCGAGTTCCTGAACCCAGGCGGGTCGGTCAAGGATCGGGCGGCTCTGTTCATCATCCTCGACGCCGAGGCCAGCGGCCGGCTGAAACCCGGAGGCACCATCGTCGAAGGCACGGCGGGCAACACGGGCATCGGCCTTGCGGTCATCGGGGCCGCACGCGGCTATCGCGTGCGCATCGTGATGCCCGAGACCCAGAGCCAGGAGAAGAAGGACGCCCTAAGGGCTCTGGGGGCCGATCTCGTGCTGGTGCCGGCCACCAGCTACGCCAACCCGGGCCACTACGTGCACGTGTCGCGCCGCCTGGCCGAGGAGACGGGTGCAGTGTGGGCCAACCAGTTCGACAACGTCGCCAACCGTCTGGCCCACATCAAGACGACCGCACCCGAGATCTGGGAGGACACCGACGGACAGGTGGACGGCTTCACCTGCGCGGTGGGCACGGGGGGCACGCTGGCCGGCGTGGCGATGGGCCTCAAGGAACGGCGGGCCGACGTCCGGATCGCGCTGACCGACCCGGAAGGAGCCGCGCTCTACAGCTGGTTCACCACGGGCGAGCTCAAGGCCGAAGGCTCGAGCGTGGCCGAGGGCATCGGCCAGAGCCGGGTGACGGCCAATCTGGAAGGCGCGCCCATCGACGTCGCCTACCGCGTGAGCGACCGCGAGGCGATGCCCATCCTCCATGAGCTGATGGCGCGCGACGGACTGCACCTCGGCCTGTCGTCGGCCATCAACGTGGCCGGGGCGGAACGGCTCGCCCGCGATCTGGGCCCCGGCCATACGGTGGTGACCGTGCTGTGCGACTCGGGCAGCCGATATCTCTCGACCCTGTGGAACCCCGGCTGGCTGCGCGCCAAGGGCCTGCCGCTTCCCCCTTGGTACGAAAGGGCCGCGTAAGCCTCGACAGGACGGGGCCGCGCCGCTAGCCGGGGAGGCGATGGACCGCATCCGCGCAGGTCTCGTCGGACTGGCGCTGGTAGCGCTCGTGACCCTCTTGGGCAGCCTCGCCTATCGCCCCGGCCCGCAACCGGCCCGACCCGGGCTCGACCGAGCGCTGGCGGCCCCCGCCGCGCCACCCTCGGGCGTGCCCTCTCCTCTCGTCTAGCGCCCTTCGACCACCGCACCTGTCGTCCGCCAGGCGCCGCTTCGCGGGCAGGGCCTGGCCGCCGCACCGCGCGGGCGCTCCTCCGCGGGCAGGTGGCGGCCACCCGTCGCCCTGTTCGCCATCACGGGCGCCGATGGGGGCGGATCGGAGCGAAATCGCCTGGAATGTCCATTGCAAGCCCACGATAGCCCATGATATCCCATGAAAGGCCATCGCGAGCCAGGCGCGGCGGCCGGCCGGCAGCGGGGCGGGGATCGGGACTTGACGATCGGCTTCTACGCGGGGGCCTACCTGAACCAGGTTGACGCCAAGAGCCGGCTGTCGATCCCGGCCTCCATTCGCGAGACCGTCGAGGCGCGCTCGGCCAACCGCCGCATCGTGCTGGCCCCAGCCGAGCACGCCCCCTGTCTCGTGGGCTACGACCTCACGCGCCTGGCCCGGATCCAGGAACAGCTCGAAACGCGCTTCGCGGGCGACTTCGGCCCCGAGCGCGACCGGTTCGCCCGCCACATGTTCGGCATGGCCGAGACGCTCGCCTACGACGACAATGGTCGGATCATCCTGTCGCCGATCCTGCGCGAGCTGGGCGAGCTCTCGGGCCTCGCCCTGTTCCTCGGCGCGGGCGACTATTTCGAGCTGTGGTCGCCCGAGCGGCTGCTCGCCGAGCCGGGGCTCGACCCCCGGCTCGAGCGCACGGTGCGCGCGCTGATCGCGGCCAGGGGTGGGCGATGACGGCCGGGCACGTTCCCGTCCTCCTCGAGGAGACGCTGGCGGCGTTGGCCCTGGCGCCCGGCCATCACCTGGTGGATGCCACCTTCGGCGAGGGCGGGGTAAGCGCGCGAGCGCTGGCCCTGGGCGCGCGGGTGACCGCCTTCGACCGCGATCCGTGCGCCATCGCCGGCGGCCGCCCGCTCGCCGCCCGCCATCCGGGCCGCCTCAAACTCGTGTGCGCTCCGTTCTCGCGGATGGCCGAGCTCCTGGGGCCCGCCACGGCCGATGCGGTCACGTTTGACCTCGGCGTCTCCTCGCGCCAGCTCGAGGACCCGACCTACGGGCTCTCCTTCCGCCACGATGGCCCGCTCGACATGCGGCTTTCGCGCGAGGGTGTGACGGCCGCGCAGTTCCTCAACTCGGCCGACGAGGAGGAGATCGCCCGCGTCCTGCGCGCTTACGGCGAGGAGCCCGCCGCCCGGCGCATCGCCCGGGCCATCATCCGGCGCCGGCCGCTCGCCACCACCGCCGACTTGCGCGCGGCGGTCGTCGAGGCCGTGGGCGCGACGGCCGGTCGCCGCCGCGACCCGGCCACGCGCACCTTCCAGGCGATCCGGATCCATGTGAACGCCGAGCTCGACGAGCTGGCCAAGGGGCTGGACGCGGCCGAAGTGGTGCTGCGTCCTGGCGGACGCTTGGCGGTGGTGAGCTTCCACAGCCTAGAGGACCGCCTGGTCAAGACCTTCCTGGCCGAACGCTCGGGCCGGGTGCCCGGCCCTTCGCGCCACCGGCCACCGGGAGTCGTCGCCCGGCCGCCCACCTTCGAGCGGCCGGCGCGGCCCGTGCGCCCTTCGGCGGAGGAAGTCCGCCGCAACCCGCGGGCGCGCTCGGCCGTGCTGCGCTCGGCCCGTCGGCGGCTGGAGGCCGCATGAGGGCCATGACGAGCGGGCACGAGCGCCCCGCGCGGTCTCGCCCCGGGGCCAAGCGCGCCGCGCCGGCCCCCCGCCCCGCCGCGCGCCGGCCCCCGCCACGCCGGGCCGGCCTCGTGCTCGCCACGGTGCTAGTGGCCCTGGCCGGCTATTCGGTCTCGGCCGCCGTGTCGGCGGAACGGCGGGCGGTCGAAAGGTTGGCCCGCGAGAACGCCGACCTCGCCCGCCAGGTCACGGCCCTCAGGGTCGAACTCGCCATTCGGATGCGCCTGCCCCAGCTCCAGCGCTGGAACGACGAGGTGCTCCGCCTGGCCCCGGCGGACGCGCGCCAGTTCCTCGTCCGCCCGGCCGAACTGGCCCTCTACGCCCTGCCGCCGCCCGAACCCCTGGGCCCTGCACCCCGACCGGTGGCGCATCGCGGCCCGCCCTCTCCGGGGTCTTCGATCGCGCCCGGCCCGCCCCCGGCGTCGGCTCCCGCCCCGGCGCTCGGCGCACCCGGCGACCCGCCGCCGCGCGGGCCCAACCCCTCCCTCCTGCTCGTGGCGGCCACGCCGGCCGCGCCCACGCTGGCGGCCGACCCCCCGGCCGGCCCTGCGGCCGAAGCCACCCCATGACGATCGCCGTCGCCCTGGCCCCCGAACTCAGGACCAGCGGGCGCCGCCTGGCCGGCCACCGGCAGGAAGCGCTGGCCCAAGCCCGCCAGCGGCTGGCGGTGGTCGTGCTCGTGCTCGTGGGGCTCGTCGGGGTCCTCGCCCTTCGCCTGTTGGCGCTCGCCCTCCTCGAGCCGGCCGCCAGCCGGCGCGTGTCGGCCTCACCCCCCGGTCGGGCGGAAATCGTCGACCGTAACGGCCTCGTGCTCGCCACCACCTACCAGGCCTACGCGCTCGCCGTGCGCCCGGGGGACCTCGTGGGCGATCGCGAGGAGCTTGCTCGGCGCATCCACGCCATCCTGCCGCACCGGTCGCTCCCCGCGATCCGGGCCGCCCTCCATCACCAGGGGCCGTTTCGGTTTGTCGCCCGGCGCATCCTGCCCGAAGAGGCCGAGGCCCTGCGCCGCCTCGGAGAGCCGGGTCTCGTGATCGAGCGCGAGCCCGAGCGGCTCTACACCCACGGCGCGCTTGCGGCTCACGTGCTGGGCTTCACCGACATCGACGGCCACGGCGCGGCTGGCATCGAGCGCGCGTTCGATGCCCGACTGCGCGATCCCGCCCGGCGCCACGAACCGCTGGTGCTGGCGCTCGATGCGCGGGTGCAGCAGGTGCTCGAGGCGGAGCTCGAACACCAGCGCCAGCGCCAGCGGGCGCTGGCCGCCGCGGGCGTCGTGCTCGATGCGCGCACGAGCGAGGTCCTGGCGCTCGCTTCCCTGCCCGCCTTCAATCCCAACGCGCCGGGGCCGGCCGCCACCCAGCCCGACCGCATGAACCGCATTACCCTGGGCGTGCACGAGTTGGGCAGCATCCTCAAGCCCTTGACGGTGGCGATGGCGCTCGAGGCCGGAACGCTCACCAGCCTGTCGCAAACCTTCCCCACCACGCCCATCCACCTCGGTCGGCACCGCATCCGCGACCTCAAGCCCCGCGCCCGGCCGCTGACCGTTCCGGAAGTGCTGATCCTTTCGTCCAACGTGGGCTCGGCCCGCATGGCCGAGGGGTTGGGGGCATCGCGGCAGAGGGCGTTCCTGTCCCGCCTGGGGCTGCTCGCCCCAGTGCCGGTCGAACTGCCCGAACGGGGCCGGCCGCTCTTCCCGCGCGAGGCCGATTGGGGTCTCCCGGCGGTCATGACGATCGGGTTCGGACACGGGCTGGCGGTCACACCGCTTCATGCGGCGGCCGCCTATGCGGCACTGGTCAACGGGGGCCTCTACCGCCCTCCCACGCTGCTCAAGCGGGACTCACCGGCCCCTGCGCAGCGCGTGTTTTCCGCCGAGACCTCCCGCATCGTGCGGGCCATGCTGCGCGTTGCGGTCACGGAGGGCACGGGCCGCCGGGCGGACGCCCCCGGCTACCGGGTGGGCGGCAAGACCGGCACGGCCGAAAAGCCGAAGCCCGGGGGCGGCTACGACCATCGTCGCAACGTCACGAGCTTCGCCGGCGCTTTCCCCATGGACGACCCCCGTTACGTCGTCGTCGTGACCCTCGACGAGCCACAGGGCGATCCCGCCACCGGCGGCGGACGCACGGCTGGCGTGACGGTCGCACCCGCCTTCCGCAACGTGGTGCTGCGCGTCGCCCCCGTGCTGGGCATCCCCCCCGACCTTGGGCGCGAGGCTGACCTTGCGCCCATCGCCGGCCTTTACGAACCGAGGGCCCCATGAGCGCCCTCCGCCAGGCCCTGGGCGAGCTTGCCCCGCGCGTGGCGGGCTTCGCGCTCGACCACCGCCAGGTGGCCCCCGGATACGTCTTTGGCGCCTTTCCGGGCCGGCGCGCCAACGGCGAGGACTTCATCCCCGAGGCGGTGGCCCGAGGCGCCATCGCCGTGGTCGCAAGGCCGCAGGCCCGGGTCGAAGGCGCCCTGCACGTGGCCGACGCCGACCCGCGCGCCCGCTTCGCCCGCCTCGCCGCCGAGTTCCTCGCGCCCTTCCCGCCCGTCACCGTCGCGGTCACCGGCACGAACGGCAAGACCTCGACCGTCGAGCTCTGCCGCCAGCTGTGGCACCGCCTGGGCGAGCGCGCGGCCAGTTTGGGCACGCTGGGTGTCACGACGGCGGACGACCGAGCGCCGGCCGGCACCTCGGCTCTGACGACCCCCGACGTGGTGACGTTCCTGTCCACCTGTGCGGGCCTTGCCCGCGAAGGCGTGACGCATCTCGCCTTCGAGGCCTCCTCCCACGGGCTTGACCAGCGGCGCACCGAAGGGCTGCCCTTGGCCGGGGTCGCCTTCACCAACCTGACGCGCGACCACCTCGACTATCACGGCACGATGGAGGCCTATTTCGCGGCCAAGCGCCGGCTGTTCGCCGAAGTGGCAGCACCGGGAGCCCTGGCCGTCGTCTGGTGCGATCAGGGCGCCGATGGCGCGGCCTGGAACCAGCGCATCGTTCAGGCGGCCAAAGAGCGCGGCCTCAACGTGCTGACCGTCGGGCCCGACGGCGACGACCTGCGGCTCGTCGGTCGACGGCCCGGCCGGCTCGGCCAGCGGCTCGAAGTCGAATGCCGCGGGCATCGGTATGCGGCGACCCTGCCGCTCATTGGCGCCTACCAGGCCGCCAACGCCTTGGTGGCCGCAGGCCTGGTCGTGGGGCTTGGCGCGCCCATCGCGCGGGTGCTGGAGGCGCTCGAACATGTTCAGCCCATCCGCGGCCGGCTCGAGCGCGTCGTCCTCACCACCGCCGGCGCACCCGTCTACGTCGACTACGCCCACACGCCCGACGCGCTCGCCTCGGCCTTGGGCGCCCTGCGCCCGCACGCGGCCGGCCGGCTGATCCTGGTCTTCGGCTGCGGCGGCGATCGCGATCCCGGCAAGCGCCCCGACATGGGCCGCATCGCCGCCCGCGATGCCGACGTCGTGATCGTCACCGACGACAATCCACGGCACGAGGATCCGGCCACGATCCGGGCGCAGATCCTGGCCGCGGCGCCTGCCGCGATCGAGGTGCCCGACCGGCGCCAGGCAATTGCGCGCGCGCTCGCGTTGGCCCAGGCGGGCGACGTCGTCCTGGTGGCGGGCAAGGGCCACGAGACGGGCCAGATCGTGGGCGACGACGTGCTGCCCTTCGACGACGCCGAGGTGGCCCGCTGGGCCGCCCGGGAGGCAGGCCCATGACCCCGCTGTGGACCGCCGAGACGGTGGCGGCCGCCACGGGCGGCCAGGCCTCGGCATCCTTTGCGGCGTGTGGCATCACCTTCGACAGCCGCGAGGTCCAGCCGGGAGACCTGTTCGTGGCGCTGCGCGGCCAGCGGGCCGACGGCCACGATTTCGTGCCCGACGCCCTGGCGCGCGGGGCCGTGGCCGCCCTCGTCGACCGGCCGGTGAAGGGCGCCCATGTTCGGGTGCCCGACACGCTGGAAGCGCTGCGGGCCCTCGCCCGCGCCGCGCGAGCGCGCAGCAGTGCCACGGTCGTCGGGGTCACGGGTTCGGTGGGCAAGACGGGGGTGAAGGAGGCGCTGGCCGCCGCCTTTCGCCGCATGGCCCCCGAGGCGACGCACGCGTCCGTCCGGTCCTACAACAACCACACCGGCGTGCCGCTGTCGCTCGCCCGCATGCCGGCCGACACGCGGCTCGCCGTCTTCGAGATGGGCATGAACCGCGCGGGCGAAATCCGCGCGCTCACGCGCCTCGTCCGCCCGCACGTGGCCGTGATCACCTGGGTGGCTTCGGTCCACCTCGAATTCTTCGCTTCCGAAGAGGGGATCGCCGAGGCCAAGGCCGAGATCCTCGAAGGCCTCGAGCCCGGCGGGGTGGCGGTGCTGCCGGCCGACAACCGGCACTTCCCACGGCTGGCCGCGGCGGCCGACGCGCGGGGCGTGCGGGTCCTTTCCTTCGGCACCGGCCTTGAGGCCCACGTCCGGCCCATCGAGGTCGAACCCACGCCCACGGGCACGCGCCTTCTCGTCCGCGCGGCCGACGAGCTCGTGGCCTGCACGGTGGGCATTCCCGGGGCCCACTGGATCAACAACGCCCTGGCCGTTTTGGCCGCGGTGCAGGCGGTGGGCGGCGACCTCGCCGAGGCGGGCCTGGCCCTGGCCGGGCTCAGCCCCCCGCCGGGGCGGGGTGCCCGCATCCGGCTTGCGCTGCCCGGCGGCCCCGCGACCCTTATCGACGAAAGCTACAACGCCAATCCGGCCTCGATGACCGCCGCGCTCGCCGTGCTGGCCGCCCAACCGGCCGAACGTCGGCTGGCCGTGCTGGGCGAGATGCGCGAGCTCGGGCCCCGCTCGGCCGAATGGCACCGCGCGTTGGCCGAGCCCATCGCGCAGGCCCGCATCGCCCGCCTGGCCCTCGTCGGCCCAGGGATGGCAGCGCTGCAGGCGCCCCAGGCCGTGCATCTCGACGACTGGACGGCCGCCCTGGCCTGGGCGCGCGCCGAACTCCGCCCAGGCGACGTGCTGATGGTCAAGGGCTCGAACGCGGTGGGACTGGGCCACCTGGTCGAGGCGCTTCGCGCCGAGTTCGCGGAAGGCCTTGGCCCATGATCTTCCATCTGGCCGAATGGCTGGGCTTCCCGGGCGCGCTCAACGTCGTGCGCTACCTCACCTTCCGGGCCGGCGCCGCGGTGCTCACGGCCTTGTTCCTGGCCATGTGGCTTGGCCCCCGCTTCATCGCCTGGCTCAGGGTCCGGCAGGGCAAGGGCCAGCCCATCCGCGAAGACGGTCCGGCGAGCCACCTCCTCACCAAGAAGGGCACGCCCACGATGGGCGGCCTCATGATCCTCGTCTGCCTGGGTGCCTCCACCCTCTTATGGATGGAATGGGATCGGCCCTTCGTCTGGGCCGTGCTGTTTGTGGGGCTGGGGTTCGGGCTCATCGGCTTCCTCGACGACTATGCCAAGGTCACGCGCCGCTCCTCCGCCGGGCTGTCGGGGCGGCTGCGCCTCATCCTCGAGTTCGCGATCGCCGGAGCCGCCGTCTGGTTCGTGTCGCGCCTGACCGGCACGGTCCTCTACGTTCCGTTCCTCAAGGACACGGGGGTGGACCTGGGGCCCTTCTACGTCCTCTTCGGCGCCCTGGTGATCGTGGGGGCGGCCAACGCCGTCAACTTGACCGACGGCCTCGACGGGCTTGCCATCATGCCTGTTATCATCGCCACGGCGACCTTCGGCATCATCGCCTATCTGGTGGGCAACTACGTGTTCGCCGAATATCTCGGCATCCATTTCGTGCGCGGGGCGGGCGAACTCATCGTGGTGTGCGGGGCGATCGTGGGCGCGGGCCTCGGCTTCCTCTGGTTCAACGCCCCACCGGCCGCCGTGTTCATGGGCGACACGGGCAGTCTGGCCATCGGCGGGGCCCTGGGCACGCTCGCCGTCATCACCAACCACGAGCTGGTGCTGCTCGTGGTGGGCGGGCTGTTCGTCGTCGAGGCGCTCTCGGTCATCATCCAGGTGGCGAGCTTCCGCCTGACCGGCCGCCGGGTCTTCCGCATGGCCCCCATCCACCATCATTTCGAGCAGAAGGGCTGGTCGGAGGCGACGATTGTCATCCGCTTCTGGATCGTGGCCATTGTGCTGGCGCTGGCCGGCCTCGCCACGCTGAAGCTGCGATGAGCCTGGCGCTGTCCGCCCCCCATCTGGCCGGCCGCCGGTATGGCGTCCTGGGGCTCGCTCGTTCCGGGCTCGCCACACTGGAGTTCCTCGCGCGGTCGGGGGCCGCCGCCCTCGCGTGGGACGACCGGCCCGACGCCCGCGCCGCCGCCCGGGGCCTGCCCCGGGTCGACCTCGTCGACCTCATGACCGCCGAGCTCCGCGGATTGGCGGGCCTCGTCGTCTCCCCGGGCGTGCCCCTCGATCGCCACCCGCTCGTGGCCCGCGCCCGGGCCGAGGGCGTGCCGATCCTGGGCGACGTCCAACTGTTCGCCGAAGCGCGCCCCTACCTGCCGCCCCATCGCGTGGTGGGAGTGACGGGAACGAACGGGAAGTCGACCGTCACGGCCCTCCTCCACCACCTGCTCACCACGGCCGGCCGACCGGCCCGGGCGTGTGGCAACATCGGCCGGCCGATCCTGGCCGAGGAGCCCTTGCCGCACGGGGGTGTGTGGGTCCTCGAACTGTCGAGCTTCCAGATCGACCTTCTGCACACGCTGGCCTGCGACATCGCCATCCTGACCAACGTCACCCCCGACCATCTCGACCGCTATGCGGGTTTCGCGGACTATGCGGCCGCCAAGGCCCGCCTGTTCGCGCTGCAAGGCCCGGGCGGCGTTGCGATCGTGGCCACGGACACCCCGGCCGCGGCGGCCATCGCCCGCGCGCTGCCGCCGACCCTCAGCGTCGTCGCGGTCCGCGCCGCCGACGTCGCTCCGGAAGACCAGGCCCGCTGGCCTGCCCTGAAGGGCCCGCACAACGCCCAGAACGCCGCCTGCGCCATCGCCGCTGCCCGCGCCCTGGGCCTCGACGACCTGGGGATCGCGCAGGGGCTTACGACCTATCAGGGGCTACCCCACCGGATGGAGCGGGTCGCAACCCTGGGTGGAGTCCTGTTCGTGAACGACAGCAAGGCCACCAATCCCGACAGTGCGGCCCCGGCGCTCGCGGCCTTCCCGGCCATCCACTGGATCGCAGGCGGACAGGCCAAGACGGCCGACCTCGCCCCCTGCCTGCCGCACCTCGGCCATGTCCGCCATGCCTGGCTCATCGGCGAGGCGGCCCCCCTGTTCCACGATCTTCTGTCACCTCACGTGCCGGTGACCGTGGCGGGCACCCTCGACTCCGCCGTCCGCGGTGCAGCGCGCGCCGCCCGGCCGGGCGAGACGGTCCTGTTGTCGCCCGCCTGCGCGAGCTTCGACCAGTTCCGCGACTTCGAGCACCGCGGCGACGCCTTCCGGGCCGCGGTGCGGGCCCTGGCCGAGGCCGCCTGATGCTGACCCACCTGATCCGCCCGGGACGTGCCGACCGCTCGGCGCCGGCCGACTGGTTCCGCACCGTCGATCGCCCCCTCCTGTTCCTGATCCTGCTGCTCATGGGCTTCGGCATCTTGGCGGTGGCGGCGGCTTCGCCCGCGGCCGCGCTGCGGTTGTCGGACGCGACCCACACTGTTCCCCCCGCGTTCTTCCTGCATCGACAGCTGGGTTGGCTGGCGGCGGGGCTTCTGGTCCTGATCGGCGTCTCGCTCCTGCCCGCCTCGGCCGCTCGCCGGCTGGCCCTCTTGGGAACCGTGACGGCGGTTGGGCTTTTGGCCCTGGTCCCCTTCGTGGGCATCGAGCGGAACGGAGCGACCCGGTGGCTCGAGGTGGCGGGCCAGCCCCTGCAGCCCAGCGAGTTCGTGAAGCCGCTGTTCGCCGTGTTTACGGCCTGGCTCCTTTCCGCCCGCTTCGAGGATCAGGGCGTGCCCGTTCTCGGCCTGTCGGCCGCCAGCCTCGGCCTGGTGGTGGGCCTCCTCGTCCTCGAGCCCGATTTCGGCCAGGCGGCCCTCATCGGGGCCGTCTGGCTCGCCCAGGCGCTGCTGGCCGGCCTGCCGCTGGGGGCGGCGGCGGCCGCCGGGCTCGCCGGCCTCGGCGGCCTTTCGATCGCCTACCTCACGAGCGCCCACGTCGCCCGCCGGATCGATGCGTTCCTTCACGGAGCGGGTGACACCTATCAGGTCGACCGCGCGCTCGAGGCCTTTCGCGCCGGGGGGCTGTTGGGCGCCGGGCCCGGCGACGGAGCGGCCAAGTTCCACCTGCCCGAAGCGCACACCGACTACATCTTCGCCGTGGTGGGTGAGGAGTTCGGCGCCCTGGCGGGCATCCTCTTGGCGCTTCTCTATCTCGCCATCGCGCTTCGGGTCTTGCTTCAGCTGCTCGAAGAAGACGAGCCGTTCACCCTGCTCGCCGCCGCCGGCCTTACGCTCCAGTTCGCGGGCCAAGCCTTCCTCAACATGAGTGTCAACCTGGCGCTGGCGCCGGCCAAGGGCATGACCCTGCCGCTCGTGAGCTACGGCGGGTCGAGTTACCTTGCCAGTGCGCTGGGCTTGGGGCTGCTGCTGGCCCTCACCCGGCGGAACCGACACCTCAGGGCCTCGCCCTTCCTCCGGTCGGCGGGAGAGTGGCGATGAGGGCGGGCGTGCTGCTGGCGGCCGGTGGCACCGGCGGGCACATGGTCCCGGCCGATGCGCTGTCGGCCGAGCTCTGCCGGCGCGGTCATCGCGTGGCCTTGGTGACCGACGAGCGGGGACTGCGCTTTCCGGGGCTGTTCCTTGGCGTCGAGAGGCACGTGGTGCCGGCCGCCACGCTTGCGCCGTCCCGCCCCTGGGGTTGGCCGCGGGGGCTTATCACGATCGGGCGCGGCCGACGGGCGGCCCGACGCTTGATCCGCTCGAAGGCTCTGGGCGCGGTCGTGGGCTTCGGCGGCTATCCGTCGTTCCCCGCACTGCTGGCGGGCCAGGCCGAGCGGGTGCCCACCATCCTGCACGAACAGAACGCCGTCGTGGGGCGGGCCAACCGGCTGCTGGCCCGGCGAGCGGCCCTGTTGGCCCTGGGCTTCGCCGAGACCGCCCGGCTGCCGTCCGGCTGCCGCGCCGTGCACGTGGGCAATCCCGTCCGCGACGAAGTGCTCCACCATCGCGACGCTCCCTTCCGTCCTCCGCCAGCCGACGCGCCGTTCCGCCTGCTGGTCGTCGGGGGAAGCCAGGGTGCCCGCGTCTTCTCAGAGCTTCTGCCCCTGGCCCTGGCCGGGCTCGCGCCGGCCAAACGGGCGCGCCTCGTGGTGGCGCACCAGGCCCGACCGGAGGACCTGGAACGGGCCGAAGCCGCCTACCGGGCCGCCGGCATCGCGGCCGAATGCGTGCCCTACTGGGTCGACCTGCCGGCGCGGATGGCCGACGCCCACCTGGTGGTGGCCCGGGCGGGGGCTTCGACGCTTGCGGAACTCACCGCCATGGGCCGGCCGGCCATCCTGATCCCCTATCCGGCCGCCACCGACGATCACCAGTGGGCCAACGCCCGGCCCTTCGCGGCGGCGGGTGCCGGCGTCGTCGTGCGCGAAGCCGATGCCACGCCGGCGCGCGTTGCCGGCCTCATCGAAGGGTTCCTCGCCTCGCCCGAGGCGCTGGCCACAGCGGCGGCCGCCGCCCGGTCGCTCGGCGTGCCCGATGCCGCCCGGCGCCTGGCCGACCTCATCGAGGCCCAGCTGGAAGGAGCCGCCCGATGACCCGGGGCGCCGCCTTTACGCGCGACGTCGGGCCCATTCACTTCGTGGGCATCGGCGGGATCGGCATGTCGGGCATTGCCGAGGTGATGCACAACCTGGGCTTTCGCGTGCAGGGCTCCGACCTGGCCGCCGGCCCCGCGGTGGAGCGACTGCGGGCGCTCGGCATCCCGGTGGCGGTGGGGCACGCGGCCGAGCACTTGGGGGATGCGCAGGTCGTGGTCGTCTCTTCGGCCATCCGTCCCGGCAACCCCGAGGTCGAGGCGGCGCGCGAACGGCGGATTCCCGTCGTGCGGCGGGCCGAGATGCTGGCCGAGCTCATGCGGCTCAAGTCCACCGTCTGCGTGGCCGGCACCCACGGCAAGACCACCACGACCTCGATGGTGGCGGCCCTGCTGGACGCCGGCGGGCTCGACCCCACCGTTATCAACGGCGGCGTCATCAACCGCTACGGCTCGAACGCGCGCCTGGGCGCGGGCGACTGGATGGTCGTGGAAGCGGACGAAAGCGACGGCAGCTTCCTGCGCCTTCCCCCCACCCTGGCCATCGTCACCAACATCGATCCTGAGCATCTGGATCACTACGGCAGCTTCGACGCCGCCCGCGCCGCCTACGCCGCCTTCGTCGACAAGGTGCCCTTCTATGGGGCGGCCATCCTCTGCCTTGACCATCCGGAGGTGCAGGCCCTCATCTCCAAGATCGCCGGCCGGCGCATCGTCACCTACGGGTTCGCCGGCCAGGCCGACGTGCGGGGCGAACAGGTGCGGCCCCGCTCGGGCGGCAGCCGGTTCGACGTCACCATCCGCCGCCACGGCGCCGCCCCGCGCGTGATCGCCGGGCTCGAATTGCCCATGCCGGGCCGGCACAACGTCCAGAACGCGTTGGCGGCGATTGCGGCGGCCGACCTTCTGGGGCTCACCGACGCCCAGATCCGCGAGGGGTTCGCGCGCTTCGACGGCGTGAAACGCCGGTTCACCAAGGTGGGCGAGGTGCCCTTCGCCCACGGCCCTTCGGCGATCGTCATCGACGATTATGGCCACCACCCCGTCGAGGTGCGCGCCGTGCTCGCCGCCGCGCGCGAGGACGCCAAGGGCCGCGTGTGGGCGGTGGTGCAGCCCCACCGGTTCACGCGCCTGCACCAGCTCTTCGACGACTGGAGCCGCGCGTTCAACGACGCCGACGCCGTGGTCCTGGCCCCCGTCTATGCGGCTGGTGAGCCCCCCATCCCGGGGGTGACCCACGAGGCGTTGGCCGAGGCCCTGCGGCAGGCCGGCCACCGCGAGGTGTGGACGGTGGGCGGCGAGGCCGAACTCGCCCCCCTGCTCGCCCCCCGGATCGGCCCGGGCGACCTGGTGGTCTGCTTAGGCGCTGGCGACATCACGCGCTGGGCGGCGGGGCTCGCCCCGGCGCTGAGGGCGCTGCGCCCGGAGTCCCCGGCATGACGGCCGGCCCCCTGCCCCCAGCCCGCGGCCGCCTGGTGGCCTGCGCACCCCTCGCCCCCCTGGTCTGGTTCCGCACGGGCGGCCCGGCCGAATGGCTTTTCGAACCGGCCGATGCCGACGACCTCGCCCGGTTCCTGGCGGCCCTTCCCCCCGAGGTGCCGGTCATGGCCTTGGGACTTGGCTCGAACCTCCTGGTGCGCGACGGGGGCGTGCCGGGTGTCGTCGTGCGCCTGCCCAAGGCCTTCGCGGGCATCGAACGGCAGGGGCCCGACACGCTGCGCTGCGGGGCGGCGGCCAGCGGGATCGCCGTGGCATCCGCCGCGCGCGATGCGGCCATCGCCGGGCTCGAGTTCCTGCGCGGCATCCCCGGCACGGTGGGAGGCTTTCTGGCGATGAACGCCGGCGCCTACGGCCGCGAGGTGGCCCAGGTGCTGGTCGAGGCCGAACTGATCCACCGCGACGGCCGCCGCGAGACGGTGCCCGCCTCCGCCCTGCCGATGGCCTATCGGCACGGTGGGCTCCCTGCCGGTGCCATCGTGGTGGCGGCATCCTTCCGCGGGCACCCTGGCGATCCGGCCGCCATCCAGGCCGAGATGGACCGGATCGCGCGCCTGCGCGAGGAAACCCAGCCGACGAGGACCCGCACCGGGGGGTCCACCTTCCGCAACCCCTCGGGCGCCAAGGCCTGGGCCCTCATCGCTGCGGCCGGCTGCCGGGGGCTGCGGCGGGGCGGGGCCCAGGTATCGGAAAAGCATGCGAATTTCCTCTTGAACACCGGCGGGGCCACCTCGGCCGAGCTCGAGGCGCTGGGCGAGGAAGTCCGGGCCCGGGTGCGGGCCTCGAGCGGCGTCGAGCTCGAGTGGGAGATCGTGCGGGTGGGGGTGCCAGCCTGATGCGGGTCGCGGTGCTCATGGGCGGCTGGAGCGCCGAACGCGCCATCAGCCTCGTCTCGGGCGCCGGGGTCGCCCAGGCCCTGCGCTCGCTCGGCCACGAGGCGATCGAGATCGACATGGGGCCGGATCCGTCCTTCGGGCCCGACCTGCCCCGGCGCCTGCTCGCGGTCCGACCGGACGTGGTGTTCAACGCCCTCCATGGTTCGCCCGGCGAGGATGGCAGCGTCCAAGGCCTGCTCGAGATCCTGGGCCTGCCCTACACCCACTCGGGCGTCACCGCTTCGGCCATCGCCATCGACAAGCAGCGGACCAAGGACCTCCTGGCGCCGCTCGGCATGCCCGTGGCCCAAGGCTGCGTGGTGGACCGCGCGCGGCTGTTCGCGGGCGAACCCCTGCCCCGGCCCTACGTGCTCAAGCCCCCTGCCGAAGGCTCGAGCGTGGGCGTGGCGATCCTGATGCCGGGCGATCCCCCGCCGGCGCCCGACCGGCCGGGGCCGTGGCAGCGCTGGTCCCGGCTGATGGCCGAAGCCTATGTCCCCGGCCGAGAGCTCACGGTGGCGGTCCTCGAGGGGACGACGGGCGCCGAAGTGCTGGGCGTCACCGAGCTCAAGCCCTGCACGGGCTTCTACGACTACGAGGCCAAGTACACGGCCGGTCGCACCGTGCACGTCTGCCCGGCCGAGGTGCCCCACGACGTCGCGCAGCGACTGGGCGAGCTCGCCCTTCTGGCGCACCGCGCGCTCGGCTGCCGGGGTGTGTCGCGCTCGGACTTCCGCTGGGACGACGCCCGCGGCCTTGCCGGCCTCGTCTTCCTCGAGATCAACACGCAGCCGGGCATGACGCCCTTGAGCCTCGTGCCCGAACAGGCGGCCGCCCGCGGCCTGTCTTACGAGGCCGTGGTCGAGCGCCTGCTCCAGGCCGCCCTGGCGGAGCGGGCGGCATGAACCGGGCGCCCTCCTTCACCCGGCCGGCCGCGGTCGCGCGCCCCACGGCCCGCCGTCTCGACCGCCGGGGTTGGGTGGTGGTCGGAACCGTCCTGGCGCTGACCGGCGGGGCCGCCGTCCTGCTGGAGGCCCCGCGCCGGGTGGTCGCGGCCCTGGCCCACGCGTCGGCGCGGGCGGGGCTCGCCGTCCGCCAGATCGAACTGTCGGGCCTTCGCCACCAGCCGCGCCTGCCGGTCTTCGAGGCCATCCTGTCGGGCGGCACGGATTCGATGCTGCTGTTCAGCCCCGCCCGCGTGCGCCAGCGGCTCCTGGGTCTCACCTGGGTGCGGGATGCCGAGGTGCGTCGGCGCTGGCCCGACACGGTGGTCGTGACCATCACGGAACGCGTGCCGCTCGCCATCTGGCAGTGGCAGGGCCGCTACCACCTGATCGACGAGCGCCCCGATCCCCTGCCGATGGTCGACGACCCGCGCTTGCGCGCCCTGCCGCTGGTGGCCGGTGCCGGCGCCAACCGGGCGGCGCCCGAGTTGCTGCGCTGGCTCGCCCGGCACCCCCGTTTGGCCGAAGGGCTCGTCGGCGCCACGCGGGTGGGCGGCCGCCGCTGGGACCTCACCATGGCCACGGGCGAGGTCGTGTCGCTGCCCGAGGACCGAGACGCGGCCGAAGCGCTGCGCCGGTTCGCCGCGCTCGACCGCACCACCCCGGTGCTGGGGCAGGGTTTCCGGCGGATCGATCTGCGCGTGCCGGGCCGCATGACCGTCCGCCTGTCGCCCGAAGCCCGGGCGGAGGCCGAACGGCGCCGGTCGCTCGGCCAGGGTGCCCAATCGGCGGCGGCAAACGGCGGGCGGTCGACCGCGGGGGGGGCTGCCTGATGGCCGTGGCCGCGATGGCACCGGGCGGTCTCCTTCGCGCGCGCGCTCAAGAAGTGGTGGCCGCTCTCGACGTCGGCACCTCCAAGGTCGCCGCCCTCATCGCCGCCCTGGAGCCCGATGGGCCGCCCCAGGTGCTGGGCTGCGGCGTGCGCGCCTCGGCCGGCCTCCGCCGGGGCCTGGTGGCCGACATGGCCCGCACCGAAGAAGCGATCCGCGCGGCCATGATGCAGGCCGAACGGGCCGCCGGGATCGAGGTGGAGTCCGTGCTCGTCAGCGTCTCGGGTGCGGGCCTGGGAAGCGAGGTGACCTCGGTCACGATCGACATCGCGGGCCACCGCATCACCGAGGCCGACATGGAGCGGCTGCTGCTGGCCGGCCGCGAGGAGGTGGAGGCCCGCGTGCGCGCCACCGGCCGCACGGCGCTCCACGCCGAGCCCGCGCTCTATGTCGTCGACGGCCTCGACGGCGTGGCCGATCCCGTGGGCTTCCACGCCCGGCAGCTTGCGGTCGACATCCACGTGGTCTCCGCCGACACCCCCCCGTGCCGCAACCTCGACCTGGCCGTGCGCAACGCGCACTTGGACGTGGACGGGATCGTAGCCGGCCCGGTGGCGGCGTCGGCCGCCGTCCTGGCGCCCGAGGAAGCCGAGCTCGGCGTGGCCGTGGTCGAGATCGGGGCCGGCGTCACCGGCATCGCCGTGCACGGCGGGGGGGTGCTCGCAGGTCTCGCCTCGGTGCCGATGGGGGCGGGCGACATCACCGCCGACATCGCGCGCGCCTTCGCCACGCCCCGCGCTGCGGCCGAGAAGCTCAAGACCCTGCACGGCGCGGCGACGGCGGCACCACGCGACAATCACGACCTGGTCGACATCCCGCCCATCGACCCGGACGACGGACCCGAAGTCCGGCGCGTGCCCAAGGCCGAGCTCGTCGCCGTCATCCGCACGCGCCTCGACCTGTTGTTCCGCGAGGTCGACGACCAGCTTGCGGCCCTGGGCTTCCGCGGCCCGGCCGGCCGCCAGGTGGTGCTGACCGGCGGTGGGGCCGAACTGCGCGGCATCGCCGAATTCGCCGCCAGCGCCCTCGGGCGCAGCGTGCGCATCGGGCGACCCAGGGGTCTGGCCGGCCTGCCCGAGGCCCAGTCGGGGCCCGCCGGCGCGACCTTGGCCGGCCTCGTGCTGAGGGCCGCCCGGCCCGCGATCGATCTGGGGCGGATCCGGCCGCGCCCGCGCGGCACCGTCGGCGCGCCCGCCGGCACGGCCTGGAGCCGCCTCGTCGAGATCCTCAAGCGTCAGTTCTAGCCCAGAGGGAGACTGCGATGCCCTTCGACTTCATGAAGACCGGCTTCACCGAACTGAAGCCCCGCATCACCGTGTTCGGCGTCGGCGGGGCCGGCTGCAACGCGGTGGCCAACATGATCGCCGATGGCCTGCAGGGCGTGGACTTCGTGGTGGCCAACACGGACGCCCAGTCGCTGTCGCTGTCGCCGGCCGAACGGCGCATCCAGCTCGGCCCTCGCATCACCCAGGGTCTCGGCGCTGGCGCCCGGCCCGAGATCGGCTGCGCGGCGGCCGAAGAGGTGCTGACGGAAATCGAGGCGGCGCTCGAGGGCACCCACATGTGCTTCATCACCGCGGGCATGGGCGGCGGCACCGGCACGGGCGCCGCCCCCGTCGTGGCGCGGGCGGCGCGCGAGCGCGGGATCCTGACCGTCGGTGTCGTCACCAAGCCGTTCGCCTTCGAAGGGGTCCGCCGGATGCGGGTGGCCGAAGAGGGCATCGCCGAGCTCGAACGGCACGTCGACACGCTGATCGTGATCCCCAACCAGAACCTGTTCCTGATCGCGAGCCCGCAGACCACCTTCCGCGAAGCCTTCAAGATGGCCGACCAGGTGCTGAACCAGGGCGTGCGGGGCATCACGGACCTCATGCTGCTTCCGGGCCTCATCAACCTCGACTTCGCCGACGTCCGCACGGTGATGAGCGAGATGGGCAAGGCCATGATGGGCACGGGCGAGGCCACGGGCGAACGCCGGGCCATCGAGGCGGCCGAACGGGCGGTGTCCAATCCGCTGCTCGACGAGGTGTCGCTGCGGGGGGCCAAGGCGGTCCTCATCAACATCACGGGCGGGGAGGACCTTGGCCTCATGGAGGTCGAAGAAGCCGCCCAATACATCCGCGACATGGTCGACCCCGAGGCCAACATCATCGTGGGCTCGGGGTTCGACACGGCGCTCGAAGGCCGGATGCGCGTGTCGGTCGTGGCGACGGGCATCGAAACCCGCCCGGCCCAGCGCCCGGAACTGGTCGCCCGGGCGCCCGGGCGCACGTCGGTCCCGGTCTTCGGCGCGCCGGCGCGCGGCATGGCCTCCGCCACGCCGGCCGCCGATGGTCCAGCCGCCGCGCTGCATCCGACGGCCGAGGCACCGTGCGCCGCCCCCGCCGTCCGCCTCGCGGCCGAGGTCGAAGGGCCGACCGCCGCCCCCGCCGTCCGCCTGCCGGCCGAAGCCGACGCGGGGCCCGTCCCCCCGGCACGCGCCGCGGTCTCGACGTCCGACACGGTCGAGGCCACCCCCGATCCCGAGCCCGTCCTCGACCTGCCCGAGCCCGAGGCTCCGGTCACTCGGCTGCCCCTGCCCGAACCCGAGCGTCGCGCGCGCGAGCGGGAGGCCGCGCCGGCGGAACCGGACACCGAGGAGCCGCCCGCCCGGCGGCCTACGCTGTTCGAACGGATCGTCGGTCGCGTCCGCCGGCCCGAACCGGAGCCCGTCGCCACACTGGCGCCAGAGCCCGACGCGCCGGCCGACGACGGCCTGTCGATCCCTCCGCCCCCGTTCTTCCGCGCCCAGCGCAACTGACGGGGCCCCAGCCGGAGCGCTTGCGACCGCCGGCCCCGGCCCGCTAGGCCCCGTCCATGAGCGAAGGGCTCGACGCGCTGGTGGCCGCGGCCCCTTACGGCCGGGCGGAGGGTGTGTCGCCGCTCGTGCGCCGGGTGCTGGCCCGCAACCCTTCGCCGTTCACCTACACGGGGACCGGCACCTACCTCGTGGGGCGCGGCGACGTGGCGGTGATCGATCCGGGCCCCGCCGACCCCGATCATCTCCAGGCGATCCTGCAGGCAACGCACGGCGAACGCATCGCGGCCATCCTCATCACCCACACGCACCTCGACCATTCGCCGGGGGCCGGCCCACTTCGCGCCGCCACGGGCGCCCCCGTCCTGGGCTGCGCACCGCTCGCCCTGGCCGACCTTGGCCCGCGCGCGGACGAAGGCTTCGACCCTTCCTATTCCCCCGACCGCGTGCTGGCCGACGGCGAGCGGATCCAAGGCCCGGGCTGGACGCTCGCGGCCGTCCACACGCCCGGCCACACCTCCAACCACCTCTGCTTCGCCCTGGCCGAAGAAGGCGCGCTGTTCACGGGCGACCATGTGATGGGGTGGTCGACGACGGTCGTGGCGCCACCCGACGGCGACATGGCCGCCTACATGTCGAGCCTCGAGCGGCTCCTGGCGCGCGACGATACCGTATTCTATCCCACCCACGGACCGCCGGTGACCGAGCCCAAGCGCTGGGTGCGCCACCTGCTGGCCCACCGCCGGCAGCGCGAGGCGCAGATCCTTGCGGAACTGGCGGCCGGACCCCGCACCATCCCGTCCATCGTCGAGCGGCTCTACGCCCAGGTCGACCGGCGCTTGTGGGGGGCGGCGGGGCGCTCGGTGCTGGCGCACCTCCTCGACCTCGAGGCGCGGGGTGCGGTCCGCCGCGACGACGACGAGCGCTGGAGCCCGGCCTGACCCGCGGGCGCATCCTGGCACTCGCCCTCGCCCTGGGCCTGGTGGCGGGCCTTGCCATCGCCCACTGGCCGCCGGTGCGCGGCCGCCTTGCGGCCCTGGGGGGCCCCGCGGTCGACCCGCGAGCGACCGCCGAAGTCTTGCTTCGGTCGCTCAAGCGCGAACGCTGGCTCGTCGTGTTGACCGCCCAGCCGTGGGTGGTCGTCTCGGCGCGCTATTCACGAACGCTCGCCGGGAGCGAGGTGCCGGGCACGCGCTCGCGCCGCACGCTGATCGTCCCCGGCACGGTGCGCTACGCCCTCGACCTCGACCGGATGGGCCCCGAGGATCTCGCCTGGGATGCGGCGACGACCACGCTCACCATCCGCCGGCCAAGGGTCGCCGTGCTTGAGCCGGCGGCCGATCTGGCCCGCATCCAGCGCTTCGACGAGCAAGGCCTCCTGGCCCCGTTCACCGACGCCGATCGCGAGCTCGACGCGCTGACGCGCACGGAGGTCGCCCGCGGCCTTCAGCGAGCGGCGCAGGCCAGCGACCTCCTCCGCGAGGCCGAGAAGGCCGCGGACGCCGCGCTGGCCCGGACGTTCGCGCTCCCGCTCCGGGCGGCCGGCATGGGCGACGTCCGGGTCGTCGTGCGGCCGCAGGGCTAGAAGCGGCTTACCAGCTGGATCTGGGGGATGTGGGTCAGCCGGTCGCTCTGCGGGAACCAGATGGTCATGTAGCTCACCTCGAGCGTCTGGGTGCGGGCCAGCGGCACGGCCACCCCCACGACCTGACGCGCCTGATCGACGCCTCGGCGCGGCCCCCAGGCGTCGGCCGCCACCACCGTCACCAGCACCTCAGGTGCCAGGAAGGGCCGGACGCCCCGGGGAAGCCCCAGGTCGACGTTCAGGCGGGCCTGTTGCCGGAACCTGATCGACAGCCCGTCGCGGTCCAGGTTGAACCGCTCTTCGATCCGGGTGCGGGCCTGCAGGCTCCACCCTTGGCCGGCGGCCAGCTGCAGCACCACCTGCTGGTGCCCGCGATGCTCCCGCTGCTCGCGCCCCGGATCCGGCCATACGCTGGAATAGAACCAGCCGGCCTGCAGCGTCACCGTGGGCGACGCTCGCCAGCCCAGCCCTGCGCGCACCAGGAATTGCTCGAGGCGGCCCGTGGACGTGCCGATCCGGCTCGACGTGTCGAAGTGGCCCAGCAGGCGTCCGCGGATGGGCCAGCCCGCCTGCCAATTGAGCCACAGCTGCCCCTGATCGTCGGCCGCGCGCACTGGGGTGGCCGCGACCAGGCCGAACAGGGCGAACCGTGCGAACCGGCAGCACATGACCGCCGGCGGCTAGGCGGCCCGCCAACCCCCGACAAGGGCCAGCGGCCGCTTGCGTGGCAAGGTCCCTGCGCTAGGGCCCAGCGCATGTCGGCCCCGGTCAAGATCGCGCCGTCGCTACTTGCCGCCGACTTCGCGCGCCTGGGCGAGGAAGTGCAGGCCATGGACGCCGCCGGCGCCGACTGGATCCATGTCGACGTGATGGATCACCATTTCGTGCCCAACCTCACAGTGGGGCCCATGGTGGTGAAGGCGCTGCGGCCCTGGTCGGCCAAGCCCTTCGACGTGCACCTGATGGTCTCGCCGGTCGACCCGCTGGTCGAAGCGTTCGCGGCGGCGGGCGCCGACATCCTTTCGGTCCATCCCGAATCCGGCCCGCACCTCCACCGCACGCTCTCCCGCATCCGCGAGCTGGGATGCAAGGCGGGCGTGGTCCTCAACCCCGCAACGCCGATCGTCGCCGTGGAACCCGTGCTCGACATGGTCGACCTGGTGCTCGTCATGTCGGTCAACCCCGGCTTCGGCGGCCAGAGCTTCCTCGAGTCGGCGCTGCCCCGCATCGAACGGCTGCGCACGCTCATCGACCGGACGGGCCGGTCCATCGAGCTCGAGGTCGACGGCGGCATCGACGCCACGACCGCCCCCCGCGTCGTGGCCGCCGGGGCCACGGTGCTCGTGGCTGGCACGGCGAGCTTTGCGGGCGGACCGCCGCACTACGCCCGCAACATCGCGAGGCTCAAGGGTTGAGCGACGGCAGCCCGACCGAGGCCGAACCCCCCGAAGCGCGGATCACGGCCCGGCGCATCCGCGAGGGGGACGACCGGGGCCCGTCGATGGCCGAGCGGCTGGGCGAGCGGCTGGCCGAGCTGCGCTACGGCACGCTCCTGCATCGGATGCGTCTTAAGGGGCGGTTTCCCCTGCGCCTGCTGGGGGTCCCGGCCGACCCCGTGCCGGGCGATCCCGACCGCGGCGAACGCCTGCGCGCGGGCCGCCTGTGGTTCGAAGGCCACGGGATGGCCATCGCGTCGGGCCCGCTGGATGATCGCCAGGCCCCGCCCGCCTGGCGCACCTGGCTGCACGGCTGGGCGTGGCTGCGCGACAGCGCGGCCGCTCCCCCCCGCACCGAGACGGAGGCGCGCCGGATCGAGACCCTGGCCCGCCGCTGGCTCGAGCGCTTTCCCGACTATCACCCCGAGGCCTGGGGGCCGGTGGTGACCGCCCGCCGCATCCAGCTGGCCATCGCGCACGCGCCCCTGCTCATCCCCCGCCACGACCATGTGCACCGCTCGGCCGTCCTCAGCGGCATCGCCCGCTGGACCCGCCATCTCGACCGCGCCGTCCGCCGACTGCCCCCCGGCCCGGCCCGGCTCGAGGCCGTGCTGGGGCTGCTGGGAGGCAGCCTGCTGGTGCCGGGCCACGACGCCCACCGCGCCCGGGCCGAGGCGCTGCTGGGCCCAGCGCTGACCGCCCTCCTCGACGACAACGGTATCGTCAGCCGTTCCCCGCTCGAGCTCGCGATCCTGGGCGAGCGACTGCTGCTCGCCAGCCGGTTCTACGAGGCCCGCGCGCTCGCCCCCCATCCGCTGCTGGTCGACGCCCTGGCCCAAGTCCGCCGGGGCCTGGCCTTGCTGGCCTCCGGCGAGGGAACGACGGCGCCCTGGCACGGCGGCGCTCCGCTGCCCAGGCAGCTCGAGACGCTGGGGGTCGAGCCGGCCCAAGGCCCCGGCACCTTTGCAGGATTTCAGCGCTTGGCCGCCGGCCGGACGGCGGTGGTGGTCGATGCCGCGCCGCCGCCCGTGGCCCGGGTGGCGCTCGCCGCCCACGCCTCGACGCTCGCGCTGGTGTTGGCCGACGGGCCCGTGCCGGTCGTCGTCTCGTGCGGCGGCCCCTTCGCCGCCGGCGTCGACGGACCGCGCGCGCTGGCCTTGCCCGACGAGCTGGCGAAGGGCCTGCGCCACACGGCGGCCCACTCCACCCTGGTGTTGGCCGACACGAATTCGACGCGGCTGCGGCTCGACGGGCCGGGCCGGGGCGGCGGCGTCCAGGCGGTGGAAGTCGACGCGCACACCGGCCCTCGCGGTCAATGGTTGGAATGCCGCCACGACGGGTACAGGCGCCGGTTCGGGCGCGACCACGTCCGCCGCCTGTGGCTCGCACCCGATGGCAGCGAGCTGCGCGGGGAGGACACGCTGGTGCCGGCCGGACGCCGCCGCGGGCCCGGCGAGAGCCTTGCCGCTGCGCTCCGCTTCCATCTGGCGCCCGGGGCCACCGTGGGCCTCACGAGCGACGGTGCGGGCGCCCTCGTGCGGCTGCCGGCGCCTCGCCCGCGCGAAACCCTGGCCTGGTCGTTCCGCGTGGCCCTGCCGTTGGGGGGGCGGCTCCGCCTCGAGGCCAGCCTTGCGCTGGCCGCCGATGGCACGGCCCGCCCCTGCCAGCAGCTGGTGGTCGAGGCCACCCTGGGCTCCGATCCCTTGAGCTTCGCGTGGGCTTGGCGCCGGCAGAGCCGGACCTGACCCGTTGCAGCACCGGGGTTCGTCCGGCAGGGACCGGTCACCCAGCGCCATGACCGACCTCGTCCCCGTCCGTCGCGCGCTCCTGTCCGTGTCCGACCGGCGCGGCATCGTCGACTTCGCGCACCGCCTCGAGCGGCTCGGGGTCGAACTCGTCTCGACGGGCGGAACGGCCACCGCCCTGCGGGCCGCGGGACTTGCCGTGCGCGACCTCAGCGAGCTCACGGGCTTTCCCGAAATCCTCGACGGTCGGGTGAAGACGCTCCATCCGGCCGTGCACGCGGGCCTGCTCTTCCGCCGCGACGACCCGGCGCATGCGCGCACCCTCGAAGCCCACGGCCTGCCGGCCATCGACCTCCTGGTCGTGAACCTCTACCCCTTCGAGACCTCGTGGACCGAGGGTGCCGACCGCCACCAGATGATCGAACGGATCGACGTGGGCGGGCCCGCGATGATCCGCGCGGCCGCCAAGAACCATGCCGGAGTGGCGGTCGTCGTCTCGCCCGACGACTACGACCTCGTGGCCGCGGAGCTCGAAGCGACGTCGGGCGCTCTGTCGCTCGCCACGCGGCGCCGACTGGCCGCGCGCGCCTTCGCCCGCACGGCGACCTACGATGCCGCCATCGCCGCCTGGTTCGCCGAAACCGAGGGCACGGAACCGCTGCCGCCCGTCCTGCCCTTGAGCCTCGGCCGAGTCGAGGTCCTGCGCTATGGCGAGAACCCACACCAGCAGGCCGCGCTCTATGCGGCACCGGGGCCTCGGCGAGGGCTGGCGGCGGCCCGGCTCGTCCAGGGCAAGCCGTTATCGTACAACAACCTGCTGGATGCGGACGCCGCGCTCGCCCTGGCCGCCGAGCTGGCCCAGGGTCCACCCGCTGCCGTGGTCGTGAAGCACGCCAACCCCTGCGGGGTGGCCATGGCCCCTACCCTGGCCGAGGCCTGGGCACGCGCGCTTCGGGCCGACCCCGTCTCGGCCTTCGGGGGGATCGTCGCCCTCACCCGCCCCCTCGACGAGGCGACGGCGCGGGCGCTTTCGGGCACGTTCCTCGAGGTCGTCTGGGCCCCCGGCGCCGAACCGGCGGCGCTCGGCCTGCTCGCCCGGCGCCCGGCCCTCAGGCTCCTCCTGGGCGAGTTCCCCGATCCCCGTCGGTCGATCACCCACCTTCGGACCATCGCCGGGGCATATCTCGTCCAGACCCACGACTGCCCGTCCGAGGTGCCGTGGCGGGTGGCCACCCGCCGCGCTCCCACCGAAGCCGAATGGCGCGACCTCGCCTTCGCCTGGACGGTGGCCCGCCACGTCAAGTCGAACGCCATCGTGCTGGCCCGTGACGGCGCGACGGTCGGCATCGGGCCCGGCCAACCCAACCGCCTCGATTCGGCGCGCCTGGCGGTGGCGCGCGCCGCCCAAACGGCGGCCCGGGCGGGTGCCGACCGCCCTGGCGCCGATGGCGCGGTGGCCGCTTCCGATGCCTTCTTTCCGTTCCCGGATGGTCTTCTGGCGCTTGCCGAGGCGGGCGTGAGGGCCGTGGTCCAGCCCGGAGGATCGGTGCGGGATGCTCAGGTGGTGGCCGCCGCCGATGCGCACGGGCTCGCCATGGTGCTGACCGGCGCCCGGCATTTCCGCCACTAGGGATGCCCGCCGCCCCTTCGGCCTACGGGCGCGCGGTGGCGTGGATGATCGTGGCCTGCGTGGCCTTCGCCACCCTGTGGGTACTCATCCGCCTGTCGGCCGCCGAGCTTCATCCCTTTGTCGTGGTCGTCTGGCGCAACCTGATGGGACTGGCCTGGTTCGCCCCCCTGCTGCTCGCCGCGCCCGGCCTTCTGCGGCGCGACCGCCTGGCGGGGCACCTCAAGCGGGCGGCCTCGGGGCTGGTGGCCACCTTCGCCACCTTCTACGCGGTGGCCACGGCGCCGCTCGCGGCGGTGCTGGCCATCAACTACTCCGCCCCGCTCTTCGCGACACTTGGAGCCGTGCTGTTCCTGGGCGAGCGCATCCGCATCTACCGGACGCTCGCGCTGGTCGCCGGCTTTGCGGGCGTGCTCCTCGTGCTGCGTCCGGGCGCCACGGCCCCCAGCCCGGGCCTGTTGGCCGCGGTCGTCTCGGCGCTCGCCACCGCCGTCTCGTTGGTGGCCATCAAGGCGCTCACCGACACCGACGACCCCCGCGCGGTCGCGGCCTGGTCGTTCGTGCTGACGGCTCCGGCCTCGATCCCGGTCGCCCTGCCCTTCTGGTCGTGGCCTTCGCCGGGGCTGTGGCCGCTCCTCGTCGGCCTGGGCGCGGCGGCGGCCGCGGGCCAGCTGGCCCTGGCGCGGGCCTTCGCCTTGGCCGACGCGTCGGCCGTCATGCCCTATGACTTCGTGCGGTTCGGCCTCGTGACGCTGGCCGGCATCCTGCTGTTCGGCGAGCGGGCGGATCTCCTCACGTTGCTGGGCGGCACGCTCATCCTGGGCTCGGCCATCGCGATCGCCCTTCGGGAACGCCGGCGGCCCACCTCCACCCGAGCGGCGGGCCCGCCCGCCACCTGAAGGGGCCCTGCCAAGTTCGACAGCGGTGCGGCGGCGGAGGCCGGCCGATAGGGGCCCGGCCCGAACGACAAGGAGGATCGACATGGAACTGAAGGGGCTCACGGCCGTGGTCACGGGGGGTGCTTCGGGGCTCGGGGCGGCCACCGTGCGGGCGCTGGCGGCCGACGGGGTGAAGGTCGCCATCTTCGACCTCAACGCCGAGAAGGGCGAGAAGGTCGCGGCCGAAGTGGGCGGCCTGTTCTGCCACGTGAACGTGACCGACGACGCCAGCGTCGATCAAGGATTCGCCAAGTCGCGTGCGGCCCTGGGCCAGGAGCGCATCCTCATCAACTGTGCGGGCACCGGCAACGCCTTCAAGACCGCCTGGCGCGACAAGCAGACGGGTGAGATCAAGCATTTCCCGCTCGATGGGTTCAACCTGATCATCCAGATCAACCTGGTGGGCACCTTCCGCTGTATCGCCAAGTCGGCCGCCGGCATGCTCACGCTTCCCCCCCTCAACGAGCAAGGCGAACGGGGTGTCATCATCAACACGGCGTCGGTCGCGGCCGAGGATGGACAGATGGGCCAGGCGGCCTACTCGGCGTCCAAGGCGGGCGTGGTGGGCATGACGCTGCCCATCGCCCGCGACCTGGCGAGCGAGGGCATCCGGGTGAACACGATCCTGCCCGGCATCTTCGACACGCCGCTCCTCCAGGCCGCGCCAGAGAACGTGAAGGCCGCCCTCGCCGCCCAGGTGCCGTTCCCCAAGCGGCTTGGCCGGCCCGAGGAATACGCCAGCCTTGCGCTCGAGATGTGCCGGAATTCCTACTTCAACGGCGAGGACGTCCGCCTCGACGGGGCGATCCGGATGAGCCCGCGCTGAGGGCGCGCACCCGTCCGCGGGGCCGGACGGGGTGAGCGATCCCCTTTTCGCCGACCTGCGCCAGCGCGATCGCGAACGCTGGCTGGCCCTCATGTGGGCGTCCGAGCGGCTGCGCCCGGCGCTTGCGGCCGTGCTCGCCTTCGACCTCGAGCTCGAACGCGTGGCGGCCTCGCCCGGCGAGCCGATGATGGCCGAGCTCAGGCTGGCTTGGTGGCGCGAGCGCTTGAGCGAAGTGGCCCAGGGTGCCCTACCCCCGCCCCAGCCCTTGCTTCGCGCACTGGCCCACCACGCGCGCCCGGCCGGGATCGACCTGGTCGCGCTGCTCGGCATCGAGGACGCTCTGTTGCCCATCCTGGCCGACGGGCCCGTCGATGCTGGAGCGGTCGCCGAAGCGCGCGGCCGGGCGCTGGCCCAGGCCCTCGCGCCGGTCCTGGGGCCCGCCGGCAGCCTTGCCGCCGCGGCGGCCCGAGTGGCCTTCGCCCGCTTCGCCCGCCGCCCCTGGGGACGAGCGGGCGAACGGGTCGCCGCCGCGCTCGCCCGCTGGCGGGACGGCCCGGCACGGCCGTTCGAGACCGCAAGCCCGCATGGCCTGCCTCGGGTGCTGCGCGCGCTCGATGCACCCGCCCGGCAGGATCTGCTCCTGATCCGGCAGGGCCGGCCGCTGCCCCCGCCGGCCACGGCGGGCCGGCAGGCGCGGATGGCGTGGGCGGCCCTGGGGCTTCCTTCGGGCCGTGGGCGGGCCTAAAGGGGCCTTCGGGGCCGGGCTGGTCGGGCGCCTGCGGTGCCCTTGGCAAGAGAGCCGCCCATGACCCGTGATCGCCTCAAGCTCCTGTGGCGCTGGCTGCCCTTGGTGGTGGCCGTGCCGCTCGTCCTGTGGGCGGCCCGCCTGTGGCGGTCGGAGGATGGACGGGCCGCCCCGGGGCACCCGCCGTCCGCAACGGCCGCCCCCGCGCTTCCGGCCGAGGAGACGCCCCCACCGGTTGCGGAGTTCGTCGCCGCCGGCCCGCCCCAGCCCAAGACCCGCGAGGAGTTGCGCTTCGCCCGTGCCGACCGCGACGACGACGGCCGCATCAGCCAGGCCGAATATCTTGTCCACCGCCGGCGGAACTTCGACCGGCTGGACACGAATGGTGACGGCCGGCTGACGTTCGAGGAATATGCCGCCGAAGGATACCGCAAGTTCGCCGAGGCGGATCGCGACCGGAACGGCGTGCTGAACCCTCAGGAATACGCCACCACCGCCCGCCCTCCCACGACCTCCACGGCCGCCCGACGCACCGCCGACTGCGGATAGGCCCGCGCTTCCCTTGCCGGGCGGGGGCCTCTAGGAGCGAGGCGCAATCCCAGGAAGCGCCTTATGGCCAACGTGGTCCGCCTCGTCCTGCCCGATGGAACCTCGCGGGAAGTGCCGCGTGGCACCACCGGGGCCGAGGTCGCGCGGTCGATCGGGCCGGGCCTCGCCCGCGCGGCCTTGGCGGTGAAGCTCGACGACCAGGTGCTCGATCTCGACCGGCCGATCGAACGCGACGGCCGCTTCGCCGTGCTCACCGCGCAGGACGAAGCCGAAGCGCTCGAGCTGGTCCGCCACGACTACGCCCATGTCCTGGCCGAGGCGGTGCAGCGCCTGTTCCCGGGCACGCAGATCACCTTCGGGCCCGCCACCGAGGACGGCTTCTACTACGACTTCGCCCCCCCTCCCGGCCGCGGCCCGTTCACCGAAGCGGACCTGCCCGCCATCGAAGAGGAGATGCGCCGCATCATTCGGGCCGACAAGCCGCTACGGCGCGAGGTGTGGGATCGCGACGCGCTCATCGCCAAGTGGCGGGCTGAGGGTGAACACTTCAAGGCCGAATGGGCCGCCGAACTGCCCGAAGGCGAAGAGATTACCGTCTACTGGTCGGGCGAGGATTGGATGGACATGTGCCGGGGGCCGCACCTGCCGTCCACTGGCCGACTGGACCCTGAGGCCTTCCGCCTGACCCGTGTCGCCGGGGCCTATTGGCGAGGCGACCCTGCGCGCCCGCAGCTCAGCCGCATCTACGGCACTGGATGGCTGAACCGGGCGCAACTCGAGGCCCACCTCGCCCGGCTCGAGGAGGCCGCCCGCCGGGACCATCGCCGGCTGGGGGCGGAGATGGACCTGTTCCATTTCCAGCCCGAGGCGCAGGGCTCGGTGTTCTGGCACCCCAAGGGCTATGCGCTGTGGCGCACGCTCGAGGCCTACATGCGCCGACGGCTCGACGCCGCGGGCTACGTCGAGGTCAAGACTCCGCAGCTCATGGACGCCCTGCAGTGGCAGCGCTCGGGCCACTGGGGCAAGTTTCGCGCCAACATGTTCGTGGTGCCCGACGAGGTGCCCACCACCGACGAGGGCCGACCCCCGGTGTCGGGGGCGGGGCGCTGGATGGCGCTCAAGCCCATGAACTGCCCGGCCCACGTGCTCATCTTCCGCCAGGGCCAGAAGAGTTATCGCGACCTGCCCATCCGAATGGCCGAGTTCGGCTGCTGCCATCGCAACGAACCCCACGGCGCCCTGCACGGCCTGATGCGCGTGCGCCAGTTCACGCAAGACGACGCCCACATCTTCTGCCGCGAGGACCAGGTCGAGGCGGAGATCGTGGCGTTCATCGATCTGCTGGACTCGGTCTATCGTGATCTGGGCTTCGAGCGGTACGCGGTGAAGCTCGCCTTGCGGCCGAAGGAGCGCTACGGCACCGACGCCGAGTGGGACCGGGCCGAGCAACGGCTGCGCGATGCCGTGCGCGCTGCGGGCCGGATGAGCCCCGAGTACGGCTGGGAGGAGCTGCCGGGCGAGGGCGCCTTTTATGCGCCCAAGCTCGAGTTCCATCTTACCGATGCCATCGGCCGCACCTGGCAGGTCGGCACGATCCAGGCCGACACCGTCCTGCCGGAACGGCTGGATGCCACCTACATCGGCGAGGATGGCGAACGGCACCGGCCGGTGATGCTGCACCGGGCGATCCTGGGCACGTTCGAGCGGTTCATCGGCATCCTCCTCGAGCACCACGCCGGCCGGCTGCCCCCGTGGCTCGCGCCGGTGCAGGCGGTGGTGGCCACCATCGTGTCGGACGCCGACGCCCATGCGCTGGCCGTGGTGGAGCGGCTGAAGGCGGCAGGCCTCCGGGTCGAGGCCGACCTCAGGAACGAGAAGATCAACCTCAAGGTGCGCGAACACAGCTTGGCCAAGGTGCCGATCCTGGCCGCCGTCGGCCGTCGCGAGGCGGCCCAAGGCACGGTCGCCGTGCGCCGGCTGGGCGGCCAAGGCCAGGAGGAGATGAGCGTGGACGCCTTCGTCGCCTGGCTCCGGGCTGAGGCCACGCCACCGGATCTGAAGAGGAGGCGATGAGCGACTTCCGCTTTCTGACCGATCGGCTGGCCGTAAGCCCGCAGCTGAGCCCAGCCGACGTGGCCCAGGCGGCGGCGACAGGATTCGCGCTGATCATCAACAATCGGCCCGACGGCGAGGCACCCGACCAGCCGCCCGGGGCCGACATCGCGGCGGCCGCCCAGGCCGCTGGCCTGTCGTATGCCGAGATCCCGATCGGCCGCGACGGCATTCGCCCGGCCGACGTTGCGGCCTGTGCCGAGCTGCTGCGGGAGGCCCCGGGGTCCGTGCTCATGTTCTGTCGGTCGGGCTCGCGGTCGGCCCATTTGGCGACGCTCGCCACGGCGCGGCTCGGGGGGGATTGGGAAGTCCTCATCGAAAGCGGCCGGCGCCATGGCTACGCCCTCGAGCCGCTGGCCCCGGCATGCCGTGCGCTGGCGGCCGCCGGCTGAACCCCCCGCAGCCCGCGCCCCGAGGGGCGGCCCTCGGCGGTCGGGTGCCGGCGAGCCGCCGCGGCCCCCCGGTTCTCTGGCCGGCCCCGCCGCATCCCCCTGCGTTGGGCAAATCCTCCGTCGGCGCGGCCGCCGGGATCTCCGGCTACGCCCCAGCGGGCCCCGTGCAGCCCAGGCCTCGGACCCTAGCCGGCCCCGGCGAAGGCCGAAGGCGCCGGGGACACGACCCGGAACCCCTGTGGCGTTACCTGCCGCACCTCTAGGCCGCGCTCGGCCACTTGCCCGCGGAAGCGGAAGATGCCGTCCACGCCCGAGAAGCCCCGCCCGTCGGCCAGCACGGTGGTGGGCAAGGGTTCCCCCACGCTCCAGCGGCCCGCGGCACCGATGGCCAGCAGGGCGGCATCGTAGCCTAGGCTTGCCAGGCGCGACGGGTTGCCCCCGAAGCGGGCGCGATACCGGGCCGCCAACATGCGGAACCGGGTGTCGGGCACGGCGGCAAACAGGGCGCCCTGCAGTCCCGGCACGCGGACGATGCCAGGGTCGGCCGCCCAAAGTTCGGTGCCCAGCAGCAACACGTCGGGCGCGCGCACGCCGTAGCGGGCGAGCTGCGGGGTGAACGCGCCCGCGATCGGCCCCGAATCGGCGATGAGGAGCGCGTCGAAGCCAGGCGGGGCCGGCTGGCCTGCGCTGCCGGCCTTCAGGCGCTGATCCCAGCCGGCCACGCGCCGGGCGGCGGCCGGCAGGGCCTCGCGCGCGCGGGTGAAGCGGGTGATGGCGGCCACTTCGCCACCCTGGGCGGCCACCGCACGGGTCAGGGCCACGGCCGCGCGCTCGCCATAGGTGCCGTTCGGGACCAGGGCCGCGAACCGCCGCCGGCCTTGCGCGACCGCCTGGGCCACGACTCGCTCGACCGCCTGGGCCGGCTGGAACCCCAGGATCCACACCACTCCGCCGGCCAGGCTCGCGTCGTTCGAGAAGCTGAGGACGGGCACCCGCCGGGGCTCCGCCGCGGCACGAACGGCGGGGATGTCGGCGGCCAGGAGCGGCCCCAGGATCAGGCCCGCCCCTTCGCCCAAGGCGCGGGCGGCCGCCGCCGCGGCGCCCTCCGCGGCGGTGTCGTAGGTGGTGAAGCGCACGCGGGTGCTGCCCGAGTCGGCCAGGGCCAACGTGACGGCATGGGCGATCGACTGGCCGACCGCCGCGTTGGGCCCCGACAAGGGAACCAGCACGGCCACTCGGTGCCGGTCTTCCTCGCGCGGCGGTTCGGGCGGGCGTGGCGCTTCGGGCGGCGGCGGTGGCGGGGGCGCCGGGGGCGCGCGCCGGGGGGCGCAGCCGGCCACGACCAGAAGTGCTGCCGCCAGCAGCCCCAGGGCGAGTCGACGGCACGCCACCGCTTGCTCGCCCCGCCCCAGCACCCCCATAACGCCCTCCATGCCGGACGAGGCTGTCGACGTCCCCCTCGCCCCCGGGCTCTACATCGTGGCCACGCCGATCGGCAACCTGGCCGACCTGTCGCTGCGGGCTGCCGATTGGCTGCGCCGGGCGGACCTCGTCGCCTGCGAGGACACCCGAGTCACCCGCACGCTGCTGCGGCACGTCGGCAGCGACCGACCCCTGTGGTCGTTCCACGACCACAGCCCGTCGTCCCGGCACGAGCGCTTGCTGGATGCCATGGCGCGACGGTCGGTGGCCCTGGTGAGCGATGCGGGGACCCCGCTCATCTCCGACCCGGGCTACGGGCTCGTGCGGGAAGCGCGCCGGCGCGGCATCCCCGTGACCACCGCACCCGGGCCCTGCGCCGCCATCGCCGCGTTGAGCATCGCCGGCCTGCCGACCGACCGGTTCTTCTTCGCAGGCTTCCTGCCCGCCCGGCCGACCGCGCGCGATGCGGCCATCGGCGATCTCGCCCGGATTCCCGGCACGCTCATCCTGCACGAGACGGCCCCCCGCCTCACGGCCACACTGGAGGCCCTGGCCCGGATTCTGGGCGACCGCGAGGCGGCCGTCGCGCGCGAACTCACCAAGCGGCACGAGGAGGTGGTGACGGGTCCCCTCTCCACCCTGGTCCGGCGCTTCGCGGCGCATCCGCCTAAGGGAGAGCTGGTGGTGCTCGTGGCCCCGCCGCCCCGAGATGGAGCGCTCTTACGGCCGGCCCCGGAGGAAGTCGATCGGGCCTTGCGCCAAGCGCTTTCCACCCTTCCGCCGGGCAAGGCGGCGGCCCGGGTGGCCCAGGCCTTCGGCCTGCCCCGCGAGGAGGCCTTCGCCCGCGCCTTGGCCCTGGCCCAGGGGGACGCATGACGCGGCGCGGCCAGCCAGACCGTCGGGCCGCCGAGCGGCGCGGGCGCTGGGCAGAACGGCTGGCCTGCCTGTGGCTGTGGCTGCGCGGCTACCGGATCCTGGGCACGCGCCTGCGGCGCCCGCCCATCGAGATCGACATCCTGGCCCGACAGGGCGACACGCTGGTGGTCGTCGAAGTCAAGCGCCGCCCGACGCTGGAGGCGGCCATGGCGGCCCTCACGCCACAGGCCTACCGGCGGCTGCTGGCGGCCGCGGACCGTCTGGCCCGGGCCGAGGCCTGGCGCCGCCGGGGAACCGCGCGCTCCGTCGCGGCAAACGCGCGCGTGGACCTGATTGCTCTGGCACCCGGCCGCTGGCCGCGCCATATTCGCGACATTCGTCCATGAACGTCGATGTCCTCGATCCGCTGGTCGCGATCGGCGTGGCCGACGACGGGGAAATCGTCATCGACGAAGCGGCCCTGGTGCTGGCGGCCGCCGACCGGCCGGGCCTCGATCTCGCCAAGCCACGTCTGTGGCTGGGCACGCTCGCCGCCCGCCTGGCCGCACTTGCGGGGTCGGCCGCCGGGTCGGCCGATCGGGCGGACGCCCTCGTGCGTCTCCTGGCGGGCGAGGAAGGCTTCACGGGGGACGCCGACACCTATGATTCGCCCGAGAACGCCGATTTCCTCGCCATGCTGAAGCGCCGGCGCGGGCTGCCGGTGACGCTGTCGATCCTATACGTGGGCCTCGCCCGTCGGGCAGGCTGGCCGGCCGTGCCCGTGGCCTTGCCCGGGCATGTCATCGTCCGGCTGGGGGGAGAGGCGGACCCCGTGCTGCTCGACCCCTTCTCGGCCGGTCGCACGCTGGGCATCGCCGGCATTCGCATGCTGCTGGCCCGGGCGCTCGGCCGCAACACCCGCCCCGATCCTGCGCACCTCAGGCCCATGGGCAACCGAGAGACTCTGGTGCGCCTCGTTTCGAACCAGGCGATCCGGGCCCGCAAGAGCGGCCAGCTCGCCCGTGCGCTCGAGCTCTCGCGACGGCTGACGACGATCGCGCCGGCCGTTCCCGAACTGTGGTGGGAGCGCGCGCGTCTCGAGCAGCTGGTGGGCGACCGCGCCGCGGCCCGCGCCTCGCTCTCGGCCATGCGCGAGACGACGCGCGACCCCGCGGTGATCGCCCGCATCCGCGAGGCCGAACGCTCCCTCACCCGCTGAACCCTTCCGAGCCCTCGTCCAGCATCCTAGGGCGGCCGTGATGCGTCCGCCGCTCGCCATCGCGGTCCAGATGGACCCCATCGAGACGATCAACGTCGCGGGCGATTCCACCTTCGCCCTGATGCTGGAGGCGCAGGCCCGCGGGCACCGCCTGGCGCACTTCCTGCCCCAGGCCCTCGACTGGATCGACGGCCGCGTGATGGCGACGGCCCGGGACCTCGAGGTGGTCCGCCCCTCGGCGCCCGGCGCGCCGCACTTCCGTTGGCTCGACGGCCCGCGAACCCGCGACATCGCGCGCGACTTCAACGTGGTCCTGATGCGTCAGGATCCCCCCTTCGACATGGCCTACGTCACGGCCACGCACCTGCTCGAGCGAGCGCAGGCCCTGGGCGTGGTGGTGGTGAACGATCCGGCGGCCGTCCGCAACGCCCCCGAGAAGCTGTTCGTGCTCGAGTTCGCCGACCTGATGCCGCCCACCCTCGTCACCCGTAGCCTCGAGGCCATCCGGGCGTTCCGCGCCCGCCACGGCGACCTGGTCTTGAAGCCGCTCTACGGCAATGCGGGCACGGCCGTATTCCACCTGGATGCGGCCGATCCCAACCTCGCTGCCCTCGTCGAACTCTTCGGCCGCGTCTGGCGCGAGCCGTTCATGGTCCAGGCCTTCCTCCCCGAAGTGGCCCAGGGCGACAAGCGCATCATCCTCATCGACGGCGAGCCGGCCGGCGCCATCAACCGCCTGCCGCAAGGCGGCGAAATCCGGTCGAACCTTGCGGCCGGCGGCCGGGCGGAGCCCGCCGATCTGTCGGACCGCGATCGGACGATCTGCGCGCGCTTGGGCCCTGAGCTGCGGCGCCGTGGACTGTTGTTCGTGGGCATCGACGTGATCGGGGGCTATCTCACCGAAATCAACGTGACCTCGCCCACCGGGCTCGTGACGATGGACGCCTTCAACGGCACCAACACCGCCGCCCGCTTCTGGAAGGCGGTGGAAACGCGCGTGGCGGCTCGCGCGTGAAGGTCCGCAACCCGCGCACCGGCCGGTTCGATCACGCGGTCGCCCCGCCGTCCCTGGCCGAGCTCGAGGCCCTGCTGGCGCAACTCAGGGCGCGCCAGCCAGCGTGGGCGGCCCTCGAGGCGTCCGGGCGGGCCGAGCGCTTGCAGGCCTTCGCCCGAGCGATCGACGAGCGGCGGGCCGCCCTCCAGGCCGCCCTCGAGGCGGACACCGGCCGGCGAACCCTCTCGACACTCGAGATCGACACGGTTCTCAAGCTCCTTGCCCGCTGGGCGGAGCGGGCCCCCGCGATCCTGGCCGCGGCCGCCCCGTGCAACCGGCCTTCCACCCTGCCGTCCGTCACCTGGTCGGTCACGCTCGAGCCCGTCGAACTCGTCGGCGTGATTTCCCCATGGAATTTCCCGCTGCTCCTGGCGCTCACCGACGCGATCCCGGCGCTCGCCGCGGGTGCGGCGGTCGTCGTCAAACCCTCCGAAGTCACCCCCCGGTTCATGGGGCCGCTGCGGGCGGCGGCGGCCGCCGTTCCCGACCTGCCCTTGGCGTTGGTGGAGGGGGATGGCGCCACCGGCGCGGCCCTCGTGCCCAGGGTCGACTTCCTCTGCTTCACGGGCTCGCTCGCCACGGGGCGGAAGGTGGCGGTGGCGGCGGCCGAAGCGTTCGTTCCGGTCTCGCTCGAACTCGGGGGCAAGGATCCGCTGATCGTCCTGGCGTCCGCCGATCCCGTCCGGGCCGCCGACGTCGCCCTGTCGGGGGCCTGCCGGGCGTCGGGCCAGGCCTGCCAGTCGATCGAGCGGATCTACGTCGCCCGGCCGATCCTCGAACCCTTTCTCGATGCGCTGGTCGCGCGGGCGGGGGCCGTGCGGCCGAACCACCCCGACATCGGCGTGGGCGACCTAGGCCCCTTCATCTGGGCCCCGCAGGCCGAGGTCGTGGCGGCGCACATCGCCGAGGCGGTAGCCCGGGGCGCACGGGTGCTGACCGGCGGGCGGATCGAGACGCGGGACGGCGGCCTGTGGCTGGCACCGACCGTGCTCGTCGACGTCACGCACGACATGGCGGTGATGCGCGAGGAGACCTTCGGCCCCGTGCTGCCGGTCATGGCCTTCGACACCGTCGACGAAGCCATCGCCCTCGCCAACGATTCGGTCTACGGCCTGTCGGCCGCAGTGGTGGCCGGCACGCTGGCCGAAGCCGAAGCCGTGGGCCGACGGCTCAAGGTGGGCGCGGTGAGCCTGAACGACGCCGCCTTGACCGCACTGGTCGCCGATGCGCCCAAGACCAGCTTCGGGCACTCCGGCCTCGGGCCGTCGAGGGCGGGTGAGGAAGGGCTCACGCGGTTCCTGCGCCGGCGGGTCCTGTATGCCCAACACGGCGAGCCGCTGCCGCTCGAGGCCTTCAGCGAGCGGGGCTGAACGCGCGCTTTAGCACTTCGTCGTAGATCCGGGCCAGGACCTCAAGGTCCGCCAGTGCCACCTGCTCGTCCACCTGGTGCATAGTGGCCCCCGGCAGGCCCAGTTCCACGACCGGGCACAGCCGACGGATGAAGCGGGCATCCGACGTCCCGCCCGAAGTCGAGAGCGTGGGCCGTTCGCCGGTGACTGCGGCCACCGCGTCCGCCACCAGGTCCGAGAAGGGTCCGGGTTCGGTCAGGAACGGTTCGCCCGAAATCCGCACGCGCACGTCGGCAACCGGGGCATGGGTCGCCACCACCTGCTCGATCCAGCCGGCAAGCTCGGCCCCTCGGTGCCGGTCGTTGAACCGGATGTTGAGCCGGGCCGAGGCCTCGGCGGGGATCAGGTTGGGGGTGGGGTTGCCCACCTCGAGGTCGGTGACCTCGAGGTTCGACGGCGCGAACCAGGGCGTGCCCTCGTCCAGCACGCGGGACTGCAGCTCGTGGAGAATGCGCACCAGCCGGCGCACCGGATTGTCGGCACGGTCGGGATAGGCCACGTGTCCCTGGGTCCCTTGCACCCGGATCCAGGCGTTGAGGCTGCCGCGCCGGCCGATCTTCAGGCAGTCGCCCACCCGCCGGACCGAGGTGGGCTCGCCCACCAAGCAGAAATCGGGCACGTGGCCATGGGCTTCCATCCAGCCCAGCACGCGGTCGGTGCCGAACGTGGCGGGGCCCTCCTCGTCGCCCGTCAGGATGAACGACAGCGAGCCCGGCGCCCCGCGAGCCACGTGGCGGCGCGCGGCCTCCACCATGGCGGCCAGCGCCCCTTTCATGTCGGCCGCCCCGCGGCCCACGAGCACGCCGTGCGCCACCCGGCCCTCGAACGGATCGACGCTCCAGCGCTCCCGGTCGCCGGGGGGTACCACGTCGGTGTGGCCGGCAAAGGCAAAGTGGGGCCTTCCGTCGCCCACCCGGGCGAACAGGTTCTCGACCGGACCATCGGGCGGGGCGCCGAAGCTGAGACGCCAGGTGCGGAAACCCAGCGCCTTGAGTTCCGCTTCGAGAAGCCCGATGGCGCCTCCTTCCGCCGGGGTCACGCTGGGGCAACGCACCAGCGCGCGGGCCAGCTCGACGAGGGGCAGGGGCTCCGCCCCAGCGACCGCCGTTCGGGTCCTGGAATCGGCGGTCACCACGAATCGGCGGTCACCACCGGGCCTGGCCCTGGCGGCCCATGGCGAGGAACTTCTCGCGCCGCTGGCGGCGCAGTTCCTCAGGCGCCAGATGCTCGAGCGCCGCCAGCTCCTCCTCCACGGCCGTTGCCACCCGCGTGATGGTGAGCTCGTGATCCCGGTGCGCCCCGCCCACCGGTTCGTAGACGATTCGGTCGATCACCCCCAGCCGCAGCAGGTCGGCCGCGGTGATGCGCATCGCCTCGGCCGCTTCCGCCGCCCGGCTGTTGCCCTTGCCCGTCGAGCGCCACAGGATCGAGGCACAGCCTTCGGGCGAAATGACCGAGTAGACGCTGTGCTCCAGCATCAGCACGCGGTTGCCGGTCGCGATCGCCACCGCTCCGCCCGAACCGCCCTCGCCCACGATCACGGCCACCAGCGGCACGCCGAGCGCCAGGCAGCGGTCGGTGGTGCGGGCGATGGCCTCGGCCTGGCCGCGGGCCTCGGCGTCCACCCCGGGGAAGGCGCCGGGCGTGTCGACCAGCGTGATCACGGGCAGGCCGAAGCGATCCGCCAGGTCCATGACGCGCTGGGCCTTCCGATAGCCTTCAGGGCGCGCCATGCCGAAGTTGTGGCGCAGCCGGCTCGCCGTGTCCTCGCCCTTGGCATGGCCGATCACGGCCACGGCGCGGCCGCGGAAGCGGGCCAGGCCGGCGGTGATCGCCGGGTCGTCGCCGAACCGGCGGTCGCCCGCCAGCTCGACGAACTCGGTGAACATCCGGGCCAGGTAGTGGGGGATGTGGGGCCGGCCCGGATGGCGGGCCACTTGCGTGCGCTGCCAGGCCGACAGCCGAGAATAGAGGTCCTTGAGCTGTCGGTGCGCGCGTTCGGCCAGCGCCTGGGCTTCGGCCGTGTCGCCGGCCGCAGCCGCCCGTTCCGCGGCGGCCTCCAGGGCCGCCACGGCCCCCTCGAAGTCGAGGTAGCTCTTCACACCGTCATCGACATGCCGCGGTAGATGCGGGCGCGATAGCGGCTGTCTTCCGCGTCGGGAAGCGGAGCGCCGGCCAGCAGCACGGCCCGCGCGAAGCGCTTCACCTCCTCCCAATGCTCGTCGAGGTTGCGCGGCTCCTCCGAGCGGACCCGGCGCGTCAGGTTCACCTGGTTGACGGGCACGTCGTGCACCAGCCGTTCGTTCTCGACCGCCAGCGTGGCCGTGAAGGCATGCAGCGTGGTCTTGAGGAAATTGGCCAGCGCGAAGGCGGGTGCCGCCGTGCCCATCGGCACGTCGGGTGAGCACAGCACCACTTGGCACCCGTCGAACAGCGAAGCCTTGCGGGCCACCCGGAAATGGTGGGTGAGGTTGTCCTCCACCACCTGGCGGAAGCCCTGGGGCGACAGGGGCCGCTCGGGGTCGAACAGGTGGTCGGGCAGCGGCGTGAAGGCGGTCGAGACCACGGTGATCGGCCGCCCGTGAGCCAGCAGGGCCCGATCCATGGCGCCTTCGATGTCCGGGGCGGCTTCGAGGAACGCGAAGCGCTCGGCCGGCAGGTCGGCCAGTTGCGCCCGCAACGCGTCCGCACCGGCGGCCGAGGCGGTCAGGAACACGACGCGCGCCACCCCGCAGTCCTCGACCAGCTGGCGGGCGGCCTCGGCCAGATAGTCGGTCAGGTGCTCGCCGATCAGCCACACGACCTTGCCCCGCATCATGTCCAGCCGCTCGCGCTTGGGGCTGCCGAACAGCTCGCGTTCGGTGGTCGATCGCTCGACCTGCAGGCCGCCCGAGGGCATGAACGTCTCGCCCGAGACGGCACGGTCGGCCAGGAAGAAGACGGTGGCCTGGGCGACGTCGGCTTCGGTCGGCATGCGGCCCAGGTGCAGCTGGGCGAGCACGCCCGACCGGATCTTGACCGCCTCGGCCCGGATCCGCTCGGCAGGCAGGAAGGGCGGGTCTTCGGGCGGCACGCGCAACAGCCATGCCGAATCCCGTTCCGGCCCGGCCGGCCGGTCGGCCCAGCCGGGAGCGTCCAGGAAATAACCCGCCAGCCGCAACCGGGCCACCAGCCGGGCGGCCAGCCGCGGGTTCAAGAGGAAACGATCCCAGGTGCACACGCCGTCGCCCTCGCGCGCACAGGCCAGGGCCAGTTCCCGCAGTTCATGAGGCGAATTGGGGTCGTGGCTCAGCTGGGCGGTATCGTTGCGCGCCAGGCGCTGCAGCAGCGCCTCGACTCGAGCCCCGCGCCGGATCGCCTTGACCACGGCCGCATAGACCGCGTTGAGCCGCCGGTTCTCGAGGATGAGCCGGCCGCGCCGTTCGAACAGGCCGGGCCGGCCGCCGGTGCCGGCCAGCCGGTCGCCCTCCACGGGGCCGGGGGCGATGGCGTTGAACTGGATCTCGGGGCCCAGGTGCCGGGCCATCGCCTCCACCATGGCCCGCTGGCCCGCCTTCGAAACCGCATAATCGGCGCGGTTGGGATAGGCCACCGCCAGGAACTTCTCGCCCCCGAAATAGCTCGAGACGTTGAGCACGTAGCCCGAGCCCTGCGCCTTCATGAGCGGCACGGCGTGGTACATGAGGGCGTAGTTCGAGACGAGGTTGGCATCGAGCGTGCGCCGCCAGGCCTCGACGTCCATGTCGACGACCATGTCCTCGGCCCCGGCGATGCCGGCGTTGTTGATGAGATAGTCGATCCGGCCGAAGGCCTTGACCGTCTCCTCCACCGCCCGGCCGAGCGCGTCGATGTCGGCCACGTCGAAGCCGGGCAGGATGCGCACGCGGCGCTCGACACCGGCGAAGCCCACGTCCTCGAGCTCGGCCACGATGCGCGCCCGGGCGAGCGCCAGCTCGCTCTCGCGCCGGGCCGCCATCATCACCTTGGCCCCGGCCAGGGCCAACAGGCGCGCCACCTGCCCGCCGATGCCGGCCGACCCGCCGGTCACCAGCGCCACCTTGCCCAGGTGCAGCCCCGTGATGTTCTCGGAGAAGCCCGGCATGGCCTTGCGGGCGCCGGTCGCCTCGCCGATCGAGGCCGGCAGGCACAGGCTCACCTCCTGGATGCGGTTCTCCTTCTGCACGATGCGGGCGGCGTGGCCTGCCGTGAAGCGCAGGTTCTCGGGCTCGGCGTTGGTGTAGCGGACGATCAGGTTGCCCCACTCGCCCTGGCGCCGCCGGCCGTAGCGCGTGTCCACCTGGGATTCGTCGCGCCAGATGCGCACCAGCTGGGCGGTCGCCGCCTCCAGCAGCTTCGCCACGCGGTCCCCCTGGCCGTCGGAAGGGTTGGTGAGGAAGACGAAGCGCGGCTCCTGCACGAGGACCGCCTGTCGCTTCCAATAGCGCGACAGGGTGCGGGCCACCGCCATCGAACCCACGATCTCGGTGTCGATGATGGCCTCCACCGCGTCGTCGTCCAGGGTGTGGAGTTCGCCCGGCCAGCTGTCGGCCGGACGGACGGGCATCACGATGGCGCCCGTGATGGGCACCTGCGCTTCGGTGAAGGCCGCGAGCGCGGCCTCCATGCCGTCAGGGTCCGCACGGTGGAAGCGGGCGAAGGCCAGACGCTCGGTCACTCGTTCCGCCCGAGCGCGGGCTTCCGCCAGGGCCACGTCCGCCTGGCGCGACAGGCCGAGGAGGACGTGGGCGCCGAAGGCCTGCTGGATTTTTGCGATCTCGAGCGCCTCCTCCCACTGCTCCCCCCCGGCCACGAGGATGCCGAGCCCCGTCCCGTCCATCGAGCGCATGGTGGGCCGGGCGAGCCAGGTGGACCGGCTGTCGGCGGGCACGGCCATCCCGTTCGTCACCTCGAAGGCGTGGCCGTTGAGCGCCGCGCTGTCGTCTGAGGCCAGGAACACGCAGGTGGCCGCCACGTCGTCGGGCGTCGGGAACGGCTTTTCAGGGCCCGAACGCTCCGGGTCGCGCTCGAGCGTCATCAGGCCCGACACTTCGGCCGCCATGGCACCCGGCGGGTCGCCCCGCAGCCGATCCATGGCCGCGAACACGGTGCGGATCCGCTGCGATTCGATGGGGCCGGGGAACACCAGGTTCACCCGGATCCCGCGCGGCCCAAGCTCGCGGGCGAGCTCGGCCGAAAGCGCGTTCACGGCCGCCTTGGGCACCACATAGGCGGCCCGACCGTAATAGGGGGTGCGCGAGAAGATGGTGGAGATGTTGACGATGCTGGCCCCGGCCTGAAGGTGCGGGGCCGCCGCGCGCACCAGGTTCCAGGTGACCCCCAGGAGGTTCCGCACGGCATCGGCCACCGTCTCGTTCTCGGGCAGGCCCATGGCCTTCAGGCGCGCGAGGTCGTCGGCACTCAAGGGCACGTTCTCGATGGGCTGCTTGGGGCCCGCCGAGCCCGCGTTGTTGACGAGGACGTCGATCCGTCCGCAGCGCTCGAGCGCCTGGGCGATGCCGGAGCGCACGGACTGGGGTTGGGCACCGTCCAGCACCACGGCCACCACGCGGGCCGCCGCCGCCCCCGTTTCCTCAAGGATCGCTCGGCGGGCGGCCTCGATCCGGCCTTGCTCGCGGCCCGTCACCACCACGGTCGCCCCTTCGGCCAAGAAGCGCCGGGCGATCACCCCCCCGATGTTGCCGGCTGCCCCCGTCACCAGGGCCACCTTGCCCGCCAGCCGCCCCGCCGGCGCCGAGGCCCGCCGCGGGCGCCGGGCGCGCGCTGCCTCCAGCGTCGTCATGCTCCCTCGCCCCCGCCGCTCGGGTCCGCCCGCTCACCTGCCGCCCAGCGTTCAAAGAGCTCGTCGCGGCTCTTGAGCCCCAGGGCCGGCAAGGCGTGGTTGACGACATAGGTGGCCCCTTCGTGCCGGTTCTCCCACATCGCCTGGTGCGCTTCCGGCAGCCGGGCCCAAGGCACCACCGTGGGGTCGCTCACCTCCAGCAGCCCCGCCGCAATCATGTCGTTCATCCGCGTCACCTCCCACGCGTTGCACAGGTGCGTGCCCAGGATCTGGGCGGTGGGCATCAGGATCCGCCGCTGGCGGGTCCACACCTGGGGCGCGTAGAAGGTGAAACGCCGGCCCTTCAGTTCCTCGGCGAACAGCACCCGGCCGATGAACGGCTTCACGAGGCTCGTCGACACGCCCAGGGTGTCATGCCCTGCGCGTTCGAACACCAGATCGGGGGCCCCGCGCGGATTGTCGGCCGAGCGCAGCAGGCGCCCCACCGCATTGCCGAAAGGTTTCAGTGTCCGTTCCTGGTAGTCGCGCACGGCCGCGCGGAAGCGGTCGATGTCGGCCCGGGCGTCGGGCAGGCGGGGCATGGTGGCGGGCCAGGCGAAGCGGTCCCCCAGTCGCCGGGCGAGTTCCTCGAGGCTCACCACGCCCGCCACCGCATTCTCAAGGCCCAGGGACTGCAGGAACTCGCGCTGGGCGTCCGTGGTGGTGGCCACCACGAGCTTCAGGGCGAAGCGGCGGCCGGCCTCGATCATCTCAAGGCCCGCCTCGTCCATGAGTTCCGCCGTGGCGGGTCCATAGAAGACGAGGAGCGACTCCCCACCCCGAGCGCCGGCCCGGCGCAGCATCTCCTCGGGCGTCGCGCGGCCGGGCTTGCCCAGGAACGAGAAGTGGTAGCCCGACGAGGCGCCATAGAAGGCGAGCCGGCCCCCTTCGGCCAGCAGCTGGAAGCTGCGGGGAAAGGCCGTCTCGCCCGCGTGGCTCACCACATAGTCGGCGAGCCGCCCGCCGTTCAGCGCTCGGAAGGCTTCGACGAGCGGCGCACCCTGGGCTTCCCACTCGGCCCAGCGGGCCGGATCCTCGGGCACGGGCGTGAAGGCCCCAGCCCAGCGGGGATCGCGCCGGTCGATGGCCCCCAGGGCCCCCTGGGCCAAGACGACGCGCGCTCGCTCCGGGCTCGACACCAGGCCCACGGCGCTGAGGCCCGTGCGGATCGCCGTGCGCAGCGCATCCAGGCCGGTTCCGGTGGCCGCCCCCTCCACGAACACCGTCCGCCCCGGCTCGACCTTCAGGGTCGTGAACAGGCACCGCGTGACGGTGCCCAGATTGAGGATGTAGGATCCGGCCTTCTCGAGCGTCAGGTCGGGCGGCAAGGGGTGGAGCTGCGGGGCCTGCACCACCAGGAACTGGGCGTGGCTTCCGGTCCGCGTCTCGTAGCCCTGGATGGCGAAGTCGGCGAACATGGGGTCCAGCCCCACCATCGGCGACAACAGGTCGTTGGTGCCGGAATAGACCGCGACCAGGTCGCCCACCTTGAGCCGCCCTTCGGCCCGCGCCTCGGACCCCAGGCGTGCCACGAGCCCCACCCCGCCCGACCCCGTGACCTGGAAGTCCTCGTCGTGGTTGTCGAAGGGCGAGACCGGAATGCCGGTCAGCGCCCAGATGTCGTTGAAGTTGACCTCGCTCGTCAGCATGTAGACGAGGGCTTCGTTGGGCCCCGGTTCCTCCACCGGCACGACAAGCTGGCGCTCGTGCGTGCCGGGCGGGCCGAAGCGGGGGGCGCCGGTTTCGGGATCGCGGGCGATGCCGAAGGCGAGCTGCCAGCGCGGCACGGGGGTCACCCCGGGGAAGAAGGGCGAGCCCACGGGGAGAAGTTCGCCGCGTTCGGCCAGCACGCGCGCGCGCTCGAGCTGGTCCTCGTAGTGGAAGACCCCATCGCGGCGGACGGGCAGCGGGGCGCTGCGGCGTTCCAGGAAGGCGCGGATCCCGGCCTTGCCCCCCTCCGGATCGACGACGGCCGCGGCGAACTCGGCCGCCTCGCGGGCAAGGCCGGCGGGCACGCCCCGCTCCCAGCCTTCGCGGATGGCGGCGAGGGCGCGCGCCCCGGCGCGCGCGCGGCCGACCCGCGCCAGTTGGGCCAGGATGTGCTGCACGAAGGGGTCCTCAAGCGCAGGCTCGAGCGGCCGGTCGGCCGACCCGTCCCAGGCGGCGACCTGCGCCTGGCGTTCGGCCCATGCCCGCCCCAGCGCGCTGTCCGGACCTCGCTCGGCCCAGGCGCGCACGAGCGCGTGCGCTCGGCTGAGCACGTCGTCTGCGCCGTTCACCACCTCGTCCACCACGCCCAGGGCCAGGGCCCGCGCGGCGTCGATGCCGCGCCCGCCCAGGATGAGCTCGAGGGCCGAAACCAGCCCCTGGACGCCCCGGCGCGCGGCCAGGATGCGGGGCAGGCGCTGCGTGCCGCCATAGCCCGGCAGCAGGTTCAGGCGGATCTCGGGCTGGCCGAACCGAGCCGTGGGCTCCGCCACGCGGAAATGGCACGCCAGCGCGAACTCGAGGCCGCCACCCAGCGCCACCCCCTGGATGGCCGCCACGCACGGCTTGCCCATCCGCTCGATACGGCCGAAGGCCAGCTGGGCGTTGTGGGGCAGCGCCCGGGCTTCCGCCTCGTCGTGGATCTCCTCGAGCAGCTGGCGGATGTCGGCCCCGGCCACGAACGACTGGGTGCCTTCGCCCGTGAACACCACGGCCGCCACGTCGTCGCGCCGGGCCAGATGGTCGGCCACGATCGCCAGCTCGTCGATCGCCCGCTCGTTGAGCGCATTGACCGGCGGATTGGCGATGGTGACGGTGGCCACCCGGCGGCCGTCCGCCAGCGCGTTGTATTGGACGCGGCAGTAGCGCCAACGCTCGAAGATGCGCTGTTCCTGGGCCAGGCGCTGGCGGCGCTGCCATTCGGCGATCACGCGCCGCAGTTCCTTGAGGCTTTCGGGGTTGCGCAGCGTCGAGGCGTCGCCGACGTCGCCGCCTTCCACCAGCGCGCGGACCAGGCGGCGCATATACTTGCCCGAGCGAGTCTCGGGAAAGGCGCTCACCTCGAGGAAATCCTCGGGCACGGCGACCGCGCCCTTCTCCGCACGCACGAGCTCGGCCAGACGCCGGCGGTCGTCGTCCGACAGCCGTCGGCCCGGCGCGGTCTGGATGAAGGCGAGCGGGGTCAGCCCCTTCTCCCGGTGGGGGGCGCCCACCACGATGACGTTCCCCACAGGCGACCGGGGGTCGAGCGCGCGATCGCGCAGGATCGCTCCCTCGATCTCCTCGGTGCCCAGGCGGTGGCCCGAGACGTTGATGACGTCGTCCGAGCGGCCGTGGAGCGAGAACGACCCGTCGGCGTGGCGGATGGCGAAGTCGCCCTGGGTGTAGGCCCACACGCCCTTCCACCGGCCCCAGTAGCCCCTCGCCCAGCGCTCGGCGTCGCCCCGCCAGCGGGGGTCCACCCGCCCGTCCACCACGCGGAATCCCTCCACGTCGCCCCATACGGTGCGCGCAAGATAGGGATAGGGGGCGGCGATCACGATCTCGCCCTTCTCCCCATCGGCCGCACGCCGCCAGGGGGCCCCGCCTGCGTCGTCGGGGCGGTGGAAGGGGGCCTCGGCGTCGCGAGCGTCGCCCGCGTCCTCGACCCACACGTCGCCAAGCACCCAGGGCAAGGCCCAGGTGTGGGCGTCCGCCCGCAGCGGAAAGTCGGGGTTGCCGTAGAAATGGGTGAAGGCGATGCCGCCGTGTTCGGTGGCCCAGTAGCTGTTGATGTACCACGGGGTCACCCGCTCCATGCCGAAGGCCTGCACGGCGGGCGAGACGGGCTCGGCACAGAAGGTGGCCACGCGCAGGCCCGAAAGGTCGTGCCGGGCCATGTCCTTCACGTTCTCGGGATCCTGCAGGACGGTCTTGAGAAACGTGACGCCGGCCTTGAGGATCCGCACGCCGTGCCGCTCGATCGTGGCGGCGAAGCGGCCGGCGTGGGGGAAGACGGGCGAACCTTCGGCCACCACCGTCGTCACCCGCGACAGCAGGGCCGCCCCGATCATGTAGCTCTGGCCCGTGATCCACCCCGGATCGGCCACCACGTACATCACGTCGCCGGGCCGAGCGTCGAAGGCCACCTTCATCGTGTGGGCCACGCCCGCCGCCCAGCCGCCGTGGACGTGCACCACCCCCTTCGGCTTGCCCGTCGAGCCTGAGGTGTAGATGAAGAACAACGGATAGTCGGCGTCCACGGGCAGGGGCGGCACCGCAGCCCACACGGCGCGCACCAGCTCCGTGTCGGTCAAGGCCTCAAGGTCGGCCGGCGCGGCGACGGGCAACCCTCGGGCCCGGGCCGCCGCCACCAGCTGGTCCATCGCCTGGCGCCTCAGTTCATGCGCCCAGCGGTCGCGCTCGGGCCGGAACACCAGGTCGGGCACTCCGGCGTGACGTTCCACCACCACCGCCGCCACCCGCGGCGGTGCGGCCACCAGGGCCCGGGCGGCGGCGATGCGCAGTCGTGCCGCCCGGCCGGGGTCGATGCGGCCCTGCCGCCCCAGCTCCGCAAGCGCCCGGCCCACCCCGCGCATGGCATCGGCCCGCGTCACCGTCAGCTCGCCTTCCAGCGCGCGCTCGACGGTCTGGAGGAGGAACGCTCGGTCGTCGGCCTCCATGTCGAGGGCGCGCCCCACGAGCTCCAGCACCACGGGCACGGGCAGGAAGTCGTCGAGGGCGGGATCGGTGTAGGCTGCCTTGAAGGGCACGACCTGCGCATTGCGCCAGCCGCCGTCGGCCGTGATCACGACCTTGGCGCCCGCATCGGCGATCCGGTCGGACAGGGTCTTGTCCGAGAAGCCGCCGAAGACGGGCGTGTAGAGGATGCCCAATCGCTTGGCCGCTTCGGTCCACCAGATTTGGGCGGGGATCGAGGGCATGTTGAGCGCGATCCGGTCGCCCGGAACGAGCCCCAGCGACTTGAGGGCCAGCGCGCACAAGGCCGTCTCGAGGAGCGCCTGGCGATAGGTGAAGCGCGCGCAGTCGACCGGCCCGCCGCGACCGCCGTCGAGCGACATGTCCCAGCGGTCGCCCTCGAAGATGACGGCGGTCTCGTGCCCGTGACCGCCGAGGACGTGACGGTCGAGCTCGTTGAAGCCGGCGTTCGTCCGCCCGCCCGCGAACCAACGGAAGAACGGGGCGTCCCGGTCGTCGAAGGCCCGCTCCCATGGCCATACGCCCGGGCCCGGATCGTGCGTTGCGGGTTCGAGGGTGGCGGCATCCCACCCCTGCCAGCGGCCCGAGGCGGGGTCGCGGGTGAGCCATGCCCCGGCCGGGCCGACGTGGGGCCAGAACCAGTGCAGCTCCGAAGCGGCAATGGCGCCGTGGAAGGCACCCGGGTCGGCCCGCACCTCGGCGCGCATGCGCTCCCAGTCGGCGCGGGTGCGCACGGGATTGACGAGCGGCTGGGGAACAGGCCGGGACCCCGTCAGCGTTTCAGGCGACGGGGCGTTCACGGCCGCAAGCCTGACGGGCGGGGCGCGATTCGAAGGGGCGCGCGTCGGTCATGCCGCCCGATTCCACACTCGGCTGGGCTTGACCAGCCTCGGCCGCATGGCGGCCATGCAAGGAATGTGGCTTTCCGCCGCTGCCGGTATCCGCGCCCCCTTTCCCCGAGCGATCCGAAGGCCCAACTGGAAGCCATGGGCGCCTTCCGGTTCGACACCAGCTACGCCCGCCTGCCGGGCAGCCTGTTCACACGGCTCGACCCCGAGCCCGTTCGCGCCCCTCGGCTCGTCGTGCTCAATCGGCCGCTCGCCCTCGAGCTCGGGCTCGATCCCGACGGCCTCGATGCCGAAACCTTATCGGGCAATCGCCTGCCGCCGGGGGCCACGCCCCTTGCCCAGGCCTACGCCGGGCACCAGTTCGGCCATTTCGCGATCCTGGGCGACGGCCGCGCCCACCTCTTGGGCGAGCACCTCACTCCGGACGGCCGCCGAGTCGACATCCAGCTCAAGGGCTCGGGCCGCACGCCCTATTCCCGCATGGGCGACGGGCGCGCGGCCCTGGGCCCCATGCTGCGGGAGTTCCTGATCTCGGAAGCGATGGCTGCGCTCGGCATCCCCACCACGCGCAGCCTGGCCGTGGTGGCAACGGGCGAGCCGGTGTTTCGCGACCGCGTGCTGCCGGGGGCCATCCTGGTGCGCGTGGCGGCCAGCCACCTGCGCGTCGGCACCTTCCAGTACGCTGCCGCCCGCCGCGACCTGGACGGGCTCAAGGCGCTTCTGGCCCACGCCATCGCCCGCCACGCCCCAGAGGCGGCGAACGCCCCCAATCCGGCCCTTGCACTGCTCGAGGCCACGATGGCCCGCCAGGCCCGCCTCGTCGCCCAGTGGATGGGGGTGGGCTTCATCCATGGAGTCATGAACACCGACAACATGGCGATCTCGGGCGAGACCATCGACTACGGCCCCTGCGCCTTCATGGACGCGTATCATCCGGCCACCGTCTTCAGCTCGATCGACCACGCCGGGCGTTACGCCTATGCCAACCAGCCCCGCATCGCGCATTGGAACATCGTGCGCTTCGCCGAAGCGCTGTTGTCCTTGATCGACCCGGACGAAGGCGCCGCCATCGCCCAGGCCCAGGCCGTGGTCGAGCGGTTCCCGGCCCTGTTCGAGGAGGCCTGGCTTGCGGTCTTTCGGGCAAAGCTGGGGCTCGCCACGCCCCAAGACGGCGACCGGGCCCTAATCGAGACCCTCCTCCAGGCGATGGCCGACACCGGCTGCGACTTCACCAACGGGTTTCGCGCCCTGGCCGAAGGTCAGGCGTTTCCCGTCGATGCCCGCGACCGACCGGCCTTCCGGTCCTTCGACGAGAGCTGGCGCGCCCGCCTGGCCGCGGAGGGCTCGTCGGAGGCCAGCGCCCGCACCCGAGCGCTCACCGCCAATCCCGCCCTCATCCCGCGCAACCACCGGGTCGAGGCGGCCCTTGAGGCGGCCGAAGGGGGCGACCTTGGCCCGTTCGAGGCGCTGCTGAACGCCGTGCGCCGCCCGTTCGCACCCGCGTCGGAGGATGCGCCGCTGCGGGCTCCGCCCCTGCCGCACGAGCGGATTCAGGCCACCTTCTGCGGCACCTGACGGCGAGCCCAGGCCCGCCCCAGCGCCTTCTCGGCCTCCACCACCAGCAGCAGGATCAACCCGGCGCCCAAGGCGGCGAGCCACTCGACGGGACCCAGGGCCCGCGTGGAAAAGACGGCCTGCAGCGGCGGGGCATGCGTCAAGGCGAGCTGCGCGATCGCCACGATGCCGATTGCCCACCACACGGCCGGGGTGCCCTTTACGCCCTGCCAAGCAAGCCCCGTGCCGTGCGTGAAGCGCACCGCGAACAGGTAGAACATCTCCATCGCCACGATGGCGTTGACCACCAGGGTCCGCGCGGTTTCGACCGGACGGCCGGCGGCGAGCGCACCGTCGAACAGGAGAAAGGCGAACAAGGCCACGAGGACCGAGACGAAGGCGATCCGCCACAACAGCCGCCCCGATAGAATGGGCGCAGCCGGATCCCGCGGCGGGCGGCGCATCGCCCCGTCCTCGCCCGGCTCGAAGGCGAGCGCCAGGCCCAAGGTGACGGCCGTGACCATGTTGATCCACAGGATCTGGATGGCCGACAGGGGCAGCACCAGCCCGAAGGCCAGGGCGGCCATGATGGTCAGGGCTTCGCCTCCGTTCGTGGGCAGCGTCCAGCCGATGACCTTCATCAGATTGTCCCACACGGTGCGGCCTTCGCGCACGGCGGCCGCGATCGAGGCGAAGTTGTCGTCGGCCAGCACCATGTCGGCGGCGTCGCGGGCGGCCTCGGTGCCCTTGCGGCCCATGGCGATGCCGATGTCCGCCCGCTTCAAGGCCGGCGCGTCGTTCACGCCGTCGCCCGTCATGGCCACCACCTGGCCACGCCGGCGAAACGCGTCCACCAGGCGCAGCTTGTGTTCCGGCGCCGTCCGCGCGAAGACGTGGAGGCGGTCCAGCCGGGCGTCGAGTGCAGCGTCGTCCACGGCATCGAGCTCGGCCCCCGTCATCACGCCCGGTTCATGGGCCAGCCCCACCGCGCGGGCCACGGCCGCGGCGGTCGCGGCATGGTCGCCCGTGACCATCACCACCCGGATGCCGGCCTGGCGGCAGGTGGCGACAGCCGAGGCGGCCTCGGGCCGTGGCGGATCGAGGAAGCCCGCAAGCCCCAGGAGGCGCAATCCCGCAAGGGGCTCCAGCGCCTGCGCCTCGGCCTCGGCGATCGCCAGCACGCGCAGGCCCCGGGCTGCCAACGCCTCGGCCCGCGCAAGCCACCGGGCGCGGTCGGCAGAGGTCAGGTCGCAACGGGCCAGCACCGCCTCGGGCGCCCCCTTCACGGCGACCCACGTGCGCCCGTCGGCGCGGACGTCCAGGGTTGCCATCAAGCGGGCTTCCGAAGAGAAGGGCCGCACGTCGGACCGGCGGGCGGCCACGCGTTCGGCCTCGACGCCCGCTTTCCGCGCCAAGGCCAAGAGCGCACCCTCCATGGGGTCGCCCACCACCTGCCAGACGCCGTCCAGCAGGCGAAGCTCCGCATCGCCGGCCAGCGCTCCGGCCAGCGCCAGGGCGCGCACCTCGGCATCCACCCCGCCCTCGATCCGGCCAGTGGGCGCATATCCCGCGCCCGAGACCGAGCGGGCGCCGCCGGGCAGCTCCAGGTGCACGACCGTCATCTCGTTGGCCGTGAGGGTTCCCGTCTTGTCGGTGCAGATGACGCCCACGGAGCCCAAGGTCTCCACGGCGGGAAGCCGACGGATGAGCGCCTTGCGCTCGGCCATCCGCCGGACGCCGATGGCAAGCGTCACCGTCAGCACCGCCGGCAGGCCTTCGGGGATGGCGGCCACCGCGATCCCCACCACCAGCATGAAAGCCTCGCCGGCGGCCATTCCGCGGGGCCCGACCGCCAGCAGGAAGGCGAGACCCGATAGCCCCAGCACGACGGCCGTCAGCCGGCGGGCGAACCGGTCCATCTGGCGTACGAGCGGTGTGCGCGTCTCGCCCACCTCGGCCATCAGCGCCGAGATGCGCCCGAGCTCCGTGCCGGCGCCGGTTGCGGTCACCACGCCCACGCCGGTGCCGGCCGCGACGAGCGTCCCGGCGTACGCCATGCCCGTACGCTCCGCCAGCGGAACCCCGGGGCCGACGGGCGCGGTGGACTTGGCGACCGGGACCGATTCCCCCGTCAGCGCCGCTTCGTCGACGCGGAGCGCCCGGGCTTCCGTCAGGCGCAGGTCGGCCGGCACGCGATCGCCGGCCTCGATCAACACGATGTCGCCCGGCACCACCTCGGCCGCCGGGATGACGGTCCGCTGGCCTTCCCGACGCACCGTGGCCACCGGATCCATCATGGCGCGGATGGCAGCCAGCGCATCCTCGGCCCGGCCCTCCTGCAGGAAGCCGATGCCCGCGTTGATGGCGACGACCGCCGCGATGACGAGCGCATCCGCCCCCTCGCCCAGCGCGGCCGCGACGAGGGCCGCCACCACCAGGAACGTCACCAGGGGATTGTCGAACTGGCGCCACAGCCGCCGCAGCGGCCCGTCACGCCGCCGGGCGGGAAGCCGATTGGGCCCGAAGCGCGCAAGACGGGCGGCCGCCTCGGCCGCAGAGAGACCCTCCGGCGTGACCGCGAAGCGCGCGAGGACCGCCGCTGAGTCCAGGGCGTGGACGGGCGGGTCGGTCGTTGGCGGATCCCCGGGGCGCTCGGCCATTGCGCTCGCCTCATCGCCGCGGGCCGGCCGTCCGACAACCGGGCCGCGCGACGACCGGGTTGTCAGGCGGGGTCTTCGGCGGCCACCTTCAGTTCCGGCACGGGCGCGTGCCGCAGGGCGGAGCCCCGGCCCGAGAGCGACGGGTTCGACATGAAGTAGCGGTGCAGGTTGAAGCCGCGCCCCTCGGCGCGCAAGCGTGCATAGCTGCCGTCGGGGCGCATCTCCCAGCTCTGCTCGGTGTCCTTCAGGTTGGCCACCAGCACCTGGTCCAGGATCTGGGCGTGGACCGTGGGGTTCTCGATGGGCACCAGCAGTTCCACGCGGCGGTCGAGGTTGCGCGGCATCCAGTCGGCCGAGGTGATGAACACGCGCGCCCGGCGCGAGGGCAGCGGCCGCCCGTTGCCGAAGGCCACGATTCGGCTGTGCTCGAGGAAACGACCGACGATCGAGCGGATCCGGATGTTCTCCGACAGGCCGGGCACCCCGGGCCGCAGGCAGCAGATGCCGCGCACCACCCCCTCGATGCGCACGCCCGCTCCGCTCGCCTCGTAGAGCTTGTCAATGATGCCGGGGTCGACCAGCGAATTGAGCTTGAACCAGATGGTGGCGGGTCGCCCGGCACGGGCATGCGCGATCTCGGCATCGATCATCTCCACCAGCCGCTCGCGCAGATCGATGGGCGAGATGGCGAGGCGCTTCAGCCCCTGCGGCTGAATGTAGCCGCTTACGAAGTTGAAGAACTGGGCCACCTCGCGGCCCAGCTCGGGATCGGCCGTGAAGAACGACAGGTCGGTGTAGATCCGGGCAGTGACGGGATGGTAGTTGCCCGTACCGAGATGCAGATAGGTGCGCAGCTCGTCGCCTTCGCGGCGCACGATCATCGAAGCCTTGGCGTGCGTCTTGAGCTCGATGAAGCCGTAGATCACCTGCACGCCGGCCCGCTCGAGTTCGGCTGCCCAGGCGAGGTTCTGCTCCTCGTCGAAGCGCGCCTTGAGCTCGACCAGGGCGGTGACCGACTTGCCGGCTTCCGCCGCGTCGATGAGGGCGCGCACGATGGGGCTGTTCTTGCCCACCCGGTAGAGCGTCTGCTTGATGGCCAGCACGTCGGGGTCGGCCGCGGCCTGGCGCAGGAAGTCGAGCACCACGTCGAAGGATTCATACGGGTGGTGCACCACGATGTCCTTGGCCCGGATCGCCGCGAAGCAGTCGCCGCCGAACTCGCGGATCCGCTCGGGGAACCGGGGCGTGTAGGGCTCGAACTTCAGGTCCGGCCGGTCTTCGTCGACCAGCTGGGCCAGGTCGGCCAGGCCCAGGATGCCGTCCACCTCCGAGGTTTCGCGCGGCGTGACCTTGAGGGCTGCGACGACCATCGCCTTCAGGTCCTCGGGCATGCCGGCCTCGATCTCGAGGCGGATCACCTGGCCGCGCCGGCGCCGCTTGATGGCCGTCTGGAAGAAGCGCACGAGGTCCTCGGCCTCTTCCTCGATCTCGATGTCGCTGTCGCGGATGACGCGGAAGGCGCCCGAGCCGGACGTTTCGAAGCCCGGAAACAGCAGGGGCAGGTGGTGACGGATGAGCTCTTCGAGCGCCACGTACCGGGCCTGCCGGCCCGGCAGCCGCAGGAAGCGCGGCAGCATCGGCGGCAGCATCAGTAGAGCGACCAGCGGGTCGGGATCTCCGGGGCGCCGCAGCGTGAAGACCAGGCTGAAGCCCTTGTTGGGGATGAAGGGGAAGGGGTGCGCGGGGTCGATCGCCTGCGGCGTCAACACCGGGAACAGCCGGCTCATGAAATGCTGTTCCAGGAAGGCCGCCTCCTCGCGGCCCAGATCCTGCGGCCGCACGACGAGCACGTCGACCGCGGCGAGAAGGTCCACGAGCTCTCGCCAGACCCGCTGCTGTTCGGCCATCAGTTCGTCGGTCGCTTCGGCGATGGCCGCCAGCTGCTGGGCGGGGGTCGCCCCTTCCGGCGCGGGGGTCTCCACCCCGGCATCCAGCTGGCCGCGCAGCCCCGCCACGCGCACCATGAAGAACTCGTCGAGGTTGTTGCCGGAAATCGACAGGAACCGTAGCCGCTCGAGGAGCGGATGGGCGGGATTCGTCGCCTCCTCCAGCACGCGCGCGTTGAAGGCCAGCCACGACAGCTCCCGATTGAGGAGCCGGTCCGAGGCGAGCCGGTTGGGCCGGGCGCTGAACGACATCCCGGCCGGCCCTAGCGCGGAAGCGGTCGATCGCGGAAGTCCGGTTCCAAGGCCTCAAGGTCGAGCAGGGCCTCACGCGCCAGCGCCAGCGAGGGCGGACGACCGGCCGCGAGCGCCCGGCGGTCGATGGCCTCGACGGCCTGGGCCACGCCTGCGAAGCTGCGCTCGATCCGGGTGAGCACGTAGCGGGCGAGCTCCTCCCCCACCTCGACCCCCCGGTCGCGCCACAGCTTGCGGAACAGGTGGGCGAGCAGCGCGTCGTCGGGGGCGTGGATGCGCACCCGCGGCGTGGCCTTGAGGCGCGAGACCAAGTCGGGCAGGCCGAGGTGCCAGTCCTCGGGTTCAGAGCGAGCGGTCATCAGCAGGGGCCGACGGGTCTCGAGCGCTTCGTTCCAGGCGTGGAACAGGGCTTCTTCCGCCGCCGTCCGGTCGGCGTCGTCCCACAGGCGCGCATTGACCCGGCGGGCGAAGATGCCGCCAAGGTGCGTCTTGCCCGATCCCGCGGGCCCGACGAGCAGGGCCACCGGCAAGGGCCAGATGGCCCAGGAATCGAGGAACCGCACGGCCTCGGCGTTGGCGGCCGAGACGAAGAAGTCGCGCGCCCCGCGCGCGGCCTTCCAGTCGAGCGGCAGGGGCAGTTGCCCGCTCACGGCTCCGACGGCGGGGCCGGCGCGGGCTGGGCCGCCGGGCCGGGCGCGGGCGGCGGTTCGGCCACGAGGCCGGGCGCAGGTGGCGGCGGTTCGGCCAGGCGCACGCGGCCAGCCTCGAGCGCAAGCCCCTCGACTGCCAGCGCCGCCGCCAGTTCGGCGGGCGGCAGGGTGGTGCGCAGGCCCAGCCGAGAGATGCCGCCCACGACGAAACTGCGCACCTCGACACCCAGGATGCCCGGCGTCGCCCGCAGCCGGCGCTCGATCTCGACAAACGCCTGGTCCGAGGCCGCCTCGACCTCGACCTCGACCACGGCCGCCTGGGCCACCGGCGCAAGTTCCGGCGCTTCGTCGGGCACCTCCACTGGCTCGGGCGGTGCCAGGGCCGGATCCGGCTTCAGGAGCCCCGCCCGGAAGGCGGCCGTGAAGCGCGCATCCGCCTCGCGCACCGCCCGGTCGAGCAGCGCCGCGACATCCCCCCGGGGCTCGGCCAGGCGGAGGCGCCCCAGCTCTCGCCCGCCGGGGCCCGACCGTAGGATGAGCAGGGCCTGAACCGGCCGGCCGGGCAGGTCCCGCTCGAGGATGAGTTCGGGGACGAGCACGTCCGCCACCTGGTAGCGGTCGACGATCCGGCGCCAGAGGGCGATGTCCGCCCGCTCGGCCTGCCAGGCCGACAACAGCAGCCGGTCGAGCGGTCCGGCCCGCAGCCGGATGTAGTCGATGGCGGACTCGCCGGCCCGGAAGCGCAGCCAGGCCTGGACCCAAGGGCTCTCAGGCTCATAGCCCATGCGGGCGCCAGCGTCCTGCAACACGGGCAACAGCAGCAGGGGCGGGGACTGAACGAGCGCCGCCGCCCCGCCCAGGAACGCCGCCGACCGGAGCCGGTCGAACACGACCGACAGCCGCGCACCGTAGATCCGGTCGCGTACGGCCTCCTCTTCGATCTCGATCGCGCTCACGATCGAATCGAGGGCGGCATCCGACAGGCGTGGCGCCCGCTCGGGCGCCAGCCCCGTGTAGCGGCTCCACAAGAGCGGCCAGGCCTTCCGTTGCGCCTCGCGCCAGCCGTTGAACCGGGCCTCGACGTTCGTCCGGCCGGACGTCAGCACTTCGATCCCGCCGACCACGAGGCCCGAGGAGTCGCCCACCGCCACCGGATCGGGCGCCCGCGCGGGCTGGGCAAGGGCGCCGGCGGCCAGTCCCAGCCCGGCCGCCACGGCCACGACGAGGCCCCGCTGCATGGGGGCGGCCCTAGCCGCGGGCCGCCTCCGACGGAAAGGGGTTGGGTTCCCCCCAGCGCTGGGGCAAGGGCCCCCCATGCACGACGCTCCCTCCCGACGGCCGGCCACCTATGCCGAGGCCGGCGTGTCGATCGCGGCGGGCAATGCGCTCGTGCGGGCCATCGCGCCCCTGGCCCGAGCCACGCAGCGGGCGGGGGCGGATGCGGGTCTGGGGGGCTTCGGCGCCTTCCTCGACCCCCGGGCGGCCGGCTATCGCGACCCCCTGGTGGTGGCCACCACCGACGGTGTGGGCACCAAGTTGCGTCTGGCCATCGACTCTGGCCGCGTGGCCGGCATCGGCCAGGACCTGGTGGCCATGTGCGTGAACGACCTGATCGTAACAGGCGCCGAGCCCATCGCCTTCCTGGACTATTTCGCCTGCGGCCGCTTGAACCTCGAGGTAGCCCGAGAGGTGGTGGCCGGCATCGCCCGCGCCTGCACGGAGGCCGGCTGTGCGCTCGTGGGCGGAGAGACGGCCGAAATGCCAGGGTTCTATCCGGCTTCCGACTTCGACCTGGCCGGCTTCGCCATCGGCCTCGTCGAGCGCGACCGCGTCCTCGGCCCCCAGCGCGTGCGTCCGGGCGACGTCGTGCTGGGGCTCGCTTCCTCGGGCCTGCATGCCAACGGCTTCTCGCTCGTCCGCCGCCTGGTCGAAGGTTTGAGGCTCGACGCGCCGGCGCCGTTCGATCCGTCGCGGCCGCTGCTCCACCATCTGCTCGAGCCCACGCGGCTCTACGTCCGCGCCCTCTTGCCCCAGGTGCCGGCGGGCGGGCTTCACGCGCTGGCCCACGTGACGGGCGGCGGCCTTCTTGAGAACGTGCCGCGCGTCCTGCCCCACGGGTGCCGCGTGCGGGTCGAGGGCGGTCGCTGGCCCGTCCCCCCCGTGTTCACCTGGCTCCAGGCCCTGGGCGGCATCGCGCCTGCCGAGATGCTGCGCACCTTCAACTGCGGGCTTGGCATGGTGGCGATCGCGGCACCTGAGGCCGCTTCGGCGGTGGCCCGGGCGCTTCGCGACACGGGCGAGCGCGTGTTCGAGATCGGCCAGGTAGACCCCGGCCCCTGGGGCATCGAGGTTGCCCTGCCATCCGGCGTCCTCGGGGCTTCGGCGGCCATGACCATCGGCCAAGATGGCTGAACCGGCGGCACCCCCGGGCCGCGTGGCGCTCGCCGTCCTCATCTCGGGCCGGGGTTCGAACATGGCGGCGATCGCCCGCGCCGCGGCCGCCCCCGACTATCCCGCCCGCATCGTGCTGGTCGCGGCCGACCGTCGGCATGCCCCGGGGCTCGAGATCGCCCGCACCCTGGGGCTGCCCACGACCGTGGTGCCCCATCGCGATTTCGCAACCCGTCAGGCCTTCGAGGAAGCGCTGGACGGCGTGCTGCGCGCCGCCCGCGCGGAGCTCGTGGCCCTGGCCGGCTTCCTGCGCGTCCTCACCCCCTGGTTCGTCGGCCGATGGCGGGGCCGGATCCTCAACATCCACCCCTCGCTTCTGCCTCGCCACCCGGGCCTCAACCCCCACGCGCGCGCGATCGACGCGGGCGACTCCGAATCCGGTTGCACCGTGCACGAGGTGACGGAGGGGGTCGATGCGGGGCCGATCCTGGCCCAGGCGCGCGTGCCGGTGCTGCCCGACGACACGCCCGAGCGGCTGGCCGCCCGGGTCCTGGCGGAGGAGCACCGGCTCTACCCCTTGGCCATCGCCGACTTCGTCCGCCACCGGCTGCAACGCGCCGGGCCACGCGAGGAACCCCCGCGCGGCGCACTCGCACTCTAGGTCTTGAGCAGGGCCTCGACGAAGGCGCGGACCTTGGGGCTCTTCCACTGGGGCTCGGGCGCGCACAGCCAGTAGGCTTCCGCGATGGGCTCGGCCGGCCCCACCTGGGCGACCTCGCCGGCCGCGAGCGCCGCTTCGGCCAGGGTGCGGGGCACCCTGGCGACGCCGAGCCCAGCCAACGCCCAGTCGAGGGCGGCGCCCGCGTCGGCCACCAGGATCGCCCCTGGCCCGGCCCGCGCGGCGTCGACGCTGCGCCAGTGCACTTCGCGCTCGGGCGCGCCGGGCCGAGCCACCGGCACCAGCACTTCGTCGGCCAGCTTGCGGCCGAAAACGCCTTCGGCATCGGGCGGCGGGCCGAACGACAAGGCGAGGTCGAGATTGAGGCCCGAAAAGTCCACCGGGCCGTCCAGCGGCAGGATGCGCACCTGGGTTTCGGGATGCTCCGCCATCCAGCGCGACAGGCGCGGCGACAGCCAGTGGCGCAGCGCGCCGCGGGCCACGGCCAGGGTGAGCCGGCCCGGACCCTGGCCCGCCTGCAGGGTCTGGACGGCCTCTTCCAACCGGGCGAAGCCGGCCTTGAGCGCCGGCAGCGCCGCCTCGGCCTCGGCGGTCAGCTCGAGGCCGCGGGGCGTGCGCCGGAACAGGATGACCCCCAGCGTCTCCTCGAGCGCCCGGATCTGCTGGCCCACCGCGGCCGGGGTCACGGCGAGCTCGTCGGCCGCGCGCGCGAACGACAGGGTGCGGGCGGCGGCATCGAAGACCCGCAGTGCATTGAGCGGCAACAGCGACCGCCGCACGGCGCCTCAGTTGGCCCGGCGCCGGCTGTCGGGCGAAACGAGATCGAAGGCCGGGATGGCCACGCGGAAGCGCCGGCCGTCGGCCGCCACCATGCCGTAGCTGCCTTCCATCGTCCCCGACGGCGTGGAGAGCGGGCAGGCCGAGACGTAGTCGTGGGCACCCCCCGGGGAGATGAGCGGCTGTTCGCCCACCACGCCCGCCCCCCGCACCTCTGCCCGGCGGCCGTGGGCGTCGGTGATGATCCAGTGGCGATCGAGCAGCTGGACCGGCTCGTCGCCGTGGTTCTCGATGCGCACGTGGTAGCGCCACACCCATACGCCGTCGGTCGGCCGGGAATCCTCGGGCGCGAACGTCGGTTGCACCCGCACCGTGATGGCCCCGGTGGTGGCCACATAAGGGAACAAGGCCTGGATCGGGCTCATTGGCCGATGCTCCGCAACGCCCGGTCCAGGTCCTCCATGAGGTCGGCCGGGTCCTCGAGCCCCACCGACAGGCGCAGCATGCCCTCGGTGACGCCCATCTCCGCTCGCACTTCGGGCGGAACGCTGTGATGGGTCGTGGTGGCCGGATGGGTCATCAGGGTGCGCGTGTCGCCCAGGTTGTTCGAGATGTCGATGAGTTCGAGCGAGTCGAGGAGCGCATGAGCCGCCCGCTCGCCCCCGTCCACGAACAACGTGACGATGATCCCGCCATTGGCCATCTGCCGCATCGCGAGCTCGTGCTGGGGATGGGAGGGCAAGCCCGGATAGAGCGTGCGCACGCGGCCCTCGAGGAAGCGGGCGAGCGCAAGCGCGTTCGCCGCCTGCCGCTCAACCCGCAGCGGCAAGGTCTCGAGCGCCTTCAGCACCACCCAGGCGTTGAACGGCGACAGGGTGGGCCCTGTGTGCCGCACGAACGGCAGGCACCGCTCGGTCATCCACTGGCGCGAGCCGAGCACGGCTCCCGCCAGCACCCGGCCCTGCCCGTCCATGAGCTTGGTGGCCGAATAGGCCACCAGATCCGCACCCAAGGCCAGGGGCCGTTGCACGACGGGGGTGGCGAAGGCGTTGTCGACGATGAGGAGGGCGCCGGCCTCGTGGGCGATGCGCGCGATGGCGGCGATGTCGGCGATGTCGAGGGTGGGGTTGGCCGGCGTTTCCAGGAAGATCGCGCGTGTGTTGGGCCGCAGGGCGGCCGCCACCGCTGCGGGCGAGCGCACGTCCACCGCGGTGGTCTCGATGCCGAAGCGGGGCAGGATCTGGTCCACCAAGACCCGACACGAGCCGAAGAGCGCTCGGCCGGCCACCAGATGGTCCCCGGCCGACAGCGTGGCCAACAGCGCAGTCGTCATCGCGGCCATGCCCGAGGCGGTGGCCCGCGCGGCCTCGGCCCCTTCCAACAGGGCCAGCCGTTCCTCGAGCATCTCGACCGTGGGGTTCTGCAGGCGGGAATAGGTCATGCCCGGCCGGTCGCCGCGGAAGCGGGCGGCCGCCTCGCCGGCGCTTTCGTAGGCGAACCCTGAGGTGAGGAAGAGGGCCTCGCTCGTCTCGCCGTGGTCCGACCGCCACGTGCCCGCGCGCACGGCCCGCGTCATGGGCCGCCATCGTTCGGTGACAGCACGGTCTTGCCCGGCGCGCGGCTTCACCACCCCCCCCTAGCGCGCACGGTGCGCGACGACCAGGCGGGCCGTTTACCCGGCCCCGGGCTTCGGCTATCGCGCGCGCCGCACGGACGGGGCGACGGAGACCGACATGCGGCGTTGGGGGTGGATCCTGGGGGCCGGCGCGGCGCTGTGCGGCGTGGCGCTGGCGTGGACGACGGTGGGGCTGCCTTCGGGGCTTGCCGGGCCAGCCCAGGCCGCGCCCAAGGCATCATCGGTCTACGAGTTCACGCTCACCCGGATCGATGGCCGCCCGCTGCCGCTCGCCCAGTTCCGGGGGCAGGTGATGCTCCTCGTCAACACGGCCAGCCATTGCGGGTTCACGCCGCAATACGAAGGGCTGCAGAAGCTCCATGACCGCTATCGGGCGCGGGGCTTCACGGTGATCGGGATCCCCTCGGGCGATTTCATGGGCCAGGAATTCGACGACAACCGCAAGATCGCGGAATTCTGCGAGACCAAGTTCGGCATCACCTTCCCCTTAACCGAGAAGAGCCACGTGCGGGGGGCGAAGGCCATTCCGTTCTATCAGTGGGCCCGCACCCAGCTGGGCCCGGCGGCCGAGCCGGGCTGGAATTTCCACAAGCTGCTCGTCGGGCGCGACGGTCGGCTGATCGCGGGCTTCGGCTCGCGCACCGAGCCCGAGAGCGCCGAGCTGCGTGCGGCCATCGAGAAGGCCCTGGGATGAGGGGGCGTGCGGCGCTGGCGGCCCTGGGGCTGCTGGCGGCCTGCGAGCCCCGAACCGTGACGCCGGCCGAAGCCGAGAAGGCGTTGTCACGGGGCGCGGAAGAGCTGCGGCGCATCCCGCGCGAGAAGCTGCCCGTGGATCCGGACGTGAAGGCCACGACGGCCGTTTCCTACCTGTGCGAAGGCAACCTGCCGGTGACGGCCGTGTACGGCACGGGGCCCGACGGCCGGCCGGACGTCGTGCTGGTGATCCAGGGCGTGGACGTGCGTCTGTCCCTCACGCCGGCGGCCTCCGGCTCGCGCTACGCCGGCGAACCCGGCTTCTCGCCGGGCAACGGTGCGGTGTGGTGGGTGAAGGGTGAGGTCGCAAGCCTCGCCGAATATCCGGCCGGCACCGACAGCCTCGCCACGGCGGTCGTCAAGCGCACCTGCCGCGCGCGGGGCTGACGCCGGCTGCCTGAAGCCGGGCGGGCACGCCCCAGGGCGCCCTCCCGAACCAGGGCCGTCCGGCCATGGCGCCCGCAAGATGGGCGGTGGCAGGCGGCGCCGGGGCCCAACGGGTCGAACGCGCCGCGCCGGTGCTGGCGCTCGCCCGCCGGGTCGACCGTGCGCGCCGTGCGGGTGCGGGCCTCAACGGAGCCTGGCCGGTCGGCCGCACCCCGGCGGCCGCCCGGCCTCAGGAGCTCACCAGGTCTCGCGGCCGGGCCGGCCACCCGGGCCGGGCGAGTGCCGCCAGCCCCAGGCGGGTGCGGCGCCACAGCATGTCCTCGCGCGTGTGGGCGAACTCCTCGGCCTTCAGGAACGCCGCTTCGGCCTCGAACAACCCGTCCGGCGCCCGCGCGCCCAGCCCGCCGGCCAGCAGGCCTTCGGCGTCCGTGCCGTACAGGCCCGCCAGGCGATGGACGAGCCGCGGGTCATGGTCGGGGAAGCGGCGGGCGAGCTGGCGCGCCCAGGCCTCGAAATTGGCCCGCGGGGTGCGGCCGCCCACGTCCGGAATGTCGCCCCCCGGCAGCACGGCTTCCGCCGTCCAGGGGCGGGTGTGCGGGAACAGGCGGCTCACCAGCTCTTCCGCCAGTCGGCGGAAGGTCGTGAGCTTGCCGCCCACCACCGTCGTGGCGGGCAGGCCCGCATGGTCCACGAACCGCCAGTCGCGCGTCGTCTCGCGATCGCTCCGCCTCTCCTCCAACACCAGGGGGCGCACGCCCGCGAAGCGATGGCGCACGTCGGCCTCGCTCAACGGGCGGCGCAGCACCCGGTTGGCCGCGGCCAACAGATAGGCTTCCTCCGCAGCCGTCACCTGCGGGTGGTCGGGCGTGGGCACTGGCGTCTCCGTCGTGCCCAGAAGGCTCAGGTCGCGCCCGAAGGGCAGCAGGAACACGATTCGCCGGTCCGGCTGCTGCAGCGTGAAGGCGTCGGCCGTGCGGTTCACGCGGCGCACCACCAGATGCGCCCCCTGGACGAGGCGCAGCCGGGGCGCGTCGGCGGCCTTCAGCACCTCGCGGGCGACGCGCCCGGCCCACGGGCCCGTGGCGTTGACGATCCGGCGGGCCACGAGCGTCCGGCCCGAACTGGTCGTCACCTCCCACCAGCCGTCCTGCAGCCGGGCGGCCGTCACCGCCTCGCGGGTCAGGATCCGCGCGCCTCGGCGCGCGGCGTCCCGGGCCAGCAGCACCACCAGCCGCGCATCCTCGACCCAGCCATCGAAATAGCGGAAGGCTTGCCGGATTTCGCGCTTGAGCGCCCACCCGCCGACGTCCGAGCGCAGGTCGACCCGGGCGCTCCGCGGCAACCGGCGCCTCGGGGCCAGGTGGTCGTAGGCCAGCAGGGCCAGCCGGATGAGCCAGGCCGGCCGGCCTTCGGACACCAGCGGCAGCAGGAAGGGCTGGGGCCAGGCGATGTGCGGCGCCGCCCGCAAGAGCCGGTCGCGCTCCGCGAGCGCCTTGCGCACCAGACCCACCTCGCCGAACTCGAGGTAACGCAAACCGCCGTGGACGAGCTTGGAGGAGGCCGACGACGTGCCCGACGCGAGGTCCCCCGCCTCGCACAGCACGACCTTCAGGCCCCGCCCCGCGGCGTCGCGCGCGATGCCCGCGCCGTTCACCCCACCCCCGATCACCAGCAGGTCGAGCCCGTCGGCCTGACGCATGTGGGCGTTCCTAGCCCGCCCTGCACTCGGGCGGCAGACCCTGCGCCACGCTGCCCACCCTACGGGCGCCTGGAACGCCGGCCGCGAACCGGGGACGTCGGGGGCGCTCGTCCGCTCGAACCTGCCCGAGCACCCCAGGGGATCGCCCGCGCCACCCGCGCTGCGGGCGGCGCCAGCCTCAAGGCCTGGCGAAGCCCAGCCCGCCTTGGGGCCCGGGGGCCGGCCGGTCTTGGGGGAACTCGGTGGCGTGGCTTCGCGCCTCCTGGCTCTTCGCGTTTCCGACAGGCGCAGGCGGGCCGCCCTTGGGCTAGGGCCCGTCCGGGGAGGAGCGCGATGCCACTCACACCCGAACTGCGCCGCGGCTTCTGGCGCACCATGTGCCTTAGCCGCGCGTTCGATGATGCGATGATCGCCCTCTACTGGGAGGGGAAGCTGCCCATCTTCCAGTTCGGGGCGGGCCCGCTGCCAGGCGAGCTGCACTGTTCCAACGGGGCCGAGCCCGTGGGAGCCGGCGTGTGCGCCGCGCTGGGCCCTGAGGACATGATCACGGCCGACCACCGGCCCCACCATGTCGCGGTGGCCCGAGGCGTCGACCTCGATCGGATGGCGGCCGAGCTCCTGGGGCGACGCACCGGCCTGTCGCAGGGCAAGGGCGGGCACATGCACATCTACGATCCGGCGGTGAACTTCGCCTCGTCGGGCATCATCGCCGAAGGGATGGCGGTGGCGGCCGGCATGGCGCTCGCCCGGCGGCTCCAGAAGCGGCCCGGCATCGCCGTCGCCTTCATCGGCGAGGGAGCGGCCAACCAGGGCGCCTTTCACGAAGTCTGCAACATGGTGGGCCTGTGGAAACTGCCCGTCGTCGTGGTGGTGCAGGACAACGAGTGGGCCGTCTCCACGGGCAAGCGCGAATCGACCGCGGTCGAACGCAACTCCGACCGAGCGTCGGCCTACGCCATGGCCGGGGAATGGGTGGGCACCAACGACCCGGACGACATCTTCCTCGCCGCCGAGCGGGCCGTGGCCCGCGCCCGCGCGGGCGAGGGCGGCACGATCCTCGAGCTGCGCACCGCGCGCCTGGCGGGCCACTTCATGGGCGACCAGCAAGCCTACATCCCGGCCCAGATGAAGCAGGTGGATCCGCTGCCCCTGTATCGCGAGAAGCTCATCCGCGACGGAGTGCTGAGCGCCGAGGAGGCCGACGCCATCGCGGCCGAGGCGAAAGCCCGCATCGCGCGCGCGGTGGAGTTCGCCAAGGCTTCGCCCTGGCCCGAACCGGCCGAGGCCATGGCCCACGTGTTCGCCGGAGAGCCCGCATGAGCCGCATCCTCACCATGGCCCGGGCCGGCCGCGAGGCCCTCGACTGGGAAATGGAACGCCGCCCGGAGATCGTCTGCCTGGGCGAGGACGTCTTCAAGATGGGCGGCATCTTCGGCACGATGGACGGGTTCGGGGCCAAGTACGGGCCCGAACGCGTCATCTCGACCCCGATTTCCGAGACGGGCTTCATCGGCATGGCGGCCGGTGCCGCCATGGCCGGCATGCACCCGGTGGTCGATCTGGCCTACATCGACTTCATCGGGGTCTGCTACAATGTGCTTCTGAATTGCGCATCCAAGACCCACTACATGTCGGGCGGGGCCGTGAAGGTGCCGATGACGCTCCTCATCGGCACGGGCGGCGGCTACAACAACGCTGCCCAACATTCTCAGTGCCTGCACGCCACCGTCGCCCACATTCCGGGCGTGAAGGTCGTCTATCCCTCGAACGCCTACGACGCCAAGGGCATGCTGCACACCGCCCTGCGCGACGACAATTTCGTGATCTACCTCACCCACAAGGGCACGGCCGGCGTGGGCTGGATGGGCCCCCCGATCCCCACCACGCTGGCCGAGGTGCCGGAAGAACCCTACACGGTGCCGTTCGGCCGGGTGAAGGTCTATCGCGAGGGCACGGACGTGACCGTGACCGGTCTTGGCATGAGCGTGCACGAAGCGCTCAAGGCCGCGGCGGAGCTCGAGAAGGAGGGCATCTCGGTCGAGGTGGTCGACCTGCGCAGCCTGGTACCGCTCGACCGCGAGGGGATCATGGAGAGCGTGGCCAAGACGGGCCGACTGGTCGTGACCGACGAGGATTACTTGAGCTACGGCGTCTCGGGCGAGGTGATCGCGACCGTGGCCGAACGCGACCCCGGCGTGTTCAAGAAGCCGCCCGTGCGCGTCACCATGCCCGACATCCCCATCCCCTTTTCCCGACCGCTCGAGCAGGCGGTCCTTCCGTTGGCCGGGCGCATCGCAGATGCCGTGCGTCGGCTGATGTCCTGACGGCAAGGGGCGGCATGGCGACCGACGTGATCATCCCCCACGACCTGTGGGAGGAGGACGACAAGACGGGCTCGATCGTGGTCTGGCTCTACCGCGACGGCTCGACCGTGCGGCAGGGCGACGTGATCGCCGAAGTGCTGGTCGAGAAGGTCACGCTCGAGCTCGTGGCCCCCGCATCGGGAGTCTTGCGGATTCGCGTGGAGCCCGAGGTGGTGGTGAGCAAGGGCGACCTCGTGGCCGTGATCGAATAGGCCATCGGGCCCCAGGACGGCGCCCGGAAGGCCGCCCGGCGGGTTGACAGGAGGTGGATGGCGCATGGCGCGAGCGCATCGGGCGGAACCGCTGACGTGCCGCGTGCTGGGGCTGCTGACGGTGGTGGCCGTGGGTCTTGCCCCGCCCGTGGCCGCCCAGGGGGCGGCCCCCCAGGCGCCCGCCCCGCCGGCACCCGCCGTCGGATCGCCTGCGGGCCCCTTTCGCCTGCCCGACCTGCCCTATCCCGAAACCGCGCTCGCCCCCGTGATCGACGCCGAGACGATGCGGCTGCATCACGGCGCGCACCACCGCGCCTATGTGAACAACCTCAACGCAGCGGTCGCTGGTCAACCCGCGCTGGCCGGCCAGCCGCTTGAAGCCCTGCTGGCGCGCGTCTCGGGCCTGCCCAAGGCGGTGCGCGACAACGGCGGGGGGCACTGGAACCACGACTTCTTCTGGCGGATCATGGCACCGCCCGGCACGGGGGGCGAGCCGTCGCCGGCGCTTCGTGCGGCCATCGAGCGCGACTTCGGCAGCCTGGACGCCTTCCGCCGCGCGTTCGAAGCGGCGGGCTTGCGCCAGTTCGGCTCGGGCTGGGTCTGGCTCATCCTACGGCCCGACGGGCAGCTGGCGGTGACCTCGACCCCCAACCAGGACAATCCGCTGATGGACGTGGTGCCCGAGGCCGAGCGGGGCACGCCCATCCTGGGCAACGACGTGTGGGAACACGCCTACTACCTCACCTACCGCAACCGCAGGGGCGAGTACCTGCAGAAATGGTGGGACGTGGTGAACTGGCGCGAGGCGAGCCGACGGTTCGCGGCCGCCCAGGCGGCCCGCCGCTAGCGCTCGAGCCCCAGCAGCCGGCGCGCGTCGGGCCCCGACCAGTCGAGCTCGCCCTCATAGCGCCACACCTCGCGCCCCTGCGGGTCGTAGAGGACCGTCACAGGCAGGCCCCGAGCCGCAAGCTCGGCACCCAAGCGCATCTGGCTGTCCACCAGCGTGCGCAGGTTGGGAAAGCGCTCCGGCGTGAACACGGGGTTCACGGCCCGCCATCCGGCCAGATCCTGGCTTACCGGCACCACCACCAGACGCCCGCGGGCGTCGGCCGCCAGCCGGTCGAGCGTGGGCAGCTCCTTAAGGCAAGGCGCGCACCATGTGGCCCACAGGTTGACGAGCATCGGCCGGCCCGGATGCCGCCGGCGCACCTCGTTGAGGGTGGTGGTGGTGCCGTCGGGGCGGGTTTCGAGCGGCAGGTCGGGGGCGGGGCGGCCGGCGAAGGCGCGCGACCAGCGCTCGGGCCGGAAGGCCGGCGCTTGCACCCCCTCCTGCCCGGGGCTAGGCCCCGGCTCGGGCCCGCCGCAGGCGGCCAGCACCAGCAGCAACGCGGGCAGGACACGCATGGCCCATGATCCCGAAGCCGCGGCACCCCCGCCTGTCAACCGCGCTTGGGGGGGGCGCTTCGCGCAGGGGCCCGCCGAGGCCCTGCAGGCCATCAACGCGTCGATCGGCTTCGACCACCGGCTCTGGCGCCATGACCTGGCGGGCTCCATCGCGCATGCCCGCATGCTGGAAGCGACCGGCATCATCCCTGCCGACGACGCCCGGGCGATCGTCGCCGGGCTCGAAGCGCTGGCCCGGGATTGGGACGCCGAGGGCGTGCCCATCGAGCCCGACCTCGAGGACATTCACATGACGGTCGAGGCCAAGCTCGCCCAACGCATCGGGCCTGCCGCCGGCCGGCTGCACACGGCCCGCTCGCGCAACGACCAGGTGGCCACGAGCTTCCGTCTGTGGGTGCGCGACGCGATCGACGCCCACCTCGCGCGCCTCGAAGCCTTCGTCCGCGCGCTCGCCACCCGGGCCGAGGCCGAGGCCGACACCATTCTGCCCGGTTTCACCCACCTGCAGGTGGCCCAGCCCGTGACGCTGGGCCACCACCTCCTCGCCCATGCCGAGGCGGCGCTGCGCGACATCGACCGGTTCCGCGAGGCCCGCCGGCGCTTGAACCGCTGCCCGCTGGGGTCCGCGGCCCTCGCCGGCACCGGCTTCCCCATCGACCGCGACATGACCGCAGCCCTCTTGGGATTCGACGGGCCAACGGCCAATTCGATCGACGCCGTCTCCGACCGCGACTTCGCCCTCGATTATCTCTTCTGCGCGGCCCAGACCGCCCTGCACTTGTCGCGCCTGGCCGAAGAGATCGTCGTCTGGGCCAGCCAGCCCTTCGGCTTCGTCGTGCTGCCTGATGCCTGGTCCACGGGCTCGTCCATCATGCCCCAGAAGCGCAACCCCGACGCGGCCGAGCTGGTGCGGGGGCACGCCGGGCGGATCCTGGGCCTGCTGGCCGGGCTCATGGCCACGCTCAAGGCGCTGCCGCTCGCCTACGCCAAGGATCTGCAGGACGACAAGGAACCGGTCTTCACGGCCCACGACCTCCTCGATCTGTCGCTCGCCGCCATGACCGGCATGTTGGCGGAAGTGACGTTCGACCGCGCGGCCATGCGGCGGGCGGCGGGGCGCGGGCACGCCACCGCCACCGACCTTGCCGACTGGCTGGTGCGCACCAAGGGCCTGCCGTTCCGCGAAGCGCACCAGCTGGCTGGCCGTGCCGTCCGCTGGGCCGAGGCGCACGGGCGCGAGCTCGCCGAGCTGGCCCCGGCCGAGCTTGTGGCTATCGATCCGCGCCTCGAGGGGGCCGAGGCCGCCCCCCTGTCGCTCGAGGCCTCGGTCGCCTCGCGCACGAGCTTCGGGGGCACGGCGCCCCAGCGGGTGCGGGCGGCCGCTCGGGCCGTGCTGGCCCGGCTGGAGCCCGCGGCATGATCCGCGCCGTGGTGGTGGCCCTGGCGCTCGCGGGCTGCGGGCACAAGGGGGCGCTCACCCGCACGCCGCCTTCGCCCGAGGCGACCGAAGCCGAGTTGCGCGCGGCCCGAGCGCGTGACGCGGCCCTCTTGCGCCAAGGCCTCGGGCTTCCTCCGGAAGCCCTCGTCATCCGGCAGGACGACGTGCTGAAGGGCGTGCGCTCCCGGGACGATCCGTTCGAGCTCCCGCCGCCCTGATGGACCATTTCCACGAACGCTTCGGCGAGCTCCATGCCGAGGACGTGCCCCTCACCGCCATCGCCGAGGCCGTGGGCACCCCCGTCTACGTGTACGCTGAAGCGACCATCGTCCGGCACTTCCGCGTGTTCCGACAGGCGCTCGAGGCGGCGGGCATCGACCGGCCGCTGGTGGCCTACGCGGTCAAGGCCAATCCGAACCTGAGCGTGCTGGCCGCCCTGGCCCGCGAGGGCGCCGGGGCCGACGTCGTTTCGGAAGGGGAACTCCACCGTGCACTGGCGGCGGGCGTGCCGCCCGGGCGCATCCTGTTCTCGGGCGTGGGCAAGACGCAGGCCGAGATGGCGGCCGCCCTTCAGGCCGGCATCCTTCAGATCAATGTCGAGAGCGAGGAAGAGCTTGCCGAACTGTCGCAGGTCGCAACAGCCCTCGGCCGCAGGGCGCCCGTGGCCCTGCGCGTCAATCCCGATGTCGATGCGCGCACGAACCCCAAGATCGCAACCGGGCGGGGCGAGGCCAAGTTCGGGATCCCTCGGGATCGGATCCTGGCCGCCTGGGCGCAGGCCGAAGCCCTTCCCTCGCTCGCGCCCACGGGTCTTGCCGTTCACGTGGGGAGCCAGCTCACCGACCTCGCCCCCTTCGCAGCCGCCATCCGGGTGATGGGTGAGCTTCTGGCGGCGCTGCGGTCGGCGGGTCATGCCGTGCGCCGGGTGGACTTAGGAGGCGGGCTCGGCATCCCCTATGATCCCTCGTTGCCGGCGCCGCCCACGCCAGCCGACTACGCCCGGCTCGTGGCCCAGGCCACGGCCGGCTGGGGGGTGGAGCTCGCCTTCGAGCCGGGCCGGCTGGTGGTGGGCAACGCCGGCGTGCTCCTCAGTCGGGTGGTGCGGGTGAAGCGAGGTGCGACGCGGACCTTCGTGGTGCTCGACGCGGCGATGAACGACCTGATCCGCCCGACGCTCTACGGCGTCTTCCACCACATCCGCGCCGTCAGGCCCCGGCCCGGCGTCGTCAACGCCACCTTCGTGGGCCCGGTGTGCGAAACGGGCGACACCTTCGCCGAAGACCGCGCCACCACGCCCTTGGAACCGGGCGACCTGGTGGCCCTGATGACGGCGGGCGCCTATGGGGCCACCATGGCATCCACCTACAATTCCCGGCCGTTGGTGCCCGAGGTGTTGGTGCGGGGCGACCGCTGGGCCCTGGTGCGCCCACGGCTTACACCCGCCGAACTCGCCGCGCACGAGCGGCTCGCCCCCTGGCTGGCCGAAGCGCCATGAATTCGGTCGAGATCGCCGTCCTGCCCGTCGGAGGGCTCGGCACCCGGTTCCTGCCCGCCACCAAGTCGGTGGCCAAGGAACTCCTGCCCGTGGTCGACCGTCCGCTGCTGCAATACGCCGTCGACGAGGCCCGGGCGGCCGGCATCCGGCAGTTCGTGCTGGTGACGGCCCGGGGCAAGGCGAGCCTGGCCGACTATTTCGACGTGCCGGGCGAACTCATCCGCGTGCTGGAGGAACGGGGAAAGAGCGCCGAGCTCGAGATCCTGCGCGCCACCCAGCTCGACCCCGGCGCCGTCATCACCACCCGCCAGCAACAGCCGCTGGGGTTGGGGCACGCCGTGTGGTGCGCTCGCCACGTCGTGGGGCGGCGGCCCTTCGCCGTCCTGTTGCCGGACGAGCTGTTGTGGAACCCGTCTCGCCCTTGCCTCGTGCAGATGGTCGAGGCCTGGCGCACGACGGGCGGCAACATGGTGGCGGTGATGGAAGTGCCGCTCGAGCACGTGAACCGCTATGGCATCGTCGACCCTGGGCGGGCCGTGGGACTGCTGACCGAGGTGCGCGGCCTCGTCGAGAAGCCGGCGGTGGACCAGGCCCCCTCGCGGCTTGCGGTGGTGGGCCGCTACATCCTCCAACCCGAGGTCATGGACGTGCTGGCGCAAGGCCGCCGTGGCGCCGGTGGCGAAGTGCAGCTGACCGACGCCATGGCCGAGCTGATCGGCCGCCAGCCCTTCCACGCGCTGCGCTTCTTGGGCGAACGCTTCGACTGCGGCGACAAGGCCGGCCACGTGATCGCCAACGTCGCCCTCGCGCTGGAACGGCCCGACATCGGCCCGGCGGTCCGGGCCTGGCTCGCCCAACGGCTGGGCGTGCCCGGCTGATGGAGCAGCTGCCGCTGTTCCATGGGGTGCGGGGCCGGCCCGTGGTGGTGTGGGGCGACGGCCCCGAGGCCGAGGCCCGCCGCCGCCTGGTGCGCGAGGCGGGGGGCCTGCCCACCGACGACGCCGGGTCGGGCGCCCGTCTGGCCTTCGTGGCCGGGGTGGCGGATCCCGAAGACGCTGCCCGCCGGCTGCGCGCCCTGGGCCTCCTCGTCAACGTGGCCGACCGGCCCGAGCTTTGCGACTTCACCGTTCCCGCCATCGTCGACCGCGCCCCGGTGACGCTGGCCATCGGCACGGCAGGTCACTCGGCCAGTCTCGCCCGCGCGCTCAAGGAACGCTTCGACCTGATGCTGCCGCCCACGTTGGGCCAGCTCGCCCGGGCCATCCGCGCCGCCCGCGATCCGGTGGCCCGAGCCCTCCCCGAGCCCGCCGTCCGCCGCGCGTTCTGGGCCCGGCTGATGGCAACCGGTGGTCCCCTCGACCCCCTGGCACCGCCCGCCGATCCGGAAGGGGCGATCGCCAAGGCCCTTACCGGCACGCTCCCGCCGGCGCCGGCCGACCTGATCGAGATCCGGGTGCCGACCGGCGGGGTCGAGGAGCTCCGCCTGGCCGAGGTGCGCGCGCTCGCTTCGGCCGACTGGCTCCTGATCTGCGGTCCGGTGCCTCCGGCCCTGCTGGCCCTCGCCCGGAGGGATGCGCGGCGGGCCGAGGGGCCCGACCCCCCGCCCGAGGCGCGGGGGCGCATCGTGCGCCTCCGCGCGGCCGAGCCCTGCCATCCCGCCCTGCCATGACCGGCCGCACCGATCGCGTCCCGTCATGGCGAGTGGCGTGCGGGGCGAGGCCTCGACATTCCCGGAGGAGCCCTTGACACCCCTTCGCCCGCGCCGGTCGGTGCTTTATCTGCCCGCTTCCAACCCCCGGGCCCTCGCCAAGGCGGCCACGCTCCCTGCCGACGTCCTCATCCTTGACCTCGAGGACTCCGTCCCGCCCGAGGCCAAGGACGAAGCGCGCCGGGCGGCCGTCGCCGCGGCCGAAGGCGGCGCCTTGCGCCCGCGGGAAGTCGCGATCCGGGTGAACGGCCTGGCCACGCCCGAGGCGGCCGAAGACCTCGCCGCCGTCGCGGCCAGCCGCTGCGACGTCGTGGTGGTGCCCAAGGTCGAGGGGCCGGAGGATGCCGCCCGGGCCGTGGCGTTGGCGGGGGGCAAGCCGGTGTGGGTGCTGATCGAAACCCCTCGGGCGGTGCTCCAGGCGGCCGCGATCGCCGCCACGCCCGGAATCGCAGGGTTGGTGGCGGGCTTCGCCGACCTCGCCAAGGACCTGCGGTTGAAAGCCGGCCGCGACCGCACGCCCTTGTTCCACGCCATGAGCGTGATCGTGACCGCCGCGCGGGCGGCCGGCATCCTCGCCTTCGATGGCGTGTTCGTCCACCTCGACGACCCGGCCGGTCTCGAGGCCGAAACCGCACAGGCGGTGGCCTTCGGCTTCGACGGCAAGACCTGCATCCACCCCACCCAGCTCGAAACCGTCAACCGGGCCTTCTCGCCGTCGCCAGACGAGGTGGCCGAAGCGCGCGCCATCGTGGCCGCCTTCGAAGCGGCCCGCGCGGAAGGCCGGGGGGTCGCGACCCACCGCGGCCGGGTGGTCGAAGCCCTGCACGTCGCCGAAGCGCAGCGCGTGCTGGCCGTCGCCCGCGCCATCGGTCTCTCGAGCTAGGGGGCCCGAGCTAGAAGGCCTCGGCGGGCAGCCAGGGCGGCCGCAAGAGCCGCGCCGGGTGGCCCGCCACCTCGAGCGGCCGGTCGAGGAGTTCGAGGCGCAGGTGGGCCAGCACCACGGGCCCCTCGGGCGAGCCGCGCAGCACGCCCGCCTCGCGCTCGCCCGCCCACACGCGCTCATGGCCCGGCGGGCCCGACAGTTCCAGGGGCAGGAGCCGCCGGCGCACTCGGTCGCGATGATGCATGCGGGCCGTATTCTCCTGGCCCACGTAGCAGCCTTTGGTGAACGACACGCCATGAAGCTCAGCGGCGTTCGTCTCGAGCCACAACAAATCCTCGACCTCCGCCTGATCGGGAAGGCCCAGGGCCAGGCGATGGCGCCGGTAGGCGGCCTCGTCGGCATTCGGCACATGGGCCCCGGCGGGGGCCACCCAGCGCGCCCCTGCACCCGCCCAGCGGGGGTCGGCGGGGTGGCCGGCGGCCTCGGGGCCCCAGGCCGCATAGACGGCAAGGTCGGTCGCTTCGAGGCCCACGGGCCGGCGCAGCCGGTAGAGGGCCAGCCGCTTCATCAGGGCGTCCGCCACGGCCCCCTCCACGTCGATCAGCACGTCCTCGCCGTCGGCGTGCAGGAACATGGCGAACTGGGCCTTGCCCTGGGGCGACAACAGGCCCGCCCACAGCGGGCTCGCCCCGGCCAGCCGGGTTATGTCCTGCGTCAGGAGCCCCTGCAGGAAGTCCCGCGCCTCCCCGCCCGAGACCCGGATCACGCGGCGGCCTTCGAGGTGGGCAAGGGGCATGGCGGCCGCTAGATAGGCCGCTGGCGCATGTCCGCAACCTATGACGTCATGCTGCGCGGGGCGGCGGTGTTCACCCCGGCAGGCCTTCTCGATGCCGATCTCGCCGTGTCGGGCGAGCGGATTGCGGCCCTCCTGCCCCGAGGTGCCGGTGCGGCCGCCGAGGAGATCCCGGCCACGGGTCTTGCGGTCCTCCCCGGGGTCGTCGACACCCAGGTTCACTTTCGCGAACCCGGCCTCGAGCACAAGGAGGACCTGGAGTCGGGCTCGCGCGCGGCCGTCTTGGGTGGGGTCACGGCCGTGTTCGAGATGCCCAACACCCGCCCGCCGACCGACACGGCCGAGGCGCTCGCCGACAAGCTCGCCCGTGCGAAGGGGCGCATGTGGTGCGACCATGCCTTCTTCGTGGGGGCGACGGCCGAGAACGCGGACGGGCTCGGTACGCTCGAACGCCTGCCGGGCTGTGCGGGCGTGAAGCTGTTCATGGGGGCCTCGACCGGCACCCTCCTCGTCCCCGACGACGCGACGCTCGAGCGCGTGTTGGTCTCGGGCCAGCGACGGGTCGCGATCCACGCCGAGGACGAGCCGCGAATGCAGGCCCGGCGCGACCTTCGGGTGGCGGGCGATCCCGCAAGCCACGCCGTCTGGCGGGACGACGACAGCGCGCTCATCGCCACGCGCCGGGCCGTGGCGCTCGCCCGCCGCCACGGCCGGCCGATCCACATCCTCCACGTGAGCACGCCCCAGGAGCTCGCGTTCCTGGCCGAGCACCGCGACGTGGCGACCTGCGAGGTGACCCCACAGCACCTGACGCTGGCCGGCGAAGAGGCCTACCCCTGCCTCGGCACGCTCGCCCAGATGAACCCGCCCATCCGCTCGGCCGCCCATCGCGACGGGCTGTGGCATTGGCTGGGCCAAGGGGTGGTCGACGTCGTCGGCTCCGACCACGCGCCCCACACCCTGGAAGAAAAGGCCCGGCCCTATCCCGACAGCCCGTCGGGCATGCCAGGCGTGCAGACGCTCCTTCCCCTCCTGCTTCACCACCACCTCGAAGGGCGCCTCAGCCTCGCCCGCCTCGTCGACCTGACGAGCGCCGGGCCACAGCGCGTCTACGGCATCGCCGGCAAGGGTCGGATCGCGGTCGGCTTCGATGCCGACCTGTCGGTTGTGGACTTGGGCGGGTCGTTCACGGTCACGGAGGCCTGGCTCGCCAGTCGCTGCGGCTGGTCGCCGTTTACGGGCATGACGCTCAAGGGCCGGGTGGTGGGCACGTTCGTGCGGGGAGCCCGCGTGATGTGGGAGGGGGAGCTGATGGGCCCGCCCCGGGGCCGGCCGGTGCGGTTCATCGACACGCTGGAGGCCGCATGAAGATCCATTTCCCCGAGGCCATCCCTTCAGCGCCGGCCCTCGTGTTGGTCACCCCCCAGGACGGCCCCACCACGCCTGCGGTGGAAGCGGTCGATCGGGCGACCGGCGGGCAGCTCGGCCGGGCCCTGCGGGCGGCCGAGTTCGTGGGCCGCAAGGGGGCCACGCTCGAGCTGTTGGCCCCGCCCGGGCTCGACCACGACCGCCTGCTGCTCTTAGGTCTCGGCCCACCGCAGGAGGCGGACGCGCTCGTCTTCGAGGAGCTGGGAGGCCGGATCGTCGAGGTGCTGGGCACCCGGGCGGCCGCAGTGGCGGTCGACCTCTCGGGGCTTCCCACGCCCCGCTTGGCCCTGGGGGCGGCGGCCGCACATCTGGCGCTGGGTGCGCTGCTGCGCGCCTGGCGGCACGACCGCTACCGCACCACCCTCAAGGACGAGGACCGGCCCCGCCTGGCCGAACTCGCCGTGGCCGGCGCGGCCCGAGCGGCGGAGGCCTTCGCCCCCCTCGACGCCGTGGCCCGCGGCGTTTTTCTCACGCGCGAGCTGGTGACGGAACCCGCCAACGTCATCTTCCCCGAAAGCTTCGTCGAGCGGGTGCGGGCGGCAGCCGAACCCTTGGGGCTCGAGATCACCGTGCTCGACGAGGTCGAGATGAAGGCCCTCGGGATGGGCTGCCTTCTGGGGGTGGCCCAGGGGTCGGTGCGCCCGCCCCGCCTGCTCGCCCTCGAATGGAACGGCACGGGCGATTCCCAGGCCACGCCGGCCCTCTTCGTGGGCAAGGGGGTCACGTTCGATACGGGCGGCATCTCGATCAAGCCGGCCTCGGGCATGGAGGACATGAAGTGGGACATGGGCGGGGCCGCGGCGGTGGCGGGCGCCATGGTGGCGCTAGCCGCCCGTCGGGCCCGGGCGCGGGTGGTGGGGGTGTGCGGCCTCGTGGAGAACATGCCCGACGGCGGTGCGCAGCGCCCGGGCGACGTCGTCACCTCCTTCTCGGGCAAGACGGTCGAGGTCATCAACACCGACGCCGAGGGGCGCCTCGTGCTGGCCGACGCCATGGCCTGGGCGCAGCAGCGGTGGCAGCCTGACGTGATGGTCGATCTCGCCACGCTCACGGGGGCCATCATCGTCAGCCTGGGTCACGAATACGCCGGCCTGTTCACCCCGCACGACGACCTGGCCGCGCAGCTCTCCGCCGCCGGCGATGCCACGGGCGAGCGCGTGTGGCGTCAGCCGCTGGGCAAGCCCGGCTCGCCCTACGACAAGCTCCTCGAGAGTGCGATCGCCGACATGAAGAACGTCGGTCCGCGCGAGGCGGGTTCGATCACGGCCGCCCAGTTCCTGCAGCGCTTCGTGGCCGACGGCGTGCAGTGGGCGCACCTCGACATCGCGGGCACCGTCTGGAAGACCAAGCCGGGGCCCACCCACGGCAAGGGGGCCACGGGCTTTGGCGTGCGCTTGATCGACCGGTTCGTGGCCCAAACGCGCGAGACGGCCGCCTGAGCGCCGTGGAAATTGGCTTCTACCATTGCACCGCGAGCGCCCCGGCCGATGCGGCCGTCCAGCTCGCCCACCGCGCCTGGGCCGCGGGCGAGCGGCTGCTCATGGTGATGGCCGAAGAGCTTCTCGACGAGCTCGACCTGAGGCTGTGGGCCGAACCGCCGGATTCGTTCCTGCCGCACGGGCTGGCCCGCGAGGCCGACCTTGCCGCCCTTCAGCCCGTGCTACTGGCGAGTGCGGTCGAGCCGCTCAACGGGGCCCGCCTGCTCCTGCTCCTGGACCGGCCGCTGCCCGATCCGGTGGCGGGCTTCGCTCGCGTCTTCCGCCTGTTCGCCGACGGCAGCGAAGGGCATGCCATGGCCCGCCGCGAATGGAAGGCCTTGGCCGGCCGGCCCGACGTCGTCCGCCGCTACTGGCAACAGGACGCACGCGGCCGCTGGGCCGAGAAGCGCCGGGCCGCCCGCGACTGAAGCGCCGATTGCCCCCGCACGCGCCGGCGAAGATGGCGGGCCGGCGATGACCGTGCTCGTCCCTGTCCTCGGCGACCAGCTCTCCCACGGCCTGGCGAGCCTCCGGGCCGTTCCGCGGTCCGAGGCCGTCGTCCTCATGGCCGAGGTGATGGAGGAGGCAACCTACGTTCCCCATCACCGCCAGAAGCTGGTGCTGGTCTTCTCGGCCATGCGCCACTTCGCCCGCGAACTGGCGGCGGCCGGTTGGCGGGTCGACTACCGCCGGCTCGACGACCCCTCGAACCTCGGCAGCCTGTCGGCCGAGGTGGCGGCCGCCGCCCGCCGGCACGGGGCGGCACGCATCGTGGCCACCTTGGCCGGAGAGCATCGGGTGATCGCCGCGCAGCGCGGCTGGCAGGCCGCGGCCCGTGTCCCCGTCGAGCTTCTGGACGACGACCGGTTCCTGGTGTGCCCCGACGCATTCGCCCACTGGGCCCGGGGGCGCAAGCGCCTGCGGATGGAGGAGTTCTACCGTTGGCAGCGGACGGCCACCGGTATCCTGATGGACGGCGACCAGCCGATCGGCGGCCGCTGGAACTTCGATGCCGACAATCGCAAGCCCCTGCCCCCCGGCCTCGAGCCGCCGCCCGCTCCCGCCTTCGGCCCCGACGCCCTCACCCAAGAGGTGATGGCGATGGTGGAGGCGCGGTTCCCCCGGAACTTCGGCCGAACCGAGCGCTTCCACTGGCCCGTCACGCGCGCCCAGGCGCTCACCGCCCTCGATCGCTTCGTGACCGAGCGGCTGGCCCGCTTCGGCGACTTCCAGGACGCGTTGTCCCACGTCCACGACACGCTGTTCCATTCCGTGCTGTCGGCGGCCATCAACCTGGGGCTGCTCGGCCCCCGCGAGGTGATCGACGCGGCCGTCCGGGCCTTCCACGCCCGGGCCGCGCCCCTGAATGCGGTCGAAGGGTTCGTGCGCCAGATCCTGGGCTGGCGCGAATATGTCCGCGGCATCTATTTTCTCGAAGGACCCGACTATGTCCGGCGCAACGCGTTCGCCGCGCGCCGGCCGCTCCCACGCTTCTACTGGACGGGCGACAGCGGCATGGCGTGTCTTGACCGGGCGGTGGCCCAGACGCGCGAGCTGGCCTACGCCCATCACATCCAGCGCCTGATGGTGCTGGGCAACTTCGCGCTGGTGGCGGGCATCGACCCCTTCGAGGTCCACGAATGGTTCCTCGTGGTCTATGCCGATGCCTACGAGTGGGTGGAGGCACCCAACGTCATCGGCATGAGCCTCCATGCCGATGGTGGCCTGCTCGGCTCCAAGCCCTATGCGGCTTCGGGCGCCTACCTGCACCGCATGGGCGACCACTGCCGGCACTGCCGCTACGACGTCGCGGCCCGCTCGGGGCCGCGGGCCTGCCCGTTCAACCTCCTCTACTAGGACTTCCTGGCCCGCAACGAAGCGCAGCTCGCCGCCAATCCGCGCCTGTGGCAGCCTTACGCTACCTGGCGGCGGTTCGCGCCCGAGCGGCGCGCGGCGATCCGCGCCGAGGCCGCCCGGTTCCTCGACACGCTCTAGGGGCCCGGCCTGCTTGGCAGGCGGCCCGCCTCCCTCCTAGATTGGGGGCGGGAGGAGGATCGCCGTGAGATTCCAGCGCTTGTCCGACATGACGGCCCACTGGGCGGCCACCACGCCCGAGCGCACCGCCATCGTCTTCGAAGACGAAGCGGAAACCTGGGCCGACTTCCACGCGCGCGTGCTGGCCTGTGCCGGAGCGCTCAGGGCCTCGGGCGTCGGCCCGGGCGACCGCGTGGGCTACCTGGGCCTCAACCACCCGGCCTACCTCGTGCTGATGTGCGCGTGCTTTCGCCTTGGGGCGGTCGTCACGCCCGTCAACTGGCGGCTGGTGGCGGCCGAAGTCGCCCATGTGCTCAAGGACGCCGGCGTGAAGCTGTTGCTGGCCGATCGGGCCTTCGCCCCGGTCATCGAGGGGGCGACCGCCGAGGCGCCCGTGGGCCGGGTGGTGTGGACGGACGAGTTCCACGCCTGGCTGGCCGGGTCCGAGCCCACGGCCGAACGCTTCGCCGAGCGGCCCGACACGATCGCCCTTCAGCTCTACACTTCGGGCACCACGGGCTTTCCCAAGGGAGCACTGCTCACCCAGGCCAACATTCTCGGCACCATCGGCAAGGGCGCCTTGACGGGCGAGGCCTGGTCCCGCTGGGACGACACCGACGTGGCGCTGGTTGCCATGCCGCTGTTCCACATCGGGGGCACGGGCTGGGCGCTCCATGCGCTGGAAGCCGGCGCCACGATGGTGGTGCTGCCCCGGCCTGACGTGCGGGCGATGGTGGATGCCATCGAACGCCACCGGGTGACGCGCATGTTCGCCGTGCCCGCCGTGCTCAACATGATCCTGAACGACGAGCGCGGCCGGGTGGCCGACTTCGGCAGCGTCCGTGCCCTTCTCTACGGCGCGTCGCCCATCCCGCTGGAAGTGTTGAAGGGGGCCATCGCCCGGTTCCCGAACGCGCAGTTCGTGCAGTGCTATGGGGCCACCGAAACCTGCGGGACGGTCGTCTATCTGCCGCCCGCGGATCATTCGGTGGAGGGCACGCCCCGGATGAAGGGTTGCGGCAAGCCCTTCCCCGGCAACGAGGTGCGGATCGTGGGGCCCGACCTTCAGGAGCTGCCGCGCGGCCAGGTGGGCGAGATCGCCGTCCGCTCGGTGTCGGTGATGGCGGGTTATCACAACAACCCCGAGGCGACGGCGAAGGCCATCCGCGACGGCTGGTACCTGACCGGCGACGCCGGCTGGATGGACGAGGATGGCTATCTCTACATCCACGATCGGGTGAAGGACATGATCGTCTCAGGCGGCGAGAACATCTATCCGGCCGAGGTGGAGAACGTGCTGCACACGCATCCGGCGGTGAAGGATGCGGCGGTGATCGGGGTGCCCGATGCGCGCTGGGGCGAGGCGGTGAAGGCAATCCTGGTGCTGAAGGAGGGGATGCGGGCCACCGAGGCCGAGATCATCGCCCACTGCCGTGGGCGGATTGCGGGCTACAAGATCCCGAAGTCGGTGGATTTCGTGGCCGAGCTGCCTCGGAATCCGTCGGGCAAGATCCTGAAGAAGGAGCTGCGCAAGCCCTACTGGGAAGGCCAGGACCGCTTCGTGGCCTAAAGGGGCAAGCTTCTAACGAAAGCGTTACTCTTTATGCCGACCCGCCCTGGAGTCCATCCGAGCTGCGATCTAGAGAGTCTAGATCCACGGGTTCGAAAGATCATTCAGTATTTCGCTCGGGAGGCTTATATCACTCGAGTCTTTCATCAAATCTCCATTGGAAACAGTTCATATGCTGGCTTTCTTTTTCGCCCCACTGAGGATCCCTCGCTAAAACTCAATGTCAGTCGAGAAATAACCTGCATCGTCTCGCTCTATGCGACATTTGAGGTTCGTACTCTGGACGCGTTCGCCGAGGCTCATGCGAGGATCGAGGCTGACCGAATTGACCGCACGATACGGTTTTTAATATCCGCAGATCAAGATATATCTAGACATGTCTCCAATTACGCGCAACAGTATCCAGAGTCCCCAGTGACAGTCGCGATTTCGCTAAAGGACATCGATGAATACACTCCTATCTCGTCTGCTATTGTACAGACTGCAAATGTCCGTGACCTATTTAACTTTCAATCTCCGCTCAAGGAAGACACCTACTTTTTTGGAAGAGCGCGGTTTATCCAGGACGTGGTTAACGCAGCCACGTTAGGCCAGAACTCGAGTATTTTTGGCCTGCGCAAAAGCGGAAAGACGTCCGCCGCCTATGCGGTAGCGCGGCGATCAAAGGCAGCACACGTAAATACCGTATATATTGATTGCCAAAACCCGTCTATTCATGCACGAAGATGGCACGAGTTGTTGTTATTTGTGCTTCTCAAAACACAGGAGGCATTAAACAGGAGGAGGTCCCAGCCGCCAGGGCAGCTAGAGGTTCACAAGGTCTCTGAGTGGTTTATTCATTCTATGTTGGACTCCGTTTCAGCGGCTAGACGTCCCTTGTTAATCCAATTTGACGAGATTGAGCAAATCTCACCCTCGACAACAGCAAGCAAGCATTGGCGTGAGGAGGACGACGCGCTTTGGTTTTGGCAAACGATTAGATCTCTTTCACAGAACAATGCCGGCCAAAAGATTTCGATCTGCTTTGTAGGTACAAGTCCACAGTTAATCGAAATGCCGAAACTCCAAGGTGTTGATAATCCTGTTTACCTATTTGCGCCGAAGCTATTCTTACCACGCCTTAGTTTATCTGAGGTCTCAGATATGGTAAAGAAGCTCGGATTTCTCATGGGTCTTGACTTCACGGACGAGGCTATCGCAGAGATCCATTATCGATATGCCGGCCACCCCTTCTTTTCAAGACAGTTGTGTAGTCGAATACATGTTTCTCTGGGGAGTTGTCGGCCTGTAAGAGTCCTCAGAAAAACGGTCCAGGATGTGGATGCGGCTTACCAAGCGGAAATAGACCATTATCTCGAAGGAATCCTTTTAAATATTCGGGAGAATTATGCTGATGAATTTGACGCTCTTGTGAGATTTTGTAGAGGAGATCAAAGTGAACTTGATGAAATACTTGAGAAAGAGCCGACACTTGTTGATCACCTTGTCGGCTATGGCCTTATCGAGAGGCAGGGGGCGAAAGTGGCAATTGTTTTCGATAATCTGCCGAGAATAGTTGATAGGCTATCTCCCCGCCGACCTACTGAAGAGCAAGCCTGGACCGAGATTATGGTCGGGAGAAATAGAATTGAGCGTAGTATACGTTTGGCAATCTTATTGGAACTCCGCCGTTTAACAGAGACTGAAGTCGAAGAGATTCCAACAGCGTCACTGAGAGAAGAAAACATCACTATGTATAGAAATTGTGGCATGGAAGCGCTTCTTGATCCAAACCGTTCATCGCTTTATTTGATTGAGCTTTTAAGGACCGTGAGGCACGAGGCCATTTTCCCATATCTTGGTGAACGCAGGAGGGAAATTCTTGAGTTGATCGATACACTAAACCGTCTTCGAAAAGACGCGCATGCGCGCATGTTGTCGGGATCAGAACTTGAAAAAGCCCGAGGCGCGATCGCGGTGCTTGAGCGCTGGTTTCCTTTTGTTGGGTCGTAGGATAGAGGTTTGCGTCGAGATAATTTTCTCACGCTAAAGACGTGATAACACCTCTTTCAAAAAGGCGGCGGTTAGACTTGCGGTGTGCGTCACTACCTGCTCCGGGACGCCCTCGGCCACCACGCGGCCGCCGCCGTCGCCTCCCTCGGGCCCCAGGTCGACGATCCAGTCGGCCGTCTTGATCACGTCCAGGTTATGCTCGATCACCACCACGGTGTTACCCTGGTCTACCAGGGCGTGCAACACTTCAAGAAGTTTGCGCACGTCCTCGAAATGAAGCCCCGTCGTGGGCTCGTCCAGGATGTAGAGCGTCCGCCCCGTCGACCGCCGCGACAGCTCCTTGGCGAGCTTCACCCGCTGCGCCTCACCGCCCGACAGCGTGGTGGCCTGCTGGCCCACGTGGATGTAACCGAGCCCCACCTCCTCCAGCGTCCGCAGCCGGTCGCGGATGGCCGGCACTGCCTCGAACAGCCGCCGCGCCTCCTCCACCGTCATGTCCAGCACGTCGGCGATCGAATGGCCGCGGAACGTCACCTCCAGGGTCTCCCGGTTGTAGCGCCGGCCCTGGCAGACGTCGCAGGTCACGTAGACGTCGGGCAGGAAATGCATCTCGATGCGCACCACCCCGTCGCCCCGGCAGGCCTCGCACCGCCCGCCCTTCACGTTGAAGCTGAAGCGCCCCGGACGGTAGCCCCGCGCCTTGGCCTCGGGCAGGCCTGCGTACCAGTCGCGGATGTGGGTGAAGGCGCCCGTGTAGGTGGCCGGGTTCGACCGCGGCGTGCGCCCGATGGGCGACTGGTCGATGTCGATCACCTTGTCGAGATGCTCCAGGCCCTCGATCGCGTCGTGCGGGCCCACCGGTATCCGGGCGCCGTGCAGCGCGCGGGCCGCCGCGGGCCACAGCGTGTCGATCACCAGGCTCGACTTGCCCGAACCCGACACGCCCGTCACGCACGTGAAGGTGCCGAGGGGAATGGCGACCGTGACGTTCTTGAGGTTGTTCGCCCGGGCCCCGCGGATCACGAGCTGTCGACCGTTGCCGGGCCGCCGACGCTCAGGCACGGGGATCCGGCGGCGGCCGGCGAGGTAGTCGCCCGTCAGGCTGCGGGGGCAGGCCACGATGTCCTCGAGCGTGCCCTGCGCCACCACCTCGCCCCCGTGGCGGCCGGCACCCGGCCCCATGTCGACGATATGGTCGGCCGCGCGGATCGCGTCCTCGTCGTGCTCGACGACGATCACCGTGTTACCAAGGTCCCTCAAGCGCTTGAGGGTGGAAAGCAATCGGTCGTTGTCGCGCTGATGCAGGCCGATCGACGGCTCGTCGAGCACGTAGAGCACGCCCGACAGCCCCGAGCCGATCTGCGAGGCCAGCCGGATGCGCTGCGACTCCCCACCCGACAGCGTGCCCGACGTCCGGTCGAGCGTGAGGTAGCCGAGGCCCACATCCACCAGGAAGCCCAGGCGCTCGTTGATTTCCTTCAGGATCCGGCGCGCGATCTCGTTCTGCCGGGCGGAAAGCTTCTCCGGTAGGTCGCGGAACCACCGGGCCGCCTCGGCGACCGACCGGCGGGCGGCCTCGGCGATGCTGTCGCCCGCCACCTTTACCGCCAGCGCCTCGGGCCTAAGGCGCGCACCTCCGCACACTTCGCACGGGGCCGAGGATTGGTAGCGCGCCAGTTCTTCCCGCATCCAGTCCGAGCCCGTCTCGCGCAGCCGCTTCTCAAGGTTGGCGATCACGCCCTCGAACGCCTTCTCGACCGTCACCGTGCGCCGGCCGTGCGCGAAGATGATGGCGATCTCGCGGCCCTGCGTTCCGAAGAGGATCGCCTGGCGGGTGGCCTCGGGCAGCTCGCGCCACGGCTGGTCGAGCGAACCGCCGTAGGCGCCGACGACGGCGGCCAGCACCTGGAGGTACCACGGCGATGGCGGAGACGACCTGGCCCACGGCAGGATGGCACCGTCGCGGAGCGACAGGCTCTCGTTGGGCACGATGAGGGCAGGGTCGAAGAACAACTTCACGCCCAGCCCATTGCAGGCGGGGCAGGCCCCTTGGGGTGCGTTGAACGAGAAGAGCCGGGGCTCGATCTCAGGCATCGTGAAGCCCGAGACGGGGCAGGCGAACCTCTCAGAGAAGAGGATGGGCTCGCCGCCGTCCGTCGGCAGCGCGATCGCCAGGCCGTCGGCCAGCTCGAGCGCCGTCTCGAAGCCTTCGGCGAGCCGCCCTTCGAGGCCGGGCCGCACGACAATCCGGTCCACCACCACCTCGATATCGTGCTTGAGCTTGCGGTCGAGCGCGGGGGCCTCCTCGATGTCGAACACCTGGCCGTCGATGCGCACGCGCTGGAAGCCCGCCTTGCGCCAATCGAGGAGCTCCTTCCGGTATTCGCCCTTGCGCCCGCGCACCACGGGGGCGAGCAGGAGGAGGCGCGTGCCCTGGGGCAGCGCCATCACCCGGTCCACCATCTGGCTCACGGTCTGGGCCTCGATGGGAAGGCCGGTGGCCGGCGAGTGCGGGACGCCGATGCGCGCCCACAGCAAGCGCATGTAGTCCCACACCTCGGTCACGGTGGCGACCGTCGAGCGTGGGTTGCGGCTGGTCGTCTTCTGCTCGATCGAGATGGCAGGCGACAAGCCCTCGATGTGATCCACGTCGGGCTTCTGCATCAACTCCAGGAACTGGCGGGCATAGGCCGAAAGCGACTCGACGTAGCGGCGCTGGCCTTCGGCGTAGATGGTGTCGAAGGCAAGGCTCGACTTGCCCGAGCCCGACAACCCCGTGATGACGATCAGCCGATCCCGCGGCAGGTCGAGGTCGATGTTCTTGAGGTTGTGCTCGCGCGCCCCGCGAATGCGGATGTGGCTGAGGCCCGTGGGCGCTGGAGCGGCCGAGGCGTAAGCCGCAACGGGCGTGACGGGGCGGGGTGCTGCGGCAGGGCTGGCCATGCTCCTTTCTGTCGCGCGACCCGGGCGCGGGGGCAAGCGCCGGCACGCCGCGCCCGCCTTTACCGTCGGCGCCGGCCCGTCTATGCACGCGGCGCGTCGGGCGGACTCGCCGGGGGGCCGGCGCGGCCTGGCCCGTGGCGCGCAGGGGAGGGGTCATGGCCGAGGACTGGGCCGCCGACGTGCGGAAGTATGCGCCGGATGCCGACGAAGTCGTCATCCAGGGGATCGTCCGCTACTGCGGCATCGCGCTGCGTTCGCGTGACGCTTCGCTGGTGTCGTTCACCGAGAAGGCGGAGCTGGATCGGGTCCGCGAGAATTTCCTCAAGAAGAAGCTGGGGCTGACCGAGCCCGACGACGTGCTGGATGCCGCCATCGCCGCCGTAGGCGAGCGGATGCAGGGCGATCCGACCAAGAACCGTGTGACCGTCTACTATCTCCTGGCCGAACGGTTCGGAAAGCTCGGCCTGTTCGCAAGCGCAAGCGGGGCCACCGACGCCGATCCATCCCCAGCCGCGACCGAGGGCGATCCCGACACGTCGCCGGCACGGCTTGCGGAGCTTCCGCCCATGTCGCCGCCAGCGGCCGCGGAGCCCAGCCCGCAGCCCAGTGCGGGGCCCTCGGCCGCCGCAACCGGCGCGGCGGCCATCGCCGCGGCGCCCGCCAGCCGCCCTGGCCGCGACGACGGGGTCTTCGGCACCGCCTTCTGGACCCTGGGCGTCGTGGGGCTCGGGATCCTGGGGGCGGCGACGCTCGGGGGGGGCATCGGCGACCTCGTCTCGCGCCCGCCGGCTGCGCCCGTAAGCGCCCCGGCGCCCGCCCCGGCACCGGCGCCCGCCCCGGCACCGGTGGCCGCGGCCGTGCCGACCGGGGCCGGTGTGGTGGCCGAGGAGGTCGAGGGCCGGCCCAAGGTCTCGGTCTATTTCGAGACGGCCAAGTTCGACGTGGCGCCCGACTTCCCGGCCAAGGCCGCACCCATCAAGGCCTATCTCGATGCCCACCCCGGGGCGCGGATCGCCGTGTCGGGCTTCAACGATCCGCGCGGCGACCCGGCGTTCAACGCCGAGCTGTCGAAGAACCGAGCGCAAGCCGTGAAGGCCGCGCTGGTGGCGCTCGGTGTACCGGAGGGGGCGATCGACCTCGTGAAACCGCCCGAGGCGACCGACACCACGGTCAGCTACGACCAGGCCCGCCGCGTGGAGATCACCATCGTCGAGGGCTGACCTGCCGTATCGATCGGCCCTTCCCACAGGGTGATCCCGGCAGGTGCGGTTTCGATGCGAAGCTGGAAGCGGCCGCGGGGGAGAGCGGCGAGAACTCCGAGGCCTGCTGCCGCCGCCTCGAGCAGTGCCGAAGGACGGTAGCGATATCGCGTGACCGTTGACGCTGCCCCCCGCAGGGTGGCGCGGTGGGCCCGGGCGATGGCAAACTCGATTCGCAGCAGGTCCGAAACAGCGTCGGCCGCCGTACCGGCAGCGTGCGCCAAGAGCTCGGGATGACGCTTCAGAAACGCGACGAACCGCTCTGCTTCGGGAAGGAACCGAAGGTCGTGCAAAGGGCAGCTGGTCCAATAGGCCTCCACCAACGGTCCGACCGCCGACCCCAGTGCGGCGAGGGTTCGTGGTAACACCGCGTTCAGGGCGGCCAGTCGCATGATCCGGTACAGGCTGCACTGGGCCGCCATCCCCGGCGCGTTGGCGGCATGTTGGAGCCGCGCGCGCTCCCGAGGTGAAAGATCGAAGCCATCGAGCACCGACCGACGCCCCGCGCGAAGGTCGCGCACCATTTGCGGCGACGCCGAGAGCGCCGCTAACGCCCGCTGGAAGTCGGCCAGGCTCACGTTCGCCCGCGCCGGCCGGCGGCCGCAGCCGGCCAGAGTGCGCGGGCACGGGCCAACGTGGCGGCGACTGCATCCATCCCGACTTCTGGCAACCAACTCTCATGCATTTCGAACGTGACCGCGCGCAAGTTTGGGCACCGCCTCGCGCAGGCGTCGAGGAGTGCCCAGACCGGCTCCGGAGGCGGGCCTGCATGAGCGTCCGACCAGACGCCTTCCAGCTCGCACCCGCCGGCGATATGGATCTCGACCACGCGAGAAAGGTCGAGACCTCCGAGGAAGGCGAACGGATCAAAGCCGAAGTTGACGGCGTTGACATAAAGGTTGTGCAAGTCGAGAAGTAGCCCACAGCCAGAGCGGGCGCACAGTTCGTTCAGGAATGCGGGCTCGTCGAGTTCAGAATCCTCGAACCGGACGAAGTAGGCGCTGTTTTCGATCAGGAAGGGGCGGCGCAAGCGTGCCAGCAGTCGCTGGATCCGAGGAACCATCAGATCCAGGATCTGGCGGTCAAAAGGGGGGGTGAGCGCCAGGCCCGCCGTGCTCGCCCCGCCCGGCGCGGCGATTTCCATGAAGGCGAGGTGGTCAGAGACCCAGGCGCAGTTCCAGCGGTCAGCCCAGTTCGCCATGGCCTCGACATAGTCGGGGTCGGGCTCGACGGCGGAGGCCAACGAGGCGGCCAGATGGTGGGCCACTTGGGGCAGCTCGACCGCATCAAGAAGGCCTATCATGCGATGGAGGTCACGAAACCGCGGGTTGGCGCTCGGGCCCGCATCGTCGAGAAACATGTCCGGGATGACGGCGAGAAAATCCGGTCCGCCGTTCGCATGGAATAGTGGGGCGAACGCCGGCTGGGCCATCAGCCCGACTCCTAGGATGGGCGTACCCGCCGCCGGATCGTCGCCGTGTCCCACGATCCAACCCGGCCTGGCGGGGACTTCCTCAGAACCTCACGCGAACGACGGGCTCGAACCGCTGGCGGATGTCCAGCACGTGCCCGGAGAGGCAGGTCGGGCAAGCGGATGGCATAAGTTGCTCGAAAACCTTGGGATCAATCTTGGCCAGTCCGCGGAACAGGTCGATCGGAGCAATCCCGGCCGGCACCGACAACGTGATCCGGCCCACCGACCGGTCGAACGCGATCTCCACCTCCCGCACTTTGGCGGCGGCCGCAGCCTTCTCTTGCATCACTCTCCTCCCTTCCGGTTCGAAACCTTGTTATCCCTGTACGGTTGTCAGCCGCAAGAGGAAAACAGGCGGGGGCAGGCGAGATGAGGCGATTTTGTCGGTTCTGTCCCAAGCCGAGAGGGGCCAGCCTTGCCGCGGATCGGTGGACGATGAAGCGTCTGGCCGTTACCCTCTTAGGCTTGGGTTTCGCCTGGACTGGCGGAGAAGGAGGCGCCGTGGCGGAACCGGCGGTTGCGCAGGCGGTTCAGGGCTATGCGCGGCTCATCGCTCCAGGTGAAGCCGACGATCCCCGGGTGATCGAGGCGCTGCGCCACGTGCCCCGTGTCGAGTTCGTGCCGCCCGAGTGGCGTCATCGCGCCCACGCCGACACCGCCCTTCCCATCGCCCACGGCCAGACGATCTCGCAGCCCACGATCGTGGCCGTCATGACCCACCTGATCGCCCCGCAGCCCCACATGAAGGTGCTCGAAGTGGGCACGGGTTCGGGCTATCAGGCGGCCGTCCTCGCCCGGCTCGTCCGTAAGGTCCACTCGGTCGAAATCGAGCCGGAGCTTGCCACCGAGGCCGCCCAACGCCTCGAGCGGCTGGGGATCACCAACGTCGAGGTGCGCACGGGTGACGGCTGGGCGGGCTGGCCCGAGGCAGCCCCCTTCGACGCGATCGTCGTGACGGCCGCCCCGCCCCGAGTTCCCGAGGCGCTCGTGGCCCAGCTGGCCCCGGGCGGGCGGATGGTCGTGCCCGTGGGCCCCGCGGGCGGCATCCAACAGCTGACCCTCGTCGAAAAGGGGCGCGATGGCGGAGTGCGCCACACGGTGGTGACCGACGTACGCTTCGTCCCCATGACCGGTGGCCGGCCCGCGGGCCGGTGACGGGGCCGGGGGTCTAAGGGAACGACGGCCCGCGCCACGGCATCCCAAGCCCCGACCCGGGTCGACTCGCCCTATCGATGGGCGCTTCGGTCGTCCGTCGGCGGCGCAGTTCCCCACCGTGCCGAAGCCGGCGACCAGCAGGACCCACGCGCGGGGCTCGGGGCCAAGCGGCTGAAGCGAAGCCCGGCCCCCGACTTCGTCCGTCCCCGACGCGGAGCCGCCGTTCGCCGACGACGCTTGCCAACGCGTGCCAACCGGGGGCCGGCGTGCCCCGACCTGTCAGGCAGGCCTTACACCGCAATCGCGCCCCGCCGTGGCACGCCGAGGCTTTTCATCAGGTTAGGCGGAGCGAAGCCCTTGGCATGGCTTTTGCTCGTGGGTGGATGAGAGTTGGCCGTCGCGCAAGAGGGGGGCCGCGCCCTGGGGGGCTGGGCGCGGCCCTTTCCTCGGGCCGCAGCTCCGGTCTAGGCAGTCATCATGCCGGACCGTTTCGCGGAGGTGGACCGCTGGATCGCCCGCCATCTTTTGCCCGCCGATCCCATCCTTGACGAGGTTTTGGCGGCCAATGCTCGCGCGGGCCTGCCGCCGATCGACGTCTCGCCCCTGCAGGGGGCCTTCCTCGCCTTGCTGTGCCATGTCGTGGGGGCGAGGCACGTGCTGGAGGTGGGGACGCTGGGGGGCTATTCCGCCATCTGGATGGCACGCGCGCTGGCCGACGGCGGGCGGCTCGTCACCATCGAGGCGGATCCGCGCCATGCCGAGGTGGCGCGCGCCAACTTCGCTCGTGCCGACGTGGTGCGCCGAGTCGACTTGCGGGTGGGCCGTGCGCTCGAGGTGCTGCCGCAGTTGGTGGACGAAGGCCACGCCTTTGATCTGGCGTTCATCGATGCCGACAAGGCGAACAATCCGGCGTACGCGGACTGGGCGGCCACGCTCGTCCGGCCAGGCGGGCTGGTCCTCGTTGACAATGTGGTGCGCGAAGGGCGGATCCTGGACGAAGCCGACGACAGCCCCGATCTCGAGGGTATCCGGGGGCTCTATGCCGTGATGCGGATGGACGGCCGGTTCGAAGCGACGGTGCTGCAGACGGTGGGCATCAAGGGGTGGGATGGCTTGATGATCGCCCGCCGGCGTTGATGGTGCCCTCAGGCCCGGCGGACGCGCTCCCAGCGCTCGGCGGTGTAGGGGTAGCCGATCCCTTCCGGGATCCTCAGCCACTCGCCCTCGATGCGGGGCTGGATGAAGGGTGGCGGCGTGGGGTCGGCCCATAGCGCGGCGGCGGTGGCGAACTGGGCCACGCGGGCGAGGTTGCAGCGCGTGGGAAACAGCAGCGAGACGTGGCCCGCGTCGGCCTCGGCCAACAGGTGGGCGGGCGTCACCCAACGGGCGGTCACGGCCTCCGTACCGTCGGCTGCGTGGACCTCGTCGGGTGGTGGCAGGGCCACGTAGAACCGGGTGTCGAAGCGGCGGTGAATGCCGGGGGGCGGCACCCAGCGGGCGAAGGGTTTGAGGGATTCGGCCGCAAGCCGATGCCCAAGGTCGGCCAACAGGGTGCCGAAGGCCAGTTCGTGCCGGTCGGAACGCTGGCGCAGTTCGGCGCGCCGTTCGGCCGGCACGCCGGGGCCCTTGGACAGGAGGATCCCGGTCTCCTCGAACGTCTCGCGGGCGGCCGTGACGCGCGCTAAGGCATCGGCCGGATCCAGGCCTTCGAACCCGCTGCAACTGCAGGGATCCGGCGCGTCGAGGGGGTCGACCTTGCCGCCGGGAAAGGCGACCGCCCCGCCGGCGAAGCCCATGGCTTGGGCGCGCTCGATGGCCAGCACCTCGAGCCCACCCGGCCCGTCGCGCACCAGGATGACGGTGGCTGCGGGCACTGCGTCGCCGACGTCGGGAGGTTCCATGCGCCTCCCATGCCTTGAGGGGGGCGAGGTGCAAAGCTAGCGGCTTCGCTCATGGCGGTGGTCGAGCCTTGGGACGGGCGGTCGGTTCCCGAGCTGCTCGAGCTCGAACGGCTCGACCTCAACCTGTTCCGCAACCGGCGGAACCAGGCGAATGCCAACCGGGCGCTGTTCGGCGGGCAAGTGCTGGCCCAGGCGTTGGCGGCCGCCACCGTCACCGCGCCCGAGGACCGAAGCGTCCATTCGCTGCACGGCTATTTCCTGCGGGCGGGCCAGGCGGACCGCGCCGTGATCTACCAGGTGGAGCGCACGCGCGACGGCGGCCGCTTCTCGACCCGGCGCGTGACGGCCATCCAGGAGGGGGAGCCCATCTTCCACATGGAACTGGGCTTCCACACGGGGGAAGAGGGCTTCGCCCACCAGCGCGACATCCCCGAAGGCATGCCGGGGCCTGAGGAGCTCCTGGACTTGGCTGGCCTGGCCGAGCGGTTGGGCGATCGCCTGCCCGAGTTCCTGCGCCGGCGCTTCCTGGGGGGTGCGCGACCGGTCGAGGTGCGGCCCGTGGACCCGATCGCCTTCCTCGACGGGCGCGGGCGCGAGCCCCGGCGCCGTTTCTGGGTGCGGATGCCGAGTGCGGAAGGCGCCGGTCCGCGCGACCAGCCGGCGCTCTTGACCTACGTGTCGGACTATTGGCTGGCCGGCACGGCCGTGCTGCCCCACGCGGCCCCGCTGCCGTCGGCCGGCATCTTCCTTGCCAGCCTCGACCATGCGATGTGGTTCCACCACCCATCGTGCGTTTCGGACTGGCTGCTGTTCGAGACGGTGAGTCCGGTGGCTCGGGCGGGCCGGGGCTTGTCGCTGGGCTTCGTGCATGACCGGGCGGGCACCTTGGTGGCCACCATGGTGCAGGAGGCGCTGATCCGACCGCGCCGGCCGACCCCGGCGTAGGCCGCTCGGCGTCTATTCCGTCAGCCCGTCCCAGACGGCCTTCATCCGCTCGAAGAAGCCGCGCGAGCGCGGGCAACTCGCCTCCCCTTTCTCCTCGATGCGGCGGAACTCCTCGAGGAGTTCGCGTTGGCGGGGGGTGAGCCGGGTGGGGGTTTCGAGTTCGACCTGGATCACGAGATCGCCTGGACCGCCCCCATTGAGCGAGGGAAAGCCGCGGCCGCGCACGCGGAACTGCCGGCCCGACTGGGTGCCCGGCGGCAGGCGGATCTCGACCGGCTGCCCATCGAGGCCCGGGATGCGGATTTCACCACCCAGCGCGGCCGTGACGAAGCTCAAGGGCACCTGCGCGTACAGGGTCGTGCCGTCGCGCTTCCAGAAGGGGTGGGGTTTCAAGTGCACGAAGATGTAGAGGTCGCCGGGGGGGGCGCCGCGTGGGCCCGCCTCGCCCTCGCCGGCCAGGCGGATGCGGGTGCCGTCGTCCACGCCGGGTGGGATGCGCACCTTGACCGTGCGGGGGCGTTCCACCCGACCCTCGCCGCCGCATGCCGGGCATGGGTCCGAAAGCCGCGTCCCTTCACCCCCGCACGACGGGCAGGTGCGCTCCACCACGAAGAGGCCGTTCTGCATCCGCACCGTGCCGCGCCCACCGCAGGTGGGGCAGGCGACCAGGCGCGAACCGGGACGCCCGCCCGACCCGTTGCAGGCCTCGCAGGTGGCGGCCGCGGTATAGGCGATCTCGACCTCGCGACCGTGGAACGCGTCCTCGAAGCTCACCTCGAGGTCGTAGCGCACGTCGGCGCCGCGCTGCGGCCGGCGGGTGCGACCCCGCCCCATCACGTCGCCGAAGAAGGTTTCGAAGATGTCGGCCGCGAAGCCGCCCAGATCGTCCATTCCGGGCCCGAACGGACCCGAACCGGGCGCCCCGCCGGTGAAGGCCGCGCGGCCGAAGCGGTCGTAGGCGGCTCGCTTCTGCGGGTCCTTGAGCACCTCCCAGGCTTCGTTCACCGCCTTGAAGCGCGCCTCGGCCTCCGGGTTGCCGGGGTTGCGGTCCGGATGCCACTTGAGGGCCGCCTTGCGGTAGGCGGCCTTCAGCGTCGCCTCGTCGGCGTCGCGCGAAACCCCGAGGAGTTCGTAGTAGTCCATCTCGGCCGACACGGGCGGGCTCCGCACGCGCGGGCGGGGCTCGGGCCCCGCCCTCCCTTCGTCAGTTGGGCCGGTCGTTCACCTCCGTGAAGTCGGCGTCCACCACCTCTTCGTTCGGGGTGCCGGCCTTGCCAGCCTCGGCGCCGGCGGACGCCTGCTGCGCCTGGTAGATGGCCTGGCCCATGCGCATCGCCAGGCTGCCCAGCTTCTCGGTCTTGGCCTTGAGCTCGGCCGTATCGGCCTTGTCGAGGATCCCGCGCGCGTCGGCGATGGCGGCCTCCAGCTCCGACTTCAGGTCGGCGGGCAGCTTGGCCTCGTTCTCCTTGAGCTGGCGTTCGGTGGAGTAGACCAGGCTGTCCAACTGGTTGCGCGCCTCGGCCCGCTCGCGCCGCGCCCGGTCTTCGGCCGCGTAGCGCTCGGCCTCCTTCACCATGCGCTCGATCTCGTCCTTGGTCAGGCCGCCCGAGGGCTGGATGCGGATCTGCTGTTCGCGTCCCGTGCCCTTGTCCTTGGCCGAGACCGAGACGATGCCGTTCGCGTCGATGTCGAAGGTCACCTCGATCTGGGGCACGCCGCGCGGGGCGGGCGGGATGCCCACCAGGTCGAACTGGCCCAGCAGCTTGTTGTCGGCGGCCATTTCGCGTTCGCCCTGGTAGACCTTGATGGTCACGGCCGACTGGTTGTCGTCGGCGGTGGAGAAGATCTGGCTCTTCTTGGTGGGGATGGTGGTGTTGCGGTCGATGATGCGGGTGAAGACGCCGCCCAGGGTCTCGATGCCCAGCGACAGGGGCGTGACGTCGAGCAGCAGGACGTCCTTCACGTCGCCCTGCAGCACGCCCGCCTGGATGGCCGCGCCCATCGCCACCACCTCGTCCGGGTTGACCGAGGTGTTAGGTTCGCGGCCGAACAGCTCCTTCACGAAGGCGCGCACGGCCGGCATGCGGGTCATGCCGCCCACCAGGATCACTTCGTTGATGTCCGACGGCCGGACGCCCGCTTCCTTCATGGCGTCGAGGCAAGGCTGGCGGGTCTTCTCGATCAGGTCGACCACCAGCCGTTCGAGTTCGGCGCGCGTGATCGTGCGCACCAGGTGCTTGGGTCCCGTCTGGTCGGCGGTGATGAACGGCAGGTTGACTTCGGTGGTGGCCGAGGACGACAGTTCAATCTTTGCCTTCTCGGCCGCTTCCTTCAGCCGCTGGAGGGCAAGCTTGTCGTTCCTGAGGTCGATGCCGTTCTCGCGCCGGAACTCCTCGGCCAGGAAGTCGACGAGCTTCTTGTCGAAGTCCTCACCACCCAGGAAGGTGTCGCCGGCGGTCGACTTCACTTCGAACACCCCGTCGCCCAGCTCCAGGATCGAGATGTCGAAGGTGCCGCCGCCCAGGTCGTAGACCGCGATGGTGTGGGCGTCCTTGCGCTTGTCGAGGCCGTAGGCGAGCGCGGCGGCCGTGGGTTCATTGATGATGCGCAGGACTTCCAGGCCGGCGATCTGGCCTGCGTCCTTCGTGGCCTGCCGCTGCGCGTCGTTGAAGTAGGCCGGCACGGTGATCACGGCTTGCGTCACCGTCTCGCCCAGGTAGCGTTCGGCAGTCTCCTTCATCTTCTGGAGCACGAAGGCCGAGATCTGGGAGGGGCTCCAGTCCTTGCCGCCGGCGTGCACCCAGGCGTCGCCGTTGGGCCCCGGGACGATCCGGTAGGGGACGAGACCCATGTCCTTCTTCGTCATTGGGTCGTCGAAGCGCCGGCCGATGAGCCGCTTGACGGCGAAGATCGTGTTCTCGGGATTGGTCACGGCCTGGCGCTTGGCGGGCTGGCCCACCAGCCGTTCGCCGTCCTTGGTGAAGGCGACCATGCTGGGGGTGGTCCGCATGCCCTCCGCGTTCTCGATCACCTTCGGTGCCGAGCCTTCCATCACGGCCACGCAGCTGTTCGTGGTGCCGAGATCGATGCCGATGACCTTGCCCATGTCCTCTGCCGTCCTCTGTTCTGTCGCGCGGGCTCGACGGGGCCTGCGCGTCGCATTCGGGATGTCCGGCGCCCCCAGAGGACCCACCGGCCGCACCCCGCCCGCGATATAGGCGGGGGTCCAAGCGCTTCAACCGGCCGCATCGGGCCAGCTCCGGGCCGGGCGCGACATCGGCACCGTTGCGCGCCCGGAGTCGCGGGGCCTAAGGCGACGCTTCGCATCACGGGAGAACATTAGATGTCCGGTCGGCGAGGGCGCGTGCTGGGGGTCGTGTCGCTGGTGGCGGCGGGTGGGTTGCTGGCGCTCGCCTTGTTCGGCGGGCGGGTCGTGGATCGGCCCGCGCTGGCCCAGGCGGGGGCCGTGCGGGCGTCCGAGGCGTGGATTCGCCTGCCGGCCGCACCCGGGCGGCCCGCGGCGGGCTACGTCGAGCTGGTGGGGGCGGCCGGGGAAGCGTTGGTGGCCGCCTCAACCCCTATGGCCGCACGCACCGAACTGCACAGCATGGTGTTGGAGGGTGGGGTGATGCGCATGCGGGCCGAGCCGCGCCTGCCCTTCGACGGCGACGGGCGGCTGGTGCTGAAACCCGGCGGCCACCATCTGATGTTCTTTGACCTCGATCCCAAGCTGAAGCCCGGTCAGCGCGTGCCCGTGGACCTGGTGTTCGCGTCGGGCGCGAAGCTGCGCCTGTCGGCCGAAGCGCGCGCGCCCACGGGGGAGGCCCATCGCGACTGAACGCGGCGGCTGCCGGGCGCTGACCACGGGCGAGCGGGCGATCGTCCGCCGGGTGTTCGGGTCGGCCCTCGATCCCGAGCCCGTGCGGCTGCACCGGGCCCGGTGGTGGCGGTTGCAGCCCGCCTGGATCACCATGGCGCCCGACGGCCACGTCTGGTTCCACCCCGACGGGGCGGACTGGTCGGAGGATTTCGCCGCCGAAGGCCCGGCTCGGCGCGGTCTGTTCGTGCACGAGCTGGTGCACGTGTGGCAGCGTCAATGCGGCCTCGATCTCAGGTTCCGCCGGCTTCCGTTCGCCCGCTACCGGTACCTGCCGTTCCGGCCGGGCAAGCCGTTCCACGCCTATGGCATCGAACAGCAGGCCGAGATCGTGCGCGACGCCTATCTGCTGGCCGAGGGTCTGGCGCTTCCCGGACGGCCGCCTCTCGCTGCCTATCTCGAACTCCTCCCCTTCCAGGGCGAGCTCGCCGGCCCGACGGCGGCCGGAGCGCGCCAGGTGATGCCGGCAGCGGCCGCGCCCGGGCCGCCTCGGATGGCGTGAGCCGAAGGTGCAGGATTCGGCCCGCGGTGGCCCGGCCGAAGGCCTGGACTTTCGGCGCGCCGCTGCGGGCCCGCGTCACGCCGGCGTTCGCTGCGCGTCACCACGGCCGGGCAGCCGATGCCGCCCTCGCCTTTCACGGCGCGCGTCGCGGCGGTGACGCGCTGCGGGCATCCGGGTCGCCATCGCCCGGCGCGTCGTCGGCGGGTCGGCCGGGTCTCCCCGGGGCCTCGGCTGAACTCAAGAGGCTCCCTTCTCCTCCGTCGCCGCCCGCGTCTCCTCGGTCGCCGCCCGCGCCCGGGCCACCCCCACGAGGGCGGGTCGCAGCAGCCGGTCCTTCATGCGATATCCGGGCTGCAACTCGGCCACGATCGTTCCAGGGGGGGAGTCGCTCTCCATCTCCACCATCGCCTGGTGGTGCATGGGATCGAGCGGCTGGCCCAGGGCCTCGACGCGCTGGATGCCGTGCCGGTCGAAGACGTGGTGCAGTTCGCGGCGCACCGCTTCGAGCCCGTCGGCCAGAGGTTTGAGGGTGGTGTCCGGCTCGGTCGGCAGGCAGGCCAGGGCCCGATCGAGGTTGTCGGCCACCACCAGGATGTCGCGTGCGAAGGCGGCCGCGGCGTAGGTGACGGCCTCGGCCTTCTCGCGTTCCAGGCGCCGGCGGGTGTTCTCGGCCTCGGCGGTGGCGCGCAGGGCCTGGTCCTTCAGGCGGTCGCGTTCGGCCGTGAGCGCCTCGAGGTCGGCGCGCAAGCTCGCCAACTCGGCCTTCAGGCTTGCCACCTCGGGGTCCGCCGCCTCGGGTTGGGCGGGAGGGGGGGTGGCCTCGGCCGGGTCCGGCGTGGAGGTCGTCACGTCGGTGTCGCTCATTCCTGTCCCATCAATCTGGAGATGCGGCTGGCCGCGAAATCCACGATGGGCACGACTCGGGCGTAGTTCAACCGGGTGGGCCCGATGACGCCCACCACGCCCAGGATGCGCCCGTCGGCCCCGCGGTAGGGGGCGGCCACCACGGCCGAGCCCGACAGGGCGAACAGGCGGGTCTCGGCGCCGATGAAGATCTTGAGGGCGTCGGCCGCGCGCGCCTCGTCGAGGAGCTTGAGCAGCTGTTCCTTGGCCTCGAGCTCTTCGAGCAGCAGGCGGGCGCGTTCGAGGTCGGCCGAGCCCAGAAGATGCGACGTCCCGCGCACGATGAGGACGGGACCCGAGGCGTCGTGAGTCCAGGCGGCGAGCCCTTCCTGTACCAGGCCTGCCGTTAGCCGGTCGAGCTCGGCCCGACCCGAGGCGATCTCGGACGCTAGGCGGCGGCTGGCCTCGGCCAGGGTCAGGCCCGAGAGCCGGGCGTTCATGTAGGTTTCGGCCTCGGCCACGGTCGAGGCCGGAATGGGTTCGGGAAGCTCGATGATACGGTTCTCGACCGTTCCGTCGGTGCCCACCAGCACGCTCAAGATCCGGGTGGACGACAGGGGCACCAGGCTCAGCTGCCGGATGGCCGCCTCTGACTTGGGCGCTACCACCACGGCCGCGCAGCGGGCCAGGCCCGAGAGGGCGCTCGTGGTGCGGGCCAGCGCGTCTTCCAGGCTCGATCCTTGGGCGCGCGCTTCGGCCTCGATGGCGGCGATCTCGGCCTCGGTGGGCGGGCTTACCTGCATCATGCCGTCGACGAACAAGCGCAGGCCGCGCTCGGTGGGCATGCGGCCGGCTGAAGTGTGGGGTGCCGTGAGCAGGCCCAGCTCTTCCAGGTCCTGCATGACGTTGCGGATCGAGGCGGCCGACAGCCCCAGGCCACCCGCCTTGGCCAGCGTGCGCGAGCCCACCGGTTCCCCGGTGGCGAGGTAGGTTTCCACGATGTCCCGGAAGATGATGCGGGCGCGTTCGGTAAGCTGCGCGATCGCACCCGCCGAGCCGGGGTCGTTCGCGATCTGCATCGCCATCCGACATAGGCAGGGCGTGCTTCGGTCTCAACCGTTGCCGCGTGGCCTGGCGCGCGGCTAGGGCCGCGTCGTTCGCGGCTGGAGAGGTTCCGTGCGCCCGTCGGCCCGTGCGCCCGACGAGATGCGGGCGATCGAGATCGTGCCCCATGCCAATGTGCATGCGGAAGGGTCGTGCCTGGTGCGGTTCGGGGCCACCCACGTCTTGGTGACGGCCTCGGTCGAACAGCGCGTGCCGCCCTTCCTCAAGGGCAGCGGTTCGGGCTGGGTGACGGCCGAATATGGGATGCTGCCGCGCGCGACCCACACGCGTTCGGAGCGGGAGGCGAGCCGCGGTCGGCCGTCGGGGCGAACGCAGGAGATCCAGCGGCTGATCGGCCGGGCGCTGCGGGCCGCAACCGACCTTGCCGCCCTGGGCGAGCGGCAGATCACGATCGACTGCGACGTGCTGCAGGCCGACGGGGGCACGCGCACGGCGGCGATCTCAGGGGCGTGGGTGGCGCTGCGGTTGGCGCTCGACCGGCTGCACGCGCAGAGCCCGTGGCCCCGTGATCCGCTGCCGCTGCAGGTGGCGGCCGTCTCGTGCGGGGTGTTCGAAGGCCAGCCGGTCTTGGATCTCGATTACGCGGAGGATTCGGCTGCGGAGACCGACGCCAACTTCGTGCTGTCGTCGGACGGGCGGATCATCGAGGTGCAGGCGACCGCCGAGAAGAAGCCGCTTGATGAGGAGGTGCTGTTGCGCCTGCTGCGGCTGGCGCGCATCGGTTGCGCCGAGGTCTTCGCGGCGCAGCGCCAGGCCGTGGGCCGATGAGCGGGCGGCTGGCCATGGCCCCCGGGGCCCGGCTGGTGGTGGCCACGCACAATCCCGGCAAGCTTCGCGAGATGGCCGACCTGCTGGCGCCGCTGGGGATCCCGGCGGTCGGGGCGCAGGAGCTGGGTCTGCCCGTGCCGGACGAAACGGAGACGAGCTTTGCGGGCAACGCGCTTCTCAAGGCGCGGGCGGCCGCCCGGGCGTCGGGCCTGCCGGCGCTGGCCGACGATTCCGGCCTTTGCGCGGACGCGCTCGGGGGGGCGCCGGGGGTCCACACGGCCGATTGGGCGGAGACGGGCTGCGGACGCGACTGGATGCTGGCCATGCGCCGGTTGGAGGAGGCGCTGCGCGCCCTGGGGCCGGGGGTGTCGCGCCAGGCCCGGTTCGTCTGCGCGCTCGCGCTGGTAATCCCCGGCGACGGCGAGGCGGTGTTCGAAGGCGTCTGTCCCGGGCGGCTGGTGTGGCCGCCCCGGGGCGACCGCGGCTTCGGCTACGACCCCATGTTCGTGCCCGACGGCGAGAACGAAACGTTCGGCGAGATGGAACCGGAGCGTAAGCACCGGATGAGCCACCGGGCGGCTGCGTTCGCGAAGCTGGTGGCCGCCCTGCGGCCGGTCTGAGGCGTTGCCCGATGACGGCCGACCCGTCCCCGCCGGTGCCGGACGGCCCGCCGCTCGGACTTTACGTGCACTGGCCATTTTGTGTCACGAAGTGTCCCTATTGCGACTTCAACAGCCATGTGCGCGATGGCTGGGACGAGACTGTCTGGCAGCGGGCCCTGCTGGCGGACCTGGCGCACGAGGCGGCGATGACGCCTGGGTATCGCCTGGTCTCCGTGTTCTTCGGTGGCGGGACGCCGTCCTTGATGGCGCCGGCGACGGTGGCCCGAGTGCTTGACCGCGCCGCGGCCCTGTGGGCGACCGCGCCGGACCTGGAGGTAAGCCTGGAGGCCAATCCGTCCTCGGTCGAGGCGGCCCGCTTCCGCGACCTGGCGGCCGCTGGGGTTCAGCGCCTGTCGCTCGGCCTGCAAGCGCTGGACGATGTCGCGCTGCGGCTTCTGGGTCGCCCGCACGACGTGGCGCAGGGGTTGCGGGCGCTGCGGGCCGCGGTAGCCGTTTTCCCTAGGGTTTCAATAGACCTCATCCACTCGCGGCCGGATCAGACGGCGGCTGCTTGGGCCCGCGAGCTCGACCGAGCCTTGGCCTTCGGCACGGGGCATCTGTCGGCCTATCAGCTCACCATCGAGCCTGGAACTCGTTTCGCGAGCCTTGCGCGCCGGGGCCGGCTGGCGCTGCCGCCCGAGGATGAGGCCGCGGCCATGTTCGAACTGACGGCCGAGCGGTGCCGGGCGGCGGGGCTCGGGGCTTACGAGATTTCGAACCACGCGCGGCCGGGAGAGGAATGCCGGCACAACCTGCACGTGTGGCGCTATGGAGCCTATGTGGGGATCGGGCCGGGCGCCCACGGGCGGCGGGGGGGTGTCGCGACTGTCCGGCACCGACGGCCCGAGGCCTACTTGGGGGCGGTTGCCCACCACGGCCATGGCATCGCGGACGAGCGACCCGTTCCCCCAGCGCAAGCGGCGCGGGAGGCGCTGCTGATGGGGCTGAGGCTTGCCGAAGGGGTGGACCCTGTCCGCTTCCAGGCGGCGACCGGCGTGGCGCTCGTCCAAGCGATCAACCCTGAGGCGCGGGTGCGGCTTCAGTCGTGGGGGCTCCTGGCCCCGGGTCCGGGGCTGGTGGCGACGGCGGCGGGCCGGGCGGTCTTGGATGCCGTGCTGGTCGAGCTCGTCGCGCCGCTTGAACGGGCGGCGGCCGAGGCCACATGAGCGGCGGGTCCCATGCTGGCGCAGATCGTCACCGCTCTCGCCGGACGCAGCCTGGCCCGCACCTTGGGGGGTGCGGCGGCCGGCCCCGTCGGAGCGGTGGTGGGGGCGGCGCTGCCGGCCGCGCTGCCGTGGATGGCCCGCCGTCTGGGCCCGGCGGGGATGGTGGCTGCGGCGCTGGGAAGTCTCCTGGTGACGCGGTGGATGGCCGAACGGCAGGGGAAGTTGCCGCCCGCATCGGGCCCGACCCCGCCGCCGCAGGCCTGAGGCCGGTTCGGAGCACCGCGACGACCGCGTCCTTTCGGGGTGCGGTGGCGCTGGGGTGCGGTCAGAGGGCGTTCACCTCGACCATCAGCTTGCCGAAATTGCCGCCCGTGTAGAGGAGCTTCACGTAGTCGGCCGCGTGCTCGAGTCCGGGGCGGATGTCCTGGCGGACCTTCAGCCGACCTTCCAGCATCCACTGGGCCAGGCGTTGCACGGCTTCGGGAAAGCGAGGGGCGAAATCCGTCACGATGAAGCCGCGGATGGTGAGGCGCCGCATCAAGATGAGGGTCCAGAAACCCGGTTCCTCGACCATGGGATCCTTGGCGTTGTAACGGGAGATCAGGCCGCAGAGCGGCATGCGGCCGAACCGACGCAGGCGCCGGGTCACCTCGCGCATGATGGGGCCGCCCACCTGTTCGAAGTTGATGTCGATGCCGTCGGGGGCCAGCCGGTCGAGGGCGGCGCCCACGTCTTCGGTGCGGTGGTCGATGGCGGCGTCGAAACCCAATTCCTCGGTGATGAACCGGCACTTCTGGGGCCCGCCCGCGATACCGATCACCCGGCAGCCGTGGATCTTGCCCAGCTGGCCCACGATCTGGCCCACGCCGCCGGCCGCGGCCGAGACCACCAGGGTTTCGCCGGGTTGCGGCTGGCCGATGTCGAGCAGGCCGAAGTAGGCCGTAGGGCCGACCACCCCGAAGGTGCCAAAGGCGACGGGGACGGGAATGCCCGGGATTTCGGGCATCGGTTGCAGGCCCGTCCCGTCGGAGAGCAGGTAGTCGGTCCAGGCGCCGAGACCGGCCACCAGCTGGCCCTCCGCGAAGGCGGAATTGCGGCTTTTCACGACGCGACCCACGATGCCCCCGCGCATGGGTTCGCCGAGCTCCACGGGGGGCATGTATTGTTCCATGTCGGACATCCAGATGCGGTTGGTGGGGTCGAGCGAGAGATAACCCACCCGCACCAGCACTTGGCCTGGCCCCGGTTCCGGTAGGGGCTCTTCCACCAGCACGAGGTCGCCGTCGGCGATTTCGCCCACCGGCCGGCGGGCCAGCTTCCACACGCGCCGAGTGCCGCTCATGGTCCTCATCCTTGCTTGGGGAAGCGCCAGATGAGGCCCTGGGGCAACGGTGTCCAGAGGCCCACGGTGACCCCGGCGTGGGCCAGGGCGTCCCGGATCCATTGGTTGCAGGTCCTCAAGCCCGAGTAGCGGCTTCGCCCGGGAAGGAACAGGTCGTAGGGGCCGTAGCCCGGCAGGGGCGGGCCCGGGGCGATCTCGGCCTCGATCCAGGCCGCCAGGCGACGGTAGGCCTGAGGCGACAGGCGAATGGGCCGGCCCGTCGCCTCGGGCCCCAAGGCTTCGACGTGCACCAGGCTGGGGCGGCGGCCCACGACCGCGCGGAGGGCCCGACGCCAGTCCACCTCGGCCCAGGAGGGGGTGTGCAGGAAGAAGTCGCGCTCGCCCCAGCTGAAGGCCAGGCGGGGTGCACGGGTGTCGGGCACGGGGATGCGGGTGCGCCAGTCGTGGCCCGCGGCCGCCATGGGCAGCACGAGCCAGGTGTGGACCGGGGAGTGGTCGAGCCGGATTTCCACTCCTCGTGGGGCCGGGCGCCACCCGGGGTTGTCGGGCACCAGCGCGCCCACGAGCGGTGGCAGGATGAGGGCGCCGAAGGCCGCGGGGACTGTCCGGCGCCGCCAGCGTCGCGTCATCCGTCGTGGGCCCGGCGCTGCGACTTCGCGTCCCCCCGCGGGTCCCGGCGTTTTGACGAGCCGATGACGCTCTGGCATGGACGTAGGAAAGGACGGCACCTTGGCGACACGAGCGAGCGATCGGGCGGCAGCGGAGCGGAGCGGCCGGCGGCGGCCGGCGCGCGAGGAGGTGCGCACGCGCCGCTATGACCCGGCGGATACGCGCCAACGGGTGCTGGAAGCGGCCTATCTGCTGTTCGGCACGCGGGGCTACGATGCCACGGGCACGGCCGACATCGCGCGGGCGGCCAATGTCTCGGAAGGCTCGATCTTCTACCATTTCGGCTCCAAGCCCGCCCTGCTGGCCGAGTTGGGTCGCCTGCATGGGGAAAAGCTCGTGGCGGCCATGCAGGGAGATGATGCGCTGGCGGACGTGACCTTCGCCACGTCGATCGAGCGTTGCTTTGCCTTCCACGAGGAGAATCGCGCGTGGGAGGGCATGGTGGAGGAGAAGGTGCAGTGCCGGCCGGCGGGGGCCAAGGCCCTTCACCACCGGCCGGAAGCCGAGCCGTTCTTCCTGGCCGCGCGCCAGGTCGTCGTCGAATGGACGCGCCGGCATCTGGAGGCGCTGATGGCCCGCCGCCCCGATGGCCCCCGGATCGATGCCGAAGTGGCGGCGAGCTTCATCTTCGCGGTCGTGGGCGATGCCCTGCAGGCGTATTTCCGCCCGGGAGCGACGGATGAGGAGCGGCGCCGAATCCGGGCGGAGGTGATCCGGTTCTGCACCGCCGCGGTGGGCGCGGGGGCTTAACCGGATCGCGCTCGAGGAGCTGCGGTCTGTCCTGAAGCCGTTCGCGCTTTCCCGGCCCGACGCGCGGGTGTGGCCTGGGCTCCGCGCGGCGCTGCGGCGTGGGGCGCCGGCCGTCCTGGCCAGCGAGCGCGGCCCGCGGGGTCGTGCCATCGTCGGCGACGGGCGATGGCCGGGTGGGATCGGCCGGCGTGGCGAACGCCTGGCGTGTGGGGCGGTGGGGGCGTCGGGTCAGGGGCCGGCCAGCCATTCCTCGATGGCGCGGGCCAGGCCCCGGGCGATGCGCTCCCGGCCTTCGTCGGAGGCCAGGAACCGGGCGTCCTCGGCGTTCGACAGGTAGCCCGCTTCCAGCAGCACCGCTGGCACGCCCAGGTTGCGCAGCACGCGAAAGCCTGCGAAGCGGTGGAAGCGGCCGTGGAAGACGACCCCTTCGGGCTCCATCCGGCGCTGGAGGAGCTGGGCGAAGGCGGCGCTGCGGTTCATCGAGTCCCTCAGGGCCAGGTCGACCAACACGACCTGCGCCTCGACTGGCTCTTGCGACAGGTCGCGGCCGGGCAAGGCGTCGGCCAGGTTCTCGCGGGCGGCCAGACGTTCGGCTTCGCGGTCGGAGGCCGTCTCGGACAGGGTGTAGACGGTGGCACCCCGTGCTTCGGGGTTGGGCGCGCTGTCGGCGTGGATCGAGACGAACAGGGCGGCCTCCCACCGCCGGGCCAGGGCCACGCGTTCGGCCAGGGAGAGGAAGCGGTCGTCGGTGCGCGTCAGGCGGACGTCGACCTTGCGGCCGCGCTCGAGTTGCCGCGCAGCCACCCGGGCGATGGCCAAGGCCACGTCCTTCTCGAGGGTGCCGTCGACCCCGATGGCGCCCGGATCGTGGCCGCCGTGGCCGGCGTCGAGGACGACCACGGGCCGGGCCGTGGCCCGGCGGAGGCGCTCGGCTGGCACCCGGGCCGGAGGGTCGGGCGAGGCGGCCGCCCGCGTCCCGGCCAGGACCGCCTCCACCGAGGCCAGGGGATCGGAGCTCATCAGGGGAAGAGGCCGTCGGCCCATCCCTGCGGCCCGGCGGAACTCGTCGTCGCGCGTCTCGGCGAGGTCGATTTCGAGCGTGGGGCCCGGGGCCCAGCGGGCGCCCACGACCTTGGCCGGCCGGTCGAGGTCGAGCACCAAGCGCAGGGTGCGGGGATCGAAACGGGCGACCCGAGCCTGCCGCACGGGGGGAACGCCGGGCGTGTCGGTCTTGAGCGACGCGGCGAGCGAAAGGTCGACGGCGAGACGGGGCGGGTCGGCGAGCGTCAGGAGGGTCGGGGCCGTCGTCGGCACTGACGGCAGGGCGAGGCGGATCCGCGCTCCTGCCGGAATGACTTGGGCGCTCAGCGGCCCGGGGATTTGGGCCAAGAGCGGCCAGCATGCCATCAGGGCCCAGAGGGCGGTGATGAAGGCGCGGCGCATGCGGGCCGTCCCTGCCGGGGGTCGGCTGAATCGTCGATGATGGGCGGGTGAACGTCAGCCGATGCGCCGGCCTTCGGCATCAAAGCGGTAGCCTTCGGGGACTTCGACCTCGGGCGGCGGGCCGGTGCGGCCTTCGCTCAGGCGCAACACGAAGGCCAGGATCGTGGCCACGACGACGTAGAGTTCGGGGCGGATCGTCTGACCCACGCGGCAGGTAAAGTAGAGCGCGCGGGCGACCTCTGGGTAGGCGAGGACGGGAATGCCCAGTTCGTCGGCCAGCTCGCGAATGGCGGCGGCGACGGGGCCTCGACCGCGCGCGACGACGACGGGGGCGGGGTCGACGGCGACGCGGTACCGCAGTGCGATTGCGAACTGCACCGGGTTGACCAGGACCACGCCCGCTTCCGCGACGGCGCGGCGGTTGGCTTCTTTCAGCAGGCGATGGCGCGCGCGGCGCAGGGCGGCGCGCGCTTCTGGAGAGCCTTCGGTCTGCCGCAGTTCGTCCTTGAGTTCGCGGCGGGTCATCCGGATGCCGGCCAGCCAGCGGAAAAACTGGATCGGCAGGTCGACGGCGGCGACGAGCGCGAGGCCGAGGGTGAGGACGAGGACCAGCAGCAGCGCCGTCTCGAGGACGGTGGCGAAGGCCACTTCGAGCGGCTGCTGTGCGAGGTTCATGAGGGTCGTGCGGCGCTGCCACAGGACGCCGGCCCCGGCCCCCAGGATCAGCGCGCCCTTGGCCAGGGCCTTCACGAGCTCCACGAGCCCCTGCGGCCCGAACAGGCGGCCCAGGCCTTTCCATGGGTCGAGGCGGTCGACCCGGGGCTCCAGCAGGCGGGGTGCGAAGACGAGGCCGCCCACGGCGGCGCGGGCCAGGACGGCGGCCAGCAGCGCGCCGATGGCGAGCGCGGCCAGCGGCCAGGCCAGGGGTGCCGCGAGCGTCAGGAGCGCGCGAGGGGGAGGGACGTCCTGCTGCCAAGCGGGGGCGAAGGCGAGTCCGCTCGCCATCATCTCGGCCAGTCGGTGTCCCAGGGCCGGGCCCAGGGTGAGGAGCCATAGGGCGGTCACCGCGCCCGCGAGCGCGGCGGGGAGTTCGCGGGAGGTCCACAGATTGCCCTGGCGGCGCGCCTCCTCGCGCCGACGGGCGGTGGGGGCCTCGGTCCTTTCGTCGGGCGCGGGGTCCTCAGCCAAGCGTCAGCTCCGACAGGTCGCGCTGCAGGGTCGTGAGGGTTCCGGCGAGCGTGTCGGCCAAGCCGGGCAGGGCGAGGGGCAAAGCGACGAGGCCCGTGGCGAGCATCAGGGGGAAGCCCACGGCGAAGAGGTTGAGCTGCGGGGCCGACCGGGCGGCGATCGCGAGCAGAAGGTTGAGGAGGAGCAGGGTGGCCGTGAGCGGCAGGGCGGCCATTACCCCTGAGGCCATGGCGAAACCGCCCCAGGCCAGAATGCGATCCAGCCCGCGGCCTTCGAGCAGCAGGGCGGGGTCGGGCAGCGTGCGGTAGCTTTGCAGGATGGCTCCCAGCAGCAAGAGGTGGCCGCCCGAACCCAGGAAGACGCCCCACATCACGAGCGAGAAGACCACGGCCAGGACGGGGGTCGGGCCGGCGCCTGGGCTTACGAGCGTGGCGTAGCCCAGCCCCATCATCTGGCCGGCCCATTCGCCCGCAATCACTGCGGCGGCGAAGGCGGCGTGCAGGGCGAGCGCGAGGACGAGGCCCACGAGCAGCTCTCCGGCCAGCGCGGCGAGGCCCGCCGGCCCCAGCGGGTCGGCCGGCGGTTCCGGGGCAGCCGGCGAGACGCGGACCAGGGCGCCCACCGCGAAGGCTACGCCGATCCTTGCCTGAAGCGGGATGACCTGGCCGCCCACCGCGGGAAGCAGGGTGAGGGCGGTGCCCGTGCGCAACGAGCACCACAGGAGTTCGAGCAGGAAGCGTTCGGGGGCGAGGAGGACCGCCGGGATGTCGCCCGCCGTCATCGGCCGAGCCGGGGAATGGCGGTGATCGCCTCGCGGGTGAAGTCGGCCACGAGGCCGCCCACGATCCCGCCGAAGGCCACGAGCACGAGGACGACGCCCAGAAGCTTCGGTACGAAACTCAGCGTGGCCTCGTTGATCGAGGTGGCGGCTTGGAGCAGGCCCACGACGAGGCCGATCGCGAGGGCGGCGAGCAGCGGCGGCATGGTGGCCACGGCCAGCACGACGAGGGCCTCGCGGGTGAGATCGTGGAGCAGGTCCTCGCCCGACATTGTCCTTATCTTCCCGCCTGGGTCCTTTCTTCCCGCCTGTCTTCCCGCCTGGCCCCGCGCGGGTCACTCGTCGGACGTCCGCCTCGCCGGCGGGGGTGCGCGCGTTGGCCCCTCAAGTCCGTCGCCTGGTTCGCGGGGCTGGCTGCGTTCCGCCTGCCGTTCAGCGTGGGCCGGTGTAACGGTCTTCCGGTTCGCGTCGGGGGCCGGCGTGGCCGGCGGCCTGCGGATCGCGGGTGTCGCGGTCCGGCGGGTTCGGGTGCCGTTGGCCGCTGCCGGTTTCCCGCCGGTCGCCCGAGTGCTGCATAGGACGTGTGGTGGAGTCATGGTCGCTCGGCGTCGTCAGCCGGCCGAGAAGCTGGCGGCCAGCGAAGCGGTGACGAGGGCCCATCCGTCGACCGCCACAAACAGCATCAGCTTGAAGGGCAGCGCGATCATGACGGGGGAGACCATCACCATGCCGAGCGCCATCAGCACGGAGGCCACGACGAGGTCGATGATGAGGAAGGGCAGGAACAACAGGGCGCCGATCTGGAAGGCCGTCTTCAGTTCCGAGGTGGCGAAGGCGGGGAGCAGGACGCGCATGGGCACCTCTTGGCCCGAGGCGAAGGGCCCGGCGCCGGCGAGGCTTGCGAAAAGCTGCAGGTCCTGGGTGCGGGTGTTGGCCAGCATGAAGCCGTGGAGCACTTGGCCCGCCCGGGCGATGGCCACCTCGGCCGGGATGCGGTCGGCGAGCCAGGGTTGGAAGGCGTCGGCGTCGATGCGGGCCCAGGCGGGCTGCATCACGAAGAACGTGAGGAACAGGGCCAGGCCGATGAGGAGCTGGTTAGGTGGCGTCTGCTGAAGGCCGATGGCCTGTCGCAGGATGGCCAGCACCACGACGATCCGCAGGAAGGCCGTCATCATGAGGATGATCGACGGCAGCACCGTCAGCAGGCTCATGATGAGGAGGACCTGGAGGGAGAGCGAGAGCGGCGAGGCGCCTCCCTTTCCGCGCGCCAGGGTGTCGAGGCCCTGGAGGAGTCCGCCCGGCGTTTCGGCGCGGGCCATGCCGGCGGAGACGAGAAGCGCGAGGCCTGCGGCCAGGACGAGCCCGTGGCGCCAGGCGGGGGGCAGTGTCATGGCTGGGGTTCCGGCATGGCCGGTCGGACGTCGAGGGGGGCGGCGTTGTTGTGCAGCAGCGTCAGGCCCTGGGGGGTGACGCCGAGCAGCAATTCCCGCCCGCCGTAGCGCAGCGCCACGACGCGCACGCCGGGGTGCACGACGCGAGCCGCCACCACTTCGATCGCGTTCGCGCTGCCGCGGCCGAACGGCTCGACGAACGGGAAGACGGGGCCCGGCGGCCACCGCCACCGGGCGTGCCGGGCGACCCAGAGGACGGCGACGGCCGTGCCCACGACGACCGGCAGCGCGACGGCGAGGCGGAGGAGGAACTCACCCATCATGGCGTGCCGTCGGGATCGACGAGGGAGACGAGGCGGACGGCGAAGCTGTCGCCCAGGGCGAGGATCTCGCCGCGGCCGAACGGCCGGCCATTGACGAGAACGTCGACCGGTTCGTCGGTCAGGCGGTCGAGCGGGATGATCTCGCCCGGTTCGCTGGCCAGGATGTCGGCGAGGGACATCCGGCGGCGACCCACCTCGACCGCCACGGTCACCTCGACCCGAGCGAGGGCCGGGGGCAGGCCCGCGGCCCGAGCGGCGGCCATGGGGTCGCGTTCGGAAGGACGACGGCGGGTGCCCGGCGGCGGTTCGGCGGGCGCCGGGTCCTCAGGGGTGGCCGGTGCGTCCGGGACGGGGGAGGCGACGGCGGGTTCGCCTGCCAGTTCGGTGAGAGGGTCGACGGTGGTGTCGAGCTCGATCTCGAGGGAGGCGCCGGGCCGCTTGCTCCTTGCCGGGTTTCGTGGCGGCAGGGTGCCGGGCGACATGTCGGTCATGGCTGGGCTCCGCCGGATCCGGTGTCGTGGGGATGCGCGACCCGGCGCCAGGGCACGCCGTCGACGGAGAGCATGAGGAGGCGCGGGCGCGCGATCGGGATCAGGCTGCCCACCTCGAGGCGGGCCACGGTTTCGACGGGCAGGCGCAGTTCGGCGATGCGCAGGCCGATGGGCAGTTCGATCTGGCGGGCGAGGCGTGCGATGCGGGCTTGCCAGGGGTCCGAGGCGGGCGGGCCGTGCTGCGGTTCGGGCGCGGCGGTGGCCGGGCCGTCGGCCGTGGCGGCGCGGCCGGCGGGTGCGGCCGGTGCGAGGGTCAGGGCGAGGTGACCGGGACGGCCGCCCAGTTCGAGGGCGAAGCCTTGGGACTCGACCGGGCCGGCGAGGTCGAGGGGGCCGAGGCGGGAGGCCGGCACCGGTGGTTCGGTGGGTGGCAGGCCCGCTTCGGCGAGGGCCGGGGCCATGGCCTCGGCTAGCAGGGTGGTGAGGGTTTCCCAGCTGGCGCTGGCGGGCACGAGGTCGGCCAGCCGCTCCGGGGGTTCCGGGGGGATGAGGTCGGGTGCACCGAAAATCCGTTCGAGGGCCAGGGCGGCGGTCGGCCGGTCGAGGCCGAGGCGGACGAGGCCGGCTGGGGTCTTGGCTTCGGCGACCAGCACGAGGTCGGCTGGTGTGCTGGCGGTGGGGCGGAAGGAGACGCGGGTGCCGAGCCGGCGGGTCGTCTCGGGCCCGAGGATTCCCGCGAAGGCGGCCGCCGTGAGCCATCGGGCTTCGGGAGGACGCGGCGACGGCCCTTCGGGCCCCGCCGCGTCGGCGCGGGGCCACCGCAGGGGCCTGGGCGCCGGGCCGCCGGAAGCCCGGGTCGTCATTGCACTACGAACGACGTGAACAGCACGTCGTCGATGCCGGTCACGCCGCTCTTGCGTTGGAGGACGTCGTTGATGGCGATCCGCATGCGGGTGGCGAGCCGATCGCGCCCTCCTGGCGCGCTGAGGTCGGCCTCGGTCGTGTCGGTCAGCACGCCGAGCGCGGCGGCGGTGATGGCCAGTTTGTGGCGGTCCACGGCCTCGGCCACGGTGGTGCCGCCGTGGGTGCTGAGGGCGATCCGCACCTGGATGTAGCGGTCGGAGTCCCGCAGGTTGGCGGTCAGGCTGCCCGGGAGTTCGACGTAGGTGAGGGGGGCGACCTGGGGCTTGGGCGGCTTCGGGGCCTGCTCTGGGGGGAAGAGGCCGGGCAGGAGCTTGGGGGCGAACAGGGTGCCGACGGTGCCCAGGCCGGCGCCCGCCAGCAGCAGGCCGAGGCCCAGGAGGAGGGATTTCAGCTTGCCGCCTTTGCGGGGCGGGGTTTCCTCAGTGACGGTGATGGCGTCGGCCATGGCGTCAACCCATGGGTGCGTTCCGCGGGCGGCGGCGGGCGACGCGGGATGAGCGGCCCGCCGGAGCGAAGGCGGCGTCCGGCCGGGTGGCCCACGCGTCAGGCATAGCGGTCGATCCTTCCCCCCGTGCTGTCCGACCCCGACGCCGGACGGGCGGCCGCGGCTGGCGCCTGGTGGTGGGCGACGCTCGTGTCGCCCGAGCCGCGGCGCCGGTGGTCGCTGCCGGCCGCCCCGCCTCCGTCGGGGGCCGCCGGCTCCGCCCCCCCCGCCCGGACACCCTGTTCGGGGCGGGGGGGGGAGTCGATGCGAACCGAGTCCAAAGTGGCGCCAAGTTCCCGCAACTGGGCGGCGAGATGATGGGATTCGGCCTCAACCCTGGCGCGGTCGCGCTCGTGGGAGAGCGTGAGGGTGAGGGTGAGCGCCTCGTCGGCGGCCGGCTCGATGCGGACGGCGCGCAGGGGCGAGCTCGCCGAGCCGTCGGCAGGCGATGGCGCGGGGTACGGCGGGGGGAGGGGCGGGTTGGTCGGAGGGGACTCGGGCTGGCGGTCGGATGGCGCGGTGGGCTCGAGGCCGACGGCCCAGGCCAGCGCGGCCGGCGGTGCGGCAGGGAGCGGTGAGGACGCAACGGCCCCGGGGGTCGCCTCGGCCCAGGCTTCGACGGCCGTCGGGAGCGACCGCAAGAGCGGCCGGCCGGCACCGCCGTTCGCGGGCGGAGCGGGGGCGGCGACTACGATCACGGCCGGCCGAAGTGGTGCGGGCGCGCCGTGATGGCCGGGTGCCGGCTCGCCCGTGGAAGACAGCGGGAGGAGCCCGGGCGGCAGGGCGGCGGCTGACGCGGGCGGAGAGGCCGAGGGCGGTTCCCGAGGCGGCGCGGGGGCCGGCCCCGGCACGCCCTCGGCTCGGCCCGGGGTCGGGGTGCCGACCGACGCGGGACGGAGGGCAGGCTCCGCCGCAGACGGCGCTGGCGTCGCTTTGGGTTCCGCCCGGGCCTGCCCGTCGATGGCACCGCTCGATGGGTTCCGAGTGAGGGCGACGTCCAACGCCAGAGCCCCGCCGGAGGCGGGCCCAGCGGGTGGTGCGGGCAGATCGCACCCGATGTTCGCCACACCGGGCGGTGCGACGAGGGCCAGTGGCGGCGAGGCCGCATCGACCTCGCCGGCGGGTTCATGGCCCTCGTGCGCCGTCCGCGACCGGTGGCTGGTGCCGACGTGTCCATCGTCGTGGCCGAGGGCGGCCAGAATCGATGGAAACCCGAGCGGCGGCGGCACGGGCGGCGCTGTCGAAGGGCGCGGCACCGGCCGAAGCGGGAGGAGGGTCTCGGGCGTCATGGGCGGCGGTTGCGGGTCGGCAGGTCGCGCTGCGCTCGTTCCAGGCGCTCGGCGGCCAGCAGATGCCGGCGCTGGGCCAGCCGATCGGCCAGGATCCGGCAGGCTTCGGCCGAGCGCGCCGCGGTGCTGCGCTGTTCGGTCAGGCGGGCGGCGGCCGACGCCGCCCGGCCGTGTGCGGCCTCGAGCGCCGGGGCCAGGAGGCCCACGAGGGTGCCGCGGGCCGCGAGGTCGCGGGCGTGGGCGGGCCCTGCGGAGGCGCTCGTTTCCGCCAGCAGGTGGCGCACGCGCGCCTCGGCCAGGGCGGCCGCCCGTGCCTCTTGGGCGGCGGCAGCCAGCCGCGCGAGGTCTTTCCGGCGGGTCGCGTGCCGGCGGGCCAGAAGCCGCCGCAGGCGGCGGAGCGAGTGGTCGGCGGTCATGAGGGCGGGGCCTCCTCGTCACCCCAAACGGCAACCAGCCGGTCGACGGTGGTGGCGAAGGCCTCCGGCTGCCCCGCGGGCTGGCGCAGGAAGGCTTCGATGGCCTCGGCGCGGGCCAGCGCCCGGTCGAGAGCGGGATCCTGGCCTGGCACGTGGGCGCCCATGGCCAGAAGGTCGCGGTTCGCCTCGATGAGGGCCACGTCGGCCACGAAGGCGCGTGCGGCGGCCAGGTGGCGCGGAGTCACGCAGCGGTCCATGGTGCGGCTGACGGACTGGGTGGGGTCGATGGCGGGGAAGCGGCCCCGGGCCGCCACCTCGCGGGTGAGGACGACGTGGCCGTCGAGGGTCCCGCGGGCGGCGTCCACGACGGGGTCGGTGACGACGTCGTCGCCGTCGGCCAGCACGGTGAACACGGCCGTGACCGACCCGCCCGAGAGGCGGTCGTTCCCGGAGCGCTCCACCAGGCGGGCGACGAGGGCCAGGGCCGAGGCGGGATAGCCCCGCAGGCCCACCGGTTCGCCCGCGGCCAGGCCGATCTCGCGCTGGGCGTGGGCCACCCGGGTCAGGCTGTCGAGGACGAACAGCACCTGGGCGCCGTCGGCACGAAAGCTCTCGGCGATCGCCAGCGCGCGGCGCACGCCCCGCAGGCGCAATGCCGGCGCCGCGTCGGCCGGCACGGCGACGACGTGGGTACGCGACCGGGCCTCGGGTGTCAGCTGCTCGACGAAGCCGGCGATCTCGCGGCCGCGCTCGCCGATGAGGGCCACGACCCGAACGTCGGCTACGACCTGCGCCACCAGGTCGAGCATCAGGGTGGTCTTGCCCACGCCGCTGCCGGCGACCAGGCCGATCCGTTGCCCGCGGCCCAGGGTGAGCAAGCCGTCGATCGCCCGAACGCCGGTGGGCAGGGCTTCGGTGACGTCGCCGCGGGCCAGCGGTGGCAGGGGCACCCCGTCGAGCGGCACGGCGCGGCTGCCCGGCATGGGACCCAGACCGTCGGCCGGTTCACCAAGGCCGTCGGAGACGCGGCCCAGGAGTGCCTGGCCCACGGCCACGAAGTCGCGGCGGCCCAGGGGGTAGGCCAACGCCCCCGGCGTCACGGGCCCCCGGGCCAAGGGCATGAGCAAGAGCTCGGCGCCCGAGAAGCCGATCGCCTCGGCCGTCAGGCAGGCGTCGCCGGCCTCGATGCGGACGAGGGTGCCCGACGGCGCGGAGAGGCCTTCGACGGTGATCACCTGCCCATCGAAGGCCCGCACCGCGCCCGCGGGGTCGGCGGGCTGGCGGAAGGCCGCCGCCCGGGCGCGGAGCCGAGCCGCCGCATCGGCAAGGACTGCGAGGGCCGTGTCGAGCCGGTCGGTCACGGCTCGCCGCCCAGGGCCTCAATGGCTTCGAGCCGCCGGGCGAGGGAGGTGACGAGCCAGCGGCCTGCGACCTCGGCCCGGACGACGCCGGGTGGCAGCGCCGGGTCGGGGACCGGTGTCCAGCCCGCCGCGATGTCGGCCGGCAAGCGCTCCAGGTCGTCGGGGTTGAGGTGCAGGCGGCCGGGCGCGGCAGCCGGCGCGGCGGAGAGCACCTCGCGCACCATCGCCGTCAAGGTCTCGGTGCGGACTTGGGGCTCGGCCGCCACCACCGCCCTGGCGAGCGTGAGGGCGGTTTCGGCGATCTCGGCGGCCGCGGCCTCGAGCACGGCGTGGGCGCGGGCTTCGAGGGCGGCCAGGGCCAAGGCGTGGGCGGCCTCGAGGTTCGCGATGCGCTCCTCCGCCTCGGCCCGGCCGGCGGCCAGGCCTGCCGCATAGCCTTCCGCCCGCAAGGTCTCCGGGTCAGGGGGTGGCGGTTCGACCGGGGGCGGATCGAGCCCCAGCAGACGGCGGAGGGGCACCACGTCAGACATAGGCGGGCCCCTTGCCCGGCAGGCTGATCACCCCTTCGGCGGCGAGACGCCGGGTCGCGGCCGCGATGGCCTTCTTGGCGGCCTCGGCCTCCTCCACCTTCACTGGGCCGCGGCTGTCGATCTCGTCCTGCAGGGCCTGGGCGGCGCGTTGCGGCATGGCCTTCAGGATGCGTTCGCGCAGGCTGGCCTCGGCCGCGCGCAGGGCGGGCACCAGGAGGTCGGCCTCCATCTGGCGGATGACGGTCTGCAGTGCCCGGTCGTCGAGCCGGGCCAGATCCTCGAAGGTGAACAGGGTTTCGGCGAGCACGTCGGCTGCCTCGGGGTCGACGGCGCCCAGCACCGACAGTGCGGCCTCCTCGTCGATGCCCGCCATGTTGATGAGGTCGGCGGCCCGCCTCATGCCGCCCATGTCGGTCACGGGTTGGCGGGGCGGGCAGGCGGCCATGCGGCGGGCGAGCCCCCGATCGAGCGCCTCGACGACGTGTGGCGCCACGGCGCCCATCACCGCCACGCGGCGCACCAGGTCGGGCTGGCGATCGCGGGGCAGCTGCGCCAGCACGCGCGCCGCCCGCTCGGGTGGCAGGTGCACCAGCACCAAGGCCTGTGCCTGCGGGTGTTCTCCTTCCAGCAGGCTGGCGATCGCGAACGGCTCAAGCCAGGCCAGCCCCTCGAAGGCCGGGGGCTTGGCGCGCTGGCCCAAGCGATCGATCATGCCGCCAGCGCGGTCCGGGCCCAAAGCCCGGCCCAGCATCCGGCGCACCGTGGCGCCGCCCTCGCCCACCGCCACGGTCTCGTCGGCCAAGGCCAGCACCTCGTCCAACAGGCGGTCGACGGTGGCGGGGTTCGCCTCGGCTACGTCGAGCATGGCGCGGCCCACGGCCTCGACCTCTTCCGGCGACAGGCGCGACAGGACGGCTGCGGCCTGGTCCTCTTCGAGGAGCAGGAGGAGGAGCGCGGTTTTCTGTGCGCCCGACAGGGGAATGGGCGCGCCGAACGACAGGGCCGGGGCCGGAAGGGCGGGCTTAGACATCGGTTTCCGCCAGCAGTCGCCGGGCCACGGCGGTTGCGCGCGCCGCGTCGGTGGAGGCTAGGAGGCGAGCTTCGGTCAGCTTGGCGGAGTAATCGATCAGCCGGGGCTCGGGCCGCGGAGTGGAGGGCGGGGGCTCCGGCGCGTTCGTCTGAGCGGCCCGTGGCCAGCGGGCCAGCAGCGGCCGGACGACGAAGAACAGGAGGCCCAGGGCCACCAACGCCACGGCCAGCCACTTGGCCCCCTCGATCACGAGCGGTTCCCGCCAGATGGGCGCGCGCGCCTCGGGGGCGGGGGCGAAGGGGCGCGCCAGCACGACCACCCGGTCGCCGCGGGCCGGGTCGTGGCCGATGGCGCCCTCCACGAGCGCACGCAGCTGCTGCAGCAGGGCGGCCCGGCTAGCGGGTGGGCCCAGGGCGTCCTCGTCGACCACGACCGAGGCGGTCATGCGGCGGATGGTGCCGCCGGCGGCCGCGGTCACTTCTACCATCCGTCCCAGTTCGAAGTTGCGGGTGGCGGACTGGCTCTGGGTCTGGGTCTCGGCCGGGGCGGTGGCGGCCGGCGGGGGCCCCTGGGGCCCCACCTGGGGGGCCGCGGGCAGGGTGTTGGTGAGGGCCCCGGGGATGCCCAGCGGGCGCGGCTCGCTGGAGGTGGAGGACGAGATCGATTCCGAGCGCAGGGCCCCTTCGCGGTCGAAGCGTTCTGAGGCGGCTTCGCGCGTGGTGAAGTCGAGCTCGACGGCGACCTGGGCCGTCAGCCGGTCGGCGCCGACGATCGGCCCCAGAAGCGCCCGGATCGCCTCCTCGGCGCGTTCCTCGAGGCGGGCCTCGAGCTCAAGGCGGCGGGAGAGCATCGTTTCGCCCGCGGCGGCCGCGGCGCCGGCCAGGAGGCGCCCCGTCTGGTCGGCGATGGCCACCGAGTCGGGGGCGAGCCCGGGGACGGCGCCCGCCACCAGGTGGGCGATCGCCCGCACCTCTTCGGCCGAGAGGGTGCGGCCGCGGGCGAGGGTGACGGTGACGGAGGCCTTGGGCGGCGGGCGGTCGCGCACGAAGGGCGAGGGTTCGGGCAGGGCCACCAGCACGCGGGCCTGTTCGACGCCGTCCAGGGTTTCGATCGCGCGGGCGAGCTCGCGCTCGGCGGCCAGGCGCAGGCGGGCGCTTTCGACGGCGCGGCTGGTGCCGAGCGGCATGTCGCCGATGAGGTCGAGGGCACCCGGTGCGGCCCGGGGCAGGCCTTCGCCGGCCAGCATCATGCGGGCGCGCGCATGGTCGGAGGGTGGCAGCAGCACGGCCCCGGTGCGGGGATCGACCTCGACGCGGAAGCCGGCCTCTTCCAGGGCCTGGACGACCGCGGCCTTGTCGGCGTCGGGGAGGTTGCGGAACAGGGGGGTCCGCTCGGGCGGGGCGAGGGCCAGCCACAGCACGCCGGCCAGCATGCCCAGCGCCAGCAGCAACGGCAGCCATGCCTCGCGGCGAGCGAGCGGGCTAGCCTTCAGGCGGTCGAGCGGCCGCGCCAGGAAGGCCGGCAGCCGGGGGGTGGGTGTCGCGTCGGCAGCGGCGTCGGCCACGGCACGCTCCTCAGATCGGCATGTTCAGGATGTCGCGGTAGGCCGAGAGCAGGCGGTTGCGGGCCTGGAGGGTCGCCTCGAAGGCGATCGAGGCCTTCTGGCGGGCCAGCATCACTTCGGCGATGTCGTGGGTCTCCCCTCGCTCGAAGGCCGCCGTGCGGGCCTCGCTCGAGCGCTGGAGGGCGTTCACGGCCTGAAGCGCTTCGTTCATCGCGGTTCCGAACGCGCCGATGGGATCGGCCGCCCTGGGGGCGGGCGTGGCCGGTTGTCCGCGCGCGAGTTGGGCCAGCGATTCCGACTTCTCGAGGATGCGCGCGCGCAGCGCCAGGACCCCCGCCAGGCCGAGGCGAGGTTCGATGCCGCTCATCGGGCGGCCTCCTGCGCGCCGGCCGCCGGGGCTGGGCGGCGCGGCCGGCCGGCGAGTTCGGCGAGCTTGTAGCGCAGCGTGCGTTCGGAAATGCCGAGGCGGCGGGCGGCCAGCGCCTTGCGCCCACCCGTGGCGGCGAGCGCGGCGCGGATGGCCTCGGCCTCGCGCGTCTTCAACTGGACGACCAGGCCGCCGTCGGCTCGGCCCGGCAACGCGATGTCGGCGGGGTCGGCGCCCGGCGGCCGGTCGAAGCGCAGGCAGGCGGCCGTGATCGGCCCGCCGCCCGCCAGGATGGAGGCCCGCTGCAGCAGGTTGTCGAGCTCGCGCACGTTGCCGGGGAAGCGGTGGTGCGTGAGGGCTTCGAGCGCGTCGTCGGCCATCCAGACCAGGGGCTGACCATCGGCCCGGGCGAGGCGGACCAGGAGGGCGGCGGCCAGCGGCACGATGTCGAGCGGGCGGGAGGCGAGCGGGAGGGTGGCGAGCGGGAACACCGACAGCCGCCAGAACAGGTCCTCGCGGAAGCGGCCGTGCGCACAGTCGCGGGCCAGGTCGCGGTTGGTGGCGGCGATCAGGCGGACGTCGACGGGGATGGGCCGCGTGCCGCCCAGCGGCAGCACCTCGCGCTCCTGGACGGCGCGAAGCAGCTTGGCCTGCAGGGAAAGGGGCAGCTCGCCCACCTCGTCGAGGAACAGCGTGCCGCCGTCGGCCGAGCGGAAGAGGCCGGGGGCGGCGCCGTGCGCGCCCGTGAAGGCGCCGCGTTCGTGACCGAACAGCAGGGCTTCCAGCATCGCTTCGGGCAGGGCAGCGCAATTGATGGCCAGGAACGGCCGGGCGGCCCGTGGGCTGCGGTCGTGGATGAAGCGGGCCAGCACTTCCTTGCCCGAGCCCGACGGCCCAGTGACGAGGACGGTGGCGCCCGAGGCGGCGACGCGTTCCGCTTCGGCCAGGAGCGCCCGCGACAGCGGATCGACCGCCACCGGGCCCGGACCGGCGTGCACGGCGGCCAAGATGGCCGCGTGGAACGAGCGTTGGAGGGGGCTGTCGGGGGCGATGGCCCGAGGTGGCCGCAGGCCGGCCGACGCCAGGGCCGCGACGAGGGCGGGCGGGGCCGTGGCGGCCGGGGGCGAGGTCGGCGGACGCTGTTCGTGTGGGGCGTGGGCGAGCTTCATGCGCGATCCCCTCCTGCGGCGGCCGGGCCCGCAACCTGAGCCAGCCCTGGCCGTTGGGGGGCGGAGCAAACGTCGTGCCAAGAGCTGGCACGGATCCTGGGGGCACGGCGGCCGGGAGCCCAGCGGGCGCCGGCGCCGAAGGCGCGACCGAAAGTGTCGGGATCCCGACACGCGCGTCGAAAGTTCGACGCTTCCGCTGGCGACGGACCGCGCCGGGGTGGACTCCCGGGCGACCGGGCGGTTTCCGCCCTGACGAACCCGGGCTAAGGGGTTGGCGATGCCGAGGAGTGCCCCATGAACGCTCCTGACCTGCGGGCCCGGGTGGGCGAGCGCGCCCCGTTCGACTGGGCCGACCCTTTGGCGCTCGAGAGCGACCTTCGCGAGGAGGAGCGCCTCGTCCGAGATGCCGCCCGGGCCTTCGCGGCCGCCGAACTCGCACCCGTGGTGCAGGAATGGTTCCGGCACGAACGCCACGACCGAACGCTGATGGCGGCCTTCGGGCGGGCAGGCCTGTTGGGGGCAACGCTCTCGGGCTACGGCTGTGCCGGCGTGTCGCAGGTGGCCTACGGGCTCATCGCGCGCGAGGTGGAGCGGGTGGATTCAGCCTTTCGCTCGGCCTTTTCCGTCCAATCCTCGCTCGTGATGTGGCCCATCTTCGCCTATGGCACCGAGGCGCAGCGCCAGTCGTTCCTCCCCCCGCTCGCGCGCGGGGCGTGGATCGGGGCCTTTGGGCTCACCGAACCGGATGCGGGGTCGGATCCCGGCGCGATGCGCACACGGGCCCGCCCGGTGCCGGGCGGCTTCCGCCTGTCGGGCACCAAGACGTGGATCACCAGTGCCCCCGTGGCCGACCTGTTCGTGGTGTGGGCCCGGTGCGATCTGGGCGATGCGGCGGGCGATCAGGTTCGCGGCTTCGTGCTGCTGCGCGAGGACCGGGGCCTGGCCACCCCGGCCATCGAGGGCAAGCTGGCGCTCAGGGCCTGGCCTACGGGCCAGATCGTGATGGAGGACGTACTCGTACCGGCCGACCGCCTGCTGCCGGGCGCCGTGGGGCTTAAGGGGCCGTTCGCCTGCCTGAACCATGCGCGTTACGGCATCGGCTGGGGGGCCATGGGCGCGGCCGAGGCCTGCTGGCAGCCCGTGCGGGCCTATGGTCTCGAGCGGCGGCAGTTCGGCCGACCGCTGGCCGCCACCCAGCTTTGGCAACGGAAGCTCGCCGACATGCAGACCGAGATCACGCTCGGCCTGCTCCTGGCGCTGCGGTGCGGGCGGCTGAAGGACGAGGGGCGGCTGGCGCCCGAAGCCATCTCGCTTCTCAAGCGCAACAATGTGGGCAAGGCGCTCGAGATCGCGCGGACCGCCCGCGACATGCTGGGCGGCAACGGCATTTCCGATGCGTTTCCCGTGATGCGGCACATGCTGAACCTCGAGGCCGTGAACACCTACGAGGGCACCCACGACATCCACGCGCTGATCCTGGGCCGAGCGCAGACGGGGATCGCGGCCTTTGCCTGAGCGCCTGCGGGCCCGCTCGCCGCGCGTGCTGGCCCTGGCTTCGCCCGGCGGGCATTGGATCCAGCTGTTGCGCCTGGCGCCCGCCTTCGTGGGGTGCGAGGTGCACTGGGCGACGGCTTCGCCCGACGGACGGGCCGATGCCGAGGCGGTGGCCCAGGCCCAGGGCCTGTCGCCTCCCCGGTTCCACCGCTTCATCGACGCCCACCGCCACGCCAAGCTGCGTCTTGTCCGCCAGGCCTTCGACGTCGCGCGGATCCTGCTCCGCGTCCGGCCCGACGTCGTCGTGTCGACGGGGGCTTCGGCCGGTTATTTCGCGCTGCGGCTGGGCCGGCTGCTGGGGGCCCGCACGGTGTGGCTCGACAGCGTCGCCAACGCCGAGGAGCTGTCGCTTTCGGGAGCGAAGGCCGGGCGATACGCCGACCTGTTCCTCACGCAGTGGCCCGAACTCGCCCGGCCTGGTGGGCCCCTTTACCGCGGCTCGGTGGTATGACCGACGTGTTCCTCACGGTCGGCACCCAGGAACCTTTCGACCGGCTCGTGCGCGCGGTCGACGCCTGGGCGGCCGGCCGCTCGGTGCGCGTCTTCGGCCAGCTGGGCGCTTTGGGGCCACGCAACTATCGGCCGCGCCACTTTCCTTTCGCCACCTTCCTAGCGCGCGCGGACTATGCGCGGCACCTGGCCGCCTGCCGGCTGATGGTGGCCCACGCCGGCATGGGCTCGATCATCTCGGCCCTGGAAGGGGCCAAGCCGATCCTGGTGCTGCCGCGGCAGGCCGCCCTGGGCGAGCACCGCAACGAGCACCAGCTGGCCACGGCCCGCCGCTTCGCCGACCGCCCCGGAATCCACGTGGTCTGGCACGAGGACGAGGTGGCCGATCGCCTCGACTGGCTGATTCAGTGCGAAGACGGCGGGAAAGGCCAGGCGCCCACGACGTCGCCCGAGCTTATCGCCACGCTGCGCGATTTCATCTTCGCCGGCCGCTAGGCAGCGACGGCCTGCGCCTGTTCAGCCGCGCCCGGCGCTGCTACGCGTGCGTTCATGCTCCAGAAGGCACCCGACCGGCCGGCCGCTGGCCGCCGCCTGCTTCCGTCGCGGCGTACCTTCCTGATCGGGACCGGGGCGGCCCTGGGTCTCGGGGTGGCCTTCCTGGTGTGGCCTCGGCGCTGGCCGCTTCCCCGGCTGGGCGCGGACGACGATGTCATGCTGAACGCCTGGGTGCGCGTTGCCCCCTCGGGCGAGGTGACGGTGGCCTTGCCCCAGGCCGAGATGGGGCAGGGGGCGTGGTCGGGCCTCGCCCAGATCCTGGCCGACGAGATGGGGGCCGCCTGGGAACGCGTGGCGGTCGAGCCGTCGCCGTTCCATCCGGCCTACGCCGCGGTGGGCATGGTGAAGGGTGCGACAGCCGGCCTCCCCCCCCTTGTGCGCGATGTCGCGGGCTTCGTCGGTGCCGAAGTCGTCCGCCGCCTGAACCTCGAGATCACGGGGGGCAGCACGTCGATCCGCGGCTACCACGACATCGTGCGCGACGCCGGGGCGGTGGCGCGGGCGCTGCTGGCGGGGTCTGCGGCCCGGGCCTGGGGGGTGGAGGCCGAGCGGATTGAGGCCCAGGAGGGCGAGCTTTCGTTCGGCGCCCACCGCATGACCTTCGCTGAGGCGCTCTCCGGCATCGATCCTGAGGACGCGCGGCGCGCCCGGCCGCGGGCCGAGGGCCGCGGGGCGCTGGTGGGGCGGCCGCTCCCCCGGCTCGACCTTCCGCCGAAGGTGGACGGGAGTGCGCGCTTCGGGGCCGACGTGCGCGTGCCCGGCATGGTGTTTGCCGCCGTCGCCCACGGGCCGGCCGGCAACGGGCGCCTGGTGGAGGTGCGGGGGCCGGCCGGCGCGCGGTTCGTGAAGGGCGAGAACTTCGTCGCCGCGATCGGGGAGACGAGCTTCGAAGCCCGTCGAGCGCTGGCGGCGCTCGAGCCGCGATGGACGACCGACGGCCCTCCGGCCGGCGACGACATGGAGCCGCAGCTGGCCGCCGCTCTCGACCGCGACGACCCCAAACCGGTTCACGAAGAGGGCGACGTCGCGGCACGGCTCGGGCCGCAGCCGCTCGTGGCCGACTATCGCCTGCCGTTCCTGGCGCACGCCTGCCTCGAGCCGATGGTGGCCACCTGCCGGATCGCCGACGGTCGCGTCGAGCTGTGGGGCCCCACCCAGTCCCGCACCATCGCCGTGGGGGCAGTGGCCCGGGCGTTGGGTGTCGACCCCGAGGCGGTGGTGGTGCACCCTACCCTCGTGGGCGGAGGTTTCGGCCGCAAGGCCGAGGCCGATCATTTCGTGGAGGCGGCCCTGGTTGCGCGAGCGATCGGCCGCCCGGTCCAGCTGCTTTATGCGCGAGAGGAGGATTTCCAGGCCGATCGCTTCCGGCCCGCCGTGGCGGCCCGCCTGCGGGGCCGGGTGGGGGCCGACGGGCGGATCGCCGCCTTCGAGCTGCGCATCGCCGTCCCCTCCGTGGGGCGCAGCTTCATGCAGCGCAACATGCCGGCTCTGGCGTTCGGTGGCGATGGGCCCAGCGCCCAGGCCATCGAGGGGGCCGAGCGCCTGCCCTACGAGGTCGGAGCGTTCCGCGCCGTCCACCTGCCGGTCGAGGTGCCCGTGCCGCTCGGCTACTGGCGGTCGGTGGGGCACAGTTTCTCGGCCTTCCTGGTCGAGAGTTTCATGGACGAGCTCGCCGCCGCGGCCGGGGCCGACCCCCTGGCGTTTCGCCTGCGCCATCTGGGCCCCACGTCGCGGCATGCGGCCGTGCTGAAGGCGCTGGGCCAGGAGGTGTCCTGGGGGGAGGCCCCGCCCCGCGGCCTCGCCCGGGGGCTTGCCGTGCACGAAAGCTTCGGCTCGGTCGTCGCCGTGGCGGTGGAGGCGGGCGTGGAGCAGGGGGCCATCCGCGTGTCCCGCGCCTGGGCGGCCATCGACTGCGGACGAGCGATCAACCCGGATGCGGTGCGCGCTCAGGTGGAAGGCGCCATCGTCCAGGGCCTGTCGGCCGCTTTGTACGAGCGGGTGAGCTTCGCGGGCGGCTTCGTGCGCGAGCGGAACTTCGACGCCTATCGCCTGCTCTCGCTCGCCGAGGCGCCGTCGGTGGCGGTGCGCGTGATCGAAGGCGGCGGAACCTTGGGCGGCGTGGGCGAACCCGGCCTGCCGCCCGTGGCCCCGGCCTTGGCCAACGCGCTCGCCCGCGCCACGGGGAAGCGCTGGCGCACCTTGCCGTTGGCCCTCGCCCTGTAGGTGTCCCGGCCAGCCGGGCACCCTCCGGTCGCCTTCGGGCGGGTGGGGGTGCTGCTCGTCAACCTGGGCTCGCCCGAGGCTCCGACTCCTGAGGCGGTGCGCCCGTGGCTGAAGCAGTTCCTGCTGGACCCGCGGGTCGTCGAACTGCCTCGATGGCTGTGGCGACTGGTGCTGAAAGGCGTGGTGCTGCCCACCCGGCCGCGGGCGACGGCGGAGGCCTATGCCGCCATCTGGGACCGCGAGGCCGACGACAGCCCGTTACGCGTCATCACCCGGGCCCAGACGCAGGCCTTGGCCGAATGGCTCGGCGAGCGGGCGGTGGTCGACTTCGCGATGCGCTATGGCCTTCCCTCCATTCCCGACCGGCTGGCGGCGCTGCGCGCGGCCGGCTGCGACCGGATCCTCGTGGCGCCGCTCTACCCCCAGTATTGCAGCGCCACGACCGGCAGCGCGCTCGAGGAAGTGTTCCGTGTGCTTGCGGACCAGCGCTGGATGCCCGCCCTTCGCACGCTCGCCCCCTATCACGACCATCCGGCCCACATCGCTGCGCTCGCCGCCCGAGCGCGGCGGGACCTCGACGCGCTGGACTTCGTGCCCCAGCGGGTGGTCATGAGCTTCCACGGCATGCCGCAGGCCACGCTGCTCAAGGGCGATCCCTATCATTGCCAGTGTCGGAAGACGGCCCGGCTGTTGGCCGCCGCGCTGGGCCTCGAGGATCGGTACGACGTGACCTTCCAGTCGCGCTTCGGGCCAGCCGAATGGCTGCAGCCCTACACCGAGCCCCATCTCGTCCAGCTGGCCGGGGCCGGAGTCCGGCGGGTGGCCGTGATCTGCCCCGGCTTTTCGGCCGATTGCCTGGAGACCCTGGAGGAGATCGCGATCGAGGCCCGCGAGGCGTTCCTGAAGGCGGGGGGCGAGGCCTACGCCTATCTGCCGTGCCTCAACGCCAGTCCGGAAGGGCTTGGCATGCTGAAGACCCTGGTGGCCGAGAACCTGGCCGGCTGGGTTGATGCGCCACCCGAGCCTCGATAGGGCTCCGTCCGAGGGGAGAAAGGGAGGATCGGCATGGCACGGCTCGCGCTCGTGACGGGAGGAACGCGCGGCATTGGGGAGGCGATTTCGCTCGCCCTCAAGCGCGAGGGGTTCACGGTGGTGGCCAACTACGTCGGCTCGGAAGAGCGCGCCCAGGCGTTTCGCGAGCGCACGGGCATTCCGGCCTACCGCTGGAACGTGGCCGACCATCAGGCCTGCCTCGAGAACGTGCGCATGATCGAGGAGCGGCACGGCCCGGTGGACGTGCTCGTGAACAACGCCGGTATCACGCGCGATGCCACGCTCCTTAAGATGACCTTCGAGATGTGGCGGGACGTCATCGAGGTCAATCTGGGGGGCTGCTTTAACATGGCCAAGGCGGTGTTTCCCGGGATGCGCGAGCGCAAGTGGGGCCGGATCGTGAACATCGGCTCGATCAACGGCCAGGCCGGCCAATACGGCCAGGTGAACTACGCCGCGGCCAAGTCGGGGATTCACGGCTTCACCAAGGCGCTGGCGCAAGAGGGGGCCCGCTATGGGATTACGGTGAACGCGGTGGCCCCGGGCTACATCGACACCGACATGGTGGCGGCGGTGCCGGCCGACGTGCTGGAGAAGATCGTGGCGCGCATTCCGGTGGGTCGGCTGGGCCGGGCCGAGGAGGTGGCGCGGGGCGTGGTGTTCCTGTGCTCGGAGGACGCGGGCTTCATCACGGGCTCCACGCTTTCGATCAACGGCGGCCAGCACATGTATTGAGCTTGGGGCCACCCGCGCTGGCGCCCCTGCGGTGGGGCCGGCAATGGGGCCGGCCGCGACTCCGCGGGCCGACGCCTGAGGGGGTGGTGTCTGCGGCCCGAGGCGGGTGGGGGCTCTCAGGGAAGGGAAAGTTGGGCGCCGAAGCCCGACGGCGCAGCTCCGGGCGGGCGGCGGCCCTCAACCCGATCGCAGGCCGGCCAGGTAGCGTCGGGGGTTGGAGGCGGTCGCCGCTGGGGCGGGGGCGGTGCGGGGCCCCCCGCCTGAGAACGCGATCGCTTCGTCAAGCGGCATCGGGCGGCCGGTGAGAAACCCTTGGACGTGGCTGCAGCCGTGGCTTTCCAGGAACTTGAGCTGCTCGGGCGTCTCGACGCCCTCGGCCACGCAGTCGAGCCTCAGGCCGCGGGCGAGGCCCACGATGGTGCGGGTGATGAGCTCGCGCCGCCGGTCGCGGCCGATGGCCGAGGTGAAGCTGCGGTCGATCTTGAGCGCTTGGACGGGCAGCGTGCCCACGTGGTTGAGCGAGGCGTAGCCCGTTCCGAAGTCGTCGAGCGCGATGCGCACGCCGGCCGAACGGAGGCGCAGTAGCTGGTCGCGGATCCGGTCGAACGAGCGGTCGAGGAGGACCGTCTCGGTCACTTCGAGTTCGAGGGCGTCGGGCCCGAGCTCGGCGCGGGTGAGGCTCGAGAGCACCTGGTCGGCGAAGTCGTCGGCCAGGAGCTGGGCGGTCGTCACGTTCACGCCCACCTGCAGCGACCGGCCGGCGGCCCGGCGCAGGGCCGCGCAGGCGGCGAGTGCCTTGTCCAGCACCGCCCGGCCCAGCCGCTCGGCCAAGCCATGCTCTTCGGCCGCGGCGACGAATTCCGCGGGGGGCACCGCGCGCTCGCCGTCGTGCCAGCGGGCGAGCGCTTCGAAGCCGGTCACGACCATGTCGCCCAGGCGAAACTGGGGCTGCAGGGCCACCTGGATCCGGTCGGCCGCCAGCGCCTGGCGCAGGCGCTCGGCCAGCTGGTGCCGGTCGGCCAGCTCGGCGGCCAGGCGGTCGGCGTAGAAGACGATCCGCCCCCGACCCTGCCGCTTGGCCTCGAACAGGGCGCGGTCGGCGTTGCGCAGCAGTTCCTCGCAGTCGGCCCCGTCGACGCCCGCCAGGGCCACCCCGGCGGACAGCGAGGGCAGCACCTTCACGGCCCCCAGGGTGACGGTGCGGCCAAGGTGACGGAGGATCTGCTCCACCCGGGCGGCCGCCGCGACCCGCTCGAGCCGAGGCAGGAACAGGGCGAATTCGTCGCCGCCCAATCGGGCGACCAGGTCGTCTTCGCGGATGGCGCGCACGGCGCGCCGGGCGAGGGTCTGCAGCAGGGCGTCGCCGCCGTCGTGGCCGTAGGCGTCGTTGATGGCCTTGAAGTGGTCGACGTCGAAGACGACGAGGCAACCGGCGGGCGGGCCCCGACCCCCTGCCGCTTCCCAACGGGCGCGCAACGCCTTCAGGCGCTCGAGAAGGCCCGGGCGGTTCAAGAGGCCCGTGAGCGGGTCGCGGCGGGCCTGTTCGCGCGCCTCCAGTTCGGCCTGTTTCTGCGGCGTGATGTCGGTGCGGATCCACACCAGGTTGCCCGACTCCGAGCGGCGCGCGGTCGACAGCAGCCAGCGACCGTCGGGCAGGCGGATCTCGTGGGGGGGCACTTCGGTGCGGGCCGCGTGGACCCACGCCTCGACCTGGCGCGCGATCCGCTCTTCTCGAGCGGGGTCCTCACCTTCCTCGAGGGTGAGCCACCCCCGCAGCACCGCGGCCATGGGCATCCCCGGGGCCAGCGTGGCGGCGTGCCGAGGAAACCATTCGCGCTTCGTCCGGTTGAACAGGAGCAGGCGGTCGTCGGGGCCGTAGGCCGACAGCGCGGCCGGCACGGCGTCGATCACGTCACGCAGCAGGGTCTCGGTCGTCCGGCGGGCCTCGAGCTCCTGGGCGGCAGTGGCTTCGGCGGCGCGTCGGGCCGTGACGTCGGTCTGGATCCCGACGAAGCCGGTCACCGCACCGTGCGCGTCGCGGATGGGAGAAATGGCCAGGTCGATCCAGCGGGGCTGGCGCTCCGCGTCGTAGTTAAGGATCTGGCCGCGAAACGGACGCCCCTCCCGCACGGCTTCACCGATCGCGGCGACGGTTGCCGGGTCGGTTTCGGGGCCCTGCAGCAGTTCCCCGGGCTTGCGGCCCAGGAACTGGGCGGAAGGCCGGCCGGTCAGCCGTTCGAAGGCGTCGTTGGCCCACAAGGTCCGCCCGTCCCGGTCGGTGACGACGGCCGCGTTCGTCATCTGCTGCACCACCAGGGCCAGGCGCTCGTGTTCCTGGGCGCGGGCCACCTCGTGCGTGACGTCCTCGACCGTGCCGAGCACGGAGCGGGTCCGGTCGTGCCGGCGCACGGTGAAGCCGCAAGAGCGCAACAGGATTCGCCGGCCGCGGAAGGTGAGCGCCGGCAGCGTCTCGTCCCACCGCGCGCCGGTGGTGATGGCGGCCTCGAACACGGCCTCAACGCGCGCCCGCGCGTCCGGAGGGTAGAAGTCGAGGGCCTTGGCCAGAGTGGGCCGAAAATCGGCCGGCACCTCGTGGATCCGCCGCGTGAGCCGGCTCCACCACAGGCGGCCCTCCTCAAGGTCTGCGAACCAGATGCCGATCCGGGCGGCTTCGAACAGCGCCTCGGCCGCCTCCAGGGCCTCGAGGGTGGGGGCGCGCTCGGTGTCGACGGGCGGAGCGAACGGACGCATGGACGATCTGGGCACCTGCGGGCGCCCGAGCGCATGCCTGCGGCCGGCCCGGCCCGCGCTCACGACAACGGCTGCGCCGAAGGTTTCTTGACGGCCGGCGCGCGGGGCATCGGGCGCCCTTGCGCGGGCCGCGCGGCCGCGCCAGCGGTCTTGGGCATGCTCGTCAAGCGCTCGCTTCGCCTCCAGGGCCATCGCACGTCGGTGGCGCTAGAACCCGAGTTCTGGGCCGCCCTGGAAGGTGCCGCCCGCCGCCGCGGTCAGTCGGTGGCGGCGCTGGTGGCGGCGATCGATGCGCAGCGCGACCGCCCGCTGGCGAGCGCCATTCGCACCTTCCTGCTGGCCGAGGCGCAGGAGCCCAAGGGCCCGAGACCTTCGGAACCCTCGACTGCGGCCCGGGCGTAGGGCGCGCCGCGCGGCGGCGGCCGGCCGAGGCCCCCGCGTGGCCTGGCGGCACGCCATGGGTGGCACCCGGCCCCCGCCGGACGCGAAGGCCCTCCGGCCTCGACGGCCATTCCCGCACCGCCCAACGGCCCCGGCCCCGATGGAACGCCCGCCCCGGGGCCCACGGCATGGGTGGGCCTGGGGTGTCCGCGGCGGCCCCGCCGGGGGTTCAGCGGCGGCCGGTCAAGGCCAGAGGCCAAGGAGCGGGAGCAAGCGCACGTCGATCATGGCGCCGCGGCTTCGGGCTTCGGCCACGAAGCGCGGCACGTCACCGGCCGGCACGAGGTGGGTGGTGATGCCTTCGCCCGCGTGTCCGCCGCCCGGGCCCTGTCGGTCGAGGCCCGTTGCGCGAAAGAGATGGAACGTCTCGCCCAGCATGCCGGGCGAGGACGCGAATTCCCCCACCCATTCCCAGTGCCGGGCCACGAACCCCGTTTCCTCCCACAGCTCGCGGCGGGCCGATTCCAGCGGTTCCTCGGGTGCGCCGCCGTCGCCCACCAGGCCGGCCGGCAGCTCGAGGCAGGGCCGGCCCAGCGGCGGGCGATACTGTTCCACCAGGACCACCTCGCCCGCGTCGGTTCGTGCCAGGATCACCGCCGCCGAGATGCCGCCCGCGCGCTTGACGTACTCCCACCGGCCGCCCGCGCCATGGGGCACGGCGTGCACCTCGAGGAACCGACCTGCCCACACCCGCTCGCCCATCGCGCCGTCCCGCAGCCCCCGGCCTTCGACGGAAGCGCGGGCCCTGGCAAGGGCCGGCTTGCCCGGGCGGGGTGGCCTGAGGCAGGGCCCCGCCATGCGGCAGGAACGGATGGACTGGCCGGGGGGGGCGAAGGTCGCGCTATCGATCGTCGTCAACGTGGAAGAAGGCTCGGAAATGTCGGTCGCCCGGGGCGATCCGGGCATGGAGCCCGTGGACGAGCTCGGCGTCTTCGTGAAGGGGCCGGTGCGCAACTTCGGCAACGAGAGCAACTACCTTTATGGTCTTAAGGCCGGGGCGCCCCGCGTGGCCGACCTGCTGCGCCGGTTCCGCGTGAAGGCGAGCTGGACCGTGGCGGCCCAGAGCCTGGAGGAGTTCCCGGACGTGGCGGCCGCCATCCGCGAACTGGGCCACGAACCGGTGGCGCACGGCTGGCGCTGGATCCACCAGTTCCGCATGGCCGAGGACGAGGAACGCCAGTTCATCCAGCGCGCGGCCCAGTCCATCGAGCGCACGACCGGCACGCGGCCGCTGGGCTGGCTGTCCCGCTACCTGCACACGGCGGCCACCCGCCGCCTGCTGATCGAGGAGGGCTTCCTCTACCATATGGACGACTATTCGGGGGACGTGCCGTTCCTCGACGACCGCACGGTCCCCGGCCGGTCGATCGTGGTCGTGCCCTATCAGCTCGACACCAACGACATGCGCATGTGGCTCACTCCGGCCGCCACGCCCGAGGCCTGGCTCGCCTACGCTGTGCGCAGCTTCGACCAGCTCGTGCGCGAGGGCGAGGCCGGATACCCCAAGATGATGAGCCTGGGCCTGCACCTGCGCATCATCGGTCGGCCGGGGCGGATCTGGGCGCTCGAGGAATTCCTTCGGCACGTGACGGCCCGCGGCGACGCCTGGATCGCCACCCGGGCCGAGATCGCCCGCCACTACCTGGCCACCCGCCCGGCCTAAAGGGCGTTCCGGCGGATTGACCCGCCGGGCCGGCCCGCCGATGGTGCGCGGGGGGGAATGAATGGCAGGCCCGCTCGCGCGCAGGCTGCTTGTGGGGGTCGGGCTCCTGCTCGGCTTCAGAGCGCTGGTCGTCGGGGGCTCCACCTGGCTGGTGCCGGAGGTCGTGCGCCGCCTGGCGCGCGACTGGACGCGGCGGGAACTGAACCTCGAACTGGGGCTGGGCGAGGTCCGCTTCGATTCGCTGCGGCTCGGTCTCACGCTCACCGACGTGGCGCTGCCGCAGGGCCCGGCTCCCATCGTCTCGGTGCGGCGGGTGGACGTTGACCTCGGCTGGCCCGACCTGGTGGCGCGTGAATGGCGCGTGGAGCGCCTTGAGCTGGCCGGCCCCCGGGTCGACGCCCGGATCGACGCCCAGGGCCGGCTCAACCTGCGTCGCCTCGTCCCGCCCCCGTCGGACGAGCCCACGCCCTCGGTCCGGCTCAGGGCCGTGCACCTGCACGGCGGGTGGCTTTCGTTCCACGACGCCCGGCGCGGGCCGAACGCCCAGTTGGAGTTGGCGCCCCTGACCCTGAAGGTCATGGACCTGCACAGCCGGAAGCCCGAGCCTGCGGCCTTCCACCTGGTGGGCCGTAGTGCCGAGCTCGGCCGGCTCGAGGTCCGGGGGACGGTCACGCTCGCCACGCTGGCCGCCCAGGGTCGGCTGGGCGCCCAGGGGCTCAGCCTGGCCCACCTGGCGCGCCTCGCCCCACTGCCGGCCACCGTCCGGTCGGGGACGGCGGACCTTGATGCGACCTTCGCCCACCTGCCGGGCCCGCGCGAGGCCGTCCTCGACCTGCGCCTGGCCGCCCTTCCCGTCCGCGGGCTCAACCTCGGCCTGGGCCCCGCCCTGCTCCACGCCGACGTCCGCGCTGGTGGCCTGGGTGCGGGGCCCGGACGGCTGCGACTATCCCTGCCCCGTGCGGCGCCTCCCGCCTGGTCGGGCTTGCTCGACGAGCTCGTGGTGCGCGACCTGGTCGTCGACGGCACCGGCCCGGCCGAGGGCGAGGAGGCGCGCGTGCGGCAGCTGCGGTTGCAGGGCCTTCGGCTCACGGCCGCGGGGCCCGCACTCGACGAGCTCGTGGCCCAGGGGCTTTCGGTCGAGGTGCAGCGGCTGCCGGACGGCACGCTCTCGCCGCTGCGCTTCGTGCCGGCCGAGGGATCCCCGCCGACATCATCCGGCACCCCCTTCGCGCTCAACCGAGTCCGCCTGGCCGATGCCCGGATCGTGTTCGCCGAACGGTCCACGCCCCGCCCCGGCCGCTGGACCCTCGCTCCGTTCGACCTGACGGTCGAGGGCGTCCGCTCCGACCTCGGTGCGCCGCTCGCGCTCTCCGCGCGGGGTGCGCTCGACGGGCGGCCGATGGCGATCGCCGGCACGATTTGGCCCCGAACACCGGCCGCTGAGTTCAGGGTGATGGCCTCCGGCCTGCCCTTGCGCGCCGCCCTGCCCTACCTTCCCCGCCTGCCCGCGGTCGAGCTCGTCTCGGGCGCGCTCGACGTCGAAGGCGAGATCCAAGCCCGGGCAGCACCCCGGGGCGCGCCCGCCGTCGCCTTCCAGGGCGAGCTTGCGCTTCATGACTTCGCCCTGCGGGAACGAGTCCGCAAGGGCGACCTGGTGCGGTTCCGCCGCCTGTCACTCGAGCGGCTGCGCTTCGCCGGTGACGAAGTGCGGATCGCCCAGGCCCGGCTCGACCGGCCCGAGGCAAGCCTCGCCCTGATGCCCGACGGCGCGTTCAACTACGAATTTCTGCTGAGCGAGGCCACCACGGTGGCCGAGGCGGCGCGCCGGATGGAGGTGGATGCGCCCAAGGCACGCACGCGGGCCGAACGCCGGGCCGAGGCCCGTCTGCGGAAGGCGGAGCGGCAGGCGGTGGCCGAGGCGCGGGCGCGAGCGCGCGCGCAGCACACTCGGCCGGACCTCGTCGTCCGGCTCGGCCGTCTGGACGTGACCCAGGGCCGGCTCGAGTTCGCCGACCTCCTCATCCGGCCCAGCTTCCGGGCCGACGTGACGGCCGTCTCGGGCACTGTCCTCGGGCTTTCCAACCTGCCGGGGGCGGCCGCCACGATCCTGCTCAAAGGACAGGTGGTCGATCGCTTCTCGCCCGTGCGGATCGAGGGGCGGATGACCCCGCTCGACTGGACCGAGGACACCGACCTGCGCTTGAGCTTCCGCAACATCGACTTGCCGGTGTTCAACCCCTATGCCGGGGCGTATGCGGGCTACGCCATCCGGCGGGGCAAGCTGACGACCGAACTTTCCTACCGCGTGGTCGACGCCGCCTTGAACGCCCAGCACCAAGTGCGGATCGACCGGCTGGAATGGGGCGACCCCGCCCCGGGCGAGCGGCGTGCTCCCTTCCCCGTCCGGCTGGTGACGGCGGTCATGAAGGACCGAAACGGGGTCATCGCGTTCGAACTGCCGGTCACGGGCACGGTGGACGATCCAGAGTTCCGGCTCATGCCGCTCGTGTGGAAGTTCTTGGGCCAGTTCGTGGGCAAGATCGCCACGGCTCCGTTCCGGGCGCTGGGCGGCCTGTTCGCCGGCCGCGAGGACGCTCCATCGATTGCGTTCGCCCCCGGATCGGCCGAGCTGCCGGCCGAGGCCGGCCTGGTGCTGGCCGAGCTGGGCCGAGCGCTCACCGAACGGCCCGACCTCAGGGTCGACGTCCCGGCCTCGGCGGGTCGTGCCCTGGATGCCCGAGCCCTGGCCGAAGCCCGGCTCGAGGCCGCCCTGATGGCGCCCTCCGGCCGGCGGCGCGCCGACCCCAAGGCCACCCCGCCGCGCTTCACCGACCTCGAGCCCGAGGATCAGGAGGACCGCCTGGAAGCACTCTACCGCGCCCGCCTGGGCAAGCCGCCCGAGGCTCCAGAGGCCGGAGGAGACCGGGCCGAACGCCGCAACGCCCGCATCGCCCAGCTGCGCGCGGCGCTGTTGCCGCTGTTCATGCCGACCGACGATGAGCTGAAGGCGTTGGGCATGGCGCGGGCGGAGGCGGTGCGCCTGGCCATCCTGGGCGAGGCCGCCCCGACCGAAGGCGACGACCGGGCCGAGCGGCTGTTCCTGGATACCGAACGCCCGCTGGCGGAGCAGGACGGGGCTGTCGTGATGACGCTCGACCTGCGCTGAGCGGCATGCATGTCCGCGGCTGGGCCTTGGGGGCCGCCCTGGCGCTGGCGGGGTCGGCCGGGCCAGCCGCGGCGGCCGAGCCGGTGCGCGTGTCGTTGCCCGACGGCCGGGGGTTGGGGGTGCGCTGCGTCGGCTCCGGGCCTTCGGTCGGCCTCGAGGCCGGCTGGGCGGCCGATTCCAGGGCGTGGCGGGCCGTCCTGCCGCTGCTTGCGCCCTTGGCGCACGCGTGCGCGGTCGACCGAGCGGGCCAGGGCGTGAGCGACCCGGCCTCCGGCCCGCGGTCGCCCGCCGCGGTCGCGCGCGACCTGCTGGCCGCCCTGGATGCGGCCGGCGCCCGTCCCCCGTTGGTGCTAGTCGGCCACTCGCTGGGGGCGGCCTACGTGCTGGCCGCCGCCCAAGCGCAGCCCGGCCGCGTGGCCGGGCTCGTGTTGGTGGATCCCATCGCCCTGCCGCCCGACCCGCAGGCCCTCGCCCCGTTCCGCGCGCGGGCGGAACGCTGCCTCGCCGCCCTCCGAACCGGCCCCCTGCCCCCCGATCCGGCCTTCACCACCTGCCGGGTGGCGCCCCCCGCCCGTCCCGTCGACTCTTGGGATGCGCGGGGCCGGGAGCTCGCCGATCTCGCCGCAAGCCCCATGCAACTCGGACCGGGAGCGTTGGGCGACCTGCCCCTGGTCGTGCTGGGGGCCATCCGAGGGCTTAAGGGGCCGGCGCTCGCCTTCCGGCGGGAACAGTTCCACCGCCTTGCCGCCCTGTCGACCAGGGGCCGGGTCGTGGAGGTGGAGACGGGCCACCTCGTGATGCGGGAGGCCCCGGCCGCGGTGGCCGCGGCCGTCCGGCAGGTCCTCGAGGCTCGAGCCCTCGCCCCATCGGCAGGTGACAGTCCGGCCCCGCCGCCCGATGCGGGGCCCGCAATCGGCGGCAGGGAGGACAGGGGATGAAGGCGATGCGCCTGCGGCATCCGGCGGGAATCGACAATTTGCGCCTCGAGGACGTGCCCGACCCCGGCGACCCCGGACCGGGGCAGATCCGGGTGCGGATCCGCGCCTCCTCGCTCAACTACCACGACTATGTCGTGGTGGTGGGCGGCATTCCCACCCCGGACGGCCGCATTCCCATGTCCGACGGCGCGGGCGAGGTGGTGGCCGTGGGCCCCGGCGTGGACGAGTTCGCCGTGGGCGACTCCGTCGTCTCGGTGTTCTTTCCCAACTGGCTCGACGGCGCGCCCGTTCCGGGCGGCTTCCGGGGCGTGCCGGGCGACGGCGCCGACGGCTACGCCGTGGAAGAGGTGGTGGCCCCCGCCCACCACTTCACCCGCGCTCCGCGGGGCTGGAGCCCGGCCGAGGCGGCGACCCTCACGTGCGCAGCGCTCACCGCCTGGCGCGCCTTGGTGACCGAGGGGCGCTTCAAGGCAGGTGACACGGTGCTGGTGCAGGGCACGGGCGGGGTGTCGGTGTTCGCGCTTCAGTTCGCCAAGGCCATGGGGGCCACCGTGATCGCCACGTCGTCGTCGGAGGCCAAGCTCGAGCGGCTTAAAGCGCTGGGGGCCGATCACGTCCTCAACTATCGCACGACGCCGGGCTGGGGGGCCAAGGCGGCCGAACTCGCCGGAGGCGGGGTGGACCATGTGGTCGAGGTGGGAGGCCCCGGCACCCTGCCCGAGTCCATCACCGCCGTGCGGGTGGGGGGGCACATCTCGCTCATCGGCGTGCTCACCGGTTATGCGGGCCCGGTGCCCACCGTGCAGCTGATGGCCAAGCAGGTGCGCCTGATCGGCATCACCGTGGGCACCCGTCGCGACCAGCTCGACATGATCCGGGCGGTCGAAGCGACGGGGCTTCGCCCCGTGATCGACCGGCACTTCCCGCTGGCCGAACTGGGGGCCGCCTTCCGCCACCAGGAATCGGGCGCCCACTTCGGCAAGATCGTGGTGGACATCTAGGCCATGGCCCGACCGGCGCTGGCGGTCGACGTCGTTTCGGACATGGTATGCCCTTGGTGCCGCATCGGCTGGGCCCAGCTCGCAAGGGCGCTGAACGACCTGGGCGTCGAGGCCACGGTCCGCTGGCGACCCTTCCGGCTGGCCCCCGACGCGCCCGAGGAGGAGGGCGAGGCGATCGAGGCCTATCTGCAGCGCCGCTACGGCCCGGACGCCGCGGTGCCCGCCGCCGGGCGGGCCACCTTGCGCGCCTTGGCGGAAGAGGCTGGCGTTCCCTTCCTCCACGGCGTTCGCCTGAGGATGTGGAACACGGCGCGCGCCCACCGCCTGCTCTGGTGGGCAGCCCCCTCGGGCCGGCAGACGCGCCTTGCCGAAGCGCTGTTCGAAGCCCACTTCGACCGCGGTGCGCGGCTGTCGGACCCGGCCGTGCTCGTCGCCGCGGCCGAGGCCGCCGGGCTCGACCCCGATGCCGCAGCCCGGGCGCTGCAGGATCCGGCCGTTGCGGCGGCCGTCGCGGCGAGCGAACGGCACGCTCGCGCCAGCGGCGTGGCGGGCGTGCCCACCTTCGTGTTCGACGGACGGCTCGCCGTGGTGGGCGCGCAAGGCCCCGCCACCTTCACCCGCCTGATCGCGCGCTGGCTCGAGCGGCGCCCCAGCCCCTAGCCGCGGCCCGCCACCAGCCGCTTCACCTCATACGAGAGCACCTTCTCGCCGCGCTGATTGTAGACGGTCACGAACTGCGTGACGACCGCGCGCCCGCCCTTGGACGTCGGGCGGATGTCGCGGATCTCGAGCGTCGCCCAGATGGAGTCGCCCACGCGGACGGGGGCGTGGGCGAACGTGTGGATCTCGAGCAGGGCGAGCCCCACGCCCTGGATGACCGACTGGAACAGCATCCCTTCGACGAGGCCTTGCGTGAGCGCCGCCGGCACCAGCCGACCGTCGATGGCCCGACCGGGATACGCGGCGTCGATGAAGATGGCCTCGAGCATGCCGGTCACCGAGATGAAGTTGATGAGGTCGGCCTCGGTGATGGTGCGCCGCAACGTGCGGCCCACGAGGCCCGGCCTCAGCTCGTCCCAGGTGGGCCCTTTGCCCAGCACCGGTAGGGAGTTGAACAGGTCCACACCGTCCCCCTCATCCGCCATGGGCATCCTCCCCAAGCTGCCGCACGAAGTCGGCGGCGTGGCCGGCTCCCCCGAAGGCCAGGCGTCGCTCGGCCAGCCGCCGGGCCCAGACCGCCTCGCCGCCGAAGGCCAGACGCGACTCCTGCAGGCGGCGGGTGAAGAGCCCGAGGTCGTATTCGTCGGTCATGCCGATGGCGCCGTGCACCTGGTGCAAGATGGCCGCCGCCGCGGCCGCCGCCTGCCCGGCCCGCACCTTGGCCACCGCGGCCGGTCCCAGGGTGAAGTCCGGCCCCTGGAAGGCGAGGGCGGCGGCCGCCCGCGCGGCGACCGCTTCCGCAGCGGCGCGGGCCATGTGCTGCTGGATCGCCTGGAACCCGGCGAGGAGCCGGCCGAACTGGCGGCGGGCCGTCACATGAGCCTGGGCCAGGGCGAAGGCCCCCTCGATCAAGCCTGCGATCCGTGCCGCCGTCAGGGCGGCGGCGGCGGCCTCCAGGTCGGGGCCGTGCACCTTGGCCAGGGGCGCCCCGGGCTCGAGGACGGTGGCCGCCCTCGTCCGGAAAGGGTCGGCCCCGCCGGCCTCGATGGGCACCAGGGCCAGCGTGTCGCCCTGGCGCACCACGGCGTGCCGGGCGATCCGGGCCAGGGGCACGAGGGGCGAAGGAGCCGCCAGCACGGCGAACTGGCCCGCAGGCAGGGCGCCCGGAAACCAGGCCCGGGCCACCACCGTTTCGGCGAAGGGCAGGGGCAGCAGGTGCCGGCCGGCGGCCAAGGCCAGCGGCAGCAGATCGGGGGGAGCGAGCCCCGCCCCGCCCGCCGCCGCAGGCACCATCAGGTCCAGGAATCCCGCCTGCACCAGCGCCCGGGCCAGATCGGACGGTGGATCCCCCGCCTCGGCCGCGCGCGCGGCCGCCGGGCCGGCCTCACGAGCGAGCAAGCGCTCGAAGGCCTCTTCGATCACCCGCGCAGCCCCAGCGCACGGGCCGCCATGCCGCGCAGGATTTCGCTGGTACCCCCACGGATCGTGAAGGCGGGCGACAGCTGCAACAGGAAGGCCAATGTTTGAACGAGCTCCGGATCGGTGTCCTCCGGGTCCAGGCGGGCCGCGACCGCCCGGGGGATCTCCTGCTCGAGCCGCGTGCCCAGATCCTTGAGGACGGCCGCCGCCGTCACCGGAGCCTCGCCGGCGGCCAGCCGGGCGGTGACGGCCACGGCCATGGCCCGCAGCGTGGCCAGATCGGCCAGCAGCCGGCCCAACAGCTCCTCGCCAGCGGGGTCGGGCCGGCGGGTGAGCGCTGCGGCCAACAGGTCGAGCAGGATGGCCGAAGAGTAGAGCCGTTCGGGCCCTGCCCGCTCGAACGCGAGCTCGGCGGTCACCTGCGCCCAACCCTCACCCTCCCGGCCCACCAGGGCCTCAGGAGGCAGATGGACGTCGTCGAAGGTCACCTCGCTGAACTCTTCGTCACCCGTCACCAGGCGGATGGGCCGGATGGTGACGCCGGGTGCCGACAGGTCGATGAGGAACTGCGAGAGGCCGCGCTGGCGGTCCTCCGAGCCCCCCGAGGTGCGCACCAGCGCGATCATCCAATGGCAGCGGTGCGCCCAGGTGGTCCAGATCTTGCGGCCATCGAGGCGCCAGCCGTCGGGGCGCCGCTCGGCCCGCGTGGCCACGGCCGCGAGGTCCGAGCCAGCCCCCGGCTCCGACATCCCGATGCAGAAGAAGAGCTGGGCCTTGGCGATGGCGGGCAGGAAGCGGCGCTTCTGCTCTTCGGTGCCGAAGCGCAGCAGGAGCGGGGCCGACTGCCGGTCGGCGATCCAGTGGGCGGCGACCGGCGCGCCGGCGGCCAGCAACTCCTCCACCAGCACGAAGCGGTGGAAGGGGCCGAGGCCCGCGCCGCCGTATTCCCTGGGGATGGAAAGGCCCACCCAGCCGCGGGCCGCCAACGCGCGCGAGAATTCGGGGTCGAAGGCGGTCCAGGTGCGGGCCCGCTCGGCGGCGGGGCGACCGGCGAGCGTCCGGCCCAGGAAGGCCTTCACCTCGGCCCGCAGCGCTTCGGCCTCGGGCGGGATGCAGGCCGGCGCGAACGAGGCGAGGAGGTTGGCGAGCGCCATCCCGCCGCCGGAACAGCCGGCGCGGCGGCTGGCAAGCGGGAAAAAAGCGCAGGGGGAAGACCCCGTTGCTGCCGCGGCCGGCCACGGCCTATGGGCGCACCTCGGGAGGGACCATGCGCACGCTGGCCGACTACACGCGCTTCCGCTTCCGGCGCGACGGGCGGATCCTGGTCGCGCCCATCGCCGCCCCCGGGCCGGTCAACGCGGTCGACGCCGTCCTCCACGAGGAGCTGGCGCACCTGTTCGACACGTTGGCCCGGGATCCCGAATCCGACCTCGTCGTGCTGACGGGCGAGGGTCGCGCCTTCTCGGCCGGGGGCGACTTCGCCTGGTTCCAGGAGCAGGTGCGCGAGCCGGCCCGCTTCCGTGCGCTGGTGCCCGACGCACGGCGGATCGTCACGTCGCTGCTCGACTGCGACAAGCCCGTCATCTGCCGGCTGAACGGGCCGGCCGCCGGGCTGGGCGCCACGATCGCCCTGCTCTGCGACGTGATCGTGGCCGACGAGACGGCCCGAATCGGCGATCCGCACGTGAAGGTGGGCCTGGTGGCGGGCGACGGCGGGGCCATCCTGTGGCCCCAGCTCGTGGGTTTCGTGCGCGCCAAGGAATGGCTGCTCACGGGCGACCTGATGACCGCGGCCGAAGCCGCCCGCATCGGCCTCGTGAACTATGCCGTGCCCGCCGACCAGCTGGACGCCAAGGTGGCCGAAGTCGCCGCCCGGATTCTCGCCAACCCCCGCTGGGCGGTGCGCTGGACGAAGACGGTCGTCAACCAGCCGCTCAAGGCGCTGGTGGCGCAGATGATGGATTCGAGCCTGGCCCACGAGCTGCTGTCCAACCTGACGGCCGACCGCGCGGAGGCCGTGGCGGCCCTGGTGGCCAGGCGCCCACCCCGTTTCACCGGTGAATGACGGATCCGCTGCCCGTCCCTGAAGAGCCGGACCACGTCGGGCGGATCCGGGCGACGGTGGCCCGCTTCGTGGCCGACCATTGTCCGCCCGCGGCGCGTCGCGCCTGGGACCAGGCGATGACCTGGCCGCGCGAAGTGTGGGCGGCTTTCCGCGCGCTGGGCTTCACGGCCCTGACCGTGCCGCCCGAGCATGGCGGCACCGGAGTCGACATCCCTGCGGCGCTGGCTGTCGTGGAGGAGCTGTCCCGCGCGGGGCCGTTCCTGGCCGGCCCCTACATCCATGCGGCCTTCTACGGCGGCCTGAACCTGGCCGAGAACGGCTCGGCCGAGCAGAAGGCCCATTGGCTTCCGCGCCTGGCGCGCGGCGAGGCGTTCCTGGCCTACGGCCTGTCCGAGCCGGACGTGGGCGGCGACCTGGCCAGCGTAACCACCCGGGCCGAGCGCGACGGCGACTCCATCCGAGTGACCGGGGTCAAACGCTGGTGCACCGGGGCGGATTGGGCCGACGCCATCTTGACGCTCGTGCGCTCCGGGCCGGCCAATGAGCGAAAGCGGAACCTGAGCTTCCTGTTGATCCCGGCCGATGCCCGCGGCGTGCGGCTGAGCCCGCTGGCGCACGCCAACCTGCGGTATTCGGGCAGCTTCGACGTCGTGTTCGACGACGTGCGGGTGCCCGAAGGTGCCGTCTTGGGCGGACCATCAATGTGGAACCGGGGGTGGGAGCAGCTCGTCGGCCGGGCGCTGGCGGTCGAGCGGCTCGAGATTGCGGCGGTGGCGCTGGGGATGGCCCGCGCCGCGCTCGACGAAGCGCTGGCCTACGCCCGGCAGCGCGTGCAGTTCGGCCAGCCCATCGCCCGGCATCAGGCCATCCGCCACCGCCTGGCCGACGCCGCCGCGCGGCTTGCGGCCGCGCGGGCGATCCTGGCGGCAGCCGCCCGCGCCGTGCAGGCAGGCCAGGACGGCGGGCTGTTCACTTCGATGGCCAAGCTGTTCGTGACTGAGACGGCGCTCGAAGTCGGCCTGGCCTGCCAGCGGGTGCTGGGGGCCTACGGTCTTTCCGACGGGTTCGACATGGAACGCAACGTGCGGGATTTGTTGGGCATGCCCATCGTGGGGGGATCGTCGGACATGCAACGCAACAACGTCGCCGCGCTCTTGGGGCTGTAGGCCGTGGCAACGCTTCCCTGCCCGTTGGCCGCCGCCCGGGATTTGGTGCCTGTCGTGGCTCGGCGCGCGGCCGAGAGCGAGGCGGCCCGCCGCCTGCCGGCCGACCTGGCCGCCACCATGGCCGAGGCCGGCCTGTTCCGGCTGGTGGTGCCTAAGAGCCTCGACGGGCACGAGGCCCATCCCGCGGTCATGGTGGAGACGATCGAGGCCGTGGCCCGTGGCGATGCGTCGGCGGCCTGGTGCCTGATGATCGGGGCCACCACAGCGCTGATCGCGGCCTATTTGCCGCGTCACCACGCCGAGGCCGTGCTGGGCGACCGGCGGACGATCACGGGCGGGGTGTTCGCTCCGCTGGGCCGCGCCGAGCGGGAGGACGGCGGCTATCGCGTCGCTGGGCGCTGGGCCTGGGCGTCGGGCTCGGCCAACTGCGCTTGGCTCGTAGGCGGGGCGGTCCTCCACGACGGCGGTCGGCCCGAGATGGATGCCGAGGGGCGACCCCGGCACCGGATGATGGTGTTCCAGCGCGACCAGGTGGAGCTCATCGACACGTGGCACGCGGCAGGTCTTAGAGGCACGGGCTCGGGCGACATGGCCGTGCGCGACCAGTGGATCCCGGCCGACCGAACCGTCTCGCTTCTGACCGACACCCCGCGCGAGCCAGGCCCTCTCTACCGCTTCCCGGCCTTCGGGCTCCTGGCCCTGGGCATCGCGGCCGTGGCGTCGGGGAACGCGCGGGCCGCGCTCGACGAAGCCGCCGAGGCCACCCGCGCGCGCCGCGCTCCGGGCACGGGCCGGGCCGTCGTCGAACGGGCAACGGTGCAGGCCGCCTTCGCCGAGGCCGAGGCGGCCCTGCACGCGGCTCAGGCGGGCCTGCGCGAGGCCGTCGCGGCGGCTTGGGCCGAGGCGGAAGCCGGCGCGCTGCGCCCCACCACCCGGGCGCGCCTGCGGCTACAGGCCACGCACCTCGCCCGCACGGCCGCCCATGCCGTCAGGATGGCCTGGGACCTGGCGGGCGGTGGGGCCCTTTACGACTCGAGCCCGCTTCAGCGGCGCTTCCGCGATGCCCACGCCATCACGCAACACATCATGGTGCAGCCCGCCACCTGGGAGGCGACGGGACGCATCCTGCTGGGTCTGCCGGCCGACCTGTCGCAGATCTGACGTTCCCGCCGCCCTGGGCGGGACGCCGCTTGCCACCATGGCGGCCTGGACCCATAGGCCGAAAGCATGGCGGACCGGGACGCGGAACTCCTCCCCGTAGCCGCGCCGCCGGCGCCCGTCCGGCCTGTCGTGGGGCGGGGTCGCGGCCCCGACCCGCAGCGCCTGGGGGTCGTTATCGTCAACTTCCGGCAGTCGGACGCCACGGTCGAGTGCCTGGAATCCCTGCTGCGCATCCCCGGTGGCTTCCGGGTGGTGGTCGTGGACAACGGGTCGGCCGACGGCTCGGTCGAGCGGCTGAGGGCCTGGGCCCGGGGCGACCAGCCGCCGCCCGTCGTCTCGGGCCCGCTCGCCCGGCTGTCGCAACCGCCGGTGCCCAAGCCCTTGGCGCTGGCCGAGCCGGCCGCGGGCGAGGTGGGCCAAGGGCCCGTTCCCCGCCTGTCGCTCATCGCCTCGCCCAAGAACCTCGGCTTCGCCGGGGGGAACAACCTTGCAACCCGCTTCCTGCTGGGCGATCCCGCGGTCGATCGGATCTGGTATCTCAACAACGACACGGTGGTGGAGCCCACCGCCGTCGACCAGGTGCTGCGCACCTTCGAGACCGATCCCCGCATCGGCATGGTGGGCACGCAAGTCCGCTTCTACCATGCGCCGCGGCGGCTCCAGGCCCTCAACGGCATGACGTTCCGGCGGCTCACGGGCGACGGCGTTCCGATCCACGGCGGCCGCTCGGTGAGTGAACCGTTCGACCCCAAGCAGGTGGTCGACCGCACGAGCTTCGTGCTGGGGGCCTCGCTGGCGGTCAGCCGCGCCTTTCTTCAAACCGTGGGTCTCATGTCCGAGCGCTACTTCCTCTACTATGAGGAGATGGACTGGGCCGCGCGCAACCGGGGCCGGTTTCGCATCGGCTTCGCCCGCGGGGCCATCGTCTATCACAAGCACGGGGGGTCGATCGGCTCCTCGTCGGTCAGAGGCGGCCGGTCGGCGCTCGCCGAACACTACATGCTCAAGAGCCGCCTGCGTTACTACCTGGCCCACGACCCGCTACTGCTGCCGATCGTGTGGACCCGGGGCTGGCTGCAAACCGGCGTGCGCCTGGCCCGTGGCCAGCCGGCCAAGGCGGTCGCGATGCTGCGCGCCCTGTTCTTCAGGCCCTGGCGCGACTGACCGATCCATCCCCGGCCCCGAGGGACAGACGATCGGCCGCAGCGCCTCGTCCAGCCGGGGAACCAACAGGGTGGCCATCGCCTCGGGCGTGGGATGCGAGCCGTCGGGCACGGCCCGGGCCAAGGCCCCAGGGCTCAGCGCCTGCCACGGGGGAAGCGTGTCCACCAGCATCGCCCCCGTCTTGCGCGCAATCTCGCCATAGAGCGCTCGATAGGCCGGAAGCCCCGGCCGTTCCCACCGTTCCCGGCCGTGCACCACCCCCATCACGACGAGCACCGGGAGCGCACCGGCCGCGCGAGCGGCCTCCACCATTCCGGTCACCCGCCGCCGGCTCTCGCCCAGGGTGACCCAGCGGAGGAGTGCTGCGTCATTCACCGTGAACTCGATCAGCACCAGGTGGGGGGCCGGCGGCCGCGCCAGCCGGGCTGCGAGCGCCGGCTGGCCCCAGCGGCTGGATGCGCCGACGCGGGCGACCCGTTCCACCTGCACGGGGCCACCCCGGCAGGCCTGAAGCGCCCGCCCCAGCTGCTCGACCCAATCGCCCCGGGCGGTAAGGCTGGTGCCTGCGGCCAGCAGGACGAGCGGCCGGTCGGCCGGCGGCAGAGGCGGCACCCACGCGGGTGGCCGGGAGCCGGGCGGAGGGGGATGGTGCAGCAGTCCCAGCCGCCCGGCCGCCAGGACGGCGAGGCCGGCGAGCGCCAGCCCCCCCACCGCCCCCCACACGGCGCGCCGGGTCAGTCCTCGACCTCGACCGGACGCCCGGGCGGCGGCAGCTTCACCCGTCGCTTCACGGCCCGGATCCGCGCCATGGTCACGCCGTCGCTCTTGCGCGCCAGCGAGGCCAGGTAGCGCACTTCCCGATCGTCCTCCGCCCAGTCGTGCAGGCGAAAGATCAGCGTGTCGGTGGGCTCGGCGTTGGCGAAATAGCAGATGTCGCGCTCCACCGTGCTGGTCTCGAAGGCGAAGGCGGGGCCTTTCAGCCGCGTGAGGCACAGCTCGGCGATGGCGGGATACGCCGCAAAATACAGGAGGCCCACGCCGTTGATGTCGTGGAAGGGCTGGATCTCGTAATCGAGCTCGGCCTGGGCGGGGGGAAGCGGGGTGGCCCGCAGCTGCCGATATTCCACGGCAAATGGAGGAAGCTCGCCCAGGTCGCGGATGGCGCATTCGGGCGGGATCACCGGCTGGCCCTTGAGCAGCGAGGTGTTGGCGCCGGCCTCACCGAACCGCGCAAAGGTCGTCATGAGCCGTGCGGTCGCCACGCCGCGCACGCCCTCGATGCGTGCGTCGCCGAAGAACATCGCCGCTCCGAAGCGGCTCTCGTCGATCCGGATCGCCAGCCGCTCGTTCTCCCGATAGTCGGTGAGCGGCACGTTCGACGTGAAGGCGACGCGCGTGAAGGTGGCGTACAGGCGATGGCCCGCCCCATCGGCGAGGCTTGCCGACTGGGTCTTGAGCTCGTGCATGAGGACGGCCCAGTGCAGGTCGCCCAGCTCGCGGAACAGCCAGCCTTCCGAAAGGCCCCGCATGGCCATCTGGGGCAGGTTGATCCGGTAGTGCCGTTCGTTGGGCGGCAGGGCCGCCGGCCCATCGGGCGCATCGCCGCGTTGGGGGGGCAAAAGGCTGTAGCGCACGCGCGGTTTGGCCATCGGCACGACGGTGGCGGCGGGCGGCGGTGCCGCCGGGCGTCGCTCCGCTGAGGGCTCGGGTTCGGCTGCGTATCGGTCCGCGGCCGGCTGGGCCAGGTCGGCCGGGCAGCGCAGCGACTGCCATCGGGCATCCGGAATCGCGCGGCCGAGCCGGGTTTCCAGGTCGGCGCGCAGGCTGATGAGGTCGAAGCTGTCGAGGCCGAGCTCGACGAACGGCCGGTCGAGGTCGGCATCCTCGAGCTCCGGCCGCCGCTCCCGCAACATGGCCAGGAGTTCGGCGCGCGACAGATGCGCCGCGTCGGCGGGCGACGGCGGCGGCGGTTCGACCGCAGGGGCCGGGCGGCCCGCCGCTTCCTCCTTGGCGAGGAAGCGGGGATCCCCAATCCCCCAGCGGCCGGTCACCACGCCCGAACGCACGACGCGAGCAGGATTGCCCGACACGACGGAACGGGGGGGCACGTCCGACATGACGACGGCCCCCGCCCCCACCACCGAGTGATCCCCGATCCGCACCCCCGGCATGATGATGGCCCGCGCGCCGATGAAGCAGTGCGAGCCCACCCAGGTGTCGACATGCCGGTTCGACTGCATGTCGTGGGTCAGGATGGCGGCGTCGAAGGTCACCGCCGTCCAGTCGCCGATGTGCACCCCCTTGGGATTGGTGCGGTCGAGCCGGGCCGAGCGCGACAGCTTCACCCCCCGGCCGATGTCCATGCCCCAGACGGTGCGGTACCACCAGCGCTGCAGCCCGCTCGAGACGTGGAAGCCGTGGCGGCGAAGCGTGGCAAGAAGCGTCGTCATGGCGCTCCTCAAGAGGCGGCCGGTTGGGGCCCGGCTATAGCCCCAAGGGATGGCGATTCCACCCTCGCCGGCCGTTTTCCTCCGCACGTGGCCGAGGCTATGGCACGGCCCATGGCCGTGACTGCCGAAACCGTCCGGACCGTGGCCCGCCTCGCCCGCCTGCGGGTGAGCGACGACGAAATCCCCGCCCTGCAGGAGGAACTGACGCGGATCCTATCCTGGGTCGACCAGTTGCAGGCCGTCGACACCACGGGGGTCGAACCTATGACCCGCGTCATGCCCGTCACGCGCGCTTGGCGGGCGGACGAGGTGACCGACGGCGACTGTCGCGACGCCCTGCTCGCCAACGCACCCCAGGCCGTTCACGGCTTCTTCGCCGTGCCCAAGGTCATCGAATGACCGCACTCACCGAGCTCACGCTCACCGCCATGCGGGCGGGTCTGGCGGCGCGGGAGTTCTCGGCCCGCGAACTTACAACCGCGCATCTCGAGGCGGCGGAGGCCGCGCGGGCGCTCAACGCCTTCATCACCCTGACCCCGGATCACGCCCTGGCGGCGGCCGAGGCGGCTGATGCCGCGCTCGCGCGCGGTGCCGCCGGCCCCCTCGCGGGCATTCCCATCGGCCACAAGGACCTGTTTGCGACCGCCGGTATCCGCACCACGGCCGCCTCGCGGATGCTGGCCGATTTCGTGCCGACCTACGAGTCCACCGTGACCGCGCGGCTGCTGGCCGCCGGCGCGGTCCCCATCGGCAAGCTCAACCTCGATGAATTCGCCATGGGCTCGTCCAACGAGTCGTCGGCCTTCGGGCCGGTGGTCTCGCCCTGGCGGGCGGGCAACTGCGACGAGGCGCTGGTACCGGGCGGCTCCTCGGGCGGATCGGCCGCGGCCGTGGCGGCCCGGTTGGTGGCGGCGGCCACCGGCACCGACACGGGCGGCTCGATCCGGCAGCCGGCCGCCTTCTGCGGCGTGGTGGGAATCAAGCCCACCTACGGGCGCTGCTCGCGCTTCGGCATCGTGGCCTTCGCCTCCTCGCTCGACCAGGCGGGCGTCCTGGCCCGCACCGTAGCGGACGCTGCGGTGGTGCTCGAAGCCATGGCCGGGTTCGATCCCCGGGATTCCACGTCGCTGCCCGAACCCGTGCCCCCCTGGTCGGCGCGGCTGTCGGCCGACCTTACGGGGCGGCGGGTGGGCATTCCCGTCGAATACCGGGCCGACGGCATGGACGAAGCGGTGGAGCGGCTGTGGGCCGAAGGTGCGCGCTGGCTTCAAGACGCAGGCGCCCAGGTGGTCGACGTCTCGCTGCCGCACACGGCCCAGGCGCTGCCCGCCTACTACGTCATCGCCCCGGCCGAGGCCTCTTCGAACCTCGCCCGGTACGATGGTGTCCGCTACGGCCTGAGGGTAGTGCCCGAAGGCGGCGGGCTCATGGAGATGTACGAGGCCACGCGTGCGGCCGGCTTCGGACCGGAAGTGCGCCGGCGCATCCTGATCGGCACCTATGTGCTGTCGGCCGGCTACTACGACGCCTACTACGCCAAGGCCCAGAGGGTGCGTACGCTGATTGCACGCGATTTTGCCGAGGCCTTCCGGGTCTGCGACCTGCTGCTGGCCCCCACCGCGCCGACGGGGGCGTTTCCGCTCGGCGCCAAGTCGGCCGATCCCATCGCCATGTATCTCAACGACGTGTTCACGGTGCCGGCCTCGCTCGCCGGGCTGCCGGCGATCTCCGTGCCGGCCGGGCTTGATGCGCGGGGGCTGCCGCTGGGGCTGCAGCTGATCGGCCGGCCGCTTGATGAGCAGGGGGTGCTGGATGCGGCCCTGGCCATCGAAACGCGCGCGGGCTTCTGCGCCTCCCCCGCGCGCTGGTGGGGGGATGACTCAGGCCCTTCTTGAGGCCACCGCAAGGAGGGCGGCCCGCAACCTCTGGCCCACCGCCTCCCAAGTGAATTCCTGCGCCCGCCGCCGGCCGGCCTCGCTCATGGCCTGCCGCGCCTCGGCGAGGCCCGGCAGGCGGGCGATCGCCTCGGCCCATACGTCGGCCGACACGCTGTCGATCACCATGCCTTCGATGCCGTCGCGGACGAAGGCGCCCGCCCCCATGGGCGACACCAACCCCGGCACGCCACAAGCCGCGGCTTCATAAGTCACCTTCGGCATCCCCTCCTCGAGGGTGGGGAACACGAACCAGTCGGCCGATCGAAATAGGGCACCGACGTCGTCGACGAACCCCAGCCGAATGACGTCGGGACGGTCGAGCAAGTGGCCGAAATGTCGGGCGACCAAGGGATCGGTGTCGCCGGCGAGGACGAGCCGACCTTCGATCCCCGCCCGCGCCCAGGCTTCGAGCAAGATAGGCACTCCTTTGCGAACGTTGAGCGTTCCGCAGAACACGAGGGTGAGCCCAGGTGCCGGAGGCAACAGCCGCCGGGTGCCGGCCAGCCGGGCCGGTTCCCAGCCCCGGCAGGATTCGACCAGCTTCTCGCGCGGGATGCCGATTTCGAGCAGCGACTGCAGGACGCCTGGGCTCGGACAGAAGATGGCATCCGCCTGCGCCAGCTCCGCCTCCTCCTGGGCGACGGCCTCCTCGGTCACGCCGTCGAACGGGGGCAGGCCCAGACGCTCGTGCTCGGCGGCCAGCACGCGGCGGTGATAGGCTCGCGCACAGTTCGTCTTCTCGCGCACCACGAGCGCGCCGGCCGACCGGATGTCGCGGGCGATCGTGGGCCCAAGGTCGCCGAACAGCCAGGTGATGGTGCGTTCCGGAGCTCGAGCGATGGCCGCCATCAGCCGCCGCGTCGCCCGCTCCCGGAGCTCGGCAAGCATGACCGACCGCAGGATACGCTCGGCCGTCACGCCAAGTCCGGGCCCTCCGCTCACGACCGGAACTTCGATCGGAGGGCCCAACCAGCAGTTGGCGGGTGTAAACAGGGTGGTGGGGAGGTCGGGATGATGGACCGCCTGCGCCATCATGACGGCGGAATAGGAGGGGCCCTTCTGGCTCAAGGGCAGCCCCACGACCGTGAACAGCTGGAGCCCACCAGTCGGGGGCAGGCGCGCCGGGCGGCCGGTGCGATATCCGCGCTCGCCCGAATTCGGGGCCGAGTCCGCACCGTCGCCCAGTCGGGGCGCCCGCCCTGGCGAAGATGGATCGATGGACCCTGGCGAGGTTCGGGAAGCGGGTTCGGTTTCCGGTCGCCGCAAGTAGGCCTGCGCCAGCGCCAGCGAGGTCAAGTTTCGAAAGACGAGGGCAGCGGCGGAGGCGATCGCCGCTCCGGCGACCCCCAGCCCCGGAACCAGGGCTACGGCGAGCGCGATCAGGAGGAAGAGCCCACCTAAGGTCACCAGCAGTTGGGAGCGCTCGCGGCCCACCATGATCATCAGACCGCCCACCGGCCCTGACACGACGTTCACGACCTGGCCCAGGGCGAGGATGACGAGGGCCGGCGCGGCCGCTCGCGCCTCGGAGCCGAACAGGATCCCCAGCAGCCATTCGGGCGCCAGGATGGCCACGAGCAGGACCGGCCCCGCCCCCAGGAGCATGAGGCGCCGGGTACGGTCGTAGCGGGTGCGCAGCTGGGCCCATCCGGCGACCCGGAAATCGCCGGCGAGAAGGGGTGCGGAATAGTTCTCGCCGGTCGAGACGACGGTGGCGGGGATCATGGTGATCTGCAGGGCCATCCTGAGGGTGCCGGCCGCCTCCAGCGACCATTGGTGCGCGACCAGCGACAGCAGCAGCCATTCCCCGAAGGCGATCGCCAGCGACGCCGCCAGGACGAAGACGCCCTGCTTCCGGAGAGACCCGAGGCGGAAGGTCGTTGCCGTGGGCCACATGCGGACAAGCCTCGCCACGACGCCCAGGGACAGGCCGGCCGAGATTGCGAGGGCGACGAGGAGGAGACCCGCGACGACCGGTTTAGACACGGTCTCTCGGGCGGCCGTTATCGTGAGCAGCAGGACGAAGAGGATCGACGAGTGCAGACCCTCGAGGCCCTGGCCCAGGACCTGGCGGCCGGCCCCGCGAATGGCGGCGACTGCCATCCGGTTGAGCGCCATGAGCGGCACCGAAACCGCCGTCGCCAGCAGCACGGGTGCGGACAGTGCGGACAGGACGTGCGCCGGCCGCACGGCGGCCAGCAGCGCGAGTCCTCCCGCCAGCACGAGACCCGTCAGCCCGACCGCGGTGAGGGACCGAACGATGGCGCTGCGGGCCTCCCCTTGCGCTCCGATGCGCAGGTCACCCGCCACCTTGCGGACCAACGGCTGGTCGAGCCCGGCGGTGGCGACCAGCCCCAAGACAAAGCCCGTCGACACGACGAGCGCGTAGGTGCCGACCACGGCCAGTCCCCCGGCGCGCGCCAGGATGAGGGTCACGCCAAAGGCTGCCGCAGCGTGCACCGCCTTGAGGGCATAGGCGGCCAGTTCGGGTGCCGTCTGGACGCGCACGGCAAGGGCCCTGGGGTTCATCGCCGACCGGTGACAACGCCGTCGGTGAGCGACCTGACGGCCATGAGGCCCTCGCCGACCGATCCGTTCCGCACCACAAGCCTTGCCATGACCTTCAGCCACGTGGCAACGCCGACGGCGATGGCCAAGTATCTTTGCCTCGGCCTGCCCCGGTCGGGGACGTCGTCACTCCACCATGGGGTCCTGGCGCTTGGCCTTCGCTCGGTCCACCACATCGCCGATCCCGATACCCGTCGGGAGCTCGAGCGGGGTCGGTACCGCTTGTCCATCTTCGAGCGCACCGACCTCCTGATCGACGAGGTGGCGCCGGTCGTCTTCGTCCAAATCGCCGAGGCGATGCCGGAGTTGCGGTTCATCTACACCTTCCGGGACGAAGACTCTTGGCTGGCCTCGATGGCGAAGCTCGCCCATCTGCACGAAGTCCCCAGGACGGGAAGTTTCCGATACTATAGTCGACTCGCAATGTTTGGCGTGACGGTTTTTCACGAGAGTCGCTTGCGCCAGGTTTGGCGCGAGCATGATGCGCGGGTGCGCGACTACTTCCGTGGCCCACGCGCCGAGCGGCTGCTCATCATGGACATCACGGGTGGCGACGGGTTCGACAAGCTCTGTCCTTTCCTTGGCCTGCCGGAACCAGGCCTCCCCTTCCCGCACGTAAACCGCGACGGTTCGATCCGCCGCAGCCCGGCCTCGCTCGGGCGGCGGCTGCGCCGCCGCTACCTGGAACTGCTCGGCTAATCTTCCGCGAACGCCGACGTTTCAGGAATTGATCCATCTGCCAAGGCCGCGGGAGAGGGCGCCAAGGTGCTGGGCGACGATCGTTTCCGCCGAGTTTTCGGGGCGACCCGCCCAATGCCAGGCCACCGCCAGCACCGCGCCGTAGACCAGCAGGCCGAGCGCGACCCGGCCTACCACATGAAGCGCCACCGTCGCGGTCGGCAGGCGCTGCCATTCCGGATCCGGGAGCCCGAGAAGGACGGCGGCCATCAGGCCGACGGCAAGGAAGCTGCGCCGGCCCGCCACCAGCCCCTCCCACCACCGCCCCCCCGTCAACCGGGCGGCAAGCCAAAGGTTGTAGAAGGGAAAGAGCAGGCCCGAGGTCAGCGCGGCACCGGCCAGAAGGCCCGGAAATCCGCCTGCGAAGAATCCCCCCGCCACCATCGCCGCCCGCAGCGGTGCGAACACCATCGAGCGGGCGGCCAACGCCCGCGTTCGGTCGAGCGCCATGGCGACCCCTTCGGTGCCCGCCGACAGGGCCTGCAGTGCGAGCACGGGGGCCAGCACCTGCGTTACGGTGGCGGCCAACGCCCAGCCGGGCCCCAACAGGAGCAGCACGAGCGGCTGGGCCAGCACCCCCAACCCCACCCCGAGGGGCAAGGAAACGGCCAACGCCACGCCCTGGGCCTTCAAGTAGGCAGAACGCAACCGGGCCGGGTCATCCTTCAGCATCGCAAATGCCGAATAGAGCGCTCGTGAAACGGCCAGCACCATGTCGTTGCCGGCGGCACGGTTGATCTGGCCCGACACATGGTAAGCCCCCAGCGTGGCGGTATCGAGGACCTTGGGGATGAAGACGTAATCGAAACGATTTCCGAGGTATTGCAGGGCCCGATAGACCACGAGCCACGACCCGAAACCGAAGATGGCCCGGAACTGGGCCAGCGACCACCCCGGCCGACCGGGAACCCGCCACCAGGTGAGCGCCGACCCCACCACCGCCGACACGATGGTCGAGGCCACGAGCGCCCAATAGGTGCGCAAGTGGAGCGCCAGCGCGATCGCCACCACGCTGCCCGCGACAGCCGCCACCGCCCTTCGCCGGGTCTCGAGCCGGAAGTCGAGGTCGCGCGCGTAGAGCACGAAATAGGGATTGGTCAGATTGACGGCGAACGCCGCGGCGGTGAGCGCGTAGAGCACGCCCTCGAGTCGGGAATCCCCCATCCAGCCAGCGAGCGGCCGGGCGATGACGGCCAGGACCGCCGCTGAGGCGACCCCTCGTAGCACGTTGATCGTGAAGGCGGTGTCGAAGTGCGCTTTCTTAAGCTCGGTTTCCTTGATGAGGGCGGCCGAGGTCTGGACGTTCGACAGAATGTCGATGATGCCCATCACGGCCGTGGCCAGCGCCACCAGGCCGAAATCGGCCGGCACCAGGATCCGGGCCAGGACCAGCGTGGTGAGGAACCCCACGCCCTTGAGGCCCATGGCCAGAAGCCACAGCAGGCTGGCCCCGGCGGCCGTGCGCCGTCCGAGCGCGCCGCCCGGGCGCCTGGCCGACCTGTCCGCACGCGTCCCCGAAGGCGGGCTGTCGTTCATGAGGCTCCAGCACCGGGCACCCCGCCCGGCAGGAGGGCCCGCAACCCGGCCCGGGATGCCTTGCCAGTGCCCGCAACCTCCCGCAAGGGCACGGCCATGGGATCGGAACCCTTCCGGATCGAGGGCGAGACGGGCCCGTTCGAGGTGGTCGTGGGGCTCGAGGTGCACGCCCAGATCGTCTCGCGTTCCAAGCTGTTCTCGGGCGCGGCCACCGCCTTCGGCGCCGAGCCCAACACGCAGGTGAGCCTGGTCGACGCCGCGCTGCCGGGGATGCTGCCCGTCCTCAACGGGGAATGCGTGCGCCAGGCCGTGCGCACGGGGCTTGCGCTCGGCTGTCGGATCAACCGCGTCTCGCGCTTCGACCGCAAGAACTATTTCTACCCCGATCTGCCCGCTGGCTACCAGATCAGCCAGTACAAGGAACCCATCGTGGGCGAAGGTGTCGTCGAGGTCGAGCTGGACGACGGCACGATACGGCGCGTCGGCATCGAGCGGATTCACCTGGAACAGGACGCCGGCAAGTCGATCCACGATCTGCACCCGAGCTTCAGCCTGGTCGACCTCAACCGGGCGGGCGTGGCGCTGATGGAGATCGTGTCGCGGCCCGACCTCCGGTCGCCGGCCGAGGCCGGCGCCTACGTGGCCACGCTGCGGCAGATCCTGCGTGCCATCGGCGCCTGCGATGGCAACATGCAGGAAGGCTCGCTGAGGGCCGACATCAACGTCTCGGTCCGCCGGCCCGGCACCCCCCTGGGCACGCGCTGCGAGATCAAGAACGTGAACTCGATCCGGTTCATCCAGCAGGCGGTGGCCTGCGAGGCCGCACGACAGGTGGCGGTGATCGAGGCGGGAGGGGCGGTCCAACAGGAAACGCGGCTGTTCGATCCCGAGCGCGGGGAGACCCGGCCCCTGCGTTCGAAGGAGGACGCCCACGACTATCGCTACTTTCCCGACCCCGACCTCCTGCCGCTGGAACTGTCCGAGGCCTTCATCGAGGAGTGCCGGGCGAGCCTGCCCGAGCTGCCGGCGGCCCGCCGACGCCGCTACCAGGAGGAGCTGGGGCTCTCTCCCTACCTCGCGCGGGTGCTGACTGCCGACGTGGCCGAATCACGCTGGTTCGAAGCGCTGCTCGCCGCCACGGCGACACGGCTCGGCCAACCCCCCTGCGCGGTCGCCGAGCGGGCGGCCAACTGGATGACGGGCGACCTGTTCGCGGCGCTCAAGCGCCTTGACCGCGACATCGAGACGAGCCCCGTGACCCCCGAGCAGGGGGCGGAGCTGCTGGCGCTGGCGGCCGATGGCACGCTGTCCGGGCCGCTTCAGAAGCAGGTGTTCGAGATCATGCTCGAGACGGGCGAGAACCCGGGCGTGATCGCCGCGACCCGGGGGCTGCGCCAGGTCTCGGATGCCGGCGCCATCGAGGCGGCCGTGGCTCGGGTCCTGGCCGCCGAGGCCGACAAGGTGGCCGAATATCGGGCCGGCAAGGAGAAGCTGTTCGGCTTCTTCGTAGGCCAGGTGATGAAGGCGACCGGCGGCAAGGCCAACCCGCAGCTCGTCAACGCGGCCCTGCGCCGGGCGCTTGCGGCCGAGACCCGCTAGCCCTCCGCGTCGGACCCTGCGTCCACCCACGTCGCGCGAGGGATGCCGGCCGCCCAGAGCACGGCCGCCAAGTCGCCATGGCGGATGTGGCCATGCGCGGCGGCCGCCGCGGCCGGTTTGGCTCGCCAGGCGATGCCCAGGCCCGCCTCCTGGAGCATCGGGATGTCGTTGGCGCCGTCGCCCACGGCCAAGGTTTGTGCGGGCCTTAGGCCCAGCGCTTCCCGCTCGTCGACCAGGACCCGGCGCTTCGCCGCCGCATCGACGATCGGGGCCCTCACCGTGCCCTTGAGCCGGCCGGCCTCGATGTCGAGCCGATTGGCGACATGCCGGTCGAACCCCGCGGCCGCTGCCACGCGGCTGGTGAACGCCGTGAACCCGCCCGAGACGAGCACGCAGCGGCAGCCCTGGGCCTTGAGGGTGGCCACGAGCGTGCGCGCCCCCGGGTTGAGGCGGACCCGCTCCAGGAGCACCCGCTCGATGGCCGTGGCCTCGAGCCCGGCCAAGGCCGCCACCCGCGCGGCCAGCGCCTGGGCGAAGTCGAGCTCCCCCCGCATGGCGGCCGCCGTGATGGCCGCGATCCGGGAGCGCTGCCCGGCAATCGCGGCCAGCTCGTCGATGCATTCCTGCCCGATGATCGTGGAATCCATGTCGGCCAGCATCAGGCGGGGGGGGCTGGCTTCCTGAGCGGGCCGCGCCACCACGTCGACGTCCTCGACCGCCGCCTCGACCGTGGCGCGCACTGCGCCCGGGGCCAGGCCCGCCACCCGCAGGCCAAGGGCGAAGGGAGGATCGAGCAGCACCTCGCCCGCCAGCCGCCCGCCCTGGCGCTCGATCGCCCGGCCCGCGCGGCGGGCGGCCTCCTCCACCTTGCCGAGCGGCGAGATGAGGGTCAGCAGCACGTCCATGGCCCGGCCCCCGCTCGTCGTCGTCGCGGGCCCCACCGCGTCCGGCAAGTCGGCCCTGGCCCGCGCGCTGGCCAAAGCCTGGCGGGGCGTCGTCGTCAACGCCGACGCGAGCCAGCTCTACCGGGACCTGCGGGTGCTCACCGCCCGGCCGACGCCCGAGGAAGAAGCCGAAGTGCCGCACGCGCTCTACGGCATCCTCGACGGCGACGAGACGTGCTCGGCCGCCCGTTGGGCGGAGCTGGCCGCGCATGCCATCGCCGAGGCCCGCGCGACGGGGCGGCTTCCCATCCTGGTGGGCGGCACGGGGCTTTATCTCGCCACCCTCGTGGAGGGCATCGCGCCCGTGCCCCCGATTCCGCCCGACGTGCGCGCGGCCGTGCGCGCGCTTCCGGCCGACGCGCTCCGAGCGGCCCTGGCGGCCGAGGATCCCGTGATGGCCGCCCGCCTGCACCCCGGCGACCGACAGCGTCAGGCGCGAGCCCTCGAGGTTGTCCGGGCGACGGGCCGATCGCTCGCCCACTGGCATGCCGAGCGCACGGGCGGCATCGGCCCGGCGGTGGCGCTCGACATCCACCTCCTGCTGCCCGACCGGGCCACTCTGGCCCGGCGCATCGACCGCCGCATCGACCACATGCTGCAGGCGGGCGCCCTGGAGGAGGTGCGCCGGCTTGCCGCGCGCGGGCTCGCGCCCGACCGGCCCGTGATGAAGGCCCTGGGCGTGCGCCCGCTGCTCGCGCATCTGGCGGGCGCCACGGATCTTGCCACCGCCGTCGCCCGCCTCAGGCACGAAACGCGGGCCTACGCCAAGCGCCAGCGGACTTGGTTCGCCACGGGCGGCCGGGCCCGGGGGTGGCTGGCGGCGGCCCGGCGCTGGCCCTCGGCCGAAGCGGCGGCGGCGGCCCTTCTGGCGGGGGCCGCGCCCATCATGGAATAATGTTCTCTTTTATTGAAACAATCCGACATGGCGTGACGTTTTTGGCGTTGACAGTCCGCTGGCGTCCTCCCTACGGGCGGGCGCTCCGACCGTCTTGGCCTGAAGGAACCTTCCCATGCCCGCCCGCGAGATGACCGGTGCCGAAATCCTCGTCGAAGCCCTGGTCGACCTGGGCGTGGAGGTCATCTTCGGCTATCCCGGGGGCGCGGTGCTGCCCATCTACGACGTGCTGCACCGCCAGCGGCGCATCCGCCACATTCTCGTCCGGCACGAACAGGGGGCGGTGCACGCGGCCGAAGGCTATGCGCGGGCGTCGGGCCGGCCGGGGGTGGTGCTCGTCACATCGGGCCCGGGGGCTACGAACGCGGTCACGGGGATCACCGATGCGCTCATGGACTCGGTGCCCATCGTGGTCATCACCGGGCAGGTGCCCACCCACCTCATCGGCACCGACGCCTTTCAGGAATGCGACACGGTGGGCATCACGCGCCACTGTTCCAAGCACAACTACCTCGTGAAGGACGTCGGCCGGCTGGGCCCCGTGGTGCACGAGGCGTTCCACATCGCCACCACCGGTCGCCCGGGCCCGGTCGTGATCGACATCCCGAAGGACGTGCAGGTGGCCCGGGCGCGCTATGAACGGCCCGGGCCCGTGGTGCACCGCACCTACCGGCCCCGGATCAAGGGGGATCCGGCCCTCGTCGAGACGGCGGTCGAGCTCCTAGCGTCCGCCGAGCGCCCCATCCTCTACACGGGCGGGGGGATCATCAATTCGGGTCCGCTTGCCGTGCGCAAACTCCGCGAGCTCGCCCAGCTGTGCGGCGCCCCCGTCACCTCCACGCTGATGGGGCTGGGGGCCTTTCCGGCCTCGAGCCCGCAGTGGCTCGGGATGCTCGGCATGCACGGTACCTACGAAGCCAACATGGCCATGAACCGGTGCGACGTCATGCTGGCGCTGGGAGCCCGCTTCGACGATCGAGTGACGGGCCGGATCGACGCCTTCTCGCCGGGCAGCCGCAAGATCCATGTCGACATCGACCCGTCGAGCTTCCACAAGACCGTGCGGGTCGACCTCGCCATCGAGGGTGACGTGGGGCACGTGCTCGACGACATGGTGCGGATCTGGCGCGCCCGCGCGCTCAAGCCCGCGATCGCCGCCGACTGGTGGACCGAGATCGCGGCGTGGCGAGCGCGGGACTGCCTGGCCTACGTGCAGGAGGGCCCCGCCATCGAGCCCCAGCACGCCATCCGCCGCCTGTGGGCGGCCGTGCGGCACCGCGACCCCATCATCACGACCGAAGTGGGCCAGCACCAGATGTGGGCCGCCCAGCACTTCCCGTTCGAGGAGCCCAACCGCTGGCTCACCTCCGGCGGGCTCGGCACCATGGGCTATGGGCTGCCCGCGGCCATCGGCGCCCAGGTGGCCTTCCCCGACCGGCTGGTCATCGACATCGCGGGCGAAGCCTCGATCCTCATGAACATCCAGGAGATGGGCACCGCCGCCCAGTACCGGCTGCCGGTCAAGGTGTTCGTGCTCAACAACGAGTACATGGGCATGGTCCGCCAGTGGCAGGATCTGACCTACGAAGGCCGCCATGCGGAGAGCTACTCGGCCTCGTTGCCGGACTTCGTGAAGCTCGCCGAGGCCTGGGGCTGGCGCGGCATCCGCATCGCGACGGCCGATGAACTGGACGAGGGCATCGCCCGGATGCTGAGCCATGACGGGCCGGCCTTCGTGGACTGCCGGGTGAAGAAATACGCCAACTGCCTGCCGATGATCCCGAGCGGCGCCGCCCACACGGAGATGATTCTTAAGGAAAGCGAGATACGGGGCGAGCTCGACGCCGAGGCCGAGGCGCTCGTGTGATGAAACCCACGCCGCCACCCGCGCCGCGCCCCGCCCGTCCGGCCAGCGCGCCCGAGCCCCTGGAGCGGCACACGCTCTCGGTGGTGGTCGACAACGAAGCGGGCGTCCTGGCGCGCATCGTGGGCCTGTTCTCGGCCCGCGGCTACAACATCGAATCCCTCACGGTCGCCGACATCTCGCCCGATCACGCCGTCTCGCGCATCACGATCGTCACGGAGGGCCCCCGGCGCGTGATCGACCAGATCCGCGCCCAGTTGGAACGGCTGGTGCCGGTCCATTCGGTCACGGATCTTACCGAACGTGGGCCCCACGTCGAGCGGGAGCTGGCGCTGGTGAAAGTGGCGGGCACGGGCGAGAAGCGGGTCGAGGCGCTGCGCTTGGCCGACATCTTCCGGGCCCGTCCCGTCGACACCACGACGTCGAGCTTCATCTTCGAAGTGTCGGGCTCGAGCGGCAAGGTGAACCAGTTCATCGAGCTCATGCGCGAGGTGGGCCTCGTCGAGGTGGCGCGGACGGGGGTTGCGGCCATGGCCCGCGGCCGGGACCCGGCCTGACGTTCGCGGGGCGGCCGGATACGAACCGCCCCGTCGATCGGGGGGCTTGCTGCCCGACGACGAGAAGCCGACCACGAAGGAAAGGGGATCGATGCACGTCTTCTATGATGCCGATGCGGATTTGGGCCTGATCCGGCCGCGCAAGATCGCCGTCCTGGGCTATGGCTCCCAGGGGCACGCCCACGCGGCCAACCTGCGCGATTCGGGCGTGGCCGAGGTCGTGGTCGCCCTGCGTCCGGGCTCGGCCAGCGCCGCCAAGGCGGCAGCGGCGGGCTTCCGCGTCGTCACCAACGCCGAGGCGGCCCGCTGGGCCGACGTCGTGATGGTGCTGGCCCCCGACGAGCACCAGGCCGCCATCTACGCCGAGGATCTGGCCCCGCACCTGCGCCCCGGCGCGGCGCTCGCCTTCGCGCACGGGCTCAACGTCCACTTCGGCCTCATCGAGCCGCGGGCCGACCTCGACGTGTTCATGGTGGCGCCCAAGGGGCCCGGGCACACGGTGCGCGCGGAATATGAGCGGGGTGGAGGCGTACCCTGCCTGATGGCCGTGCACCAGGATTCGACCGGCACCACGCGCGAGCTCGCCCTGGCCTATGCCGCCGCGATCGGCGGCGGGCGCGCCGGGATCATCGAGACGACCTTCCGCGAGGAGTGCGAGACCGACCTGTTCGGCGAGCAGGCCGTGCTGTGCGGGGGTCTGTCGCACCTCATCATGGCGGGCTTCGAGACGCTCGTGGAAGCGGGCTACGCGCCCGAACTCGCCTATTTCGAGTGCCTGCACGAGGTGAAGCTGATCGTTGACCTGATGTACGAGGGCGGGATCGCCAACATGCGCTATTCCATCAGCAACACGGCCGAGTTCGGCGACTACGCCACCGGCCCGCGAATCGTGACCGAGGCCACCCGGGCCGAGATGCGTCGCGTGCTGGCCGACATCCAGTCGGGCAAGTTCGTGGGCGAGTTCATGGCCGACAACCGCGCCGGCAATCCCCGCCTGAAGGCCATGCGCCGCCGCCAGGCGGCCCATCCCATCGAGCAGGTGGGTGAACGCCTGCGCGCCATGATGCCCTGGATCGCCGAACGCCGGCTGGTCGACCGCCAGCGCAACTAGGCAAGGCCCCGCGGGGCCCCGTGCGCACCCTTCTCGTCCTGCACGACCTGGCGGGCGGCGGCAGCGAACGCGTGGCCCTGGCGCTCGCCCGCGAGTGGGCCGAGGCGGGCGCCGAGGTCGAATTGCTGCTGGCCTGCACTCGGGGGCCTCAGGCCCCGCCTTCGGGTCTTCGCGTGCATGTGCTGGCGCCCACCCTCTCCCGCGGGCTCACCTCGCGCTGGCGGCTGGGGCCACGGCTCAAGCCCTTGATCGAGCGCATCGCACCCCAAGTCGTCTTCCTCCCCGGCAACTGGCATCTCGCACTCGCCCGCGGCATCGCCCGGGCGCGGCCGCGGCCGCGCATCGTGGCCAAGATCTCGAACCCGCCGCTGCCGGCCCTACCGGCCCCGGCCCGGCCCATGGCAGCCGCCGTCTTCCGCCTCTTGGCACGCCCCGTGGACGGCTTCGCCGCTCCCCCCGGCGCCCTGGCCGAGGAGGTGTGCCGCCTCGTGCCCGCCAAGCCGCTGGCCCGGATCGCCAACCCCCCCGTGTGCCTGCCCCGCTCGCCCCCCGCGGCGCCGCACCGCTCGGGGCGGGTCGTGGCCATCGGCCGACTCGTCCCGCAGAAGGACATGGAGCTTGCGATCCGCGCCTTTGCCCTAGCCCAAGCCACGCGACCGCTCACCCTCGACATCGCCGGCGACGGCCCGGAACGCCCGCGGCTCGAGGAGCTGGCGCGCGGCCTGCCCGTTCGCTTCCTGGGCCACCTGGCCGACACCACCCCCCTGCTGCGCCAGGCCGATGCCCTGCTGCTGACCTCGCGCTTCGAAGGCACGCCGGCCGTCGCGCTCGAGGCCCTGGGCCACGGCATCCCGGTGATCGCCACCGATTCGGCCCCCTTCCTGCGCGACCTGCTGGACGGCCGGCCAGAGCGCGGTCGGCTGGTGGCCAGCCGCCGCCCACACGACGTGGCCCAGGCCCTCCTCGACCGGCTGGCCGAGCCGCCGGGCGTGGGCGAGGTGCCTGAGCTCATCGCCCACGAGCCGGCACGAATCGCCCGTGCCTATCTCGACTTCTTCCGCGAACTGGCCGCCTGAGGCCGGCTAGAGCCGCTCGGACAGGCGGATGGCCAGGCGGCAGCCCGCCCGGATCAGGGCCGCCACCACGGGATAGGCCGGCGCGTCGCGCGCCCCCCGGGCGAACGCCTCGTCGCGGTGGGCCACCTCGTCTGACTGGCATTGGGCGATCAGCGCTTCGAGCTCGGGATCCTGGCCTGCCACGCGCTCGCGCTGGCGCTGGTAGTGGCGGTCGATCTCGGTTTCGACCGCCGCCGTTACGGCCATCGCCATCTTGGGGCCCACCAGGGCCGACGCGACGCCCAACGCATAGCCCGCCACGTGCCAAAGGGGCTGCAGCAGCGTGGGCCGCACGCCCCTGCGCAGCAGCAGGGCTTCGAAGTGGGCCAGGTGGGCCTCCTCCTGCCGCGCCATGCGCCGGATGTCGGGCGAAACGGGGGCGCGATCCCCCATGACGGCGAGCTGACCGGCGTAGATGCGGGTGGCGCCGTATTCCCCGGCATGATCCACCCGGATCATGCGCTCGACGTCCTCCGTCATCCCCGTCTCCCCAGGAAGGCCGCCACGCCCGCCGCCATCGCCGAGACGGCCAAGTTCCATCCTGCCATCGACAGCCCCAGGAAGCTCCACGGCACCCGGTCGCAGCGCACGAGGGGCGCCGCCATCAGCTCGCCCCAGAGATCGTCGGACCTGGCCGGCGGGGCGGCGCAGCGGGCCGGCCCCAGCCACCAGCCCTGCTCCACGCCCAGGTGCCAGAGGCCGAGGCCCGCAGCGCCCACCATGGCAAGGAGCGGCAGCGGCCACCACGCCGGCCGCACCAAGGCCACGGCGGCCAGCGCGATGACGGCGAGATGCGCCCAGCGCTGCCACCGGCACATCTCGCAGGGCACGAGGCCGCCCAGGAACTGGAAGCCCAGCGCGCCCAGCACCAGCCCGCCCGACACCATCAGCAGGAGGGCGGCGGCCCGTCGGCCGGCCGGCCTAATCCCTCGCTCCATCCCACGCTGCGAGCCGCACCTCACCGCCCAGTCGGCTCAGGATGCGCACGGCGTAGTCCAGCTGGAAGTCGGTGATGCCCTGGGCCTTCAGCTCCTCGGGGGTGGCCTTGAACCGCGGGTCGGGCTTTCCGTCGTCCTCGATCAGCCGGTCGTCGGCCTTGCGCTCGGCCACCAGATGGTTGCGAAGGTCGGCTTCGCGCACGCGCGGCCGTTCGATCCGGCCGGTATCCGACAGTTGCGGCACCACGATGTCGGGCTCGATTCCCTCCTCCTGCACCGACCGGCCCGACGGGGTGTAGTAGCGCGCGGTCGTCAGCCTCAGGCCCGTCTCGGCCGAGAGGGGGATCAGCGTCTGCACCGAGCCCTTGCCGAAGGTGCGCGTGCCCACCACCAGCGCCCGGCGGCTGTCCTGCAGCGCGCCCGCGACGATCTCGGCCGCCGATGCCGACCCCTCGTCCACCAGCACCACGAGCGGCCGACCGCCCGTCAGGTCCGGCTCACGGGCGAAGTAGCGTTCGATCGACTCCTTGGTGCGGCCCCGCTGCGAGACGATCTCGCCGCGGGCCATGAAGGCGTCGGCCACTTCGACCGCCTGGTCGAGAAGCCCGCCCGGATTGGAGCGCAGGTCGAGGACAAACCCCTTGAGCCGGGGGCCCGCCTGACGGTCGAGCTGGGCGATGGCCGCCCGCACCGCATCGCCCGTCTGCCGGTTGAAGGAGGAGATGCGAATCACGCCCACGTCGCCGCGCAGCTCGTGGCGCACGGGCTTCAGGCGGATCACCTCGCGGGTGAGGGAGAATTCCAGAGGCTTAGGCTGCCCGGGGCGCACCACCGTCAGGCGGATCGACGTGCCGGGCCGGCCGCGCATCCGGTCCACGGCTTCGTCGATCGACAGGCCGAAGATGAGTTCGCCGTCCAGATGGGTGATGAAGTCGCCCGCGCGGATGCCGGCGCGGGCCGCCGGCGTGTCGTCGGTGGGGGCCACCACCTTGACCGCACCGTCCTCGGTGGTGACGGTCAGACCCAGGCCTCCATATTCGCCCTCGGTCTGGCTGCGCATCTGTTGGCTGTCGCGCGCATCCAGGTAGGTGGAATGGGGGTCGAGGCTCGCCAGCATGCCGTCGATCGCCCCCTGGATGAGCTTCGCGTCGTCGACCGGCTCGACATAGTTCTCGCGCACCTTGAGGAACACCTCGATCAAGGCGTCGAGCTGCCGGTAGGTCTCGTTCTGCCGCGACGCTTCGACGGCCGAGCCCAGGGGCACCCCCACCAACAGGGCGCCCAGCGCGGCCAGCACGGCGGCAGACGGTCGATGGCTCATCGGATCGTCCCTCCGCCCCCTCTCTAGCACAACGGCGGGTGCGGCAAGGTGCTGCGCGCTCAGGCACGATGGTAGGGATGGCCGGCCGCGATGGCCGAGGCGCGCCAGAGCTGTTCGGCCAGCATGGCCCGCACCAAGAGATGGGGCCAGGTCTGCGCCCCGAAGGCGAGCCGCACCTGGGCGGCCTGGCGTGTGGCTGGATCGAACCCGTCGGGCGGGCCGACGAGGAAGCGCAGCTCGCGCACGCCCGCCTCGCGCCAGCGCGCAAGGCGCCGGGCGAACTCGGCCGAGGGCCAGTTCTCGCCCCGCTCGTCCAGCACCACCGTGAGGGTGCCGGGCGCGGCGGGCGGGAAGGGTAGGCGGGTCACTTCCACGAGTTCCGGCCGAGGCGACAGGCGCGACAGGTAGGCCAGGGTCAGCGCCTGCTCCGGCGTGCCGGCACCCCGACCGAAGGCCAGGATCCTGATCCGCAAGGCTCAGGCTGGGGCGCCCGCGGCGCGGACTGGAGCGCCTTCGGCATCGAACGCCCACATCTTCTCGAGCGCGTAGAACTGGCGCACCTCGGGCCGGAACAGGTGCACCACCACGTCCCCGGCATCCAGCAGCACCCAGTCGGCCGCCGCCAGGCCCTCCGCTCGCACCCGGATGCCGCATTCGACCCAAATGCGGTGGATCAGTTTCTCGGCCATCGAGGCCACCTGCCGGCTCGACCGGCCTGAGGCGATGACCATCCAGTCGGCGATGACCGACCGGCCGGCCAGCGGGATGGTGACGACGTCCAGCGCCTGATCGTCGTCGAGCGACGTCAGCACCAGCCGCAACAGTTCGGCGGCGGGGGGATCGCCGGTCGGCGGTTCAGCCAACGGGGCCCTGTGGGCGATGGATCTCGGCTTCCGCCCAGCGCGGATCCCGGGCTCGGATGGCGGTGGCCGAGCGCGAATCCGGCCGAAGGTTGAGGAGGAACACGGCGGGCAGCGGGCAGCACCTCCATCGCGCCGGCGAACTGCGGCGGATCCCCCCTACCCAGCGCACCGCCGGCGCCGTCGCCCATCGCATATAGCCCGGCCGGGGGGCGACGACAACGGGCAGGCGCCGCAGCAGCGTGCGCCAGCGGGTCCAGCGATGGAGCTCGAGCAGATTGTCCGCCCCCATCAGCCACACGAAGCGCAGGTGCGGGAAGCGAGCCAAGAGCGCCGCCACGGTGTCGACCGTGTAGCGCGTGCCCTGGCGGGCCTCCCAATCCGTCACGCGGATGCGAGGATGGCGCGCCACCTTGCGGGCCGAGGCGAGGCGGGCGGCCAATGGGGCCATGCCGGTCTCGGGCTTCAACGGGTTCTGGGGCGAGACGAGCCACCACACTTCGTCGAGCCGCAGCCGGCCCAGGGCCGCGAGACTGAGGCGTCGGTGGCCTTCGTGGGCCGGATTGAACGAGCCGCCGAGCAGTCCGACGGCCCGGACCTTCTTCAACCCGGCCTCACCTGGCCCGAGCCTCGCACCACGTACTTGTAGGTGGTGAGCCCTTCCAGGGCGACGGGACCCCGGGCGTGCAGACGGCCGGTGGCGATTCCGATTTCCGCGCCGAAGCCAAACTCGCCGCCGTCGGCGAACTGGGTGGAGGCGTTCCACATCACGATGGCCGAATCGACCCGGGCGAGGAAGCGTTCGGCCGTGGCCGCGTCTTCGGTGATGATGGCGTCGGTGTGGCCCGAGCCGTGGGCGGCGATGTGGGCGATGGCGCCCTCGACCCCGTCGACCGTGGCCACCGACAGGATGGCGTCGAGATACTCCGTGTCCCAGTCCTCGGGCCGGGCGGGCTTGAGGCGCGGGTCGAGGGGCAGGAGGTCGGGGGTGACCCTGAGTTCGCAGCCCGCATCCAGCAGACGGCCGAGGATCGGCCCCACCCGATGCGCGATGGCGCGATCGACCAGCAGGGTCTCGGTCGCCCCGCAGATGCCCGTCCGCCGCATCTTGGCGTTGAACACCACGTCCGATGCCATGGCGAGGTCGGCCGCCTGATCAATGTAAGTATGGCACAGGCCCTCGAGATGGCCCAGCACGGGCACGCGCGCTTCGCGCTGGACGCGTTCGACCAGCGAGCGCCCACCCCGCGGCACGACGAGATCGATGGCGCCTTCCGCCCGTAACAGGGCCCCCACCAGCGCTCGGTCGGCCGACGGCAGCAGCTGGACCGCCTCGGCCGGCAGGCCCGCCGCGGCCAGCCCGCCCACGAACGCCCGATGGATCGCCTGGGCGGACCGGAAGCTCTCCGAGCCCGGGCGCAGGATGGCGGCGTTGCCCGACATGAGGCACAGGGCCGCGGCGTCCGCCGTGACGTTGGGTCGGCTTTCGTACACGATGCCCACGACCCCGATCGGAATGCGCACGCGTTCGATCACCAGGCCGTTGGGCCGGGTCCAGCGGGCGATCACTTCGCCCACCGGGTCGGGAAGCCCTGCCACCGCCTCCACCGCCGCGGCCATGGCCTCGACCCGCGCGGGCGTCAGGCGCAGACGGTCGACGCGCGCGGGCCCCATGTCCTGGGCGTCGGCCAGGTCGCCCGCGTTGGCCTGCAGGATGGCCGCCTCCGCCGCGCGCAAGGCCGCGGCGGCTTCCCGCAGCGCGCGGGACTTGGCTTCGGTCGTGGCCTCGGCCAGCCGGCGGGCGGCGGCCCGGGCCTTGCCGCCCAGCTCGGCCACCACGATGTCAGGTGCCGCAACGACGTTCATCCCATCCCTCCCGCCCGTCTCCGCCCATCCCTACAGCAGCACCATCCTACAGCAGCACCATCTGGTCGCGATGGATCACGGCCGATCGCGGCGCATAGCCCAGGACGGCCGCCTGGGCCTCGGTGCGCAGACCCCGGATCCGTTCGACCTCCGCGCGGTCGTAGGCCACGAGCCCCCGAGCGACCGCCGCGCCGTCATCGCCCACCACGTCGACGGCATCCCCGCGCCGGAACTCGCCCTCGCATGCGACGATGCCGGCGGCAAGCAGGCTGCGGCCGGCACGGAGCGCGGCGTGCGCCCCGGCATCGACGTGGAGCCGCCCCGCCACCCGCATCCGGCCCAGAAGCCAGGCCTTGCGCGCAGGAGCCGCCTGGGGCGCGGTGAACAGGGTGGCGGGCCCGCCGTCCAGGAACCGTGCCAGCGGATGCGCCGGCCGGCCCGAGGCGATAGCCAAGGGAATGCCGGAGACCGCCGCGATCCGGGCCGCCTCGATCTTGGCGGCCATCCCGCCCGAGCCCAGACCCGAACCCGAGCCCGCACCGGCCAGCCCGGCCACGGCCGCCGGATCGTCCACCACCGCGATCAACCGCGCCGTGGGGTCGCCCGCGGGATCGGCCGTATACAGCCCGTCCACGTCCGACAGCAGCACCACCGCATCGGCCCGGGCGGCCTGAGCCACGCGCGCGGCCAGGCGGTCGTTGTCGCCGAAGCGTATCTCTTCGGTGGCCACCGAATCGTTTTCGTTGAGGATCGGCACCACGCCCAGCTGCAGCAGCCGGTCGAGGGTGGCGGAAGCGTTGAGCCAGTGCCGGCGGTCCTCGAAGTCGCCCAAGGTCACGAGGATCTGCGCGGCTTCCAGGCCGCGGTCCGCGAGCAGCTCGGCCCACAGGCCCGCCAGCCGGATCTGGCCCACGGCGGCTGCGGCCTGGGCGTCCTCGAGGCTCGCCCGCCCGCCCGCCTTCAGGCCCAGCCGCCGGGCGCCCAGCGCGATCGCCCCCGAGGAGACGACGACCGGCCGGCACCCGCGGGCGACGAGCGCGGCGAGGTCGGCCACCAGTGTTGCCAGCCACTCTCGCCGCACGGCGCCCGAGGGATCGACGAGAAGGGCCGAGCCCACCTTGACCACGAGCCGGCCCGCGCGGTGGAACGCCTGCCGGGCCTCGTCCCCGGCGGCGGACGACCGGCTAGGCGCCGGTCGCATCGAGCGGGCTCCAGGCGGCCGGTGCGAGGACGGCGGTGCGGGGGGCCGGCAGCGCTTCAAGGACGCGACCCAGGAGCTCGTCCAGCCCTTCGCCGCTTGCGGCCGACACCGCGAGTGGTGCCATGCCGGTTGCGCGCTGGAGCCTGGCCAGCGCCTGGGCCCGTCGTGCGGGCGAGACGGCGTCCACCTTCGAGAGCAGCGGCAGGACGGGCTTGTCCGCCAGCCCGGCGCCATAGGCGGCCAACTCCCGGCGCACGGTGCGCCAGTCGGCCACGGGATGGGGCGAGGTCGCGTCGACGAGGTGCAACAGCAGGCGGCACCGCTCCACGTGGCCCAGGAAGCGGTCGCCGATGCCCGCCCCCGCGGCCGCACCGGCGATGAGGCCCGGGATGTCCGCAATCACCACCTCGCGGCCCCGGTGGGCGGCCACCCCCAGCTGGGGCTTGAGCGTGGTGAACGGCCAGTCGCCCACCCGCGCCCGCGCACGGGTGAGCGCGTTGAGAAGCGACGACTTCCCCACGTTGGGCAGGCCCACCAGCCCCACGTCGGCCAAGAGCTTGAGGCGCAGCCACACCGACATTTCGCGGCCCGGCGCGCCCTTCTGGAAGCGGCGGGGCGCCCGGTTTACCGACGACTTGAAATAGGCGTTGCCCTTGCCGCCCACTCCGCCCCGCAACAGCACGACCCGCTGGCCGGGTGCGACCAGGTCGGCGAGCAGCGTCCGCTGCGGATCGTCGGCCAGGATCTGGGTGCCCACGGGCACGGGGATCACCAGGTCGGGCGCGTCCCGGCCGGTGCGGTTGGCCCCCATGCCGTGGCCGCCGCGGGCGGCCCGGAAATGCTGTCGGTACCGGAAGTCGATCAGGGTGTTGAGGCCGGGGACGGCTTCGAAGACGATGTCGCCCCCCTTCCCGCCGTCGCCGCCGTCGGGCCCGCCGAACTCGAGGAACTTCTCGCGGCGAAACGACACGCAGCCGTCACCACCCGCGCCCGAGCGCAGGTGGATCTTGGCCTGGTCCAGGAACATCATGGGCCGGCGGTCCGGGGCAGCCTGGCGCCCGCCCGGTTCAGGCCGGGTCGGCCGGCGCGGTCTCCGCGGGCACCACCGACACGTACTTGCGGCCGCGGGGTCCGGAATGGAAGCGCACGTGGCCGTCGGCTTTGGCGAACAGCGTGTGATCACGGCCCAGGCCCACGTTGAGGCCCGGCCAAAAGCGCGTGCCGCGTTGACGGACGATGATGTTGCCCGCCACCACGCGTTCGCCGCCAAACTTCTTCACCCCCAACCGCCGGCCGGCCGAATCGCGCCCGTTGCGCGAGGAGCCGCCCGCCTTCTTGTGTGCCATCGCCCATCGCTCCGTTCGTTCACCTGTGCCCACTGGCGACTGCAACAGCCGCCGTACTGGGCGTAACCCTCCACCCGACGTGCTCCTCGCGCATGCCGCCCGGCAACGCCCCGCCGGCCGCGCTGGCCCTCGCTTCGCCCGCCCACGCGGCACCCCGGGGGTCGGCTGGCGCCCCTCCCAAGAGCTCCGCAAGGCCTGCGCCCGAGCCGTCAGCCGATCGAGAGGATGCGCAGCACCGTCTGCGGCTGGCGATGACCGCGCTTGCGCCGATAGTTGTGCCGGCGCTTCTTCTTGAACACGATCACCTTCTCGCCCCGGTTCTGGGCCAGGATCTCCGCCGTGGCCTTGAGGCCGTTGCCCGACTTGAGCACGCCGTCGTCGGCCACCAAGAGCACGTCGAGTTCGACCCGGTCGCCCGCGGCCCCCGGCAGCCGTTCGACCGTGATGCGCGTGTCGGGAGCCACCCGATACTGCTTGCCGCCCGTGCGCACGACCGCGAACATCGCCTGAACCCAACTCGGCCTGAACCACACACGCCTGGGGGCGGCGGCCCCGGGGCCGCCCGACATCACCCGCGGCCGGCTAGGCCAGTACACGCCGGCTTGTCAACGGGACGGCCCGGCGGCAGGCGAGGGGCATGATCGTGCGCCGCTTGGGTCGGCTGGTGGGCCTTCTCGCCCTCTTCCTGCCGGCCACCGCCCCTGGCCAGACCATCGCCGTCCGCAGCGAGCGGGTGCTGGCCGATCCCAGCCGAGGCGTTCCGGTGCCGGCGACGGTCGTCGTCGACGGCGACCGGATCCAGGCCGTGCTGCCCGCTGGGGTGCCGCCGCCCGAAGGAGCGCGCGTGATCGACCTTGGCCGGCTGGTGCTGCTGCCGGGCCTGATCGACGGGCACGTGCACTTGACGAGCGATCCCGGCCGCGGGCCGCTTGAGACCGTGACCATCCCGCCCGAACGGCAGGTGGTGATCGGCGTGCGCAACGCGCTGGCGACGGTGCGGGCGGGCTTCACCACGGTGCGCGACCTGGGTTCGGCGCCACTCACCGCCCTCGCCCTGCGCGACGCCATCAGGGCGGGCGACGTGCCCGGGCCTCGCATCCTGGCCTCGGGCCCGGCGATTTCGATCATTGGCGGCCACGGCGATGCCTCGGGGTTCCGGCCCGAGGTAGTGGAGGCGTTGAGCCAAGGAAACACCTGCACCGGCCCCGAAGAGTGCGCGCGGCGCGTGCGCGAGGCCGCCCGCCGGGGGGTGGACGTCATCAAGTTCACGGCCACCGGTGGGGTCCTGTCGCAGCAGGCCCGGGGGCTCGAACGCCATTTCGCGCCTGAGGAGATGCGCGCCATCGTGACGACGGCCGAGACGCTCGGCCTGAAGGTCGCCGCCCACGCCCACGGGGATTCGGGCATCGCCGCCGCGGTCGAGGCGGGGGCCACCTCGATCGAGCACGGCACCTTCGCAAGCTCTGCCACGCTCCAGGCCATGAAGGCGCGCGGCACATGGTTCGTGCCCACGCTGATGGCTACCCAGGGCCTGATCGATCGGGTGGGCAAGTCGGTCTACACCCTCGTCGTCGAAGCCAAGGCGAAGGCCGCGATCGCCGCGTGGGGCAAGGCCTTGGCGGCCGCCTACCGGGCCGGGGTGCGCATCGGCTTCGGGACCGACGCCGGCGTGTTCGAGCATGGCCGCAACGGCGAGGAATTCGCGCTGATGGTGGAGAAGGGGGGCATGAGCCCTCGGGCGGCCCTGGTGGCGGCCACGACCGATGCCGCGCGGATGCTGGGGCTTGAGGATCGGATTGGCCGGATCGCCCCCGGCCTCAGCGCCGACCTGGTGGCGGTGGACGGCGACCCGCTGGCCGACCCGAGGGCGATGACGCGCGTGCGCTTCGTGATGGCGGCGGGCCGCATCGCCCGGCAGGACTGAGGCCCCGCCAGGGCCCGACGCCACCGCGCGATCGCCCGCCGGGCGTGAGCAGGCCGGCAGCACCCTCAGGGCCCCGTGGCGGCGTTACTCCACGGGCGCTGGGCGGTCGGGGCGGGGTCACCGCTCGATACGGCCCAGGGGTGAGAGCGCGCGGGCGAGCGCCCGGGCCCGCGCCACCTCGCCTCGGGCGAGAAGCCCCAGCACTTGCCGGCCCTGGGCCTGCACCCGCCGCTCGTAGGCATCCGCGGGCCGGGCTGCCGCCGCCCGCTCAAGAAGGGCCTGCGCGTCCGGCCCGCGCTCAGGCCCCAGCGCCAGCAGCGCGAAGGCGTGGAAGACGGGAAACAGGGCCGAATCGGGCTTCAGCGCATGGGCCCGGGCGAAATGCCGCTCGCCCTCGGCCATGCGGGCGCCGAGCGTCGTGCGGGCGAGGAAGGCCCCGAGCGTGGCCACCGCCTCCAGGTGCCAGCCGCCCAGCACGGCATGGGCCAGGGCCAGCCCCGGATCCAGGTGGAGGGCCGCCTCGGCATCACGGCGCGCGGCCCTGGCCTCGCGCGGGCTGCGCTTGAGCTTGCTCAGATAGCCCGTGACGATCGCGCGCTCGGCCAAGGCGCGTGCGTTGCGCGGTTCGAGCTCTACCGCCGCCGCGGCGGCCGCGATCGCCTCTTCAAGCAGCGCCTCGGCGCGGTCGCGCTCGCGCGCCTCGTAGGTGGCGAGCACCGAGAGCGCCCGCGCCTGCGCGATGCGCTCGTCGGCCGTGGTGCCGCGCGCGCCCAGTTCGGCGGCCCGCGCCCAGTCACCGCCGGCGAACGCGTCGGCGGCCGGCCCGGCGCTTGCCGGCATGGTGGGCGGGGTGGCCAACGCCGCCCACAGGGCAAGCCCCAGGGCCCGGCCCCTCACGCGGGCTCCATGAGGGCCTGGGCGATGAGTTCGCGCGCCCGGTTCGGCCCCAGAAGCGCGAGGAACGTCCCCATACGTGGGCCTTCGGCGCGGCCCAACAGGATCTCGTAGAGGGCTCGGAACCAGTCGCGAAGGTTCGCAAAGCCCTGCCGTCGCCCGATGGCGTAGAGCTCCGTCTGGATGGCCTCGGGGTCGTGGCCCGAGGGGCCCGCCAGGAACCGGTCGAGCTCCGCGAGTGCCGCGGCCTCGCGCTTGTCGGGCGCCCGGCGCTTCGCGTGCTGGGCCACCCGGTCGCGATGGAAGGCCAAGGCCTTGCCCACGAGGTCGGCGATCCTCAGGTCGCGGGCCGGATCCCAGGCCGGGTCATGGCGGGCAAGGTAGCGGCCCACGACCTCGGGTCCTGCGTCCCCGGCCACGGCCACCAGGTTCAACAGCAGCCCGAACGGCACTGGCGGCGGCGCCGGCGGTGGGCCGCCGTGCACGTGGAAGGCGGGGTTGCCCAGCTTCTCCTTTACGTCCTGCCGGGGCCAGCGCGCGCAGGCCTCAAAATAGTCGTCGACCGCCCGCGGAATGACGCCGGCGTGCAGCTTCCGGGCCGCGCGCGGCTGCTGGTAGAGGTAGCCGGCAAGGCTTTCGGGCGACGCGTAGTCGAGCCATTCCTCGATCGTCAGGCCATTGCCCCTTGTCTTCGAGATCTTGGCGCCCGTCTCGTCCAGGAAGAGTTCGTAGATGAAGCCTTCGGGGGGGCGGCCCCCCAGGATGCGGGCGATGCGCGAGGACAGGCGCACGGAGTCGCTGAGGTCCTTGCCCGCCATCTCATAGTCGACGCCAAGCGCCACCCAGCGCATGGCCCAGTCGACCTTCCACTGCAGCTTGGCCGCCCCCCCCAGCACCGAAGTTGTGAGCCGCTTGCCCGTGTCCGGATGGCGCCAGACGACCGTCGCCGCCTCGGGATCGCGCGCCTCGATCGGCACCTGCAGCACGCGGCCCGTGTGCGGGCACAGGGGCAGGAAGGGGGCGTAGGTGGCGCGCCGCTCGGGCCCCAGGGTGGGCAGGACCACGTCGACCACCTCGTCCCATCGTTCGAGCACCCTGCGCAACACCGCGTCGAACCGGCCCGAGCGGTAGCAGTCCGTGGCCGACAGGAACTCGTAGTCGAAGCCGAAGCGGTCGAGGAAGGCGCGCAGCCGCGCGTTGTTGTGCGCGGCGAAGCTCTCGTGCGTGCCGAACGGATCGGGCACGCTCGAGAGCGGCCGGCCCAGATGGCGGCGAAGCTCCTCCTGCCGGGGAAGCCCGGGCGGCACCTTGCGCATCCCGTCCATGTCGTCCGAGAAGGCGATGAGGCGCGTGGGGACGTCCGGGCACATCAGTTCGAAGGCCCGCCGCACCATCGTGGTCCGCGCCACTTCGGCGAAGGTGCCGATGTGGGGCAGGCCCGAGGGGCCGTAGCCGGTCTCGAACACCACCCCACCGGCCGGAAAGCCGTTCGGATAGCGGGCCACCAGGCGGCGCGCCTCTTCGAACGGCCAGGCGCGGTTCACGCGGGCTTCCGCCCGCAGACCGGCGATGTCCTCGGGCGGGAGCGATGCTAGGCCCGTGTGCATGGCCGGCCCATCGTCCCTTCCGTCCTGCGTGGCAAGCTCGTGCGGAGAGGCCTGGTTCGCCGCACCCGACGGCACGGTCGAGGTGGAGGGCGCGCGGACCGCCGCCCGGCGGCTGGCCCGCCGGCCGCATCTCATCGTCAATGCGCCTTTGGTGGCGGCCCGGCTTGGCCTGGCCGAGGTTTCGGGCCTCGACCTCCTCGAACTGTTCGCCTTCGTGCATCCCGCCCGGTTCGTGGCCCCGGCCGCCGGCCCCCTGGCCGAAGCGCTGGGCCTGCCCCGGCCCGCTGACCCCGCCCAAGAGGCGCTCCTCCTGCCCCGTCTGGCCGACCGGATGCTGGCCACCCTGGCCGATCCGGCCTGGGCCGCCCGCGCCGGCGCGGCCGAGGCCGCGCGTCGGCTCGGCCGCCACGGCTGGCCCTGGGCCGCCCTCGTCACCGCCGCCCTGCCCGCCGGCCCACGGGTCGAGCCCGACCTGTTCACTGCGCTTCCCGAATGGGAGGAAACCCCGCCCAGGCCGCCGCCCCGCGTCGTCGCGCTGCATCCGACCGACGTCGCTCGCCGGCTCGCGGCCCTGGCCGGGGCGCGGCGCGAGCCGCGGCCGCAGCAGCGGGCCTATGCCGAGGCCCTGCTACCCGCCTTCGCCCCCCGCGACGCGCAAGGCCGTCCCCACCTGGTGGTGGCCGAGGCCGGCACGGGGACGGGGAAGACCTTGGGATATCTGGCGGCGGCCACCCTCTACGCCGAACGGACAGACGGGGCGGTCTGGATCTCCACCTACACCCGGGCGCTGCAGCGACAGCTGCGCCACGAAGCGTCCACGAGCCTTCCTCCCCGCCCGGGCGGGCGACCGGTGGTGGTGCGCAAGGGCCGCGAGAACTACCTGTGCCTCCTGAATCTCGAGGACGCGCGCCGAGACCTGCTTTCCGGCCGGGCCGGCCAGTTCGCCGAACTGGTGGCGCGCTGGGCCCGCTTCACCGAGGACGGCGACATGGTGGGAGGCGACTTGCCGGGCTGGCTGCCGACCCTGTTCCGCAGCCGCGGCCACGTTCCCTCCCTCACCGACCGACGCGGCGAGTGCATCCGGGCCGCCTGCCCGCACTTCCGCCGCTGCTTCATCGAGCACAGCGTGCGGGCGGCCACCCACGCGAGCCTGATCATCGCCAATCACGCCCTTACCCTCCACGCGATCGTGCGCGGCGCCGCCGAGGTGCCCCGGCGCCTGGTGTTCGACGAGGGCCATCACTTGTGGGAGGCAGCGGACTCCGCCTTCGCTCTCGACCTTACGGGCACCGAAGCCATCGAACTCCGCCGCTGGCTGTTGGGGCCGGAGGCCGCAGGCCGGCGGGCCGCCCGGCGCCGAGGCCTCGCTGCCCGGCTGGACGGCCTGTCCGACCTGGGCGAAGCCTCCGCCGCCGCCCGCGAAGCGCTCGCGTCCCTGGCGCGGGTGGCCGCCCGCGTGCTGCCCGCCGACGGCTGGCGTGCGCGCATCCTGGCCGGCGAGCCGGAGGGGCCCGTCGAAGCCTTGCTTGCGGACGTCCGCACCACCGTGCTCGCCCGCGCTCACGATGATGGACAGGGCTACAGCCTGGAGACCAGCCTCGACGACCTCCCGCCCGCCGTCATCGGCCGCGCCCGGGAAGCGGCCGAAGCGCTCGCCCACCTCCGCGCTGGTATGGACCGGCTGCGCCTGGAACTGTGCCGCGTGCGCGACGGCCTGCCGGAGGGCACGCAGGCCCCCTTGCTGGCCCGCCTCGAGGCGGCGGTCGCGGGCCTCGAGGACCGGTGCGCCCTGCTCCGCGGTTGGGAAGCGCAGCTCGCCCGGGTCGGCGGCCCCTCCGATCCCGAATTCGTCGACTGGCTGGGCGTCACCCGCGCCCAGGGCGAGGAGCGCGACGCCGGCCTGTTCCGCCGCTGGCTCGATCCCCTGAAGCCTCTGGCCCTGGGCGTGCTGGCCCGTGCGCACGGCGTGGTCGTGACCTCGGCGACGCTCATCGATCCCGCGGCGCCTCAAGAGGAGCTGGAGCACGTGGCCGGGGCCCGGTACCTCGGCGTTGCGCCGCGGTCGTTCCGTGCCCCGAGCCCCTTCGACTACGGGGCGGCCGCCCGCGTGTTCGTGGTGACCGACGTCGATGCTCGGGATCCCGCGGCCGCGGCCCTGGCGCTGCTGCGCCTGATCGAGGCGGCGCAGGGTGGTGCGCTGGGGCTCTTCACGGCCGTCGCCCGGCTGCGCGCCGTCCACGCCCGCTTGGCGCCCCTGCTGGCCGAGCGCCGGTTGCCGCTCTACGCCCAGCACGTGGACCCCCTGGATACGGGCACGCTCGTCGACCTGTTCCGCGCCGATCCCCGCGCGTCGATCCTCGGCACGGACGCGCTGCGCGACGGGATCGACGTGCCGGGCCATTCGCTGCGCCTCGTCGTGTTCGAAGGCGTGCCCTGGTCGCGACCCTCGATCCTGGAAGTCGCCCGCCGGCAGGCGTTCGGCGGGCCGGCCTACGAGGACCGGCAGGTCCGCCGGCGCCTCGTGCAAGCCTTCGGCCGGCTCATCCGGCGGGCCGACGATCGCGGCGTGTTCGTCCTCTTAGGTCCGTCCGTGCCGTCGCGCCTGCTCTCCGCCTTTCCGCCCGAGGTTCCCGTCGCGCGCCTGGGCCTTGAACAGGCGGCGGCCGCCACGGCGGCCTTCCTGCACGCCGCTGGACAGCCCGTGGGGGCCTTGCCAAGGGGTGAGGGCGCGACCCAGGTCGGGGAGTGACGGGGACTTGCGGACGTTGAGCCTGCTGCGTCACGCCAAGTCGAGCTGGGACGATCCCATCCAGCGCGATTTTGACCGGCCGCTCAATCCCCGCGGCCGGCAGGCCGCCCAGCGGATGGGCGCGCACCTGCGCGAGGCGGGCCTGACGTTCGACCGCGTGCTGGCCTCGCCCGCCCTCAGGGTGGTGGAAACGCTGGCGTTCTTCGAGGAGGCGTTCGGCCGCCCCCTCGGCGCCCTCCTCGACCACCGCATCTACATGGCCTCGGCCTCGGCCCTTCTCGACCTCGTGCGCGCCACCGAGGACGTGCCCCACCTCCTCATCGTGGGCCACAATCCGGGGCTCGAGGAGTTGGCCCTGATGCTGACCAGCCCCGACACGGGCCCGCTGCGCCAGGCGATGGCGACCAAGTTCCCCACCGCCGCCTTCGCCTCGATCGACTTCGCCGTAGGCCGGCTCGCCGACATTCGCGAAGGCGAAGGCCAGCTGCGCCGCTTCGTGCGCCCGCGCGACCTGGACCCCACGCTGGGCCCCGACGAGCGATGATCGGGCCTCTCCGAACCCTCCTCGTGCTCGTCGGCACTTGGGCCTTGGCGCCGGACGCGGGGGCCCAGGATCCTCGCCCGATACGCAAGGCCGCGGGTGTGGAGGCACCGGCCGAGCGCGTCCCCACCGACGTGCGGCGCCTGACGATCCTCGTGCGCGACATCGACGCGAGCCTCCGGCTCTACCGCGACGTCCTGGGGCTGAAGGTGAACTACGACGCCCCCGTCACGGTCTCGGGCGTGGCCTTGCCGGCCGGCGTGCCCGGCAACCGCACGCGTCTGGTGCTGCTCAACGGCAACGACCCCTGGCTCGGCTGGATCGGGCTGATGCAATTCATCGACCCTCCCCTGCCCGACCCCGGCCCGCCGCCGACGCGCCTTAGCCTCGGCGGCCACGTCCTCGTCCTCAACACCGACGATGCGGTCAAGCGTTGCGCGATGGCACGCCAGGTGCCGGGCGTCCGCTTCACGGCCGAGCCCCGCCTGCAGGTCTATCCCGGCCGTGGGGGCGGGCCGCCGATCCGGGTGATGGGCTGCGCCTTCTTCGACCCCGACGGGACGTTCATCGAACTCAACCAGATCCTCGACTGAACCCCCGTGCAGCCTTCGCGCCTCGTCCTCGACCGCACGGCGCTGGTGGCGAACTACCGCTGGCACGAAGCCCGCGCGGGCGTCCCGCTCGCCGCCGCCGTCAAGGCCGACGGCTACGGCCTCGGCGCCCGGCCGGTGGTGGCGGCCCTGCACGCGGCCGGATGCCGCGCCTTCCTCGTGTCCACGTTCGCCGAGGCCGACGCCCTGGGCCACCCCGGCGAGGGGGCGAGCGTGCTCGTGCTGCACGGCTTCACGGGCGAGGAGGAGGCCCCCTTGGCCCAGCGCCTGCCCTGGGTGCGGCCCGTGCTGTCGACCGCCCGCCAGGTGGCCCGATGGGCAGCGGCCTTCCCTGGCCGCCCGGCCGACCTGATGGTGGACACGGGCATGAATCGCCTGGGCCTGGCCCCGGCGGAGGTTGCGCCCGCCTGCGCCGCCGTGGCGGTCGCCGTGGTCCACAGCCATCTCGCCACTGCCGACGAACCGGGCCATCCCTTGACCGAGCGGCAGCTGGAGCGTTTCCGTGAAGTGGTGGCCGCCACTCCCGGGGCGGCGCACGCGCTCGCCAATTCGGCGGCGATCGCGGCCGGCCCCCGTTTCTCCTTCGACCTCGCCCGGCCAGGCCTCGGCCTCTACGGCGGCCGGCCGCACCCGGCCTCCGACTCGCGGCCCGTGCTCCGCCTCGAGGCGCGGGTGCTCCAGCTGCGCACCGTGCCCAAGGGTGCGCCCGTGGGCTACGGGGCCACCTGGACGGCTCCCCGCCCGTCGCGGATCGCCACGATCAACCTGGGCTATGCCGATGGAGTTCCCCGCGCCCTCGCCCCCCACCTTAGCTTCGGCGCGGGCGACCGTCGGTGCCCCGTGGTGGGGCGCATCTCGATGGATCTGATGGCCGTCGACGTCACCGAGGCCGAGGTGAGCGAGGGCGACTGGCTTGTGCTCGAACCCGACCTGGCCCGGCTGTCGGCCCGCTCGGGCCTGTCGCAGTACGAATTGCTCACCGGGCTTGCCCGCCGCCTGCCCCGGACGTGGCGATGACGCCGCTCGTCACCCTGTTGGCCGCGATCGGACGGGGTCCGCTGACGCTCCTGGCCGACGTGGGGCGGATGGCGACGCTCGCCGCTACGGCGCTCGGCCGGGCCGCGCGCCCCCCGTGGTATCTGGTCCAGTTTCTCGAGCAGATGCTGCTAATGGGCTGGCTTTCTCTGCCGGTGGTGGGGCTGACGGCCCTGTTCACCGGCGCGGCCCTGGCCCAGCAGATCTGGGTGGGCGGCAGCCGGTTCAACGCCGAATCGACCCTTCCGGCGATCACCGTGATCGGGATCGTGCGCGAGCTGGGCCCGGTGCTGGCGGGGCTGATGGTGGCCGGCCGCTGCGCGTCGGCGATCGCGGCCGAGATCGCCACCATGAAGGTGACCGAACAGCTGGATGCGCTGGTCACCCTGCGCACGGATCCCTACCGCTACTTGCTTGCTCCGCGGCTCCTGGCCGCCACCCTCACGCTGCCGCTCCTGGTGGCGGTGGCCAACGTGATTGGCGTCCTCGGCGGCTTCCTGGTGGCCACCACGCGGCTCGACTTCAGCGCGGCGGCCTACCTCTCGGGCACGGCGCGCTACCTCGAGTGGGAAGACGTGCGCTCCTCGCTCATCAAGGCCGCCGTCTTCGGCTTCATCCTGGCGCTCGCCGGCTGTCACCACGGCCTGCGGGCCTCGGGCGGGGCGGCGGGCGTGGGCCGGGCCACCACGGATGCGGTGGTGACGGCCTTCGTCCTCATCTTGCTCGCCAACCTCGTGATCACGGTGGCGGTCTTCGGGCGATGACCGCGCGCCTCCAGGTCCGCGGCCTGCGGAAGTCCTTCGCGGGGCGCCCCGTCCTGGCCGGCGTCGATCTCGATCTTCACGCCAGGGAATCCCTCGTTGTCATCGGCGCTTCGGGCACGGGCAAATCGGTGCTGGTGAAGTGCCTTCTGGGCCTCCTCGTCCCCGAGGGCGGCTCGATCCGCCTCGACGGCCAGGAGCTCGTGGGGGCCGACCGGCGCACCTGGGAGGCGGCCCGGGCCCGGATGGGCATGTTGTTCCAGGGGGGCGCCCTGTTCGATTCCCTCCCCGTGTGGCGCAACGTCACCTTCGCGCTGACGGCCGGGCGCCGGATCGAGACCCGGGCCATGCGCGCCCGCGCCATCGCCGAACTCGCCCGCGTGGGCCTCGAGCCTCAAGTGGCCGACCTGCGCCCGGCCGAACTGTCGGGCGGCATGCAGAAACGCGTGGCCCTCGCCCGCGCGATCGCGGCCCGGCCCGAGATCCTGTTCTTCGACGAACCGACCACCGGCCTCGACCCGATCCTGGCCGACGCCATCGACCGGCTCATCCTGGACCAGGTCCGGGCGCTGGGGGCCTCGGCGCTCACCATCACCCACGATCTGGATTCGGTCCGGCGGATCGCCGACCGCGTGGCCATGCTGGCCGAAGGGCGGGTGGTGTGGACCGGCACCGTGGCCGCGCTGGATGCACCGGGTCATTCGCTCGTCGAGCAATTCGTGCGGGCCCGGCCCGTCACGCGCCACGATCCAAGCCCGGTGCAGCGAGGTTAAATCCTGTTACGTCGATTGCCAGGCCGGCGCCGTTCTGTCACGACAGCGCTGTAACACGCGCGTGGAGCACGTGGACGGGCGGTCCGCTCCGGCACCGCCCAGGAGGGTTGGCATGCTGTTCTCCTCGCTGTGGAGGCCGGCCGTGGCGGCGCTGCTCGTGGGCTTCGTGGCCGGCTTCGCGCTCACCTGGATGCGCCTGTTCTAGGGGGGCCGTTCGTCGCCCAGCGGCCGGCAGGCCGAAGGTCGGGGGTTGCGTGCCGAACGCGACGCGCCCGCCGCCGGAGGCGGCCCGACCCCGAGCGCGCGGGTCGGTGGCCGCGGGTCGCGTACGAGGCCACGTGCGAGGCCTCCCCTTGCCCTTCGCCGGAGGCCGCGGGCCGGTGGGCCATCGGAGCGACTGCCACGAGCGGCCGCGGGGTCAGGCCGGCGGACGGACGAAGGGGCCCGCCAGCGCGCTGAAGCTCGCTGCCTCGCCCTGCTGCCGCTCCCACAGTTCGCGATAGAGACCGCCCTCCGCCAGCAGCCGGCTATGGGTGCCGGCCGCCACGATCCGGCCGTCCTCCAGCACCAGGATCCGCTCCGCGTCCGCGACGGTCGAGAGCCGATGAGCGATGACGATGGTGGTCCGCCCGCGGGCCAGTGCGTCGAGGGCGGCGCGGATCTCGGCCTCGGTGCGCGAATCGAGCGCGCTCGTGGCCTCGTCCAGCACCAGGATGGGCGGGTCCTTCAGGAGCACCCGGGCGATCGCCACCCGCTGACGCTCCCCGCCCGACAGTCGGAAACCCCGCTCGCCCACCGGCGTGTCGAGTCCTGCGGGCAGCCGGGCGATGAGGGCCCCGAGCTGGGCCGCCTCGGCCGCCCGGCGCACCTCCTCGGGCGCGGCGTCGGCGCGGCCAAACCCGATGTTGGCACCCAGCGTGTCGTGGAACAGCGCGGGCTCCTGCGGCACGATGCCGATCGCCCGCCGCAACGATTGCTGCCGCACGGCCCGGATGTCCTGCCCGTCGATCCGGATGGCCCCCGCGTCCACGTCATGGAGCCGGAAGAGGAGCCGCACGATCGTCGACTTGCCGGAACCCGACCGCCCGACGATCGCCACGCGCCCGCCCGGCGGCACGCGGAAGCTGACGTCCCGCAGGACGGGCACCCCCGGCCGATAGGCGAAGCGGACACGGTCGAAGACGATTTCGCCGCGCCGCACGACGAGGGCCGGCGCTCCGGGGGGATCGCGCACCTCGACGGGCGTGTCCAGAAGGTGCCACAGCTGGGCCATGTCGACGAGGCCCTGACGCACGTCGCGGTACACCCAGCCCAGCGCCTCGAGCGGCCGGAACAGCTGCAGCAGCAGGGCGTGGACCAGCACCACGTCACCCGGCGACAGGCGGCCCTCGGCCCATCCGACGACGGCCCAGGCCATGGCGCCGCCTAGGATGGCGGCCATGATGGCCGCCTGGCCCAGGTTGAGGAGGGCGAGCGACGTCTCGACCTTGAGCGCCGCCTCGGCATGGGCGCGGCTTAGCCGGGCGAAATCGGCCACCTCGCGCGCTTCCGCCCCGAACTGCTTCACGGCTTCGTAGTTGAGCAGACTGTCGACCGCCCGTGCCGCCGCCTTGCCGTCGAGTTCGTTGGCCCGGACTCTCAGCCTCGTGCGCCAGCGGGTCACGCGCCAGGTGAACACGGCGTAGGCCACGATCCCAGCCAGCGTGCCCAGCGCCAGGCCACCGCCCAGCCGGGCCGCGAAGATGCCCAGCACGGCCAACAGCTCCAGCGCCACGGGCATGAGGTTGAACAGCGTGAGGTAGAGGACGGAATCGATCGCCTTGGTGCCGCGTTCGAGCGTGCGGGCGAGCTCGCCCGTGCGCCGGTCGAGGTGGAAGCCGAGCGACAGCTCGTGCAGGTGGGCGAACGTGCGGGTGGCGAGTTCCAGCCACGCCGCCTGCGCCACCCGCTCGAAGAGCAGGTTGCGCAGGTTGTCGAACAGGCTCGTGCCGAACCTGGCCAGGGCCCAGGCGGCCACCAACCCCAGCGCCACGCCCACGGCCTCGGCCCCGGGGGCGGCGCTCATCGCATCCACCAGGCCCTTGAGCGCGAACGGCATGAGCACGGTCGTCGTCTTCGCCGCCACCACGAGGCCGACGGCCGCCACCACCCGGCGCTTCAGGTCAGGCCGACCGGCGGGCCACAGCAGCGGAAGAACGCGGCGCAGCGCCCTCCAATCCTCACGGGAAGCGGGGGGCGGACGGGTGGCATGGGGCTTGGCCATGCCGCGCCCTTGGCCCGGGCCATGCGCCCAGGAAAGCGGGGGATGGACGCGGGCCGGTCCCGCTCCCACATGGGCGGTATGGCTAACCCCCCGCTCCGGGCCGTCGTCATTCCCGTGACGCCCCTGCAGCAGAACGCGACGCTCCTGTGGTGCACGAAGACCCGGCGGGGGGCGATCACCGACCCCGGCGGCGACCTCGACCGCCTTCTGGCCGCCGCCCGCACCCATGGGGTCACGGTCGAGAAGCTCTTAGTGACCCACGGGCATATCGATCATTGCGGCGAGACGGGCGTGCTCGCCCGGCGCCTGGGCGTGCCCATCGAAGGCCCGCATCCCGAGGACGAGTTCTGGATCCGCATGAACCCGCTCGTGGGCGCCCAGTACGGCGTGCCGGGGGCCGAAGCCTTCACGCCCGACCGTTGGCTGTTCCACGGCGACAGGGTGCGGGTGGGCGAGGTCGAGCTCGACGTCTACCACTGCCCCGGACACACGCCGGGCCACGTCGTCTTCCACCACCCGGCCTCGCGGCTTGCCATCGTGGGCGACGTGCTGTTCCAGGGCTCGATCGGCCGCACCGACTTCCCCCGGGGCGACCATGCGGCGCTCATCCGCTCGATCCGCACGCACCTCTGGCCTTTGGGCGACGACACGGTCTTCATCCCCGGGCACGGGCCCCCGTCGACCTTCGGGCACGAGCGACGCACCAACCCCTTCGTCGGCGATTTCGTGGTCTGACGGGCGCGACGACCTAGAGCAGACGCGGCTGGCGCGGATCTGCCGGGGGCACGAATTGGCTGGTGTCGAGTGCGGGGAGCGGACGGTCGAGCCCGCAGCGACGCCGCACGGCCGCAAGCCGTGCCTCGAGCAGCTGGCCCCACGGGCCATCCGCCCGCATCCGATGCCCGAAGCGGGGATCGTTGAGCCGCCCGCCCCGCATCGCGCGGATGGCGTTCAGCACCCGTTGGGCGCGCGCCGGGCGGTGGTGGTGAAGCCAGGCGGCGAACAGGGGGGCCACCTCGTGGGGCAGGCGGATGGGGATCGCCGCTGCGGCCACCGCCCCCGCCGCGGCCGCCGCCTCCACGATGGCCTCGAGCTCGTGATCGTTGAGGCCTGGGATCATCGGCGAAGCCGAGACCACCACCGGAACGCCGGCCTGGGCCAGGCCGCGGATTGCCGCGAGCCGCCGGTGGGGGCCGGGTGCGCGCGGCTCCATGACGCGAGCGAGCGCCGGATCGAGCGTGGTGAGCGAGATCATCACCCGCGCGAGCCCCCGCCGCGCGAGCGGCCCCAGCAGGTCGAGATCCCTCAAGCAGCGGTCGGACTTGGTGGTGATGGCCACGGGGTGGCCCGTCTCCCGGCACAGCTCCAGCACGGCCCGCGTGATGCGGAAGCGGCGCTCGATGGGCTGATAGGGGTCGGTGTTGGTGCCCATGGCCAGCACGTCCACGCGGTAGCCGGGCCGGGCGAAGGCCCGGCGCAACAGCGCGGGGCCGTCGGGCTTGGCGAAAAGCCGGCTTTCGAAGTCCAGCCCGGGTGAGAGCCCATGAAACGCGTGGGTGGGCCGAGCGAAACAGTAGATGCACCCGTGCTCGCAACCACGATAGGCGTTGAAGCTGCGGTCGAAGGGGATGTCGGGGCTGTCGTTGCGCGTGAGGACCGAGCGCGGCCGCTCGATCACGACCTCGGTGCGCAGCGGCCGCTCGCCCTCGGCGGCCAGCAGCCAATCGCGAAACTCCCCCGACACCCGCCGCTCGGGATCCCCGAACCGGGCTGAGACGGGGTTGGCCGTGGCCCCACGGCGCGCCATGGGCGGAACATAAGGCGAACAAAGGCCGTCCGCAACCCTCAGCCCCGCGGGCGATACCGCTCGAGCTCGTCGCCCGCCACCTGCACGACATGCAGCACGTTCGTGCTCCCGGGCGTGCCGAACGGCACGCCAGCCAGCAGCACCAACCGGTCGCCCGCCCGCGCCACGCCATGCCGCAACGCCATGCGCTTCGACTTTCCCACCATCTCCTCGAAATCCGCCACGTCGCGCGTGTGGACGGCATGCACCCCCCACACCAACCCCAGCCGCCGCGCCGTGGCCAGGATGGGGGTCAGCACCAGAAGCGGCGTGCGGACCCGCTCGCGCGCGATGCGCCGCGCGGTCGAGCCCGTGCGCGTGAAGCAGACCACGGCCCGGGCGCCCAGCACCTCGTGGATCGTGCGGGCCGCCGCGCACATCGCATCGGCCGTCGTCGGCTCGGGCCGGGCGGCGGCGTAGGCCAGTTGGCCGGCATAGGCCTCGTCCCCCTCCACCGCCACGGCGATGGCATCCATCATCGCCACCGCCTCGCGCGCGTAACGGCCCACCGCGCTCTCGGCCGAGAGCATCACGGCATCCGCGCCGTCGTAGATGGCGTTGGCCACGTCCGAAACTTCGGCCCGGGTGGGGACGGGCGAGGTCACCATGGACTCCAGCATCTGGGTCGCCACCACCACCGGCTTGCCGGCGGCGCGCGCCGCTGCCACCAGGGCCTTCTGCACCCCGGGCACCCGCTCGGGCGGCAGCTCCACCCCCAGATCCCCGCGGGCCACCATGATGCCGTCGGCCAGTTCCAGGATGGGCCCGATGGCGGCCAGGGCCGCCGGCCGCTCGATCTTGGCCATCAGCGCCGCCCGCCCGCCGATCAGCTTGCGCGCCTCGGCAACGTCTTCGGGCCGTTGCACGAACGACAGGGCGATCCAGTCGGCCCCAAGCTCGAGCGCTCGGGCCAGGTCCTCGCGGTCCTTAGGGGTCAAGGCCGGCAGCGGCACCACCACGTCGGGCAGGCTCACCCCCTTGGCATCCGCAAGCTCGCCCGCGACCTCGACCTCGCACTCGACGGCATCGGGCTCGGCCGAACGCACCCGCAGCCGCACCCGCCCGTCGTCCAACAACAGCCCATGACCCGGCCTCAGCACCGCCAGCACCTCGGGGTGGGGCAGCTGAACCCGCGTGGCATCGCCGGGCGCGGGACTGGCGTCCAGCCGGAAGCGCTGCCCCAGGGCCAGCGCCACCCGCCCCCCCTGAAATCGCCCAATCCGGATCTTGGGGCCCTGCAGGTCGACCAGCACCGTCATGGGCCGGCCCACCTCGGCCTCGAGCGCGCGCACGGCCGTGATCAGCGCCGCCCGTTCCGCCGCCGTGCCGTGGCTCATGTTGATGCGAAAGGCATCGGCGCCGGCCTCGAAGAGGGCGCGGATCTGGGCTGGCGTGGCGCTGGCCGGCCCCAGCGTGGCCAGCACCTTCACGTTGCGCCGCCTGGGGGGTCTGTGCGGCTTGGAGCTGGGGGCCACGATCGCTTCCCGTCCCGGCGCCGCTTGGGCGGCCGACGACCGCCGCCTATAGCGAGGACGCGGCGATTCGCACGCCACCGGCCGACGAGGGAGGAGCCCATGCCGCTCGACGAGGCGAACCGCGACCGCATCGAAGCCGCCGCCTTCCGCCGCCTGCTGGCCCACCTGCGCGCCCGCGACGACGTGGCCAACGTCACGCTGATGGGCGAGGCGGGCTTCTGCCGCAACTGCCTGGCCGATTGGCTCGTGGAGGCCGCGCGCGAGGCCGGGGTTTCCCTCGACCGCGACGAAGCGCGCCTCCATGTCTATGGCGAGCCCTACGAAGCGTTCCGCGCCCGCCAGCCACCCGCGACACCGGAACAACTGGCCCGGATGGAAGCGAGCCTGGCGGAAAACCGCCGACGAGGCACCAACGCGCACGGCTAAACCTGCCGGCCCCTCGACCGTTGGGGAAGGGGCATGCCCCCCGCCGCCCCAGACACGCCGCCTCCAGGATCCTCCGCCGCGCCCCCCGCCGCCTCGGCCCCTGCCGCACCGCGGCGGTCGCCGCGCCCCGCCCGCCGACGCCTGCGGCGCCGCGCTGTCGTCGATGCCGTGGTGCTGGCTTTGGCCGTGGCCGTCCTCCCCTGGTTCGCTCCCGACACCGAGGACGCGCTGCGGTGGACCGCCGCAGCACTCGGCGCGGCGGTGGTCGCCTACGTCGCCCGTCGCAGCCACGACCTTGCGACCCACGCCCGCGAGCTGCGCCGGCAGAGCGAGCGGTTGGCCGCGCGCGGCGTGCCGCTCGCCGCCTGGCATGCCGGCGCGCGCCTGCCGCCCTGGCGTGAACGGACCCCGGCCTGAGCCCCCGATGAGGGCCCCGCGTGGCGCCCGCCGCCCGCGGCAGCCGGCCGCCTCAAAATTGCTCGCCACGCCCTGCGGGATCGGCTAGACACGCGGCAGCGAGGCGATTCCGGACTGGCCCATCACGTGACGTTCCCCCCCGCCAGTCCCTGCGTTCCCCGGCCAAGCGCCTCGGCGTGTCCGCTCGCCCGAAAGTCGGGCCCCCGGAAGAGAGACGAATGAGCTACGACGACAAGAAGCGCCGCGGTCGCGGCGAGCGCCGCCGCGGCGGTTGGGATGATTTCGGCCCGTCGATGGCCGACCTGGGCTTGGGCGGCGAACGCGCCCCCCGCTTCGGGCCTCGCGCGGGCGGCTTAGGCCCCCGACCGGCCGGCCGCTTCGCCATGGCCCCCCGCCCCCCCGCCAACATCGTCGGCGAAGGTCGCGGCAAGGTGAAGTTCTTCAACCGCGACAAGGGATTCGGTTTCGTGGTGCGCGACGACGGCGGGGACGACGTCTTCCTTCACGTCTCGGCCCTGGAACGCGCCGGCCTCGACGATATCGCCGAAGGCCAGCCCATCCGCTTCCGACTGTCCGAACGCAACGGCCGGATTTCGGCCGTCGACGTGGAGATCGAGGGCGAACGTCTGGAAGTGCGGCCCCGTGGGGCCCGCCCCCGCGGGCCGCGGCCCGAGCCGGTGACCGACGGCGTCCGGCACGACGGCACGGTCAAGTTCTTCAATGCCGTCAAAGGGTTCGGCTTCATCGCCCGCGACGGCGGGGAAGACGTCTTCGTCCACATCTCGGCCGTCGAGCGGGCGGGCCTCACGAGCCTTGCCCCCAACCAGCGCGTGACCTTCGAGCTCGAGACCGACCGCCGCGGCAAGCCGGCGGCCGTCCGCCTCGCCCTGGCCTAGGGCGCGACCTCGCGGGTGACCGGGGAAAGCCGGGCCGACTCCGGCGCGCAAGGGTTGCAGTCGGGCAGGTCGGTCCGCTCCACCTGCAGCGTCACGTGCTCGAGGCCGAAGCGTCGGCGCAGGCCTTCGCCGGCCGTCCGCAACAGGTCATCCCCGCCGCCCCCGGGCACCACCAGGTGCGCAGTGAGCGCCGCTCGTTCGGGCGACAGCGGCCAGACGTGGAGATCGTGCACGGCCGTCACCCCCGGCAGCCCGCGCAGGAAGGTCCGCACCTCCTCCACGTCGATCCCCGGCGGGGCGAAATCGAGGGCGTAGGCCAGCGCCTGCCGCGACAGCCGCCACGCCGACACGCAGAGGACCGCCACGAGGGCCAAGGTGGCCAGTGGATCGACCACCGGCCACCCCCCGAGGGCGATCGCCCCCCCGGCGGCCAGCACGACGCCCGAGACCGCCGCATCCCCCAACAGGTGCAGCACAGCCGCCCGCCGGTTGAGATCCTGCGCTCGGCCCCGCGCCAGCAGCCAGGCCGAGAGCAGATTGCCCACCACCGCGACCGCGGCCGTGGCCATCATGGGTGGCGCCGGCGGGGCCGGGACCCCTTCCGCCAGCCGGCGCGCGGCCTCGAGGCCGAGCCACAGGGCCGCCACCATCAGGGCCAGGCCGTTGCCCAAGGCCGCCAACACGCCCGCCTTGCCGAAGCCATAGGTGCGCTGGCGGGTCGCCGGACGCGTCATGAGCCAGGCGGCAAGCCCGGCGACCACGAGCCCCGCCACGTCGGACGCGTTGTGCGCGGCGTCGGCCAGCAGCGCCGCCGAACCGATGGCAAGCCCCACGCCCACCTGCAGCGCGATGACCGCCAGGTTGACAAGAATGGCGGCCGCGTAACGCCCCACCTCGGCCGGCCCCGGCACGTGATGCGCGTGAGGGAGATGCGGATGGGCGGGAGGCGACGCCGCAGGCATGCGGCGATGCTACGCCACCCTGAGCCGGCCCGGAACCCTTGACGGCGCGCCACCCCTCGCTAATCAGGATGGTAGAGGTCGGATTTCGCCGCACCCGGGCCCCGGCGCCAACGATGGCCCGACCCGCCGGGCGGGCGGCACGGCCGGGCGGGCGGCACGGTAGACGGAGCGAGCTTGTGCTCAGGCTGTCGAACTTCGCGGACTACGGCGTCGTCATCATGACGGCGGCAGCCCGCGCGGGCGGACAGCTGGTGGCCGCAAGCCACGTCGCCGGTCAGACCGGCATCCCGGCACCCACCGTGGCGAAGCTCATGAACCATCTGGCTCGGGCGGGCCTTCTCGTCTCGCACCGTGGGGTGGCGGGCGGGTTCGCGCTGGCCCGGCCGGCCTCGGCCATCACGCTGGCCGAGATCGTCGAGGCCATCGATGGGCCGATCGCGCTCACGCACTGCTGCGGCCGGCATCCCGAAGGGTGCGATCTGCTCGACCTGTGCAGCGTCCGCCCCCACTGGGAGCCCGTCAACCGGGCCGTCCGCCATGCGCTGGCCGGCGTGACGCTGGCCACGCTCGCCCTCCGGCCCGAGGTCCCGACGCCCGAGGAGGCCAGCGCCTGATGTCCGCCACGATGCCCGAGCCCGTGCGCAACCCCGAGGCGGCCTCGGCCGTTGAGGAGCTGTCGACCTACCGTTGGGGGTTCACCACGCCCATCGAGCAGGAGCTGGCGCCCAAGGGCCTGACGGAAGACACCGTCCGCTTCATCTCGGCCCGCAAGCAAGAGCCCGACTGGCTGCTCGAATGGCGGCTCAAGGCCTTCCGGATCTGGCAGACGATGGCCGAGCCGCGCTGGGCGCACCTTAGGATCCCGCCCATCGACTATCAGGACGCCCATTACTACGCCGAGCCGCGCCGGCGCCCGGCGCTCAAGTCGCTGGACGAGCTCGATCCCGAAATCCGCCGCACCTACGAGAAGCTCGGGATCCCGATCGAGGAACAGAAGGTGCTGGCCGGTGTCGAGGGGGCACGGAAGGTGGCGGTGGATGCCGTCTTCGATTCGGTGTCGGTGGCCACCACGTTCCGCGAGGAGCTCAAGCGGGCGGGAGTCATCTTCCTGTCCATTTCCGAGGCGGTGCGCGAGTACCCCGACCTCGTGCGCCGGCACCTGGGTTCGGTGGTGCCGGTGCGCGACAATTTCTTCGCCTGCCTCAACTCGGCGGTCTTCTCGGACGGCACCTTCGTCTACGTGCCCAAGGGGGTGCGCTGTCCGATGGAACTGTCCACCTATTTCCGCATCAACGCGGAGAAGACAGGCCAGTTCGAGCGCACCCTCATCATCGCCGACGAAGGCAGCTACGTGTCCTATCTCGAGGGCTGCACGGCCCCCATGCGCGACGAGCACCAGCTGCACGCCGCCGTGGTCGAGCTGGTGGCCGAAGCCGGAGCCGAGATCAAGTATTCGACCGTCCAGAACTGGTATCCGGGCGATCGCGAGGGGCGGGGCGGCATCTTCAACTTCGTCACCAAGCGGGCGCTATGCCGGGGCGCCCGCAGCAAGGTGAGCTGGACCCAGGTGGAAACCGGTTCGGCCATCACCTGGAAATATCCCTCGTGCATCCTGATGGGCGAGGAATCGGTAGGCGAGTTCTATTCGATCGCCGTCACCAACAACCACCAGCAGGCGGACACGGGCACCAAGATGATCCATTTGGGGCCGCGCACGCGCTCGCGCATCATCTCCAAGGGCATCTCGGCCGGCCGGTCCGACAACACCTATCGCGGCCTGGTGCGCGTGGGGCCCTCGGCCGAAGGTGCCCGCAACTTCACCCAGTGCGACTCGTTGCTGTTGGGCCCCAATTGCGGCGCCCACACCATCCCCTATATCGAGGTGAAGAACCCCTCGGCCCAGGTGGAGCACGAGGCCACCACCTCGCGCATCTCGGACGACCAGCTGTTCTACGCCCTGTCCCGCGGCTTGCCGCCCGAGGAGGCGATCGCCCTCATCGTCAACGGTTTCTGCCGCGACGTGCTGCAGACGCTGCCCATGGAATTCGTGGTCGAGGCGCAGAAGCTCCTGGGCATCAGCCTGGAGGGCAGCGTGGGATGAGGCCTCGGGTCCTCATGGGTCTGCTCTTGGGGCTGGTCGCAACCCCGGGGCTCGCCAACGCGCTGGGGGAGAACGTGCCCCGGCCGGCCATCCCGCTCGCCCTGCACGGCGTGTTCGCGACCGATCCCGCCGGGTGTCGCCGCCAGGATCACGACGGGCGGATCGAAATCACGGAACGCGAGGTGCGCTTCTACGAGTCGACCGCTCGGCCCGATCAGCTGTTGGAGCTCCCTGGGGGTGCGGTCGTCATTTGGGCGGACGTCGAGGGGGAGGACGCGGGCTGGAACGAGCTTCTGGCCTTCCTGCCGGCCCCGAACGGCGGACTGGTCCGCCTGATCGCGAGCGACGGCCACGCCGGGCCGTCGCGGGTGGACTACGTCCGCTGCCCTGGGGCCCGGAGGTAACCGATGCTCGCGATCCAGGATCTGCACGTGTCGGTCGAGGGCCGGCCGATTCTCAAGGGCCTGTCGCTTGCCATCGGGGCGGGCGAGGTCCATGCGCTGATGGGCCCCAACGGGGCGGGCAAGTCGACGCTCGCCCACGTGCTGGCCGGCCGCGAGGGCTACGAGGTGACCCGGGGCTCGGTCACCTTCCTGGGCCGGGATCTGCTGGCGCTGGCCCCGCACGAGCGGGCGGCCGCTGGCCTATTCCTGGGTTTCCAATATCCGGTCGAGATCCCGGGGGTCTCGAACCTCCTTTTCCTGCGCACGGCGCTCAACGCCCAACGCAAGGCGCGCGGCGAGCCGGAGGTGCCGGCCAGCGCGTTCCTGAAGCGCGCCCGGGCCGAGGCGGAGGCGCTGGGGCTCGACGTCGAGATGCTGAAGCGGGGGGTCAACGTGGGCTTCTCCGGCGGCGAGAAGAAGCGTGCCGAAGCCTGGCAGATGGCCCTGCTGGAGCCGCGGCTTGCCGTGCTCGATGAAACGGATTCGGGCCTCGACATCGACGCGCTCAAGGTCGTGGCGGCGGCCATCCAGCGCTTCCGCGGCCCCGATCGCGCCGTCCTCCTCATCACCCACTACCAACGCGTGTTGGACCATGTGGTGCCCACGCACGTTCACGCCTTCTTGGACGGGCGGATCGCCGAAAGCGGCGGCCCGGAACTCGCCCGCCGGCTGGAAGCCGAAGGCTATACCCGGATTGCGGCCTGAGGCGATGGGCGAGACACCCGCTCTCCCCTCCCGCCGCGAGGAGGATTGGCGATGGGCCGACCTGTCGTGGGCAGAGCGCCTGGCCGACACGCCCGCCCCGGCCAACGATCCCCTCCCCGACGTGGCCGCGTTCCGACTGGCCTCAAACGCGCCGCTCACCTTCCTCGCAGCGGGCCGGCCGGTAGCCGGCGCGAACCACGCCCCCCGGCCCGACCCCACCGCCCCACCCCATCCGCTGGCCGACCTGGCGACCGCCCATGCCTCGGCCGGCCTCGACCTCGCGGTGGGCCCGGGCCAGGACGCCGGTGTGCACGAGTTCCTGCATCTTGGCTCGGCAGGTGCGGCGCATTCGGTGAACCGCATCGTGCTTGGGCCGGCAGCACGGCTCGTCGTCGTTGAAGTGCTGGCGGGCACCGGGCACGACCATTGGCTCAACCATCGCCTGGACGTCGACCTCGGCGACGGGGCCGAGCTCGTGCGGGTGCTCGTGGTGCCGAACGGGCAAGGCCTCGTGTCGGAGCGGACCTTCGCCCGGGTAGGCCCCCGCGCCCGACTGGTGGCCTTGACCCTGGTCGCCTCCCCCGCCGCGGTGCGTGCCGAGGTGCGGGCCCAGCTTGTGGGCGCCGAGGCCGACGCGGTGGCCGATGGCGTGCTGCTGGGCCATGGGGCCGGGGCCGTCGACGTGCTGACCCGCATCGAACACCTCGTCTCCCAAGCCCGCTCGCGCCAGACCTTCCGACTGATGGCCGCAGGGCGGGCCCAGGTCTCGGTGGCCGCCGGCGTGAGCGTGGCGCGCCACGCCCAGAAGACGGACGCGGCCCAGTCGCTCAAGGCCCTCGTCCTCGACCGCACGGCGGCCGCCAACCTGAAGCCCGAGCTCGAGATCAGGGCCGACGACGTGACCTGCGCCCACGGCTGCGCGGTGGGCGAACCCGACCCCTGGGCTCGTTTCTATTTGGCAAGCCGCGGCATTCCCCCGGCGGACGCCGATCGGCTGTTGCTGCGGGCGTTCGTGGCCGACGCCCTTACTCACCTGCCGGCCCAGTTGGCCCCGGCCGTCGAGGCGCGCCTCGACACCTGGCTCGACCTGTCGCGACCCGCCGCGCCATGACCCCCCTGCCGCTCGCCGCCGTCGCCCCGCCACCCCGCCTGCTTGAGGTGCGCGACCAGTTTCCGGCCGTGCCGCCCGATTGGGCCTACCTCGACTCGGCGGCCACGGCGCAGAAGCCGCAGGCGGTGATCGATGCGGTCACGCAAGTCTACGCCCGCGACTACGCCACGGTGCACCGCGGCGTCTACGCGCGCTCGGCGCAGATGACGGAAGCTTACGAAGCCGCCCGCGCGGCGGTCGCCCGCTTCCTGGGCGGCCGGGCGGACGAGGTGATCTTCGTGCGCGGGGCGACCGAGGGCATCAACCTCTTCGCCCAGAGCTGGGGGTCGCGCCACCTGCGGCCCGGCGACCGGATCCTTCTGACCCAGCTCGAGCATCATGCGAACATCGTGCCCTGGCGGATGCTGGCCGACCGGACGGGCGCCACGATCGACATCGCCCCCCTTACGCCGGACGGCCGGATCGACACGGCCGCCCTGATCGACCGGATCGGCCCCCGCACGCGCGTGGTGGCGATCGCGCACGTGTCGAACGTGCTGGGGTCGGTGGCCGAGGTGACCCGCATTGCGGCCGCCGCGCGGGAGATGGGCGCCGCCACCCTGGTGGACGGGTGCCAGGCCGCCCCGCGGCTGCCCATCGACGTGCGGGCCCTGGGCTGCGACGCCTACGTCTTCTCGGGCCACAAGCTCTATGGGCCCACGGGCATCGGCGTGCTGTGGGTGCGCGCCGAACTCTTGGCCGAGATGCCGCCCTGGCAAGGCGGGGGCGCGATGATCGAGGAGGTGGCGTTCGATCGCGTGACCTACGCCCCGCCCCCTGGCCGGTTCGAGGCGGGCACCCCCCACATCGCCGGGGCCATCGGCCTCCACGCCGCCCTGCGCTGGGTCGAGGCCCTGGGCCTGGAGGCCATCGCCGCGCACGAGCAGGCAATGACCGCCCTCGTGCGTGCGGAGCTCGCCCGGGTGCCCGGCGTGCGGCTCCTGGGGCCCGAGGAGCCCTTGGGCATCGTGTCGTTCACCTACCGCGACGTGCACCCGCACGATGTCGCCACCATCCTCGACGGGGCGGGGGTGGCGGTGCGCGCCGGGCATCATTGCGCCCAGCCGCTGATGCGCTGGCTCGAGGTGCCGGCCACGGTGCGCGCCAGCGTCGCCGCCCACACCACGCCCACCGACGTCGAACGGCTGGTGGCCGGCCTCGAGCGGGTGAGGAGGATCTTCGGATGAGCGATCAGGAACCGGCGCCCCGCCGCTTCACGGTGGAGCTGGTGGACCATGTGGAATCGCCGCCCCGCCAACCGCCCCTGGCGGCCCCCGAACCCGCTTCCCCGCCGCGGGACTTCCTGGAAGGATTCCTGCGCGCTCGCCCCGATCCGGCGCCCGAGGCCGCCCCAGCGTCCGAAGGGGACGCGGCCCTCAAGGACGCCGTCATCGCCGCGCTTCGCGAGATCTACGACCCTGAAATCCCGGTCAACATCTATGACTTGGGCTTGGTCTACGGGGTCGAGGTGGCAGAGGGCCACGTCGCCATCACCATGACGCTCACCACCCCCCACTGCCCGGTGGCGGAATCGCTGCCGGGGGAGGTGGAGATGCGGGTGCTGGCGGTTCCAGGAGTCGCCACCTGCGAGGTGAACCTAGTGTGGGACCCGCCGTGGAGCCCGGCTGCGATGTCCGACGAAGCGAAGCTCGAGTTGGGGATGCTGTGATGGCAACCTCGGCTGCATCATCCCGCGACCGGCCCGCCCCCATCCGCCTCACGCCCGCGGCCGAGGCGCGGATCGCCCATCTCATCGCCACCGCCCCCCGGCCGGTGGCCGGTGTGCGGCTGTCGGCACCCCGGCGCGGCTGTTCGGGGCTCGCTTACGCCCTCGACTATGTGGAGGCGCCCCGCCCGGGCGACGAGGCGATCCCGACGCCTGGGGGGACGCTCTTCGTCGACGGCGCCTCGCTCCTTTACCTCGTGGGCTCGGTGATGGACTGGCGCGAGGACGACTTCTCGGCGGGATTTGTCTTCACCAATCCGAACGCCCGGGGCACCTGCGGCTGCGGGGAAAGCTTCACGGTCTGACACCGACCGTCGGGGGCGCGCGGCCGTTGCCGGGGCGCCCAGGCCAGGGCTAGGGGGCGGCCATGGCGGCGCCCCTGCGCATCGGGCTGGCAGGCCTCGGAACCGTGGGGGCCGGCGTGATCCGGCTGCTCGAGGCCAACGTCGACCTGGTCGCCCGCCGGGCCGGCCGGCCCATCCAAGTGGCCGCCGTTTCCGCGCGCGACCGCACGCGCGCGCGGGGCGTCGACCTTTCCGCCTTCGCGTGGGAAGACGACGCGACCCGTCTTGCCGCGCGCGAGGACGTCGACGTGGTCGTCGAACTCATCGGCGGGGCCGACGGCCCGGCGCTTACGCTCGCGCGGGCCACGCTCGCTGCCGGCAAGCCGTTCGTCACCGCCAACAAGGCGATGCTGGCTCACCACGGGCTGGAGCTCGCCCGCCTGGCCGACGACCGGGGGGCGGCCCTGCGCTTCGAAGCGGCGGTGGCGGGCGGCATTCCCGTCATCAAGGGCTTGCGGGAAGGGGCGGCCGCCAACCGGCTGGTGCGCGTCTACGGCATCCTCAACGGCACGTCGAACTACATCCTCTCGCGCATGGGGGCGGCCGGGCTCGACTTCGCCGAAGCGCTGCGCGAAGCCCAGGCCGCAGGCTTCGCCGAGGCCGACCCATCGTTCGACGTCGACGGGGTGGACGCCGCCCACAAGCTCAGCATCCTGGCGAGCCTTGCCTTCGGCACCCGGCCCGACCTTTCGGGCGTGCAGGTGGAGGGGATCCGGCACGTGCGCCTGGCCGACATCCGCGAGGCGCGCGCCCTGGGCCACGAGATCCGCCTGATCGGCCGGGCCGAGATCGACGGCGACCGCCTGCACCAGCAGGTGACCCCGGCCTTGGTGCCGGCCGCCCACCCGCTGGCTGCCATCACGGGGGCCCTGAACGCCGTGGTGGCCGAGGGCGACTTCGTGGGGCGGCTGCTGTTCGTGGGCGCCGGCGCCGGGGCTGGCCCTACGGCGAGCGCCGTGGTGGCCGATCTGGTGGGCATCGCCCGCGGTGAGGCGGGCCCCGCCTTCTCGCTGGCGGCCGACCTTCTGGCCGAGGCCCGCCCGGCCCAGCCAGGGCCGGCGCGCTTCTACCTGCGGCTCGACGTGGCCGACCGGCCGGGGGTGCTGGCCGACGTCGCCGCCGTCTGCCGCGACGCCCACGTGTCGATCGAAAGCCTGTCGCAGCCCGCGGCCGGACCCGAAGGGACGACCCGGATCGTGATGGTGACCCACGAAAGCCCCGAGCCTGCCGCACGAACCGCGGCCGAACGCCTGGCCGGGCTGTCCAGCACGCTAGCACCCCCGCTCCTCATGCCGCTTCTGCCTTTGGAGGGTTGACGATGGCCACGTCCCCCGCCTCCCCCCCTGGCCCTGAGGGTTCGCCCCGGCCCAGCCGCGTGCTCGACCGGGTGCTGGTGCTGGAGATGGTCCGCGTGACCGAATATGCCGCCATCGCGGCCTCGCGCTGGATCGGGCGCGGCGACGAGAAGTCGGCGGACCAGGCGGCGGTGTCGGCCATGCGCGACGCCCTGAACCGCCTTGCCTTCGACGGCCGGGTGGTGATCGGCGAAGGCGAGCGCGACGAGGCGCCGATGCTCTACATCGGCGAGCGGGTGGGGACGGGCGCGGGCCCCCGGATCGACATTGCGCTCGACCCGCTGGAGGGCACCACCATCACCGCCAAGGCTGGCCCCAACGCCATGTCGGTGCTGGCCATCGCCGAGGAAGGGGGCCTTTTGAACGCTCCGGACGTCTACATGGAGAAGCTCGCCATCGGCCCCGGCTATCCGCCGGGGATCGTGGGGCTCGACCGCAGTCCGTCGGCGAACGTGAAGGCGCTGGCCGAGGCCAAGGGGGTGAGACCCTCGGAGATCATCGCCTGCGTGCTCGACCGGCCGCGGCATGAAGCGCTCATCCGGGAGCTGCGGGAGTTGGGCTGCGGCATCCATCTCATCGGCGACGGCGACGTGGCGGGTGTCATCGCGGTCACGAACCCCGAGACGACGATCGACATCTACCTGGGCCAAGGGGGGGCGCCCGAAGGCGTGCTCGCGGCGGCGGCGCTGCGCTGCGTCGGCGGGCAATTCTACGGCCGGCTGGTGTTCCGCAACGAAGCCGAGCGCGAGCGCGCCCGGCGCGTGGGCATCGCCGACCTCGACCGGATCTACGCGCTCGAGGACCTCGCCCGGGGCGACGTGATCTTCGCCGCCACCGGGGTGACCGACGGGTCGCTGCTCAAGGGAGTCAAGCGGCTGCGCAACGGACGGATCACGACCGAATCGGTCGTCATGCGGGCGTCGTCGGGAACGATCCGTTGGGTCCGGGGCGACCGCCGGGGCGATCCCCCCACCCGCTGACGCCCCATGGCTTCGCAACCCGCGAAGAACCCGCCGCGGCCTTCACGGACCTGTCACATCCGTTTTCCATACAGGGTTGGCCCTGAGCGACGAACGAGGGGGCGTGGGGATGCGGCCCGGCTGGGCGTGTCTGGTCTGGGGCGGTGTGGCCGCGCCGGTCGCGGCGGCCGAGCGGTCGGCCGATCCGCTCAGCGGAATCGGCCGGCTGATCGAGCTCGGGGGGGCCGGTGGTGCCGGTCCAGCTCGCGCTCTCGGTGGTCGCCTTGGCCATCATCCTGGCCAAGGTCGTGCAGTTCGCCCGGGTCCGGGTGTGGCGGCGTTCCTTCGTGGACGGGGTCGCCGCGCTCATGCACCAGGGCGAGTTCGCTCAGGCGGCCGCCGCGCTCGAGAGGGAGATTGGCCCCGTGGCCGCCGTCATGAAGGCCGCCGCCGCCGGCCGGTCGGCCGGGGTTGCCGACGCGCTCGTGCGCGAGGAGGTCGAACGGATCGCCCAGGCCCACCTCGACTCCCTGAACGGGGGCTGCCGCAACTGGGCCTCATCGCCACCGTCAGCCCGCTGCTCGGGCTCTTGGGAACGGTGACGGGCCTGGTCGACGCCTTCCAGCAGCTGGCGGCCGCCGGCGACCGCGTGGATCCCGCCATCCTGTCGAGCGGGATCTGGGAAGCGCTGCTCACCACCGTCATCGGCCTCGTGATCGCCATTCCCGCCGCCGTGGCCTTCGGGCTTCTGCAACGCACCGTCGATCTCGTGGCACGCCGAGCCGAAGACGCGGCCACCCGCGTCTTCACGGTGGACCTGTATCGGCGCCGGGCGGCCGGCGCGGTGGTGGCCGGCAAGCCGGAGCCGGCATGGGCCGCCGCCCGATGACCGCCGACCCGCGTCGGAGATGGCCTACGTGCGCCTGAGCAGCAGGCGCCGGCACGGCCCCGTGGGGCTCAACATCACGCCCCTCATCGACATGGTGTTCATCCTGCTCGTCTTCTTCATGCTGGCGGGAACCGTCCGCGAAGCCGACGCCTTCCCCGTGCGCCCGCCGGCCTCGACCAGCCGAATCTATCTTCGGCGACGAGCGCGAGGCCGTGATCCTGGTGCGGGCCGACGGCATGGTGGGCCTGGGCGGCCGGGTCGTGAGCCACCCCGAGATGATCCGGGTGGTCCGCGCGCTGCTGCAGGAGAATCCTTCGGCACTCGTTCAAGTGAAGGCCGACGCCGACACTGAGGCCAACGTCGTCATCGAGGTGATGGAAAAGCTGCGCGAGGCGGGGGCGGGCTACCTCGTGCTGCTTACCAAGGATGAGGGCCTGGCGGAGGGCCGCTAGGCCGTGGCCCGGATTGTGGAGAGCGCGCTGGGCGACGTGATCGTCGAGGCGCTGTCGCCTCGCGGCTTCACGCTTGCGCTCATGGCCGCCGCGGGTCTCCACCTGGCGTTGGGGGCCGCCTTCCTCGAATGGCAGGCCCGGCGCGCACGGCCGGCCGACGAGCTTACCGCAACCCGGATCGACGTCCGCCTCGGCCCGCCTGGCGGTCGGCTCGAGCCGCCGCCCCCTCCGGCCGTGGCACCCGCCGCCGAACCGGTGGCGCAACCGTCGCGCACCGAGCGGGCGGCGATGTCGCCCCCCATCACGCCGACCGCCCCCCCGCCCCCGGCCCCGCCCTGCGCCCGGCTGTCGAGCGGCCTGGGCGAAGGTGAGGGCGGCCTCGCGCCACCCGAACCCACGGTCGAAGCGCCGCCAGCGGCCGCCCCGCCCCCCATCGATCCGGCGGTCCTCAAGGCCTACGCCAACCGCGCGGTGGGCTACATCTACGAGCGGCTGGTCTACCCCCGTCGGCGCTGCGCAACCAGATGGAGGGCCGGGCGGTGCTGGTGCTCACGGTCGACCGGCGCGGGCGCCTTATGAACCTGCGCATGGTGCAGGGCACTGGCCACGAGCCGCTGGACGAGGCAATCCGTTCGGCCGCCCGCGAGGTGACGAGCTTCGGCCGCCTCCCCGACGGCTATCCCGACGCGACGCTAAGCTTCAGCGCCTCGATCCGTTTCGTGCTGGTCGACTCGTGAACTCGCCCCATCCCCTCGGACCGCACATGTTGCGCAGCCGGCCGGCGGCGGCGCTCGTCCGCCATCGGCGGGTGCGCGCGATCGTGGGCGACCAGCTGGTGGTGGAAGTTCCCGAAACCGCCCACCCCGATCAGACCCCGGCACTGGGGGACCTCGCCCTCGTGCGCGAGGACGCCCCTCTAACCCGCTCGGCGCTGGCCGAAGTCGTCCGCATCTAGGGCTCCCAAGTCCATCTCCAGCTCTTCGACCACGCCGCGGGGCTTTCGACGGCGGCCGCCGTCAGCTTCCTGTTCCGCCCGGTCGAGGTCGTCTCTCCCGCGCTGCCCTCGGTCGAACGTTCGACGGCCTGGGCCGGCCGATCGACGGCGGCCCGCCGCCCGATCTCGAGCCGACGATCCCGGCGCACAACAGCCCCGTCAACCCCGTGCGCCGCGAGCTGGGCCAGGCGATGCTGCGCACCGGCATCCCCATGATCGACCTCTTCAACACGCTGGTCGAGAGCCAGAAGATCCCGATCTTCTCGGTGGCGGGCGAACCCCACGACGAGCTTCTCCTGCGGATCGGCCTGCAGACCGATGCCGACATCGTGGCGGTGGGCACCATCGCCATGATACACGAGGCCTTCCTGGCGCTCCGCCGGCGGCTGGAGGAAGCCGGGCGGCTCTCGCGGACCATCCTGTTCGCGAACCTCGCCTCCGACCCCGTGGCCGAACGGCTGCTGGTACCCGATCTGGCGCTCGCCGTGGCCGAGCGCTTCGCGGTCGAGGAGCGCGCCCGCACCCTCGTGCTCCTGACCGACATGACGGCCTTCGCCGACGCGCTGACCGAAGTGGGCCTCGCCCAGGACCGGGTGCCGGCCAACCGAGGGTATCTGGGCGACCTCTATTCCGAACTCGCCCGCCGCTATGAACGGGCCTGCCGCTTCCGCGACGGCGGTTCGGTCACCGTGCTGTCGGTGTGCACGCTGCCGGGGGGTGACGTGACCCACCCCAGCCCCGCCAACACCGGCTACATCACCGAAGGCCAGATCTTTCTCCACGACGGGCTCATCGACCCGTTCGGCTCCCTTTCGCGCCTCAAGCAGCGGGTCGTGGGGCACGCCACGCGCGAGGATCACGGTCCGCTCATGAACGCCATGATCGGGCTCTACGCCGAGGCGCAGGAGGCCCGACGGAAGGTCGCGCTGGGCTTCGACCTGACGGAGTTCGACCACCGCCTGCTGCGCTACGACACCCTGTTCCGCGCGCGCTTCATGGAGGTCCGGGTGAACCTGCCGCTCGAGCAAGCGCTCGATCTCGGCTGGCGGACGCTGGCCGAATGCTTCACGCCCGACGAGGTTCCGATCCGGCAGCGCTTGCTCGAAACCTATTGGCCCCGGGCTGGCGACGGTCTTGTCCCATGATGCGGCTTCCGGCCAACCGGGCTGCCGTGGCCGCGGCCCGTCGCCAGCTCGAGGCGTATCAGAAGGCGCGCCCCGCCCTCGACCGGCGCCATCGCACCCTGGCGGCGGCGCGCCTGGCCGAAGCCCGCGCCCTGGCCGCCCTCGAGGCCGCCCACGCCCGAGCGCTCGAGAATCTGGCCCAGGCCTTTCCCATGCTGGCGACCGTACCGCTCGAAGCCAAAGGCCGCCTCCGCGCGCAACCGCCCGCCGGACCGCCGCGCCAGGTGGCGGGCGTCCCCCAGGTCGGCGCCGGCGTGGCCGCCCCCGTCCACTCTGCGCCGGCTCGCCTCGGCGAGCCCCCCTGGGTGGCGGCCCTGGATCACGCCCTGGCCCAGGCCGCCACGCAGCGGTTGGAGATCGCCGCACGGCGGGCCTCGCTTGGCCGTCTCGAACAGGCGGCTCGGCGCGCGGCCCAGCGTCTCAACCTCGTCGAGAAGGTTCTCATTCCCCACACCGAAGCCGAGATCCGCCGCATGCTGTGGCGCCTGGCCGACCGGCGGCGGGCGGCGGTGGTGGCCGCGCGGATCGCCAAGCGGCAGGCGGGCAGGGCGTTCGCGGCCACCACCCCCATGGGTGAGGGCGGCCCGTGAGCCTCGCCCCCATGCGGCGGGTCTTCCTGGCGGGCCCCGCCGACCGGCTCGAGGAGACCCTGGCCCAGCTCCAGTGCCTGGGCACGGTCGAACTCGACGGCCTCGGGCAGGGGGCGGGGGTGCCCTCGCCTCCGGCGGGCGAGGCAGCCCGACGGGCGCTGCGCTACCTGCGCACCACCCCTGGCCGTCGGCGGGCGCAAGCCCGCGACCCCGGGTTCGACGTCGCGGCCTTCGTCGCGCGGGTGAGCGCGAATGCCGAGCGCTTGTGCCAGCTGGAGGAGCGGCGAGAGGCCCTGAACGCCAGGATCCGGGTGCTGGCCCCCTGGGGCGATTTCGCCGTGCCGCCCGCGCCCGACGACCTGGGGGGCTTGCGGCCCCGGTTCTACGTCGTGCCGGCCGCCCGGCTCGACCGGATCCCGCCCGATGCGCCGCCCTGGCGCTGCGTCCATCGCGCGGGCGGACGGGCCTATGTCGTCGCCCTGTCCCCCGACCCTCCGCCGCCCGGCGTCTTTCCCGGCACCCCGGTAGACGGGGGGCGGAGGCGCCTGCGCGACCTCGAACGGGAGCTCGCAGCGGTCGAGGCCGAGCTCGACGAGACGCGGTTCGAGCGCCTTTCGCTCACCAACCGCCTCAAACTCCTGGCCCGCTCGCTGGCCCAGGCGGCCGATGCCGAGGCCCGGGCGCAGGCCGCCGCGCAGGTCGCGCGCGACGCCGAGGTCTTCGCCCTCTCGGGCTGGACGCCGGCCGCCGATCTCGCGGCGCTGGGCGAACTGGCCAGATCGCTCGGGCTTGCGCTGTTGGCCCGCCCGCCGCGCGGGCACGAAACCCCGCCCACCAAGCTCGAACCGCCGCGGCCTTTCGCGGCGGGTGCCGAGCTCGTCCGCTTCTTCCAGACCCCGCCGGCTGACGACTGGGATCCTTCTGTTCCGGTCTTCATGGGGCTGGCCGTCTTCTTCGCCATGATCGTGGCGGATGCCGGCTACGGGCTCGTGATGGCCTTGGCGCTCGTCGCCGGCTGGCGGCCGCTGGGGCGCGGCCCGGCCCGAGCCTGGCGCCCCTTGCTGGCGGCCCTCGCCGGCACCACCCTCTTCTGGGGCCTGGCTGCGGGTTCCTGGTTCGGGGCGCGACCCCCGTTCGCCTGGGCCCGGCACCTCTCCGTCGTCGACCCGCGGGACCTGCCTTCGGCTCTGGGCATCGCGGCGGCCGTTGGCTTCGGGCACCTGGCGGTGGCGCTGGCCGGGCGCGCCTGGACCCACCGGCGGCACCCGGCCGGGCGCGCGGCCCTGGGGTGGCTCCTCGTCCTGGGCGCCGGGGTGTCCTGGTGGGCGGGCTGGGGGCCGGTTCCGGCCGCCTTGCTCGGGGCGACGGGCGGCGGTCTCGTCCTCATGTTCAGCGACGACCGGCCGATCGCTTCGGGCCGCGCCCTCCTCGTGCGGTTGGGTCGGGGACTGGCTGCCCTGGCGGCCTTGCCTCGGCTGTTCGCCGACGTGCTCTCGTACCTCCGCCTCGCCGCCCTGGGCCTCGCCAGCGCTTCGCTCGCCGCCACGTTCAACGCGCTGGCGGCCGACCGCCCGCGCGGGCCTTCCCGGCCTCGGGCTCCTGGTGGCGCTCCTGGTGCTGGCGCTGGGGCACGGCCTCAATCTGGTCCCGTCGGCCGCCGGCGGCGTGATCCACGGGCTGCGGCTCAACATGATCGAGTTCGCGGGCTGGGCGCTGGCCGGCGAAGGGCGCCCCTTCAGACCCTTCGCGCGCCGCGCGGTGCCTTCGGCATGAGCCAGTTCCTCATCCTCTTGGGCTGGATCGGGGTGTGCGCGCCGCCCGCCCTGGCGGGCATCGGCTCGGTCATGGGCTGTGCCGCGGCGGGCCAGGCGGCGATCGGCGCCATGCTCGAGACCGACGGCGGCCACGGGCGCCTGGTGGCGATCTCGGCCCTGCCCTCCTCGCAGTCCATCTACGGCATCGTGGCGATGCTCACCCTGGCCCGGCCCGTGACCGCCGACAACGGCGCCGCCCTGTTCGCCGTCGGCACGCTCACCGGCCTCGCACTGTTCCTGTCGGCCACGCGGCAGGAAGAGGCCTGTGCTGCCGCCATCGCGGCCGTCCGCGAGAAGCCCGAAGTGGCGGGCCTGGCCCTGGCGCCGGCCGCCATCATCGAAGGCTTCGCCGTCTTCGTCTTCGTCTTCGCCCTCTATCTGGCCGGCACGCTCTAGGAGGCTTCCCGTGAACGAGCTTCCCTCGTGGCCCGAGCCCGTCAAGGACCTCGACACCCGCCCTCCGGCTTCCGGGCAGAGCACCGCCACCCCGCAGGCGGCAGGCGCGGCGCGAGAGGGACCCTCCCGGGTGGCCCAGGGGGTCGAGGAGCTCATCGGCGAGCTGCGCGAACGGGGCGTGGCCGAAGGGCGGCGCGCGGCCGCGCGGATCGTGGCCGAGGCGCGCACCGAGGCCGACCGCATCGTCTCGGCCGCACGGGCGGAAGCCGACCGGATCCTGGCCGAGGCGCGCGCCGCGGCCGAAGCCGAACGGGCCGGTTTGCACGAGGCCCTGAAGACGGCCGCCCGCGATGCCATGCAGGCGCTCAGAGCCGAGTTGTTCGAGCGCTTCCGGACCAGCTTCCGCCGTCAGGTGGCCGAGGCCCTGGACCGGCCCCGGCTCGTCGAGGCCGTGATCCTGGCGCTCGTCGACCGCGCGACCGTGGCGGCGGGGGTCCGGCCGGGGGCGCGGCTCGAGGTCACGCTGCCGGACAGGCCGCCCAGCCTCGAACGGCTCAGGGCCGACCCCGAGGCCGCGCGCCAGGATCCGCTCACCCGCTTCGTCTCCACCACGCTCGCCGAGCTCGCCGCCCAGGGTCTCGTGGTGTTCGCAGGCCCGCACGACCGGCCTGGCCTTCACGTCCGGCTGGTCGAGGAGGGGGTCGAAATCGACCTCTCGGACGAGGCGGTGGCGGCGGCCCTGCTGGCCCACCTGGCCCCCCGGTTCCACGCCTGGTTCGAGGGCATCGCGACATGATCCGGCTGGGCCCTCCGGCGGCCCGGCATCTCCTCGTCGTGGCCGGTCTGCCGCCCGTCCCCGCTCCGTTCGACCCGCGGCACGAGCCGGCCGGCCCCTTCCGACTCGACCGGCATCTGCGCCCACTCGACCCCAACGAGCACGCCGCGCTGCGCGACATTCGGGCCGGGGTCGACCGCTGGGCGTTGGCCAACCTCGACGACGAGACGGTGCTCGCCCGGGCCTGCCAGGCCCACCGCATCGCGCCCGCGCGGCCCGGGCGATCGCCGACCTCTGGCGGCTGCGCGGCCTCGCCACCCTCACGGGACGCCGTTCGGCGGGGGCTCCCGGGCCGGACGCCCTGGTGCTGCGCCTGCCGGGCCTTGCCGAGGTGGCCGGCCGCGTTCGGCGTCGCTGGAGCGAGCCCACCTTCGGGTTCGCGGGCCGCGTGGGGGCGTTCCTGCAGGCGGTGGCGAGCGACGAGCCGCTCGCGCTCTGGCGCCGGACGATCGAGCTCGAATGGGACATGGTGCGACGGCACGGCCCGGCCTTCACCTTCGATTTCGCAGCCGTCGTCCTCCACCTGTTGGCGTGGCTTCTGGCCCGCGAGGCACGGGCCGCTTCGGTCGCGGCAGCACGCCGCTGGATCGACGACGCGCTCGCACGCGCGGTCGGCCCGCTCCCGCCCTCGCCCCCCGCCCGGAGGGAGACCTGAACCCGTGGCCGGCCGGGCGCGGCTGGTGGCGGTGCAGCAGGCCGTGGCCAGCGCCATCGTCGAGACGGGCACGATCACCAAGAACGAAACGGCGTTCGTGCGGCCCCGGCGGGCCGACGGACCGGCCGGCCCCGAGCGGCTGATGGCGGAAGTCCTCCGCGTGCGCGGGCGGCTCGCCGACCTCCCAGGTCTTCGAGAGCACGGCCGGAATCGCCGCGGGCGACCCGGTCGACCTCACCGGCCGGCCGTTGTCCGTCCGCCTGGGCCCCGGCCTGCTGGGCGGCCTGTTCGACGGCCTCCTGCGCCCGCTCGAATCGCTCGCCGCCCGGCATGGCGTCTTCCTGCCCCGGGGCATCGACGTCCCCGCGCTTGACCCCGAGGTCCGCTGGGCCTTCCGGCCCGCGCGCCGCGCCGCCGAGGAGGTGTGGCCCGGCGACGTGCTGGGTCATGTGGACGAGCGGGGCCTGCGCCACCACATCATGGCGCCGTTCGATCTCGGCCAACCCGCCCGGCTCCGCTGGATCGAGGGGGGGACGTTCGGGGTGGACGACGCGGTGGCCGAACTCGAGGGGCCCGGCGGCGCACGGCGGGCCGTGCGCCTGATGCAGGAGTGGCCGATCCGCCGGCCTTTGGGGCGCCACGTGGAGCGCGCAGGCCGATGCCGTCGCATTCCCGCCGACCGCCCGCTCGTGACGACGTTGCGGATCATCGACACGCTGTTCCCGATCGCCCGCGGGGGCACCGCGGCCATCCCCGGGCCGTTCGGGGCCGGCAAGACGGTGCTGCAGGGGCTCATCGCCCGCTACGCCGACGTCGACGTCGTGGTCTACGTGGCCTGCGGCGAGCGGGCGGGCGAAGTGGTGGAGACGATCCGCGACTTCGGCCAGATGCCGGACCCGCGCCGCGGGGGCGTGCTGCTCGACCGCACCGTCCTCGTGTGCAACACGTCCTCCATGCCGGTCGCCGCGCGCGAGGCGTCGCTCCACACCGGTCTCTCGATCGGCGAATACTTCCGCCAGATGGGCCGTCATGTCCTGCTGATCGCCGATTCCACCTCGCGCTGGGCCCAGGCGTTACGCGAGACGTCGGGTCGGCTCGAGGAAATTCCGGGGGAGGACGGCTATCCTGCCTACCTCGATTCCCAGATCCGGGCCCTCTACGATCGGGCGGGGGTAATCAGCCTGCCCGACGGGCGGACGGGATCGCTCACCGTCATCGGCGCCGTGAGCCCCGCGGGCGGCGACTTCGACGAGCCGGTGACCCGGTCGACCCTCGCAGCCGTGGGCACGTTCCTCGGCCTGTCGGGCGAGCGTGCCTATCGCCGGGCCTATCCCGCCATCGATCCGCTGCGGTCGTGGAGCCGGCCCGTGGGGGTGTGGGCGAGGCCGGACCGCTCGCAGGACGCGGCGGGCCTTCTCCTCGAACTCCTGCGCGACGGCGAGGAGATTGCGCAGCGCCTTCGGGTGACGGGCGATGAAGGTGTGCCGCTCTCCGACCTCGTGCGCTACGAGAAGGCCCGGTTCGTCGACGCGGTCTTCCTGCAGCAGGATGCCTTCGATCCCGTCGACGTCTCGGCCCCGCCGGCCCGCCAGGCCGAGCTTCTTGAGCTCGTCCTGGACGTGGTGGCGGCCGAGATTCCCCGACACCGACCGGAACGCCTTGCGCAGCCGCTTCCGGCGGCTCACGGCCATCGGACGGAACCTCAACTCCGCACCCGACGGCTCGGCCGAGCGCGCGCGACTGGCCGCCGAGCTGCGGGCCGCACTTCGCGCGGAACCCGGTTCCTCGGGCGATCCGGGGCCCACCGGATGAGCGGTGGGGCCTTCAGGCCGCCAGCCGCTCCACCGAGACCTCGTGCACCGGAACGCCCGTCGCGGCGAAGGCCTCGATGTTGGCCACCGTCACCTGGGCGATGCGCGAGAGCGCCTCGTGCGTGAAGAACCCCTGGTGGCCGGTCACGATCACGTTGGGGAAGGTGAGAAGGCGCGCGAACACGTCGTCGGGCACCCCGCGGTCCGACAGGTCGCGAAAGAAAAGATGGGATTCCTCTTCGTAGACGTCGAGGCCGAGGCTGCCGATCCGGCCCGACTTGAGCCCGGCGATAAGCGCCCTGGTGTCGACCACTGCCCCCCGGCTCGTGTTGATGATCATGACCCCGGGCTTCATCCGCGCGATCGCCGCCGCGTCCACCAGGTGATGGGTCTCGGGCGTCAAGGGGCAGTGGAGCGTGAGGATGTCGCTCTCAGCCGCAAGGTCGGGGAAGGGGAGGTACGCCACGCCGACGGCCGCAAGTTCGGGATCGGGCACGGGATCGGTGGCGATTACCCGGCATTCGAGCCCCAGGAGGATGCGGGCCATCACCCGTCCGATGGCGCCCGTCCCCACCACGCCCACGGTCTTGCCCTTCATGTCGAAGCCCACCAGCCCGTCGAGGGCGAAGTTGCCCTCGCGCACTCGGGTCCAGGCCCGATGGATCTTGCGGTTGAGGGCCAGCATCAGGGCCAGCGCATGCTCGGCCACCGCATGGGGGCTGTAGGCCGGCACTCGGCCGATCCGGATGCCCAGCTGCCGCGCCGCCTCGAGGTCCACCTGGTTGAAGCCGGTGCACCGCAGGGCCACCAGGCCCACACCGTGGCGGGCCAGTTCGGCGAGGGTGCGGGCGTCCAGCCGGTCGTTCACGAACGCGGAGACGACCGGGCTGCCGGCCGCCAGCGGGGCCGTGGCCGCTTCGAGCCGGACGTCGAGGAAGCGCCAGGCGTGCCGGCCGGCGGGATCGGCCGCCGGCAGATAGGTCCGATCCCACGAGCGGGCGCTGAAGACGGCGACGTCCATGACGGGGCTGTGATCCTGCCGGGAGGGCCAGCCCTTGTCACCGGCCGACCGGCTTGAAAGCGGCCCGCCATTTTCCCACATGGGTGGTTGCGGGCGCGCAACGCCCGATGCCGGAATTCGAGGGAGATGACAGGAGGAGGCCTCGATCCCCGGGCGGGGCGCCCCGTCCGTTCAGGCTTGGCGCTCGGTGCGCGGCGGCCATGACGGCTGCCGCCACCGGTCCTGAGTTGGGAGACCGGCCGCAAGGCCGGGCGACGAGCCCGCGCGGCGTGGGCCGTGGGACCCGCGGCGACCTGCTGCCCTCGGGCGCCGTGATCGCCTGCATCGATCGCCCGGCCGACGCACCGGCGCTGTTGACGCATGGCCGTCTGCTGGCGCGCGTGCTGAACGCACCCTTGGCCCTGGTCCAGGTCCTCGACACTGGCCCCGCCAACATTCGGGTTCCCGATCCGCGCCTGTGGGCCGCGCGCCGCCGAGAGGTCCGCGCGACGCTTGAACGGCTGGCCCGCGACGCCGTGGGCGAAGGGGAGTCGCCCCCGGTCGCCCTGTTGCTCGAAGGGATCCCGGCGCGCGAGATCGGGCGCGTCGCGCGCGAGGCCCGTGCCCGCGTGATCGTGATCGGCCGGCAACAAGGGGGCGGCGCGGTGAGCGTGATGGGCTCGACCGCGCGCGAGCTGCTGGACCGGCTGTCGTGCAGCCTCTTGCTGTTGCCGCCCGATCCCGGCCCACCGTTCGCCGGGCCCGCGCCGGCCTCGATCGTCGTGCCGCTGGACGGCTCGGAATGGGCCGAGGTGGCCCTCCCCACGGCCACGGCGATCGCGCGCCGGCAGGGGGCCGCCGTCCGGCTGGTCCACGCATTGGAACCGCCCTGCCTTGCGGGCCGGATGCCACCAACGGCGGGTGACCTCGAACTCGAGCGCGACCTCAGCGCCCGGGCCGAAGCCCGGGCCCGCGGCTACCTGGCGCACGTGGAACGGATGTTGCAGTCGGATGGCCATTCCGCCTCGGCCACCCTGTTGGCTGGCCAAGACCCGCGGGCCGCCCTGCTGGCCTACCTGCGGCAGGACCCGCCTGACCTCGTGGTGATCTCGGCGCGTGGACACAGCCGCAGCCGCCTGGCCGACCTCGCGCTGGGTGGCGTGGCGGCCTATCTCGCCGCGCGCAGCGAGGTTCCGCTCCTCATCGTGCAGGGTGGGGTGGAGCGGCCCTTGGTGCCATCGGCCGAACCGGCCGCTGCCCTGCATACGACCGCGTGACGGCCCTGGACGAGGCCGAGCACGGCCGCGCGATCGAACAAGCCGCGGCCACCGCACCACGCGGGCCGTTGGCGCGCCGGCGAAGCCGGCGGCCCGGCTGGACCGATCGTGGCCACGCCGACCGGTTCTTCACCGCCGCCGCCCTGAGAGCGCGTGACGCCCCGCCGGCCGCCGCCCACGCGGCCACCTGGCTTCTCGACAATCTCTACGTCGTCCGCCGGGTGGTGGCCGCCCTGCCCGGCGACATGCCCGTGCGCTTCTGGCGGCGCTTGCCCGGCGTGGCCGGCCGCGACCCGGCGGTCCCCCGCATTCTCGACCTGGCGGACGCATTCCTGGGCGCCACGGGGCTTCAGGTCTCGCCCACGCTCCTCGAGCGCTTCCTGGACCATTACCAGCCCGAGCAGCCGCTCACCACCGCCGAGCTGTGGGCCTTGCCCACGGCGCTCAGGATCGCCTGCCTCGACCAGCTGGCCCACGCGCTTGAGAAGCTCTTCCCGGATCTGCCGGCCCCGCCCCGCCCGTTGCGCCCGGTTGAGCCCGCGCGGGCCGACCCGGCGGACGTGGTGGCGGGATCGCTCCAGGCGCTTGGCACCTGCGCCAAGCTGTCGTGGGAAGAGCTGTTCGACCGTGTGAGCCCCGTCGAGCGAGTGCTCGCGCGCGATCCGGCCGGCGTCTACCCCCGGATGGATTTCTCAACGCGCGACCGGTATCGGCGCGCGGTCGAAAAGCTGGCCGACTGGAGCGGCCGCAGCGAGCCAACGGTCGCCGAAGCCGCGCTGGCGCTGGCCACGGCCCACGCGGGCGACGAGCGGGCGGGCCACGTGGGCTACTGGCTCATCGGCACGGGCCGCCCGGTCCTTGAACGGCGGATCGGAGTCCAGCTTCCGCTCGGTGCACGATGGGAGCGTTGGCTCGAAGGGCACGCCTTCCCGGCCTATCTCGCGGCCCTTATCGCCGCCACGGGGATGGCGCTCATGCCCCCGGGTCTGCTGCTTGCGGCCGGCGGCGCTTCGCTCGGGTCATGGGTGGTGGGGCTTGCGGTCTCGCTGGTGCCGGCCAGCCTTGTGGGCTTGTCGTTTGTCCACTGGCTTCTCACCCACCTCGTCCGCCCGCGGCTCCTGCCGCGCCTCGACTTCCGTCGCGGCCTGGCGGAAGGGTGCGAGACAGCCGTGGTCGTACCCGTCCTCGTGGACGCGCCCGACGACGCCGCGTCGCTGGCCCGAGCCCTCGAAGCCCATCACCTGGCCAACCGCGACCCACGGATCCGCATCGTCCTCCTGTCCGATTTCGCCGACGCGCCCACGGCGGAGCGGCCCGAAGACCCCGCGATCGAGGCCGCGCTCGTCGAAGCCGTCCGCGCCCTCAACCGCCGCCACGGCCGGGGTGACGAGGACGGGCCGTTCCACCTGCTGCACCGCCGGCGCAGCTGGTGCGCCACGCAGCGCGCCTTCCTGGGTCGGGAGCGCAAGCGCGGCAAGATCGAGGACTTCTGCCGCCTGGTGCGCGACGGCGCGCTCGACGCCTTCCCCGTGCGCGTTGGCGCGTTGGCCCACCTCAGGCGGTGCCGCTTCGCCATGATCGCCGATGCCGACACACGCTTGCCGCTCGGCACGGTGGCGCGGCTCGTGGGCACCGCGGCCCACCCTCTCAACCGGCCGGTGCACGACACCCGAACGGGCAAGGTCGTGGCGGGCTACGCCGTCCTCCAGCCGCGCATCGAGCCCGCCCCCGGCAGCGCCGCCACCCTCTACGGCCGACTGCAGGCGGGCGACACCAGCATCGACATCTACGCCCGCGCCGTCTCCGACGTCTACCAGGACCTGTTCGGCGAAGGAATCTTCGCCGGCAAGGGGCTGATCGACATCGAGGCCTTCCAGCGCAGCCTTGCGGACCGCATGCCCGAGGAGCGGATCCTCTCCCACGACCTCCTCGAAGGCCTCCACGCTCGCTGCGCGCTCGTCTCGGACGTCGTGATCTTCGAATCCTTCCCCGACAGCCACGCCGAGCAGCAGGCTCGAGTGCACCGTTGGACCCGGGGCGACTGGCAGCTCCTGCCGTGGCTGGCCGCCCAAGTCCCGGGGGCACGAGGGCCGGTTCCGTCGGTCCTCTCACCGCTCGACCGACTGAAGCTGCTCGACAACCTGCGGCGCAGCCTCGTGGCCCCCTCTCTCGTGGCCATGGCGGCGGCGGGTTGGCTGCTCCTTCCCGGCCCGGCCTGGGGCTGGAGCTTGCTCGCCGCGCTCGCCCTCGGCCTGTCGATGGCGCTCGACCTGCTGGCCAGCATGGCCCGGGGCCGCACCGTGGGCGGGGCCCGCCAGCTTCTGCGCCGGTGCGGTGAGGGCTTCGGCCGGTTCGCCCTGTCCGTGGCGTTCCTGGCCGCCGACGCGCTGTCGGCGCTCGATGCCGTCGGGCGCACGCTGGTGCGCCTGCGCACGCGGCGGCGCCTGCTGGAATGGCGCACGGCCGCGCAGGTCCGGCAGAGCCTCCTCGCCCGCTCTCCCGCGCGCGCCCAGCTGGTCGCCTTGGCGCCGGGAACGGCCCTGGGCCTTGGCCTCCTCACGCTCGTTGCGAGTCTCAAGCCGGCCAGCCTGCCGGCCGCCCTGCTGCTCGGGGTGCCGTGGCTTGCCGCCCCTCTGGTGGCGGCCGCCACGTCGCGGGTCCTCCGGCCGAGGGCCATCCGCCTGGCGGGCGACGACATCGCCTTCCTCCGCGGAGTCGCGCGGCGGACCTGGCTTTACTTCGAAACCTTCGCAGGGCCTTCCCACCATTGGCTTCCACCCGACAATTTCCAGGAGGCGGGCCTCGGCGTCGAGGCGCCGCGCACGTCGCCCACCAACGTCGGCATGATGTTTCTGGCCATGTTGGCGGCGCAACGGCTGGGTCACCTGTCGGTGCCGGCGCTCGCCGAGCGCACCGCCCTCGCCCTCGACGCGCTGGACCGCGCGCCGGCCTATCGCGGGCATGTCCTCAACTGGATCGACACCCGAACGCTGGAACCGTTGGAGCCGCGCTACGTCTCGACCGTCGACAGCGGGAACCTCGCGATGAGCCTCTTGGCGCTGGCGGGCGGTCTTGAGGCACTGCGCCAAGAACCGGCGGTCGGCGTGGAACGGTTGGACGGCCTCGCCGACACCTTGCGGGTGCTCGAGGAGGCGCTGACCGCGCCCGGCGCCCGGGCGCCGGCCGCTCTGGTGCAGGCGGCCGAGGAGGCCAGGTCGCTCCGGGAAGCGCTGGCCGAGGTGCGGACCGAGCCGCGCCGCTGGCCGGGCTTCGCGGCGGCCTTGAGGGAGCGTGGCGTGGCGGCCCTGGCCAATCGGGTGGCGGATGCGCTGGCCGACTGGCCCGACCCCGACCCGCGGACGCTGGCCGACGTGGAGGCGTGGATCGAACGCACCGTGGCGCACGCCGACGAGCTGGCCCGGGATCTGGCCAGTTTCCCGCCCATGGACACGCTGGCCCAGGGCCTGCCGGCCGAGCTCGCCAAGCGGCTGCGCTCTGCCCGGGGCCTCGCCGCCCAGGCGGACGCCCTGGTGCAGGCGGCCGAGGACGTCGAGCGGCGCTCGGCCCCCGGTTGTCCCGACGCCGCGCGCCTCAGGGCGGCGGCGGCCACCGCCCTGGAACTCGACCAGCAGCTTTGCGCCCTTGCCAGCCGGGCGCGCGCGCGGGCGGCCGCCATCGACTTCGGGTTCCTCTTCGACCCGGCCACTCGGCTGTTCCGGATCGGCCTCAATCTCTCCACCGGCGAACCCGACGCCGGCTTGTACGACCTTCTGGCCTCGGAAGCGCGCTTGGCGAGCTTCCTTGCCATCGCCCGCGGCGCCGCCCCGCCCGAACACTGGGCCCACCTGGGGCGGCCCGTGACCCGCGTGGACGGGCGGCTGGTGCTCGTCTCCTGGCAAGGCTCAATGTTCGAATACCTCATGCCACGCCTGTTGCTGAAGGCGCCCGAAGGTTCGCTGCTGGCCGAGGCCGAGCGATCGGCGGTGCTGGTGCAGCAGGCGCATGCCCGGCGGCTCGGACTGCCGTGGGGCGTATCGGAATCGGGCTACGCCGCACGCGACGCCCAGGGCCACTACCAGTACCAGGGGTTCGGGGTGCCCCGGCTCGGCATCCGGCGCGGGCTCGAAGCCGACCGGGTGGTGGCCCCCTACGCCACGCTCTTGGCCCTGCCGGTCGACCCAACGGGAGCGGTGGCCAACCTGCGCCGGTTGGCGGGGCTCGGCCTGCTGCGGCGCTACGGCTTCGTCGAGGCGGCCGACTTCACGCCCACCCGCCTTCCCGCCGGCCGGAGCTTCGTCGCGGTCGAGGAATACATGGCCCACCACCAGGGCATGGGCCTCGCGGCGCTGGCCAACCTGCTGTTCGACGATTGGCTGGTCGAGTTGGTGCGGGCCGATCCCGAGCTCGCCACGGCCGACCTGCTGCTGGCCGAACGGTGCCCCTGGGATGCCCGGCCCGATCCGTCCGGGCCGCCGCCCGCCCCGGTCGAAACACGGCCGGCCGCGACCGTCGCGCACCATCCCTGGCCGGCCGAGGTCGACCCCGGCGTGCCGGCCCTCCACGCGGCGGGCAACGGTCGGTTGGTGCAGCGGATTGCCAGCCGGGGTGGAGTCCAGCTGTTTCACGAGGAGCGCCTGCTCGCGCGCACGCCCGGCGCGGGCACGGGGGCCGACGCCCGCCTCCCCCTGTTCGTGCGCGATGGGGCCACGGGCACCGTCTGGCGGCCCGGCGACCGAAGTGGGCCCGCAGGCGGCACGGGCTGGCAGGCCCGCTTCGCCGTGCACGGTGCGCTGTTCCGCGACCGAGCGCTCGAGCTCGGCATCCGTGTCGAGACTGGCGTGGCCCCGGACGCCGATCTCGAGTGCCTGAAGTTCGTGCTCACCAACGAATCGGCCCGCAGCCGAACGCTCGATCTGCTGTTCGTGCGCGAGGTCGTGCTGGACCGGGCGGCCGACCACGAGCGCCACCCCGCCTTCAGCCGCCTGTTCGTCGAGACGGCGTGGCTTGCCGATCGGCAGGCCCTGTTGGCCCGCCGACGGCCGCGCCGGCCCGAGGAACGGCCCCCGGTGATGCTCGTGCGGATGGTCTGCGACGAGCCCGGTTTCACGCTTGTCGGCCACCAGACCGACCGCGCGCGCCTCTTCCCGCCCCCCGGCGATCCGGACCGGCCCGATTTCGGGGCGCTCGACGCGACGTCGCCCCGGGGCTTCAGCCTGGACCCGGTGGTGGCGCTGGCCGGACGGCTGGAGCTTCCGCCCGGCAAGCGGGTGGAGGTGGCGGTGCTCACGGCGGTGGGCTCCACCCAGGCCGACGCCGAGGCCGTGCTCGATCGTTTCCAGACGGCCGCGGCCGTCGAATGGGCTCTGCGGGCCGCCGAGTCCGCCGCTCGGGCCGAACTCGACCGACTGGGCTTCCGCCCGGGCGAAGCCGAGGCGCTCCAGCGGCTGCTCACGCGCCTTCTGGGGCCAACGGCCCTTCCCGCCCTGGATCCCGGAGACGGACCAGGCCAGTCCGACCTGTGGGCCGCCGGGATCTCGGGCGATCACCCCGTGCTGGCGGTCAAGAGCGACGACGGCACGGTCACCCCGTGCCTTGAGGCCCTGCTCCGCTTCCACCGGCGCTGGCGCTCGCTGGGCGTCCGGATCGATCTCGTGATCCTTCACGGGGGCGAGCCGGGCTACGTGGAGCCGGTCCGCGACCGGTTGCTGCGCCAGCTCAAGGCCCAAGGCCTCATCGACGCCCTGGGGCACCGGGGGGGAATCCACCTGGTGCCCTTGGCCATGCCGGCGCTCGTGCGCGCCGTCGAGGCGGCGAGCCTCGTCACCCTCGACGCCGCGGGCGACCTGAGCCCCGCGGCACTTGGCCCGCCCGCCCGCCTGCCCGAACTTCCCGTCTTCCCCGCCACCGGGACGCTGCCCGAGGCGGCACGGCCCGCCCCGCCCCCTCCCGTTCCCCTGGCCAGCGCCAACGGCCACGGCGGCTTCGATCCCGCCACCGGCGACTATGTGATCCAGGGCGAGGCCCCCCCGGTGCCCTGGGCCAACGTGATCGCCTTCGAGGAGTTCGGCACGCTCGTCGACCACCGCAGCCTGGGGTTCACCTGGGCGCTCAACGCCGGCGAGTTCCGGCTGACGCCCTGGCGCAACGATCCGGTCTTCGCGCCCCCGGCCGAGGCGCTGCACCTGCGCGACGAAGTGACGGCCCGGATCTGGAACGCCGTGCCCGAGCCGGGCGTGGGCTGGGTGCGGCACCGGCCGGGGCTTTCGACCTTCGTCCGCCACGATCAGGGCCTTGACCAGACGGTGGAAGTGGGCGTGGCCCGCGACGCGCCGGTCAAGATCGTGCGGCTGCGGCTGTCGAACCGCACCACGGTCCCGCGCCGGATCACGGCGACCTACCAGGCCGAATGGTTGCTGGGCCCCGTCGCGGGGGAAACGCGCGCCTGGCTCCAGGCCTCCTACGACCCGCCGTCGGGCGCCATCCTGGCGCAGAACCGCCGCGTGGCCGACTTCGCCCGGCACGTGGCGTTCCTCGCGAGCGATCGGCCGCCCCACGGCCTGTCGGCCTCGCGCCTTGCCTTCCTGGGCCCGGACGGCGATCCACGACGGCCCGAGGCGCTCGCCCGCTGGGGCCTCGGCACCGTCTGGGCCAGCCGGGGGGACGCGCTCGGCGCCCTGCAGGTCCACCTCGACCTCCCGCCCGGCGGCGAAGCCGAAGCCCTGTTTCTGCTGGGGGCCGCCCCCTCAGCCGAGGAGGCGCGAGCGCTGGTGCAGCGCTTCCGGCAGCCGGGCGTGGCCACCGCCGCCCTCGCCCGCGCCACGCGGTGGTGGGATGAGCTGCTCTCGGCCGTCGAGGTGGAGACCCCCGACCCCGCATTCGACCGGATGGTCAACCGGTGGCTGCCGCTGCAGTCGGCCGCCGCTCGGCTGTTCGCGCGGGCGGGGCCGTGGCAGGCCTCGGGCGCGTTCGGGTTCCGAGACCAGCTGCAAGACGTGCTGGCCCTGCTGTGGCACGACCCGGCGCTGGCGCGGGCGCACCTCTTGCGCGCGGCCGCCCACCAGTTCGAGGAAGGCGACGTGCTGCACTGGTGGCATCCGCCAGGCGGGCAGGGCGTGCGCACCCGCTGTTCCGACGACCTGCTGTGGCTGCCCTTCGCGGCCGCCCGCTACGTGGAGGCCACGGGCGACCTGACCATTCTCGACGAGCCCGTTCCGTTCCTGAAGGGCGAGCCGCTGCGGCCCGACGAGGCGGAACGCTACGCGACCTGGGCGCGCGGCGAGGAGGCGCCGCTGCTCGAGCATCTGGCGCGCGCGCTCGCGGCCGGCTGGCGCCTGGGTCCCGACGGCCTGCCGCTCATCGGCACGGGCGACTGGAACGACGGGCTCGACCGCGTGGGCGCCCGCGGCCGCGGCACCAGCGTATGGCTGGGCTGGTTTCTCATCGCCGTCATCGACGGCTTTGTGCGCCTGGCCGAGCGCGCGGGCCGGCCCGACCTCGCCCAACCCTGGCCCGCCCGCCGCGAGGCGCTGCGCCAGGCGCTTGAGGCCCGCGCCTGGGACGGCCAGTGGTATGCCCGCGCCTTCGACGACGAGGGCGCGCCCTGGGGCTCCCACCTCAACGAGGAATGCCGGATCGACCTCATCGCCCAGGCCTGGGCGGTGCTGTCGGGCGCAGCCGATCCGAACCGCGCCCGCCAGGCGATGGACTGCGCCCGCACGCTGCTGGCCGGCGCCGACGGCCTGGTCCGGCTACTTGCGCCGCCGTTCCAGCGCACCCGGCGGGACCCGGGCTACATCGCGGCCTATCCCCCGGGCATCCGCGAGAACGGGGGGCAATACGCCCATGCGGCCGCCTGGTTCGGCCTGGCCCTCGCCCGGCTGGGCGACGGCGACGGCGCGAAGGACGTGTTCGACCGCATCAATCCCATCCTCCGCACCCAGGATGCCGCGGCGGTCGCCCGCTACCGTGGCGAACCCTACGCCTGCGCGGCCGACATCGCGGGCGCCCCGCCGCACACGGGCCGCTGCGGCTGGACCTGGTACACCGGCGCGGCCGGCTGGGCCTTCCGCCTGGCCATCGAAGGCATCCTGGGGCTTCGGCTGGTCGACGGAGCGCTCGTCGTCCTTCCCTGCCTGCCGCGGGACTGGTCGGGCGCGGACGTCCGAGTCCAGCGCGGGGCGGGCGCGATCCGCGTGCGCATCCACGGCGGCGGCGCCGGACCGTGGCGCCTGCGCTCGGCCGGCCGCGAGGTGGACGGCCCCGTGGCCTTTCCCGCAACCGGCGAGACGGTGATCGACGTCGTGCCCGCCGGCGTTCCCGTGGCACCGAGCCCTGACCTCCCGGCCGAGCTGGCCGACTAGGGGCCGACGGGCGGCTTCCGCATCCGGCGGACCGTCGCGACGGCCATGATCCTCTGCAGCGCCCCGTGGCCATCGGCCGCGGCTTACGGCAGGTTCGAATCCAGCGCCCGCCGTCCTCGGCGGCAATCCCTGCGCTGGGTCTTGGCACCGTGTCGCAACGGTTTATATTATTCGCATGTCTTGGTGGCCCCGCCCACCTGGCCCGACCCGCCGACGGTTACCTCCCGCGGCATGACGCACGCCCCGCCGCCGCCTGGCCAGCTGATGCCCCTGGGCGAAGAAGCGCCGCGCATGGCTCGCGTCTTGCGCCTGCTGGCCAACCCGGATCGCTTGCGCATGCTCTGCCGCATGGGCATGGCCGACGAGCTGGGTGGCGCCCACCCCACCGTGGGGGAGCTCGTGGTCGTCACCGGACTGTCGCAGTCGCGGGTCTCGCAACATCTGGCCCTGCTGCGCGAGGCAGGCATCGTCATGGCAACCCGCGAGGGCCAGCAGGTGCGTTACGCCCTCGTCGATCCGCGCGTGCGCGCGGTGATGGAGGCGCTGTGCGACCTGTGCGAGCGCGGCCTGCCGCCCTCGCGCCTCGACGGGCCGGCCGCGCGCAGGGCGTAAGGGCGCGCCGTGCCGCCGGGCCTCAGACCGCGGCGGGCGATCGCCGGCGGCGCGCGGCGAGGCCCACCACCCCGAAGCCCGAGACGTGAAGCGCCCAGGTCGCCGGCTCGGGGATGGGCGCCGGCCCGCCCCCGCCCGGCGCGAATGGGCTCGGCAGGGCCAGGTTGGTGCCGTCGGGGGCGCGCAGCGCGAAAGGAGCGATGGGATTGCCAGCCGCATCGCGGAAGTTCGCAAGGCCCATGAGATAGGCGGAGCTGACCGCGTTGCACTCGGTGCTGACGGCCGTGCCCGAGGTCATGTAGGCGGCAAGCCCGGCCGCGGTGCTGCCGCAGGCAAGCTCGAACATGAACTGGTAGCTGCGGCCGGAGACGAAATGGACCGGGATCGCCGGATTGAGGGTGGGCGCGACGCCATGATAGGCCCCGCTCTGGGTAATGGTCAGTTCGTCGAGGTCACTGCCCAGCAGCTCGTTGCCGCCCGGCGTGAGCCGCCAGCCGATCCAGTAGGCGGCGGCGCGATCCGTGAAGCTCTGGTCGAAGCCCCCGTCCGCATTCGGGACGCGCAGGATCTCGCGGTAGATCGCGAAGGTGGCCGAGAGGAGCGAGCGGGTCCCCGTCCCAACCTCCTCGATTTCGAGCCGAAGGGAGGCCTGCGACCCGAGGAAGAAGTCGAAATTCGTCTTCCCGTAGAATCTGCAGTCGACGGTCCCGGTGCAGGTGAAGATTTTGCGCTCGAGAAGGGGGAGCGGATCGACGAAATTGAGGAGGCCCCGAAGCAGCACGCCCATGTCGGCCGTGCCGGTGCCCTCGGACACCGCCGTTCCCATCCAGCGGCCGAGGCCGAGGCCATTCAGTTCGTGATCGCCCGTCAGGAGGCCGGCGGCGGAGAAGGCGCGCGCGTAGCGATCGCCCGCCTGGCCCCGGCCCTCGCCGAAATCGGCGGCGTCATAGCCATCGACATCGCCCGTGTAGAAGACCTCGGCCCACACGCCGGGGTTGAAGGTCGAGTCCGCGCCATCCGCGAGCGGATAGCCCCAGGCGTCCCAGAAGTCATAGTTGGCGGACGCGTAGAAGGGGAACTCGACGGCCGCCGCCGAGGGCGCCGACGCCACCATGGCTCCGATCACGGCCACCTTCCCCAAGGCCAACGCGCCCCGCATTCTCGCCTCCGCCGCCAAACCGCGTCGACACCCTGCCCTGCAAACCGCGGGCCAACAAACCAACAGCTTGATCCGTCGAGGCTTCCTCCTTGAAGAGCAGGGCCGGCTGTCAAGACCGGGCATGATGCATCTGCATCATTCCCCAATCTTGCCCCGCGACGATCGTTCCGGGTTGCACAAGCGGCTCCCCTGCTGCCAAGGCCCCCCCATGGCGAGCCAGCCTGCGGTCGACCCGGCCCGCATCCGCAACTTCTCCATCATCGCCCACATCGACCACGGCAAGTCGACTCTCGCCGATCGGCTCATTCAGCGCTGCGGCGGGCTCTCCGAGCGCGAGATGACCGAGCAGGTGCTCGACTCGATGGAGCTCGAGCGCGAGCGCGGCATCACCATCAAGGCCCAGACCGTCCGCCTCGATTACCGGGCGAAGGACGGGCGGGACTACGTGCTCAACCTCATGGACACGCCGGGCCACGTCGACTTCGCCTACGAGGTCTCGCGGTCGCTCGCTGCCTGCGAAGGCGCGCTGCTGGTGGTGGACGCCGCGCAAGGGGTGGAAGCGCAGACGCTGGCCAACGTCTACCAGTCGCTCGAGCACGATCACGAGATCGTCCCCGTCATCAACAAGATCGACCTGCCGGCGGCCGATCCCGAACGCGTGCGGCGCGAGATCGAGGAGATCATCGGCCTCGATGCGTCAGGGGCGATCCTCGCGTCGGCCAAGACGGGCGAAGGCATCGACGAGGTGCTGGAAGCGATCGTGGGCCGCATTCCCCCGCCCCGCGGCGAGGCGGCCGCGCCGCTGAAGGCCCTGGTGGTCGATTCCTGGTACGACCCCTATCTCGGGGTCGTCGTCCTTGTCCGCGTGGTGGACGGCGTGCTCGAGAAGGGCCAGTCGATCCGGTTCATGTCGACTGGGGCCATTCACACCGTGGACCGGGTGGGGGTATTCCGGCCCCGACCGCAGCAGGTAGAGCAGCTGGGGCCGGGGGAGGTGGGATTCCTTACCGCCCAGATCCGCGCGGTGGCCGAAGCGCGCGTCGGCGACACGGTGACGGACGCGCGCCGGCCGGCGAACGCCCCCCTGCCGGGCTTCCGCGAGGTGCAACCGGTCGTGTTCTGCGGGCTCTTCCCGGCCGATGCCGCCGAGTTCGAGAAGCTCCGGGATTCCCTTCACAAGCTGCATCTCAACGACTCGAGCTTCACCTTCGAGCCCGAGACCTCGGCCGCGCTGGGCTTCGGGTTCCGCTGCGGGTTCCTGGGCCTTCTCCATCTTGAGATCGTGCAGGAGCGCCTAGCGCGCGAGTACGACCTCGACCTCATCACCACCGCGCCGTCGGTCGTCTACCGCGTGCACCTGACCGACGGGACGGTGCGGGAGCTGCACAACCCGGCCGACATGCCCGATCCGGTGCGCATCGCCCGCATCGAGGAGCCGTGGATCGAGGCCACCATCTACGTGCCCGACGCCTATCTGGGCGCCGTCCTCAAGCTCTGCCAGGATCGCCGTGGCGTCCAGAAGCAGCTGACCTACGTGGGCCAGCGCGCTTGTCTGGTCTATGAATTGCCGCTCAATGAAGTGGTGTTCGACTTTTACGACCGGCTGAAGTCGGTGAGTCGGGGCTACGCCAGCTTCGATTATCATCCAGTGGGCCACCGGGACGGTGATCTGGTGAAGATGACGATCCTGGTGAACGGCGAGCCGGTGGACGCCCTGGCGATGATCGTGCACCGCGGGGCGGCGGAGGCGCGGGGCCGGCAGCTGTGCGAGCGCTTGAAGGACCTCATTCCGCGGCATTTGTTCAAGATTCCGATCCAGGCGGCGATCGGTGGGCGGATCGTGGCGCGCGAGACGATCCCGGCCCTGCGCAAGGACGTGACGGCCAAGTGCTATGGCGGGGACGTCACGCGCAAGCGCAAGCTGTTGGAGCGGCAGAAGGAGGGCAAGAAGCGGATGCGCCAGTTCGGCCAGGTGGACATTCCGCAGGAGGCCTTCATCGCCGCGCTTCGCATGGGCGAGGCCTGACCGGCCGACGAGCTGGCCCCGGCAAGTCAGTCGGGTAGGGTTTCGCATCCTATACCCGCCTGCGGCGCGAAGCCTGCAAGTCCACCCCAAGCCCGGCGTCGAGCGCCTGCGTTCGCCGAATGGCCAGGCAGCGCGTCGGCCGGTCCTGACGGCGCAGGAAGGCCGGCGCCTCGGGCAGCGTCCCAAAGGCGAAGCCCCAGTCCACCACGCCGCCCACACCGAGGAGCCCTTCTCATGAAAACGGGGCCGACGATCCCTGTGTCTCCTTCCGGAACCACCGTCGTCAGCGCCACCACCATCTCGCCGCCGCCGCAGCCCACCATCCCCCGCCAGTCGGGGAGGCTTTCATGCCCGTTCGGTATCGCCGCCTCGACCGGGCCGGCATGGCAGCAGGGGCGCCACTGCCGCGCCAACACTGCCCCACAGCGTTCACACTGCCGCGTGGCGGGCTAGCTCCGCAGCGCTTCGATGGGCGACAGGCGCGCCGCACGCGAGGCAGGCCACCAGCCGAAGAACACGCCCACCGCCGCCGAAATCCCGAACGCCGCCACCACCGACGCAAGCGACACCACCGTGGCGAACGGCAGGACGCGAGAGGCCAGCACCGCCAGCCCCACCCCCAGCAGCACCCCCGCCACACAGCCCACCAGGCTCAGCGCCAGCGCCTCCAGCAGGAACTGCAGCCGCACCGCCGCCCGCGGCGCCCCAATCGCCATCCGGATGCCGATCTCGCGCGTCCGCTCCGTCACCGACACGAGCATGATGTTCATGATCCCGATCCCCCCCACCACCAGGCTGATGCCGCCGATGGCCCCCAACAGGATCGAGATGGCCCCCGTCGTCTCGCGGAACGTGTCGCCCACCGCCGTCAGGTTGGTGATCGAAAAATCATTCTCCTGGCCCGGCGCCAGGCCGTGCCGGCGGCGGAGCAGCTCGGCGATGGCCCGCTCGGCTTGCGGTAGCCCCTCGGGGGAGGCCACCGAGACGGTGATCGTGCGCACGAAGCGCCGGAACGGCCCGCCGCCCGCCACCAGCCGCAGCGACGAGGTGAGCGGCAACACCACCACGTCGTCGCGATCGATCCCGCCGATGCCCTGGCCGCGCGGCGGGAGGATCCCCACCACCCGGAAGCTCACCCCCCGCACCCGCAGGAGCTGGCCCAAGGGATCGGCCGCACCGAACAGTTCGCGCGCCACCGTCTGCCCGATCACGGCCACCCGCGCCCCCTGCCGCTCCTCCATGGCCGAGAAGGCCCGACCCTCTTCCGGGAACCACCCCTGCACGACGAACCAGGCCGGCGTGGACGACGTAACGTTGGTGGCCCAGTTCACGGGCCCCGCCACCACCTGGACGGGCGTGGTCGTCTGGGGTGCGGCTGCCAGCACGCCCGGCAGTCGGGCAATCGCCTCGGCGTCCTCGAGCGTCAAGGTGGGCCGCGTGCCCGTTCCCTGTACGATCCCGGCACCGGTCCGTGCCGCGCCCGAGTTCACGATGAGGAGGTTCGATCCCAGGGCCGCGATCGAGGTTTCGACCCGCCGCTGCACGCCGTAGCCGATGGCCAGCATCAGGATGACGGCCGCCACGCCAATCACCATGCCCAGCATGGTGAGCGCCGAGCGCAGCCGGTTGGCGGCGAGCGCCGTCGCGGCCTCGGCCAGCATCGCCCCGATCACGCCCGCACCACCTCGTAGTGATGGCCGGCATCCGCCAGCAGGGCGGGATGGGGCGGGCCGTCGTACACGATGCGTCCATCCTGCAGGCGGACCACCCGGTCGGTGGCGGCCGCGACGCCGGGATCGTGGGTGACGATCACCACCGTCACGCCCCGCTCGCGGTTCAGGGCGCGGAACAGGGCCAGGATCTCGGCCCCCGTTCGGGTGTCGAGCGCCCCCGTGGGCTCGTCCGCCAGCAACAGGCGCGGACCTGCGACCAGCGCACGGGCGATCGCCACGCGCTGCTGCTGGCCGCCCGACAGCTGGGCCGGGCGTGCGCGTTCCTTGGCGGCCAGGCCCACGAGCGCCAGGAGCTCTCGCGCCCGGGCCCGCCGCTGCGTCCGGCCCCAGCCCGCGTAAACGAGCGGCAAGGCCACGTTGTCGAGGGCGGACAGGCGCGGCAGCAGGTTGAACTGCTGAAAGACGAACCCGATGGCCCGGTTGCGCAGCTGGGCGAGCTCGGGTTCGCGCAGGCCCGCCACGTCGCGCCCGGAAAACAGGAACCGGCCGGCCGTCGGCACGTCGAGACAGCCCAGCAGGTTCATAAGCGTCGACTTGCCCGAGCCCGACGGCCCCATGATCGCGACCAGCTCGCCGTCCCGCACCTCGAGGTCGATGCCGTCCAAAGCGCGGAAGGGCCCGGCTTCGGTCACATAGTCCTTCACGATGCCAGCGAGGCTCAAGAGGGTCATCCAGTGCCTCCGCTGGCGGGGGGCGGGCCCACGCGCACGACGCCGCGGCGCGCTTGGGCTTCGCGGTCGGCCAGGATGACCAGGTCTCCCGGGGCCAGCACGCCCTCGGCAATGGCGCTCATCTCGTCGTCCGAGGCCAGCACCTGCACCCGTCTGGGCACTGGTTCGCCGCCCGACCCCAGCACGAACACGGTGGCGGGAAAGCCCTCGGCCGCCGGAGCCGGCCCCGAACGCCGGCCTTCCTCGCGGAACCGGCGCGGATCGAACCCTTCTGGCCGGAAGGCCAAGGCGGCGTTGGGCACCAGCAGCACGTCCTTCAGGTCGCGCACCCGGAAGCTGGCGGTGGCCGTCATGCCGGGCAACAGCACGCCATCGGGATTGTCGACGGCGATCACCACCGTGAACGTCACCACGTTCTGCTGGGTGGTGGGGTTGAGGCGGATCTGATGCACGGTACCCGCAAACCGCCGCGTGCCGAAGGCGTCGACCGTGAAGCTCACGGGCTGGCCCACGCGCACCTTGCCGATGTCCGCTTCGGCCACGGCCGCCTCGATCTGCATGCGCCGAAGGTCGCGGGCGATCGTGAACAGCGTGGGCGTCTGGAAGCTGGCGGCCACAGTCTGGCCGACGTCCACCTGGCGGCTGATCACCACGCCGTCGACCGGCGACCGGACGACCGAGAATTCCAGGTTGGCACGGTCTTGCGCGACCGCGGCCTCGGCCGCCTGGACGGCCGCCCGGGCAGCTCGCTCGGCCGCCACCGCCTGGTCGTAAGCTTGGGCGCTCAAGAACTGGCGGCGGACGAGTTCCTCCGCCCGTCTGCGGTTGGTGCGCGCAAGCTCGAGCTCGGCCCGCGCGCGCGCCAGGTTCGCCTCGCTCTGGGCGAGCCGCGCCCGGAACAGACGCGGATCGAGTTCCAGCAAGAGCTGGCCGGCCCGCACCCGGTCGTTGAAGTCGGCATGAAGGCGTTGGACGGTGCCCGAAACCTGCACGCCCACGTTCACCACGCCCACCGGGTTCAGTGTGCCGTTGGCCGTGATCGTCTCGGCCAGGTCCCCGCGGACAACGGCGGCCGTCTGGAATCGCCCGGCCTCGCGCCCGGCCGCCGACAGCCGCCACCAGGCAAGGCCCCCGAGAAGCGCAAGGACGAAGAGAAGCCCCAGGAGGGACAGCGATCGGCGCATCGCGGGGGGCTTACGCAGCTCACGGGCCGCGGTCCACGCCGCATCGGCGCCCTGCCGGCGCACGCCTGCGCGGCCCCGCCGGATTGCGCGAACCGCCCGAGCGTGCTCAAAGAGGCAGTCAAGACAAGAATGGGTCGCAACTGATGTCGCAACGAGCATCGCGAATCCTGCTGGTCGACGACGACCCCGGGATCCGAGCGCTGGTTTCCGCCTTCCTGGGACGGGAAGGTTTCGAGGTGACGGCCGTGGACTCGACCCCACCGATGTGGGAGGCGTTGACGCGAGCGTCGGGCGAAGGCCGGCCCATCGATCTCGTCATCCTCGACCTGATGCTCCCCGGGGAGGGCGGGCTCCAGGCGTTGCGCCGCCTCCGCGCCGATGCCGAGGCACCCGCTGTCCTCGTGCTCTCGGCCATGGGCAGCGTGGCGGACCGGGTGGAGGGGCTCGAGCTCGGGGCCGACGACTATCTCCCCAAGCCGTGCAACCCGCGCGAACTGCTCGCCCGGGTGCGGGCGGTGCTGCGACGGCGCACCGCCGGCGGCCGCCGGGAAGCGCTGGGCCTGTCGGTCTCGTTCGCCGGATTCCGGCTCGACCGCATCCGGCGCGAGCTCGTCTCGCCGGGTGGGGTGTCGGTGAGCCTTTCGGAAGGGGAGTTCCTGCTGCTCAACCACTTCATCGAGCATCCGGGGGAGGTGCTCTCGCGCGAAACCCTGCTCGAACTGTCGGGCCAGTCCGACAATGGCGACCGCGCCATCGACGTGCAGGTCAGCCGTCTGCGGCGCAAGCTGGCCTGCGACTCGCCGGCGGGCGCCGACCTGATCCGCACGGTGCGCAACGGGGGCTACATGATGAAGGCCGAGGTGCGCCCCCTGTGAGACCCGGCGGGTGAGCCGGATCGAACTCCGCCGTTTCGGGTTCCGGCGGCTTGGCCGGCCGGGCCTGTTCGGCGCCATCTTCGGCATCGTCCTCCTCAGCCTGGTCGTCTCGCAGGCAGTGGCGGCCGGCCTTCTGGCGCTGATCCGGCCACCGCCGCCAGCGGCCATGTCGCTCTCCCGCGTCGCCATCGAGATCGCTGCGGGGGCGCGGCGGGGCCGGCTGGACCAGCACCTGGCCGAACGGCCTCCGCGCGGCGATCCGTCGCCCGCCGCCCGCTATGCCGCCCGGTGGTTGGCGGATCGCCTGGGCGTGCGGCCGGAGGACATCCGGGTCGAGACGGCGCGCATGCAGCGGGGGCGGATCATTCTGGTCGACGTGGGCTCCGAACAGGGCGGGCCGCCCCGGCTCGAGCCGACGCTGGTGGGGGAGTTCCGCGTGGCGATTCGCGAGCCCGATGGCCGCTGGCGGTCGTGGAGCCCGCGGGGCGAGGAGGTGTTCGGCCGGGTCGAGCAGCGCTTCATCGTGCTGTTCCTGGTGGGTGCGCTCATCATGCTGCCCGTGGCCCTGTTGCTGTCGCGCGCGCTGGCCCGGCCCTTCGCCCAACTGGCGGATGCCGCCGATCGGCTGGGCCGGGATCCGTCGTATCCCGTGGCGCCGATCCGCGGCCCGCCCGAGGCCGAGCGGGCAGGCCGGGCGCTCATCGACATGGCCCGCCGACTGGAAGCGCACGTGGCCGACCGCATGCAGATGGTGGGGGCTCTGGCCCACGACCTGCGCACGCCGCTCACCCGGCTTGCCTTCCGGGCCGAAGGGCTGCCCGAGCCCCAGCGCCGCGAGTTCGCCGCCGACATCGCCGAGATGGAGGGCATGATTGGCGATACGCTCGCGCTCGTGCGGGGCGTCGCCCGGGTGGGCCCCCGGGTGCGCCTCGAGCTCGTCTCGCTCGTCGAGCGGATCGCTGAGGACCTGTCGCTCACAGGGCGGGAGGTGACGGTGGAAGGCTCGGGCCCGCTGGTGATCGAGGGCGACCCGTCGGCCCTTCGGCGGCTTCTGACGAACCTGATCGAGAATGCGCTGACCTACGGCGGCTCGGCCGAAGTGCGGGCCAGGCGCGAGGGTGCTGCGGCCGTCGTCGACGTCTTGGACCGCGGGCCAGGCCTTTCGGAGCCTGACCTTGCGCGTGCCTTCGAGCCCTTCTTCCGCGCCGAGCCGTCGCGCAGCCGCCACACGGGCGGCATGGGTCTCGGGCTCAGCTACGCCCGGATGGCCGCCGAAGCGCATGGCGGAACCATCACCCTCCTCAACCGCGCCGGCGGAGGCCTGTGCGCCCGCGTGCGCCTGCCGCTGGCACGGGACGCACCGTCTCTGGAACAACCGGCCGGTCAACCGCGGACGAGCGCCACTTCGACCGCCGACCAGAGTGCGGCATAGGCGCGCGCGACCGGCGAGCGGGGCGCCAAGGCTCCCAGTGGGCGCCGAGCCTCGGCCATCGCCTCGACGAGGGCGCTCGCCGGAACGACGGCTCGGTGCGGGGCGGTGTCGAGGGCGGCGCGATGCAGGCGCCGGCGCCGGTCGGCCAGGCTCCAGAAGGCGAGGACGGGTGGGGCTTCGTCGCCCAGCCGGGCAAGCTCGGCCTCCAGCTGTTCCAGGGCGCGAACCGACAGGGGCGAGGGGATGACGGGCACCACCACCAGGTCGACTGCCCGGAACACGCGGGTGGCGAGCTCCGACAGGCCGGGGGGGCAGTCGAGGATGACCCGGTCGTAGTCGGCCGCGAGGGCCTTGAGGTGCCGCCGAAGGGGCTGCCCGCCCGCGCGGGCCAGGTCGCCCTCCACCCGGCGCAGGCTGCGGTCGGCGGGCAGAAGGTCGAGCCCCGCCCATTCCGAGGGCACGATGAGGTCCAGGGGCGAGCCGTCGCCGGTAAGGCCAGCGCGGGCCTTCACCCGGCCCACCGGCGCCCCCCGAACCAGGAAGGTGGCCCCGCCCTGGGCGTCGAGGTCCCACAGCAGGGTGCGCCGCCCGCCGGCCGTGGCCGCGACGTGGGCGAGGTTCACGGCCGCCGTCGACTTGCCCACCCCGCCCTTCAGGCTGAAGAGGGCCAGCGACTTCACGAGGTCATCCCGCCGCCCGGCGGGTCGAGGGCGGCGGCGAGCCGGTCGCGCAAGACGGCCAGCCGCCCGACGACGCTGGCCGGATCGTCACCCGCCCAGGGCGGTGCGCCCTCTCGCGCGGCGAGCAGCGCCTTCACGCCGTGGCGGCGCAGCAGGGCCTGGACCCCCTTCACGGTGTAGCCCTCGACGTGCAACAGCCGGTGAAGGAGCCGGCAGAGGGCCACGTCCTCGAGTCGATAGTACCGGCGGTTGCCGCCGCGCTTGAGTGGGCGGAGTTCGGGAAATCGGGTCTCCCAGAAGCGCAGCACGTGTTGCGGCACCCCGAGCTCGGCCGACACCTCGCTGATGGTGCGGAAGGCGCCCGGTGCCTTGGACGTCCCGCCGCCCGCGTCCTCATCCATTGATGCGCTGGCGCAGGATCTGGCTGGGGCGGAAGCTCAAGGACGTGCGGGGCGCGATGGGCACCACGACGCCGGTCTTGGGGTTGCGCCCGACCCGCTGACCCTTGCGGCGCAGCACGAAGCTGCCGAAGCTCGAAAGCTTGACGTTCTCGCCGCGCACCAGGGCGTCGGCCATCAGGTCCAGCACCTGCTCGACGAGGGCAGCCGATTCCGCGCGCGACAGGCCGATCTCGAAATGCAGACGTTCCGCAAGATCGGCCCGCGTCAGCGTTCGGCCGAGACCTTTCCGTGCGTCCGTCATCGCCCCCTCCGTTCCCGCGCGCCCTGGCTTAGCGGGCTGGGTGGCGCCGGGGAAGCCGCGAACCTGTTCAGATGCGCAGGAGGACGGCCCCCCACGTGAAGCCGCCGCCCATGGCTTCCAGAAGGCAGAGCTGGCCGGGCCGGATGCGGCCGTCGCGGATCCCCTGGTCGAGGGCCAGGGGCACCGAAGCGGCCGAGGTGTTGGCGTGCTCGTCGACCGTGACGATCACCCGCTCCATCGGAAGCCCCAGCTTGCGGGCCGTGGCTTCGATGATGCGCCGGTTGGCCTGGTGCGGTACCAGCCAGTCGATGTCGGCGACGCTGACCCCGGCCAGGATCGCCGTTTCGTGCACGATGTCGGCCAGGTTCACGACGGCGTGGCGGAACACCTCGCGCCCCTGCATCCTGAGCCGCCCGACCGTGCCGGTGGTGCCCGGCCCGCCGTCCACGTACAATAGGTCGCCGTAGCGGCCGTCGGCCCTGAGGCGCGCGGCCAGGATGCCGCGGCCCTGGGCCTCGGCGGGTTCCATCGCCTCGAGCACGACGGCACCCGCGCCGTCCCCGAACAGCACCGCGGTGGCCCGATCGTCCCAGTCGAGGATCCGGCTGAAGAGTTCCGCCCCGATCACGAGCGCCCGGCGATACGCCGCGGTCCGCAGCAGGGAGTCCGCGACCGCCAGGGCGTAGACGAAGCCCGAACAGACGGCCTGCAGGTCGAAGGCCGCCCCGCCCGTGATGCCCAGGCGGGCCTGCACGGCGGTGGCGGTCGCGGGAAAGGTGCGATCGGGAGTGGAGGTCGCAACCACCACCAGGTCGATCGCCTGGGCGGGCGTGCCGGCGGCCACCAGCGCGGCCTGCGCGGCGGCAACCGCGAGGTCCGACGTGCACATCCCGGGGGGGGCCAGGTGGCGGGCGCGGATGCCCGTGCGCTCCACGATCCACGCATCCGAAGTGGCCAGCCGTGCCGCGAGCTCGTCGTTGGTCACGCGCCGTGGCGGCAGGGCTCCGCCCGTGCCCCGCAGGACGGCGACCGGCACGCGCCTTACGCCGCCGAAGCGGCGCCCGCGGGCGGCACACTGCCCGGCAGGTGAGCGCGGAAATTGGTCATGTCGGCCGCGATGCGGCGCAGGATGTCGTCGGCCACCAGGTCACGGGCCACGCACACGGCGTTGGCGAACCCCTTCACGTTGGCGGCCCCGTGGCTTTTCACCACTACCCCGTTCAAGCCCAGGAACACCGCCCCGTTGTGGTTGTTGGGGTCCAGATGCTCCTTCAGCGCGCGCAGCGCCGGCCGGGACAACAAATAGCCCAGCCGGTTGCGCCACGAGGAGCGGAAGGCTCGGGCGAGGAGGGCCGTCACCAGGTTGGCGGTGCCTTCCGCGGTCTTGAGCGCGATGTTGCCCGAAAAACCGTCGGTGACGATCACGTCCACCTCGCCCTTGGCGAGGCCATGGCCCTCGGTGAAGCCTCGGAATTCGAACGGCAGGTCGACGGCCGCCTGGCGCAGCAACGCGGCCGCCGCCTGGATCTCGCCCGTGCCCTTCATGTCCTCCACGCCGATGTTGAGGAGCGCCACGCTGGGTCGCGACAGACCCAGCACCGAGCGCGCGAAGGCCGCCCCCATCACGGCGAACTGCACCAGGTTGAGCGCGTCGCACTCGGCGTTGGCCCCAAGGTCCAGCACTACCGAATCGCTGCGCAGCGTGGGCATCAGCGCGACGAGGGCGGGCCGGTCGATGGCGGGAAGCGTGCGCAGCGTGAACTTGGCCATCGCCATCAGCGCGCCGGTGTTGCCGGCCGACACCGCGGCGGCCGCTTCGCCCGATCGTACCGCTTCGATCGCCAGGCCCATCGACGACGAACGCGCCCGGCGCACCGCCTGGGAAGGCCGGTCCGACCCCGACACCACGCCGTCGACGTGCACCACCTCGCTCTCGGCCCGCACGCGCGGCGCGCTCGCCAGCGCCGCCTGGATGTCGTCCGCCCGCCCGTACAGGCGGAACCGCAGCTCGGGATACCGCTCGCGCGCCAGTTCGGCGCCGCGAATCACGACCTCGGGGCCGTGATCCCCACCCATGCAGTCCAGGGCGATGACTCGCGCCACGCGCCCGCCGCTAGGCGCCGAGGGCGTCGCGCCCGCGACCCCAAGTGCCGCCGACCGGCATCGGGCCCGCCGTCAGGATTCGGCCTTCGCGATCACCTCGCGGCCGTCGTAAAAGCCGCAGGCGGGACAGACGTGGTGCGGCAGCTTGAGCTCGCCGCAGTTCGAGCACTCCACGACCGTCACAGGACGCAGGGCATGGTGGCTGCGGCGCATGTTCCGCCGCGAGGGCGAGACCTTCTTCTTGGGAACGGCCATCGGGCGCCTTCCTCAACTGCTGTGGAGCCGCGGCACGGCTCGGGGTCGACGGCCCGGGCAGGGATCCGTCTGGTGAAATCCGCCACCGGCTCATAATCCATCCGCTACACGATACAAGGCCACCGGCAAGCGGCCCGAATTCGCCCGGAGGAATCGTGCGCCCCAAGTCCCATGCCGCCCCCCGCCCGCCGTGCCCCAGGTGATCCCGGCCATCGTGGGCCTGGCCGGCCCCAGCCCGACCGACGAGGAGCGTCGGCTCTTCGCCCGACTTCGTCCGGCGGGGTTCATCCTGTTCGCGCGCAACCTCGAAGAGCCGGACCAGGTCCGCGCCTTGACCGCCGAACTCAGGGCGCTCGCCGGCCGAGACCGCGTGCCCATCCTGATCGATCAGGAAGGCGGCCGCGTGGCCCGCCTCGCCCCACCCCGTTGGCCCGCCTTCCCGCCCGCGGCGCGCTTCGGCGCCGCCTATGCCGCGGCCCCGGCGACCGCGATGGCGGCCGCGCGGGCCAACGCCCAGGCCATCGGCACCCTGCTGACCGGGCTCGGCATCACAGTGAACTGCCTGCCCGTGCTCGACGTGCCCCAGGAGGGCGCGCACGACGTGATCGGTGACCGGGCCTTCGCCACCGACCCGCTGGCGGTGGCGGCCCTGGGCCGAGCGGTGCTCGATGGCCTCCAGGCCGCGGGTGTGGTGGGCGTGATAAAGCACGTGCCGGGCCACGGCCGGGCGACGGCCGACAGCCACGTCGAGCTGCCCATCGTGTCCGCACCCGAGGCCGCGCTCGAGACCGATCTGTTGCCGTTCCATCGATTGCGCGATGCGCCCATGGCGATGACGGCCCACGTGCTCTACCCGGCGTGGGACGCCGAGCGCTCGGCCTCCGTTTCGCCCACGATCCTCTCCCGCATCGTGCGCGGGCGGATCGGCTTTGCGGGTCTGCTTGTTTCGGACGATATCGGCATGCAGGCCCTGGCCCAGGGCCCCGACGGCGCGACCCTCGCCGCCCGCGCCCGCGCCGTGGTGGCGGCGGGCTGCGACCTTGCGCTCCACTGCTCGGGCGACGTGGCCGAGGCGCGCGAAGTGCTGGAGGCCCTGCCGCCGATGTCCGAGGAGACCTGGCGAAGGCTCGCGGCCGCCATGGCCTGGGCGCAGGGGCCCGCCCGTTGGCGCACCGACGATCCCCCGGGGTCGCCGCCGACGCTCGCCGAACTCCTCGATCGGCGCGACCGGCTGCTCGCGGAAGTGGGCCTCGCATGACGGGCACCGCGTCCCCCGAGCCGCCGTCGGCCCGGCCGGGCGGCGACGACGGGCCGGGCGCACGACACGGGGGTGCCGACGCGGCCGCCATGCCCGACCGGCCGGCGGCGCCCACCGCACAGTCCGACCCCGTGCTCTACGTACGGCTTGCCACATGGGAAGGCCCGCTCGACCTGCTGTTGGCCCTGGCCCGGGCCCGCCGTGTCGACCTCAAGACCATCCCCATCCTGCCGCTCGTCGACCAGTACCTCGCCTTCATCGAGCAGGCCCGGCGGTTGCGCCTCGAGCTCAAGGCCGATCATCTCGTGATGGCGGCCTGGCTCGCCTACCTGAAATCGGCGCTGCTGCTGCCCAACCGGCCGGCCGACGCGCCCGATGCCGAGGCCATGGCCGCACGGCTGCGCTGGCGGCTGGAGCGGCTGGCGGCCATGCGCGAGGCCGCGCGGGCCCTGGCAGCCCGCCCGCTCCTGGGCCGCGACGTGTTCCTGCGGGGAAAGCCGGAAGGCCTGCGGCGGGTCCGCGACGTGCGGCTCGAGGCCAGCCTGTTCGACCTGCTGTCGGCCTATGGCGCCCTCGCCCGCCGGCGGCGGCCGGCGTGGCAGCCGCCCCGCCGGGCGGTCATGATGAGCGTGGAGGAGGCCATCGAGCGGCTCACGCGCCTCTTGGGCCACGGGCCAGGCTGGCACGAGCTGGCGGCCCTCGTGCCGCCGACGGAGGATCCCTTCCGCAAGGCCACGGGTCTGGCGGCTGGCATCGCCGCCGCCCTGGAACTTGCGCGGCTGGGCCGCGCCGAGCTCCGTCAGGACGCGCCCTTCGCGCCCCTCTGGCTGCGCGCTCGGGCCTGACGATGCCGAGCCAGCCGGTCGAGCGCCTGATCGAGATCGGCCACGAGATCGGCCGGATCCTCAAGCCCCACCGAAACCCGGTACATCCGCCCTGGCCCGGGCAGGGGCTTAAGCCGCCGGCGCGCGCGCACGGGGAGGATGAGCGACTCGTAGCCCCCCCACGAGAAGCCCAGGCGGAAGTGCCGCATGTCATCGCACAGCACGGCGTCGTCGCCCGGCTCGCCCTCTTTCAGCACGAAGGAGAAGACCCCGGCCGCACCCGTGAAGTCGCGGGCCCAGACGTCGTGGCCGGGGCAGCCCGGCAGGGCCGGGTGCAACACTCGCTCCACGAGCGGATGGGCCGCCAGATGCCGGGCGAGCTGCAGGCCCGTTTCGCCCTGGCGGCGCAAGCGCAGCGGCAAGGTGCGCAGGCCCCGCAGCATCAGGGCCGCTTCGTCGGCCGCCACGCACTGACCCAGCATCCAGGCAAGCCGGCGCACGCGTTCGAACCAACCGGGCCGGGCCGCAACCGCGCCCATCACGGCATCGGCATGGCCGCCCACGTGCTTGGTAAGCGACTGCATGACCAGGTCGCAGCCGGCGGCGATGCCCCGGAACAGCACCGACGCCGCCCAGCTGTTGTCGAGCAAGGTGGGAATGCCCGCCGCGCGGGCCGCGGCGGCAATGGCGGGCACGTCCTGCACCTCGAAGCTGAGCGAGCCCGGGCTCTCCAGGATGACGAGCCGGGTCGTGGGTCGGAACCGTTCGGCCAACGCGGCACCGGCCAGGGGATCGTACACTTCGGTCTCGATGCCGAACTCGGCCGCCAAGCCCATCAAGAAGTCGAGCGTGGGCTCGTACGCGCTGTCGGGGACGAGCACGTGATCACCCGGCCGCACCACGGCGAGGATGGCGCCCGCCAGCGCGGCGACGCCCGAGGGGAACAGCACGGTCCCCGCCGCCCCGGGCTCGAGCTGGGTGAGCGCTTCGGCCAGCGCCCAGCTCGTGGGCGTGCCCTTGCGCCCGTAGAACAGCCGTCCGGCGGGATCCGCCTTGGCGGCCTCGAGGGCGACCACGTCCGGGAAGACGACCGTGGAGGCCCGGAACACAGGCGGGTTGACCACGCCCAAGGTCCATTCGGGGCGCCGCCCAGCCTCGACCGCCAGCGTGTCCACGGGCGGTCCGGCCGGTTTCTCGTCCATGGGCCGCCGTCAGTCGCCGCCAGTCACGACGGGCACGTCGGGGCATGCGCCCCATTCGGCCCAGCTGCCGTCGTAAAGGGCGGGGGACTGCGCCCCGAGCAGCGTGGCCGCGAAGACGATGCAGGCGGCCGTGACGCCGGACCCGCAGGTCGCCACCAGCGGGGCCCGCGGATCCACCCCGGCCGCCCGGAACTCGGCCTCCAGTTCCTCCCGCGGCTTATAGCGGCCGTCCTCGCGAAACAGGCGGGCGTAGTGCAGGTTGCGCGCGCCCGGGATGTGCCCGGGCCGAACGCCGGGGCGGGCCTCGGGCTCGGTGCCGGCGAAGCGGCCGGGCGAGCGCGCGTCCACCACCTGCTCGGCTCCGGTCTTCAGGTTCTCGCGCATGTCCGCAAGCGTCCGCACCTGGGTCGGGTCCTGCCACGCGGTGAAGTGCCGGTGGCGCACCACGGGCTTACCCGACTCCAGCGGGCCATCGGCCGCCTTCCACGCGGCCAGACCGCCATCGAGGATCGCCACGGCGTGCGCCCCGAACACGCGGAACATCCACCAGGCCCGCGCGGCCGAACGCAACGGGGAATTGTCGTAGACCACGATCCGGCACCCGTCGCCCAAGCCCAGCGCCTGGCAACGGCTCGCGAACTTCTCGGGCGGCGGCAGCATGTAGGGCAAGGGGCTCGACCGGTCGGCCACCTCGTCGAGGTCGAGGAACACCGCCCCAGGAATGTGCTCCGCCTCGAACTCGGCCCGCGCATTGCGCCCATGTTCGGGCAGGAACAGCGTGGCGTCCACGACCCGAAGGTCCGGCGCGCCCAGCTCGGATTTCAGCCAGTCGGCGCTGACGAGGAGTTCCATCGACGGCCATCCCCGCAAAGGTGGCACCCCGCCCGGAACGCGAGGACGGGCGGGCCTTAGCCGCGGCGCGCCGGGCCGGCAAGCGCGCGCCCGCCTCAACTCCAGGCCCCATCGGCCGTTGCTCCACGTGGGATGGGCGCGCGGATCCCGAGAGTCGGGCCTCCAGGCCAGGGGCCAGGCCGCGTCGGCCGGGGCGTGGACCGCCGGCCCTCGGTATCGGGGCCTGGCCCCGACGAGGAGGCGGGCGGCCCGAGTGGCCACCCGCCCCGGACCGCCGCCGCTGGGGCCCAGGCGGTAGGCCCCGGGGAAGGGCCCCTGGGTGCCGACACCACGGCCCGAGGGGTAGGGTCCACGGAGGGCGGCGCCACGGCCCGGGGGGTCGGGTCCACGCAGGCCGGCGCGGCCGCCCCGGGGCTGGAGTTTAGGGGTGCCATCGCCGCCGGCCCGGAGGATGAAGGCCGGGCTGGGGCGTCGGTCCGGGCGGCGGGCGGACCGTGGCCCGCGCCCCGCTTTGCGCGCCCCCCGCACGTCGCGGTCGCCGCCGGTCGAACGACATGCCTCCCGGCGCGCCCCAGCCCGCTCACGGTCGAACGTCGCCTCGTGCGCCGGGCCGAGGCCGCCTGGCGCGAGGCGGCGGGCGAACGCCCGCTCCCACCCGCCACCGCGCTGGCGAGCTTCGCCGCGTTCACCGATCCGGCGATCCTGTTCGCCGCGGCCGGGCCGCCGCCGGCGCGGTTGCGCGTGCTCAAGGTGGGCCGGGCCCTCTCGGCCCTCGACCTGCTGCGGCCAACCGGGGCCGATGGCGCCCAGGTCCGTGCCCGACTCGTGGCCGCGGCCCGCGCGGCGTTCGCCCAAGGCGCGCCCCATTGGGTGGAGATCGGCCCCGACGCCGCCCCAGGGCAGGCGACTCGCCTGGCGCTGAGAGCCATCGCCCTCCCCTTCGCCCCACCCCCCGGGGCGGCCCAGCCCACGGGCCTGGTGCTGGTGGTCGTCTCGTGGCGCGAGCTCCTGTCGGACGAGGCCACGCGGTCGCTCGCTCAGGAACTCGACCGCCTGCGGCCCGACCCCGCCGGCGGAGCGACGGCCCGGGGGACCGCGCTCGGCCCCGGCCTGGGATGAACCGCTGGGAAGCCGCGCTTCGCGGCCCGAACCCCAGCCGGGGCCTGAACCGGCGCCCCCGCCCGGCCACCACGGCCATGCTGCCCGCTCGGCCGGTTGCAGGCCGCACACCACCCGCGTAAGCGCTCGACCGTCCGCGGCCGAGGAACGCACGATGGCGACCCGAACCCGACGCCCGCCGCCGGCCGCCCCCGCCGGCGCGTCGCCCTCGGCACTGGCCGACGCCTTCCGCACCGCGCTCCTGGCCCAGGCGCCGGCCGGCGAGCTCGACGGCCTTTCCCAAACCCAGATCGACCGACTGGTGGAGCTCGCGCTCCAGGCGTTCACGCACCGCCCCGCCGGCGCCCACGTCGTGAAGCTGGGAACGGTCGAGGCCGAGGCCGGCAGCCGCCGGATGACGCTCGTGCTGGTGACCGACGACATGCCCTTCCTGGTCGACAGCGCCACCGCGGCCATCACTCGGGCGGGGCTCGGCATCGAGCGGCTGTTGCACCCCGTGCTGTCGGTCGAGCGGGATGCCCAGGGCCACGCCGTGGGCCTCGGCGGGCCCGACGGGCTGCGCGAGTCGATCGTTGTCATGGAGGTGGAGCGCGCGCCCGCGCGTCGGCGCGCCGAACTGTTAGCCGAGCTCGACCGGGTCTACGCGCACGTGAGGCTGGCGGTCTCAGATTGGCGGGCGATGCTCGATCGACTTCACGCGGCCGCCCGCCGGCTCAACGACTCCCCGCCGCCGGTGGCCCCCTTTGTCCTGGCCGAGAACGTCGCCTTCCTCGAGTGGCTCGCGGCCGACAACTTCACCTTCCTGGGTTCGCTCGACGCGCAGGGCCCCAAGGGAATCCTGAAGGATCCCGAACGGTTCCCCCCGCCGCCCGAGCCCGAAGGCCAGCCCGAACAGCCGGTGGTCGTCGGCAAGTCGACCCTGGTGGCCACGGTGCATCGGGCGGTGCCGATGGATCTGGTCACGGTGCGCCGATACGACGCCCAAGGGCGTATCGAGGGATCGGCACGGTTCCTGGGCCTCTTCACCTCGGCCGCGCTGGCCGAAAGCCCGCGCCGCGTGCCCCTCGTGCGCCGCAAGGTGGCCCAGGTAACCGAAGCGCTGGGCCTCGATCCTCGGGGACACGCGGGCCGGGCGCTGGCCCACGTGATCGAGACCTTCCCGCGCGAGATCCTCTTCCAGGTCGACGCCGAGCGGTTGCGCACCATGGCGCAAGGGCTGCTGTCGCTGCTCGACCGGCCGCGGCCCCGGCTGTTCGTGAACCGCGATCCCGCCACCGGCGCCCTCTCGGTGCTCGTCTACGTGCCGCGCGACGTCTATTCGGCCGAGGTGCGCCAGCGGCTCGCCGGGATGCTGGCCGATGCGACGGGCGGCGAAGTGAGCCGCTTCGAGGTCGAGCTGCGCAGCGAAGGGCTGGCCCGAGTCAACTTCGTGGTGGTGGGGGCTCGCGCCGACGTCGACGAGGCGGCGCTCGACGCGCGCCTGGCCCGGCTCCTGCGCGGGTGGGACGAGGCGCTGGCCGCGGCCCTTGCCGAGCGCGCCGGGCCCCTGCGCGCGGCCAGGCTCGCCCTCACCTTCGGGCGGGCGTTTCCGCCGGGCTACCGGGCCAGCTTCGACCCGGCCACGGCGGCCGAGGATCTTCTGCGCCTGGCGGACCTGTCCACCCCGGCCGACCGCAAGGTGGCCCTCTACGTCCGCCCCGACGATCCACCCACCACGCTGCGCTTGAAGATCTATCGCTTGAGCGAAATCATCCCGCTGTCGGAAGCCGTGCCGATGCTCGAGAATTTCGGCTTCCGCGTGATCGCCGAGACGCCCCACGCGCTGGCCCACGGGGTGGGAGCGTTCATCCACGACTTCCGGCTGGAAGGGCCGCCGCGGCCCGCGGATCTGGGGGTCTTCCGCGCCCGGATCGAGCCCGCGCTCGAAGCCGTGCTGCAAGGTCGGCAAGAGAACGACCCGTTCAACGCGCTCATTCCCTCGGTCGGCCTGTCGGCCGAAGAGGCCGACTGGTTCCGGGCCTGGTTCCGCTACCTGCGGCAGACCGGGATCTCCTACTCGATGGGCCACGTGGTGGACGTGCTGCGCCGCAACGCCGAGCTCACGCGACTCCTGATCGCCCGGTTCCGCGCCCGCTTCGGCCCCCACCCCGATCCGGGGGCCGAAGCCGAGGCCGACCGGCGTTTCGCCGCCGGGCTGGCCGACGTCCCCTCCCTCGACGACGACAACATCCTCTCGCTGTTCCGCACGCTGGTGGGCGCCATGCGGCGCACCAACGCCTTCGTGCCCGGCCGGCCCGAGGCGTTGGCCTTCAAGTTCGACAGCGGGGCCATCCCCCACCTGCCGCAGCCCCGGCCCTGGCGCGAGATCTGGGTCCATTCCCCGCGGGTCGAGGGCGTCCACTTGCGCGGCGGTCGGATCGCGCGCGGGGGGGTGCGCTGGTCGGACCGGCGGGACGATTTCCGCACCGAAATCCTGGGGCTCCTCAAGGCGCAAATGGTGAAGAACGCCGTGATCGTGCCCACCGGTGCCAAGGGCGGCTTCTATCCCAAGCAGCTGCCCGATCCGGCCCAGCGCGACGCCTGGGCCGCCGAGGGGCGCGAGGCCTACCGAATCTTCATCCGCGCGCTCCTGTCGCTCACCGACAACCTCGACGCCGAGGGTCGGGTCGTCCCGCCGGAGTTCGTCGTCCGCCACGACCCGGACGATCCCTATCTCGTTGTTGCCGCCGACAAGGGCACGGCGAGCTTCTCCGACGACGCCAACGCCATCGCGCGCCACCTGGGCTTCTGGCTGGACGACGCCTTCGCAAGCGGCGGCTCGACCGGCTACGATCACAAGGGCATGGGCATCACGGCCCGGGGGGCCTGGGTGTCGGTGGTGCGGCATTTCGCCGAACTGGGCGTCGACGTCCACCGCGAGCCCATCACCGTGGTGGGGGTGGGCGACATGTCGGGCGACGTCTTCGGCAACGGCCTGTTGCGCTCGAAGTCCCTGCGCCTGGTGGCGGCCTTCGACCATCGCCACATCTTCCTCGACCCCGACCCCGACCCGGCCGCAAGCTACGCCGAGCGCCGCCGGCTGTTCCGCCTCGAACGCTCCTCCTGGGCCGACTACGACCCCGCGCGCCTGTCGCGCGGCGGGGGCGTCTTCCCGCGCAGCCAGAAGTCCATCCCCCTGTCGCCCGAGATGCGGGCGCGCCTGGGGGTGAGCGCCGAGCGGATGACGCCGTCGGAGCTCATCTCCGCCATCCTCAAGGCGCCCGTCGACCTCATCTGGTTCGGCGGCATCGGCACCTTCGTGAAGGCCGAGGCCGAGAGCCACGCCGACGTAGGCGACCGTGCGAACGACGCCCACCGCGTGAACGCCGAGGACCTGCGGGCCAAGGTGGTGGCCGAAGGGGCCAACCTGGCCGTGACCCAACGGGGCCGCGTCGCCTTCGCCCTGGCCGGGGGGCGGATCAACACCGACTTCATCGACAATTCCGCCGGGGTCGACACGTCCGACCGGGAAGTGAACATCAAGATCGCCCTACGCCCGGCCGTGGCCGAGGGTCGCCTGACCCCCGCCGCCCGCCACGCCCTGCTGGCCCACATGACCGACGAGGTGGCGGCCCTCGTGCTCGAGAACAACGCCGCCCAGACGCTCGCCCTGTCGGTCGAGGAGCGGCGGGCTGCCACGGCGCTGGCCGACCACGTGCGCCTCATGCAGGCGCTCGAAGAGCGCGGGCGGCTCGACCGGCGGCGAGAGATGCTGCCCGACGATCGCGGGCTTGCCGAGCGCCGGCAGGCAGGTCGGGGCCTCACGCGGCCGGAACTCGCCGTGCTGCTGGCGTACACCAAGATCGACCTCAAGGACGCCCTGCTGGCGGGCCCCGGCCTCGACGACCCCCTGCTCGAGCCCGACCTGTTCGCGGCGTTTCCCGAGCGCTTGCACGAGGCTCACGGCGAGGACCTGCGCCGCCATCCGCTGCGCCGCGAGATCCTGGCCACCCGGATCGCCAACCTGCTCGTCAACCGTTGCGGGATGGCGCTCGCCCATGCGCTGGCGGCTGAGCTGGGCGTGGGGCTCGCCCGGATCGGCTCGGCCTTCGTCGCCGCCCGCCGCCTGTTCGCCCTCGATTCGCTGTGGGACGCCATCGGTGCAACCCGCGTGGCCGAGGACGTGCGCCTCGCCCTCTATGCCGAGTTCGCCGATGCCGCGCGGGGGCTGGTGGCCGATCTTGCCGTGCGCACAGGGGCCGAACGTCCCAGCGGGCTCGTGGCCCGGCTCGAGCCACCGCTCGCACGGCTGCGCGCCAAGCTCGACCGACTGCTGCGGCCCGAGCCCCGGGCCCAGGTGAACGCCGTGCGCGCCCGGCTCGAGGCCCTGGGGGCCCCGGCCCGGCTCGTCGACCGGCTGGCCGAGCTCCACGCCCTGACGGGCGGCGTGGGGATCGCGGCGTTGTCGACCGACCTGGGAGTCGACGAAACCCGGGTGACCTGCGCCTACACGCACCTCGGCGAAACGCTCGGCCTGGACTGGGCGCGCGGTGCGGCAGCCGGCCTTGCCTCGCAGGATCCGTGGGAGCGGCTGCTCCTGGCCGGGGTGGTGCGCAGCTTCGAGACGATGCGGCTCGACCTCATGCGCCGGATCCTAAGGCCCGGCGACGATCCCGAAGGCGGCGTCCGGCGTTGGCTGCAGGAACATGCCACGCTGGTCGAGGAGTTCCGGCGCGCGGTCGAGGCGGCGCGACGCTCGACCCCGAGCCTGGCCATGCTGGCCCACCTGTCGAACACCGCCCGCGGGGTGCTGGCCGCGACCTGAACGCCCGGCCCCGTTGCACCACCAGGCCGGGATCGCTACACGGCCATGCTTCGCAGACGCCAGCCGGAGGGCCGATGCGCGCGCATCGGCAGCGATCGGCATCAGTTGAGGATCATCGGCATGCCGCTGTACGAGCATGTGTATCTGGCGCGGCCCGACCTCGCGCCCGCCCAGGTGGAAGCGCTGACCCAGGCGCTGGCAAAAGTAGTGAGCGACCACCACGGAACCGTGAGGGGCACGGAATACTGGGGCCTGCGCAACCTGGCCTACCGGATCCGCAAGAACCGCAAGGCCCATTACGTGCTCATGAACATCGACGCTCCGGCCGAGGCGATCCACGAGCTCGAGCGGCAGGTGCGCATCAACGAGGACGTGCTGCGGCACCTGACCGTGCGCGTCGACGCGTTCGACGAGGATGGCTCGGCCATGGTCCGCAAGGGCGATCGGGACCGGCGCCGTCGCGAGGAAGGAGGTTGGTGATGGCGCGGCCCTTCTACCGTCGGCGGAAGAGCTGTCCCTTCTCCGGGCCCAACGCCCCCCGGATCGACTACAAGGACGTGAAGCTGCTGCAGGGCTTCATCTCGGAACGGGGGAAGATCGTGCCCGCCCGCATCTCCGCCGTGTCGTCCAAGAAGCAGCGCGAGCTGGCCCGGGCCATCAAGCGGGCCCGGCAGCTGGCCCTGCTGCCGTTCGTGGTGCAGTGACATGGCGGGCCAGATGGACGTGATCCTGCTCGAGCGGGTGGAGAAGCTCGGGCGAATGGGCGACGTGGTGAAGGTGAAGCCAGGCTATGCCCGCAACTTCCTGTTGCCCCGCGGTAAGGCGCTGCGCGCTACCCCTGAGAACCTGGCCCGGTTCGAGGCCGACCGCGCCCGGCTGGAGGCCGAGAACGCCCGGCGGCGCGAGGCAGCCGAGGCCGAAGCTCGCGCGCTCGACGGGCTTGCGGTCGTCCTGGTGCGCCAGGCCGCCAACACGGGCGCCCTTTACGGGTCGGTCTCGGCGCGCGACGTGGCCGAAGCGCTCCACGAGCGCGGCCACCGCGTGGCCCGGTCGGCCGTCGTGCTCGATCGGCCGATCAAGACGCTGGGCCTCCACCCCGTGCGCCTGGTGCTGCATCCGGAGGTGTCGGTGAGCATCACCGTGAACGTCGCTCGCTCGGTGGAGGAGGCCGATCTCCAGGCCCAGGGCGTGGACCCGACCGCCTTGGAGCGGCAGGAGGGCGAGGGCGAAGCCGAGGGCACGGCGTCGTTGGCCTAGGCGCGCGCCGACGGCCCCTGGCGTCGTCCGGTCCCCGGAACGGCGCGGGGACGTGGCGGGGCGTGGCCGGGATAAGGTCCGCGCCGGCTCGAGCCGGGCTTCGCGCCCCAGCGGTCTCAGGCTGAAGAAAGCCCGGTCCGCCGCGCCCCGGGCGCTCTGGCCCCGGAACCCAATCGGCTCGGCCACGTGGGGGCGGGCCAAGGAGCATGCGGGCGGTTCGGTCAGATCACGCCATCGCGCTCCAGCTCGGCCAGCTCGGTTCCCGATAGCCCCAGAAGACCGCGGAACACCTCGGCGTTGAAGGCGCCGAGCGGCGGGCCCGCCCAGCGCACGTCACCCGGCGTTTCCGACAGCTTCGGCACCGGGGCCTGCATCCACAGGTTGGGGAACTCGGGGTGGGCCACGGCCACGAGCGCGTCGCGCGCGGCGAAATGGGGGTCGGCCAGCATGTCGGGCACGCGATAGAGCCGCCCGGCCGGCACGTCCGCCGCCTCAAGGCGGGCCAGCACCTCGGCCATCGGGCGGGGCCGCGTCCAGGCCGCGATCCGCAGGTCGAGTTCGCTCCGGTGGGCCGCGCGGGCGGCGTGGCTCTCGAAGCGGGGATCGCGCGCGAGTTCCGGCGCCCCCATCGCCTGGGCCAGGCGCGCGAACTCGGCATCCTGCTCGGCCTCGATCAGCACCTCGCCGTCGGCGCAGGGGTAAAGGTTCGCCGGCGCGACACCCGGCCAGGCGGCGCCCCCACGCTGCCGGACGATCCCTGCCTCCGTGTACTCGGGCACGGCCGAGCCCAGGAGCGCCAGCACGGCTTCGAAGACGGCGGCGTCCACCACCTGCCCCTCGCCGGTGCGCTGGCGGTGGTGCAGGGCCATGAGGGTGCCAAGACCAGCGAACAGGCCCACCAGCGCATCGCCCAGCGCGACCCCCGCCCCAACCGGCGGGCGATCGGGCCATCCCATGAGGGCGCGCAGGCCGCCCATCGCTTCTCCGATGGCGCCCGACGACGGCCGCCCGGCATAGGGGCCCGTCTGCCCGAAGCCCGAGATGCGCACGAACACGAGCGCGGGGTTTTCGGCACGCAGCCGCTCCCACCCCAGCCCCCAACGCTCGAACGTGCCGGGGCGAAAGTTCTCGATGAGGACATCCGACCGGCGCAGCAGCCGACACAGCAGTTCCCGGCCCCTGGGGTGCGACAGCTCGAGGGTGACCGTCTTCTTGTTGCGGGCGAGCACGGAAAACCAAAGGGGTTTGCCCTGGCCCCAACGGCGCATGGGATCGCCGCCCGGTGGGCCGTGGCGCCGCGCCGGGGGTTCGATCTTGATGACCTCCGCCCCATGGTCGGCCAACAGCTGGCCGCAGAAGGGGCCGGCGACCAGGCTGCCCGTCTCGATGACGCGCAAGCCTTCGAGCGCCCCCACGCCCCCACCCTTCACGTCCGGCCCACGGGCTCGGCTTCGGGCGGCGCCAGTTCGGCCGGGATTTCGCCCAACGCCGTCTCGGGTGCCGCGGGCTGCCAGGCATGGCCGGGGCGGAAAATGGTGTGGTGGCCGGCCATCAGGTCGCCGCTCGCCAGCTGCAGCGCCAGCCGCTCGGCGTCGCGGCGCACGTATTCGCGGGCGATGGCCTCGATCGTGGCCTCGGGCGTGCCCAGCTCGCGCAACACGACCCGGCCCATCTCGATGCCGGAATGGAACAGCTCGCGCACCACCAGGTCGAAGCCCGCGGCCAGCATGCGCAGGGCGTGCACGCGATCGTGGACGCGCACCACGATCCGCAAGTGCGGGAAGGCGAGCCGCACCGGCTCGAGGAGCGCCGGATCCCACGAGCCGCCGCCCGTCGTGACCACCAGCAGGCGCGCATGATCGGCCCCGGCCGCGCGCAGCACTTCGGGTCGGAAGCCGTCGCCGTACCACACGCGCCAGCCGAAGCGGCGCGACAGCTCGATCTGTTCGGGCCGCCGGTCGATCAGCACCACGTCCACCCCACGGGCGTGCAGCATCTGCGTCACGATCTGCCCGAACCGGCCGTAGCCCACCACGATTACCGTGCCGCCCGCGCCATCGGGCGGTTCGAGCGCGGTGGCCCCTTGCGGTTCGACCTCGGGCTCGGGCGCGAGGCGCCGCACCAGCGCCAGGATGAGCAGGGTGAGCACCATCGACAGCGAGACGACCGCCCCGAACAACGAGGCCGCCTCGGGCGCGAGCAGCAGGCCGGCGACGGCCGCCTTGAACAGCACGAAGGCGAACTCGCCCCCCTGCGCCAGCAAGAGCCCCAGGCGCCACGCCCGAGGCCAGGGCATGCCGACACCCCGGCCCAGGACGGTCACCACCAGGAACTTAAGGCCCATCAGCATCGTCACCAGGGCCAGCACGCGGTCCGGTTCTCGCCATAGGATCGACAGGTCGAGCCCCATGCCCACCGAGATGAAGAACAGGCCCAACAGCAGCCCGCGGAAGGGTTCGATGTCGGCCTCGACCTCGTGCCGCCAGGGGCTGTCCGCCAGCATGACGCCCGCGATGAAGGCGCCGAGCGCCATCGAAAGCCCGAAGCTCGCCATCAGAAGGCTCGCGCCCAAGACGGCCAACAGGGCGCCGATCACGAACACCTCGCGGGTGCCAACCCGCGCGAGCAGACGGAAGGCCGGGTTGAGCAGGAAGCGCCCCACGAGCGATAGCCCGGCAATGGCGGCCAGCGACGACAGGGCGAGGGAAAGTCCCGTAGGCGCGTCCGGGTCGGGGACGCGCGACAGGGCCGAGGTCACGATCAGTAGCGGGACGATGGCGATGTCCTGCAACAAGAGGGTTGAGAAGGCACGTTCGCCCACGGGCGTGTTGAGCTCGCCCCGCTCCTTGAGCAGGCCCACGACGAGGGCGGTGGACGAGAGCGACAAGGCCAGCCCCAGGAGCAGGGCCGCCTGCCACGTGAAGGCGGTGGCGAGCACGAGCGCCCCCCACAGCACGAGACCGCAGGCAAGGAGCTGCAGTGTGCCGAAGCCGAAGATCTCGCGCCGCAGCTGCCACAGGCGCGCTGGCCTAAGCTCAAGGCCGATCACGAACAGCAGCAGCACCACGCCAAAGTCGGCGAGGCCCGAGATGGCCTCGGGCCGTTCGACCAGCTTCAGGCCGAACGGGCCGATGAGCGCGCCGGCCGCAAGATACCCCAGCACCGCCCCCAGCCCCAGGCGGGCGAACAAGGGCACCACGACTGCCGCGGCCCCGAGATAGATGACCGCTTCGTTGAGGACTTCGGTGGGCGCGCCGACCGCCACGGCTCAGGCCGCCTGGCGGGCGGCGGCCAGTTCGGCGGCCTCGGCCGCAGCGGCGAAGGCCAGAAGGATCGAGCCGTGGCGTGCCGGATGGGCGCGGGCGGGGGCGAAGAGCTCGAGGTCGGGAAACCGCGTGTCGACGTCCGCCGGCAGCGCCGCGCCCTCCTTCAGGAACGCCCGAAGTGCGGCGTGCGCCCGCCCCAGCGCCACCGCATCCAGGCCCAGGATCCCCGCCCCCAGGATCGCGGCCGCGGCCTGGCCCAGCGCGCAGGCCCGAACCTCCTGCCCGAAGCGCACCACCCGCCCCGCCGCGTCGAGGTCGATGTCGACGGTGACCCGGCTGCCGCACACGGGTGAGACCTTGGTCGCACTCGCCATGGGCGCTTCCAGGCGCTGGCCATGGGGAATGGCCGCCGCCAGCCGCAGGATGCGCATGTTGTAGAGCGCGAGATCCACCGTTCGACTATGGGGGCCGGCCGCGCGAAGGGGAAGGCCCGCGCATCAGGCGCGGCGCCAGGTGACCGATCCGTCGCGCCCCACCTCGAGCCGGATGCCCTGGCGGGCCAGTCGGTCGCGGATGGCATCGGCGGTCGCCCAGTCCCGCGCCGCGCGCGCCGCGCGATAGGCCTCGAGATCGGCGGCCGGGGCGTCGATGCCGCGCCGGAACCAATCGGGATCGGCCAGCAGGCCCAGCACCGGCGCGCCGTCGGGCAGGGCGGTGAGAGCCGCCGGCGTGTTGAGGTCGTCCAGCAGGGCGGGCGACGGCCCGGCCGCCCCCGGCCCCTTCCGGTACAGGCGGTCGAGGCTCGCTCGGGACTGTTCCAGCAGCCGATCCGACCAGAGGAGCGGCTGGCGGTAGTGGGCCGACAGCAGGGCGTAGCGGATCGCCTCCCCCGGCCAGCCGGCTTCGAGAAGTTCGCGCACCGTCACGATGTTGCCGAGGCTCTTCGACATCTTGGCCTCGCCCATCGCGAGGAAGCCGTTGTGCACCCAGAAGCGGGCCAGCGCCGCGCCGCCATGGGCGCACCGGCTCTGTGCGCATTCGTTCTCGTGGTGCGGGAAGACCAGGTCGATGCCCCCGCCGTGGATGTCGATTGTCTCCTCGTCCAGCACCGCGCGGATCATGGCCGAGCATTCGATGTGCCAGCCCGGCCGGCCGCGGCCCCAGGGGCTGTCCCACCCCGGCTGATCGGGGCGCGAGGGCTTCCACAGCACGAAGTCGGCCGGCCCGCGCTTGAAGGGCGCCACCTCCACGCGCGCACCCGCCACCATCTCGTCCAACGGCCGGCCCGACAGCGCGCCATAGGCGGGATCCTTCGCCACCTCGAACAGCACGTGGCCCTGGGCGACGTAGGCCACCCCACGCGCGATGAGCGCCTCGATCATGGCGATCATGCCGCAGGGCCCCGCCACGTGCTCGGTCGCTCGCGGCGTGAAGGTGGGTTCGAGGCAGCCCAGGGCCGCCATGTCGGCGCGGTAGGCGGCCTCGAACTCGGCGGCCACCGCCTGGGGCGCGCGATTCTCAGCCACGGCGCGGGCCATGATCTTGTCGTCGATGTCGGTGAAGTTGCGAGCGTAGCGCACGCGCTCGGGCCCGTAGAGATGGCGCAGCAGGCGGAAGAGCACGTCGAACACGACAGCTGAGCGGGCGTTGCCGACGTGCGCCCGATCGTAGACCGTGGGCCCGCAGACGTAGAGGGTGATCGGCCGGCCCGGCCGGGGGGCGAAGGGCTCCTTGCGGCGCGTGGCCGTGTTCCAGAGGACGAGCGCCGGTTCGCTCACAGCTCGATGGCCTCGCCCTTGGCGATCAACTCCTCGAGCTTGCGGTTGTCCTCGGGCGGATAGCCGGGCTCGGGGAGCGGCGCGGCGTCGGGGGCGGCGAACGGCCCCCCGAAGGGCCCGATGGGCGGATGGCCTTCGGGCAGCGCGGGCAGCTGAGGCTCGGTCGCCTCCTCGAGCCAATGGACGAGCTGGCGACCCGCGTAGTCGAGGAAAGGCGCCGACACGCTCGTCATCAGCCAGTCGGGCGAGCGCCGACCGGGCTCGAAGAAGCCCGTCGTGAAGCGCAGGGTCATGAACACCACGGTCGCCAGCAGGAGCCCCTTGAGCGCGCCGAAGGCTCCGCCGGCCAGCCGGTCGAGCGGGCCCACCGTGCTGGCGCGGGCGGCCCGGCCCGCGAAGGCCGCCACCAGGCGGCCCGCCAGCAGCGCGCCAAAGAACAGGCACAGGAAGGCCAGGACGGCGGCCGAAGCCTCGCCCCCCGTGCGCGGCTCGAGCCAGCGGGTGACGGGCTCGTGGAACAAGCGCACGGCGAGCGCCGCCGCCACCCAGGCCGCGAGCGACAACGTCTCGGCCACCAGACCGCGGGCCACGCCGATGGCCAGGAACAGGCCCACGATCGCCAGCACCACCCAGTCGAAGCCCGTCAGCGTGTCGAGCACGAGCCGCCCGTAGACCCCGCCCGGCGCGGGCTCAACGCCCCCGCGACCGCCCGATCCGCCGCACCAGGTCGGCAAGAGTGGCCATGGCCTCGATGCGCAGGCCGGTGGTGTCCGCGATCTCGGGTGGGGTGAAGGCCAAGGTGAAGCCCAGGCGCGCGGCCTCCTTCAGCCGCAGGTCGGCGTGGGGGACCCGCCGCACCTCGCCCGACAGGGCGACCTCGCCGAAGGCCACGGCGCCGGCCGGCAGGGGGACGTCCGACCGGGCCGACAGCAGGGCGGCGGCCACGGCGAGATCGGCCGCCGGCTCGCCCACGCGCAGGCCCCCGGCGACGCCCAGGTAGACTTCGTGCGCCCCGAAGCCCACTCCGGCGCGGGCTTCGAGCACGGCGAGCAGCATCGACAGCCGCCCCGCATCCCAGCCCACCACCGCCCGCCGTGGCGTGGCCCCGGTGGGCACGGGCACGGTCAGCGCCTCGATCTCGACCAGGAGCGGGCGCGTGCCTTCGAGGGCCGGGAACACCACCGCGCCCGGCACCGGTCGCTCGTGCCGGGCCAGGAACAGGGCCGACGGGTTGCCCACCTCTTCGAGCCCCTGCGGCCCCATGGCGAACACGCCGATCTCGTCGGTGGCGCCGAACCGGTTCTTGGCCGCGCGCAGGATGCGGAAGGCGTGCGTGCGCTCGCCCTCGAAGGAGAGCACCACGTCCACCATGTGCTCGAGCACCCGGGGGCCAGCGAGCTGGCCGTCCTTGGTCACGTGGCCCACCAGCACGAGGGCCGCGCCGCTCGTCTTGGCATGGCCGATGAGCGCGAAGGCCGACTCGCGCACCTGCCCCACCGTGCCGGGCGCTCCCTCCTGCGTGTCGACGTGCATGGTCTGGATCGAATCGACCACGAGCAGGTCGAGGGCCGGCCGTTCCGCCAGTGCGGCCAGCACCTCGCGCACGGCCGTCGCGGCCGCCAGTTCGACCGGGGCGTCGGCCAGCCCCAGGCGCCGGGCGCGCAGCTGCACCTGGGCCACCGACTCCTCGCCCGAGACATAGGCCACGCGCCGGCCCTGGCGCGCCAGGCGGGCCGCGACCTGCAACAGCAGGGTGGACTTGCCGATGCCGGGATCGCCTCCCAGGAGCACGGCCGAGCCCGGCACCAGCCCGCCGCCCAAGGTCCGGTCGAACTCGCCAAGGCCGGTCGCCAGGCGGCCGGGCAGGGCGACGGCCTCGGCCAACGAGCGGAAGGCCGGGGGGGCGTCGGCCGCGCGCCGCGCATGGGGCCTGGGCCGCGTTTCGGGCCGCAGGCTGTTCCAGGCCCCGCAGTCCGGGCACTGGCCCAGCCAGCGAGGCTGGACGGCCCCGCAGGCCTGGCAGACGTAGCGAAGCCGCGGGCGCGCCATCGACCCCAGCTTAAGGGGTGGAGCGCACCCAAGGGAATCCGCCCCTTCCGTCGCCGCCGTTTCCCGCTACCAGACGGCCATGCTGCAGCGATCGGCCTTCGTGCTGGGCTGGCTGGGCCTCGTGCCGGCGGTGATAGCGGCTCTGGTCGTGTTCCTCGGGCCCCCCGCCTGGCGCGAGCTCGCCTTCCGCGGCGGAGCGCTCTATGCCGGCCTCATCCTCTCGTTCCTGGGCGGGGCCTGGTGGGGGCTTGCCACCCGCGCACGGCCCGAACGCGCGGGCGCGTTGTTCACCGTGGCCGTGGCCCCCACGCTGGCGGCGACCGCGTTGCTCCTGCTGATGACCCCCATGGGGCTCGTGCTGATGGGCCTCGTGATCGCGGCGACGGTGCTGGTCGACGCCACGCTGGTGGGCGAGGGGCTCACGCCCGCCAACTGGCTGCGGCTGCGCGTGCCGCTGTCGCTGGGCCTGGGCGCGGCGACGATCGCCCTGGGGGTCGCAGCCATGCTGGGTTGACGGGCATGGCCGCAAGGCGCCTGCCCGGGCATGTCACGCGGGTCTCCTGCCCCAAGGCCGCGTGACCGGGGCCCGGCCGCCCGTGCACCGCAGGCGGGCCGCCCGACCTCCGGTCGGCGGGACCCCCAGGGCCGTCGCCCCGCTTGCCTCCGAGGGGGCGCAACTCCATTCGGACGGGGGTGACGACGCCGGTTGAACGACCCCTCGCGGCGCTGGCCGGCCGGCCGGTGGTGGCGCTGCTGTCCGGCGGGCTCGACAGCGCGGTCGCCACCGCCATGGCCATGCAGGCCGGCGCGCACATGACCGCCCTGTCGGTCGACTACGGCCAGCGCCACGCACGCGAGCTCGAGGCCGCCCGGGCCCTGGCCCGCGCACTCCGGCTCGACCGGCACGTCGTCGTCCCCCTCGACCTGCGGGCCATCGGCGGCTCGGCCCTCACGGCCGATATCGCCGTGCCCAAGGAGGGACCGTCGCCCGGCATCCCCCCCACCTACGTGCCCGCGCGCAACACCCTGTTCCTGTCCCTGGCGCTGGCGCTTGCCGAAGCGACGGGTGCGCAGGATCTCCTGATCGGGGTCAACGCACTCGACTACTCGGGCTACCCCGACTGCCGGCCGGCGTTCGTGGAAGCCTTCGAGCGACTGGCGGGGCTCGCCACGCGGGCGGGTGTGGAGGGCACGGCCCGCTTTCGCGTCCACGCTCCCCTGCTGCATCTCAACAAGGCCCAGATCGTAAGCCAAGGGATCGCGGCGGGTCTCGACCTCGGGCTCACCTGGTCCTGCTATGACCCGACGCCCGACGGCCGGCACTGCGGCCTGTGCGACTCCTGCCGACTGCGCCGAAAAGGCTTCCTCGAGGCCGGCGTACCCGACCCCACCGACTACGCGCGATGCCCTACGCCGTGAAGGAAATCTTCCTCACCCTGCAGGGGGAAGGAGTGCAGGCCGGCCGTCGGGCCGTCTTCCTCCGCTTCGCAGGCTGCAACCTGTGGAGCGGGCGCGCGGAGGACCGAGCGACATCGGCATGCCGGTTCTGCGACACGGACTTCGTGGGCACCGACGGGCCGGGTGGCGGTCGCTTCGCCCAAGCCGAGGCGCTGGCCCAGGCGGTGGCGCGCTGCTGGGGCCCGGCGGCCGACCATCGGCTCGTCGTGGCGACCGGGGGAGAGCCCCTCCTCCAGCTCGACCCGCCGCTCGTGGACGCGCTGCACGCGCGGGGCTTCGCGATCGCCGTCGAGACCAACGGCACGCGCCCGGCCCCGCCCGGCCTCGACTGGATCACGGTCAGCCCCAAGGCCGGTACCGAGGTCGTCCAGCGCTCGGGCGATGAACTCAAGGTGGTCTGGCCGCAGCCGCTCGACCTCGAGGCACTCGAGGCCTGGGACTTCCGGCATTTCCTGCTGCAGCCCATGGACGGCCCTGAGCGGGCGGCACACACCGCCGAGGCGGTGCGACTGTGCCTTGCCCGACCGCGCTGGCGCCTGTCCCTGCAGGCCCACAAGTATCTCGGCCTGCCCTAGGCCTCGACGAGCCGGCGCTCCCGGGACAGGCGCATCATCTCCTTCTGCAGCTTCTCGAAGGCGCGCACCTCGATCTGGCGGATCCGTTCGCGGCTCACGCCGTATTCCTTCGACAGCTCCTCGAGCGTCTGGGGCTCGTCCACCAGCCGGCGCTGGGTCAGGATGTGCCGCTCCCGGTCGGACAGGGTCATGAGCGCTTCGCGCAGCAGGTCGTGGCGGATGTCCGCCTCTTGCGCTTCGGCGATCAGCTCGTCCTGCGGCGGTGACTCGTCGACGAGCCAGTCCTGCCACTCGCCCTCCCCATCGTCGCGCAACGGCGCGTTGAGGCTCGTGTCACCGCCCTTCAGCATGCGGCGGTTCATCGAGACGACCTCGTCCTCCGACACGCCGAGGTCGGCCGCGATCTTCTTCACGTCCTCGGGGCGCAGGTCGCCGTCGTCGATGGCGGCGATCTTGCCCTTCAGCCGCCGCAGGTTGAAGAACAGCTTCTTCTGGGCAGCCGTGGTGCCGATCTTCACCAGGCTCCACGAGCGCAGGATGTATTCCTGAATGGCGGCCTTGATCCACCACATGGCGTAGGTGGCCAGGCGAAAGCCGCGGTCGGGCTCGAACTTGCGCACCCCCTGCATCAGGCCGATGTTTCCTTCGGCAATCAGCTCCGACAGCGGCAGGCCGTAGCCACGATACCCCATCGCGATCTTGGCCACGAGCCGGAGGTGCGAGGTGACGAGCTTCGCCGCCGCTTCGGGATCCTGATGCTCCTGCCAGCGCTTGGCCAGCATGTACTCTTCCTCGGGCTCGAGGATCGGAAACTTGCGGATCTCGGCCAGGTAGCGGTTCAGCGAAACGTCGGGCCCCAGGGCGGGAATCGACTGGGGCAGGTTGGTCGACATGGGAACCCCTCCTGGCGCCCGGACCTAGGCCCGCAGGCGCCTGACCAGCTCCTGAATGTCCGGCGATATCGGACTTTCAAACTCCAGTTTACGATGCGTGACCGGGTGGCGGAAGGCAAGGGTGCGGGCGTGCAGCGCCTGCCGCCCGATGCCGCAGCCCATCACCCGCCGGCCGCCGTAGAGCGCATCGCCCAACAGGGGATGACCCAGGTGCGCCAGGTGCACCCGAACCTGGTGGGTCCGGCCGGTCTCGAGCCGGCATTCCACCAGCGCCGCGCCTCGCAAGGCCTCCACGACCCGCCAGTGGGTGACCGCGGGCTTGCCCGCCGGCGGGTCCACCACGGCCATGCGCCGGCGGTGGACCGGGTGGCGGCCCACACGGGTCTCGAGCTGACCGACCGGCGGCATCGGCACGCCCGCCACGACGGCGACGTAGACTCGCCCCACCCGATGCGCGGCGAATTGCCGCGCCAGATCACGGTGGGCGGGATCGGTCTTGGCCACCACCAGAAGGCCGGAGGTGTCCTTGTCCAGCCGGTGCACGATCCCGGGCCGGGCCACGCCGCCGATGCCCGACAGCTGGCCGTGGCAATGGTGCAGCAAGGCGTTGACGAGCGTGCCCCCAGCATGGCCGGCGGCCGGATGCACCACCAGGCCTGCCGGCTTGTCGACCACGAGGAGGTGCTCGTCCTCGAAGACGACGCGAAGCGGGATGGGCTCCGGGGCCGCTGCGGCGGGCGTCGGTTCCGGCAGTTGCACCACCACCGATTCGCCGCCCGCCACCCGGCGGGCGGGGTCGCGGGCGGGCCGCCCGTCGACGGCCACGTCGCCGGCCGCGATCAGGGCCTTCAGCCGCGCGCGGGACTGGGTGGGAACGGCCCGGGCGAGCGCGAGGTCAAGGCGCAACCCGCCCGCCTCGGGGGGCAGGCGAACGACGAGCGGCGCTTGACGGCCCATCGCCACGCTTGTGCGGATTCGGGCATGCGCGTGTGGCTGGCAAGGGGGGCGCGCCTCGCCATCACCCGGGCGGCCGCGCTCGCGCATCCCCACGAGGCCTGCGGGCTCCTCTTAGGCGATCGCGCCGCCGAGGGCTGGCGGGTGCGCTGGGCCAGCGTCGGGGCCAACGTCGCCGCCGAGCCCCACCGTCGCTTCGAACTGGACCCCGGCCACCTGTTCGCCGCTTGGCGCGCGGCCCGCGCCGGCGGGCCCGCCATCCTGGGCGTGTGGCACAGCCATCCCTCGGGCGCCCCAACCTTGAGCGAGGCGGATCGCGCGGGCGTCACCGATCCGGGCTGGCTGTGGCTCGTCGTGACACCTGAGGACATGGCCGTGTTCCTGCCCGATCCGGAGCAGGCTTCGGGGTTTCGGCCCCTTCTCCTGCTTCCCGAGGACGCCGGGAGCGTCTAGCCCCCTCAGCATGGCCCGCGGGGTGCTCCTGTGGTTCGACGCGGCCCGGGGCTTCGGCTTCATCCGCCCCGACTTTGGGCCGCGCGACGTGTTCCTGCACGTCTCCGCCCTGCTCGACCGCAGCCGCCCCCCGACCGCCGGCCAGGTGGTGGAGTTCGAGCTCGTGCAACTGGGAGACGGCCGGCTAGTGGCCCGGCGCGTGACGGTGCTGTCCCCTTCGCAGGATCGCCGCCCCCGCCCCGAGGCCCCGGCATGACGGGACCGATGGCCGACCTCGCAGGACTCGCGTTGCGCCGCGCGGGCCACGACCTGGCCTCTGCCCTGGCGGCCGTAATGGCTGCCCTCGACGTGGACTCCGCCCCCGATCCGCTGCTGGACCGCGCGCTCACCGAACTGGCCGCCCGACTCGAGCTGTGGCGCTCCCTGGGCGCCGCGGCGCCCGAGACCGGCCCGCTGGCTCGCTCCCTCGCCGCCGAGGCCGCACGCCGGCCCGGCGTGACCTGCGCGCTCGACCCCTTGGGGGCCTTGGCACCGCATGACCGGAGGGTGGCGGGCCTGCTGGTGCTCACGGCCCTGGGGCTCCTGTCCGGCCCAGGCCGAGTGACGGTCGCAGTGGAGGGTGCGGAGGTGGTCGTGAAGGTGGAGGGGCGGCGCGTCGCTGCGCCCCGCGACCTGCGGCGTGTGCTGGAGGGAGCGCCCACGGCCGACAGCCACCTCGCCCCCGCCGCCCTGGCCGCCGCCCTCGCCGGTGCCGTGCGCCTTCTGGAGGAGGGCGGCCGGATCGTCCTGTCCTTCCCTCGCTCGGATGCGGCTTAAGCGATGGCGCCCCAACACGTGGCGGCCATGCTGGGCATCTGCGCCCTGTGGGCGGGCAACATGATCGCCATTCGCGAGGCGGTGGTGGCCATCCCGCCGCTGATGGCGGTGGCGCTGCGCTACGCCGTGATGCTGCCCGTGTGCCTGCCCCACATGCGCTGGCTGCCCGGCCCGCCGGCCGACGGCGGGACGCCGTCGCGAATGACGCTCGTGCTGCTGGCGGGGCTGGTGGGCGGTGGCCTCCATTTCGGGCTGGGCGGGGTGGCCTTTGCCGCGGCGCGCAACCTCTCGGCGCTGGCCATTGCCGGCCAACTGGGCGTGCCCTTCAGCCTCCTGCTGGCCATCCTCCTTCAGGGCGAGCGCATCCAATGGCGGCGGGCCCTGGGGATCGCGCTCGCCTTCGGCGGTGTGGCCCTTCTGGTGTTCGACCCGCGCATCGCCCAGGAGCGGCTGGCCCTGTGGCTCACCGTGGCGGCCAGTTTCTGCTGGGCGCTGTCCACGCTGTGGCTTCGTCGACTGTCCGGCACCCACGTGCTCAACCTGATGGGCTGGCAGGCGGCCGTCAGCCTGCCGGTGCTGCTCGCCGCCTCGCTCCTCCTGGAGCCGGGGGCGCTCGGCCGCCTTGCCGCCACGCCGCTGTCGGCCATGGGCTGGGTGGTGTATTCCGCGCTTGGCGCCTCGCTCGTGGGCCACGCGGGCATGAGCTGGATGCTGCAGCGCTACCCCGTCTCGGTCATTACGCCGCTCACGCTGCCTACGCCCGTCTTCGCCATCGCACTGACGACCGCCGTCTACCGCACGCCGGTCACGCCCCTGATGGCGCTGGGCGCGGTCCTTACCTTGACGGGCGTGGCGATCATCGCGCTGCGGACCGCGCGCAAGGCCGGGCGATGAGCCCACCCTGGCGCGTTCGCCCATCGCCCAACTTCGATGCGCGGCGCCTGCCCGTCTCGATGGTCGTCCTTCACTACACGGGCATGCCGCGGGCGGAGGAGGCGCTCGCCCGCCTGTGCGATCCCGACGCACGGGTATCGGCCCACTGGTTCATCGACGAGGATGGCAGCGTCGTCCAACTCGTGCCCGAAGAGCGGCGGGCCTGGCACGCTGGCCAGGCGTGGTGGCGCGGGATCACGGACGTGAACAGCGCCTCGGTGGGCATCGAACTGCAGAACCCTGGGCACGCGTGGGGTTATCGCCCCTTCCCCCCCGCCCAGATGGAGGCGCTCGTCGACCTGTTGGCCGGCATCCGCGCCCGCTTCGCGGTGCCGCCCGTGAACGTGGTGGGCCATTCCGACGTGGCGCCCACGCGCAAGCAGGACCCGGGGGAATTCTTCGACTGGGACCGGCTGGCCGCCCTGGGCCTGGCCCTGGGCCCGCCCCGGCCGCTGCCGCCCGACCCCGGCTGGGACGAGACCGCGTTCCACGCGGGCCTCGCCCGCCTGGGTTACGACGTGACCGACCCGGCGGCCGCCTGCCGGGCCTTCCAGCGCCGGTTTCGGCCGGCGCGCATCGACGGCCGGATCGATGCCGAATGCCGGCGGTTGCTGGCGGGCCTGCTGATGACCCTCGGCTAGAAGCGGAATCCCGGCGGCAGGGGCAGGCCCTGCGTCATTTCGCGCATCAGGTTCTGCGCGGCCTCGTCCGCCCGCGCCCGCGCGTCGTTGAACGCCGCCACCAGCAGGTCCTCCAGGATCTCCTTCTGCTCGGGCGACAGCAGCGACGGATCGATCGATATCCCCGCGATCCGCCCCTTGGCGCTCGCGATGATCCGCACCAAGCCTCCACCGGCCACGCCCTCCACTTCCAGCCGGTCGAGTGCCGCCTGCGCCTTCTCGAGCTCGGCCTGCACGCTTCCCGCAAGCTTCAGGATGTCTTCGAGGCTCTTCATGCCGCACCCTCGTCACCTGGCCTCACTTCCAGGAGCTCGGCCGACGGGAACGCGTCGAAGATCCGCCGGACTGCGGGATGGCCCAGCACGTCGGCCCGCGCTCGCTCGGCCCGGCGCACGCGGGCTTCCCGAAGACTCACCACCCCGGCCGGTGCGGTCGCACTCAGGCGGACCTCCCACGGCCGCCCCGTCCAGGTCTCGAGGTGTCGGGCCAGCGAGCGGGCGAAGTCATCCGGCAGGGCCGTGGTCCCCAGCGCGGCCAGCTCCAGGCACCCGGGGCCCATGCGCACCACGCCCACGGCATCCGTCAACAGCCGGGCGAGCCTCGCCTCACGCCGTTCCTCGAACAGGGCCACGAGCCCTTCGAAGTCGGCGGGCGTCGGGTCCCGTGCGGGGGGCTCCTCGTCAGGCGATGAGTCCACGGGCGATCCGCCCGGCATGCCCTCCAGGAGGCGGGCCAGATCCTCGGGCGTGGGCAGGCCCGCCGCGTGCACCACCCTAAGGCACGCCATCTCGGCCGCATCCATGGGCTCGGGCGCCCGGGCGACCTCGTCATGGCCCTTGAGGAGGAGCTGCCACAGGCGATGGATCTGGGGAAAGTCGAGCCGCGGCAGCAGCGCCTCGACGATCTGGCGGTCGGCCTCGGCCCAGGCGGCCTCGGCCGGTGCCCCCAACTTCATGCGGGCAACGGCGTGCACCACGTCGAGGAGGTCGCGCAGCTGGGCCGACGGCTCGGTGCCCCGCGCCCAAGCCTGGGCGAGCTCGGCCAGGGTGGCCTGGGCGTCGGCCTCGACGAGGGCCTGGAACAGGCGCACCGTGCGCCCGCAGTCCGCCAGGCCCAGCATCTGGCGCACCGCCTCGGCCGTCACCGAGCCGGCCCCCAGCGCGATCGCCTGGTCGAGGATCGACAGGCCGTCGCGTACGCTGCCCTCGGCCGCCCGGGCGATCAGCGCCAGGGCCGCGGGCTCCGCCGCCACGCCCTCCGCCTGGCAGACACGGGCGAAGTGCGCTTCCAGCGTGGCCACCGGCACGCGGCGCAGGTCGAAGCGCTGGCAGCGCGACACGATGGTGGCAGGAACCTTGTCGACCTCGGTGGTGGCCAGCACGAACTTCACGTGCGGCGGCGGCTCCTCCAGCGTCTTGAGCAGCGCGTTGAAGGCCGCGCGCGAGAGCATGTGGACTTCGTCGATGATGTAGACCTTGTAGCGGGCTGAGACGCTGGCGTAGCGCACGGCCTCGATGATCTCGCGCACGTCGTCGACCCCGGTGTTCGACGCCGCGTCCATCTCGATCACGTCCAGGTGTTCGCCGGCCGCGATCTGCCGGCAGTGGAGGCACTGGCCGCAAGGCTCGGCCGTTGGGCCACCGCTGCCGTCGGGCCCGATGCAGTTGAGGCACCGGGCGATGATGCGCGCGGTGGACGTCTTGCCCACGCCCCGCACCCCGGTGAGGAGCCAGGCCTGCGCCAGGCGGCCTGTGCGCAGGGCGTTGGCCAGCGTGCGCACCATCGCCTCCTGTCCCACCAGCGCCGAGAAATCGCCCGGACGATACTTGCGCGCCAGCACGCGGTAGGCGGGCGCAGGGCTCGGCGGGTCGGGAAACAGGCCCATCGGCACCTCGCAGCGGGCCCTGCAACAGGGCGCCCCCAAGAGTGGGAACCGGCACGACCCGGGCCGGAAATCGTTACGGCTGCTTCCTTCCGGACCTGACCGGGTTGGCGACGGGCCCGCCCGCGCCGGCTCCCGTGTCGTTCTATGGGGCCTTCCGCTGCCGCAGGGAAGCCCCCTCGCCCGATGGGGTCGACGGACCCGCCCCGCCGCCCGGGGAGGCGCTGCGCCTGGCGGCACGGCCCACCCGTTGGGCAAGGCGAGCGCTCAGCGCCATCAGGGAAGACCTCCGAGAAGCCGCGGGCAGGGCGGGGCCTGGCCGCGGATCGGCGGCGGTGGCCCTGGTGGCGGCGCCAGCCCAACGGGCCCTCCCACCACCACTGTGAAGGGGGTCTCGACCGGCCGGCGCGTGCGTTTCTCCGGCCCCGGGGGCGCACCGGAAAGTGCGGCCCGCACCGTGGCCGGGCAGAAGGTGACGAGCCGGCCCCGGCCCACCCATCGGCCGTCGGGATCCGGGCGGAACGTGGCGCTCGCCCGCACCACCTCGCCCTCGGCGTCGCTCAGCGCCACGCGGCGCAGCTCGACCGCGCCGCCCCGGGCCAGCGCCGCCCACGAGCGCACGGGGTGCGGGGCCACCAGCTCCGCTTCCAGGCCGAGCGCCAGGGGAGCCCCGCCCGCCAGGCGGGCACCCTCAGCGGCCAGGGCGATCGCCGCCTGCACCGGCAAGGACGAGCGAACCGGGCCCTGCGTGGGCGTCTCGGCCAGATGGAACTCCAGCCGCTCGGCCCGAAGCGGCCCCGGCATCCAGTCTGAGGCAACGCGCGCGCGTTCCAGCACGACCGACAAGCGGGCGATGCCGGCGGGCCCGATGCGCAGGCTGGCCTGGGCGGCCGGCGCCTCGATTCGGGTGGCGAGCGGGGGGATGGGTCGGGCCTCGAGCGTGAGGCGGGGGGCCGCCAGGTTCAGCACCTGCCGGTCGGTCCGCCAGGGCTGGCGGTTCACCACCAGGGCCTGGGCTTGAAGGTGCGCGCGGACGGCCGGCCCGCCGAGCGTCAGGGCCACGGGGCCCGTGCGGGCCTCGATGCGATAGGGAACCCCCCCCACCCGCACGACGGTGCCGGGGGGCAGCACGCGCCGCAGATCGGCCGCGAGCCGATCGCGCCAGCCCGCCCAGACGTGCGCCCAGGCCAGGGCGCCCACGCCCAAGGGCACCAGGGTGGTCCACAGCGGCCAGCGGCGGGGCATCAGGGCTCGATGGCGGTCGAGCGGGGATCGGCGTTGATGGCAGCGTGGACCCGCGCCTCGAGCTCGGCCTGCGATAGCCCCGGGGGGATGGCGGGCCCAAAGGCCAGCGTGACCACCCCCGGCCGCTTGATGAGCCCCTTGGGCCAGCTGCGCCCCGAATCGAGCGCCACGGGCACCACAGGAATCCCAAGCGCCGCATAGAGGGCGTAAAGGCCGGGCTTGAGCGGCGGGGCCGCCCCCGGCGGCACGCGCGTGCCTTCGGGGAAGATGAGGATGGGCCGGCCTTCCGCCACGCGCGCCCGCGCCGCCCGCAACATGGCCCGGAGCGCTGCCGGCCCCGCGGCGCGATCCACGGCGATCGAACCGTGCGTCTGGGCGATCCAACCCCACAGCGGAATGTCGAGGAGCTCGCGCTTCAGCACCACGGCGGGATTGGGGAACAGGTAGAGGGTGAGGTAGGTCTCGAACGCCGATTGGTGCTTGAAGGCGACGATGACCCGCCCGTCGGGCACTCGGCCCCTGACCTCGAGCCGCACCCCCGCCAGCCACCGAGCGCAGCCCACGAACCAACGCGCCCACAGGTGCGATCCCCGCCGCACGAAGCCGGGCCGCCACGGGCCGATCCCCCGGATGGCAAGCGCCAGCACCACCGTGCCCGAAAGGAACACGAGGGCGAAGGCCAGCGAGCGCACGAGGGCGATCACGATGGGCCCTGGAGCCACAGCCGCACCTGCGCCGCGAGCAGCTTGCTGTATTCGCGTGCCAGCTGCCGCCAGGGGACGCGGCTCGGCACGGCGTCCACCACGATGCCCACTCCTTCGGGCAAGCGCGCGGCGATCTCCGCCCGGGCCCGCCAGGCGTGATAGTCGGAAGTGACGATCCGCACCGACCGCAGACGGTGCTGGCTCACCCATGCCGCGACTTCCGCGGCGTTCGTGCGCGTGCTGTCGGCCGCAAAGCCGATGTCGACGCGGCGGGCGAAGACCTCGGGCGGCAGGCCGAGGGCGGCGCGCAGTTCGCCCGGCCGGACCGAGGGATTGACCCCGGAGACGAGCAGCCGCTGCGCAAGCCCCGCCTGAAGCACTTCGGCCCCGCGGGCAAGCCGGCCCGGTCCGCCCGTCAGCACCACCACGCCATCCGTGGCGACGCCATAAGGCGCCGGGCCCGGCCGCAAGCCCGCATACAGGCCGAACCCCAGCGCCAGGGCCAGGAGCGCCAGCCCCAGCATCCAGGCAAGCCCACGGGCCACGCGAAGGCCCGAACGGCGCCGCCGCGTGCGGGCCGAAGAGAGGGTCACCCGGGCGCGCCTAGCCAAGATGGGTCTTCAGGGCAACGCATGGGGCCCGGGGCGTTGCGGATGCTCTAGATCTTGTGGCATCAGGGACAGGAATGCGGCTTGCCTGCCCAAGTTGTGGGGCCCGCTACGCCCTTCCCGACGGTTGGGCGGACTCGCGGGCCGCGGGCTCGCCCAAGGTGCGCTGTCGGGTGTGCGGCCATGTCTTCCGCCTGCCGCCCTCGCCCCGTCAGGCCCCTTCGCCGCCGGCCTTCGTTTCCACGGACGATCCGCCCCCGCGCCGCCCGGTCGGTGCCTGGGCGGTCGCGCTTGCGGTGGTGGTGGGGTTGCTGCCCGGTGTGGCGCTGGGCGTAGCCACGGGCCGATGGCTTGCCTCCGGGGGCGGGCCGACGGGGGTGGGGCGCCTGCAGGAGGCCACGCAACCTGCGGCCCAGCCCCGCCCGCCGCCGGCGTCGGGCCTGCCGTTCCGGGTCAGGGCCCAGGTCCAGACCCGACGCGTGGGCGACACCCTGGCGCTCGAAGTCGAGGGCGAGATCCGCAACCCCGCCGGTCGCCCGCTGCCTGCACCTCGCGTCGAGCTGCGGCTGCTGGCGGCCGACGGCCGATTGGTCGACCGGCGGATGTGGCTGCCGCCGGTCACCGAAGTCTTGGCCGGCGGGGGGCTTGCCTTCCGCACCGTCCAGCTGGGTGTGCCGGTGGAGATCCGGAAGGTCGCGGTCGCCCTCCACCCCCCGCCCGCCACCTTGCCCTGACCCCCATTCCGCCAGTTGCGCGGGCTGCCGCGCGCGGCCACGAGGAAGCCGGTTCACGGAGGAGACCCATGGATTTCGCCTATTCCCCGCGCTGCCAAGAGATGCTCGAGCGCCTGCGCGCCTTCATGGACGAGCACATCTATCCCAACGAGGAACGTTATGCCGAGGAGGTGGCCCGCGGCGAGCGCTGGAAGGTCATCGACCTGATTGAGGAACTCAAGCCCAAGGCGCGGGCGGCGGGCCTGTGGAACATGTTCATACCCCCATCCCACGGGGCCGAGCCCGTGCACCCTTTCCACTTCGAAGGCACGCCACTCTCCAACCTCGACTACGCTCCGCTGGCCGAAGAGATGGGCCGAGTGCCGTGGAGTGCCGAGGTGTTCAACTGCTCCGCGCCCGACACGGGCAACATGGAGGTGCTGGCGCGCTACGGCACGGCCGAGCAGCAGGAGCGGTGGCTCGTGCCACTGTCGCGCGGTGAAATCCGCTCGGCCTTCCTGATGACCGAGCCCGCCGTCGCGTCGTCGGATGCCACGAACATCGAGACTTCGATCGTTCGCGACGGCGACCATTATGTGATCAACGGCCGCAAATGGTGGTCGAGCGGGGTGGGCGACCCGCGCTGTGCGGTCGCCATCGTGATGGGCAAGACCGATCCCTCAGCACCCCGACACCGGCAGCAGTCGATGATCCTGGTGCCCATGGACACGCCTGGCATCCGCAAGGTGCGGCCGCTGTCGGTGTTCGGCTATGACGATGCGCCCCACGGCCACTTTGAGGTGGTCCTGGACAACGTGCGCGTACCTCGCGAGAACCTGATCCTGGGCGAAGGGCGTGGCTTCGAGATCGCCCAGGGGCGGCTCGGGCCGGGGCGGATCCATCATTGCATGCGCTCCATCGGGGCCGCCGAGCGCGCTCTGGAAAAGATGATCAAGCGCCTGAAAAGCCGTACGGCCTTCGGTCGGCCGATCGTCGAGCACGACGTCTGGCACGAACGCATCGCCGAAGCCCGCATCGCCATCGAACAGGCCCGGCTGCTCACGTTGAAGGCCGCCTGGATGATGGACACGGTGGGGAACAAGGACGCCCGGGCGCTGATCGCCATGATCAAGGTGGTAGCACCCAACGTGTCGACCCGGATCCTCGACATGGCCATCCAGGCCCACGGCGGCGGCGGCGTGGCGCAGGACTTCGGACTGGCCTCGGCCTGGGCGCACCAGCGCACCCTGCGCCTGGCCGACGGACCCGACGAAGTCCACCGGCTGACGGTGGCCAGGGAGGAGCTGCGCCGCTGGAACTAGCGGCCAGGCCTCAGGCCTTGAGTTCGCGCTCGAGGGTCTGCCGGGTGCGGGGGCCGTAGGGCGGGCGGAATCCCGCGAGCCCCGCCACGTCGAACTTCGGCTGGCGGTAGACGGATTTGGCGTGGCTGAACTCGCGGAAACCGTCCACTCCGTGGTAGCGGCCCATGCCCGATGGCCCGATGCCGCCGAAGGGCAAGTCCTCCACGCTCACGTGGAACAGCACGTCGTTCACCGTGACCCCGCCCGAGACGGTCCGCTCCAACACCCGCCGTTCCTCGGCCGGGTCGGTGCCGAACCAGTAGAGGCCGAGCGGGCGGTCGTGGGCGTTCACATAGTCGATCGCCTCATCGATCGTGGCATAGGTCTTGACCGGCAAGATCGGTCCAAAGATCTCTTCCTGCATCACGCGCATCTCGTCGGTCGGTCGACGAATGATCTGCAGTGGCATCTTGTTGGTGTTCTGCCGGCTGAAGTCTTCGCCTGCCGGATTCACCTCGACGATCTCGGCCCCTTTCGCGCGAGCGTCGTCCAGCAGCGCCTCGAGCCGGTCGCGATGCCGCCGCGAGATGACGCTCGTGTAGTCGTCGTTGTCGAGCATCCGGGGGTACATCCGGGCGGTCGCGACCTTCAGCCCGTCGACGATTGCTTCCTCCCGCTCGGCCGGCACCAACAGATAGTCGGGGGCAAGGCAGATTTGGCCCGCGTTCATGAGCTTGCCGAGCGCGATGCGCTGCGTGGCCTGGCCCACGTCGGCCGAGCGCGAGACGATGACGGGTGACTTGCCGCCCAGCTCGAGCGTCACGGGCACCAGGTGCCGGGCCGCCGCCGCCATCACCTGCCGGCCGATGGCCGTGGCGCCCGTGAAGATCAGGTGGTCGAAGGGCAGTTCGGCGAAGGCGCGCCCCACCTCGGGCCCGCCCAGGAGGACGGCGACTTCCGTTTCGTCGAAGAAGCGCCCGATCGCCTCCTTGAGCACTTCCGATGTGGCCGGCGTGTACTCCGAAGGCTTCACAAGCGCACGGTTGCCGGCGGCCAGGATGCCGGCAAGCGGCGCGAAGGTGAGGTTCACCGGGAAATTCCAGGGCGAGATGAGGCCCACCACGCCCTTGGGCTGGTATTGCACTTCGGCCCGGGCGCCCAGCAGGTTGAGCGGAAAGTCCACGGTCCGCCGCTCCGGCCGCATCCAGCGCGCCACGTGGGCCCTGGCGTGCTTGAGGGGCTTCACCGAGGCCATGATGTCCGTGAGGAGCGACTGCTCGGTCGAGCGGTGCCCGAAGTCGTCGGACAAGGCCTTCACGAAGCGATCCCGGTATTCGAGGACGCAGCGGATGGCCCGGTCGAGCCGGTCGCGGCGGACGGAGAGCGAGACGGGCAACTCGGCCAGGAAGGCCTGGCGCTGGCGCGTCAGCAGCGCCGTCATGCGCTCGACTTCGGGCAGGGCGAGTGGGCTGAGCTCGTTCATGGCGGGCGTTCCTCCTCCGGTTGAGTCTAGGAGCGCACCGTGTCGCCGCCAAGGCGGGCACCCGGGCGATCGGAGCGCGACCGCCCCGAACCGGTCGTCCTGGCGTGAACGCCCCGCGCGGGCCGGCCGCCTTGGGCGGATCGGCCGGCGCCCGCGAGGCCGCCGCCGCGCTCGAGCCGCGTACGGCCGCCGGCGGCGGGCGAGGTTCGGACGAACCTGCGCACCGTGCGCTGCGCCGCGCCCAACCCGCCGAAAACCCTGGTGGGCGCGGCAGGGTTCGAACCTGCGACCCCTGCGATGTCAACACAGTGCTCTACCGCTGAGCTACGCGCCCCGGGGTCTTGGGCGCGCCCTTAGCGGGGCCGCGGCCCAGGCGGCAACCCTCAAGCCGCCTGAAGGGCGCGGATCTCGGCCAGGTCGCGGGGCGGGGCCCGCCACAGCGGCGCGCGTTCCTCCACATAGGCGCGCAGGCTTGCGGGCAAGTCGGCGAAGCGGTCCACCCGCCACGAGACGAGATGCATGACGCAAGGCCCCCCGCCGAGGGCCGGGGGTGCCGCTCCCGTGCGCACCCACGAGAGCACCCAATCGGACGCTGGGCGCTCAGGATCCACGACGAAGTCGTAGTTCTCGAAGGCCTGCAGGCGCTGACCCATGGGCAGCGCCACGTCGAGATAGACCGGGGCGGTGTAGACCAGGGTCCGGCCCACGCGGCGCACCGCCATGTTGCGCCCGGGGCCAAGGCGCTGGCGCCGGGGGCCCGCACCTTGCTCCACCCACGTCTCGAGCCGGTCGCCCGCCAGGCCATAGGTGATGAACTGGTAGGGATAGGCCACGGGCTCGGCGTCGCGGCCGTCGGCACCCTTGAGGAGGGCCTGGGTGGCGGGGTCCCGGAAGAGGTAGATCTTGCGGTTGTACTGATGCGCCAGTCGGCCGGGCTCGGGCCAATGGGCGCGGGCGGCGTCAAATCCTTCCATGAAGGCCAGGAGGTCGCCCGAGGGGAACGCCCGCACCGTCCCGGCCGAAACCCAGAAGACGGGTGCGCCATCGCCCGCCCGCAGACGCACCCAGGTGCGGAAGGTTTCGGCATCGAAGCCGCCTTCGGCGCGCCAGGCGGCGCGCACCGGCACCGCGAAGGCCGCCATGCCCGCTGCCGCGAGCAGGGTGCGCCGGCGCATCGCTAGAGCCGCGCGCGCAGCGCCAGCCCGAACTGCCGGCCGGGAAAGCCCGTCACCAGCGGGGCCTGGACCGAGAAGTTGACCGCATCGAAGAACCGCACGCCGGCCACCGGCGTGCGGTCGTCGGTCAAGTTGTTGGCGAAGAACTGGAGGCCGAAGCGAGGGCCGTCCACCGAGGCCCTGAGGTCGAGCGTGGTGCGATCCCCGAACCACGCGAAGTTCTCGGCCCTGAGCCACGACCGCGACTGCCAGGCGAAGTCCAGCCGGCCGTTGAGCCGCCAGTCCCCGCCCAGCGGCCAGGCGATCCGGGGCGAGATCAGGAACGCGTGCTCGGGCACGTAGGGCAGGCGCTTGCCGTCGTAGTCCAGCGGCGGCCGGCCCAGGAGCGCCAGTTGCGACGCCAGGCTGTCGTCCACGAAGCGGCGGTACCGGGCATTCGTCCAGGCGTAGTTGCCGGCCAACGTTAGCCACCTGGTGAGGCGCGCCGACAATTCCGTCTCGACCCCCACGATCTCGGCCTGGCCCACGTTGCACACGTAGGTGCGCTGGGTGGAGGTGCCGCCGAACTCGGGTGGGTTCTGGCAGGCCACCTGCTGGTCGTCCCAATCGACGTAGTAGCCTGCCACGTTGAAGGTGAGGCGCCCGTCGCGCCAGCTCGACTTGAGCCCCAGCTCATAGTTCCAGCTCGTCTCCTCGCCATAGGTGCGCTGGTCGTCGCGGATGTTGAGGTTGGTGTTGAAACCTCCGGTCTTGGCACCCTTGGCGACGGTCGCGTAGATGAGCCGGCCTTTGCCCAGCCGAGCTTCGGCGATCACCCGCGGGGTGACGAACTGGAAGTCCTCTTCGAGCTCGAACACCCGGGTCGACGGCCCGGGGGTGGCGGCGGGGTTGGTAGGACGCTGGGCGAAGGTCTGCCGTTCGGTCTCCCACCGCAACTCGCCGGTCAGGCCCAGCCAGTCGAGCGGCCGCCAGGTGGCGGAGCCGAACAGCGAGTGGCTGCGGGTGAGGTTCCGGATGCGAGGATAGCCGAAGGTCCGCGCGGTGGTGGCCGTCACGGGGGCCAGGCTGCGCTCGCGCGTGTCGACCCGGCCGTCGAAGACGTACCAGCCGAGAAGCCAGGCGAACGGTCCCTCGCCAGTCGAGGCCAGGCGCAGCTCCTGGGCGACGTCCTCGAACCGGCCTTCGGCCGAGGAGGTGGCGAAGACCGAGGCCCCTTCCGCGATGGGAGGCACGAAGGGAAAGCCGAAGTTGGGGCAACCCCCCGCCCAATCGCACACCGTGTTGTCGCCGTCGAACAGGTAGTCCACCCGGCGCCGGTCCCACGAGGTGAGCGAGGTGAGCCGACCGAATCCCAAGTCGAGATGGAGGAGCAGGTTGGTGCGCAGCGTGTCGCCCCGATTGCCGTAGCGGCCCGCCACGGGGCCCAGGATGGGATCGTCGGCCTGGTTCACCGTCACCCGGTTCCGAGGGATGACGGGCAGTTCCCCCTTGTAGAAGAGGTTCCGCACAATCCCGGCGGGGGCGCCCGCGGGCCGGGCGGGGTCGCTGTTCGTGCGCACCACGTTCGAGGCGGGCTGGCCCGAATCCTCCTCGGTGTAGGTGAGGCGCAGCGTGGCCCGCAGGCCCGGGGCGGGCTCCAGCTCCACCACCGCCTGGCCGCCGTAGTCGAGGGCGAAGTCCACCGGCCGCCCGTCGATGCCGCTGCGGTACCAGCCGTCGAGCTCGCGGTAGAAGCCCGAAAGCCGGATGCGGAACACCTCGAGCACGGGCCCCGACACCCCGCCCACGACCTTCGCCAATCCCTGGGTGCCAAGGCTGAGTTCGCCGTCGGCGGTCCATACGTCGGTCGGCCGCTTGGTGACGTAGTTGATGGCGCCTGCGAAGGTGTTGCGTCCGTAGAGGGCGGACTGCGGGCCCTTGACCACCTCGATCCGTTCGAGGTCGTTGAGCTCGAGGTTCACCGCCGCCTTGCCCGTCAGGTAGACGCCGTCGAGGAACACGCCGACGTTCAAGGCCCCGAACGTCTGGGCGGCCCCCCGGATGATGGGCAGCTGGTTCTGGGCGCCGAACAGCGGCGTGAAGTTGAGCCCGGGGGTGAGCTTGGCGAGATCCGCCAGGCGCTCAATCCGCGCGTCGCGGATTTCCGGGGCGCCGAAGGCCGTGATGGCGAGGGGCACGTCCTGCAGCGATTCCTCGCGCTTGCGCGCGGTGACGACAATTTCCTGCGCGTCGGCCTGCGCTGCGGGGCGCGGCGTCTCCTGCGCGTGCGCGGGCGCCCATCCCAGCGTGACCGCAGCGGCCAACACCCCAGCGCGCATGCCCCACCCCGACGAATGTGAGCCGATTCGAAGGCTCCGGCGCGCGGCCGCGTTTGTCCAGCGAGGCGGTCGGCGGCACCCGACAGCTGCGGCAATCTGTGGCCGGCGCGCACCAGGGTGGCGTCAGAGCCCCAGCACCTGGCGGGCGATGATTCCCTTCTGCACCTCGTTCGTGCCGCCGAAGATCGTCCAGGCCCGCCCGTTCAAGTAGGACGCCATGGCGAGCTGGGCGGCCCGCGAACCCACGGGCTCGGGCGCGGCGTTGCCATAGAGCGGGCGGGTGGTGGGCAGCTGCAGGCCCAAGGGCCCGAAGATCTCGACCGCGAGTTCGTCGACGGCCTGGCGCAGGTTGGCCGCGATGAGTTTCACAAGGCTCGCCTGGGGCCCCGGACGGCGGCCCTTGGCCTGGTCGGCCAGGATCCTGAGCTCGGTCGTCTCCAAGGCCAAGGCCTCGAGCTCGAGCCGGGCCAGCCGCCGGGCGAGTTCCGGATCCCGCCCCAGCGCGCCGTTCGCCCCCGACGGCTCGGCCTCGGCCGCCTGCTTCAAGCGGGCGATGTCGACCAGGATGCGCGGGGCAGCGCAGCTGCCCCCGCGTTCGTTCTCGAGGAGGAACTTCGCGATCTCCCAGCCCTGTCCTTCCTCGCCCACGCGCCATTCGACCCGCGTCTCGGCGTCGTCCAGGAACACCTGGTTCACCTCGTGATCGCCCGCCAGGGTCACGATGGGGCGGATGGTGATGCCCGGCTGACGCATCGGCACCAACAGGAAGCTGATGCCGGCCTGGGGCTTCGCCTGCGGATCGGTGCGCGCCAGGCAGAACATCCAATCGGCGTAATGCGCGTGCGTTGTCCAGATCTTGGTGCCGTTGAGGATGTAGCGGTCGCCGCGCCGTTCGGCCCGGGTCTTGAGCGAAGCAAGGTCCGAGCCGGCGCCCGGCTCGGAATAGCCCTGGCACCATTTCTCGCTGCCATCCAGGATCCGGGGCAGGAAGCGGGCCTGCTGTTCGGGCGTGCCGTAGCGGCACAGCACGGGGCCCACCAGCCGCAGGCCCAGGATCGACAGCGCCGGGGCATCCGCCAGCGCCAGCTCCTTCTCGAAGATGTAGCGCCGCACGGGGTCCCAACCCGTGCCGCCGAATTCCTTGGGCCAATGCCAAGCCACCCAGCCCCGGGCATGCAGGATGCGATGCCATTCGTCGCCGATGTCGGGCTCCACGAACACCGAAGGCGTGTTGCGCGCTCCCTCGCGCAGCCGCTCGGGCAGGTGGGCGGCGAGGAACGCCCGCACCTCGTCGCGGAAGGCGAGTTCCTCGGGCGTGAAGTCGAGGTCCATGGGCCGTTTCCCTCAGTCGAGCGCGCCGATGGCCCAACGCAAGCCGCGGCGCAGCAACCGGTAGAACACGGGATAGTTCCAGGCGCAGCGTTCGGGATGCGGCCAGAACGGCAGGAGCTCCGGAACGTCGTGGTGGCTGCGACAGTGGCCGAGCGTGCAGTAGACCACCTCGCCCTGCCCCAGGCGACGCCGGTAGAGGATGGGCACGCGCGTTTCGGGCCAGGACGAGACGACGAAGCCCGGGGCTTCGCCCGCGAACCGGGCCGACAGCAGCGTGGTGATGGGGGCCAGATGGCGCGAGAGGTAGAGTTCGTCCACCACCTCGAAATCCTCCTCGCCCGCCACGAGGGGGTCGTCCGGGGCCTCCACGTGCACGCGGAACGGGCCGATGGGGGGGTGGGCCACGAACTGCGTGCCCAGGATCTCCATCACGTCGTCGCGCTCGGCCGGCGAATCGACGAGGCCCGAGGCCAGGAACCGCAGGATCGAGTTGGTGCCGTGCAGGGCAAGCCACCGCCCCCCCCGTTCCAGCCAGGCGCGGATGGCCACCGTCTCCTCGGGCGAAGGGACGAGATCGCAGGTGTAGGTGACGAGCGCGGCGCACCGCTGCAGCCGGTCGAGGTCGGCGTAGCTCATGGCGACGCTGGCGCGGATGCGCGGCTCTTCCGCGAACAGCTTCAGAAGCTCCAGGCGGGCGAAGTCGATGTCGTGATACTTGCCCGCCGCCACCAGGTGGACCTGGACCGGATCCGCCATCGGCAACCTCACGCGCGGATGTGGCCGCCGCCGTCGACCGGCAGCGCCGCCCCGGTGATGAACGACGCCGCGGGCGAGACCAGGAACAGAATGGCGGCGGCCACCTCCTGGGCTTCGCCCACCCGGCCCAGGGGATGGACGGCGGCGAAGCGCGCCTCGGCGGCGGCGCGGTCGGGGTCCAGGGCGAGATAACGCTCGAGCATAGGGGTGCGGATGGCGCCCGGATGCACGGTGTTCACGCGGATGCCCGCCCCTGTCTCGGCGAAGTGGAGGGCCGCCGACTGCGACAGGGCCACCATGCCGGCCTTTGACGCGCAATAGGCCGCGAAGGGCGCCCCGGGCCTGAGCGACAGCATCGAGGCGACGTTGACGATGGCGGCCGGCCGGCGGGCCCGACGCAGGGCCGGGGCCGCCACCTGCATGCCCAGGCACACCCCGGTGAGATTGACGGCCAGGTGCCGGTTCCAGGCATCGTCCGACACGGTTTCGATGTCGGCCGGTTCCGAGATGCCGGCATTGTTGACGAGGATCGACAGGTGCCCGAAGTGGCCTTCGACCGCCGCGACGGCCCGTTCCCATGATTCGCGCCGGGTCACGTCCAGGGGCACCGCCAGCGCGCCCGGCCCCACGGTTCGGGTGGCCTCATCGAGCCGCGCCTCGTCCAGGTCGGCCAACGCCACTTCCGCCCCCTCGCCGGCCAGCGCCTGGGCCGTGGCCAACCCGATGCCCCCGGCCGCGCCGGTCACCAGCGCGACATGGCCGTCGAGCATCCCCACGAGCGACGACCCTAAAGCGAGAGGATGGTCACGGCCGACAGGCCCGGTGCGCCATAGACGTGGCTATAGGCCACGCGCGCCCCTTCCACCTGGCGGGCCCCGGCCGTGCCCTTGAGCTGCTGGACGTTCTCGTAGACCTGGCGCAGCCCCGACGCGCCGATCGGCTCGCCGCAGGCCAGGCACCCGCCGTCGGTGTTGATGGGCAGCTTCCCCCCGATCCGGGTGCGGCCTTCGGCGATCCACGCTTCCTGCGCACCGTCGGCGCAGAAGCCGTTCTCGGCCATGTGCATGATCTCCGCCCCCGATTCCGTGTCCTGCAGCTGCGCCACCGACACGTCCTCGGGCCCGAGGCCGGCCTCTTCGAAGGCGGCACGGCTCGCCAGCACCGTGGGCGAGACGCCGCGTTCCAGGTCAAGCGATGGGGAGAAGACTTCGAACGACCCCTGAGGCCGCGTGCGCACGGCGGTGGCCCTAAGCCAGACCGGACATGCGACCCCCAGTTCGCGGACCTTCCGGGCCGATGCGAGCACCAGGCCTACGGCCCCTTCCGCCGGTTGGCAGAACATGTAGCGGGTCAAGGGATCGTTCACCATCGGCGCGGACAGGATCGTTTCGAGATCAAGCGGCGTGCGCCGCCAGGCGTGGGGCGCCAGGGCGCCGTTGGCGAACGCCTTCTCGGCCACCAGCCCCAGCGTGCGGGTGCTGATGCCGTAGGTTTCCATGTAGCGGCGCAGCTTGAGCGCGAAGAACTGGGTGGTGAGCATCAGGCCCACCTCCCCATACCAGTCGGGCAGGCCCCAGTCGGCGGGCTTGGGATCGAACGCGCCGCGCGGATGCTTGTCGAACCCCACCACCAGGGCAAGGTCGGCCATCCCGGCCCGGATGGCGGCCGCCGCCGAGAAGAGGGCCGAGCCCCCCGTCGCACAGCCGTTGGCCACGTTGAGGAAGGGCACCCCCGTGAGCCCGAGCTCGGTGACCATCGTGTCCGCGTTGCCGGCCGCCGCGGAGCCACCGAAGGCGATCTCGATGTCGGACCAGGCCACGCCCGCATCGGCGAGCGCTGCGCGCGCGGCCACGACGCCTTGGCGTAGGCCCGGAACGCCGTCGTGCCGGCCGAAGGGATGGATGCCGGCCCCAATGATCGCCACGTCGCTCATGACCCGTGCTCCTCCAGCCGTTCCGTCAGCGGCGCGAAGGCGAACGACAGCCGGCCGGCGAAGGGCACCAGCACCAGCCGGCAGGGCAAGCCCACCGCCAGCTCGTCGAACGCGAAGCCTTCAAGCCGGCTTTCCACGATCGCAGCGCCTGCAAGCTCGACATAGCCGATCGCGAAGGGCTCGAACGGGTCGACCGGGCCCGCATAGGGGGGCGACTTGGGCGGGAAGCGCTGGACCGTCCAGCTCCAGATTCGCCCTTCGGACGGCAGGCGAACGGGCTCGAACCGATCGGGATCGGGCGGGCAGGGAAAGACGATGCGGCCCGAAGCCTTGTCGCGCCCGCCGATCAGGGCGGGGGGCGGGCCCGGGTCGAACAGTCCCGGCGCGATGGGGGCCAGGTCCGACATCACGCCGCTGCAAGAAACCGGTCGAGCCCCATCGTCGCGTCACCCCACTGGGCCGCCAGCACGCGGATCCGCTTCAGGCCGTGGCCCACGACCAGCTCGTCGGTCACGCCCATGCCGCCGTGGAACTGCACGGCCTCGTGCGCGACCCGGATCGCCGCCTCGGCCACATAGGCGTGCATGCCCGCCACCAGCCGGGGCTCGTGGTCGATCGCGGCACGCCACAGCAGCGACTGGGCCTGTTCGAGGGCGACGTGGGCGTCGACCAGGCGATGCTGCACTGCCTGGAACCGGCCGATGGGCTGGCCGAACTGAACCCGCCCCTTCACATAGTCCAGGGTCGCCGCGAACAGCATCCGGGCGATCCCCAGCATCTCGGCCGCCGCGGCCAGCCGGAACCGGGTGCGGGCCGCCTCGAGAGCGGCCCAGGCGTCTGTCTCAAGGCGCTCGGCCTCGGCCTCGTGCAATTCGAGTTCCGCCGCCAGGCTGCCATCCGCCGCGGCCCAAGTGCGCACCCGCACGCGCTCGGCGGGCACGGCGAACAGGGCCACCCCCCGGGTGTCGCGCACGTCGCCCTCGAGGCGGGCCGAGACCACGAACAGGTCCGCCGCTCCGCCCTGCCAGACGGCCGACTTGGCCCCTGAAAGGATCCAGCGGCCGTCGCGTCGCTCGGCCCGCGTTGCCACATGGGCCAGGTTCCACCGCCCGCCCCGTTCCAGCAGGGCGGCGGCCGGCACGTGCCGCCCGGCCATCAGGTGGGCCAAGTGCGCGGAGCCCGCCGCCTCGAGCAGGGTGCCCGCCATCACGGCGCACTCGCTCACGGGCTCGAGCAACAGCTTGGCACCCACCGGCTCCGCGGCCGCCACCAGGTCGACCGGCCCGCCGCCCAGCCCGCCGGCCGAGGCCGCGAACGGCAGGGCGAGCACGCCCAGGCGGCCGAGTTCGGCCCAACCGTCGCGGTCGAAACCCCCAGGCAGCGCTCGCTGGCGGCGGCGGCGCTCGCGGTCGAGCCCGCCGCGCTCGTCGCCGAAGCGCTCGATGGTGGCCCGCATGAGGGCCTGCTCGTCCGACCAGTCGAAGTTCACGCCGCGGCCTTCACCGCGCGCTTCAGCACCACCGGCAGGGCCGAAAGGCCGCGCAGCAGCATGTTGGGCTTCCATTCCAGCCGCGCGCCCGGAGCCAGGGCGAATTCCGCCACGCGGTCCAGAAGCTCCTCGAAGGCCACCACCAACTCGCGCCGGGAGAGCATGTTGCCCACGCACATGTGGATGCCCCGGCCGAACGCCAGATGGGTGCGCGCGTTGGGCCGAGCGACGTCGAAGCGGTCGGGGTCGGGGAAACGCCGCGGGTCGCGGTTGGCGGCGGCGAAGCGGGCCATCAGCATCGTGCCCGCCTTCACCTCGACCCCGCCCACGGTCGTGTCGCGTTTCACCACCCGCCACAGTCCCGAGGTGGGGCTTTCGAGCCGCAGCATCTCCTCCACCATGTTGGGGATCAGGCGGCGATCGGCGCGCACCTTGGCCAGCTGGTCGGGATTCTGGATGAGCAGCAGCAGCCCCCCCGCCAGGGTGGAAGTGGTCGTCTCGTTGCCCGCCACCATCAACTGCTGGAGGATCGACATGATCTCGGCGTCGTCGAGCGGCTTCTCCCCGTCGACCGAAGCGTAGACCAGGTCATTCAGCAGGTCATCGGTAGGTTGGGCGCGGCGCGCGTCGATCAGAGTCTTGGCGTGATGCTGGAACTCCACTACCTCGCGCGCGCATTCGATTTCGCGCTCACGCGAGATCATCTGGCCCAGCCGGTCGGCAAAGGCGTCGGACCAGCGCTTGACGGTGGCGACGTCGGTGGTCGAGTCCATGCCGATCTCGCCCGCGATCACCGCCACGGGCAGGGGGATCGCGAAGTCGGCCACGAAGTCCACCACCTCGCCTCGGTCGGCGCGGGCCAGCATGTCCTCGATGAGGCGCACGGTGATCTCGCGGATCCGATGCTCGATGGCGTCGACCCGCTTCATCGAGAAGGCGAGGTTCACGAGCTTGCGAAAGCGCGTGTGGACCGGGGGGTCGGCGGTGAGCAGCGTGTCCACCGCGGGCCAGCCGGTGTCCAGGATGGCCTTCACCTCGGGGTCCTGGGCCCGCCGGCCCGAGAGGATGCCCCCGAAGTCGTTCGAGAAGTCCTCCACCCGCCCCAGCACGTCGACCAGTTCGTCGTAGCCGGCCACGTAGGTGATGGGGGTGCCGGGCACGCGGAACACGGGCGCGGTGCGATGCACCTCGGCATAGAAATCCCAGGGCTCGGAGAGCACCTCGGGCGCGAAGGGATGGCGGGAGAGCTTAACGTCGCTCATGGCCGCCATTCTAGCCGTTCCGAGGCTCCGCCCCGCCCGCGCCAAAGTGACAGGCCTGCCCCCGGGAGCGACTGGTGCTTGGGCGTCATCCGATCGCCGCCGGCGGAATCGCGCCGGCCCGCCCCGGGGCCCCACGACGCGCAGGGCGCGCGTCAGGGGGCCGGGGCCATCTGCGCCATGAACTGGTTGAGGTCGAAATAGTCGCGCCAGGCGGCGATCCGGCCGTCCCGAACCTCGAAAGCGCCCATCACACGAATCGCGACCTCGCGCCCGTCGGCCAGGGTGAAGCGGTCGGTCCGCTCGGTCAGCACCACCCCTTCCGGCGTGGCCGCGATGGCGTGCGTTTCCCAGGTGGTGGCCGTCATGGGCAGTTGGCGGAAGGCCGCCCGCACCCCCTCCACCCCGGTCACGGGGGCCATGGGAATGTTGTGGTAGACGATGTCCGGGGCCAAGAGGGCGAAGGCGTCCTCCAACGCCATCCGGTTGATCCGAGCGATGAATTCCTCGACGACCGCGATCGGCTCCATGGGCGGACTCCCTCGCTTGACCTCAACGGATCTTCAGGATGAGCTTGCCCTCGTTCGTTCCCTCGAACAGGCGCAGGAAGGCGGGATAGGCGCGGTCGAGCCCGTCCTCCACGTGTTCGTCCACCACGATCCGGCCTTGGGCCAAGAGGCGCGCCAGCGCTTTGGTGCCCTCGGCAAAGCGCGGCAGGAAGTCCGAGACGAGGAAGCCTTCAATTCGCGCCGACTTGACGATGAGCTGCCACAGGTTGCGCGCCCCCACGGGCTCGGGCGCATTGTATTCGGCGATGAGGCCGCAGAGCACCACGCGGGCGTGCCGGTTGAGATGGAGGAGCCCTGCCTCGAGCGACGGGCCGCCCACGTTCTCGAAGACGACGTCCACACCGTCGAGTGCGGCCGCCCGCACCTCTTGGGCCAGGGCCGCAGCGTCCTTGCCGCGGTGATCGATCGCGGCGTCATAGCCATAGCGCTCAAGCAGGCGGCGGCACTTGTCGGGGCCGCCGGCGATGCCCACCGTGCGGCAGCCTTGCAGCCGGGCCAATTGGCCCACCAGCGACCCCACCGCTCCGGCGGCCGCCGTCACCAGCACGGTCTCGCCGGGCCGGGGCCGGCCCACCTCGTGCAGACCGAACCAGGCGGTAAGCCCCACCGCCCCCAGCACCGACAGGAAGCGGGTGGGGGAATCGACCTGGGTCACGTCGACCAGGCTCGTGAAGCCGCCCGGACGGGCCACCGAATGGGTCTCGATGGCGTTAAGCCCCACCACCCACCTCCCGACAGGATAGTCGGGGTGGCGGCTTTCGGCCACCACGCCCACGGTGGTGGCGCGCACCGCCTCGCCCAACGGCACGGGCGGAAGATAGGAGGGCCGATCGTCGAGCCACCCGCGGATGGCGGGATCGAGGCTGGCGTACCAGTTCTCGACCAGGAATTCGCCCTCGGCAAGCGGTGGGATCGGCTCCTCGATCAAGGCGAAGTCCTCCGCCCGCGGCCAGCCCCGGGGCCGCTGCACCAGGAGGAACCGCCGGCGGCGTCCGTCCATCGCCCGCTTCTCCCTCATCGGCTCCCTCAATCGGCCCCGCGTCCACCGTCGATCGCGAAGGCCACGCCCGTGATCATGCGGGCGCGAGGGCTGCACAGGAAGCCCACGGCGTCGGCCACGTGCCGCGCCTCGCCCGCGAGGTCGAGCGCGTTGCCCTCCTTCGCGAAGGCCAAGACCTCGGGCCCGGTGCCGTAGGCGCTGGTGATCATCTCGGTCAGGATCACGCCCGGGTTCACGCTGACCACGCGCACCGGCGGGTCGAGCGTGCCGCCTTCCACCGCGGCGATACGCGAGAAATGGGTGACGGCCGCCTTGGCGGGGCCATAGGCCGAGCAGTCCTCCAGGCCCACGAGGCCGGCCAATGACGACACGGTGACGATCACCCCGGCGCTGCGCGTCCGGCGCATCGTGCGCAGCGCCCACTTGGTGCCCAGGAACACGCTTTCCACGTCCACCCGCCACAGGTGGCGGAAGTCGGCTGGCGTCGTGGCGTCGAGCGGCCGGGCGAAGAAGACGCCCGCCGAGTTCACCAGCGCATCCAGCCGGCCCAGGCGCGTCGCGATGTCCTCCATCACCTCCGCCCAGGCGGCCTCGTCGGTCACGTCGAAGGGCCGGAACTCGGCTTCGGCCCCGGCGGCCTGGCAGTCGGCGACCGTCCTCGCCCCCCGCGCGGGATCGCGCCCGCCGGCCAGCACCCGGAAACCGTCGGCCGCCAGGCGCACCGCCACCGCCCGCCCGATGCCCGACGTGGCACCCGTCACCAGGGCGACCGGAGCGCTCACGGGCGGGAGCCCACGAGCCAGCCTCCGTCCACCACCAGCGCCTGGGCGGTCACGAACTCGGCCTCCTCGGACGCGAGGAAGGCGATGGCCTCGGCGATGTCCTCGGGCGTGCAGAAGGCCTTCAGCGGCAGGTGGGCGAAGTTGGCGGGATCATCCCAATACTCGGGCGGGAAGGCCGCCTCCGTCATGGGCGTGCGGGTTCCACCAGGGCAGACGGCGTTCACGCGGACGAGGTCGCCCTTGCGCCCTAGCTCCACCCCCAGCGTTCGCGCCAGGTGGATCAGGGCGGCCTTGGCCGTGCCGTAGGCGGTGGTCTGCATGACGGGCTTCAATCCTGCGATCGAGCCCACGAAAACGATCGCGCCCCGGGCCGGCCGGCCCTGGGCCCGCATCTGCGCGACGGCCAAGCGGGCACCCACGAAGGCCGCCTCGACGTGCACTTGCGCCTGGGCGCGGAAGGTCTCGAGCGACAGTTCGGCGATCGGTCCGCTCTGCGCCGTGCCGGCGCAGTGGACGAGGATGTCGAGCCGGCCGAACCGGCGGACGCATTCGGCAACGGCCGCCTCCCACTGCGCCTCTTGGGTCACGTCGTGGGGAAACAGGCCCTCGGCGGCCTTGAGGTCGGTGCCGAGCACCATGGCACCGCGCGCGGCGAGCAGCGCGGCCGTCGCCCGCCCGATGCCGCTCGCCGCCCCCGTGACCAGCGCAGCGCGGCCGGCGAACGGCGCACTCATGGCACCAGCACCTCGAGGCGTCCTTCCCGGTCGCGCACCGGGAAGGCACGGACCGGCGCCACGGCCGGCGGCCCCAGCGCGCGCCCCGTCACGAGGCAGAAGCGCGCCCCGTGGTGCGGGCAGACGAACGGTCGGCCGCGCACGCGCCCGCCCGCCAGCGGGAGCCCCGCGTGGGTGCAGACGGGATCGAGGGCGCACCACGTCCCGTCGGCCGCCCGCGCCACGAGGAGACGACATCCGCCCACGGCGCGAAGCGCCCAGTCCCCGGGCGCCAGGTCGGCGTCTCCGGCGGCGTGCCAGGTCACCCGGCGGATCGTGGGGAGCGCCCGCCAGGCCCATGCGGCGTCCGCCGACGGGCCTGGCCCTCGGCGCGGGGGCCGCACCCGCCGGTCCGCCGCCCCATGGGCGAGCGGACGTGGCGTCTCACGAGGGGTGCCCCCGGCCGGCCGCGGCGAGTCCCCCCTCCCATCCCGCCCATAGGTCGCGGGCCCTTGCATTCGCACGGACGAATCGTAAGGCCTCCCTCAACGGAAATCTGGCGGCGGGGCGGACACGCGCCCATCCCCCCTTAGCGCTAGGGGACGCCCCGAGCCGTGGTGCGAGGGAGGACGCATGGCTCTGGCAGATGAAGTGGCACGGGTGACCGTGCGCAGCGTCAAGGACATCCGGCGGGCGGCGGAGGCGTTGCGCGACATCGCCTGGGCGCGGGCCCGCCTGCGGGTGGCCGCGGCCGACAACATCGCGTCGAAGCGGCCGCTGGTCGACGAGGAGGGGGCCATCCTGGCCGCCGAAGTTTTCGGCTGGAACGCCCCGCACGAGCGCTGGTGGGCCGACACGCGGCTCGCGCTCACCTCGCCCATCCCGCGGGCCTGCCGCTACGAAAGCGAACCTTTCTGGGTGAACGCCGAAGGCTTCCGCACGCGCCAGCCCAACCGCTACCTTGACGCCATGGACTTGTCGAACTTCGAGAAGCGGGCCCTGTGCAAGGCGGCCATCGTGATCCCCATCCACCTGCCGTTCGGCCAGATCGGCGTGGTGAGCTACACGGTGGAGGATCCCGACCGCACCGATCTGTCGGCCGAGTTCGACGCCCATTCGGATGAGCTGATGGTGCTGTCCCACCGCTTCATCGCCGGCTGTGTCAAGGCGCACCGCACCCGCCAGTGGCTGCCGGCCGACTGCCAGCTCACGAAGCGCGAGATCGAGTGCCTCAAGTGGGCATCGGTGGGCAAGACGGACAAGGAAATCAGCATGATCCTGGGCCGCAGCCACGCCACGGTGCGCTTTCACATCCAGAACGCGGGCGAAAAGCTCGATGCCGTGAACCGCTCGCAGACGATCTTCAAGGCCAGCCAGCTGGGCTATCTGGGCGCAGTGGCCTAGCCCCGGCCGCCCGCGCGCCCCGCCCGGCTCGGCCGCGCCCGGTTCGACCGCGGGCCCGCCGCCGGGCCCCCGGCGGGGACGACAGGTTGCCCTTCGGCCGGGGTGCGGGGCGGTGCTGGATGATGTCGGCCGCTTCCTTGTCCGAGGATGCCCCTCGGCCGGGGGGCGGGGCGGCGGTGGTGACCCCGGCAGGTCTCAGGAGCCCCGTCCGCCGTCGACACGGCTCCCTCAAGCCGCGCTTGCGGCGGGCGGGCGCGTCGACCCGGGATGCCGCCCCGCGGACGTCACGGCCCGGTCCTGGCGGCCGCCGTCGGGCCTCGGGTGCCGGGTGCGCTCACATGTTGGGATAGTTGGGCCCACCCCCCCCTTCCGGGGCCACCCAGGTGATGTTTTGGGTCGGGTCCTTGATATCGCAGGTCTTGCAGTGCACGCAGTTCTGCGCGTTGATCTGGAAGCGGGGTCCGGCCGCGGTCTCCACCACCTCGTAGACTCCGGCCGGGCAGTAGCGCTGGGCGGGCTCGGCGTAGAGCGGCAGGTTGTAGGCGATGGGCCGGTCGGGGTCGGCCAGCCGTAGGTGGACGGGCTGGTCCTCGACGTGGTGGGTGTTGGACAGGAACACACTCGACAGCTTGTCGAAGCTCACCACGCCGTCGGGCTTGGGATAGGTCTTGGGCACGAAGTAGCTCGCGGGCAGAAGCTGCTCGTGGTCCGGCTCGTGCGTCAGGGTGAAGGGCATGCGGATGCCCAGATGTTCGAGCCACAGGGTGACCCCGGCGAACAGGGTGCCCAGCGTTCCGCCGAACTTGGCGACCAGCGGTTCGGCGTTGCGCACCAGGCGCAGCTCCTTCTCGACCCAGCTCGCCTCGTAGGCGCGCTGGTATTCCACAAGCTCGTCGCCCACGCGCTGGGCGGCGATCGCGTGGACTGCCGCTTCCGCGGCCAGCATGCCGGTCTCCATGGCCGTGTGCGTGCCCTTGATGCGCGGCACGTTCACGAACCCCGCCGCACAACCCACCAGCGCACCGCCGGGGAAGACCAGCTTCGGCACCGACTGCCAGCCGCCCTCGTTGATGGCCCGCGCGCCATAGGCCACGCGCCGCCCGCCCTTCAGCATCGCCCGGATGGCGGGATGCGTCTTCCAGGTCTGGAACTCGTCGAACGGGCTGATCCATGGGTTGCGGTAGTTGAGCGCCACCACGAAGCCCAGCGCGATCTGGCGGTTGGGCTGGTGATAGATGAACCCGCCCCCCCAGGCGTCTGAGCCCAGGGGCCAACCCTGGGTGTGGACGACCATGCCCGGCCGATGGTTCTCCTCGGGCACGTCCCACAGTTCCTTCAGCCCGATGCCGTAGACTTGGGGCGACTTGCCCGCCCTCAGGTCGAAGCGCTCGATGAGCCGCTTCGACAGATGCCCGCGCGCCCCTTCGGCGAAGAGGGTGTATTTCGCGTGGAGTTCGAGCCCCGGCTGGAAGTTGGGCCCTGGCGTGCCGTCGCGGCGCACCCCCATGTCGCCCGTCACCACGCCCTTCACGCGGCCCCGGTCGTCGAACAGCACCTCGGCCGCGGCAAACCCGGGGAAGATCTCGACCCCCAGCGCCTCGGCCTTGCGCGCAAGCCACCGGCACAGATTGCCGAGCGAGCCCGTATAGGCGCCCTTGTTGCGCATGAAGGGCGGCAGCAGGACGTGGGGGAGCTCCCACTTGCCCTTGCGCGTGAGGATCCAATGGTGGTTCGACGTGACCGGGCACTCGGCCAGGGGGCAACCGTCGCGCCGCCAGTCGGGCAGAAGCTCGTCGAGCGCCCTGGGATCGATCACCGCACCCGAAAGGATGTGGGCGCCCACTTCCGAGCCCTTCTCGAGCACGCACACCGAAAGGTCGACGCCGAGGCTCGCCGCCACTTGCTTCGCCCGGATCGCCGCGGCGAGGCCCGCCGGGCCGGCGCCCACGATCACGAGGTCATAGGGCATCGCCTCGCGGGTGATGTCGTTCATGCCTTGGCCCCGGCTCCGGTCGGCCCGTCGGCACACGGCTCGTCGCGCGCGTCGGGGCGCTTGTCGGGCGCGGGCCTAGAGCGAGCTTGACCCGCCGCGCAAGGGCGCACCACGGTCGCAGGGGTGGCAGGCCTCCCCCAACCTCGAACTGGGCCGTCCCTGGGGTCAGCGGACGTGGCGGCGTTCGTGGCCTGGTGGAGGCTTGCGGGGGTCGACGCGCTGGTCGCCCGCCACCCACGCCCCTGGGGTCAGACGCTCGGGCCGCCGAGCCCCGCGCCTCGGCCCGCCGCCCCCCCCGCGCGACCGCGGGCTCGGTTCGCGACACTCGAAGAACTCCGGGCCCACGTCCGCTCGGCCGGACCCCGCGTTCCGTTGGCCGACGGCAATCCCGCCGCGGGCCTGGTCGTCGTGGGCGAGGCCCCCAGCGCCGCCGACCTCGAGACCGGCCGGCCCTTCTCGGGACCCGCGGGGCAGCTGCTCGACCGGATGCTGGCCGCGATCGGTCGCGATCGCGGCTCGGCCTACCTCACCCTGCTGTGCCCGCGCCTGCCGCATCCCGGGCCACCGCCCGACGACGCCATCGCGGCCGACCTGGCGCTTACCCTCGAGCATCTGCGGCTGGTGGCCCCGCGTGCGGTGCTGGTGCTGGGGGCGATCCCCGCTCGGTCCCTTCTCGGCCGGTCCGAGCCCATCGCCGCGCTGCGCGGCACCTGGTGCGAGCTCGACCTTGGCGACGTCCGGGTCCCGGCCCTGCCCACCTTTAATCCCGCCTATCTGCTGCGCCGGCCTGACGCCAAGCGCGCGGCCTGGGCGGACCTGTTGGCGCTCAAGGCCCGGCTCGGGGGATGATCGGCCGGCTGGTCGCTGCCGTGCTGTGGGCCGCCCCCGCCCTGGCGGGCGGCGGACCGCCCGCCCCGCCCCAGGCCGCACCGGAGACCGAGCTGGCGCCCCTGGTGGTCACCGGCCTGCGCCCGGCCGAGATGCGGGTTCCGCCCCAGCTGTCCCCCGCCCAGCGCGAGGCCTATCGCGCGATCTTCCGCGACATCATGGCCGGCCGGCTGGCGGCCGCCTCGGCGCGGCTGGCCGCCATGCCCAAAGGCGTGCTCCACGCAGCGGCCGAGGGCCAGATTCTCATCCGCCGCGGGGTGACCGCAGGCCGCGCGGCGCTCGTGGCGTGGTTGGAAGCCCACCCCGACGCCCCGGAAGCGCGCGAGCTGGCCGCCCTGGCCCGCCGCGCGGGGGCGCTTGATGTGCCCCCGCCCTGGCCCGAGAAGCGGCTCACCCCCGTTCGCCTCGTGCCGTCGCTGGGCCCCCGGCCACAGGCCCCCCAAGGCGAGGCCGACCGAGCGTTCCAACTCGCGGCCCGCGCGGCCCTCGAGCGGCGCAGCCCGGCCGACGTCGCCCCGCTCCTCGACCGCTGGGGCGGAGCGCTCACGGCCGAGGTGCGCAGCGAATGGGCCGCCCGCGCTGCGTGGGAGGCTTACCTCGCCCTCGACGACGGCCTCGCCCGACGCCTCGCCCGCCGCGCGGCCGACGGCATCGGCGACTGGGCGGCGTTCGGCAACTGGGTGGGAGGGCTCGCCGCCTTCCGCCAGGACGACTGCGACGAGGCCGCGCGATTCTTCGACGCCATCGACCGCCAGTTCACGAGCGACGACATCCGCTCGGCCGGAGCCTTCTGGGCGGCCCGCGCCCATGTGCGCTGCCGCCGGCCGCAGCTCGCCGCCCCTCGGCTCAAGGCGGCGGCCCGGCTGGATCCCGAAGGATTCTACGGGCTCCTGGCGGCCCGTCAGCTAGGCCTCGACCCGCGCTTCGACTGGCGCGAGCCAGACTTCATCACCGCCGACTGGAACACGCTCAAGAACGTGCCGGGCGCACGGGCCGCCGTGGCCCTGGTCGAGATCGGCTATCCCGCCCTGGCCGACCGGCAGCTGCGCCACCTGGCCCGGACCACCCCTGACGAATACTACGAGGCGATCCTGCGCCTTGCCGCCCGGCTCGACTTGCCGGCCACCCAATACTGGTTGGCCGGCAATCCGCCTGCAGGGCTGAGGGCCCCCATGGCCGCGCGCTTCCCCACGCCGGACTGGCGCCCGCTGGGGGGCTGGCGGGTGGACCGCAACCTGGTCTTTGCCCTGGCCATGCAGGAATCGCGGTTCCTCACCTCGGCCCGGTCCGGGGCGGGGGCGCGCGGGCTCATGCAGATCATGCCGGGCACCGCCCGCGAACTGTCGCGCCTCCTGCAGCTGCCCGCCGCCGACGGGCAGATCGAGGATCCGGCCTTCAACGTCGAACTGGGGCAGGCCTATCTCGAGCTGCTGCGCGACCATGGGGCCACCTCGGGCGTGTTGCCGCGGGTGATCGCGGCCTACAACGCCGGGCCCGGGTCGGTGCAGCGCTGGGCGATGGGCGAGATGCGCGACAATGGCGACGTGCTGCTGTTCGTCGAATCCATCCCGTTCCGCGAGACCCGGCACTATGTCGAAGTCGTGCTGCGCAACTACTGGCTCTATCAGCTCAAGGAGGCGGGCGAACGGGCGGGCAACCCCATCCTGGTGCCGGCCAGTCTGGCCGCCATGGCCGCCAACCTGTGGCCCCGCTTCCCGGGCCTGCCGGGGGCCGCGGCCGTCCCCTTCCCCGAGGCGCCACCCCTGCCCTGATGCCCCTCGATCATTCCCGGCCGTTCCTGCCGCTGGCCATCGCCGTGCTCACGGTGTCCGACACCCGGGACGCCGCCACCGACCGGAGCGGCGACCTCTTGGTCGAGCGCCTGACGGCGGCAGGCCATCGCCTGGCCGATCGGGCGATCGTGCCCGACGAAGCGGACCTCATCCGCGCTCGCCTTGAAGGCTGGATCGCCGATCCGGCCATCGCGTGCGTCATCGCAACCGGCGGCACCGGGATCACCGCCCGCGACGTCACGCCAGAAGCCTTCGCATCCGTATGGGACAAGGAGATCCCCGGCTTCGGCGAGCTGTTCCGCTGGCTGTCCTATGCCAAGGTCGGCACGTCCACCATCCAGTCGCGCGCCTGCGCCGGCGTGGCCCGCGGCACGCTCCTCTTCGCGCTGCCGGGTTCGCCGGGGGCCGTGGCGGACGCGTGGGACGGGATCCTCGCCACCCAGCTGGACCACCGCCACCGGCCCTGCAACTTCGTCGAGCTCCTGCCGCGCCTCGCCCCGAGGGGCGCCCGCGCGTGATCTACATCCTCCTCAACCTGCCGCAGATCCTGGCGGCGACCGGGGCGGGCCTGGCCGCGGGCGTCCTCTTCCTGCGCTTCGTCGCCCGCAGGCGGGTTAAGAGCCTGCGCTGGTGGGCCACGGCCGCCCTGGCCGAAGCGTGGCTCGCCGCGATCCTCGCAGGCGCCCTGATCCTCGCCCCCGCGGAAGCCCCGCGCACCGTGATGGCCTTGCTCACCCCGGTCGTCATCTGGGCCGGGTTCGTGCTGCCGGCCATCCTCGTGGCCCACACCACCCGCGGGCTTGCCCTGCGCACGGCCGGGGTCGACGCGCTGCACGTGCTGGTCGTGGCCGTCATCCAGGCCGTGGTGCTGCACACCTGGGGACTCGAGCCGCCGCCGCGCTAAGCGCGCCGCTGGCGGGACCTGGCCGGGCGCGCTAGGCGCCCGCCATGCTCAGGGTGTTCGCGGCGGGCGCCCGCGAGGGCCGGGTGGTGGGCGCCGACGACGGGCCCGAGGCGCTCGCCGACGCCGTGTGGATCGACGTGGCCGACCCCCTCGCCTTCGAGCGGCCGCTCGTCCAGGCCGCCACCGGCATCGAGCTGCCCACCCGCGCCGACATGGTCGAGATCGAGGCTTCGAGCCGGGTCTACCGGGAAGGCGAGGCCCTGTACATGACCGCCTTGTTGGTCGTGGGCCTCGACAGCGACGATCCGAGCTCCGTGCCGGTAAGCTTCATCCTGACACCGCACCGCCTGGTCACGGTGCGCTATTCCGATCCCCACCCGTTCCGCAGCTTCGCGGCCACCTGCACGCGGCTTGGCGTGCCGGCCTCGCCGCTCGAGGTGCTGGTGGGCCTGCTCGACGCCATCGTCGACCGGACGGCCGACATCCTGGAACGGATGGCGGCCGAAATCGACCGACTGTCGGGCACGGTGTTTGCGCTCCGCACGCCGTCGGGCCGACGCATGTCGACCGATGACCTCACCCGCATCCTGCGCCAGATCGGGCTGGTGAACTTCGTGCTTAACAAGACCCACGACTCGATCCAGACGCTCACCCGGATGACGAGCGTGCTGATGGTTCCGCCGCGCACGCCGCACGCGGCCGCTTCCGAACAGTTGCGCGAGGAATTGAAGTCGATCCTGCGTGACCTCGAATCGCTCGACCAGAACTCAAGCTATCTGTCGAGCAACAACGCCTTCCTGCTCGATGCCGCGCTGGGGCGCATCTCGATCGAGCAGAATGCGATCATCAAGATCTTCTCGGTGGCGGCCGTGGTGTTCCTGCCGCCTACGCTCGTTGCCTCGATCTATGGCATGAACTTCGAGTTCATGCCCGAACTGGGCTGGAGGCTGGGCTATCCCTTCGCGCTGGTGCTGATGGTGCTGGCGGCCGTGATCCCCTACCTCTGGTTCAAGCGCAAGGGCTGGCTTTAGACACGTGCGGGGGAAAGGTCGCGCAATACCGCGGCAACGCCGGGTCTTCGGCTGGCTCTCGGCACGCGCGGGGGGTCGTGGGCCCACCCCCCGTCACCGTCCGGGCTCGCCCGCGGCCTCCGCGGGCCAGAGGCCAGGTGACCGGAGCGGCCCCGGGACGTGCAACCGACACGCTTCCCGTCGCGGCCATCGTTCAGGCCGGAAGACGGGTTACGCAAGGTGTCCCAGGGCGCGCAGGCTCGCCTCGCGCTCGCGGCCGATGATCAGGTGGTCGTGGACGACGATGCCGTGCACGGCGGCCGCCTGGGCGACCTCGCGGGTGAGCCGGATGTCGTCGCGCGACGGCGTTGGATCGCCCGAGGGGTGGTTGTGGACCAGGATGAGCGCGGTGGCTCCCAATTCCAGGGCCCGGCGGACGATCTCGCGCGGGTAGGCAGGCGCCTGGGTGGGCGTGCCCTCCCACAGCACTTCATCCCGCAGCAGGCGATTGCGGTTGTTGAGGAACAACACGCGGAACTGCTCCACAATCATGCCTGCCATGTTTAGGCGCAAGTAGGATACAACGTCGTCCAATCCAGAGAGTAGCGGACCTCGTAGAGCTTCCCGTCGCAACGACCTTGCTGCGGTTGCCTCAACAGCCTTGATGGTTGCAGCGACGACCTCCCCAACCCCCTTGACCCGCATCAGCTGCTCCGGCGTGGCAGCCAGCACGCCCGGCAAATCGTGAAACTCGTGTAATAGGGCTTTAGCAATAGGCTTCGTATCCACGCGCGGCAGGGCCGCGAACAACAGGGCTTCTAGAAGCTCATGGTCGGCCAATGCTTCAGACCCTGCCCGAAACAATCTTTTCCGCAGGCGGTCACGATGACCTTCGACCCAACGCTGCGGCTTACTTGATACATGCCGCGAGTACGTCCGATCGGACCCGTCTGCTTCGTCTTTTGTCGGCAGGGTAAGAACCAGCTGGATGACTGGCCGTGTAGGATTTTCACGCTTCATGGCCGGACGCATGCATTCCCTCGCCCGACCCTGCCCGACGCTATGGTCGTTTAACTCCTTATGGTCAAGTGGTTAAATCAGGCTAATCTGCCGTCGGATTAGGCCTAGATCCTATGGTACGGGGGGCGGTGAAGCCCGGCCGGCGACAGGGTGAACACCTCGCAGCCGGTCTCGGTGATGCCGATCGAGTGCTCGAACTGGGCCGAAAGCGACCGGTCGCGGGTCACCGCCGTCCACCCGTCGTCCAGGATCCGGGCTTCGGGCCGGCCCAGGTTCAGCATCGGCTCGATCGTGAAGAACATGCCCGGCTTCAGTTCCGGCCCCGTGCCGGGGCGGCCGGCGTGCACGACGTTGGGGGCCATGTGGAAGCGGCGGCCCACCCCGTGGCCGCAGAACTCGCGCACCACCGACAGGCGGTGGCGTTCGGCGTACGTCTGGATTGCGTGGCCGATGTCGCCCAGCCTGGCGCCGGGCCGCGCCGCTTCGATGCCTTTCCACATCGCCTCGAACGTCAGGTCCACCAGTCGGCGGGCCTTCAGCGGCACGTCGCCCACGAAGTACATGCGGCTCGTGTCCCCGTGCCAGCCATCCACGATGACGGTCACGTCGATGTTGAGGATGTCGCCCTCGCGCAGCGGCTTGGCGTTGGGCACGCCATGGCAGATCACATGGTTCACGCTGGTGCACAGCGCGTGCGAGTAGCCCCGGTAGAATACCGTGGCGGGGATCGCACCGCGGGCGATGATGAAGTCGTGGGCGATCCGGTCGAGGTCGAGCGTGGTGACTCCTGGGGCCACGTGGCCCACCAGCATGTCCAGCACTTCGGCCGCCAGCCGCCCGGCCCGGCGCATTCCGGCGAACCCCTCCGCGTCGTGCAGCGGGATCGTGCGGTCGTCGAGCTCGGTCGTCACCATGCCACGGCATGGATTTAGGCCGCGGCCGCTGGTAGGGCAATCGCATGGCGGACGAGCCTTCGGCCAGCGAGCGGGTCTGGACGGCGGCGGTCGTCGTGATTGGCGACGAGATCCTGTCCGGCCGCACGCAAGACCAGAACCTGGCGTTCATTGCGCGCTGGCTCAACCTGCAGGGCATCCGGCTGCGGGAAGCCCGCGTGGTACCCGACGACGTGGCGGCCATCGGCGGCGCGGTCACCGAATGCCTGGCGGCTTACGACTATGTGTTCACCACCGGCGGCATCGGCCCCACGCACGACGACGTGACGGTCGAGGCCATCGCGGCGGCCCTGAAGCTGCCGGTGGTGCGCCACCCGGAGGCCGAGGCCATGCTGCGCCGCCACTACGGCGAGCGGATCACCGAAGCGCGCCTGCGGATGGCCCGCGTGCCCGAGGGGGCCCAGCTGATCCCCAACCCCGAGACGGGCGCGCCCGGCATCCGTCTGGGCCGGCTGTTCATCCTGGCCGGCGTGCCCAAGATCACCCAGGGCATGCTGCGGGGGCTCGAAGGCCAGCTGGAAGGGGGCCGCCCCCTGCTGTCGGCGGCCGTGGGGGCCTGGACGGCGGAAAGCCGCGTGGCCGACCTGCTGGCCCGCACGCAGGCCGATCACCCCGAGGTACAGATTGGCTCCTACCCCTTCTGGCGCGACGGGCGGACGGGGGCCAACTTCGTCATTCGGGCGGTCGAGCCCGCCCGACTGCGCGCCGCCGTCGACGCCTTGAAACACGCCCTGGCGGCCGACGGCATCGAGGCCGTGGAGGGAGAGCTATGAACACGCTGCGCCTCCTGCTCGCGGTGGCGGTCACCGCGGCCCTCACCGTCTTCGCGCTGGCAAACTGGCAGACGGTTGAAGTCTACGTCTGGCCCGAGACGATCGTGGCCCTGCCGCTCGCGCTGCTGATCCTGGCGATCCTGGCCGTCGTCTGGGTGCCGATGATGATCTGGCTGCGCGCCCAGCGGCTGATCCTGAAGGCCCGGATCGCCCGGCTCGAGGGCCAGCTGGCCGACACGGAAGGCCGCCTGCAGCAGGCCCGGGTGGAACTGCTGCGCCCGCCGGCCGCCCCCAACCCAGCCCCGCCCTTGCCCCACGCCATTCCCCAGGCCCTGCCCCCGCCGGGGACCTGATGGCCAATCCCCTGTTCGTCGCCCTTGACGCGGCCGACGCCGACCGCGCCGAGGCCCTGGCGCGGGCCGTGGCTCCCCACGTCGGCGGGTTCAAGCTGGGGCTCGAGTTCTTCGCCGCCAACGGCCCGGCCGGGGTCCGGCGGCTTGGGGCCCTGGGGCTTCCCCTGTTCCTCGATCTCAAGTTCCACGACATCCCGAACACGGTGGCGGCGGCCGTGCGGGCCGTGGCCCCGCTCGCCCCAGCCCTTCTCACGGTGCACGCCGGGGGCGGGCGGGACATGCTGGAGGCCGCGCGCGCGGCCTGCCCCCCCGCAACGCGCCTGGTGGCCGTCACCGTGCTGACGAGCCTCGACGAGGCCGACCTTCGGTCCCAGGGCGTGGAAGATGGTGTCGCGGCCCAGGTGGAGCGGCTGGCCGAACTCGCGCGCCGGGCAGGGCTCGACGGCGTGGTCTGTTCGGGCGCCGAGGTGGCGACCCTTCGCGCTCGCTGGCCCGAAGCGACGCTCGTCGTGCCCGGAATCCGGCCCGGCGGAGCGCCGCTCGACGACCAGAAGCGCACCATGACTCCCCCTCAAGCGCTGGCGGCCGGGGCCTCGGTCCTGGTGGTGGGCCGGGCCATCACCCACGCCCCTGACCCGGCCCGGGCCGCCCGGGCCCTGGTGTCCGACCTTGCCTGACGTGGCGACGGTGCGGGTCAAGATCTGCGGCATCACCGATGCCGCGGGGCTCGCGGCCGCAGCCGAAGCCGATGCCGTGGGCTTCAACTTCGTGGCCACGAGCCCCCGCTACGTGCCGCCGGCCCACGCCGCCAGCCTCATTGCCGCCGCGCGGGCGCTCCCCGTGGGCGTGTTCGCCGACCCCGACGACGCGCTGGTCGAGGCCGCCGTCGCTGCCGGCGTCCGCGCGCTGCAACTGCACGGTCGGGAATCGCCGGCCCGCATCGCCGCCCTGAAGAACCGGTTCGGCCTTCCGGTGTGGAAAGCGGCCGGCATCGCCTCGGCGCACGACCTTCGGGCGCTGGCCCGCGACTTTCCCCACGCCGATGCGTGGCTTTTGGATGCGCGGCCGCCGGCGGGCACCGACCGCACGGGGGGCCATGGCCAGCCCTTCGACTGGGCCATCCTGGCCGAATGCTCCCCCGCCAAGCCGTGGATCCTGGCGGGCGGCCTGAACCCTGGGAACGTCGCCCAGGCCATCAGGCGCACGGGCGCTCAGTTCGTCGACGTGGCCTCCGGCGTTGAGGAGGCGCCGGGGGTCAAGTCGCTTGCGAAGATCCGGGCGTTTCTGAGAGAAGCGCGCCATGGCCGACCGTGACCCCGCGCCGTCGCTGCGCACGGGCCCCGACGCCCAGGGCCGGTTCGGAGACTTCGGCGGGCGTTGGGTGGCCGAAACCCTCATGCCGCTCCTGCTCGAGGTCGAGGCGGCCTGGAACGCGGCTCGGGCCGATTCGGCCTTCCGCGCCGAACTCGATGGCTTGCTGCGCGACTATGTCGGCCGGCCAAGCCCCCTCTACCATGCCCCGCGCCTTTCGGCCGAGCTGGGAGGTGCGCGCATCTATCTCAAGCGCGACGAGCTCAACCACACCGGGGCCCACAAGATCAACAATTGCCTTGGCCAGGTTCTGCTCGCCCGGCGCATGGGCAAGCGGCGCATCATCGCCGAAACGGGGGCGGGCCAGCACGGCGTGGCCACCGCCACGGTCGCTGCGCGCTTCGGCCTGCCCTGTGTCGTCTACATGGGTGCACGCGACATCGAGCGCCAGCAGCCCAACGTCTTCCGCATGCGCCTTCTGGGCGCCGACGTCCGGCCCGTGAGGACCGGTTCGGCCACCTTGAAGGACGCGATGAACGAGGCGTTGCGCGACTGGGTGTCGAACCCTCACGACACCTTCTACGTGATTGGCACGGCGGCCGGCCCCCACCCCTATCCCGCCATGGTGCGCGACCTGCAGTGCGTGATCGGCGAGGAGGCGCGGGCGCAGATCCTCGCGGCCGAGGGCCGGCTGCCCGACCTGTGCGTGGCGGCCGTGGGTGGGGGGTCGAACGCCATCGGCCTGTTCCATCCCTTCCTCGACGATCCGGTCGAGCTCGTCGGCGTCGAGGCGGCCGGGCGCGGCCTCCACACCGCCCAGCACGCCGCCACGCTCGCCGCCGGCACCCCCGGCGTCCTCCACGGCAACCGCACGCTGCTGCTTCAGGATGCCGACGGGCAGATCCGCGAGACCCACTCCATCTCGGCAGGCCTCGACTATCCGGGCGTAGGGCCCGAGCACGCGTGGCTGAAGTCGATCGGCCGGGTGCGCTACGCCAGCGCCACCGACGATGAAGCGCTTGCGGCCTTCCAGCTGCTGGCCCGCACCGAGGGCATCCTGCCAGCCCTGGAACCCGCCCATGCGCTGGCGCACGTGATGCGCGTGGCCCCGAGGATGCCGGCCGACCGCATCATCCTCATGAACCTGTGCGGACGAGGTGACAAGGACATCTTCACCGTAGCCCGCGCTCTGGGTGCCGAGCTTTGAAGCGCGACCGGTTGGCCGAACGCCTGGCGGCCCTGGGCAGCCGACCGGGGCTCGTGGCCTTCGCCTGCGGGGGCGATCCCTCGCCCGAGCTAGGGCCGCGGATTCTCGCGGCCATGGTGAAGGGTGGGGCCGACCTTATCGAGGTGGGCGTGCCCTTCTCCGACCCGATGGCCGACGGCCCCTCGATCCAGGCGGGCAACCGCCGGGCGTTGTCGGCCGGGACGACGCTGCGCGGCGTGCTCGACCTGGTGGCCCGCTTCCGTCGGGACGACGACGCCACGCCCGTGGTGCTGATGGGTTACGCCAATCCCGTGCTGGCCTTCGGCATCGACCGCTTTGCCGTGGCCGCCGCGCGGTCTGGGGTCGACGGGGTCATCCTGGTAGACGTGCCGCCCGAGGAATCCGCACCTTTCCTCGGGCCGGTGCGCCGGGCGGGCCTTCACTGGATTCGGCTTGCCACCCCCACCACCGACGATCGCCGCCTTCCGCACATCCTGAGCGACGCATCGGGCTTCCTGTATCACGTGGCCGTGGCCGGGGTGACTGGCGTGAAGAGCGCGCCCGAAGCCCAAGTGGCCGCGGCCGTCGCGCAGCTCAAGGCGGCCACGGTCCTGCCCGTGGCCGTGGGCTTCGGCGTGCGCACGCCGGCCCACGCGCGGACGGTGGCCCGACATGCGGACCTGGTGGTGGTGGGCTCGGCGGTGGTGGACGTCATCGGCAACGCCCACGCACGCGGCGCGAACGACATCCCGGGCGAGGTGGAGCGGTTCGTGGCCTCGTTGGCCGAGGCGGTGCGCACCGCCCGGCCTGAGGTGGTGGCATGAGCTGGCTCACGCGCGGGCGCGCCCGCATCCAGCAGATCCTGGGCCGGCGCGAGTTGCCCGACAACCTGTGGACCAAGTGCCGTGGCTGCGGGGCCATGCTGTATGCCAAGGAGTTCGAGCGCGACTTCTCGGTCTGCCCCGAATGCGGCTTCCACGAGCGCATCGGCACCGAAGCCCGCTTCCGCCTGTTGTTCGACGACGCCCGGTGGGAGCGGGTGCCGGTGGCGTACCCCCCCGACGATCCGCTGAAGTTCCGCGACCTCAAGCGCTATCCAGAGCGTCTGAAGGCCGCGCGCGCGGCCACGGGCGAGCCCGATGCCATGGCCGTGGCCCGCGGGCGGATCGAAGGCGTGCCGGCGGTGGTGGCCGTGCAGGACTTCGCATTCCTCGGCGGCTCGATGGGCATCGCGGTGGGCACGGCGTTCATCACCGGCGCCCGCACGGCCATCGCCGACCGCAGCCCCTACGTCGTGGTGACGGCAGCCGGCGGAGCGCGCATGCAGGAAGGGATCCTGTCGCTCATGCAGATGCCGGCCACCACCGTGGCCGTGCAGGAACTGCGGGAAGCACGCCTGCCCTACGTTGTCGTCCTGACGGATCCCACCACGGGCGGGGTGACGGCGAGCTATGCCATGCTGGGCGACGTGCACATCGCCGAGCCTGGAGCCCTCATCGGGTTCGCGGGCGCGCGGGTCATCGAATCCACGATCCGCGAGAAGCTGCCCGAGGGCTTCCAGCGCGCCGAATATCTTCTGGAGCACGGGATGATCGACATGGTGGTGCACCGCCGACAGCTGAAGTCGACCCTGGGGCGGGTGCTGCGCCTGCTGACGCGCGCGCCGGCCGCCTGACGCCCATGCACCCGGCCGACACCGCCCTCATCGATTCCGCCCGGGCGGACGATCCCGTCCTCGACCGGCTGCTGAAGGCCGCCAGCGCCCATCGCATCCGCGCGGCCGACCTGGGGCTTGACCGGCTGGAGCGCGCGCTCGCCCGGCTTGGCAACCCCCATCTGAAGCTACCGCCCGTGCTCCACGTGGCGGGCACCAACGGCAAGGGGTCCACCTGCGCCTTCCTGCGCGCTGCGCTCGAGGCGGCCGGGGCCCGCGTGCACGTCTTCACGAGCCCTCATCTCGTGCGCGTGAACGAGCGCATTCGGCTTGCCGGGCAGGTGGTGAGCGACGCCGACCTGGCCGAGGCCCTCGCCGACGTGCTGCGCGTGAACGCGGGCCAGCCCTTGTCGTTCTTCGAGACGATCACGGCCGCGGCCTTCCTGCTGTTTGCCGCGACGCCGGCCGAGGCGGTCGTGCTCGAAGTGGGCCTCGGCGGCCGGCTGGATGCCACCAACGTGGTGCCGCGGCCGCTCGTGGCGGGCATCGCCGAGCTGGCGATGGACCATGTGCACATCCTGGGGCCCACCATCCTGCACATCGCCGCCGAGAAGGCCGGCATCGCCAAGGCGGGGGCGCCTTTGGTCACCCAGCGCTATCCCCCGGCGGTGGCCGCCCGGGTGGCTGAAGTGGCGGCGCTCAAGGGCGCGCACGTCCTGCCCCGGGGCGAGGCGTGGCAGGCCGAGGCCTGCGCCCAAGGGCTCGTCGTGCGGCGGCTGGGTGCCGAGCCGCGCGAGGTCCGGCTGCCGCCGCCGCGGCTGCCCGGGGCCCACCAGGCCGACAATGCTGCGCTGGCGGTGGCGATGCTGCTGTTCCAGTCCGCCTTCGACGTGCGCGACACGCACTTCAAGCAGGCGATGCAGTGGGCGAGCTGGCCGGCCCGGCTGCAGCGGCTGGTGGCGGGCCCGCTGGTCGAGCGGCTGCCGCCGGGCTCGGCGCTGTATGTGGACGGGGGGCACAATCCTTCGGCCGCGCGGGCGATCGCGCAGTTCGCCGTGGGGCTGAAACCCCCGGTGGTGTTCGTGGTGGGGATGCTGCGCACGAAGGATCACCGGGCGTTCGTGGCGGCGCTGCCGGCCGGGTGCCGGCGGATCGGAGTGCCCGTGCCGGGCCATGCGGGGGTGGATCCTGGGGAACTTGCGCCCGAGACGGCGGCCGACGTCGCCTCGGCGCTCTCGCTGGTCAAGGAGCCGGCGCGGGTGGTGGTGTGCGGTTCCCTGCACTTGGCCGGCGACGTGCTGCGCCGGAACGGCCCCCTGCCCGCGTGAGCCAGGCACCAGGACCCCGGCTTCCGCCCCCCGCAGGCGCCCGACGCTCTCCCGCGGCGACGCGCGCCGCCCGGCCCTGAGGCGCCCCGTCCACCGCGCCGCGCCCGAGCGGACCTGCCGGTCGCACCCGTCCCCAACGCCCCCATCCGCAACGCCCGACCCGGCCGCCAACGGAGCAAGGCAACGCCGACACCTCAGACGTCGAGGTTCTCGACGGACAGCGCGTGCGCTTGGATGAACTCGCGCCTGGGCTCCACCACGTCGCCCATCAGCTGGCTGAACACCTCGTCGGCCTGCTGCGCATCCCCGATTTCGACCTTGAGCAGCGTGCGCGCCGCGGGATTGAGCGTCGTCGCCCACAGCTGCTCGGCGTTCATCTCGCCCAAGCCCTTGTAACGCTGGATCGAAAGCCCCTTCGCCCCGGCCGCCCGCACGGCCTCGAGCAGTTCCGACGGCGACCCGACGACCTGCCCGTCGAAGCGGGCGGGGCCCGCCCAGAGATCGGCCATCCGGGCGGCCAGGGCCTCCAGCTTCCGCGCTTCGGCACTGCGCAGGAAGGCGGCGTCGATCACGTGCGCTTCCCGCACGCCCCGCTCCACCTGCTCCACCACGAAGCCGCCCTCGGCCGCCGGCTCGGCCGACCACCCAGGCCGCCGCGCCCCGAGCCACCGGGCAATGCGCGCGGCGGCCGCCTGGGGGTCGCGGGCCTGGGCGCCCAAGGCCCCGGCCAGCGCCAACGCTTCCACGAGTGCGGCGGGATACCGCCGGGGCACCCAGCGCATCAGCCGACGCAGGCGGCGCGCGCCGTCCACCACCCGGGCGAGGTCGACACCGGCCAGCACCTGCCCGTCGTGCAGCACCAACTGCCGGCCTTCGATGCCGGCCTCGTCCAGGAACCGGTCGAGGGCCGCTTCGTCCTTCAGATACACCTCCGACCGGCCGCGGGTCACCTTGAACAGCGGTGGCTGGGCGATGAACAGGTGGCCCGCACGGATGATCTCGGGCATCTGCCGATAGAAGAAAGTCAGAAGAAGCGTCCGGATGTGGGCGCCGTCCACGTCGGCGTCCGTCATGATGATGATCTTGTGGTAGCGCAGCTTCTCGAGGTTGAACTCGTCGCGCCCGATCCCCGTGCCGAGCGCCTGCACGAGCGCTCCGATCTCCTTGGAGGAGAGCATGCGGTCGAAGCGCGCCCGCTCGACGTTCAGGATCTTGCCCCTTAGCGGCAGGATGGCCTGGAAGTGCCGGTCGCGCCCCTGCTTGGCCGACCCGCCCGCCGAATCGCCCTCCACGATGAACAGCTCGGACTTCGCCGGATCCTTCTCCTGGCAGTCGGCGAGCTTGCCGGGCAGCGACGCCACCGACAGGGCGGACTTGCGGCTGGCCTCGCGGGCCTTGCGGGCGGCCTCGCGCGCCACCGCGGCCTCCACGATCTTCTGCAGGATGGCGCGGGCCGGCCCCGGATGCTCTTCCAGCCACACCGAAAGATGCTCGACGATCAGCTGCTCCAACGGCGCGCGGACTTCGGACGACACGAGCTTGTCCTTGGTCTGCGAGCTGAAGCGCGGATCGGGCAGCTTCACCGAGATGACGGCCGTGAGCCCCTCGCGCATGTCATCGCCCAAGAGGCTCACCTTCTCGCGCTTCAGCACGCCCGACCTCTCGGCGTGCGCGTTGAGGGTACGCGTCAGGGCCGAGCGGAACGCGGCGAGGTGCGTGCCTCCGTCGCGCTGCGGAATGTTGTTCGTGAAGGCCAGCACCTGTTCGTACCAGCTGTCGTTCCACTGCAGCGCCACGTCGATCGCGATCCCGTCGCGCTCGCCGCGAATGGCGATGGGCTCGGGGATGATGGGTGTCTTGGTGCGGTCGAGCCACTTCACGAACTCGACCACCCCGCCTTGCGAATGGAACTCGACCCGCCGCTCCTCGGCATGGCGCGCGTCGGTCAGGATCAGGCGGACCCCGGGGTTGAGGAACGCCAGCTCGCGATACCGGTGGGCCAGCCGCTCGAAGTCGAACTCGATGCCCGAGCGGAACGTCTCGGCCGACGGCAGGAAGGTGACCTCGGTGCCCCGGCGGTCGCCCTGGGGGCCTACGACGGCGAGCGGCGCCTCGGGCTCGCCGTGGCGGAAGCGCATGAAATGTTCGTGCCCGTCGCGCCAAATCCTGAGTTCCAGCCATTCCGACAGGGCGTTGACGACCGAGACGCCCACGCCATGCAGGCCGCCCGAGACCTTGTAGGATCCCCCCTCCTCGTTGGCGAACTTCCCGCCCGCGTGCAGGCGCGTCATCACGAGCTCGGCGGCGGAAACGCCTTCCTCGGGATGGATGCCGGTCGGGATCCCGCGGCCGTTGTCGCGCACGGTGACCGACCCGTTGGGGTTCAGGGTGATCTCGATCCGGTCGCAGTGCCCGGCCAGCGCCTCGTCGATCGAATTGTCCGACACCTCGAAGACCATGTGGTGCAGGCCCGAGCCGTCGTCGGTGTCGCCGATGTACATGCCGGGCCGGCGGCGGACGGCCTCGAGTCCTTTGAGGACCTGGATGGATTCGGCCCCGTAGGCCGGTGCGGGCTGCGCCTCAGTCGCCATGGGCCGACCCTAGAGCGAAAGGGGCGGGCGCGCTACCGCGCGTCGGGCGGGCCCACCGGCACCAGGGCCACGCGGTCGGGGTCGAACAGGCGGGCCTCGGTGGCCGACAGCCACGCCTGCCCGCCCAGCGCGTCCAGCCGGTCGAGCAAGGCCCGGCGGCGCGTCGCATCGAGATGCGCCCCGGCTTCGTCGAGCAGCAAGAGAGGCACCCGCCGCGTGAGGTCGGCCACCAACGCCGCGTGGGCGAGAAGCAACGAGATCAACATCGCCTTCTGCTCGCCGGTCGAGGCCTGGGCGGCCGGCAGGCCCGAGACAGGGTGGCAGGCGAACAGGTCCACCCGGTGGGGGGCGTCGGTGGCCCGGCCGGCCGCGGCGTCGGCCGGCCGCGCGGCCTCGAGGCGCGCGCGCCAGTCGGCCGTCGGCGCATCGCCCACCAGCGAAAGACGCGGGGCGGGGAACCGCCCGTCGTCGGCAGCGGTCAGGCGGGCCGCCAGCCGCGCCACCGTCGTGCGCCGGGCCTCGGCCAGGGCCATGCCGTGCAGCGCCATCTCGGCCTCCAGGGAGGCGAGCCAATCCGGGTCCCACGGCCGGTCGCCCGCCAGCAGACGCGCCCGAGCGCGCAGCGCGGCCTCGTAGCGGGTGGCGTGGCGCGAATGGTCGGGAAAGAGGGCCAGGGCCAGGCGGTCGAGGAACCGGCGGCGCTCGGACGCCGGCCCAGCGAACAGCCGGTCCATCTCCGGGGTCGCCCACAGCACGGGAAACCATTGGGCGAGCGAGGCGAGCGGGGCGGCCGCGCCGTTGACGTCGAGCACCCGTCGCCCCGGAGCCCGACCCTCGGTGAAGGTGTGGAGGACGATGGGGGGAACGCCGGGATCGGTGCGCACGGTGGCCGCCACGCGGAATGCCCCGGGGCCGCCGACTCGGGCCATGTCGGCCAGGCGCGCGCCCCGCAGGCCGCGGCCGGGCGACAGCAGCGACAGCGCTTCCAGAAGGTTCGTCTTGCCCGCCCCATTGGGCCCGGCCAGCAGCACGATGCGGGCGGGGCCCGGCTCGGCCTGGAACAGTGCGTGGTTGCGGAAATCGGCCACGGCCAGGCGAAGGACGTGGGTGGGCACGGCCATGGCCCCGCCGGCCTAGCGCGCGCACCGACTGGGGCAAGCGGGCCGGGCTGGCCGCCGCAGCCGCGGGCGGCTAAGGGCGTGCCCGCCCGCCCGGAGACCCGCCCATGCACACGCTCGCTGGCCTCGTCGACTTCGTCCTCGTCGTGCTCGAGCTTCTCATCTGGGTGATCGTGGCCCAGGCCATCCTGTCGTGGCTGGTGGCGTTCAACGTGGTCGACCTGCGCAACCGCTTCGTGGCAACCGTCGTCGACACGCTCGACCGCGTCACCGGCCCCCTGCTGGGCCCCATCCGCCGCCGCTTGCCCGATCTGGGCGGCATCGACGTCAGCCCCGTCGTCCTCATCCTGGGCATCATCCTGGTGCAGCGCCTGCTGTCGGGCCTGACCCAGGACCTGCTGCTCTCGTAAGGCGAACGCGCGTGATCCTGCTGGACGGCCGGGCGATCGCCGCCGAACTGCGCGCGGAGACCCGGGCCCAGGTGGCGGCACGCCTGGCCGCCGGGCGCCGGGCGCCGGCGCTGGCCGTGGTGCTGGCGGGCGACGATCCGGCAAGCCACCTCTACGTGCGCAACAAGGTGAAGGCCTGCCGGGAGGTGGGCATCCGCTCGCTCGAACATCGCCTGCCGGCCGACGTGACCCAGGGCCGCCTGCTGGCCCTGGTGGCCGAACTCAACGCCAATCCCGAGGTGGATGGCATCCTCGTGCAGCTGCCGCTGCCGCCCGGCTGCGACGCCCGCGAGGTGGTGGCGGCCATCGCCCCCCACAAGGATGTCGACGGCTTCCATCCCCTGAACGCCGGTCGGTTGGCCCTGGGCTGGCCGAGCGTCGTTCCCTGCACGCCGGCCGGCTGCCTGCACCTCATCGAACGCGTGCATCCCGACCTGGCCGGCCTTCAGGCGGTCGTGGTCGGACGGTCGCCCGTCGTCGGCCGGCCGATGGCGAGCCTGCTCATCGCTCGGTCGGCCACCGTGACGGTCGCCCATTCCCGCACGCGCGACCTGCCCCGGCTGTGCCGCGAAGCCGACATCCTGGTGGTGGCCGCGGGGCGGCCCGAGCTGGTGCGCGGCGACTGGATCCGCCAAGGAGCCACCGTGATCGACGTGGGCATCAACCGGGTGACCGGCCCCGACGGTCAGGCCCGGCTGGTGGGCGACGTGGCCTTCGCCGAAGCCGCCCAGGTGGCCGGCGCGCTCACCCCCGTACCCGGTGGAGTGGGGCCGCTCACCGTCGCTTTCCTGTTGCGCAACACGCTCCAGGCCGCCGGGTGAGCCTGCCCGTCGACGTCTTCGTCTCGGCGCTCGTCACCCTGCTCGTCATCGTCGACCCACCGGGGTGCGCCCCCATCTTCGCCGGACTTACCCGCAACGCCAGCCCCGCCGAGCGGCGGGCCATGGCCATCCGGGCCACGCTGGTCGCGGCCGGCATCCTCTTGTTCTTCGCGGTGCTGGGCCAGCCGTTCCTGGGCGCCCTGGGCATCGGACTGCCCGCCTTCTCGATCGCGGGCGGGATCCTGCTGTTCCTGTTCGCGACCGACATGATCTTCGAGAAGCGCACCCAGCGCCGCGAGGCCCGCGCGCGCGACCTGGCCGCCCGCGAGGTGGAGGATGTCTCGGTGTTCCCGATGGCAATCCCCATGATCGCGGGGCCGGGCTCGATCACCACCGTCATGCTGCTCGTGGCCCGGGCCGACGGGCTGTGGGAACGGGCGGCCGTCCATCTGGCGCTCGCCATCGTGCTGGGCCTGACGCTGGGCGCGCTGCTCGCCGCCCGGGCGCTCATGAACCTGTTGGGCGAACGGGTCGAGGCGATGATCACCCGGCTGTTGGGCGTGCTGCTGGCGGCGCTGGCCGCCCAGATCGTGGTGGACGGGCTCAAGGCCGCGTTTCCCCTCGCCTAGCGACGGCCGCCTCCCACCCGCGGTGGCCTGCCGCACGGCGGATCGCAACGTATCGGCTCCAGGCGCCGCCGCGCCAGGGATTAAGGCCCCCCGTCGGCCGGGCGCAGGCCGCAGGAGGAGGACTGCCTCGTGCGCACCGAGCTCGCCGCCGTCGTCGCGTCGCTGCTCGCGGCCGCCCGCCCTGCCCCCGCGCAGGACTTCGTCGACACGGCCATCGCCGCAGGCCAGTTCAAGACGTGGGCGGCGGCCCTCCAGGGGCCGGCCTGGTCCCGACGTTGGGGGGCCGGGGCCCTCTACCGTCTTCGCGCCGACCGATGCCGCCTTCGCCAGGCTGCCCGCCGGCACGGTGGACACACGCCTCAAGCCCGAGAACCGCGCGCAGCTCGTCGCGATCCTGACCGACCACGCGGTCCCCGACCGGACCGTGGCGGCCGACCACGGAGTGATCCACGTGATCAACACGGCATCGACACGGCGATCCTGCCGTCCGAACGCTGAGGGTGGGCCGGAACGGCCCTCAGAGCTGGATGAGGCGGTTCGGCAGCTCGTCTCGGTCGCCCGCCTCGCGCGGAAAGTGGGCGGCCAGCACCTCGCCCACCTTGGCGATCGCCGCCTCCAGCCCGCCCGCCAGGTCGCCACGGGCCAGGGCCGCCAGCAGCACCGCGTCGGCTTCGGCCCACACCTCGGGGGTAACCCGCGCGTAGATCCCTGCATCGGCAACGATTTCGGCGATGCGGTCGGGCACGGCCACCAGGATCAGCACGCCCGTGCGGCGGTCGGTCAGGTGGATGCCGCGGGCCAGGAACTGGCGCAGGGCGAGTTCATGCACCCGGTCGCGCCGCAGGGGGGCCGGGGCCAGCCGCCTGGCGAGCGGCGTGCGCGGCAGGACGAGCGCCAGCAGCGCAAAGACGATGAGCTGCAGCGCGGCATAGGCCTCGATCAGGCGCTGTTCGGACCAGGTCGCCTCGGCGAGCCAACGGGTGCCGCCCAGCGCACCCAAGAGGGCCGCGGGACCCAGCCCGGCCAACGCCAGCAGGAACGGCACCACGAAGGCGCCAAGCGCGGCCAGGGCGAGCGCCCATTCGCGGTAGACGTGCGGCTGGGTGTCGACCACGCAGAGGATCTCGCCTGCCGTGCGCTCCTCCGCCCGGGCGATCGCCCGCTCGATCCGCTCGACCTCGGCCGGCGTCAGGCCCGTCACTGGCGACCCCGCGCCCCGCGGCATGGGCGACCTTGGGTGCACGGGGGGCGAACGGTCGGCGCGCATCACCAGCTGCCGCTCGCCCCGCCGCCGCCGAAGCTGCCCCCGCCGCCCGAGAAGCCGCCGCCTCCGAACCCGCCGCCACCCCAGCCGCCCAGGCCCGGCCCCCACAGGACGATGGGCCCCCGCCGGCGCGGCGTGGGGCCAATGCCCGCCCCCCCGCCGCTCCGCAACAGGAAGGCGACGACCATCACGACCAGCACGAAGAACAGGAACGCTCCCGCCCCTGGCGCTTCCGCCTTGCGCTCGGCCTCGGCCGCCAGGCGCTGCGCCTCCTCGGGTGGCAGTCGCAGCAAGGCCGCCAGCGCCTCGACCCCGGCCTCGATGCCGCCGACGAAATCCCCGGCCTGGAAACGGGGGCGGATGCGCTCGTCGATGATGAGGAAGGCCAGCGCGTCGGGCACGCGCTCCTCCAGGCCATACCCCACCTCGATGCGCACGCGCCGTTCGTTGGGGGCCACGATCAGCAGGGCCCCGTCGTCGCGCCCCTTCCGGCCGATGCCCCAGGCCCGGCCCAAGCGCACGCCGTAGTCGGCGATGTCGTATCCTTCGAGGCTGGGCACCGTCACCACCACCACCTGGGTGCCCCCCGTCTCGGCCTCGAGCCGGGCCAGCCGGTCGGCCAGCCGCGCTTCCGCCTGGGGCGGCAACAGGTCGGCGGCATCCACCACCCGGCCGGTGAGCGGCGGAAACGTCTGGCCGGCGGCGGCCCCGACCCCAATCGCCACCCACAGGAGCCAGGCCAGCAGCCGAAGCATCGGTTCGAGGGGCGGGCGCCGGCGGCCCTTTATGCGCCGAACTTCACCTTGGGCGCGGTCTCGGCCCCCGGCGTGGTCGCCTCGAACGGCGCCTTGGGCTGAGCGCCATAGATCAGCTTGGCCGCGATGATCGAGGGGAAGGTGCGGATCTCGGTGTTGTAGTCCTGCACCGCGCGGTTGTAGTCGCGCCGGGCGACCGCGATCCGGTTCTCGGTGCCTTCGAGCTGCGCCTGCAGCGCCAAGAAATTCTGGTTGGACTTGAGCTCCGGATAGCGTTCGACGACGAGCAGCAGCCGCCCCAGCGACTGCGACAGCGCCCCCTGCGCTTCGGCAAAGCGCCGCATCGCGGCCGGATCGTTGAGCTGCTCGGACGACAGGGTCACCTGCGTGGCCCGCGCGCGCGCGTTCGTCACTTCGACCAGGACGTCCTTCTCCTGCTTGGCGAAGGCTTCGACGGTGGCCACCAGGTTCGGGATCAGGTCGGCCCGACGCTGATACTGGTTCTGCACTTCGGCCCACGCGGCCTTCACCGCTTCCTCCTTGGCCGGCACGGTGTTGATGCCACAACCCGACAGCCCCAGGGCCAGCATGGCCGGCAGGACCACTCGGACCAGACGGCGCATCGTCCCCTCGCTCCTCATGCTCCCCCCCCCCCGCCTGCGGTCGCCGCCGCAAGACCCGTCCGCGTTGCCGACTAGCATGTCGGGCGCAGCGTGTCTAAGGCGGAGCCGCGCGAGCCGGCCCGGGGGGAACGTCGGCCGCGCCGGCCGAGGAGTGGGGGCGATGTTCAGGGAGTTCCGGCACTTCATCAAGCGCGGCAACGTGCTGGACCTGGCCGTGGCCGTGATCATCGGCGGCGCCTTCGGCACGATCGTCACGTCGGTTACCGAAGACTTGCTGATGCCGCTCATCTCCGCGGTCACGGGCAGCCCCGACTTTTCGAACCTGTTCATCCGACTCGGGGCGATTCCGGATGGCTTCGCGGGCAAGCCAGATGACTATGGCGCGCTCAAGGCGGCCGGCGTGCCGGTGCTGGGCTATGGCGCCTTCCTGACCGCCGTCGTCAACTTCCTGCTCGTGGCCTTCGCCGTGTTCCTGATCGTGCGGCAGGCTAGTCGCCTGGTCGTCAAGCCGCCCGGGGCGCCGCCGGCCCCGCCCGAGGACGTGGCGCTCTTGCGCGAGATCCGCGACCTCCTGAAGGACGGCCGGCGGTGAGGGCGGGTGCGTTCGCGGCACTGCTGCTGGCGGCTTGCGGCATGACCGACCGCCCCACGCCCCCTGCCGCGCCAGCACCGGCCGTGGGCGGAACGCCGGCCGTCTTGGCCGGCACCAGCTGGCGCGTGATCGAAGTGGAGGGGCGGCCCGCCGCGGGGCCCACGATGGGCTTCCGCGACGGCCGCATCTTCGGCTCGACCGGCTGCAACCGGTACACCGGCGGCACCACGGCCGAAGCCGAGATGGATGGCCAATCGGGTCGCCTCGCAACCCCGCCGCTCGCCACGACCCGGATGGCCTGCCCCGAGCCGGCGATGGCCGTGGAACGGGCCTTCCTCGAGGCGCTGGAACGGGCCGATCGCTGGCGGCTGACGGCCGAGGGCGAGCTCGAACTGGCGGCCGGCGGCCAGGTGGTGATCCGCGCCCAGCCCGCCCCCGCCGCCTAGGTCAGCCGAATCCGCCGCCGGGGCCCTCGGACGGTCGGGCCGCGCGGCGACGGTGCGTTCCGAACGGGCTTGCCCCCCACCCCGAAGGCAGCAAGCGGGGCCACCGCACGCGCACCCCAAAAGGCGCATGCCCGCCGCCGGCGGCTCGGCCGTCGGCACGATCCGCCCGCCGGTCGCGTCGGCCGACGAGGGACGCTTCGCCCCGGGCGATGGCGCTTCGCCCCTTGGCAGGCAGGGGGGTTGCGGCCAAGGCCCGGCCGGTGATCCGGGCGCTTCTCCTGGCCGCGGCGCTGGGCGCGCAAGCACCGGTGGCTCCGGCTCAACCCCAGGAGCCGCAAGCCCTGCCCCCCGTTCCCGACCCCGATCCCGACCTGCGGGCGCCCTTGCCGCCGCTCGACGCCGAGCCCGACCGGCCCTCGGCCGAGGCGAGCCCCCCGCCTGAACCGCCCGCCCGCTACACGGTGGTGCTCGAAGGGCTCGACCACCGTGGGATCGTGGCCGCCTGGCGCGCGGCCTCGGCCCTCTGGCAAGGCCGGCGCGAGGCGGTGGCGACCATCGACCTGTCGTCGCGGATCCGGGCGGACGAAAAGCTCCTGCAGGCGCTCCTAGCGCAGGAAGGCTGGTTTGCCGCGCGCGTCGCGACCCAGGTGACGCCCGGGCCCGAGGAGACGGTGGTGACCCTCAGGGTCGAGCCTGGCCGCCGCTTCACCTGGGAGGAGGTCGCCATCGAGGTCTTCCCGGAGGACGAACCGGCTGTCTTGGCGGATTTCGGCCTGATGCCGGGTGCGCCCATCCGCCTGCCCGACGTCGAGGAGGCCGAGGCGGCCTACCGCCTCCGCCTGGCCGCCGCGGGCTTCCCCTTCGCCGAGTTGGGTCCGCGCGACATCGTCATCGACCGGGAGGCCGGCACCGGCAGCTACTTGCTCACCGGACTGCTGGGGCCGCGGGCCGTGTTCGGCCGCATCCGGTTGGAGGGCCATCGCCCTTTCAGCGAGCGGCACGCGCAGGTGATCGCCCGGTTCCGCCCCGGCGAGCCGTGGCGGGAAGCGCTGGTGGACGATTTCCGGCGCGCACTCGCGATGACCCGGCTCATCGCCAACCTGGCCGTCCGCCCCCAGGCGAGCGGCGCCACCGACGCCCAAGGCCGTGCCATCACCGACGTGGTGGTGACGGGGGAGCCCGCCCCGCGCCGCAGCTTGGAAGCGCTGGCCGGCTATTCCACCGAGGAAGGGGTGCGGGTGGAAGGACGCTGGCAGAGCCGCAACCTTTGGCGGCCCGAGGGCACCTTCACCGTGCGCGCCGTGGTGGGCACCCTGGAACAGCGGCTGGACGCCGACCTGCGCCAGGCCAATTTCGGCCGCCGCGACCGGTTCCTGGCGCTCGGCACCTATTTCTCGAACCTCGACCAGCCGGCGTTTCGCGCGCGCGGCTTCGGCCTGTCGGCCGCCATCGGCCGCCAATCGACTCCCATCTGGCAGAAGCGCTGGACTTGGCAGACGGGGCTTGAGGTGCTGCAGAGCCGCGAGCAGGACAAGGTCGCGGCCACGGGGCAGCTGGGCCCGCGCGAGGCCTTCACCATCTTCGCCGCGCCCACGACCGGAGGGCTCGACCTGACGGACGACCTGCTCGACCCCGGTCGGGGGGCGCGCGCGGGTCTCAAGGTCTCGCCCGAAGGGGCCTTCGCCAACGGCGACCTCGTGGCCTATGTCCGCCTGCAGGGCGACGCCTCGGCCTATTGGCGGGCGGCCACGCGGCTCGTGGTGGCGGCCCGGGTGCGCCTGGGTTCCATCGTGGGCACGCAAACCGCCAACGTCGCCCCCTCGCGCCGCCTCTATGCGGGCGGCGGCGGCTCGATTCGCGGCTATGGCTTCCAAAGCGTGGGGCCTCAGGCTCCCGGCGCGAAGGCCGAGGCCGTGCCAGTGGGCGGCCGCGGTCTGTTCGAGACCGGCGTCGAGCTGCGCTATCGCATCGGGGATTTCGGCCTCGTGGGCTTCCTCGACGCCGGCCAGGCGGTCGATCGGCCGCGGCCGTCGCTGGTGGGCCTGCGGGCCGGCGGCGGGCTCGGTGTGCGCTACTACTCGCCCATCGGTCCGCTGCGCCTGGACGTGGCCCGAGCCATCGACCGGCGCCCGCAAGACCCACGGCTGGTCCTTTACATCTCGATCGGGCAGGCCTTCTGATGAGGGGCGAGCCGCCGCCGGGCACCAGGCCACCGCGTCCCCGCTGGCTTGCGGCCCTGCTGGCGATCCTGGCCGGGCTCGTCCTGGTGGCCGTGGGCCTGATCGCCTTCCTCTCCGAGACCCAGACGGGCCGCGACCTGGTGGCCCGGAGGCTGCTGCCGGTCCTGCGGCTCGATTCGGGGCTGGCCTTAGACGTCGCGCGGATCGAGGGCTCGCTGCTGTCGCGGCCGAGGCTTCTTGGCGTGCGCCTGCTCGACCCCGCGGGCCCTTTCGCCACCGCCCCCCGGGTCGAGGTGGATTGGCAGGCCGCCGCCTTGCTGCGCGGGCGGGTCCGCATCGTCCGGCTCGACGTGCCGCAGGCCACCCTTCGCCGCTCGCCCCGCCTGCGGCCCACCCCGCCGGACGAGCCCCTGCTGCCCGACGTGGACCTGGCCATCGCCCACCTCGCGGTTGGCCGGCTCGTCGTGGCGCCCGCCGTGGCCGGTGTCGCCGAGACGGTGGGCATCGCCGGCCGGCTGGCCTTGGCCCAAGGCCGGCTTTTGGTCGATCTCGACGCCCGGGGCCGGCGGGGGGATCGCCTCGACATCCGGGTCGACGTGGAGCCCGACCGCAACCGGCTGCACCTCGGCTTGAGACTCGAGGCCAGGGCCGATGGACTGGTGGCCGGCCTCCTCGGCATCCGACGCCCGCTCACGGTCCGTCTGGAAGGCCGGGGCGACTGGCGGCGCTGGGACGGGGAGCTGGCCGCGGCCACCGGCTCAACGCCGCTTGCGGCCCTGGCGATCGCCGCGCGGGCGGCGCGCTGGCGAGTCACCGGGCGCCTGGAGCCCGGCCCGTTTCTGGCCGATGGCATCCTCGCGCGCGTGGCGGGGCCGGTCGTGGCGGTCGATGGCGAGGCCCGACCCGGCCGCACGCGAGATCAGACCCGATGGCGCCTGAGCGTGGCCGGCGCCGGCGGCCTCGTCGAGGCCGTGGGCACCCTGGACCGTGCCCGCGAGGCGCTGACGGACGCCCGCGCCGACCTGACGCTCGCAAGCCCCGACCGGCTCGACCCGCGCCTCGCCGGCCCGCCCGTCCGGATGGCACTTCGGGCCCAGGGCCCGGTGCGCGCCCCGCGCGTGGTGCTGACGGCGGAGTCCCCCAAGCTCAGCTTCCGGTCCGGGGCCGGGCCGCTCACGCTCGATGGGCCCCGCGTGCGCTTCGACTGGGAACGGCCAGCGGGCGCGCCACGCCTGGACCTCGAACTCCGGGCCCGCGGCATCGAAGGGCTTCCGCCCCCCCTCGCCCCCCTCGCACGCCAGCCCCAGCTCCGGGCGCGCCTCCTCCGCACCAGCGACACCTGGGCCGTGGAGGACTGGCAGTTCATCACCCAGGGGCTTACCGGCCGCGGGACGGGTCGCATCGCGCCCGCCCAAGGCCGCGGGGAGCTCGGCGGTCGGCTGGGGGCGTCCGATCTCGAGGTGCCCGGATGGGGCCGGGTGCGGGCCGATCTTGCCGGCCGCATCGAGTTCGCGTCGGGCGGCCGTCCCTCCGCTCAGGGCGAAATGTCCCTTGCCGTGCGCACGCTCACAAGCCCCACGGCCCTTGCGGTCTTGGGCGGGCCGCCCCGCCTGACCCTCGCCTTCGCCTGGGATGGCGCCCGCCTGACGATGGCGAGCGGCCGCTTCGAGAGCCCGGCGTGGAACCTGTCGTTGAACGAGGGCCGCCTCGAGCCCGCGGGCGGCCGCTTCGCGCTGGCCGCCGCGGGGCGCAGCCGCGACTACGGGCCGGCCGCGCTCGACGCCCGCGGCACGTTCGCAGCACCCCAAGCCACGCTGCGGCTCGCCCGCCCCGGCTTCGGCCTGACCGACCTGGTGGCCAGGATCGCTCCCGCCCCGGGGGGCTGGGCGCTTGATGCGCAGGCCGGAACGCCGGAAGGGCCGGCCCGAGCCGTGGGGCACCTCGCCGGGACGCCAGGGCGGCCCACGGTGTTCCGCCTCGATTCGCTTCGGGTGGGGCGTCTTGAAGCGTCCGGCCAGGTCATCCAGACCCCCGCCGGGCCCTTCGCGGGCGGCCTGACGCTGTCGGGCCCCGGGCTCGACGGCATGATTCGCCTGGCCGACGACGGCGGCGTCCAGGCCGTCCGCCTGACCGCTTCGCTCGTGCAGGCGCCCATCCCCTTCGTGCCCGCGTGGCGGGTGGCGACGGCGGATGCCGACGTGCGGGTGGCGCTGGCCACGCCGCAGCCGGTCGTCGAAGGCGAGGTGGCCGCCCGCGGCGTCTCGCAGGGCCGGCTCGAGTTCAGAGACTTCACCGCTCGCGGGCGGTTCATCGGGGCGGACGGCCAGGCCACGCTGCGCCTTGCGGGCCAGGCCGAGGGGCGGCCGCTCACGCTGGTCGCCGACCTGTCGGCCCAGGGACGCGACTACCAGGTGGGCCTCGACGGGGCCTGGGGCGAGCTTCCCTTCCGGCTCGAGCGGCCGGCCCGGATCCGCCGCCTTGCCGGTGGCTATGAACTCTCGCCCGTGCGCATGGCTCTCGCCGGGGGCATGCTCGAGGCCGCCGGCCGCCTCGACGGCCGCACCGCGCTCCGCCTCCGACTGTCGCAGGCCGATGTCGCCATCCTGCGCCTTCTGGGGGTGGGGCCGCGACTTGCCGGCCGGCTGTCGGCCGACGTCGAGGCCCGCTGGGATCCCTCGGCACCCTGGCCGGTCGGCCGTGCCCGCCTCGACGTTCAGGGCCTCGCCGCCCGGGCCGGCCTGGCCGGACTACCGGAAGTGCGGATCCTGGCCGACGTCACGAGCCGGGCGGAGGCGGTAGAGGCTGGAGTCGTGGTGCGCGGGTCGCGAGGAACCGACGGGCGCGTCCGACTGACGCTCGTGCCGGGTGCGGGCGCCACGCCCGTCGAACGCCGGCAAGCCGCGCGTCTGGCCGGCGGCATTCGCTACCGCGGCCCGGCGGAGACACTCTGGTCCTTCCTCGACCTTCCCGACCAGTCGGTGGCGGGCGCCCTCATGCTGGCGGCCGACCTGTCGGGCACGCTGGCCGCACCCCGTCTTCAGGGGCGCCTGCGGGCCGATGGGCTATCCTATCGCAACTTCACCTGGGGCACGCGGATGACGGACGTGCGCGTCGAGAGCCTGTTGGAAGGCGAGCGGCTGCGCCTCGTCTCGGCTTCCGGCGAGGCGGGGGGCGGCCGCGTGACGGGGTCGGGCGAGGTCCGGTTGTCGGGCCCGGAGGGCGCCGTGATCGACCTCGCGCTCGCCTTCGAGCGCGCCCGACTGGCCGACAGCCCCTCGACCCGGATCGCGGTGTCGGGCCCCCTGCGGGTGGCGGGGTCGCTTACCGACCTCGAGGTCTCCGGCCGATTGCGCATCGAGGACGGCACGATCCGCCTGGGGGCGCTGCAGTCCGTGGCGGCGACCAGCGACATCGTCGTGCGCGAGAAGGGCGCGCCGCCTCCCCCCACCGACCGGCGGCCCTCGCGCGTCGGGCTCGATCTGCGCCTGTCGGCCCGGGATTCGGTCAAGGTCCAGGGGCTCGGCCTCGACAGCTTCTGGGGGGCCGACCTGCGGGTGGGCGGCGACCTCGCGACACCCCGCGTGCTGGGCGAGGCCCGGATGACGCGCGGCACCTTCGATTTCGCCGGACGCAGCTTCGAGATCCGGCGCGGCCTCGTGGGCTTCACGGGCGACCCGCTCGACAGTTCGCTTGCCATCGAGGCATCGGGCACCTCCGAAGGCTTCACCGCCACCGTCACCATCGACGGCACGGTGCGGCGGCCCGAAGTGCGGTTCGGCTCGCAGCCCCCCCTCCCTGAGGACGAAGTGCTGGCCAGGCTCTTGTTCGGCGCCTCGGTGGCCGACCTGTCGGCGGCCGAAGCCTTGCAGCTGGCGGCCGCCGCGGCGGGCCTGAAGGGGGGCACGGGCGGCCTCGATCCCCTGGGCCGGATCCAGCGGGCGTCCGGGCTCGACCGGATCCGCCTGGTGGGAGACGATGCCCGCACGGGGCTGGGCTCGGGCATCGCCATCGGCGAGCGGCTGGGCCGCAACCTGTATCTGGAAGTGGCCACCGACACGCAGGGCAACGCGCTCACCCGCGTGGAGCTCGCCCTCACGCGGGTGCTGAGCCTCCTGGCCCACGTGACGACCTTGGGTCGGGCCGGCGTCGACCTGCGCTACGCCCGCGAATACTAGGCCGGATCAATCGTCCACGGGCTCTGTTGCCACTTCGAGCGCGCGCTTGACGGTCCGGGCCGCCTGCACGACGTCGATGCCCAGCGTGCAGCCCGAAGCCCCGCCGGGCCCCACCGTGGAACAGCTGCCCGGCCCCATGCGCGCTTCGGGCGGGTTGGCGAGTGCCGTGCGCTGCACGGCCACGTTGTCCTCTGTCGCGATCGCTCGCTCGGCCTCGCGCAGTTCCTTGGGGATCCGGTAGCGCTCCTCCTCAGGCCGCCGCGCGCACACGATGATTTCGTCGGGGTTGGTCGACTTGGGGCAGGGGTCGTCGCCGTAGACCAGCACCGTTCGGGTGCGATAGGTGCCGGACTGGGCCGTCGCCCCAGAGGGCCACAGCACCGCCGCGGCCAGCGCGAGCGTCAGGAGGGCAAGGCGCATCGGGCGACTCCTTCACCTTTGGCTGTCGACGATATAGGTGAAGCGCTCGCCCGGATGAACCGAGCATGACATCTGGGCGATTTCGCCTGCCGTGTCGAAATACTGGCGTACGATCCTAAGGCACGGGGTGCCGCGGCCGATCCGCAGGTCGCGGGCGTCCGCCGCCCCGGCCGCCACGGCCGCGATTTCCTGGCGAACGCGGCCCACCTCGAGCCCGGCCAACCGCCCCAGCTGGGCGAAGAGGGCCTCGCGCCCCGAGGCCAATCGATCCACCACCGGGCCGAACCGGGGATGGATGTAGACGTCGGTCACGGCGATGGGCTCGCCCTCGCCCTCGGGCACGCGCAGGCCGCGCAGGTGGTACCAGCGTTCACCCGCAGCGCGCCCGAGCAGCCGCGCGGTGGCGGGCGTCAGCGCCTCGAGCCGGGCCGGCGACAGCCGGAACTGGGTGTGCGCTGCATACTGCAGCAGGGCCGGCGCATCGGGCAGCGCCTGCCTCAGCGCGGGGGCGGCCGCCACGATCGTGCCCGATCCGCGGCGCCGGCGGATGAGCCCTTCGGCCGCCAGCTGGCGCAGGGCCTCGCGCACGGTGAAGCGGCTCACGCGGAACCGGTCGGTCAGCTGCGCTTCGGTGGGCAGGGGCGCTCCCGGCCCCAGGCCCTGCGCGCGCATGTCCTCGCGCAGCGCCTCGGCCACCTCGAGATAGCGGGGCCTCCGGCTCATGTGCTCGGGCGATTTCTTGCCCGAACGCGGCCGCCGTGGCTAGGAGCGGGCAAATGTCCGGACAAACGGCCTCACTGGTGGAGCGGATCGCCGCCCGCGCGACCCGCCCCGCCCCGCCGACGGTCGTGGCGCGGGCTCGGCTCCATCTCCTCGACTGGCTCGCCTGCCTTGCCGGCGCCCGTGGGGAGGCGCTGGCCACCGTTGCCCGCGCGGCCGAGCCCCTCTCGCCGATGCGCGCGGCCTTACTGGGATCGGCGCTCGAGATGGACGACGTCGACCGCGCCGGCCGGGTCCACCCGGGCCCCGTGGTGTGGCCGGCCGTCCTGCTGGCCCTACCGGCCGACGCCCCGATGTCGCGCCTCATCGATGCGGGCGTGGCGGGCTACGAGGCCACGGTGGCGGTGGCGCGCATGCTGGACGACCACCACTATGCCCGCTGCCATCCCACGCACACGGCCGGGCGCTTCGGGGCGGCGGCCGCGGCCGCCCGAGCGGCCGGCGCCGACGCCTGGCACACGGCACAGGCCATGGCGATCGCGGGGTCCTCGGCCGGGGCCTACTGGCAGGTGCGCCTGGAACCCGCATCGTCGAAGGCCTTCCACGCGGCCGACGCCGTGGCGGGCGGCGTGAGGGCGGCGCGCCTGGCCCTTTCTGGAATGACCGGCCCAAGGCAGGTGCTGGAGGGGCCCGAAGGCCTCTTCGCCGCCCTGTGCCGGGCGCCCGCCCCGTTGCCCGAGCCCACGGGCTTCCTGATCGAGGGAGTGAGCCTCAAGCCCTGGCCCGCCTGCCGGCACGCCCATCCGGCCATCGATGCGGCCCTGGCGCTGCCGCCCGATGCCTTGCGCGACGGCCCGATCCGCGTGGCGACCTTCGCCGATGCGCTGCGCTTCTGTGACCGGCCCCACCCCACCACCCCGGGCGAGGCGCGCTTTTCCCTGCAACACGCTCTGGCCGTGGTGACCGTGCGCGGCCGGCCGAGGCCGGCCGACTTCCTGGCCGATGCCCTGGCCGATCCCCGGCTGCAGACGGCGCGGGCCCGGGTGGAGGTGGCGGTCGACCCCGAGTTGGAAGCGGCCTATCCCGCCCATTTCGGCGCCCGGATCGAGGCCCAGGGCCAGCGGGCGCTCGTGCGCGACGCCTGGGGCGATCCCGAGAACCCGATGGACGAACCCGCGGTGGTGGCCAAGCTCAGGACGCTCGCACGCCACGGCGGCCTGGGGGAGGCCGACGCGGACGAAGCGCGGGCGCTGGCGCTGGACACGCCCACCGATGCGCCGGCCGCCCCGCTCATCCGGCTGGTCGAACGCTGGCTTGGATGAACGTCATCGCCGCGCTGGCCGAGCGAGTCGCCGCCCTCGCGGCCGATGACGACACGGCCGAGGCGACCCGCACGCTGGTGCGCGACACGCTGGCCGTGGGCCTGGCCGGCCGCATCGCCCCCCATGCGGCGGCCGTGGCCCAGGCAGCCGAGGGCTGGGGGCCAGGCGCCGCCGCTCAGGCCTTCGTGCACGGCTTCCGCATCCACGCCCTCGAGTGGGATGCCGTCCACGAAGGGGCCGTGGTGCACGCGCTGTCGGCCGTCACGGCCGCCGTGCGGGCGGCCGCCCGCCGCGACGGCGCGCGCGACCTCGCCCCGATGCTCGAGGCCATCCATGCCGGGGTCGAGGTCGCGTGCCTTCTGGGCGTGGCGGCCACCGGCCCGCTACGCTTCTTCCGGCCGGCGACGGCCGGGGCGGTGGGCGCGGCGGCGGCCGTGGCCCGGCTGTTGGGCCTTCCGCCCGAGCGCATCGCCCATGCCCTGGCCCTGGGCGTCGGCTTCGCGGGCGGCACGATGCAGGCCCACCTCGAAGGTTCCGTGGCGCTGCCGCTGCAGGTGGCGGCAGCCGCCCGCGCGGGCCTCGCGGCAGCCGATCTGGCCGCGCGCGGGCTGACCGGCCCCGCAGGCGCCCTCGACGGCCCGTTCGGCTACTTTCCCTTGTTCGACGAGGGCGCGCCCGACCGGCACGTGGAGGGCTTCGGCCGCCGGATCCTGGAGGTGAGCGTGAAGCCCTGGCCGTCGGGTCGGGCGAGCCATGGCGTGCTCGAGGCGCTCGCTCGCGTGCGGGCCCGGCATCCTGCGGCGGCGATCGCGCGGGTCGAGGCCCACGTGCCCCCGCTCGTGGTACGGCTGGTGGGCCGACCCTGGCGGCCCGACATGACGCCGGCCTGGGCGCGCCTGTGCCTACCGTTCCTCGTGGCCCTGATGCTTGCCGACGGCCAGATCGATCCCCGGCGTTTCCACGCGGCCGCCTTCACCGACCCTGCGCTAAAGGCCCTGGGCGAGCGCGTGCGCCTGGTGAACGACGGCAATCCCGACCCCAACGCCCTTCGACCCCAGAGGATCGTCGTGCACTTTCGGGATGCCCCGCCCGAAGAGGTGATCCTGCCCGGGGTGCTGGGCAGTCCGGAAGCCCCCCTCTCAGCCGAACAGCGCCGGGCCAAATGGGCCTTCGCCCTCGAGCTTGCGGGGCTGCCGCCGGACCTCGACCCCCTGGCCGACCTGCAGAGGGACCTCGCCCCATGACCCACCCCGACTGGTACGCTGCGCTCGATGCCCGCGCGCTCAAGGAGGCCTATCCCATGGGCGAGGCCTTCGTCGCCCGCTACACGGCGATGTCGCGCGACGAGCTGCGGCACCGGCAGGAGCGCGACTTCGCCCTCTTGATGCGCAAGGCCTGGACCGTGCCCTTCTACCGCCGCCGCTGGCAGGCCGCGGGCATCGAGCCCGGAGACATCCGCAGCCTGGACGACCTGCCCAAGCTGCCGGCCTTCGACAAGGCCGACCTGATGGCTTCGATCGCCCGGCATCCGCCGCTGGGCGACTTCCACGGGCTGCCCCCGGAGGCCCGCGCGCCTGTGGTGCTGCACACCACGAGCGGCACCACCGGCCGGCCCCAGCCCCTGCTGTTCGGCCCCTGGGGGCGGGAGGTGGCCAACGTCCTGGTGGCCCGCATGGCGATCTGGCAGGGCCTGGAACCCTCGGATGTGGTGCACTCGGTCTACGGCCACGGGATGATCAACGGCGGCCACTACATCCGCGAGGCCTACACGCGGTGGACAGGCTGCCTGTTCCTGTCGGCCGGCACCGGGGTAGAGACGCGATCGGCGCGCCAGGTGGAACTGATGCGCGACTTCGGGGTCACGGTGCTGGTGGGCTTCGTGGACTATATCCGCAAGCTGGCCAAGGTGGCGCGCGATGCGGGACTCGAGCCCGGTCGGGACATTCCCTTGCGCATGATCATCGGCCATCTGGGCGCCGAGGACCGCGCGGCCACCGAGGCCGCCTGGGGCGGAGCGCGCGCCTACGACTGGTATGGGGTGGGCGATACTGGGGCCATCGCCGGCGAGGGCCCCGACCGCGACGGTCTTTACGTGTGGGAGGATGCGCACGTCCTGGAAATCGCCGACGTGGCCACCGGCCGCCCGCTGCCCGAGGGCGAACCGGGCGACATGATCGTCACTTGCCTCTACAAGCGCGACGTCGCCCCGATCGTCCGATTCAACACCCACGACGTCTCCGCCTTCCGCACCGATGCCAACTCGACCGGCATGGTCTTCCGCCGCATCCGGGGCTTCCTCGGCCGGTCGGACAACATGGTCAAGCTCAAGGGCATCAACGTCTTTCCGCACGCCATCGCGGCCTACCTCGAAGGACGGCCGGAGCTTACGGGCGAATACGTCTGCCGGCTGACCCGCGACCCCGACGGGGCGGATCGGCTGACCGTGGTGATCGAGCACCAAGCCCCGGGCGACGCCGCCGCCCGCGCCGCCCTCGCCCGGCTGTTGCGCGAGCGCCTCGGCGTCGAGGTGGGGGTGGAGCTGGTGCCCCCGGGGGCGACCGCGCCGCTGACCGAAATCGAGGTTCGCCAGAAGCCGCTGCGCTTGCGGGACGAGCGCCGGCCGTGAGCACGAGCGCCCTCCATCGGCTCGACGCCACGGCCATCGCCGAGGCCGTGGGCGCCCGGGCGGTCTCCGCCGTGGAGGTGACCCGCCACCACCTCGACCGCATCGCCCGCCTCGACCCGAGGCTCAAGGCCTTCACGCACCTCGACGCACCGGGCGCGCTCGCCGCGGCGGCCGCACTCGATGCCCGGTTGGCCCAGGGCGAACCGCCGCAGCCGCTGGCAGGCGTGCCCGCGGCCGTGAAGGCCAACGTCGCGGCCGCCGGCCTGCCCTGGCACGGCGGGTTCGGGGCCTTCGCACGGCGGACCGCCCGCACCGACGCGCCCTGTGTGGCCCGCCTGCGCGCCGCTGGCGCCATCGTGCTGGGGGTGCTCAACCTGCACGAAGGGGCGCTTGGGGCCACCACGGCCAACCCCCATTTCGGGGCCACCCAGAACCCGCATCGGCCGGGGTTCACGCCGGGGGGCTCCTCGGGCGGCAGCGGGGCCGCGGTGGCCGCCGGGCTCTGCGCCCTGGCGCTCGGCACCGACACGCTGGGCTCCATCCGGATCCCGGCCGCCTACTGCGGGATCTTCGGCCACAAGCCGACCCACGGCCTGGTGCCCGCCGACGGCCTGATGCCGCTCGTCGAACGATGGGACGTCATCGGGCCCATGGCGCGTTCCGTGCGCGACCTGACGCGCGCCCTCCGGGTCCTCGCCCGCCCGGACCCCGCCCCACCCATCGGGCGGGTGGCCGTGCCCGACAGCTGGGAGACCGTGGACACGCATCCCGCCGTCGCGGCCGCCCTGCATCTGGCCTCGGACCTGCTGCGGGGCCTTGGCCGATCGGTCGAACGCGTGGCCTTCCCCGTCGACCATCACCGCGTGCGCCTGGCGGGGTTCGTGACGGCCGCCGCCGAGGCCGACCGGCACTACGGAGGCCAGGCCGACCGCGACCCGCAGGGGTTCTCCGCCGCGTTCCGCCAGAGCCTGGCCTTCGCCCGCGGGTTCGCGCCCGAGGCTCGGGCCGAGGGGGAACGCCGCCTGGCCGAGGCAGCGGCGGCGCTGCGGGCGGCGCTGCTTTCGGCCGAGGCCCTGCTGCTGCCCACGACGCCGCAGCCCGCTTTCCCCCACGACGGACCGGTCCCCGTGTCGCAGGCCGATTTCGCGGCACCGGCCAGCATTGCAGGCCTGCCCGCCGTGGCGCTGCCCGCCGGCTGGACGCGCGACGGCCTGCCCGTGGGCGTGCAACTGGTGGGCCGCCCCGGGGCCGATCTCGCCCTTCTGGACCTGGCCGAAGAGCTCGCCCAGGCGCTGCAGGCCCATCGCTGGCCCATCATCGAGGAGGACGCATGCGCATCATCGCACTCTTCAACCTGAAGCCCGGCGTGGACCCGGCCGAGTACGAGGCCTGGGCCCGCACGCGCGATCTGCCGGGCGTGCGCGCGCTGCCGTCGGTTGAGGACTTCCGCGTCCATCGCGTGACCGGCCGGCTGGGTGGCGGCGCGGCCCCGTACGCCTATGCCGAGACCATCGACGTGCGGGGCCTCGACCCGTTCCTGGCGGACGTAGCCGGCGAGACCGTGCAGCGGCTAGCGGCCGAGTTCGGCCGGTTCGCCCAGGATCCCGTGTTTCTCTTGACCGAGGACCTGTGATGTCGGGGCGCTTTGCCGGACGCGTGGTGGTGGTGACGGGCTCGGGCCGTCGGCACGGCCTCGGGGCGGCCATCGTGCGCCGCTTCGCCCAGGAGGGGGCGGCGTGCGTCGTCTCCGACCTCGGGGTGCCCAAGGACCGGATGGGCGAAGGCGACATCGGCACCACCGCCGAGATGGAGGAAGTGGCGGCCGAAGTCCGCGCGCTGGGGGCCGACGCGATCGCCGTGCCGTGCGACGTGCGGCTGGAGGCCGACTGCCAGGCGCTCGTCGCCACCACGGTCGAGCGCTTCGGCCGGCTGGACGTGATGGTGGCCAACGCCGGCATCGGCTACCTCATGAAGCCGTTCCTCGACACCGAGGAGGCCGACTGGGACGCCGTCCTCGACGTGAACCTCAAGGGGGCCTTCCTGTGCGCCCGGCACGCCGCTGCCCACATGGTGGCCCGGGGCGGGGGCGGGCGGATCCTGATGATCGCCTCGCAGGCGGCCAAGTCGGGCTTCCCGCACATGGCGCCCTACTGCGCGTCGAAGCACGGGATGGTGGGCCTGGTGCGCGCGCTGGCCGTCGAGCTCGGACCGCACGGCATCACCGTGAACGCCGTGTGCCCCAACCACGTGACGACGGGGCTGGGCGCGAAGCAGAACGCCTATTTCTCGCAGCTCCTGGGCTTCCCGAGCGTCGAGGCCTACCTCGAGGCCATGGCCCGGCGCATTCCCATGGGCCGGCCCGGCCTGCCGGAGGACACCGCGGCCGTCTGCGCCTTCCTCGCCTCCGACGAGGCCCTCTACGTCACCGGCGAAGCCTGGAACGTGTCGGGCGGCGAAGAGGTGCACTGACGGTGCGCGGCCACCGGCCGGCAGCCGGCGGCCGGGGCGGCGCCGCGGTGCGGAGGCAAGCGAGCGTGCCGAACCGCGCCCAAGCGATTCCAAGGCGCGCCGTGGCCCCTCGCGCCCGCCGGTGACGCCGCGGACGGCCGCGGCCGGCGACGACTCCGGCGCCCGGTCGGTCGATGCGCACCCCCGCGCCGACACAAAGGGGATTGCGCCACTAGGGCCACAGGTCGCGGTTCGACCGATAGGAGCGGGCGAAGTCGTTGGGCCAGACGAAGTTCGTGAAGCTCATCCCGATCGTGCGGGTCAGACCCTCGACATGGTGCCACCAGCCCACGGGGATGAACAGGATCTCGCCCGGGCCGATGGTGACCTCGAAGGTCGCGGGCGCGCCCGCCCCCGTGGCCGGCCGAGCGTCCTGCCCCCAACGGCTGTAGCAGTGCCGGTGGTTGCGCATCCGCAGCGTCTCGGCCGGCGACGCCAGGGTCACGCGCTTGAAGCCCTCGATCTGCAGAAGGAAGTTCTGGGTCAGGTCGTGGTGCCACGGGGTGATGGTGCCGCGCGGCCCCACCCACAGGAAGCCATCGCCCATCCGGTTGCGTTCGAGGAAGCCCGGCAGGGGCCCGATCTCGTCCCACAAGGGGGCCAGGGCCTGGCGGTTCACGCTGCCGTTGTTGGCCGTCATGTAGAAGTCGTTGGTCGTGGGGTCGGCTTCCAGAAGGTCGAGGAACTCCTGCCAGGGCATGCGCCGACGATGGGCGGGAGAGTTGGGCTCGAAGTCGGGGTCGGACTCGCGGGCCCACTGCAGCTCGACCTCCGGATTGCCGAGCTTGCGGAAGTGCGCCAGCGACCAGGTCGATCGCGCGGGCCAGTGGTCGACGAGGCCCGTCAACACGACGGGCCGCAGCGTGACCCAATAGTCGCGGAAGAAGACCTCGGGGTCGGGCGCGTGCAGCCGGGGGATGACCAGGCCCTGCCGCTCGACCCGGGCCCGGCAGTCGAGCAGCCACTCGAGCTTGGCAAGCTGCGCTTCCAGCCGGTCGATCCGGGCGAGGAGGGCGGGATCGGGGCCCGCCCCGGGCGGCCGGATGCCCAGGGCCCGCAGCGGATCGTCGGGGCGGAAGCCCGCCGGTGGCTTGCGCGGATCGAGCATGCCGCTTCCTAACGTTCCTCGCCCGATTCCGCCATCGGGGGCCACCAGGCCCCCCGCCTCGTATCGGGAGGCGAACGCTGCGGAGCCTGCGGCTTTTACGGCCGGCCCGCGAACGCGAACCGCTTGGTGGGTGGGCCTCCGGTTCCGGGCCGCGCGCGCCGGGCCGGGTGTCCGGATCGACGCCCGCACGTGCCGCGACCCGGGGGCCTTCACCCCGGGCGTGGCATCGGGCGGCCCCGGCGCGCCACGGGTCCGCACCGACATGCCGGGCTCGGGCGATCGGCACGCCCCGATGTCGCGCCGACCGCGGGCCGGCGGGCGCGTCTGCCCCTCGCCCCTGCGCCGTCACAGGCGCGCATCGGGAACGGCGAAGGTGTCGCAGGCCTCGATGCGCCCCTCGCGGACGCCGACCGAGGGCCAGCGCACCCGCCGTTCCGCCGAGCCGTGCGTGAACGCATCGGGCACTACCCGCCGCCCGGCGGCCGCCATCAGCACGTCATCGCCGATCGCCTGGGCGGCGCGCACGCCTTCGGCGAAGTCGCCCTCGTCCAGCAGGTCCCGGTTGCGCGACGCCCACACGCCGGCCAGGCAATCGGCCTGGAGTTCGACGCGCACCTGGATGCGGTTGGCCTCGACGCGTGACGCGCGGGCCTTGAGCCGCTCGCTCGCCTCGAGGATGCCCAGCACGTTCTGGACGTGGTGCCCCACTTCGTGCGCGATCGCGTAGGCCGCCGCGCAGGCCCCCGGGGCGCCGAACCGGCGGGCGAGTTCGTCGAAGAGCCCCGTGTCGAGGCGTACCTTGCGGTCGGCGGGGCAATGGAAGGGCCCCAAGACCGACTGGGCCAAGCCGCAGGCCGAGTTCACCTGACCGTCGAACGGCACCAGGCTCGGCATGGGGTGGCGCTGGCCCCGCTCGGCGAACAGGGCGGTCCAGGTGTCCTCGGTCGAGCCCAGCGCGCGGGCCACGAACCGGTTCGTCGCGCTGCGGGCGAGGGCCTCGGCCCGGCCGGGCGGTGCGGGCGGGCTGATGACCGGCGACGGGGCTCGCAGCCCCAGGAACTGAAGGCCCAGGTACAAAAGGCCCAGCACGACGAGCCCTCGCACGCCGAGGCGGGACAGGAAGAAGGGGAGGACAGACCGATCAGGCCGCCCAGCCCGCCGCTGCGTGCGCCGAGCCGGCCGCCGCCGGAGCCCGGCAGGCCGCGCTCGCCCCGGCGGTGCTCGATGTTCACACGCTCGCGCTGGCCGTCGAGCCGCATCGGCCCCTTCCCCAACCTGCGGCTCGGCACCGCCGCCTTCCCTTCGCACTGGGGCGCTGGCAGGACCACGCCCATGCCCCGCCGCCCGTTCGTCCCGGCCCTGGCCTTGGCCGCCGCCTCCGCCCTCGCCCAGCCCGGCGCCGCCCCGGCACCCCCCATCGTGCCGTGGGAGGTGCCCGAGGAACCCGGGCTCGTCGTGGAAACGCTGGCGAAAGGGCTGGAACACCCCTGGGCGCTCGCGTTCCTGCCCGACGGCCGCCTGCTCGTGACCGAACGGCCCGGCCGCCTGCGCCTGGTGGAGCGCAACGGGCGCGTGGGGCCGCCCCTGGCCGGCGTGCCGGCGGTGGCGGCGATCGGGCAGGGCGGGCTCATGGACGTGGCGCTGGCCCCCGATTTCCCGGCCACAGGCACGCTGTTCCTCACCCTCGCGGTCGGCACGGAGGAGGCCAACCGGACGGCCGTGGTCCGCGCGCGCCTGACGCCCGAGGGCCTGCGCGACGTGCGCGAGATCTGGCGCAACCCCACGCCCAAGCGCGGCGGCTGGCATTTCGGCGCCCGGCTCCTGCCGCTGCCCGACGGCACGCTTCTCGTCTCGGTGGGCGACGGCGGCAATCCCAACGTCCGTCTGGCCGGTCGGCCCATCCGCGAACGCGCGCAGGATCCGAAGGCCTTCTTCGGGAAGACGATCCGCCTCACCCCTGACGGCGGGCCCGCGCCCGGCAATCCCGGCCTCGCCCGGCCGGAGCTGGGCTGGGATCCCCATCTGTTCACGATCGGCCACCGCAACGTCCAGGGATTGGCCCGCGACCCGGCCACGGGTGCCCTGTGGGCCACCGAGCACGGCGCCCAGGGCGGGGACGAGCTCAACCGGCTCGTGGCCGGGGCCAACTACGGTTGGCCCGTCGTCACGTTCAGTCGGGAATATTCGGGGGCGGCCATCAGCGGCGAAACGCATCGGCCGGGCATGGTGGGTCCGGTTTCGGTGTGGACTCCGTCGATCGCCCCGTCGGGCCTTGCCGTCTATCGCGGGCGGGCGTTGCCTGCGCTCGACGGCGCATTGTTCGCGGGCGGGCTCATGAGCTCGGACCTGCGCATCCTGCGCTTCGGTCCCGACGGCCGGCCGCGCCGCGAGACGCGCCTGCGGATCGACGAGCGCGTGCGCGACGTCCGCGTGGGCCCCGATGGCCTCGTCTACGTGCTGACCGACGAGGCCGAGGGGCGGATCCTGCGCGTGCGCCCCCGCCCGCGCTGACCCAAGCGGTGGACCCTCGGCGCAACCCCTTCGCGCCTGGGGCGGGCACCCAGCCGCCCGAGCTCGCCGGCCGCGACGAGCTCATCGAGCGGGCGGAGGTCGCCCTGGACCGGATCGCGGCCGGCCGGCCGGCCCGCAGCCTGGTGCTCTACGGGTTGCGGGGCGTGGGCAAGACGGTGCTGCTCGGCAAGATCCGAGCGGATGCGGAAGCCCGCGGCCTGTTGCCCGTGCGCATCGAAGCGCCCGAGAACCGCTCGCTGCCGGCCATTCTTGCGGCGCCCTTGCGGCAGACCTTGCTCAAGCTCGACCGGCTGGCCGCCGCCCGCTCCGGCGCGCGGCGGGCCCTGCGCGCGCTGGCAAGCTTCCTCAAGCTCAAGGTGAAATACGCCGACATCGAGGTGAACCTCGACCTCGAGCCGCTGGCCGGCACGGCCGATTCCGGGGATCTCGAGGCCGACCTGGCCGAGCTGCTGCGCGCCGTGGGCGGGGCCGCCCGCGAGCGGGAGACGGCCGTGCTGCTCGTCCTCGACGAGATCCAATACGTGGCCGAGGACGAGCTCGGAGCGCTCATCTCGGCCCTGCACGCGGTGGCCCAGGATGGGCTGCCCGTGACGATGGTGGCGGCCGGCCTGCCCCAGCTGTTGGGGCGCATGGGGCGGGCCAAGTCGTACGCCGAGCGGTTGTTCGAGTTCGTCGCGGTGGACCGGCTGGACGACGGCGGCGCGCGCGTGGCCATCACCCGCCCGATCGAGCGCGAGGGCGCCGTCATCGAGGAGGCGGCGATCGCCGAAATCCTGCGCGCGACCCAAGGCTACCCCTACTTCCTGCAGGAGTGGGGCAAGCACGCCTGGGACCTGGCCTTCACCGAGACGATCACGCTGGTGGACGCCGAGAACGCCGGCGTCGTGGCCACCGCCGAGCTGGACCAGAGCTTTTTCCGCGTGCGCTTCGACCGCCTCACCCCGTCGGAGAAGCGCTACCTGAGGGCCATGGCGGCGTTGGGCCCGGGCCCGCACCGTTCGGCCGACATCGCCCACGAGCTGGGCCGCGACGTCCATCAGCTGGCCCCAGTGCGCAGTTCGCTGATCCGGAAGGGCATGCTCTATGCCCCGGCCCACGGCGACACGGCGTTCACCGTGCCGATGTTCGACGCCTTCATGCGCCGCATCATGCCCTAGGCACCCCCGCGGAGCCCGCGCCGCGTCACACCTTGACGCCTTGGCGGGGGGCGGCAAACGAGCAGCTCCCGCGCTGTGGCCAGGCTGGGCAGGCGTTCAGGATGCGCCCTCGGCGGGAACGCCGTGCTGGGCCAGCCGCATGAGGACGAGGGCGGCAAGCCGCGCCCGTTCGGCCAGGCTCTCCACGATGAGGAACTCGTCGGGGGAATGGATGGCGCCCCCGCGCACGCCCAGCGTGTCGACCACGGGCAGACCACAGGCGGCGAGGTTGTTGCCGTCGCACACTCCGCCCGTCGGGCGCCAGCCGATCTCGAGGCCCAGGTCGGCGGCCGTCCGCGCCACCAGCGCGAAGAGCGGCCGCTGGCGGGCGTCCAACGGCTTGGGCGGGCGCGCGAAGCCGCCGTGGCGGGCGATCGTCACGTCGTGGCGGCGGGCCACTTGGGCCATGGCCTCGTCGAGGCCGGCCGACGCGCGGTCCTCGGCCGCGGTCGAGGCCGGCCGCAGGTTGACCCGCAGCACGGCCGTACCCGGCACCATGTTGAGCACGCCGCCTCCCTCGATCGCCGCCACGTTGACCTTGAGGTCCGGCCCGGCGAGGGTCGACAGGCGCAGCGCAAGATCGGCCGCAGCGAGGACGGCGTTTCGGCCCTCCTCGGGGTTGCGGCCGGCGTGCGCGCTCCGGCCCCGGACGATCAGGGCGAAGTTGCCCGATCCGGGGCGTGCACCGACCAGCGTGCCGTCGGGCAGCGAGGGTTCGAACACCAGCCCCGCCTGGACGCGGGCCGCACACCGGGCGAGCAGCGGAGCCGAGCCGGGCGAGCCGACCTCCTCGTCGGCGTTCAGCACCACCTCCCAGCCCAGGTTGGGGGCGAACGGGCTCGCCTCGAACAGGCGGAGCGCCTCGAGGAGCACCACGATCCCGCCCTTCATGTCGGCCACGCCGGGTCCGTTGAGCACGCCGGGCCGGAGCCAGCGCACGTCGCGGAACGGGTGGCCAGGGCCGAACACGGTGTCGTAATGGCCGGTGAGGATCACCCGCGTCGGGGCATCGGGCCGGGCGGACAGGAGCAGGCTGTCCCCCAGCCGTTCCGCCGTCACTTCGCCATCGGGCTCGACGCGGGTGGCCAGGGCCGGTGGCGCGCGGTGCACTTCGCCCAGGGGGCTTGCCGCCTCGGTCAACAGCGCCGCCATGCGCTCGAGCCCCTCGAGATCGCGCGAGCCCGAGGCCACCTTGGCCCAAGCCGTCACTCGGGCCAGCATCGCCTCGGGATCCACGCGCCCCAGGGCGGCCCGCTCGTCGGCCGACAGGTTCATGCGTCGGCCTCCAGGCGGCGGCCGGGCGCGATCTCGTCCGGGTCGAGCACGACGTGAATGACGGCGGCTCGGCCCCAGGCGGCCTCGAGGGCTGGCGCGAAAGCCCGCGTTTCGGTCACGGTGAAGGCTGCAAGACCGAAACTCGAAGCGAGTGCCGCGAAGTCGGGGTTGGTGAGACGCGTGGCCACCGGGCGGCCGGGGAACAGGCGGTCCTGATGCATCCGGATGGTGCCATACTGGCCATTGTCCAGCACGATGAACAGGGGAGCGAGGCCCTCGTGGGCCACCGTGGCGAGTTCGGCCACGGCCATCAGGAAGTCGCCGTCGCCGCACAGGGCAACGGCCGGCCGGTCGGGGTGGACCAGGGCGGCCGCGATGGCCGCCGGCACGCCATAGCCCATGGCGCCCGACACGGGGGCCAACTGGGTGCCGCAGCGGCGATGGGCGTGGAAACGGTGGAGCCAGGCCGCGAAATTGCCGGCACCGTTCGCCACGATCGCGTCGTCGGGCAGAAGGCGGCTGAGCGTGGCGACGACCTCGGCCGGGTTCACGCCGCGGGCCACGGCCGTGGGCTTCATCCACTTGTGGTGGAGGCCTGCGAGCGTGGCCACCCACCGGGGCCGGGCCGCGGGGGCGAGGCCCGCCAAGGCCTCGAGCATCGGGCGATGGCCGGCGTGAACGGCCAGTCTTGGCGGCCACACCCGGCCGAGCGCGTCGGCATCGGCGCAGGCGTGCACCAGGCGGGCGGCGGCGGTGGCGGGCGTGAACAGCGTATAGCCCTGCGTCTCGTTCTCGGTGAGCCGAGCCCCCACCACCAGCCACAGGTCAGCCTCGGCCAGGGCGGCCACCAAGGCCGGATTGGCCCCCAGGCCCAGCTCGCCGGCGTAGTGGGGGTGCCGGTTGTCGAACCGGTCCTTCCGGCGCCAGGCCGTCACCACCGGCAGGCCCAGGCGCTCGGCCACCGCCTCGGCCAGGCGGCGGTCCTCGTCGGTCCAGCCGGGCCCGCCCAGCATCAGCACGGGCCGCTGGGCCTTTTCAAGCAGGCGCGCGATTTGGGCCACGGCGCCGCTCGTTGGGGCCGGAGGGCCCGGGATCGTGGGGGCGAGGGCCGGTGCCGCCGACGGCAGGCCCAGCCGGTCTTCGGGCAGCACGAGCACCACGGGGCCGGGCCGGCCGCTGAGAGCGCAGGCGATGGCCGAGGCGAGCTGTTCCCCGGCCCGCTCGGGTTCACGCAAGGTCACGACGCGCTTGGCGACCGCGCCGAACAGCCGGTGGTAGTCCATTTCCTGGAACGCTTCGCGGCCGACGGACTGTTCCCCCACTTGTCCCACGAGGAGGAGCAGGGGGGTCGAATCCTGTTGGGCGGTGTGAAGGGCGATGGCGGCGTGGCAGGCGCCCGGACCACGGGATACTAAGGCCACGCCGGGCCGGCCGGTCAGCTTGGCGGTGGCTTCGGCCATGTGGGCCGCGCTCGCCTCGTGCCGACAGGTCACCAGGCGGAGGGGGACGTCGCGCAGGCGGTTGAGGAGGGGAAGGTAGCTTTCGCCGGGCACGCAGAAGGCGTGCGCGATGCCGGCGGCGGCCAGGCCCTCGGCGATGACGGTGGCGACGGTTCGGCCCATGGCGCGTTGTGGCCGGGGTTGAACGGGAGGGGCAAGGCCGATAGCGCGGGCGGGCCGGAGCGGTGGCCGAGTGGTCGAAGGCGCTCGCCTGGAAAGTGAGTATGCGGCGACAACCGCATCGAGGGTTCGAATCCCTCCCGCTCCGCCATCCTCTCGTCTCCCCGTTTTGCTCTGGGTCTCTCGCTGCTGGGGTTCCCCCGGTTTCGTCGTGGGTTAGGGCTCAGGCTGTCGCCGAGGCGCTCTTCCCATCTCACGCCCGGTGTGGGACAGCGTGTGGGACGCCGCCGGGTGGCTCCAAGAAAACGGCATCGCCCGGCACCGGTTGGCCCGCGCGCGGGATTGGGGCGCTGGAGGGCCATTGGGCGGGCCTGGGGCCGGGGGGCAGCCTCCACCCCCCCAGACGGGTGAGGCTTGGGCGCGCACCCGCGTGGTGCGGCGCCGGTCGGTTGGCCCATGCGCCAGGCCCGGGAGGTGCTCCCGCCGTCTCGCTGGCGGCGGCCCGACAACGGGCGGCCCAGACCGTGGCGGACATGCGGCGGGGTACGATCCCCGAGTGACGCGTTGGGCCACGCGCGATCCCGATCGTCGGCCCAGGTTCCGCACCGCCATGCCCGCGGCCCCACCGGAAGGCGCCCACGACGTCCGCGTTCGTGCCGGGCGTCGGGGGCCCGTCCGCGCGGTGGACGGGGCGATGGTAGGCGAGGCCCTGCGGCCCATCGGGCCAGCGAAGCCCGAGACGGCCCGCCGGATGCGGCCGCGCGGGCCGGGCCTGCCCGTCCTGGCCCACGCGCGCGCCCACCCACGGCGACGTGCCGAACCTGAGCCCGCGGGCCTTGCGCTTGCCCCCGCAGAAGACCACGCGGGTGCACTTCTCCGCCCTGCCCTTTGGCGAGGTGCCGGCCTTCCTTTCGCGGCTGCGAAGCCGTGAGACCATCTCCCGCCTCGCCCTCGAGTTCCTGGTGCTCACCGCGGCCCGCTCGGGCGAGGTCCGGGGGGTACGCTGGGACGAGATCGACCTGGCCGCCCGGCTCTGGTCCATTCCGGCCGAACGGATGAAGGCCGGCCGGGCGCACGTCGTGCCCCTGTCCTCAGCCGCTCTTGATTGCCTGGCGCGGGCGGCACGCTACAGGCGGGAGGATTCGCCCCTGGTCTTCCCCGGCCGGCAACGGGGCCAACCGCTGTCCGACATGGCGCTCACCCGGCTCCTGAGAGAGATGGGCGAGACCGTGACCGCCCATGGCTTCCGTTCCTCCTTCCGGGACTGGGTGGCCGAGCGGACGCACTTCGCACCCGAAGTGGCGGAGATGGCGCTAGCCCATGCCATCGCCTCCCAGACGGAGGCAGCCTATCGGCGCGGCAACCTCCTCAAAAAGCGCCGGGAGTGCATGGAGGCCTGGGGGGTGTACTGCACCACGGTCCCAGTCACCGCCCCTGCATCCTGGCCCGCCGCATCCGCCGTCCATTCCCCACCCTCTGACGCGGCCGGCCGTGCGGAGGGCGGCGGCCAGATCCCTTGCGGCCCCCTCCCGCAAGGCCCCTTTCCCTGAAGGCCCGTGACGGCCGTGACCGCAGCGTTCCTGCTGGAGACCCAGAGGATTGCGTGTCACGGCCAGGCGCGCGCCCGACCGGGACAGGCGAGGCGCTTCGGCCCTGTGCCGAAGATCCCCCCTGCTGGCCACAGCCCACGGCAGGGGGTGCCGCGGTCGGCCGGCCGAGGCCCGCGCTCATTCATGGCGAGGCTCGAAGGCGCCGATGGCGAAGGCGGTGTGGCGAGAAACCCCAAGCGCATCGACATCCAGGGTCGCCTCGCTCGCGCGCCCAACAAGCGGGC
>JANWWL010000006.1 GCA_025056155.1 Sphingomonadaceae bacterium
GCGCCCGGGGGGGGCGGGGGGTGGGGCGGGGCGCGGGCGGGGCGGGGGGGGCCGGCGCCGGCCCCGGGGCCCGGCCCCCGGCCGACCCCCACCACGCGGGGCCCGGTCGCGCCGTCGAGCGCCCACGGGCCCGCCGGTTGCCGAAACTCTGGTCAACCTGCCCCAAAACGGGGCAGGTTGCCGCCCCGACCGGCCGCCCGCCGTTGTGCCGTCCGCTTGGCACGGCTTTTGCACCCGCAGGCCTGCGGGCGGCCGGCATCCACGCGCGCGGTGCCAACGGGAGCGGAGCGATGAAGAAGGTCGAGGCCATCATCAAGCCGTTCAAGCTGGACGAGGTGAAGGAGGCCCTGCACGAGGTGGGCGTCTCCGGCATCACGGTGACCGAAGCCAAGGGGTTCGGACGGCAGAAAGGCCACACCGAACTCTATCGGGGCGCCGAGTACGTCGTCGACTTCCTGCCCAAGGTCCGCCTCGAGGTCGTGGTCGAGGACGGCCAGGTCGACCGGGTCATCGAAGCGATCGCCAACGCCGCGCGCACGGGGCGGATCGGGGACGGCAAGATCTTCGTGACGCCAGTCGAGACCGCGATCCGCATCCGCACGGGCGAACGCGACAGCGACGCCATCTGAACACCATTCCCGGGACGTCCCAAGCGAGGAGGAACCGCGCATGCCGAACACGCCGGCCGACATCCTGAAGATGATCCAGGAGAAGGAGATCGAGTGGATCGACCTCCGCTTCACCGACCCGCGGGGGAAATGGCAGCATCTCGCGATCGCCAAGCGCGTGATCAACGAAAACAACCTGACGGAAGGCTTCATGTTCGACGGTTCGTCGATCGCCGGTTGGAAGGCGATCAACGAAAGCGACATGATCCTGAAGCCGGACCTGGATGCGGTCTACGTCGATCCCTTCTCGGCTACGCCGATGCTGATCCTGTTCTGCGACATCGTCGAGCCGGCCACGGGCGAATTCTACGGCCGCGATCCGCGGGCCACGGCCAAGCGGGCCGAGGCGTACCTCAAGGCCTCGGGCATCGGCGACACGGCCTACGTGGGCCCCGAGGCGGAATTCTTCGTCTTCGACGACGTTCGCTTCAGCCAGGGCTATGCCGGCGGCTTCTACGCGATCGACGACGTGGAACTGCCCACCAACTCCGGCAAGGTTTATGACGAGGGAAACCTAGGCCACCGGCCGCGCGCCAAGGGCGGTTACTTCCCCGTCCCCCCGGTCGACTCGGCCATGGACTTGAGGGCCGAGATGGTCTCGACCATGCTCGAGATGGGTCTGCCGTGCGACAAGCACCACCACGAGGTGGCGGCCGCGCAGCACGAGCTGGGGCTCGAATTCGGCACGCTGGTGCAGACGGCCGACCGCCTGCAGATCTACAAGTACGTGGTGCAGATGGTGGCCCAGGCCTACGGCAAGACCGCCACCTTCATGCCCAAGCCCATCAAGGAGGACAACGGCTCGGGCATGCACACCCACATGTCGGTGTGGAAGGACGGCCAGCCGCTCTTCGCCGGCGAGGGCTATGCCGGGCTGTCGGACACCGCCCTCTACTTCATCGGCGGCATCATCAAGCATGCGCGGGCCATCAACGCCTTCACCAACCCGACGACCAACAGCTACAAGCGCTTGGTCCCGGGCTTCGAGGCGCCCGTGCTGCTCGCCTACTCCAGCCGCAACCGGTCGGCCTCGTGCCGGATCCCATATGGCGCAAGTCCCAAGGCCAAGCGCGTGGAGGTGCGCTTTCCGGATCCCACCTCCAATCCCTACCTTGCCTTCTCGGCCCTGCTGATGGCCGGGCTCGACGGCATCGAGAACCGCATCCATCCCGGCCAGCCCATGGACAAGAACCTCTACGACCTGCCGCCGCGCGAACTGAAGCGCGTGCCGACGGTCTGCGGGTCGCTGCGGGAGGCCTTGGCCGCGCTCGACAAGGGCCGGGCGGTGTTCACCAAGGGCGGGGTGTTCACCGACGACCAGATCGACGCCTACATCGAGCTCAAGATGGACGAGGTGCTGCGCTGGGAGACCACGCCCAGCCCCGTCGAGTTCGACATGTACTTCAGCGCCTGAGCCCCCGGCCGGGGGCTGCCGCCCCCACGGCCCGGCATCGCGACCGCCTCAGGGCCCCGGTGCGGTCTTTGAGGCGACCGCGCGCCCGCTGTCCCGGGGGCGGGCGATCCTCGTCAGCCCTGATAAGGCGACACTGGAACGCGTCGGGCGCGCTTGCCCCACGGCACGGGCCTGCGTCGGCGCCCGCCGGGCCCAGGCCGGCCGTGCCCCATGGCGGGGCGGGCGGAGGCCAGTCCCGGGCGAGCTGGCCCCTTCGAGCCGGCCCCATTCAGCGGCAGGGCCTGGTCCATTCCGGGGCCGGCCGCCGCGCGGCCTGGTGGTCAAGGGCCACGTTCCCGCAGGCCTGCACCATGGGGCCCATGAAGATGCTGGCGAGCTTCCTTGGATCGCCGTCGCCCACCCGGTTGTTCCGCACGACCGCCTTCTCGCGGGCCACGCTGATGGCTCGGAAGGTGTCGGTGTCGATCACGTTGTCCTCGATGCGCACCTCAAGGCCTTCCGGCCGAGGGCCCAGGCCGCCGATGCCCTGCATCCCCCCCCTCAGGCGCAGGCGGTTCCCCACCACGGTGATGCGGTCGGTCGCCTCGCCCCACCACTGGATGGCATCGCCATGGCGCCGGTCCGGTGTCTTGGTGAGCTCGAACACCGAGTCTCGCACCTCCACTTCTCGCCCGGCCCCGATCGTGATTCCGTCCAGCATGGTCCCCGTGAAGCGCACGCGCTCGATGCGCACGCGCATGGATCCCCCGCCCACGGCGATGCCCGTGCGCGCCTCGCGGATCTCGAGCGCGCGGAAGGTGACGTCGCGCACCCCCTTGAGCTCCACGGCATAAGTGGCAGGGCCCTTGCCGGCCCAACCCTCCCGAGCCTCGATCAGGCCCGGGCCCTCCACCACCAGCTGCCCCGCACCCCTTAGAAGATGGAGCCCGCGGATGGTGGCACCGTTAAGGCGCAGGGTAGCCGGGCGCTCCCGGGAGGGCGGACCCACCACCCGCACCTGGGTGCACGTCTGCCCAGGGGCCAGGGTCAGCACCTCGCCCGCCTTCGCCGCATGGAGGGCCGCCGCCAGCGTGGCGCAGGTGAGCATTTCCGGGTCTCCCGCGGCCCCCCGGCACGACCGCGGGGCATGACCAAGCAACGTCAAGCCCGGCGCCATCTGGCCCGGTCATGACCCGATGACCCGTTGCCTTGAACCACCGGGCCGCGCAAGACATGGGGGCCAGAGCAAGAACCGGGCCAAGCGCAAGGCGCCCGAGGCGACGGCAGGACGGACCGGGACGGAAGGGTCGGACCCATGGGACGGAGGGACCGGCGGTCAAGCCGGGCGGCGACAGGTGGGGCAGCCGGCCAAGGCGCCGCGGCGGGCGACGCGACGATGCGCCCGGCGCCCAGCCGGACGGCGGCGGTGGGCAGGACGATCGCGAGCGCTGGTGCGGTGGGCCCCGTCTCGACGATGGGCCGACGATGGGTGCCGGGTGTGGCGGCGGGCGCAGTACGGACGTCCCGCCACTCGAGCGGCGTGGCCGCCCTGACGTCGGGTCGGCAGACGGCGGGCCGTTCGGCCCGCAACCCGGCCGGGGTGGCGGGGCTTGGGTCCGCGTTGGGAACGAGGCGCCCATGAACGTCGCGCCCCGCGCCCTGCCCGCCCGCGACGGCCCCGAGGCGCATCTGCCGGGCCTTGCCGTCGTGTCGATCGGCAAGTCCTACGACGGGCGCGTCGTCCTGCGCGACGTCTCGCTTTCCGTCCACCGGGGCGAGGTGGTGGGCCTCCTCGGCCCCAACGGCGCCGGCAAGACGACCTGTTTCTACGCCATCATGGGGCTGGCCGCGCCCGACCACGGCCGCATTTTGCTCGATGGCATCGACATCACCCGTCTGCCCATGTACCGTCGCGCGGCCTTAGGGCTGGGCTACCTGCCGCAGGAAGCCTCGATCTTTCGGGGTCTCACGGTCGCCCAGAACATCCTGGCCGTCCTCGAGTTGGTCGAGCCCGACCCGGCCGCCCGGCGGGAACGGCTCGAGGCGCTGCTCGCCGAATTCCACATCACGCGGCTGCGCGACGCCCCGGCCACGGCCTTGTCGGGGGGCGAGCGGCGCCGGTGCGAGATCGCGCGCGCCCTGGCGGCCGATCCCAGCATCATCCTGCTCGACGAACCGTTCGCGGGCATCGACCCCATCTCGATCGCCGACATCCGCAACTTGGTGGCCCACTTGCGCGACCGTGACATCGGCGTGCTGATCACCGACCACAACGTCCGCGAGACCCTCGACATCGTGGACCGCGCCTGCATCATCTACGATGGCCGCGTCCTGTTCGAAGGCACGCCGGCGGCCCTGGTCTCCGACGAGACGGTGCGCCGGGTCTACCTCGGGCAGGACTTCGCGCTCTAGGCCCCGCCGTGGCGATCGGCCCTCGCCTCGAACTGCGCACGAGCCAGACGCTCGTGCTGTCGCCCCAACTGCAGACCGCGATCCGCTTGCTCGCCTTGTCGAACGTCGAGTTGGCGGCCGAGCTGGCGTCCGAGATCGAGCGCAACCCCCTGATCGAAACGGTCGAGGCCGACGAGCCGACGGAAATGTCCCCCGATGCCAGGCCGTCGGAACCCGCTTCCGCGGCGGACGCCGAGATCATGGAGGCCAGGGGCGCCTCAGACTGGGAGGTCGACGACGAGCCTGCGACGTTCCGCGACGACCCCGCCGGGGATTGGGCCGGGGAGACCGACGGGGAGGAGCGCTCGTGGATCGACCAGGTGGCCGCGTCCGAAGAGAGTCTGGCCGCCGCCCTGGTCCGCCAGGCCGAGGCCGCGCTGCAAGGTCCTGACCTCGGCATCGCGCTGGCCATCGTGGGCGCGATCGACGAGGCGGGGTATCTGACCGAACCCCTGGCCGAGATCGCAGCGCGGCTGGGGGTGGATGAGGCCGAGGTCGAGCGCGTGCTGCGCATCGTCCAGACGTTCGAGCCCACGGGCGTGGGGGCACGGACCTTGGCCGAATGCATCCGCATCCAGGCGCGCGAGCGCGACCGGCTGGATCCGGCCATGGAGGCGCTCATCGACCACCTTGATCTCGTGGCCCGCGGCGAGGTCGAGAAGCTCAAGCGCATCTGCGGCGTCGACGGCGAGGACCTGGCCGACATGCTGCGCGAGTTGCGCAGCTATGATCCCAAGCCGGGCCTTAAGGTGGGCGGCGGCACGGCCAACACGGTCGTGCCCGACATCCTGGTGCGGCGCACGGCCAAGGGGCTGGTTGTCGAGCTCAACGCCGCCACCCTGCCCCGCATCATCGTCAACCAGCAGTACCAGGCGCGGATTGCCCGCCCCGCGCGCCAACGTCACGACGCCGCCGAACGGCGCTTCCTGACCCAATGCCTCCACCAGGCGCAGTGGCTGGTGCGCGCGCTTGACCAGCGGGCCCAGACGATCCTCAAGGTCGCCACCGAAATCGTGGCCCAGCAGGCCGGGTTCTTCGACCATGGGATCCTGCACTTGAAACCGCTCACCATGCGCGCGGTGGCCGAAGCAGTAGGAGTCCACGAATCGACGGTGAGCCGCGTGGTGGCCAACAAGTCCCTGGCCTGCGACCGCGGGACGTTCGACTTGCGCTTCTTCTTTTCCGCTCCCGTGCCGGCTGGCGACGGCGAGGAGGCCGCCATCGCCGCGGTCAAGGCCCGGCTCCGGGCGCTGATCGACAGCGAACCACCCGACCGGCCGCATTCGGACGACAAGCTGGTCGAACTCTTGAAGGCCGAAGGTTTCACCTTGGCCCGGCGGACGGTTGCCAAGTATCGGGAAGCGATGAACATCCCCTCGAGCTACGACCGGCGCCGGCGTCACCTCTTGGGCTCGGTCTGAACTCTCTCGGTCTGAACTCTAAAGCGGGATCCCCACGAGCGCCGACAGCTCGCCCAGGGCCTGATCTTCGCTCGCGACCTTGATGGCCCTCATGCCGAGGGCCGCGGCCGGCTTGCAGTTGATGCCCAGGTCGTCGAGGTAGATGCACGCGGCCGCCGGCAGCCCGAGCGCGTCCAGCATCATCCGATAGATGCGCGGATCGGGCTTGCGCACGCCCACCTTCGAACTTTCCAGCACGACGTCGAAGCGGGCCAGCACGGCCGCCACGTCTTGGGCCCGTTCCGGCTGTCCGGCCATGGCGGGCCCATGGCCCACGCGCGCGTTGTTGGTGATGCAGCCCAGGCGAAAGCCCGCGCGGCGCAAGGCGTCGAGCGCTGCCACCATGCGCGGGCGGATCGCGCCCGAGAGCAGGGGCAGCACGTCAGCCCCGCGGACCTCGTGCCCCAGCCGGCGGCTTTCCTCGGCAAACAGCCGGTCGAAGGTGGCGGCATCAATCTCGCTGCGCTCGAGCTGGGCCCAGGCGTTGGTGTCGGGGTCGGTGGCGTTGACGCGCCGCAGGAATCCGGGTGGCAGACCTCGTTCGGCCTCGAAGGCCGCGAAGGCGTCGAACGGCGAGGAGGTGATGACTCCGCCGAAATCCCAGATGACCGCGCGGAAACCGTCCATGCCGAGCTCCCGGGAACCTGGGCAGGCCATGGCGGCCCCCTGCCGCCGGGGCAAGGCCGGCCTTGCCGGCCAGGGGGCGCGCTGGCAGGGCCGGCCCCCATGCGCCTGGGCCTCACCGCCTGGATCCTCGTGGCCCTTGTGGCGGGCCTGGCCGCTGGGGCCTTCGTGAACCTGACCCAGCCGCCGGCCGATGCCGCCCGGTTCGCCGACGCCCTCAGCTTGATCACCGACATCTTCCTGCGCCTCATCAAAATGATCATCGCCCCCTTGGTGCTCGGCGCGCTCGTGGCGGGCATCGGACGCATGGGGGGCGACGTGGCGGCCCTGTCGCGCATCGGCGGGCGCGCCGTGGCCTGGTTCATCGCCACCTCGGTGGGTGCGCTTGCCATCGGCTGGGCGACGGTGACCGGCTTCCGGCCCGGGGACGGCCTGGGTCTGCCGCTGCCCCCGACTTCGGCCGACGCGGGCATCTCGACCGAAGCCCTCACCTTCCGCCGGTTCATGACCGAGCTCGTGCCCACTTCGGTCGTCGACGCGCTCGCCCGCAACCAGATCCTGCAGGTGGTGGTGTTCTCGGTGTTTGCAGGCGTCGCCCTCGCCCGCCTGGGGGACAAGGGCCGCGTGCTGCGGGAGGGTGCCGAAGCCCTGATGGACCTGATGCTGGTGGTGACCGGCTTCGTGATGAAGACGGCCCCGCTCGCCGTGTTCGCCGCCGTGGCCGCCACGATCGCCCAGCGAGGCCTGGGCGTCGTGGCCACCTACGGCAAGTTCATGGGCGGGTTCTACGTGGCCCTTCTGGGCCTGATCGCGCTCAACCTGCTGGCCCTGGCGGTCGTGATCGGAGCGCCCGCCGTGGGCCGACTGCTGCGCGAAATCCGCGATCCCTTCGTCCTGGCCTTCTCCACCGCCAGTTCCGAAGCCGCCTATCCCCGGATGCTCGCTGCCCTCGACCGTTTCGGAATCCCGGGGCGGATCTCGGCGTTCGTCCTGCCGCTCGGCTACTCGTTCAACCTCGACGGCTCGATGATGTACTGCGTCTTCGCCTGCCTGTTCATCGCGCAGGCCTACGGCATCGAGCTTTCCCTCTTCGAGCAGCTGGCGATGATGGCCATGCTGCTCGTCACGTCGAAGGGTATCGCGGGCGTGCCGCGGGCGAGCCTGGTGGTGATTGCGGCCACCCTGCCCGTCTTCGGCCTGCCGACGGCGGGCCTGCTCCTCATTCTGGGGGTGGATCACTTCCTCGACATGGGCCGGTCGGCGACCAACGCGGTGGGCAACGCCGTGGCCTCGGCGGCCGTGGCGCATTGGGAGCTGGCGCGCGAGGCGACCCCGCGGGCCACGGCCGAATGAACCGCGGCGAGGTTTTTTGCGGAGCACAACTCCGCAAAAGCTTGACGCCCCCCCCTCGCTTGCCTAGCCTGGAGCCACCCAACCCGGAGAGCGCCCATGGCCACGCTGGCCCAGCCCCTCGCCCCACAGCTGCCGCTTGAGATCCTCGACCTGTCGAAGGCCCAGGATTGGCTCGAATACCGCAACATCCTGGAACGCTTCCGCATCCTGCGTGCCGCAGGCCCCGTGCATTATTGCCCCGAATCCGGGGTCGGGCCGTATTGGTCGGTCGTCACTCATCACCACGTGATGGAAGTGGAGGGGCGGCCCGACGTGTTCTCCTCGCGTTGGGACGTGGGCGGCATCACCATCTTCGACCGCAAGCCGGAGGTGGACGAGCCGCCGCTTCCCATGTTCATCGCCATGGACCGGCCCGAGCACACCGAGAAGCGCCGGACCGTGGCCCCCGCCTTCACCCCCGCCGAGATGCTGCGCCACGAGCCCCTGGTGCGCCGGCGCACGGCCGAGCTCCTCGACTCCCTGCCGCTCGGCGAACCGTTCGACTGGGTGGATCGGGTCTCGATCGAGCTCACCACGGGCATGCTCGCCATCCTGTTCGACTTTCCGTGGGAGGATCGCCGGCTGCTCACCTTCTGGTCGGACACGGCGACCGACGTCGAGGCCTTCGAGAACCCCGAGCGCGACAAGGAACGCTGGGCGGTCCTCTACGAGATGGCCGCCTACTTCATGAGATTGTGGAACGAGCGCAAGGACGCCGAGCCGCGGCCCGACCTAATCTCGATGCTGGCCCATGCGCCCGCCACGCGCCACATGAGCCCGCAGGAATTCATGGGCAACCTGGTCCTGTTGATCGTCGGCGGCAACGACACCACGCGCAACACCATGTCGGGTGCGGTGATGGCGCAGAACCTGTGGCCCGACGACTGGAACCGCATGATGGCCGACCCGGCCCTCATCGAGAACGGGGTGTCCGAGCTCATCCGCTGGCAGACGCCGCTCGCCCACATGCGGCGCACGGCCCTGGTGGATACGGAACTTGCCGGCCAGCGCATCCGGGCGGGCGACAAGGTGGTGATGTGGTACCTCTCGGCCAATCGCGACGAGGCGGTGTTCCTGGAAGCCGACCGGTTCCTGCCTGAGCGGCCCAACGCCCGCCGGCACCTCTCCTTCGGCTTCGGCATCCACCGCTGCGTGGGCGCGCGCCTGGCCGAACTCCAGGTCCGGGTGCTGCTGGAAGAGATGCAGCGCCGACGCCTGCGGGTCACCCTGGCCGATGAGCCGGTGCGGGTCTACTCCCCGTTCGTCCACGGCTTCCGCAAGATGCCGGTGGTGGTCGACCGCGCCTGACGATCGGGGCCGCGCCCCGGCCTGCGGGAAGCCGGGGGGCGGCGCTGCGGGATCAGCCGGGCCCCGGCCTCTCGCCCCTCCCGACGTGCGCTGCTGGCCGGCGAGACCTGGCGATCGGCTTCGGGCGCCTGCTCGGTCAGTTGCGGGGCGGCTGCCGACGGAACGCGAGGGCCTCCGCTACGTGGGGGCGGCCCACGGCGTCGGCCCCAGCCAGGTCGGCGATCGTGCGCGCCACTCGCATCACCCGCGCATAGGCGCGGGCCGACAGGCGCATCGCCTCGGCCGCGCGCCACAGCAGGGCTTGCGCCTCGGCAGTGAGCCGGGCCCGCTCCTCCAACAGGCGGCCGTCGGCCTCGGCGTTGGTGCGCAGGCCCGCATCCTGCCAACGGGCGGCCTGCCGTGCCCGCGCCGCGGCCACGCGCCGGGCCACCTCGGCGCTGCCCTCGGCCGGTGGCGGCAGGGTGAGGTCGCCGGCGGGCACGGCGGGCACGTCGACGTGCAGGTCGATGCGGTCGAGCAGCGGGCCCGACAGGCGCGCCTGGTAGTCGGCCGCGCACCGGGGCGCGCGCGCGCACGCCAGGGCGGCGTCTTCCAGGTGGCCGCATCGGCAGGGATTCATGGCCGCCACCAGCTGCACGCGCGCCGGCCAGGTGACGTGCGCTTCCGACCGGGCCACCTCGACCACCCCCCGTTCGAGCGGCTGGCGCAGCGAGTCGAGCACGGCGCGGGGGAACTCGGGCAGTTCGTCGAGGAACAGAACGCCCAGGTGGGCGAGGCTCACCTCGCCCGGTCGGGCCAGGCGCCCACCGCCCACCAGGGCCGGAATCGAGGCCGAATGATGCGGCGCCCGGAAGGGCCAGGTGCGCGGGATGGCCCGCCCGTCGAGTTCGCCCGCCACGCTTCGGATCATCGCCACTTCCAGCGCCTCGGCCGGCGACAGTTCGGGCAGGATACCGGGCAGCGCGGCGGCCAAGAGCGACTTGCCGGCACCGGGCGGTCCGCACATCAGCAGGTTGTGCCCGCCGGCCGCCGCGATCTCGAGCGCGCGCTTGAGCGTCTCCTGGCCCTTGATGTCGGCCAGGTCGGGCCCGGTGAACGGCTGGGGCCGCAGCTCGGCGGGCAAAGGCGGCGGCAATGGGCGAGCCCCCTTCAGATGGGCCACCAAAGCCGCGAGGTCCGGGGCGGCCACCACCTCCACCGGATGGTCCGCCCCTGCCAGCCAGGCCGCCTCGGGCCCCTGAGCGGCCGGGCAGACGAGGCCCTTGCCGTCGGCCGCGGCGTGCAGTGCGGCCAGAAGCACGCCGGGCGAGGGGGCGATGCGGCCATCAAGCGCCAACTCGCCGATCGCGACGTAGCCCGCGAGCGTCTCGGGATCCACGATCCCCAACGCCCCCAACAGCCCCATCGCGATCGGCAAGTCATAATGGGCGCCCGCCTTCTCGAGGTCGGCCGGCGCCAGGTTCACGGTGATGCGCCGGGGCGGCAGGGCGAGCCCCATGGCCGCCAGGGCTGCCTGGATGCGGTCGCGGCTTTCGCGCACGGCCTTGTCCGGCAGGCCCACGATCTGGAACCCGAAGGCGCCCGGGGCCAGCTGCACCTGCACCTCGACCGGCCGGGCCTCGAGCCCCAGGAAGGCCAGCGTGGCGACATGGACGACCATGCCCCGATCCCTCCGCCGACCCCCGCACCTCATGCCGGCCGGGCGATGGCGTCGCAAGGGCTTGGGGCCGCCTTGATGGCCGAAGGGCCTCCTCGTAAACCCGCAGGGTGCCGGATTAGCTCAGCTGGCAGAGCAGCGGTTTTGTAAACCGAAGGTCGCGGGTTCGAGCCCTGCATCCGGCACCAGGTGGGCGCCCGCCGGCCCGGCCGAGCGGCAGGGAATGGCGCGGCCCGGGGGCGGGAACCGACGATGGCGGACTGTTCCACGCTGGACGACGACGAGCCGCTCGAAGGGGCGGACCGCGATGCGCCCATCCCGCCGGAGGTGCTGGAAGCGGTGCGGACCCTGATCCGCTGGGCGGGCGACGATCCCGACCGCGAGGGCCTCTTCGAAACGCCACGCCGCGTGGCCCGCGCCTACCAGGAGTATTTCAAGGGTTACCGCGAAGACCCGCGCCAACACCTGGCCCGAACGTTCGAGGAGGTGGGCGGCTACGACGAGGTGGTGCTGCTGCGCGACATCCCCTTCCAGTCGCACTGCGAGCACCACATGGCCCCCATCATCGGCAAGATCCACATCGCCTACCTGCCGCGCCACAAGGTGGTGGGCATTTCCAAGCTGGCGCGCGTGGCCCTGGGCTACGCTCGCCGCCTGCAAGTGCAGGAACGGCTGACGGCCGAGATCGCTGATGCGATCCACGAAGGACTCAACCCGCGCGGGGTGGCCGTGGTGGTGGAGGCCAGCCACGCCTGCATGTCGGCCCGCGGCGTCCTGACCCCCGGCGTGATCATGACGACCTCGCGCATGATGGGCGTGTTCCGCGACGACGAGCGCAGCCGCGAGGAGGTCCTCAAACTCATGGGCTTTGCATGAACGCGCCCCGCGCGCTGCGCGCCCCGCCCCGCGTGGGGATGATCTCGCTGGGCTGTGCCAAGGCGCTCGTCGATTCCGAACGCATCCTCTCGGCCTTGCGCGCACGGGGCTACGCCTTCGCCGCCGACTACGCGGGTGCCGACGTGGTGATCGTCAACACCTGCGGGTTCCTGGACTCCGCGCGCGCCGAAAGCCTGGAGGCGATCGCCGACGCCATGGCCGCGCACGGCCGGGTCGTGGTGACGGGCTGCTTGGCCCACGAGGCGCCGTCGCTCCTCGAGCGGTTCCCCGGCCTCGTGGCGGTCACCGCGCCCGCCCAGACGGACGACGCCCTGGCCCAGGTGGTGGCCGCGGTCGAGGCCGCCGCGCCCCGACCCGCCGAGCCGTTCCTTGACCTCGTGCCGGCCGACGTTCGGCTCACCCCAGGCCACTACGCCTTCCTCAAGATCGCGGAAGGCTGCAACCACCGCTGCAGCTTCTGCATCATCCCCAGGCTCAGGGGCCGGTTGGTGAGCCGCCGGCCCGACGCGATCCTGAAGGAGGCCGAACGCCGCGTGGCCAACGGCGTGCGCGAGCTGATCGTCATCAGCCAAGACACCTCGGCCTACGGGCGCGACCTGGGACACGCCCGCTTCGGCGGCCGGCGCGCCCACATCACCGATCTCGCCCGGGCCCTGGGCGAACTCGGGGTCTGGGTCCGCCTGCACTACGTCTACCCCTACCCCCATGTCGACGAACTGGTGGCGCTCATGGCCGAGGGGCTGATCCTCCCCTACCTCGACATCCCCTTCCAGCACGCAAGCCCCCGCATCCTGAGGACCATGCGCCGCCCGGCGGACGAGATGCGCACGCTCGAGCGCATCCGCGCGTGGCGCGCCCAGGTGCCCGACCTCGTGATCCGATCGACCTTCATCGTGGGCTTTCCCGGCGAGACCGAAGACGATTTCCGCCACCTGCTCGATTGGGTGGCCGAGGCGGGCATCGACCGGGCGGGCTGCTTCGCGTTCGAAGCCGTCGAGGGGGCCGATGCTTCCGCCCTGCCCGGGGCGGTGCCCGAGGAGGTGAAGGAGGAGCGCCGCCAACGTTTCATGGCGCATGCGGCGGCCGTGTCGGCCGCGCGCCTTAAGACCCGGATCGGGCGCGTGCTCGAGGTGATCGTCGATGAGGTCGACGGTCGGGGTGGGGCGGACGCTCGCTCCAAGGGTGATTCGCCTGGGGTGGACGGCCGCGTGCTGCTGCGCCGCGCGCGCCACGCGCGCCCTGGGGACATCCTTTCCGTCCGCATCGAAGACGCGGACGCCCACGACCTCTACGGGGTGCCGTGCTGAGCCGATCGGTGGTGGCCACGCCCCTCGGCCCGCTCGTGCTGGTGCACGATGTCGACGGCCTGCTGTGGGCGAGCGTGTTCGCCACCTCACCTCAGGCCGTCGAAACCGTGCTGGCCCGGTTCGCCGAAAGCCCGCTAGTCGAGGCCGACGTGCCACCGCCCTGTGGCCTTGCGGCTGCGTTCGCCGCCTATTTCGCAGGCGACGCCAATTCCCTCGAGGAGGTGACGACCGGCCGGCTGGGCACGCCAGCCGAACGGGCGGTGTGGGCGGCCATCCGCTCCATCCCTCCCGGCACGACCCGGACCTGCGCCGAGGTGGCCGCCCTGCTGGGAGACGTGACGAGGGCCTGCGAGGTGGCCGAAGCCGCCCGGCGCAATCCCTTGGCCCTGGTGGTGCCCTGCCACCGGGTGGCGGGTGCGTTCGGCTGGGCCACGGGCGATGCGGCCGCGCGCCGCGCTTGGCTTCTGGCCCACGAGGCCAGCCGCCGGCCGGGCGCATGACCGCACCATCCGCGGCGGGGGCGGCCGCCACGCTGTCCCGCCGGGCGTTGTTCATCGCCATCGTCGCCCTGGGCAGCTTCCTGTTGTTCCTGGTCCAGCCCATGGTGGCGCGGATCGCCCTCCCGCGGCTGGGCGGCGCCCCGGCCGTGTGGAACACCGCCATGGCGTTCTATCAGGCCGCCTTGCTGCTGGGTTACCTCTGGGCGCACGGGCTCAGCCGGCTGGCCCCGCGCGCGCAGGCGGCCGCCCACCTCGCCCTGCTGCTCGCCGCGGCCGCCACGCTGCCCGTGGGCCTGGCCGAGGGCGCTCCCCCGCCGGGCCAGGAGGCGGGCTGGCTCGTGCGGGCGCTCGCCCTGGGGATCGGCCCGCTGTTCGTCGCCGTGGCGGCCCAGGCCCCCCTGATGCAGGCCTGGTTCGCCCGCACCGACGACCCCAACGCCCGCGAGCCCTGGTTCCTCTACGCCGCCTCGAATGCGGGCTCGCTCTTCGGCCTTCTGGCCTATCCGCTCGTCCTCGAACCCCTCCTCACCCTGTCGGCCCAACGCTGGCTGTGGTCGGCGGGCTACGGCCTCCTCGTGCTCCTGGTGGCCACCGCGGCGCTGGGGCTTCCCGCCGGCCCGACCACGACCGCACCCTCGGCCGCCGCCCCGGCCCCGAGCCTTGGCCGACAGATCCGCTGGGTGGCCTGGGCGGCGGTGCCCTCGGGCCTCATGCTGTCCACCACCGCCCACCTCACCACCGACATCATGGCGATGCCCCTGCTGTGGGTGATCCCGCTCGCACTCTATCTCCTGTCGCTCGTCCTGGCGTTCGGCACGCACGCGGCCCGGTGGACCCGGATCGCGACCACGGCGGCCCCCGTGCTGCTGATGATCTTCGGTGCGGCCGGCATGATGGCCATCGACCGGGCCGCAAGCCTCTATGGCGTGGCGAGCCTGCTGCTCTTGTTCACCCTGGCCGTGGCCCTGCACGGCGCCCTCGCCGCGGACCGGCCAAACGTGACCCACCTCACGCGCTTCTATCTGCTGCTTGCCTTGGGGGGCGGGCTGGGAGGCGCCTTCGCCGCGCTGGTGGCCCCGGTCGTCTTCGACTGGGTGTGGGAACATCCGCTCCTCCTGCTGGCGGCCGGCCTGCTGCTGCCGGCCCGGCCGCTCACGCGGCGGATCGGGGCGCTCTGGGTCGGCCCTGGCGGGCGCGCCCGGGCCCTCAGGGTGTTGCACGCGCCGGTGGCCCTGGTGCTGTCGTGGTGGCTGGGGGCGGCCTTCACCCCGGCCGAGCCCACCCCGGCCACCGTGGCGGGGCTGATGGCGCTGGCGGGACTCGGCCTGCTGGCCATCGGCCGACCGTTCGCCTTCACGGTCCAGCTCGCGCTCCTCGTGATGGCGGCGGGCGGGTGGCGGCAGCTCGACATCTCGACCATCCCCGACGCCCGCACCCGCAGCTTCTTCGGCATCCATGCCATCCAGAACGACCTGCGCGCCCGGGTGCGCCGGCTGGTCCACGGCACCACGATGCATGGGCTCCAGTCGCTCGACCCCGCGAAGGCCCGGATCCCCTTGAGTTACTATGGCCCGGAATCGGGGGCGGGCCTGGTGCTGGGGGCGGCCGAGCGCCTGTTCGGGCCCCGGGCCCGCATCGGGGTGGTGGGGCTCGGGACGGGAAGCCTGGTGTGCCACGCCCGCCCCGGCCAGGACTGGACGGTGTTCGAAATCGACCCCGCGGTCGTGCATTTGGTGATCGAACGCCAGGCCTTCACCTATGTGCGCGACTGCCAGCCCGGCCTCAGGCTGGTGCTGGGCGATGCCCGGCTCCGGTTGGCCCGCGAGCCGGCAGGCCGCTTCGACGTGCTGGCGGTGGATGCCTTCACTTCGGATTCCATTCCGCTCCACCTCCTCACGCGCGAGGCGATGCGCACCTATTGGCGGACGCTCTCGCCCCAAGGGGTGCTCCTGCTCCACGTCTCCAACCGGTTCCTCGACCTCGAGCCCGTGGTGGCGGCCATCGTCCGTGCCGAGGGGCTCGTGGCCCGCCGCCTGCGCCACGTGCCGCGTGCCGAGACGCTGGCGCCAGGCCTCGTCTGGTCGGCGTCGGACTGGATCGCCGTCACCCGCACCGAGGCGGCCATGGCGCGGCTGATGGCCGAAGCGCGTTCGCCAGGCGGCGCGCCGGCAGCGTGGGCCCCGCTTTCGGATCCCGGCGGCCGCCGCGCCTGGAGCGACGAGCACGCGGCCGTCGTCGAGGCGCTGAAGCCCCTGTCGACCCTCCTGCCGTGAGCTTTCGCGCGCGACCTGAAGCCTCTAGGGCGAGCCCATGGATCGGATCCGCGTGGCGGTGCTGGGGGCCTCGGGCTACACGGGGGCAGATGCGGTGCGCCTTCTCCTCACCCACCCGCAGGTGACGATCGTGGCCTTGGCCGCCCAGCAGAAGGCGGGCCAGGCCATGAGCGAGGCCTGGCCCCACTTCATGGGGGCGGGGGGTCTCCCCCGTCTGGTGGCGCCCGAGGACGTCCCCTTCGACCGGGTGGACGTGGTGCTGGGCTGCTTGCCCCACGGCGCGAGCGCGGCGGTGCTGGCCGGTCTTGAGGCCGTGCGGATCCTCGACCTGTCGGCCGACTTCCGCCTGAAGGATGCCGCCACCTACCGGGCCTGGTACGGGCTCGACCACCCGGCCCCCCACCTGCTGGCGGAAGCCGTGTACGGGCTCAGCGAATACGCGCGCGAGCACCTGCCGGCCGCACGCCTCGTGGCGTGCCCGGGCTGCTACCCGACGGCCGTGCTGCTCGCCCTGCTTCCCCTGGCCCGTGCCGGGCTGATTGCGCCTGAGGGCATCGCCGTGTTCGCCATCTCGGGCGTCTCGGGCGCCGGGCGAGCGCTCAAGGAGTCCTACCTGTTCTGCGAGGTGGGGGAAGCCGCCGCCCCCTACGGCGTGGGCCACCACCGCCACATGCCCGAGATCGAGCAGGAACTGGGGGCGGCGTTTGGGCAGGAGGTGCGCGTGGGCTTCACGCCCCACCTCGTGCCGATGAACCGGGGAGAGCTCATCACGGCTTCGGTCGCGCTGGCGCCCGGGGCCTCGGTTGCCGACCTGCGCGCCGCCCTCGACGAGCGCTACGCGACCGAGCCGTTCGTCCACCTGCTGGGGCCGGGTGTCGCGCCCGCCACGCGCATGGTGCGTGGCTCGAACCTCTGCGTGCTCAACGTGTTCCCGGATCGGCTGCCGGGCCGAGCGATCGTGGCGGCGGCCATCGACAACCTGGTCAAGGGCTCGGCCGGGCAGGCGGTGCAGAACCTGAACCTGATGTTCGGCCTGCCCGAAACCCTCGGGCTCGAAGCCCCGCCACTCTTCCCCTGATGCCGCTCCTGCCGTTCATGGACGCACGGCCCGAGGTGGACCCCACGGCCTGGATCGCCCCCACCGCCACCGTGATCGGCCAGGTGACGATCGGGCCCGACGCCTCGGTATGGTACAATTGCGTGTTGCGCGGCGACGTGATGCCGATCGTCGTGGGAGCCCGCAGCAACATCCAGGACGGAACCGTCGTTCACGTCACGCGCGTGCGCGCCCGCACCGAGATCGGCGCGGACGTGCTGGTGGGCCATGCCTGTGTGATCCATGGTTGCACGCTGATGGATCGCGCCTTCGTGGGGCTGGGTGCCATCGTGATGGACGGCTGCGTGGTCGAGCCCGACGGCATGCTGGCGGCCGGGGCGCTGCTCCCGCCCGGAAAGCGCGTCGGCACCCGGGAACTCTGGGCGGGCCGTCCGGCCCGGCTCGTCCGGACGCTGTCGGACGAAGAGGTGGCCCGGAACCGGGCGGGGGCGGCCGGCTACGTGGAACTGGCGCGCCGTCACCGTGCGAGTCTCGGCGGCTGAGCACGACCGTGCGCTGGCCGACTCACCCGCCGCCGGCGCCCTGCCCGCCGGAATGGCGATCGCCCTGCCCGGCCTCGCGGTTCCCCCTACGCTTCGGCCGCCGCCCGCCGGCGGGCACCCCCGCCCGCGCCATGCCCCCAGGGTGGGGGCGCCCGCACGCAATGGTCGGAGCGACAGGATTCGAACCTGCGACCCCCAGACCCCCAGTCTGATGCGCTACCAGGCTGCGCCACGCTCCGACGCGCGCCCTGGACTAGGCGAGACCCGCGGGCTTGGCAAGGCGGCCCGCCCGTTCCCACTCCACCAGCGCCCGGCCGGTCGCGGATGGCCAGGCTCCAGGTGAGGGACCTTGCCCTCGTGCGGGGCGGGCGCCTGCTGATCGAAGGCCTTTCGCTCGTCCTGGCCCCCGGTGAAGCGCTCATCGTCACGGGGCCCAACGGGGTGGGCAAGACGAGCCTGCTGCGCGCGCTCGCAGGACTGCTGGCGCCGGCCGCCGGCCGGATCGACAATCCCTTCCCCACCGCCTTCCAGGGGCCCGAACTCGCGCTCAAGCCCGACGCTCCGTTGGGGCGGGAACTCGCCTTCTGGGCCCGCCTCGACGGGCAGGCCCCGGGCCGCGTCGCCGACGCCGCGCGCGCCCTGGGGCTCGAGGGCCTCCTCGACGTGCCAGTGGGCCTGCTGTCGGCCGGTCAGCGGCAGCGCGGGGCGCTCGTTCGCGTGCTTGCGTCCGGTGCTGCCCTATGGCTGCTCGATGAACCGACCGCCCTGCTCGACGCGGCGGCCTGCACCGGGCTCGAGGCCGCCATTCGCCGGCACCTCGACGGGGGCGGCCTTGCCGTCGTGGCCACCCACCGGCCGCTCGGGCTTCCCGCCCGCCACCTCAGGCTGGGCGGCGCAGGTGCGGCAGGGGATCCACCGCCTTCCGTCCTACCCTGAGCTGGAACATCAGCGCGGTCTCGGGCACCGCACCGCTGCGCCCGGCCCGTGCGATGATGTCGCCCTGGCGCACCACCTCGCCCCGGGCAACCAGCGCTTCCTCGAGATGGCCGTAGGCGGTGACGACCCCGCCTTCGTGGCGCAGCAGCACGAGGAGCCCGAAGCTCTCGATCGCCTCCCCCACATAGAGCACCGTGCCCGCGGCCGCCGCCCTGACGGGACTGCCCGAGGTGGCCCGGATCAGGATCCCTTCGTTTACGCGCCCGCCCGGCTTGGGCCCGAACGACGACAGGATCACCCGGCCTTCCGTGGGCCAGACGAGCGCGGGAATGGCCGGCGATGCCGGGCGGGCCGGCGGCGGCGGGGCGCCGGGCGCAGCTGGCGGCGGGGCGCCGGGCGGGGGCGGCTCCGCCTCGCGCGTGCCCGAAAGGAGATCGTCGATGTCGAGCGTGAAGTTCGCGGCAAGCTCGGCCGCGCTCGGCCGGCCCCGGCCCGCGTTCTGGGGTTGGGCGGGAATGAACAGGCGCTGGCCGATGCGCAGGATGGATTCGGGCCCGATGCCGTTCGCCTCGGCGATCCGGCGCCACGGCACGCCATAGGCGCGGGCGATGGCAAGCCCCGTGTGCCCGGCGCGCACCACATGTTCCCGCCCGCCGGGCACCGGTCGGCCGTCGGCCACGACGGGGGCCGGCTGCCAGCGGGGGGGCCGAACGGGCTCGCGGGCCACGGCCGGGGGAGCGGGGCGCGGCGGGGGCCGCCGCTCCGCACAGGCCGCCACGGCTGCCAGGGCGAGCAGCCACCACGCGCGCACGCCCATCCATGGAGAGCGGGCCGGTTCCCGTGGAACGCGCCCGCGCACCTCCCGCACCCGGCCCGCCCTCAGCCCTCGAGCGCGGCCTGAAGGCTCGGGATCGTCCGGTGATGCGTCAGGTCGAGGTGCATGGGCGTCACCGAGACATAGCCCTCGCGCACGGCCTCGAGATCGGTGCGGTGGCCGGGCGTTTCCACCTCCCGCCCGTAGCCGAACCAATAGTAGGGAAAGCCGCGCGGATCGATGCGGGCATCGATCCGGATGTGGCCGTAGTCGCGGAAGCCCTGGCGCGTCACGCGCACGCCCAAGGGCACGGCCCGGGCGGGGAAGTTGATGTTGAGGAGGACGCCTTCGCCCCAATCGGACGAGGCGACCTTGCGGATGATCTCGGCCGCGGTCGCCTCGGCGGCGGCGAAGCTTTCGGCGCCATGCGTATAGTCGGCCATCGCTTGCGACAGGGCGATCGAGCGGATGCCGGCCAGCGTGCCTTCCATGGCGGCGGACACGGTGCCCGAATAGGTCACGTCCTCGGCCAGGTTGGGGCCTCGGTTCACGCCCGAGAGGATGAGGTCGGGCCGGGCTCCGGCCATCAGATGCCCCAGCGCCATCATGACGGCGTCGGTGGGCGTGCCCATCACGGCGAAGCGCCGGGGCCCGAGCTCCCGCACGCGCAGCGGGCGCGTGAGCGTGAGCGAGTGCCCGGCCCCCGACTGTTCCTCGGCCGGCGCCACCATCCACAGGTCGTCCGACAGCTGGCGGGCGATCCGCTCGAGCGCGGCGAAGCCCGGGGCGAAGATGCCGTCGTCGTTGGTCAACAGGATGCGCATCGGCTCTCAGGTTCCAGCACCTCGAGGCCACCCATGTAAGGACGCAGCGGTGGCGGGATCGTGACGGCCCCGTCCGCCCGCTGGTGGGTCTCGAGCACGGCGGCGAGCGCCCGGCCCACCGCCACGCCCGAGCCGTTCAGCGTGTGCACGAAGGCCGTCCCGCGACCGCCGGCCGGCCGATAGCGCGCGTCCATCCGCCGGGCCTGGAAGTCTCCGCACCAGGACACGCTCGAGATCTCGCGGAACGCGCCGGCCCCGGGCAGCCACACTTCGAGGTCAACCGTGCGCCGGGCCGCGAAGCCCAGATCCCCAGCGCACAGCAGCACCCGCCGATAGGCAAGGCCCAGGGCCTGGAGCACGGCCTCGGCGGCCGCCAGCATGTGGGCGTGCTCGGCCGCCGCCTGGTCAGGCGTGCACACGGTCACGAGCTCCACCTTTTCGAACTGGTGCTGGCGGATGAGGCCCCGCGTATCGCGCCCGGCTGCGCCGGCCTCGCGCCGGAAACAGGGTGTGAGCGCCACGAAGCGCAGGGGCAGGTCCTTTTCCTCGAGGATCGCCTCGCGCGCGAGGTTGGTGAGCGGCACCTCGGCCGTCGGCACGAGCCAGCGCCCGTCGGTGGTCTGGAACTGGTCGTCGCGGAACTTGGGCAGTTGGGCGGTCCCGAACATGGCCTCCTCGCGCACGAGGAGGGGCGGGGCGACCTCGAGCCAGCCGTGGGCCACGTGACGGTCGAGCATGAACTGGCCCAGCGCCCGATGCAGGCGCGCAAGCCCGCCCTTCAGCACGGCGAAGCGGGCCCCGGCAATCCGGGCCGCGGCCTCGAGGTCGAGGCCTAGGCCTGCCGCGAGCGCGTCGTGCTCTGCCCCCCCGTGGCGCAGCGCACCCCAAAGCCCGAGTTCGACGTTGCCGCTGGCGTCGGGGCCGTCGGGAATGTCGTCGGCCGGCAGGTTGGGCAGGGCCGCCAGCAGGTCGTCGAGTTCGGCACGCGCCCGGGCGGCGGCTGCCTCCGTGGTGGCCAACCGGTCCTTCAGCACGGCCACTTCGGCCTTCAGCGCCTCGGCCGCCGGCCCGTCGCCCCGGGCGAGTGCGGTGCCGATCTCCTTCGAGGCTTCGTTGCGCCGTGCCCGATCGGTCTCGAGCTGGGCCAGAAGCTCGCGGTGCCGCCGGTCGGCCGCTAGGACGGCGGCCGCCGCGCCGTCGAGGCCGCGACGGGCGAGCGCGCGGTCGAAACCCGCGGGATCGGCGCGCAGCGCCTTGAGGTCGTGCACGGGCGGGGCGATGGCACGGCGCTGCGGGACCCCGCAAGCGCCCTCAGGCGAACACCTCTTCCTCGGCCAGGAAGGCGCGGACCTCCTCGAGCGGCACGTCGCGGGCGACGAAGGCACGGCCGATCCCACGCACCAGGATGAGCGGCAACCCGCCCGCCCCGCGCTTCTTGTCGTGGGCCATGTGGGCGACCAGCCGGTCGGCCGGCCGCGGCCGCCGCACGGGAAGCCCGGCCGCGGCCAAATGCGCCTCTACCCGGGCCGCATCGGCCGCCGGCGCCAGCCCCCGACGCACCGAGAAGCGGAAGGCCTGGGCCATGCCGATCGCCACCGCCTCGCCGTGCAGCAGGTCAGGGCCGAAGCCCGCCTCGGCCTCGAGGGCGTGGCCGAAGGTGTGGCCCAGGTTGAGGAGCATGCGCTCACCCGTCCGCTCGAGGGGATCCCGCGCGACCACCGCGGCCTTCATCGCCACCCCCGTGGCGATGGCGTGCACCAGGGCGGCCGGCTCCCCGCCCAACACCCTGGCCCCGTGCGTTTCGAGCCAGGCGAAGAACGCCGCATCGGCCATCAGCCCGTACTTCACCACTTCCGCATAGCCCGCGCGCCGTTCGCGCGCGGGCAGGGTGGCGAGCGTGTCCACGTCGGCGAGGACCAGGGCGGGCTGATGGAAGGCCCCCACCAGGTTCTTGCCCTGGGGCATGTCGATCGCCGTCTTGCCGCCCACGCTTGAGTCCACCATGGCCAGCAGCGTGGTGGGAACCTGCACGAGCGGCAGGCCGCGCTTCACGATGGCGGCCGCGAAGCCTGCCAGGTCGCCCACGACGCCGCCGCCCAGGGCCACCACGGGCGTGTCGCGAGTGACTCCGGCATCGAGCAGCCGACCCACCAGCGTCTCGAGCATGCGAAAACTCTTGCTGGCCTCGCCCGCCGGCAGCACGATGGCGCAGGGTTCGAGCCCGGCCGAGCGCAGGGCGGCTGCCACGGGGCCGAGATGGAGGGGCGCCACATGCTCGTCCGTCACCACCGGGATCCGCCCCTCGGCCCCCAGCTCGCGCAGCGCCTGACCGGTCTGCGCCAACAGGCCCTGCCCGATGCGAACGTCGTAGGCCGTGCGGCCTACCTCGACGCGGATCCGGGTGGCGGCGCTCATGCGGCCGGCTGGGCCAGCGCGTGCAGGATGGCCGCCACCGTCTCCTCGTGTGGGCCGGGGCTCGAGCGCACGCGAAGGTGCGCCTTGGCATAGACCGGATCGCGCACGCGGGCGAGTTCGGCCAACACCTCGCGCGGATCCCGACCGGCCAGCAACGGGCGCCCACCCTTGCGCGCCACCCGCTCGGCCAGCAGGTCGAGGTCGGCCTCGATCCACACCACGATGGCCCGGGCCAGCGCCAGCGCGCGCGTGTCGGGGTCCATGAAGGCGCCGCCACCGGTGGCGATCACGGCCGGGCCTTCCCCCAGCAGCCGCGCAATGACCCGCCGTTCGCCGTCGCGGAAATGCGCTTCGCCAAAGCGGGCGAAGATTTCCGGGATGGGCAGGCCAGCCGCGGCTTCGACTTCGGCGTCGGAATCGCGAAAGGGCAGACCCAGCGCCTCGGCCAGCCGGCGGCCCACGGCGGTCTTGCCGCAGCCCATGTGACCCACCAGCACGATCGGCCGATCGAGACCTGCGCTGGCGTTGGCGCTCCGCATCCCCGGGGCTATAGGGTGGGCGTGCGGCGGCGTGCAATTCGCACCGGTCTCCGGTGGTCCGCCCTGGCCGTGGTGGGGCTGGTGGCAGGCCCCGTCGCCCCGCAGCCGCCCGCAGCCCCCACCGACCTGTTGCCCGACGCGTTCGACGCCCCCCCGGCCGAAACGCGGCCCGAGCCCGCCCCTGACGCGGCCCGGACGGACGGGGCGCCGCCGCCTGACGTCAAGCCCGCCCCAGCCCCGCCCGCACCTGCCCCCATGCCCGCCGAGGCCGCCCTGGAAGACGAACCGGAGGAACCGCCGGGGCCCGTGCGCCTGGCCGCCACCGCGGGGCTCCTGTCACCCGCGACCCGCGGTCTCGACCCCCGCTCCTTCGCCGGGGCCGACGGGCGGTTCCTGGCCGGCCTCCTGGTGCGGCTCGACGGCCCGCTCGCCAGCCGCTGGGGGCAGGCGGGAATCCAGCGCCTGCTCGTGTCGCAGGCCTGGCCGCCGCCCGGCATCCATCCCGGCGACTGGCTGGCCGCCCGGGCGCGCGCCCTCGTCGACCTGGGCGCGGCGGCCGAGGCCCACCGCATGCTCATCCGGGTCGATCCTCGGGACTTCACCCCCCGCCTTCTGGCCGCGGCCGCCCAGGCCGCCCTGGCCGCCGGCGACCCGGTGGGCCTGTGCCCGATCGCCACGCCCGGCCGGGTCGCCTCGGCCGACAATCCCGCTTTCGTGCTGGCCGACGCATGGTGCACGGCGCTCGCGGGCGACCCGCTGGCCGCCACCCAACTGGTGCGCGAGGTGCGCGGACGGCGCCGGCCCGACAATCTGGACGTTCAGCTCGCCAGCCGGCTGGTGAGTCTGGCCGGGGCCGGCCGCGAGGCGGGCAATCCGGTGTGGACCGAAGTGAAGACGCTCTCGGCCTGGCGCGTGGGGCTTGCGGGCGCCCTGGGGCTCGACATCCCGGCGCCGTTGCTCGCCGCCGCTCCGCCCCAGATGCGGGCGTGGCGGGTTCGGCACGCCGCCGTGCCGGCGGCCGCGCGCGCCGCCCTGGCGCCTGAGGCGGCCGGGCTCGGCGTGCTGGGACGGGACGAACTCGTCCGCCTCCTGGCGCTCGAGGCCGAAACGGCCCCCGTTCGCGGCCCGACCAAGGCGGGCCAGCGACTGGCGCAGGCCGCAGCCGCGACGAATGCGTCGCAGCTGCTCGCGGCGCTCGACCCCCTCTTGGCGGCCGCCCCGGCGGGCAGCGCGGCGGCCTTGGGGCTTGCTATGGCGGCCGGAGAGGCGGCCGCCCGCCTGCGGCCGGCCGCGAATTTCGTCGACCGAGCACCCGATCTCGTGGCCGCCATGGTGGCCTCCGGGCGGGTGACGGCCGCACGCGCGTGGTGGCCCCTGGCCCAAGAGGCCGATCCGCCCGTGCGGGCCCGCGTGTGGGCCGTGCTGGCCCCCCTGGCGCCCGACCTGCCGGCCGAGGAGGATTGGCTTGCCGACCTCGGCCGCGCGACCACGCCCCACCGGGCGGCCCTGGTCGCGGCGGGCCTGCACGGCCTGGGGCTCGAAGTCGGGCCTCCGCCCGCGCCGCTCCGCAACGCCTGGACGCGCGCCATGGACGCCGCGCTTGCCGGCCGGCGGGCGGGCGAAGCGCTGGTGCTGGCCGCCACCGGGCTGCAGGGCCGCTGGGCCGACGTGCCTCCTGACCACTTCCGCCGCATCGTCGCCGCGTTCCGGTTGGCCGGGCTCGAGGCGGAGGCCCGGATGATGGTGGCCGAGGCCGCCATGCGCGGCTGACGGCCGGCTAGAAGCGGGTGGACAGAAGAAACCCCAACCGACGCGGTGCGATCGGGGCGCCCGAGCGCAACCGCGCCTCCCCCAGGTCGAGGCCTTGGAGCGGGGCGGGGGTGGCGGCCGGCACGACGCGCGTGTCGGTGACGTTGTTGACCCACAGGTCCATCGCCCAGCGCCGCTCGGGGCCCGAAAGCCCCACGCGCGCGTTGAGGACACCATGCGCCGGCACGCGCGCACCACCCCACGGATCGCTCGTGAAGGACGTCGTGATCCGCCAATCGAAGAGCAGGCGCAGCCGAAGACCGGCCCCGAGGGGGGGCTCCCACAGCAGCTGGCCGGTGTGGGCCCAGCCGGGCGCGCCGGCCGGGGCCTGCCCGGCCAGCCGCTCGACGTCGGGCGCCAACGGTCCGCCGTCAGCGGCCACCAGCTGGGCCGCATACCGGGCCTTGAGCCGTGCGAGCCCCAGAGCGAGGCTGAGATCGCGGGCCGGCTGCAGGCGGGCTTCGCCCTCGACGCCCCGCAGGGCCAGGGCCGAACTTCGCGCGCCGCACGGCTCGGCACCCTCGGCACAGCCGGCCAAGGCCTGGGCCACGACCCGCTCGCCCGCCTCGGCGACGAACGGCAGGCGCCGCACGCGCGTGCGAAAGCCACGCAGCGCCACGTGCCGTCGGCCCATCCCGAACCGCACCTCGAGCGTCTGGCCGGCCCCCCGTTCGGGGGCGAGCCAAGGGGCCTCGGGTGATGTGGGATCGAGGGCTCGGCGGTCGAGCACGAAGCCCGCCGGCCGGAACCCTGTGGCGTGCCGGGCCTCGAAACTCAGGGAGGGGACCGGCCGCCATCCAAGGTTCACTTCGCCCGTGGTGGCCGCCGCGCGGCGGCGCCGATCGAGCGCGGCATCGAGGCCCGGGACCGCGCAGGCCAGCCGCGCCTCGCGGGGCCGGCCGGCGGCGAGCAAGGCTTGGCACAAGGGATTGTCGCCATCGAGCCGGGCCTCGAGCGCGCCCACGACCCGCTGGCGGCGCAGGCCGGCCGCTAGGTCAAGGGTCGGAGCCAAGGTGAGCCGAGCGCCGGCCTCGAGGTATCCCGCCGTCTCGACCTGGCGCCACCGATCCGCCACCACGCCCTGGCCGTCGAGGGCGACGCCCGGCAGCCCCAGCTCGGCCGCCACGACCGCCAGGCCGGGAAAGGTGGGATCGGCCACGCCCAGCACGGCATCGACGGCGCGCGTGGCATCGGTGCCGAAGCGCAGGTCGTCGCGCACCACCAGGCGCTCGCGGGTGATCCCCGCCCCGACCCACCAGCGAAACGAGCCCTCGTCAGCCTCCAGGGCCAGCTCCTGGGCGAAGAAGGTGGCGCGCTGGCAGCGCCCACCCCGCGCCAGCAGGTCGAGGTCGAGGCCGTCGGCGTCGCCCGACTGGCGGGCCCAGCCGTCGCGCAGCGTCGTGCGCGCGGTCAGCTTCGACGAGCCGACCGGTGCCGTAAGCGCCAGGTCGATGCCCCGATCCCCCAGACCCGCCTTCGGCCGGCGACCGGGCGTGAGCGCGGCCCGGAGCGCCGCCGGATCGTCGATCAAGGTCGCCCCCAGCCCGCGCAGGGCTTGGGCGATGGGGGCAGCCGCACCGGCCGGAAGATAGGCCCCCGTGCAGCACCAATCGTCGCGCCGACGGGTCCAGTCGGCGGACAGGACGAGGTGGACGTCGTCCCGCGGACTGAAGGCGAGCCCGGCCCGCACCAGCCAGCCCGCCCGGTCGTTCCATTCGGCCCCGCCGGCCGGGTCGCGCAGCCAGCCATCGCGCCGGTCCCACCAGCCGTCGACGCGCAGTTGGGCACGGTCGGCCATCACGCTCTGGGTCACGCCGCCGCCCAGGCGCCACAGGCCGTTCGTTCCCTTGGCAAGGCGCCAGTCACCCACCGCCTCCGCCCCTGGCGGGGCTAAGGCCAGGTCGAGGCGACCGGCCACCGTCCCGCCGGCCGGACCGGGAACGAGGCGTGCGGCCTCGAGAGTGCCCAGTTCCGCAAGCCGGGTGCCGATGCGCCCCCGCGGGGCACCCCCTGCCCGCACCTCGAGTCGAGGGAGGATGCCGGGCGGCAGCGCTCCGCCAAGTCCCCTGAGCTTGAGGTCTGCCGAGGACGCAGCCGAGGCGGCCGGAGCAGCCACGAGCGGGGCGAGGAACCGTGCCAGCTCCTCGAGGTCGCCCACGTCGGCGGCTCCGAAGGCGTCACCGGGAACGATCAGGGCGCCGTTCCCGGCGGGCGTCGTCGCGGCGGACGGCATGGCGAGGGCGGCAAGCCCGATCAGCCCCCCCCGAACGGCGCTTCCCGGCATCGCGCTTGGCCGCTAGGGCGCTAGACTCAAGGGCGCAATCGCCCGCGCGGCAAGGGGAGGAGCGCATGGCCGGGCGCCTGGCCGGCAAACGGGCGTTGGTGACGGGGGCCGCCTCGGGGCTTGGCCTGCGGATCGTCGAGCGATTCCTGGATGAAGGAGCCCGCGTGCTCATGACCGACGTCGACACCGGCAGGCTCGAGGCGGCGGCCGCACGGCTGGGCGCGCCCTGGTGCCCGTTGGACGTCACGCGGGAGGGGGACTGGGCGCAGGCGATGGCCGAAGCCCGTGCGCGGCTCGGCGGACTTGAGATCCTCGTCAACTCCGCCGGGATCGGCACCCACGGCACGGTCGAGGAGCTCAGCCTTGACGCGTTCCGCCGGTGCCATGCCGTCAACGTGGAGGGGACGTTCCTGGGCTGCCGGGCAGCACTCGGCCTGATGCGCGAGACCCTGGCGCGCGATGGCGGTCGGGGCGCGATCCTCAACCTGTCGTCGATCGCCGGCGTGGTGGCCGGGCACAACATGGCCGCCTACAACAGCGCCAAGGCGGCCGTGAGGCATCTCACGAAGTCGGTCGCGCTCCACTGCGCGCACGCGGGCCTGCCCATCCGCGCCAACTCGCTGCACCCGGCCTTCATCGACACACCCATCCTCGACGGGCTCGTCCGCCCCGGCCGAACCCGGGCCGAGGTGCTGGCCAAGCTCGGCCGCCAGATCCCGTTGGGCCACGTGGGCGAGCCTGACGACGTCGCCTGGGCCGCGGTCTATCTCTGTTCCGACGAGGCCAAGTTCGTGACCGGGGCGGAGCTGTTCATCGATGGGGGCCTGGCCGCCCGCTAGTCCTCAGCCGCCAGGCGCTTGAGCTCGTAGACAAGATCGAGCGCCGCCCGGGGCGTCAGGTCGTCGGGGTTCACCCGGGCCAGGCGGGCGCGCAGCACGTCGGGGGGCGGCGGGGGGGCGACGGCGGCGGCGAACAGCGGCAGTGCCTCGAGCGCTTCGGCGGCCGCCCGGCTCGCCTCGCTCCGCTCCAGTCGCTCGAGGATGCGGGCCGCGCGCGCCACCACCGCGGCCGGAACGCCCGCCAGCCGCGCCACCGCCAGCCCGAAGCTGCCGGCGGCCGGCCCCTCGACCACCTGGTGCAGGAATACGGGGCCGCCCGGGCCCTGGGCCACGGCCGTCGAGCGCAGGGCGAGCGACGGTAGTCGCCCGGCCAGCGCGTTGAGCTCGTGGTAGTGGGTGGCGAACAGGGTGCGACAGCCCCGGTCGTGCACGGCCTCCAGCACGGCCCAGGCGATGGCCAGCCCGTCCCAGGTGGCGGTCCCCCGGCCCACCTCGTCCATCAGCACCAGGCTGGCCGGAGTCGCCTGCCGCAGGATGGCGGCCGTCTCGACCATCTCGACCATGAAGGTGGAACGACCTCGGGCCAACGCATCCGAGGCGCCCACGCGGCTGAAAAGCCGGTCGACGATGCCGATCCGGGCGAAGGCGGCCGGCACGAAGCTACCGGCCTGGGCGAGGATGGCGATGAGCGCGTTCTGGCGCAGGAAGGTGGACTTGCCGCCCATGTTGGGGCCCGTGACGAGCCAACACCGGCCCGGATCCTCGAGCCGGCAGTCGTTGGGCACGAAGGCCTGACCGGTCCGGCGCAGCGCCTCCTCAACGGCCGGGTGGCGCCCGGCCCGAACGGTGAAGTCGCGCCCGTCGGTCAACTGCGGGCGGACCCAGGACCGCGTGGCGGCCACCTCGGCCAGGGCGGCCGACCGGTCCAGCCGGGCCAGCGTGCGGGCCAGGCGGGCCAGGGGGTCGGCCGCCTGGCGCACGGCCTCTTCGAGCGCGTCGACCAGGGCCAGTTCCCGAGCGCGCGCTCGGGCGTCGGCCGTCGCGATCGCCTGGGCCAGCGCGCGCACCTCGGGCGTGTCGAAGCGCATCGCCTGGCCCAGCGTCTGCCGGTGGGCGAAGCCGCGCGCCGCAAGCGCTGCGGCATGGCGGGCGGGCACTTCCACGAACCAGCCCAGCACGGCGTTGAATCGCACCTTGAGGTTGGGAACGCCCGTCTCAGCCGCCAGCCGGGCCTCGAGCTCGGCCATCCGGCGGCGGCCATCGGTGGCAAGCCGGCGCAGCTCGTCGAGCTCAGGGTCGGCCCCGTCGCGGATGACTCCGGGCTCGCCCCGCTCGGCGGGCGGCCGGTCGGCGAGGGCGGCCAGGGTCGAGGCGAGCCCGGCAGGGGGTGTGAGGCTCGCCGCAAGGTCGGGACCGGGAAGGCGCGCCGCGGCCAGGTGCCGGCCCAGGTCCTGGGCCACGGCCAACGCGGCCCGCACGGCCGCCAGGTCGCCTGGCCGCCCGCGCCGGGCCGCAACGCGCGCCAGGGCCCGGGCGAGGTCGGGGCACGCCTTGAGGCTTCGCCGGACGGCGGCCCGCAGGTCCGGGGCGGCCACGAAGGCCTCCACGAGGTCGAGCCGAGCCTCGATGGCGGCCCGAGAGGTGAGGGGGGCAGCCAGCTCCTCGGCCAGGAGGCGGGATCCCGCCGCCGTCACGCAGAGGTCGATCGTGGCCAGAGCCGAGCCGTCGCGCCCCCCGTCGGCGGCTCGCAGCAGCTCGAGGCCGGCACGGGTGGCGGCATCCATGGCCAGGACGTCGCCCGGCAGGTGGCGCGCGGGCGGCTCGAGCCGGATCGGGGCCGCGCGCGCGGTGGCCTCGACGTGGGCCAACAGCGCGCCCATGGCCGCGAGCGCCGGGCGGCCGAAGCCGTCGGCGGCCGCCGGGCCGAACCGGGCGCACAGCCGCTGCCGGGCGCGTTCGCTGTCGAACTGGTCGCGCGGGCGGGGCGTGCCGTCCATCCCTGAGCCTTCGGGCACCAGCAGCTCGGCCGGCCCCAGCCGCGCGAGCTCGTCGGGCAGGGTCTCGGCCGGAAGGTCGGCCGCCACGAACTCGCCGGTCGACACGTCGGCCCAGGCGAGGCCCGCCCCTTGGGGCGTGACCACGGCGGCCGCGAGCCAATTGGCGCACCGCCCCTCGAGCAAGCGCTCCTCGGTCAAGGTGCCGGGGGTCAGCACGCGGACGATCCGCCGCTCGACGATGGCCTTCGACCCCCGGGCCCGAGCGGCGGCGGGATCTTCCATCTGTTCGGCGATGGCCACCGCCCGGCCCGCCTTCACCAACCGGGCCAGGTAGGACTCATGGGCGTGCACGGGGATCCCGCACATGGGCACGGGCCGACCCTCGTGCTCGCCGCGGGCGGTGAGCGCGATGTCGAGCAGACGCGCCACCTCGGCCGCATCCTCGAAGAAGGCCTCGTAGAAGTCGCCCATCCGCACGAGCAGCAGGGCGTCGCCCGCTTCGGCCTTCAGCGCGAGCACCTGGGCCATCATGGGCGTCGCGCGCGAGGCGGGGGCCGGAACGATTGCGGAGCCCATGGCCCGTCCCTACAGGCGCCGGGGCGGGGCCCCAAGGCGGGGCCGTGCGGCAGCCGGCGGGTGCGCGATGGCTAAGTCCGACCGACCCATCTTTTCCGATCGCGAAGCCCTGCTGTTCCACGCCGCCGGCCGGCCGGGCAAGCTCGAGGTGGTGCCCACCAAGCCGGTGGCGACCCAGCGCGACCTCAGCCTCGCCTACTCCCCCGGCGTGGCGGTCCCCGTCCGCGCGATCGCCGAGCAGCCCGAGGCCGCCTACGACTACACGGCTAAGGGTAACCTGGTGGCCGTGATTTCGAACGGAACCGCCATCCTGGGCCTGGGCAACCTGGGCGCCCTGGCGGCCAAGCCCGTGATGGAAGGCAAGGCGGTGCTGTTCAAGCGCTTTGCCGACATCGATTCGATCGACCTCGAGATCGCGACCGACGACGTCGAGCGCTTCATTGCCGCCGTGGAACTGCTGGAACCCAGTTTTGGCGGCATCAACCTCGAGGACATCCGCGCGCCCGAGTGCTTCGTCATCGAATCCGAACTGCGCGCCCGGATGAACATTCCGGTCTTCCACGACGACCAGCACGGCACCGCCATCATCGCGGCCGCCGGGCTCATCAACGCGCTCGACCTGACGGGCCGGCGCCTGCGGGACATTCGGCTGGTGGTGAACGGCGCCGGGGCCGCGGCCATCGCCTGCGCCGAGCTCGTGAAGGCCATGGGGGTGCCGGCCGATCAGGTGATCCTGTGCGATTCCAAGGGCGTGGTGTTCCAGGGCCGCACCGAGGGGATGAACCAGTGGAAGGCGGCGCATGCCGTCGACACGCCGCTGCGCACCCTGGAAGAGGCGATGCGGGGGGCCGACGTGTTCTTCGGCCTCTCGGTCAAGGACGCCGTGAGCCCCGACATGGTCCGGTCGATGGCGGCCAAGCCCATCCTGTTCGCCATGGCCAACCCCGACCCCGAGATCCGGCCCGAGGTGGTAAAGGCCATCCGCCCCGACGCCATCATCGCCACGGGCCGCTCGGACTATCCCAACCAGGTCAACAACGTCCTGGGCTTCCCCTACATCTTCCGCGGTGCGCTCGACGTGCGGGCCTCGAAGATCAACGAGGAGATGAAGATCGCCGCCGCTCGTGCCCTGGCCGCGCTGGCCCGCGAGGCCGTGCCCGACGAGGTGGCCACCGCCTACGGCGCAAGCCACGTGTTCGGGCCCGACTACATCATCCCCGCCCCGTTCGACCCCCGCCTGATCGAGGCGGTGCCCGCCGCCGTGGCGCAGGCGGCCATCGCCTCCGGCGTCGCCCGCCGGCCGGTGCCCGACATGGAGGCCTATCGCCTGCGGCTGCGGGCCCGGATGAACCCCACCTCCTCGGTGCTGGCCGCCACCTTCGAAGCGGCGCGCGCCCGGCGCCGGCGGGTGGTGTTCGCCGAGGGCGAGCAGGAGGTCGTGCTGCGCGCGGCCGTCAGCTTCCGCGCGTCGGGCTATGGCGAACCCGTGCTCGTGGGCCGCGAGGATCCGATCCTGGAAGGCTTCCGTCGGATCGGCGTGAACGACGGCGAAACCTACACCATCCACAATTCGGCCAACAGCCCGCTCGTGCCCCGGATGGTGGAACATCTCTACGCCCGGCTGCAGCGCCAGGGCTACCTGCGGCGCGACTGCCAGCGGATGGTGAACCACGAGCGCAACGTCTTCGGCACGCTGCTGCTCGAGCTGGGCGAGGCGGACTGTTTCCTCTCAGGGCTTACCCGTCACTTCAACCAGGTCTTCAGCCAGGTGAAGCTGGTGGTCGACCCCCGGCCCGGCCACACGCCCTTCGGCATCCACATCTTCGCCGGGCGCACCACGACGATCCTGATCGCCGACACCACCGTCAACGAACGGCCCACCGCGGCGATGCTGGCCGACATTGCCGTCACTTCGGCCGAGGCCGCCCGCCGCCTGGGCCTGGAGCCGCGGGTGGCCTTCATCTCGTTCTCGAACTTCGGCAACCCGCCGGGCGAGCACCTCGAGGCCGTGCGCGGGGCCGTCCGCCTCCTCGACGAGCAGAGCCCGCCGTTCGAATACGAGGGCGAGATGTCGGCCGACGTCGCGCTCAATCCGCGCATGCGCGAGGTCTATCCGTTCAACCGGCTCACGGGGCCGGCCAACGTGCTGGTGATGCCGGGGCTTCAGTCCGCCAACATCGCCGCCAAGCTGTTGAAGGAGCTGGGGGGCGGGCAGGTGCTGGGGCCCGTGCTCATGAACATGGGCCGGCCGGTGCAGATCGCGCCCATGACGGCCGGTGCCACCGAGATCGTGACGCTGGCCGCCCTGGCCGCCGCCGGCATCATGGGCTGAGGAGGCGGCTTGACACTCGGGCCGGCCCCCGGCTGGGTTGCACTTGCGAGCATGGGCGCCCGACCCTGAGGAGGAGACGGGCGATGGACCAGGCGATGACGCGGCGCGGCCTGATGGGCGCGGTTGGCTGGGCCGTGGCGGTGGGTGCCGCGCCGCCGGCGCGCGGAGCCACGGCTCAGGCCGAGCTCTCGGTCCATTTCGCCCCGCCGGCCGGGGTCGCCTTCCTGGCGCGCAACGAAAACCCGTACGGCCCGTCGGCCAAGGCCCTGGCCGCCATGGCCGAAGTGGCCCGCCACGGCTGCCGCTACGCCAACGGGGCCGAGGCCGAACTCGCCGCCCGGATCGCCCGCCGCTTCGGTCTCACGCCCGACCATGTGATGGTGGGGCAGGGCTCGACCGAGGTGTTGAATTGCGCGGCCATGGCGCTGGGCCTGACGCGGGGCATCGTGGCGGCCGAGCTCACGTTCGACCCGCCGCTCCGCTGGGCCGAGGCCAAGGGAGTGGCCGTGCGCCGCGTGCCGCTGCGCTCCGACATGGGGGTGGACCTCGAGGCCCTGGCCGCCACCGGCCCGGCCGGGCTCGTCCACCTGGTGAATCCCAACAACCCCACGGGCCTCCTGATCCCGGGCGAGACGGTGCGCAACTTCGTGGCCGCCTTGAGCCCCAAGACGCCCGTGCTGGTCGACGAGGCCTACATCGAACTTGCCGACGGGGGCGAAGCGCATTCGGCCATCCCCAGGATCCGGGCGGGGGATCGCGTGGTCGTCACGCGCACCTTCTCCAAGCTGCACGGCCTCGCCGGCCTCAGGGTGGGCTATGCCCTGGGCCACCCCGAGCTCATCGCCGCGATGCGCGGCTGGTCCATGTCGAACGGCGGTAACGCGGCCGGTCTCGCCGCCGCCCTCGCCAGCCTCGAGGACGAAGCGTTCCTCGCCTTCTCGCGCGAACGCATCCGCACGGCGCGGGAGCGACTTGCGGCCGCCGCCCGCGCCCATGGGCTCGAGGTGCTGCCCTCGCACGCCAATTTCGTCTTCGCGCGCGTGGGCGATGCCGAGCGGCTGCGCGCCCGGCTGGCCGAGCGGGGGGTAATCGTGCGGGGCCCCTATCCCGGGTTTCCCCAATGGTCGCGGGTCTCCTGCGGGCGCCTCGAGGACGTGGAGCGCTACGCCGCCGAACTGCCGCGCGCGCTCGCCGGCTGAAGCCCTACCGTCCCTGCATGCCCGCCCCGCCAACGCCGGGGCTGGCGGCCGACCAGGGCCAGCGACAATATCAGAAGTGTCGGAAACGTCGGAAAGGGTTGTGATGGATCTGCCGCCCCTCATCCGCGCGTTCGTCCTCCACTTCGGGGAGATGGGCGGACGCTGGGGCATCAGCCGCACCGTGGGGCAGATCTACGCCCTCCTCTTCCTGTCGGACCGGCCGCTCGCCGCCGACGACATCGTGAGGGCGCTCGGTGTGTCGCGTTCGAACGTATCGATGGGGCTCAAGGAGCTCCAGGCCTGGCGCCTTGTGGAACTTCGGCACGTGCCGGGCGACCGGCGCGACCATTTCACCACGCCCGAGGACATCTGGCAAATCGTGCGCACGCTCGTCGAGGAGCGGCGCCGGCGCGAGATCGACCCGACGCTGAGCGTATTGCGCACGCTGCTCATGGAAGCCCCGCGGGACGCGGCCGAACGGCACGCCCAGGCCCGCATGGCCGAGATGCTGGAGCTCATCGAGCTCCTCACCCGTTGGTACGCCGACGTCTCGACACTGGAAACCGACCGGCTGGTGGCGTTGCTGCGGCTGGGGGCCGGCGTGGCCCGGCTGGTCGACCGGGCGGGCCGCCTGCTGCCGGCCGGCCGCTCTGCCCCCTCTGAGGAGGTGGATCGATGACCGCTCTCGATTCCCTGATGCTGGCCCGCATCCAGTTCGCCCTGAACGTGAGCTTCCACATCCTCTTTCCCACGATCACCATCGCGCTGGGCTGGATGCTGCTCGGCATGAAGCTCGCCTGGAAGCGCACGGGCGAGGAGGCCTGGATGGAGGCCTACCGCTTCTGGGTGAAGGTCTTCGCACTCGCCTTCGGCATGGGCGTGGTGTCGGGGATCACCATGAGCTTCCAATTCGGCACGAACTGGCCCGGATTCATGGAGAAGGTGGGCAACGTGGCCGGCCCCCTGCTCGCCTACGAGGTGCTCACCGCCTTCTTTCTCGAGGCGGTGTTCCTGGGCATCATGCTCTTCGGCTTCCGCCGCGTGCCCGACTGGGTGCACACGCTCTCGACCCTCCTCGTGGCCGTGGGCACCACGGCTTCGGCCTTCTGGATCCTGGTGCTCAACTCGTGGATGCACACGCCGGCGGGCTTCGAGATCCGCGACGGCGTGGTGCACGCCACCGACTGGTGGGCGGTGGTGTTCAACCCCTCGATGCCCTACCGCCTGGCGCACACGCTGCTGGCCTCGGGGCTGACCGTGGCGTTCCTGATGGCGGGGCTGTCGGCCTGGCGGTGGCTCAAGGGCGATCGGGGGGCCGACGTGCGCCTGACGCTGAAGGCCGCCATCCTGACGGCCGCGGCCCTCATCCCCCTCCAGATCGTGGCGGGCGACCTCCACGGCCTCAACTCGCTCGAGCACCAGCCGGCCAAGGTGGCCGCGATCGAGGCCAACTGGGAGACGCGGGGGCGCGCGCCCCTCGTCCTCTTCGGCGTGCCCGACGAGGACGCGCGCACGACCCACTTCGAGGTGGCGATCCCGGCCGGGGCCAGCGTGGTCTTGCGCCACGACCCCGAGGGCGTCGTGCCGGGCCTCGACGCCTTCCCAGGTCGACACCCGCCCGTGGCTCCCGTCTTCTGGGGCTTCCGGCTGATGGTGGGGGTAGGCCTCCTGATGCTCGCGCTCGCCTGGTGGGGGGCCTGGCGCCTGCGCCGGGGCGGCGTGGAGGGCCTGTCCCGCCCGTTCCTCAAGGCCCTCGTCGCCATGACCTTTTCGGGCTGGGTGGCAACACTTGCCGGCTGGTACGTGACCGAAATCGGCCGGCAGCCGTGGCTGGTGACGGGCGTGCTCACCACCGCCGAAGCCGCCGCGCCCCATGCGGCCGGCACCGTGGCCGCCACCTTGCTGCTCTACCTCATCGTCTACGCCGTGCTGATCGCGGCGTTCGTCGCCGTGCTCTTCCACCTGGCCGGCCGCGGGGCCGCAAGCGCCGACGCGCGCGGCCTGTTCCCGCCCGTCGTGACACCCCGGTTCACCGCCGCGGAGTAGCGCCATGACGCCCTTCCTTCCGCCCGACTGGCTGCCCGTGATCTTCGCCGCCCTGATGGGCGTGGCCATCCTGTTCTACGTCGTCCTCGACGGCTTCGACCTTGGGGTGGGCATCCTCACGCGCGGCCAGCCCGCCGCCGAGCGCAGCCGCATGATCGCCTCGATCGGGCCTTTCTGGGACGCGAACGAGACCTGGCTCGTCCTGGGCATCGGGCTTTTGCTGGTCGCCTTCCCCATCGCCCATGGCATCATCCTCACGGCCCTCTACCTGCCGGTGGCGATCATGCTGGTGGGGCTCATCCTGCGCGGCGTGGCCTTCGAATTCCGCGCCAAGGCCCCGCGGCTCCAGCAGGGCGCCTGGGATGCGGCCTTCTTCTGGGGTTCGCTGCTCGCGGCCCTTGCGCAAGGCTGGATGCTGGGCGCCTACATCCTGGCCTTCGACACTTCGCTTCCCGCCCTCCTCTTCTGTGCGCTGACGGCCGTGTGCCTGGCGGCCGGCTATGCCTTCGTGGGCGCGTCCTGGCTCATCTGGAAGACGGATGGCGCCCTTCAGGTGAAGGCCGTGCGCTGGGCCCGCGTGACCCTCCTGTTCACGGCGCTCGGCATCCTGGCCGTCTCGGTCGCCACGCCTCTCGTGAGCCCCCGAATCTTCGCCCGCTGGTTCCGACTGCCGGAGTTCATCCTGCTCGCACCCATCCCGCTCATGACGGGCCTGCTGGTGCTGGGGCTGCTCGTGTTCCTGCGCCGCCATCCGCGCGACGGGGACCGGTTGTCGTGGGTGCCGATGGTGGGGGCCACCGCCCTGTTCGCCCTGGGCTTCTTCGGTCTCGCCTACAGCTTCTATCCCTACGTGGTGCCCGACCGGCTCACGATCTGGCAGGCTGCGGCGAGCCCCGAATCCCTCTCCATCATCCTGGTGGGCACGCTGTTCGTCCTGCCCGTCATCCTCGCCTATTCCGCCTTCGCCCACTGGGTGTTCCGCGGCAAGGCAAGCGAGCTTTCCTACGGGTGAGGGACGAGCACGAGCGTCCACCGCGGCGGGCCGGGCAGGAAGGGGGCGGGCCGACCCTCCAGCCAGTCCCGGTGCCCGGCCAGATACCAGGGTGCCCGCGGGTTGCCCGAGGGACTTCCGCCCATGTGGAACAGGCCCCGGGCCTCGTGGCCAGGCGAGACGGCGAAGCGCTCCGAGGCTCCGAACCCCGGCGCCTGGGCTCTCACCGTGGCCCGGTCGCCCGGCACGGGCGCATCCCTGGGATCCGTGAGCCAGCCGAGCGGCGGGAAGAGGCGCGACAGGGGATGCCGCACGCCCGCCCGGCCCACCTCGCCCCAGGCGAATCGCCGGGCGCCGCCCGCCTCGGCCACGTCCTCGGCCAAGGCCTCGAGCACGTCGTCCATGAACGCTCCCCAGCTGGCGTGCCCCGGAGGCACGAGAGCCGCCGGCCGCGCTTCGAGCAGGCGGCGCACCGCGCCGTCGGCCTGGGGGGGGGCGTAGGTGCGGCGGAACAACCGGCCCTCGGGCTTGCCCAGATAGGCGGCGTAGAGCCGCTCGACGGTGAGCGCCCGGAAGCGAGCGACGAGCCGGTAGCCCACCGACTCCGGCACGGCCCGCCCGCCCCAGGCGCGCACGAAGGGCACGAGGCGGACAAGCTCGGCGCGGCCGGAGCGGGCCTGAAGCTCGGCCAGCAGCCGGCGCTGCCACCAGGCCTCGCGCAGGTTCACGTCGTCGAGCTGGATCCGCAGGAAATCGGCCGGGGCAAACCGCTCCGCCGCGAACAGCAGGTCGCGAATCCGCCGCGCGCGGGCGCCGATGTCGTAGCCCCCGTCGCCCAGGAGAGCGTACGCGTTGCCCCCCACCACACGGGCGTTGGCCGTCCAGATGCGCCCCGAAGGCGGGTTGCGGACGACGGGTATGGCCTCGGGGCCCAGCAGGCCCCGCCAACCCCGCGTGCCGTCCGCGAAACTCACCGCGTCCCGGCCGTCGAAGCCAAAGCGGTCGGGCACTTGGCCGATGATCGTCCAGGCGATTCGGCCCTCGCGGTCGCCCACCACGAAGTTCTGCTGGGGGATGGCGGCCCGGTGGGCGATGGCGATCGCCTCGTCGACCCCCGCGGCCTGCTCTAGCGCCAGGAAGGGTTCCAGCTTGACCGCGTCGGGGCGATGCGCGGTCCAGATCATCGCGATGGGGCGCCCGCGGGCGTCCTGACCCACCACGGGGCCCCAGACCGTCTCCCGGACGTCGAGCGTGACCGAGCCCAGCCGGTGGCCGATGCGTTCGCGGAACGTCCGGAAGGGCCGCTCGCCGTCCGGCGTGCGATAGAAGCCGGGCCGCGTCTCCTCCACCACCACGGCGTCGGCGGTGTCGATGTAGCTGTTGGTGAACCCCCACGCGATCCGGCCGGTGGAGCCTGCCACGACGAAGGGTGAACCCGGCAAGGTGACACCCGTGGCGTCGAGCGTGGGCGCACCCATGACCTGGAGGCGCGCGCGGTACCAGGTGCCGGGAACGCTGAGGCCCAGATGCATGTCGTTGGCCACGAGCGCCGCACCCGTGGTCGAAAGCGGGCCGGCCACCGCCCAGTTGTTGCTGCCGGCCACCGGTCGCCCCGCCTCGGCGGGCACCTCGGCGGGGCCCGCCGGGGGGTCCCGATGGGCCATCAGCCCTCGGGGCAAGGGCGAGGCGGGCAACGTCGAACCGTCGAGCGGTGCGTCGAGCCAGGTCGAAGCGGGGAACAGGAAGTCGGCCCAGCCCGGGCCCAGCCGGGTTTCGGCATGGGCGCGGTCGAGCTCGCGCTCGGGCACCAACGGCTGGAGGTTGAGATACATGGCGAACACCGTCAGCACCGTGTCCTCGGGCGCCCAGGGTTTTGGCCGCGTGAGCAGGAAGCGATACTCGAACGGTGGGCCGCCCAGGTCGTTGAGGCCGGCGTTCACGCCCGCCACGTAGGCATCGAGCAGCCGCCGCTCGGCCGCCGTACCCCGGGCCACGATGGCGTGCGCCCGCGCTCGGAAGCGGTGGACCCGCACCCGGCGGTCGAGCGGCAGGGCGACCGGCCCCAGGAGTTCGGCGAGCTCGCCAGCCGCCGCGCGGCGCAGCAGGTCCATCTGGAAGAACCGCTCCTGGCCGTGCAGGAATCCAAGGGCGAAGGCCACGTCCTGGCGGTTGGCCCCGCGGATGACGGGCACGCCGGCGGCATCGCGCGCGATGACGACCGGCGCCGTCAGGCCGGCCAGGGCGATCCGCCCCTCCGCACGGGGGAGCGACCGATCCATGGCCCGCCACCAGGAGGCCACCCAGAGCCCGCCCGACAGGACCAGCAGGCCCGCCACGAGAGCGAGGGCGCGGAGCCCGCGCTTGAGCACCGCCCGCCGCGCCCGGCCCCCCGCGTGCATGCACCCCGATAGGCGGAACCGAAGGTGCGGGCCAAGCCCCGTGACAGCGGGTGCGCCGATGCTACATCGCGGGCCATGGCGGAATGGGACGCGCTGGAACGGTTTCGGCAGGCGCTCGAAGCCAGCATGCGGGCACTGGGCCGCCGACCGGCGTGGCAGTTGGGCTACACGGCCGAGCAGCCGCACTGCCAGGGCGATTCCGCGCGCATCCCCCAACCCGCGCGCACCTTCCCGGAGGATCAGGTGGCCGAAGCGCGCGGCTGGGCCGACGCGTTCGCCCTCCACCGCCGCTTCCACGACCCAGCGGTGGCGGCGGCCGTCGCCGTGCCGCCGGGCCTTGCCCGGGAATGCCTGGCCGCGGCCGAGCAAGCCCGGGTGGAAGCGCTGGGAGCGGCCGAGATGGCCGGGGTGGCCCAGAACCTGCGCCGCATGACCGAGGCGCGCTTGCGCCGAGACCCGATCGTGCGCGCCCGCTCGGCCGAGGAGGTGCCGCTGGCCACGGCCATGCACCTCCTGGTGCGCGAACGCCTGACGGGCGAGCCGACCCCGGCCCTGGCCGCGGGCGCGCTGGCCTTGGTGCGGGCGGGCATCGAGAAACGCGCCGGGGCCCACCTCGACGCGCTCGTCGCCTGCGCGCACGACCAGAGGGCCTTCGCGGAAGCTTTTCGCCAGGTGTTGGCCGACCTTGGGCTCGCGGAGCCGCTGGCCTCTGATGTCGACGAGGAGCCGGAGCCCGCCGCGGCCGAAGAGGATGCCGCAACGGCACCCGACGAGGCCGACGCGGGCGATCCGTTGGGGCCGGAAGAGGCGCTCGCGGCGCGGGCCGAGCCGTGCCCGGAGCCGGGCGACGCGGAGGCGACGGCCACGCCCACCGAACTTGTCGAGGGGCCCGAAGCCCACGACGGGGATGAGGGCGAGGCCGGCATGGTGCCGTGGCGGCCCAACCTGCCCGAGCGGCGGCAGCCGCCCGACTTCGACTATCGCGTGTTCACCCACGCGCACGATGAAGTGGTGGCGGCCGAAGACCTGTGCGATCCCGAGGAACTCGACCGGTTGCGCGGCTACCTCGACCAGCAGTTGGTGAGCCTGCAGGGGGCCGTCACCAAGCTCGCCAACCGGCTGCAACGCCGCCTGCTGGCCCAGCAGAACCGGGCTTGGGAGTTCGATCGGGAAGAAGGCCTGCTGGATACCGCGCGCCTGACCCGCGTGGTGACGAGCCCGGAACATCCCCTGTCGTACAAGGTCGAACGCGACACCGAGTTCCGGGACACGGTGGTGAGCCTGCTGATCGACAATTCAGGTTCGATGCGGGGCCGGCCCATCTCGATCGCGGCCATTTCGGCCGACATTCTGGCCCGCACGCTGGAACGCTGCGGGGTGAAGACGGAGATCCTGGGCTTCACCACGCGCGCGTGGAAGGGGGGCCAAAGCCGGGAGGATTGGCTGGCCGCCGGCCGCCCGCCGCAGCCCGGTCGTCTCAACGACCTGCGGCACATCGTCTACAAGCCCGCGGACGCGCCCTGGCGACGGGCCCGCCGCAACCTGGGCTTGATGATGCGCGAGGGGCTCTTGAAGGAGAACATCGACGGCGAAGCGCTGCTCTGGGCGCACGGCCGCTTGATCGCCCGGCCCGAAGACCGTCGGATCTTGATGGTCATCTCCGACGGCGCGCCGGTGGACGATTCGACCCTGTCGGCCAACTCGGGCAATTATCTCGAGCGCCACCTGCGTCAGGTAATCGCGTGGATCGAGGAGAAGAGCCCCGTCGAGCTCATCGCCATCGGCATCGGTCACGACGTCACGCGTTACTATCGCCGGGCCGTGACCATCATGGACGCCGAGCAGCTGGGGGGCGCCATGATCGACCAGTTGGCCCAGCTGTTCGAAGAGCCAGGTCCAACCCGGCGGCCCGTGCGCGCCGGCCGGCGCCCGGCACACCGCTAGCCGCGCGGGTGCGTCGAGCGGTGGACGTCGAGCAGGTGGCGGGCGTCGACCTCGGTATAGATCTGGGTGGACGATAGGCGGGCGTGGCCCAGCAGCTCCTGGATGGCCCGCAGGTCGGCCCCGCGGGCCAGCAGGTGGCTGGCGAAGCTGTGGCGCAGGGCGTGGGGCGTGGCGGTCTCGGGCAGGCCCAGGCGCACGCGCGCTTGGCGCACGGCCCGCCGCACTACGTCGGCCGACAGCGGCCCGCCCTTGGCCCCCCGGAACAGCGGCGCCCCCCGCTGCGGCGCGAACGGGCAGAGGTCGACGTAGCGCGCCACCGCCTGGGCCACGACGGGCAGGATCGCCACGGTGCGCATCCGCCCGCCCTTGCCGCGCACGCGCAAGGTCTGGGCGAGCGGCCAGACCCCACCATCGAGGGCGAGCGCTTCGGCAATGCGCAGACCCGCCCCGTAAAGGAGCAGCAGCACGGCGGTATCCCGCGCGGCGATCCAAGGGATGGGCGCATGGCCTGCCGTTTCGGCCAGGGCGCGGGCGTCGTCGGCCGCCAAGGGGCGCGGCACCGCCCGGGGCAGGCGGGGCGCCTCGATCCTGAGGACGGCGGACATTTGCAGCCCGCTCCTTCGGCCGAGGAACCGTGCGAACGACCTCAGGGCCGACAGCGCCCGGGCGACGCCCCGGTTCCCCAGTCCCCGCATGCGGCGGGCGGCCAGGTAACCCCGCACGTCGGCCGCCGTCAGGCCCGCCAGGTGCCGGGCCTCGGGCTCCTCGCCCAGCACCTGGCGCAAGTGGGCGAGAAACGTCTGGCCCGTGTGGCGATAGGCCCGCACCGTGTGGGGAGACAGGCGCCGCTCGTGGGCCAGGGCCTGAAGCCAGGCCCGGAGCAGCTCGGCAGCGGGCATGGTGGGCGGCCAGGCGGCCATGCGAGGTTCAGCCGATCCGCTGGCCCGTCTGCGCCCAGTCGGCCAGGAACTGTTCCAGGCCCCGGTCGGTCAAGGGATGCCGGAACAGCTGGCGCAGCACGGCCGGCGGCATGGTCGCCACGTCGGCCCCGATCCGGGCCGCCTGCAGCACATGGACCGGATGGCGCACCGACGCCACGAGGATCCGGGTCGGGAAGCGATAGTTGGCGAACACCCGGCGGATGTCCTCGATGAGCGCCATGCCCTCGAAGCCCACGTCGTCGTGCCGCCCCACGAAGGGCGAGACGAAGGTGGCCCCTGCCTTGGCCGCGAGCAGCGCCTGGGGCGCGGTGAAGCACAGCGTCACGTTCACCATCGCCCCGTCGGCCGTGAGCGCGCGACAGGCGCGCAGGCCATCGGGCGTCAAGGGCAGCTTGATGCAGACGTTGGGAGCGATCGCCCGCAGCACGTCGGCCTCGCGCCGCATCCCGTCGTAGTCGGTCGCCACCACCTCGGCCGAAACGGGACCCGCCACGAGGCCGCAGATCTCGCGCACCACGGCCAGGAAGTCGCGGCCCGACCGGCGCACGAGCGTAGGGTTGGTCGTCACGCCGTCCACGAGCCCCAGCGGGGCGAGCTCGGCGATCTCGCCCACGTCCGCGGTGTCGAGGAAGAACTGCATCGGCACCTCCGGGCTTTTGCGGTCCATCGCCCGGCGGCCTAGGCGGGGTCAATGGCGGGGCGCGTGGCGGTGGTGGTGGCGGGGGCGCCGCTGGGCCCGCTCGACTACGCCGGCCCCGAGGAGCCGCCGCTTGCACCCGGCGACGTCGTGGAAGTGCCGCTCGGCCGCCGTCGGGCCGTGGGCGTGGTGTGGGACGCCCCGCCCCAAGCCCACAACCGGCCGCTCCGCACCATCCACCGGCGACTGGACGTCCCGCCGATGAGCCGGGCGCTGCGGCAGACGCTGGAGTTCCTGGCCGACTGGTACCTCGCCCCCCTGGGCCAGGCGTTGCGGCTCGCCTTGCCGCGCGCCGCGCTCGCAAGCCCCAAGGCCGCGCCGCTTCGGCTCGTGGTCGCCGCGCAAGGTCCCGCGCCGCCCCAAGCCCTGGGCGACCTTGGGCTGCGGCTCTGGGCCCATGCCGGCGCGCCAGCCGACACGGCGGCCGGATGGGCCCGGCGTCTCGGCGTCTCGCCCGGCCGCGTGGCGCGGCTGGTGGCGCAAGGGCTCCTCGTCGAGGCCTCGGTCTCTTGGCCCAGAGAGCTGCCCCCGGGACCCCTCCTGTCGCCTGCCCAGGCCGCCGCCGCGCACGCGCTGCGGCAGGCGGTGGGCGCCGGTTTCCAGGCCTTCCTCCTCGACGGCGTCACGGGCTCGGGCAAGACCGAGGTCTACCTCGAGGCCGTGGCGCAGACGATTGCGGCCGGCCGCCAGGCGCTGGTGCTGCTGCCCGAAATCGCCCTCACCGCCCCCTTCCTCGCCCGCTTCCGCGCCCGTTTCGGCTTCGCGCCCCTCACCTGGCATTCGGGCCTGGGCGATGCCGAACGGCGCCGCACCTTCGCCGGGCTCGCCCGAGGCGAGGCGCCCGTGGTGGTGGGCGCGCGCTCGGCCCTGTTCCTGCCCCTCGCCCGGCCGGGCCTGTTGGTGGTGGACGAAGCGCACGACCCCTCGTTCAAGCAGGAGGACGGCCTGCCCTACCACGCGCGCGACATGGCCGTGGTGCGCGCCCGGGCCGAAGGCGTGCCGGTGGTGCTGGCCAGCGCCACCCCGTCCCTCGAAACGCTCGAACAGGCGGCCCGCGGCCGCTACCGGCACCTCGTCTTGCCCGACCGCCATGGCCCGGCCCGCCTGCCCGAGGTGCGGCTTGTGGACCTGAAGCGCACGCCCCCGCCCCGCGGCCGTTGGTTGAGCCCGCCGTTGGTCGAGGCCGTCTCGCAAGCGCTCAGCCGGGGGGAACAGGCGCTGCTCTTCCTCAACCGGCGGGGCTATGCTCCGCTCACCCTGTGTCGGGCCTGCGGTGCGCGGATCCGCTGCCCCCATTGCACCGCCTGGATGGTCGATCACCGGCTGCAGGGCGTGCTGTTGTGCCACCACTGCGGCCATGCCATGGCCCGGCCGCCGGCTTGCCCGACCTGCGGTGCGGAAGGTCAGCTCGTGCCCTGCGGCCCTGGGGTCGAGCGGGTGGCCGAGGAGGCCGCCGCCCGCTGGCCTGACGCCCGGCTGCGTATCGTCACTTCCGACACGGTGCGCAGCCCGCGCGAGGCCGAGGAGCTGGTGGCGGCGGTTCGCGCGCGGGCGGTCGACCTGTTGGTGGGCACCCAGATGCTCGCCAAGGCCCACGACTTCCCGGACCTTACGGTCGTGGGCGTGGTCGATGCCGACCTGGGCCTTCAAGGGGGCGACCTGCGCGCGGCCGAGCGCACCTTCCAGCAGGTGGCCCAGGTGGCCGGCCGTGCCGGCCGCAGCGACAAGCCGGGCCTGGTGCTGGTGCAGACCCACGAGCCGGATTCGCCCCTTCTTCAGGCCGTAGCCGCGCATGACCGCGACGGCTTCGTGGCCGCCGAGCGTTCGGCCCGCGCGGCGGCGGGCATGCCCCCCTTCACCCGGCTGGCGGCGGTCGTCGTCTCGGCCGCCCAGGAGGAGGCCGCCCAAGCCTTCGCGCGCGCGCTGGCCTTGGCCGCCCCCGCCCACCCGGCGGTCGACCTCTTCGGCCCCGCGCCCGCACCGCTCGCCGTGCTGAAAGGCCGGCACCGCCTGCGCTTCCTGGTGCGGGCTCGCCGTGGGGCCCGCCTGCAGGATTGGCTGCGCGCCTGGCTGGGCGCCGTGCGCCCGCAGGGTGGCGTGCGGATCACGGTCGACGTCGATCCGCAAAGCTTCCTGTAAGGCCGTCCCGCAAGGGAAAGCGCACGAGCGATTGATAATGGGCCCCCTCTCGGCCCAGGCGGCTTTCCATCAGGTGGAAGGCATCCACCGTCCACCGGAGCGCCGGGGGCGCCTGCCGCTCGAGGAAGCGGCCCACGGCCGGTGCCGGCCCACCGGAGGGCGGAAACCGCGCCAGCGTAAGGTGGGGCACGAAGCGGCGGTGCACCAGGCGAACGCCGGCCGACGCGACGGCGCGCCCGACGGCGGCGGCCAGCTCCCCGAGGGGGGCGGCCGGCCCCGCCCCGATCCACAGCGTCGCCACTTCGCCCCGCGAGCCCTCGAACGTGCCGAACTGCGTCAGATGGGCCCTGAAGGCCGGCCGGTCGATCCGGGCCAGCGCCGAGGCGATGTCGTGGCCCGTGTGCCGATCGACCTCGCCGATGAAGGCAAGCGTCAGGTGCAGCTGCGCGTCCGTCTGCCAGCGCGCCTGCGGCACGCCCCCCATCACGGCGCGCAGCGCCTGGCGCACCTCCTCGGGCGGCACCAGCGCCACGAACAGCCGCATGGGCCCCCTCAGCGTGCCGACGGGGCCGCCATCGCGCGGTGGCGGGCGGCCGCCCGGTCGAGCGCCGCGCGCACGAGCGGCAGCATGCCCTCGACCATGACCTCCACCCCCCGTTCGTTGGGGTGCATGCCGTCCGGCAACAGCCGCGACGGGTTGCCCGCCACGCCGTCCAGGAAGAAGGGCCGGAAGAGCAGGCGATGCCGATGGGCGAGGTCCGGGAAGGTGGCGTTGTAGGCCCGGGCGTAGTCGGGCCCCAGGTTGGGGGCGGCCAGCATGCCCGCCAACACCACCTCGACACCCCGGGCCTTGAGCTCGCGCACGATGGCGTCGAGATTGTCGCGCATCCGGTCCACCGGTTGCCCGCGCAGCATGTCGTTGGCGCCCAGAGCCACGATGGCGACGTCGGGCGTGCGCGGCAGGCCGCGCAGCACCCAGGCCAGACGGGCGCGCCCCTGGGCCGACGTGTCGCCCGAGACGCCTGCGTTGTGCACGACGACCGCCCGGCCCTCGCGCCGCAGCGCCGCCTCGAGCCGCGCGGGAAACGACTGCCCGGGGGGCAGGCCGTAGCCCGCCGTCAGGCTGTCACCCAGCGCCAGCACGAGAGCCGGCGGCGGCGCGGCGGCGGTGGCTCCGTTCACGGCCGCCGCCCAAGCGAGCCCCAGCGCCGCGGCCGCCTTTGCAAGCGACCGGTACCCGCCATATGGCGACAGGTGCTGCAGGAACCGCATGGACGTCCCCCGGTGATCGACTTGGGCCCACCGGCCGACGGCGATATCGTGATCCGGGCGCGCGGTGTCACCCTGTTCCTGGGCCCGCCCGAGGCCCGCGTCGAGATCCTGCGAGGCATCGACCTCGACGTGCCGCGCGGCCAGCGCGTGGCGCTCCTGGGGCCGTCGGGCAGCGGCAAGTCGTCGCTGATGGCGGTTTTGGCCGGCCTCGAGCGGCCCACCGGCGGGCGCATCCAGGTGGCCGGCTGCGAGCTGTCGGGGCTGGACGAAGACGCCCTGGCCGAGGCGCGGCGCGGCCGGGTGGGCATCGTGCTGCAGGCGTTCCACCTGATCCCCACCATGACGGCGCTTGAGAACGTGGCCGTCTCGCTCGAACTGGCCGGACATCCCGATCCGTTCGCCGCCGCGCGGACGGAGCTCGCCGCCGTCGGGCTGGCCCACCGGCTGACCCACTATCCCGCCCAGCTGTCGGGGGGGGAGCAGCAGCGGGTGGCGCTGGCCCGAGCGCTCGCCCCCCGGCCTGCCATCCTCTTCGCCGACGAGCCCACCGGCAATCTCGACGCCGCGACCGGCGAGGGCATCGTGGGCCTGATGTTCGCCCGCCTTGCCGAAACGGGGGCCACGCTCCTCCTCATCACCCACGACGCCGAGCTGGCCGCGCGCTGCGACCGGATCCTGTCGATGCGCGACGGCCGGATCGTGGGCGACGTCTACCCCCGTCCCGTCGCCCTGCCGGCATGACGGGCGACCTGCTGGGATGAACCGCGCCCATCCGCCGCCGGCGGTCCGGCCCCGACCGGGCACCCCCGCCCGTTGGCTGGCATGGCGGCTGGCCCGGCGCGAGATCCGCGGCGGCCTGGGGCACCTAAGGTTACTCGTCGCCTGCCTGTTCCTCGGCGTGTTCGCACTGTCGGCCGTGGGCTCGCTCAGAGTCGCGATCGAGCGAGGGCTCGCGCGCGAGGGCCAGGCGATTCTGGGGGGCGATGTGGAGGTGCGCCTCACCCAGCGGTTCCCGACTCCGGCCGAGCGGGCCGAGCTCAGGGCGCTTGGCACTCTTTCGGAAGTGGTGCGCATGCGGGCCATGCTGCGGGGGCTGTCGGGTGCGGCGGCGGGCCGCGAGGCGTTGGCCGAGCTCAAGGCGGTCGACGAGCGCTGGCCGCTCTATGGCGAAGCGCGCCTCGAGGAGGGCGGGGGGCGTGCCGCCGTGCGACGGGCGCTCACGCGCGGGGTGGTGGTGGCCCAGTCGCTCGCGCGCACCTGGGAGCTTGCCGTGGGCGACCGGGTGGCGCTGGGCGAAGGGCGATTCGTGGTGGCGGGCATCCTGGCCCACGAGCCTGACCGGGCCGGAGAAGGCTTCGGGTTGGGGCCCACCGTGCTGCTGCCGCTTGGCCGCCTGGGCGAAACCGGGCTTCTGCAACCGGGCAGCCTGTTCCGTTGGCACGGCCGCCTGGCCCTGCCGCCGTCCGCCGATCCGGCCGCCGTCACCCGCCGGCTCGAAGCCAAGTTCCCGCACGCGGGCTGGCGGCTTGCGGACCGGCGCGACGGCGCCCCCGGCGTGCGCCGGTTCGTGGTGCAACTGGCCGACTTTCTGTCGCTCGTGAGCCTTGCCGCCCTGGCGGTTGCGGGCATCGGAGTGGCCAACGGCGTTGGCACCTGGCTTGAAGGCCGTTCGGGCACGATCGCCAGTCTCAAGACGCTCGGCGCTTCGGCCGGGCTCGTTCGGCGCACCTATCTTGCGATCATCCTGGGGGTGGGCGCGGCGGCGGCGCTGGCCGGGGGTCTCGCCGGGACCCTGGTCCCGTGGCTGGTGGGGGGCCTTCTCGCCGACACGCTGCCGGTGCCGACGCGGCTGGCGGTCTATCCAGAGCCCGTTCTGGTGGCGATGGGCACGGGCTTGCTGGCCGGCCTCGCCTTCGCCATCCCGCCCCTGGCCCGCGCCGGGGCGTTACCGGCCCAGCGGCTGTTCCGCGGCCGGGCCGAGCCCTGGCCTTGGCCGTCGACGCCGGCGCTTGCCCTCGCGCTGGGCCTGGGGGCGGCCGTGGCCGGCTTGGCGATCGCCCGGGCTCCCGAGCCGCGCCTCGCCCTTGGCCTGCTGGCAGGCGGGGTCGCCGCCCTCGCCCTGCTGTGGGGGCTTGCCCAGGCCGTGGTGGTCGCGGCCGCGCGCCTGCCCCGGCCGCGACGGGCCCTGCTGCGCCTCGCCCTGGCCAACCTCCACCGGCCGGGTGCCCAGACCGGCCCCCTGGTGGTGGCGTTGGGGGCGGGCCTGTCGCTGTTCGCCGCCCTCACCCTCATCGAATCGAGCTTCGCGGCCGAACTCGCCCAGACGGTGCCGAAGCGCGCCCCGGGCTTCTTCGTGCTCGACCTGCCGAAGGACGAGGAAGCCCGGTTTCGAGCCCTCCTGCCGTCAGGGGCCGAGGTGGCCACCGCCCCGTCGTTGCGCGGGCCGCTCGTGGCCGTGAACGGCACGCCGGTGACGGCGTTGCGCAACGCGCCCGAGTCTGCGTGGGTGCTGCGCGGCGACCGGGGCCTGACGTTCGCCGAGCGCGTGCCCGAGGGCAACCGGATCGTCGCCGGACGCTGGTGGCCTGAGGGCTACCGGGGTGAGCCCTTGGTGTCGATGGACGCCGAACAGGCGCGGCTTCTGGGCCTTGGCGTGGGCGATCGGATCACCGTGTCGGTGCTGGGCGTGGAGTTGACCGCCCGGATTGCCTCGTTGCGGGAGATCCGCTGGGACTCGCTCGGCATCAACTTCGCCTTGGTGTTCGATCCCGCCACCCTCGAGGCGGCCCCCTATTCCTGGCTTGCCACCGTTCGCCTGCCGCCGGCCGCCGAACCCCAGTTCCTGCGCGCCATGGCCCGCGCCTTTCCCACGGCCTCGGTGGTGCGCGTGAAGGAGGTGGTGGAGCAGGTCGAAGCCCTCGCCCGGCGGGTGGGGCTTGCGGTGCGCGCCTCCGCCTCGGTCGCCATCCTGGCGGGCCTCGCCGTGCTGGTGGGCGCGATCGCCGCCCAGGCGCGCGCGCGCATCTACGATGCCGTGATCCTGAAGGCGCTGGGGGCCACCCGGCGCCAGCTCCTGGCCTCGGCCGCCGTCGAATATGCGCTGCTGGCCCTCGTGGTCTCGGGGCTGGCGCTGGGGCTGGGCGCGCTCGTGGCCCACGGGGTCCTCACCCGCGTAATGGGACTCGCCTTCCGCCCCGACTGGGCCGCGGCGGCCTTGGTGGTGGGGCTGGGGGCGGTCACCACCCTGGCGCTGGGCCTGGTCGGAGCCTGGCGGGCGCTCGGGGCCCCGGTCGCCCAAACCCTGCGCGAGCTTTAGCGTCGGCCGGCCGCACCCTGTCGGTTTCCCTTGAAACCGGCCCGCCGATGGCCGATATCCGAAGCGTCGACGGACCGGGTATCGGGAGAGTTGCGATGGTCGATCGGGTGGACCCCAGGCTGGCGGCTCGGGCGGCGTTCGGGCGCACCGGCGCGGTCGAGGCCCGCTACGACGAGGGCCTGCGCGCCTACATGCTGCAGGTCTACAACTACATGGTCTCGGGCGTGCTCCTCTCGGGGCTGGTGGCGCTCGCCATGAACATGACGGGGGCGGTCAGGCTCCTCTTTTCGGCCACGGGCGCGCCCTCGCTCCTGGGCTGGGCCGTGATGCTCTCGCCGCTCGCGATCGTGTTCCTGCTGGGCTTCCGCGTGGGCCGCATGTCGGAGGGTGCCGCCCAGGCGGCGTTCTGGGGGTTCGCCATCCTCATGGGCATGTCGCTGTCGACGATCTTCCTGCGCTACACGGGCACCTCGATCGCCACCACCTTCTTCGCCACGGCGGCGGCCTTCGCGGGGTTGAGCCTGTGGGGCTACACCACCAAGCGGAACCTGTCGGGGTTCGGCACCTTCCTCGTGATGGGCGTGGTGGGACTCTTGGTGGCCATGCTCCTCAACCTGTGGTTGCAGTCGGGGGCGCTGGCGCTCGTCATCTCCATCGTGGGCGTGCTCGTGTTCGCTGGGCTGACGGCCTACGACACGCAGCGCATCAAGGAGATGTACGACTGGGTGGCGGGCACCGAGATGGCGGGCAAGTCGGCCATAATGGGGGCGCTCCAGCTCTACCTCGACTTCATCAACATGTTCCAGTTCCTGCTGAACTTCCTGGGTCAGCGCGAGTAGCCCACGCTCGGGACCGCGACGGGGCCCGCCGGCCCGCGCCGGCGGGCCTCTTGCGTTCCGTTCCCCCCGCGGCAGACTGGCCACCGCGCAAGGAGGACGGGATGGGGAGCTACTATCATCATCGGGCGCGCACGCTCGACGGGCGCGAGGTGAGCCTCGAGGACTATCGCGGCCAAGTGCTGCTCATCGTGAACACGGCCTCGCGCTGCGGCTTCACTCCGCAGTTCGCGGGCCTCGAAGAACTTTACCAGCGGTTCCGAGACCGGGGCTTCGCCGTGCTGGGCTTTCCCTGCAACCAGTTCGCCAACCAGGAGCCCCTGGACGAGGAAGGCATCGCCCGGTTCTGCACGACGTCCTACCGGGTGACCTTCCCGATGTTCGCCAAGGTCGACGTGAACGGCCCGAGCGCCCATCCCCTGTGGCAGCAGCTCACCCGCGAGGCGCCCGGCCTTCTGGGCTCGCGGGCGGTCAAGTGGAATTTCACCAAGTTCCTCGTCAGCCGCCAGGGAGAGCCCGTGGAGCGCTTCGCGCCCACGGTGAACCCCCAGCATCTGGCACCCCGGATCGCGCGATTGCTCGACTCACCGGCCCCCGCGGCCTGATGGCGGGGGTGCGGCACCCGCTCACCATCGCCATCGACGGGCCGGCGGCCTCGGGCAAGGGGACGATCGCGCGTGCGCTGGCCCGCCACTACGGCTTGCCCCATCTCGACACGGGCGCGCTCTACCGCGCCGTGGCCCTGGCCGCGCTCGAGGCCGGAGTCGACCTGACCCAGGGCCCGGCCGTCGCCGCCTTGGCCCGCGCCCTCGATCTCGACCACTGCGACGACGCCCGCCTGCGCGCGGATCGCGTTGCCCGGGCCGCTTCGGCGGTGGCGGCTCTTCCCGAAGTGCGCAACGCGCTCCTCGACGTGCAACGACGGTTCGCGGCGGCGCCCCCGGGGGCCGTCCTCGACGGTCGGGACATCGGCACGGTGATCCTGCCGCAGGCCCGCGCCAAGCTGTTCGTGACCGCCCGGCCCGAGGTGCGGGCCCGCCGCCGGTTCCTCGAGCTCGCCGCGCGCGGCACCCCCACCTCCGAGGCTGAGGTCCTGGCCGACATCCGCCGGCGGGACCTGGCCGACTCCACGCGGCCCACGGCCCCGCTGGCCCGCGCCCCCGACGCCGTCTTGCTCGACACCAGCGATCTTGATATCGACGAGGCGGTGCGGCGGGCCATCGACATCGTCGAGGCTCGGATTGCGGCCTGATCCGTCGGCGGCGCGGGAGGGGGTGGACCCTGCCCGCGCGATTTGCTTGGCGGGCCGTGGGGTGCGGCCGCGCGGGCGAACCGCGCGGGCCGTGGCCCGGCGGCAGGCGGCGTGCCGGCCCTCAGCCGCCGGCTTGGATGGGAAAGGAACCTGATGGCGACTTCGGCGATGCCCACGCGCGAGGAGTTCGCGGCCCTGCTCGACCGCTCGTTGGGGACGAGCCGCTCCTTCGAGGGGCGCGTGATGAAGGGGCGGGTCACCGCGATCGAGAACGACCTCGTGGTCATCGACGTGGGGCTGAAGTCGGAGGGCCGGGTGCCCTTGAAGGAATTCACCCCGCCAGGCGGCGAGCCGCAGGTGAAGGTGGGCGACGAGGTCGAGGTGTTCGTCGACCGGGTCGAGAACGCGCTGGGTGAAGCGATGCTCTCGCGCGAACGGGCCCGTCGCGAAGCCGCGTGGGACCGCCTGGAGCAACAGTACGCCAACAAGGAGCGGGTGGAAGGCACCATCTTCGGACGCGTGAAGGGCGGCTTTACCGTCGATCTGGGGGGCGTCGTCGCCTTCCTGCCCGGCAGCCAGGTCGACGTGCGGCCCGTGCGCGACGTCACCCCGCTCATGGGCCTGCCCCAGCCCTTCCAGATCCTGAAGATGGATCGCAAGCGCGGCAACGTGGTCGTCTCGCGCCGGGCGGTGATGGAGGAAAGTCGGCAGGAAGCGCGCAACGGGCTCATCCAGTCGTTGGCCGAAGGCCAGGTGCTGGACGGCGTGGTGAAGAACATCACCGAATACGGTGCCTTCGTGGACCTGGGCGGGATCGACGGCCTGCTGCACGTGACCGACATGAGCTACAAGCGCGTGCAGCACCCGAGCGAAGTCATCTCGGTCGGCGACACGGTGAAGGTGCAGATCATCCGCATCAACCGCGAGACCCAGCGCATCTCGCTGGGGATGAAGCAGCTGGAGAGCGATCCCTGGGATGGGGTGGCCGACCGCTTCCCCGTCGGCACCCGCGCCCGTGGCCGCGTGACGAACATCACCGAATATGGGGCCTTCGTCGAGCTCGAGCCCGGGATCGAAGGCCTGGTCCATGTCTCGGAGATGAGCTGGACCAAGAAGAACGTCCATCCTTCGAAGATCGTGTCCACGAGCCAGGAGGTGGACGTGGTGATTCTCGAGGTCGACGCCGACAAGCGGCGCATTTCGCTCGGCATGAAGCAGGCGATGCGCAACCCCTGGGAACAGTTCGCCGAGGAGCACCCCGTCGGCACCCTCGTCGAGGGCGAGGTGAAGAACGTCACCGAGTTCGGCCTGTTCGTGGGCCTGCCCGGCGACATCGACGGGATGGTCCACATGTCGGACATCGCCTGGGGGGTGACCGGCGAGGCCGCCCTGTCGCTCTACCGCAAGGGCGACCGCGTGACGGCGCGGGTGCTCGAGGTCGACGTCGAGCGCGAACGCATCTCGCTGGGCATCAAGCAGGCCCAGGAAGGCGGCCAGAAGGACCTGCGGCGCAACGACGTCGTGACCGTGACGGTGAAGGCCATCACCGATGGCGGGCTGGAAGTGCAGGCGGGCGAAAACGGCCCCGTGGGCTTCATCAGGCGGGCCGAGCTGTCGCGCGACCGTGACGAGCAACGGCCCGACCGCTACCAGGTGGGCCAGAAGTTCGATGCGATGGTGACGGGCTTTGAGCGGGGCCGTCGCCCGCTCTTCTCCGTCAAGGCGCTCCAGATCGCCGAGGAGAAGGAGCGGGTGGCGCAGTTCGGCTCGTCGGATGCTGGGGCGTCGCTCGGCGACATCCTGGGGGCGGCCCTGAACCGAGCGCGCGAAAACGGTTGAACGGCCTTCGGGGTTGACCGGGAAACCCGCGTCGGCGCAATATCCGTGCGCACCCGGGGGAGAAGGGCATGATCCGCTCGGAGCTCGTGGAACGGCTGGCCGAGGCCAATCCGCACCTGACGCACAAGGAAGCCGAGCGGGTGGTCAGCGTCATCCTGGAGGCCATCACGCAAACGTTGGCTGAGGGCGGGCGCGTGGAGCTCCGGGGTTTCGGCGCGTTCACCACCCGGGCCCGCGCGGCGCGGACGGGCCGCAATCCCAAGACCGGCGAAGCGGTGGCGGTGGCGGCGAAGCGGGTGCCCCACTTCAAGGCCGGCAAGGAGCTGCGCGAGCGCCTGAACGGCGGCCCAAGGCCGAGCGGTTGACGCGGCGGCCGCCGTTCCGGAAGCGCGCGCTCGCGGACGTGGCGGAATTGGCAGACGCAGCGGACTTAAAATCCGCGTGCTAGCGATAGCAGTGCGGGTTCGAGCCCCGCCGTCCGCACGCATGGGGAGGACGTGATGGACCGGGCGCTGGTGGTCGGGGCGTCGCGCGGCATCGGGCTGGCACTGGCCGCCGAACTGTTGGCCCGCGGCTGGCACGTGTTGGCCACCGAGCGCGAACGCTCGCCCGGGCTCGACCGGCTGGCGGCCGACGCTGGCGACCGGCTGGAGCGCGCGCACGTCACCCTGGGCGACCGCGCGAGCGAACGGGCATTCGTGGCCGGGCTCGGCGACCGGCGGTTCGACGTCGTGGTCCTCAACGCCGGCATCTTCGGACCCAGGCACCAGTCGCTCGACGTTGCCCGCGCAGAGCTCGCCGAGCTCATCGACGTCAACGCGCTGGCCCCGGTGCGCCTGGCCCACCGGCTCCTGCCCCGCCTCGCCACGCCCGACGGGGTGCTGGCCTTCATGACCTCGCGGCTGGGCAGCGTGACCGAGAACCGGTCGGGCGGCATGGACCTCTACCGGCTCTCCAAGGCCGGGCTCAACATGCTGACGCGAAGCCTCGCCGCCGGCAACGAGGTCCGCGGGATCACCATCCTGTCGCTGCATCCGGGGTGGGTGCGCACGACCATGGGGGGTGAGGCCGCCCCTTTGGAGCCCGCGGCCAGCGCGCGGGGCCTCGCCCGCGTCCTGGCCGAGGCCCGCGGCCGCGGCGGCCATCATTTCCTCGATTTCGAAGGCCAACCCATCCCCTGGTAGCCCCGGGCCCTTGCGCTGGGGGCCGGGCCCGCTAGGCGCGGCACACCCATGGACCTGTCGTTCCTGACCGATCCTTCGGCCCTCCGGGCCCTGGCCCTCGTGGTGCTGATCGACATCGCCCTGGCGGGCGACAACGCCATCGTGGTGGGGGCGCTGGCCGCCGGCCTGCCCGCGCGCCAACGCCGGCACGTGATCGTGCTGGGCGTGGTGGCCGCCCTGGTGCTGCGGATCGGCTTCGCCCTGGTGGTGAACCAGCTTCTGCGCATCATCGGCGTGCGCTTGGCGGGAGGGCTGCTCCTCCTGTGGGTCACGTGGAAGATGTATCGCGAAATGCGGCCCGACACCCGCGTGGTGCTGGAATCGGGCGTGGTGGTGCACGACGCGCCGCCCGCGCCCAAGAGTTTCTGGGGGGCGGCATGGGCCGTGGCGGTGGCCGACGTGTCGATGAGCCTGGATAACGTGCTGGCGGTGGCCAGCGCGGCGGGTGAGCACCCGGAAGTGATGGCGATTGGGATCGTGCTGGCCGTCGTGTTGATGGGAGTGGCGGCCAACGTCATCGCGCGGCTCATCGAGCGGCACCGCTGGGTAGGCTGGCTGGGGGTGCTGGTGATCCTGTACGTGGCCCTCAAGATGATCTGGGAAGGAAGCGTCGAAGTCGCCCCCGTCGTCGAGGCCTTCGCGGGCGAGGTCTAGGGTTCGAGGACGGTCGAGCCCGACGTCTGGCGCGCCTCGAGCTCGGCGTGGACGGCCGCCGCCGCGTCCAGCGGCCGGCGCGCCCCGACCTGGACCTGAAGCTTGGGCCACATCGACAGTACGCGTGCCGTCCCCGCCGCGAACTCCTGCGGCTCGGCGTAATAGTCGAAGAGCGTGGGACGGGTGGTGAACAACGAGCCCTTGCGCGCCAAGATCCCAAGGTCGACCGGGCCCACGGGGCCCGAGGCGTTGCCGAAGCTCACGAGCAGCCCCCGACGGCGCAGGGCGTCGAGCGCTGGATGGAAGGTGGTCCGGCCCACGCCGTCGATCACGGCATGGGCCCCGCACCCGTCCGTCAGGCGCCGCACGTCGGCCGCCCAATCGTCGTAGGCCAAGGCATGGGCGGCCCCGGCGGCCAGCGCCCGCGCGCGCTTCTCGGCCGTGCTGGCCACCGCGATCGCCACCGCCCCCACCTCAGCAAGCCATCGGCACAGCAAGAGCCCCATCCCACCGGCCGCCGCCGTCACCACGACCCATTGGCCCGGCTGCGCCCGAACGCATCGTTCCACCAGGAATTCCGCCGTGCAGGCCTTGAGCCAGCCGGCCGCCGCCTCGGCGAAGTCGATCGGTTCGGGCAGCGGTACCACCCAGCGCTCGGGCAGGACGCGGGCCTCGGCGTAGCTGCCCGGGGTGTCGCAGAAATAGACCACGCGGTCGCCGGGGGACAGGCGCGTCACCCCGGGGCCCACGGCCTCGACGACCCCGGCCGCCTCCACCCCCGGCACGCAGGGCGTGGCCACCGGATAGAGCCCGCGCCGATGGTAGGTGTCGATGAAGTTCACGCCGATCGCCCGATGGCGGACGCGGACCTCCCCCGGGCCGGGATCGGGCAAGTCGACGTGCACGACTTCCAGCACTTCCGGGCCGCCCGTCGCTTGGAAGCGGATGGCCTTCACCTGGGTCATGGGCATCCTCCTTGCCGTCGCCGCCGGGGGCGCGCCCCTCTGATGGCGGGGAGGGTTGTGCCGCCCGCCACGGCCTTTAGGGAAGGGGCGGCATGCGCGCGGCAGACGATCCCTTCGACGTGGTGATCGCCGGGGCCGGCTCGGCCGGCTGCGTTCTGGCCGCCCGCCTGAGCGAGGATCCCGGCACGCGGGTGGCCCTGGTCGAAGCGGGTGGCCCTGACCGGTCGGCGATGATCGCCATGCCCGGCGGGCTCGCCCAGATCATCCCCCCCGAAAAGGCGAGCCCGCTCAACTGGGGCTATTGGACCGAGCCGCAGCGCCACCTCGACGGCCGGCGGCTCTATTGGCCCCGCGGCCGCGTGCTGGGCGGCTCGTCGGCCATCAACGGGATGGTCTACATCCGCGGGCATCCCTCGGACTACGACCGCTGGGCCCAGGCCGGCTGCACCGGCTGGAGCTGGGACGACGTCCGCCCCTATTTCCTCAAGTCGGAGGACTCCGACCGGGGTCCCTCGGAATGGCATGGCGTGGGCGGGCCGCTCAAGGTCACGCGGCGGATGCTCCCGCACGAGCTCAATGCGGCGTTCCTGAAGGCCGCGACCGAGGCGGGCATCCCCGCAACCGATGATTTCAACGGCCCCCGGATGGAAGGGGCGAGCGCCTACGATTCCACCATCCACGGCGGAGAGCGCTGGTCGGCGGCGCGCGCCTACCTGACGCCCGAGGTGCGGCGGCGGCCCAATCTCAGCCTCATGACCGACACGCTCGTCGAGCGCGTGACCTTCGCCGGCCGGACGGCCACGGGCCTCATGCTGCGCACGCCCGCAGGCCCCCGGGCGCTGCGCGCACGGCGGGTGATCCTGTGCGCTGGGGCCGTGGGTTCGCCCCAGCTCCTCATGCTGTCGGGCGTGGGCCCTGCCGAGCATCTCCAGTCGCTTGGCCTTCCCGTGGTGGCGGACCGGCCGCAGGTGGGCGCCAACCTGCAGGACCATCTGGACGTCCTGGTCCAGTGGAAATGTGCCCGGCCCATCAGCCTCAACGGCCGGACGGGCCTGCTCGCGCGCCTGGGGGCGGGGATGCGCTGGTTCCTGTTCCGTTCGGGTCCCGCAAGCTACATGCCGACCACGGCCGGCGCGTTCGTGGCGACCCGACCGGGCCTCGCCGCCCCGGACATCCAGATGCATTTCATGCCCGTGCTCGGCGCTCCCCACGGGGCGGGCGGCTTGAGCCCTGAGCACGGTTTCCAAGTCCACGTCTGCCAACTGCGGCCCGACAGCCGGGGGACGGTACGCCTCAAATCCCCGGATCCGGCCGCCCCGCCGGCCATCGACCCCGACTATCTTTCGGCACCCCAGGATCTCGAGATCCTGAAGGCGGGCATCGCGATCGCCCGCCGCATCGGCCGGCAGCCGGCGCTTCGCCCCTATAACGCGGGCGAGGTCTGGCCGGGCGACGGCGTTGAGGGCGAGGCCCTGGAGGCCGCGATCCGCCGCTGGGCCGAGACCATCTACCATCCCGTAGGCACCTGCCGCATGGGGTCCGACCCGGAGGCGGTGTGCACGCCCACGCTCGAGGTGAACGGCGTGGAGGGCCTGATGGTGGTCGACGCCTCGGTCATGCCGTTCCTCGTGTCGGGCAACACCAACGCACCCACGATCATGATCGCGGAAAAGGCGGCCGACCTGCTGCGCGAACGCCAGCGCGCTCCGCTCGCCCGCGCGGCCTAGGGCGCATGCCGGTCATCACGCCCTTCACCGTTCCCGCCAAGCTCGAGGAAGTGGCGTGGATCCTGCGCCGGGTCGAGGAATGGCGGCCGTTCCCCGAGCCCCGAGACCATGGCTGGGAGCACGGGGCGAACATGGCCTTCATGGGCCGACTGCGCGAACGATGGCTGACCGGTTTCGATTGGCCGGGCGTCGTCAGGCATCTCAACCGTCTGCCGCAGGTGCGCGTGGCGCTCGACGGCGCCCCGACGCTCCATGCCATCCACCTGCGCTCGTCGCGGGCCGACGCCCGGCCGCTCTTGCTGCTGCACGGCTGGCCGGGCAGCGTGCTCGAGTTCGACGCCCTCTACCAACGCCTGGCCGAGCCTGAGGACCCCACGCATCCTGCCTTCCACGTGGTGGCCCCTTCGCTTCCCGGGTACGCCTGGTCAGACCCGCCGTCCGTGCCCCTGGGCCCTCGGGCGGTTGCGGGCCTCATGGATCGGTTGATGGCCGCCCTGGGATATCCTCGCTACCTCGTCCAGGGCGGCGACTGGGGCAGCGTGATCGGCGCGTGGCTCGCTCTCGACGCCCCGGGGGTCCTGGGGCTTCACCTGAACAGCTTCGGGCTGCGGCCGGCCGACATGACCGCCACGACCGAGGCGGAGGCGCAGTGGCTTGCGTGGGCGCGATCGGTCCGCGCGACCGAGACGGCCTATCTCGTCCTCCAGGCCACCAAGCCGCAGAGCCTGGCCTTCGCGATGATGGATTCGCCCATGGGGGTGGCGGCCTGGATCGCCGAGAAATACCACGGCTGGTGCGACCGCGGCGGGCAGGACGCCCCACCCGTCCCGCTCGACACGCTGATCGCGACCGTCATGATCTATCTCGTCACGCGGTCGTTCGCGACGTCGACCTGGCTCTACCGAGGCATGGCGCTCGAGGGGGGCTTTACCATGCCCGCCGACCGGCGGGTGGAGGTGCCGACCGCGGTGGCCGCCTTTCCTTACGACCTGCTGGCCTTCCCACCACGACCGATGGTCGAGCGCGGCTACCGGGTCGTCCGTTGGACCGACATGCCGCGCGGGGGCCATTTCGCCGCCCTCGAAGCCCCCGACCTGCTGCTCGACGACCTCCGCGCGTTCGCGGCCGACCTTGGCTGACGCTGGGGCCCGCCCCGAAGGAGGGGCCCTTCTGGCCCTCATCTTGGGTTCGTCGCTTCTGGCCTTCGGCCCCATGCTCGTTCGGCTGGCCGACGTCGCTCCGATCGCCTCGGCCTTCTGGCGCATGGCCCTGGCCGCCCCTGTCGTCCTCGTCGTGGCAGAGGCGAAAGCCCCGGGCGCGCTGCGACGGGCGCCGAAAGGCCCCGCGGCCCTGGCGGGGGCCTGCTTCGCGCTCGACCTTGCGGCCTGGCACCTGGGCATCGTGCGCACCACGACGGCCAACGCCACCCTGTTCGCGAACACCACGGCGTTCCTGCTGGCCGCCTGGGGCCTCGTGGTCGTGGGCGAACGGTTCGACCGCCATCGCCACGGGCCCCTGCTGCTGGCCGGCGCCGGGGCCGCATTGCTGCTCTGGCGTTCGGCCGAACTGTCGAACCGGCATCTCGCGGGCGACCTGCTGAGCCTGCTGGCCGCGGCCTTCTACACGGGCTACATGCTCGCCATCGTGCGTCTGCGGGCGACCACGCCCACCCTGCCCGCCCTGGCGCTCGCCACCCTGTTCGCCGCCCTGTTCCTGGGGCCGCTGGCGTGGGCCGAAGGTGGCCCCGTCTGGCCCCGCGCGTGGGGGCCGGTGGTGGCCCTTGCGGCCTCGAGTCAGCTTTTGGGTCAGGGCCTCGTCGTGTTCGCCTCGGGTCGGCTTGCGCCCTCGCTGCTCGCCCTGGGGTTGCTCGTTCAGCCCCTCGTCTCGGCCGCGGCCGGCTTCCTCGTGTTCGATGAACGACCCGGATGGCCCGAACTCGTGGGCGCAGGCCTCATCTTGGCGGCCTTCCTGTGGGTGCGGCTTTGAGCCCAAGGGCCGGCCGAGCGTTCGCCGATTGCTACCAAAGCTCCGCGTCGACGGCCGAGATGTTGATGTAGAGGAAATCCCGGGGCACCCCCTGGCTCGTGATGGCCGTCACCCCATGATAGCTGGTGTTGCAGCAGGGGAAGAAGACCCCGCGGTTCTCCTTGGGCTTCAGCGTCGCCACCACCTCGACCTCGTCGGGCCGGGGATGCCGTGGCGACCGTTCGACGGGCTGGGGCGCCTTCGCGCGGAAGATGAGAAGCTCACCCCCTTCAAGGCCCGTCGCCTCGGCGTCCGAGAAATAGACGATGAGCGAGCACAGCCGGTTGCCACGGTCGCAGTGCGGCGGCTTGGCGTAGCCCGAAACCGAGCGGGTGATGTCGAGCCGGGTGAAGAGCTCGACCGGCCCGCGGTGCCTCCGGGGGCCGGCCCATCGTCGGGCCGCCTCGAACACGCGCTCGCCGAGGCTCTTGTGTTCCTTCAGCACCTCCCGCGGCTCGATGACGTCGCGCCGGTAATGGGCCGGATCGATCGTGGCCTTGAGCCCGATCGTCTCGCGGTCGGGCCCGAAGACCTCGAGGTAGGTGGCGACGAAGGCGGGTGAGTTGATGAACCCGTCGAACTCCGCCCAGGCGGAAGACCGCGCGATCAGGGCTTCGTAGGCGGGATCGCCCCGGTAGATGTCGAAGCCCGTCGCCTTGCCCGCGCGGCTGCCCACCCCGCCCGTCTCGGCGGCGGTGCGCTCGAAGTCGTGGGCGTCGGGCCAGTCGGACTTCAGGCGGCGAAACAGGTCGTCGGGCAACAGCGCGTCGGTCACGACGTGCGGGAACGGCTCGGCCACCACGTCCTCGCGCGAGATCCGCAGCAGCCGTTCGCTCACCTGAAGCATCGCCCTCGTTCCTTCTCGCCCGCCCTCCGCTCTTCCTAGCATGAAGCCCCGCTTCGCGCCATTGCGCGCGCGCCGGCCGCCCGGCAGAGGGCGGTGGTGCCCTGCCCTTGGGAGCCTGACCGCCGCGCCTTCCTGTTCGCCGCGGGCCTCTGGCCGCTCTGTCCTGCCCCGGGATCCGCCATGAACGCACCCCTCGCCCCTCCGATCGCGCGTCGCGGGCCCGACGTCACCCGGCGCTTCGGCCTGGCGGTGCCCGATCCGTATCGCTGGCTGCGCGATCCGGCCTATCCACAGGTCAAGGATCCCGAGATCCTGGCCTATCTCGAAGCCGAGAACAGCTGGTTCCGGCACGTGATGGCGCCGGTCGCCCCGCTCGAGGAAGCGCTGTTCGCCGAGCTCAAGGGCCGCGTTCCGGACGAGGACGAGAGCGTACCCTACGCGGACGGGGACTTCCTCTATTGGTGGACGTTCGAGCCCGGCGCTCAGTATCGCCAGTGGTGGCGCCGCCGGAGAGCCGGCGGCCCGCCTGAGCTCATGCTCTCGGAGCCCGCGCTGGCCGAGGGACGGGCCTATTTTCGCCTGGGCGCGCTCGCCGTCTCGCCCGACGGCCGCTGGCTCGCCTGGAGCTTCGATGCCACGGGCGAGGAACGCTTCGAGCTCAGGATCCGCGATCTCGCAAGCGGCCGGGACATCGTGACCGTGGCCGAGGACTCGGTCGGCGGGGTCGCCTGGAGCGCCGATTCGCAAGATCTCGCCTGGGCGCAGGCCTCGCACGAGTGGCGGCCGGACCGTGTTCGCCTGCACCGGCTGGGGAGCGCGCCAGGGTCGGATCCCGTCCTCTACCGCGAGGAGGCCGACTTCTGGGTGAGCGTGGCGACGAGCCAGGACCGGCGCTGGCTCCTCATCACCGCATCGCAGCCCGCAACGTCGGAGGTGCGCCTCGTCCCGGCCGACGCGCCGTTCGCCACCCCCCGGCTCGTCCGCCCGCGGCAGACGGGCGTGCGCTACCAGGTGGACTCCGGTGGCGGCCGGCTCGTGGTGCTGGCCAACGACACCCATCCCAACTTCCGGCTCGCCCTGGCCTCGCCCGAGGCCCCCGACCGCTGGGAAACACTGCTCCAAGGCTCGGACCGGCTCTACCTGACCGGGGTCACGCCCTTCGCGTCCTATCTGGCGGTCGAGGAAAAGGCCGACGGCCTGGAGCGGATCCGCCTGATGTTTCCGAACGGGCGATCGCACTTCCCCCGCTTGCCCGAGGAGGTCGGCAGCGTGGCGCTGGGGACCAACGCCGAGCCCGACGCCGCTCAATTGCGCCTCGTCTATTCCTCGATGGTCTCGCCCGAGACGGTCTTCGACTACGACGTCGCGACCGACCGGCTGGTGACGCGCAAGGTCCAGCGCATCCCCTCGGGCTACGACCCCGGGCTCTATGTCACCGAGCGGCTGATGGCCCCCGCCCGCGACGGGGTGCAGGTGCCGGTGACCCTTCTCATGCGTCGCGACCACCTCAGGGACGGCAGCCGGCCGCTCCACGTGTATGGCTATGCGGCCTACGGCTACGGTCTGCCGCCGAGCTTCTCGTCGACCCGGCTGTCGCTCGTCGACCGAGGCTTCGCCTACGCCCTGATCCACGCCCGGGGTGGCGACGACCTGGGCTACACCTGGTATCTGGACGGCAAGCTCGAACGGAAGATCAACAGCTTCCACGACTTCATCGATGCCACCCGCTTCCTGCACGGTGCGGGCTTCGGCCGGCCCGAGGTCACCTCGGCTTCGGGCGGATCGGCGGGCGGCTGGCTCATGGGGCTGGTGGCCACCTGGGCACCCCAGCTCTACCGGGCGGTCGTGGCCCACGTGCCGTTCGTCGACGTGCTCAACACCATGCTGGACGAGACCCTGCCGCTCACCCCCGGGGAATGGCCGGAATGGGGCGATCCCCGCACGGATGAGGCCGCCTTCCGGCGGCTGCTGGAACTTTCCCCGTACGACCAGGTGCGCCGGCAGGACTATCCGGCCCTCCTGGTCACGGCCGGAATCGCCGACCCGCGCGTCACCTACTGGGAACCGGCCAAGTGGGTGGCGCGCCTCAGGGCCGAATCGGGTTCGCGCAACCCCATCCTCCTCAAGACGAACATGGAAGCCGGGCATGGCGGACGGTCGGGCCGCTACGAGCGGCTGCGCGAGGTGGCCGAGGAATACGCCTTCATCCTGAGCGTGTTCGACGGTCGGCTGGGCCGGCCTTGACGTCCCGGCGGGCGCGCGGGGCGGCACGTGCGCGCGGGGCGGCACGTGGAGGTGCGCGCAGGGCCCGGAAGCACCCCTTCTTCGGCTCGAGGCGGGCGACGACGGCCATCGAGCTCGCCCCGCAATCCCGCCAGCCGGCGGAAAAAGCCCGGTTGCTGGCGGTAAAGGCGCCGGAGACGAAGGACGAGGCCGAGTTTCAAGGTCTGTTGGCCGAGGCCAACGTCCAGCTCGAACTCGCGTGACCGGGACGGCGCGGGACGACGTCGGCTGCCCCGGCGGCCCGGGGTTCGCGCCGTCGCCCGTCCTCGCCCAAGCGCAACACCTCGCCCGCACCCGCAAGAAGGTGCGGACGCGCACCGAAGAGACCGCCCGACACGCCGACCGACGGTGGATCGCCTGCGCGATCCTTGATCCCTTTGCCGTCCCCTTCCTGACCCTCATGCCCCTTGCCTTCCTCCTCGTGCTCGTGGAGCCCGAGGGGGGGGAAGGAGCTGTCCCAGCGCGCCATCGTTGCTCGGGTGCGGTGGCCCTTCTGACCCTCGTCGTGGGGTGCTATTTCGGCGAGGAGGCCTGAAGGGCGGCCTCGCGGGCGGCGGCCAGCCGCGCGGCCTCGGTACCTGGATGGGCCTGCGCCACCAGCGCCCACACGGCGCGGGCCGCCTCCAGGTCGCCCGCCGCGGCGGCCACGTCCCCCTGCTCCAGCATCACGTCGGGATCGGACGGGGCGAGTGCCGAGGCCACCGCCACTTCCCGCTGGGCAAGCCCCACCTCGCCCATCCGGCGGGCCAGCGCCGCCGACAGCAGCGCGGCGGTGGCGTCGGTGGGATGGAGGGTCCGCGCTCGGTCCAGGTCGCGCCGTGCCTCGGCCAACGCGCCCGTTTCCACAAGCGCCCGGGCCCGGTCGACGAGCAGCCCCGCCTCGAGCTTCGGCGCGAACGCGCCGACTGCGGCGATCGCGCTCGTGAAGTGCTGGGCCGCGCGCCCTGGCTCGCCGGCCAACAGGGCGGCGTTTCCCGCTTGACCCCAGAGTTCTGGTACCAGCGGATGGTTCGCCCGCTCGGCCAAGCGCGCGGCCTCGGCCAACGCGGCCGCCGCGTCGGCATGCCGCCCCTGGGTCAACAGGGCGAGGCCCAGGCAATGGCGGGCCGGCACGCCGCCCGCGCGCTCGGCGATCCAGGCGCGGGCGAACCGCTCGGCGAGCGCCGGGTCGGCCCCCAGCGCCGCGCGCGTGCACCCCTCGTACAGCGCGGCCTGTGGCGGCGGCTCCACTCCGTCCGGGGGCACGGGACCGATGGCCGCCTGGGCGAGCGCGAGGACGACCCTCAGCACCGGGCGAGGAGTTCGTCCACCGTTCGCGCCAGAAGCTCGAGCTCGGCCGGCCCGCTCAAGCGATGATCCCCACCCTTCACCAACACCAGGCGCACGTCGGCAGAGGCGAGTGCCCGCATGAGACGCACCGAGATTTCCCAGGGCACGTCGTCGTCCGCCTCCCCGTGGAGGAGACGGACGGGGGCATCGATCGCGATCGGGCCAGCCAAAAGGCGGGCCTCACGCGCATCCTCGAGGAAGGTGCGCGTGAACCGCTGGGGCTCAGAGCCATAACGGCTGGCGCGCAGGAAGAAGCCGTCACGGATGAGGGCCTCGCGTTCGGCTGCCGAAAGGGCCAAACCCCATTCGGGGAAATCCGGGGCGGCGGCGATGCCCACGAGCCCCCGGACGCGCGGGCCGAGGGCGAGCGCCAGGCGCAGCATGATCCAGGCCCCCATCGACGAGCCCACGAGCAGGAGGGAGCCCGAGGGGTGCACATGGTCGACGACGGCCCGGGCGTCGGCCGTCCAGCGGGTGATCGAGCCATCGTCGAAGCGCCCTTGGGAAGCGCCGCAGCCCGAATAGTCGAGCCTGAGGTAGGCGAACCCCTGGGCCCGAGCCCGGTGGGCGAGGAACGTCGCCTTGGTGCCGGCCATGTCGGAACCGTAGCCGGGCAGGAAGACGACGAGGGGCCCGGGGCCCGGCTGGTGGCGGAAGGCCAGTCGGACGCCGTCGCCGCGGTCGAGGAACGCCGGCTCCTCGGTCGGCACGCCGGTGGGCATCGCCCGGGAGGTTCCTGGCGTCATGGCTCGCGCTCGGCCCAGGCCGCCAGCAGGGCCGAGGGGGTGGCGAACCACACGTCGTTGCGAGCGAGAAGCGTATCGAGGAGCCTCTCGACCGCGGCGATCCGGTAGGGAAGGCCTGAGACATAGGGCACGAGCTCGAGGCCCAGCATCCGTCCCCCTTCGCCCGCCAAGACCGCGACCGCTTCGGCCACCTGGCGCGCCCAGTCGGCGGCAAGAGCGCCCAGCTGGCCGATCACCTGGCGGTCCGCGAGCTCGTGATGGAGCGGCACGTTGATCAGGCCATTGGCGAACCGCCACGGCCGGTCGTCGTTCGGCCAGTCGAGCGTGAAGGTGAAGCCCGCGTCCTTCAAGATCTGGGGCGTGCGCCAACTCTGCGACCGGGCGATCGACAGCCATCCCGAAGGCGCCTCTCCCAACGCGGCCCAGCGCGCCCGGGTGTCGGTCACGATGCTGCGTTCCTCCGCTTCGGACAGCGAGGAGTCGATGACGTCGTTCATGGTGCGCCCGTGTGCCACGATCTCGTGGCCACCCGCCCGCACGGCCTCGAGGAGGGCCGGATAGCGCTCCGCCACTGCGACGTTCATGGCCACGGCACCCTTGAGCCCGCGGGCCTCGAGCGCGTCCAGCAGGCGGAAGATGCCGATGCGGTTGCCATAGTCGCGCGCCGTGTAGTGGCGGTAGTCGGGAAAGGGGGTGGCCATATGGCCCGGAGCGCGGAACGGCCGGTCGGACGGGGTGAGGGGGAAGAATTCGCTCACCACCACCGGAAGGACGACCACGCGCGCTCCGTGGGGCCAGGCGAGCGGCGGGCGGTGCGGCCAGGGCTGCCAGGAGTACAGGTCGTGATCATAGCCGTAGCGCCGACGGGGATAGGCGAGGTAGGCGGGATCGAGCGTCACGCCACGGCCCCTTCGGACTGAGGGGGGGGCACTTGGGCGCGAAAGGCCGCGACGATGTCCGAGGCCTTGGCGATCCACGCCCGGGGATCGGCCGCGATGTGCTTCAGCACCCGCCGGAACGGGCCGATCCGGTGGGGCTGGCCGATCAGGTAGGCGTGAAGCGGAATGCACATCACCGTACCCGTTCCAGCACCTTCGACCGCCAGCCGCTCGAACTGAGCGATCAGCGCATCGGCATACTCGTCCGGGCTCATCCGATAGACGATGAAGCCGTAGTGGTCGTTGACCTCGAGGCTGTAGGGCAGGGCCACGAGCGGCCCATGACGGGTGGTGATCCAGGTGGGCTGGTCGTCGTGGTAGAGGTCGCAGGTGTAGTCCAGGCCCGCCTCGGCCAGCAGGTCGAAGGTGTGGAGCGTGTGGGTGAGCGCTGGGGCCAGCCAGCCGCGGATGCGCTGGCCCGTGGCGGCCAGCACCGTCTCGATCGAGTCGCGGATGATCTCCCGTTCCTGGTCGGGCGACATGTCGTAGGCATAGCGGGTGTTGGTGATCCCGTGGCTGAAGAACTCCCAGCCGCGGGCGACGGCATCGGCCACCACCTCGGGGTGGTGTTGGCACAGCGCCACCGACAGCGACACTGAGCCTGGGAAGCCGTGCTCGCTCATGGCCTCGGCCATCCGCCAGTGCGCGACACGGTTGCCGTAGTCGCGATGGCCGAAGCCCACCACGTCGGGGTGCGGGCGGGCCCAAGCCTTGCGCTTCGGATGGGGGGGCGGGTCGGCCTCGTAGTATTCGAGGTTGGGGGCGATCCACACGGCCACCGTGCGGCCGCCAGGCCAGGCGAGCGGCCGGCGCCCCCGCCACGGCTGGTAGGGATAAAGACCGGGATCCTCCACGGCCCTTCTTGTTCCCTCAGCCGCAGCCCTTGGCAACGGGCCAGGCCCCATCGACCCTGGCCGACGTGGGCCAGCGCCATGGGCACGGAGCGGGCCCAACGCCGTGGCCCGGTCAGGCCTTCACGGACTTCGAGAGCTGGCCCACGAAGGTCTCGAAGTCCTTGGCCTCGCGGAACTCGCGATACACGCTCGCGAAGCGCACGTAGGCCACGGGATCGAGCTGGGCCAGGCCCTCCATCACCAAGGTGCCGATCTGCTCGGCCGTCACCTCCGCCTCGCCCAGCGCTTCCAGCTGGCGCTGGATCGAGGAGACCAGACGCTCGATCCGCTCGGGCTCGATGTCGCGCTTGCGACAGGCCACCAGGATCGACCGGGCGAGCTTCTCCCGGTCGAACGGCTCGCGCCGACCCGATTTCTTGATCACCACGAGCTCGCGCAACTGCACGCGCTCGAAGGTCGTGAAGCGCGCCCCGCAGGCGTTGCATTGCCGTCGGCGACGGATCGCCGTGCCGTCCTCGGTGGGGCGGCTGTCCTTCACCTGGGTGTCGTCGGCGTGGCAGAAAGGACAGCGCATGGCACGGCCAAGGGCGAGACGCGTCCGGCGTTACGGATAGATCGGGAACCGCCGGGTCAGCGCCCGCACGCGATCCCGGACGGCCGCTTCCACCCGACCATTGCCTTCGGGCCCGTGGGCCGCGAGCCCGTCGAGGACGTCGGCGATCATCTCGCCCACCTGGCGGAACTCGGCCGGCCCGAAGCCCCGGGTGGTGGCCGCGGGCGAGCCCACGCGGATGCCGCTCGTCTTGGTGGGCGGCAGCGGGTCGAAGGGCACCCCGTTCTTGTTGCAGGTGATGCCCGCGCGCTCGAGGGCGGCGTCGGCATCCGCACCGGTCAGCCCCTTGGGCCGCAGATCCACCAGGGCCAAGTGGGTGTCGGTGCCGCCCGCCACGAGGGCACAGCCCCGTTCCTCGAGCGTGGCGGCCAGCACGCGGGCGTTCGCCACCACCGCACGGGCATAGTCGCGAAACGCCGGCTGCAGCGCTTCGCCGAACGCCACGGCCTTGGCCGCGATCACGTGCATCAGGGGCCCGCCCTGCAGGCCGGGAAACACGGCGGCGTCGATCTTGCGGGCCAGGGCCGGATCGTCCGTCAGGATCATGCCGCCGCGCGGGCCGCGCAGCGTCTTGTGCGTGGTGGTGGTGACGACGTGGGCGTGCGGGAACGGAGAGGGATGCGCCCCACCCGCCACGAGCCCGGCGAAGTGGGCCATGTCGACCATGAGCCACGCCCCGACCGAATCGGCGATGGCGCGCATGGCTGCAAAGTCGATGCGCCGCGGATAGGCCGATCCGCCCGCGATGACAAGGCGCGGCTTCTCGGCCTTGGCCAGGTCGGCCACCTGGTCGTAGTCGATGAGGTGGGTGTCGGCCCGCACGCCATACTGGACGGCGCGGAACCATTTGCCCGACACCGAGGCCTTGGCTCCGTGGGTCAGGTGGCCACCGGCCGCCAGGCTCAACCCCATGATCGTGTCGCCCGGCTGCAGCAGGGCCAGGAACACCGCCGCATTCGCCTGGGCCCCTGCGTGGGGCTGAACGTTCGCATGCGCACAACCGAACAGGGCCTTCGCCCGCTCGATCGCGAGCGCTTCCACGGCATCCGAAGGACCGCAGCCCTGGTAATAGCGGCGGCCGGGATAGCCCTCGGCGTACTTGTTGGTGAACACCGACCCCAGCGCTTCTAGCACCGCGCGGCTCACGATGTTCTCGGACGCGATGAGTTCGATCTGCTCCTGCTGCCGGCGCAATTCGTCGGCCAGGGCGGCGAAGACCTGGGGGTCGGCTTCGGCCAGCGTTTCAGTGAAGAACCCTTCCCGGGCGGTGGCGGGCAGCGTGCTCATGGACCCTCATCCCAGCTTCCGGACGCGGGGGCCGTGCCGGCCGCCCGCGAACGGGGTGGACAGGAACGCATCCAGGGCGTCGCGGGCCGTCTCGAGCCCGATGAGCCGCGCCCCGAAGGCGATCAGGTTGCAGTCGTTGTGCGCCCGGGCCAGGCGCGCGGACAGATGATCGTGCACCAGGGCGCAGCGCGCCCCCGGCACGCGGTTGGCGGCGATCGACATCCCGATCCCCGAACCGCACACGACCACGCCGAAGGCCGCCTCGCCCCGGGCCACGGCCTCGGCGCACGCCCGACCGTAGTCGGGGTAGTCCACCGGTGGGTCGGGCGAATCGGTGCCGAGGTCCATGAGCTCATGGCCGGCGGCCCTCAGGTCGCGCGCCAGGGCGTCCTTCAGCGCGAAGCCCGCATGGTCGGCGGCAATGGCGATGCGCACCAGGCTCACACCTCAAGCGATTGGGGGCGGCCGGCCACCTATGGCCCGAAATCTCGGGGCCGCCAAGCGCCCCCGGGAAGCCCCAGGGCTAGCCGATCTCGAACACGATGGTGACGGTCGCGCTCACCTCCTGTTCGCCTGGCTCCACGGGAGGAGCCGCAGCCACCTCGGCGGCCATGGGCGCGGCCGCGCGCATCAGGGGCACGATAGGCGGGCGGGCGTCGCCTTCCGTAATCTCGAGCACGCGCCCCAGCTTCACGCCGGCCGCCGCCGCCAGGACTTCGGCGCGCGCGCGCGCCCGCCGCACAGCCTCGGCCCGGGCCTGGTCGAGGAGCGGCTCGGGCCGGTCGATGCCGAAGGCCGGCCCGTCGATGCGGTTCGCCCCTTCCGCCACCAGCGCCTGGATCACGGGGCCCACGCGCGCCAGGTCGCGCAACCGCACCGTGACGCTGTTCGTGGCCTCGTAGCCCGTGATCTGCGGCCGGCGCCCATCGCCATAGCGGTACTGTGGCTGCACGGTGACCTGGGCCGTGCGGATGTCGCGGTCGGCCACGCCAGCGCGCTTGAGCGCGGACACCACCCGGCCCATGCGCTCGCCGTTCGCCGCCAGGGCGGCCCCCGCATCGGGCGCTTGCGTCACGACCCCGGCACCAATCGTCGCCATATCCGGCCGCGCCTTGACCGAGGCCTGGGCCGTCACCGTCAGGCGGGGCGGGGTCTCGGCCGTCACGGGCAGAGCCCAGAGCAGGGCGGCGGCGAGAATCGGCAAGGTGCGCATAACGGGGCTCCTCTCAACGGGCGGGCACGCGATGGCTGGGCGGGGCTTTCGTTCCGCGGACGGTGGCGCCAGGAAGTGCCAATGGCGCTCCTCCTGCCGCCACTTGAGCTGCTGGCGCTGGCGGTCGGCCTGGCGGCCGACGCCACGGCCGTCGCCCTGGCCCGCGGGCTGGCCGTGCCGCCCGGGACCTCCCGCTGGCGTTCCGCTGCCGCCACGGGGCTCGCCTTCGGTTCGGCCCAGGCCCTGATGCCGCTGTTGGGGCTGGGCGTGGCCATCATGCTGGTGGGCCCCTTCGTGCGCGCGGCGCATTGGCTTGCCTTCGTGGTGCTCGCGGTGCTCGGGATCGGGATGATGCGCAAGGGGCTTTCGGGCCAGCCGGCGGCCGCCCCGGCGGCCCTGCTGCCGGCCGCCCTCGCCACCAGCCTGGACGCGGCCGCAGCCGGCGTGGCCCTGCCGTTGCTGGGGTGGCCCGCCTGGGCGTCGGTGGCGCTGATCGGAGTGGTGACGGCGGGCCTCGCGGCCGGTGCGGTGCTGGCCGGGGCCGCGGCGGGAGCGTGGCTGGGGTCGCGGGCCACGGCCGCGGGGGGCGCGATCCTGGTGCTGGTGGGCCTGCGAATCGCCTGGGGGGCTTGAGCGTGCCCGGCCGCCCTCCCTGCGGCGAAACGCCGGGGATGGGGCGGGATCGGGGCTTTCCCGGCCGAAACGGTTCATGTAAGCGCGGCTCAAATCGCGATAGCCTCGACGCCGGTCAGGGCCGCCCGCGGCCGGCGCCTTGCCAGAAGCGGAGCCGTCGGCTGGGCCCATGAACATGCATCTTCCCCCCCTCACGCTCGACGACCGGCCGACCGCGTGGCGGGTGGCGCGCGCCTGGCTTGCCGCGCCGGCCCGCCGCCGCGCCCTCTGGGTGGCCGCCGCGGCCCTTCTGGTGCTCGGCGTGTGGCTCCTCGTGGCCAAGGCGCAAAGCCGCGGGCCCGTGGCCCCTCCGTCCGGCCCCCCGACCGTGACGGTCGTCGTGCCGGGCCTCGCTGAGGTGCGCGAAACCGTCTCGGCCACGGGCACCATCGCCGCCCGGCGCGAGCTTCCCGTGGGCGTGGTGGGCGAAGGGGGCGCGATCGTCGCCGTCCGCACGGAGGCGGGCCGCTACGTGAAGGCAGGCGAGGTGCTGGCCGAGATCGATTCGGGCGTGCAACGCGCCCAGCTGGCCCAGCTGCAGGCGGCGGTCGGGCAGGCTCGGGCCGATGCGCGCCTGGCCGCGGCCGAGCTCGACCGGGCCCGCAAGCTCGTCGAGCGGGGCTTCGTCTCCCAAGCCGACCTCGACCGCCGCCAGGCCACGCTCGCCGCCGCCCAAGCCCGGGTGGCGGTCGCCGAAGCCCAGGTGCGCGAAATGCGCGAGCGCATCGCCCGGCTGTCGATCCGCGCACCGGAAGCGGGGCTCGTCCTCTCCCGCCACGTGGAGGAGGGGCAGGTCGTCTCGCCCGCGTCCGGCGCGCTGTTCCGCATCGCCGCCGGCGGTCGGCTCGAGGTGCGGGCCGAAGTGCCCGAGGCGGACCTGCAACGCCTGAGAGTGGGCGAGGAAGCGCTCGTCACCCCGACCGGATCCGACCGGGCGGTGAAGGGCAGGATCTGGCTCATCGAGCCGGTGGTCGACCCCGGGCGACGCCTGGGGGTCGTGCGCATCGACCTGCCGACCGACCCGTCGTTGCGCGCGGGCGGGTTCGCAAGTGTCACCATGGCGGACGTCCCTCGCCGCCTGCCCCGCCTGCCGCAGTCGGCGGTGCTCACCGATGCCGACGGCGCCTACGTCTACGTGGTCGATGCGGGCAACCGCGTCCGCCGGCAGCCCGTCAAGCTGGGCTCGGCCGACCGTGACGGCGTTACCATCGTCGCGGGCCTGGCCGGGCCGGAGCGGGTCGTGGCTTCGGCCGGGGCGTTCCTGCGGCCCGGCGAGGAGGTGACCCCAGTCCTGCGCCGAGGGGCCTGACGCCCGATGGACCTGCGCAACCTCTCGAGCTGGGCGATCCGCAACCCGGTGCCGCCCTTGCTCCTGTTCCTGATGCTGACCCTGCTGGGGCTCCTCAGCTTCAGCAGGCTCCCCATCAACCAGATGCCCGACGTCTCGGCCCCCCTCGTGTCGGTGACGGTCTCCCAGCCCGGCGGCGCGCCCACCGAGCTCGAGACCCAGGTCACGCAGAAGATCGAAGGGGCGGTCGCCAGCATCGGCAACGTGAAATCCATCTCCTCGGCGGTGGCCGAGGGGGCCAGCACCACCACGGTCGAGTTCCAGATCGGCACCCCGGTCGACCGCGCCGTGGACGACGTGCGCAACGCCGTGTCCCGCATCCGCTCGGACCTGCCCGAAGGCATCCTCGAGCCGCAGGTCGAGCGCATCGACATCGAGGGCGGCGCCATCGCCTACGTGGCCGTGAAGTCCACCGCCATGACGCTCGAAGAGCTGTCGTGGTTCGTCGACAACACGGTGGCCAAGCGCCTGCTGTCGATCCCGGGGGTGGCCCAGGTGCGGCGCACGGGCGGCGTCGACCGGGAGCTGCGCGTGGACCTCTACCCCGAGCGGCTCCAGGCGCTGGGCATCACGGCGGCCCAGGTGAACGCGCAGCTGCGCGCGCTCAACGTCGACCTGCCGGGCGGGCGCGCCGAGGTCGCCGGGGCCGAACAGGCGGTGCGGGTGCTGGGCGGGCGACGGAGTGCGGAGGAGCTGGCGGAGACCCGCATCGCCCTGCCGGGCGGCCGGTTCGTGCGATTGGGCGACATCGCCTTCGTCCACGACGGCAGCGCCGAGCAGCGCTCGATCGCCCGCCTCGACGGCCGGCAGGTGACGTCCTTCGGGCTGTTCCGGGCCCGCGGCTCGTCCGACGTCGAGGTCTACCGGCGCATGAACGCCGAGCTCGAGCGGATCCGGGCCGACTATCCGCAGGTGGAGTTCGTCGAACTCTTCACGTCAACCGACTACACGGAAGAGGAATATCGCAGTGCCCTCACGGCGCTCGTCGAGGGCGCGCTGCTTGCCGTGCTGGTGGTGTGGCTGTTCCTGCGCGACGTGCGCGCCACCGTGATTTCGGCGCTCGCCATCCCGCTCTCGGCCATTCCGGCCTTCTGGTTCATGGAGCTCATGGGTTTCACGCTCAACACCGTGAGCCTTCTGGCCTTGAGCCTGGTGGCCGGGATCCTGGTGGACGACGCGATCGTCGAGATCGAGAACATCGTGCGCCACATGCGCATGGGCAAGACTCCGTTCCAGGCGGCGCTCGACGCTGCCGACGAGATCGGACTTGCCGTGGTGGCCACGACCTTCGCCATCATCGGCGTCTTCCTGCCCGTGAGCTTCATGCCCGGCATCTCGGGCCAATACTTCAAGCAGTTTGGCCTGACGGTGTCGGTGGCGGTGTTCCTGAGCCTACTGGTCGCGCGGATGATCACCCCGCTCCTGGCGGCCTATTTCCTGAAGCCCCACGGCTACCGACCCCACGCCGAAGGGGCGCTGATGCAGGGGTACCTCAGGTTCTTGCGCTGGTCGCTCGAGAACCGCTGGAAGACGGTGGTGGCCGGAGCGGTCTCGTTCCTGATCACCGTGGTGCTGTTCGCAAGCGTCCCCCAGACCTTCTCGCCCGACAGCGACACCGGCACCTCGATCCTCGACGTCGAGCTGCCGCCGGGCGCCACGCTCGAGGAGACCGCGCGCAAGTTGGACGAGGTGCGCGGCTTCCTCGCCGCCCAGCCCGAGGTGGCGAGCATCTTCGAATCGATCGGTGGGGAGGGCGACGTCCGCCGGGCCACCATGTACATCGACCTCGTGCCCAGGGCCGAGCGGGACGTGAGCGCAAAGGAATTCGAACGCCGGGTCGGACCGGAGCTCGCGCGCTTCCCCGACGCTCGCTTCGCCTTCCAGTCGTTCGGCCCCGGTGGGGGCGGGCGCGACATCGTGGTGATGCTGGCCAGCGACGACCCGGCCCTGCTGGACGCAACGGCGCGCAAGGTGGAAGCCGAGATGCGGGCCCTTCCCATCCTGCGCGACGCCCGCCTGGACGGAGATCTCGAGCGGCCCGAGATCCTGATCCGGCCCCGTTACGACATCGCCGCCCAGCTGGGCGTTTCGGTCGCCGACCTGTCGCGCACCGTGCGCATCGCCACCATGGGCGACATCGAACAGAACCTGGCCAAATTCTCCCTGACCGACCGGCAGGTGCCCATCCGGGTGAGCCTCGTCGAGCGGGCCCGGCGCGACCTGGCGGCCATCGAGAACCTGCCCGTACCCACCGCCGACGGCGGCAGCGTGCCCCTCAAGGTCGTGGCCGACGTGAGTTTCGGCACGGGGCCGACCGTCATCCGCCGGTACAACCAGAGCCGCCGGGTGACGCTGGTGGCCGACCTCAACGGCGTGGCCTCCGGCACGGCCTATGCCGAGATCAACCGCCTGCCCACCATGGCCAACCTTCCCGAAGGCGTGCGCCAGGTGAAGTTCGGTGAAACCGAAGTGTTCGAAGAGTTGGTGACGAACTTCGTGATCGCCATCGTTTCGGGTGTCATCCTGGTCTTCGCCGTCCTCGTGCTCCTCTACCGGCGCGTGCTGCCGCCCTTCGTCAACATGGGTTCGCTGCTCTTGGCACCACTCGGTGGGATCATCCTCATCATCCTCACGGGCAACGTCATCTCGATGCCCGTCTACATCGGGATCCTGATGCTGCTCGGCATCGTGGCCAAGAACTCGATCCTGCTCGTCGACTTCGCGATCGAAGAGATGCGCCGGGGCACGCCGCGGGAAGACGCGATCGTCGAGGCCGGGCACAAGCGGGCCCAGCCAATCATCATGACGACGGTCGCCATGTCGGCTGGCATGCTGCCGGTGGCGCTGGGCCTGCACGGCGATTCGAGCTTCCGCGCGCCCATGGCCATCGTGGTGATCGGCGGGCTCGTGCTGTCCACCCTGCTCACGCTCGTCATCGTGCCGGCGGGCTTTACGCTCGCCGACGACCTGGAGCGCTGGCTGGGCCCCCGCCTGGCGCGCTGGCTGGGCATGACGGGCCACCACGCCCCCACCCTGCGGGAGACCGCCCAGCCTGCCGAATGACGCCCTGAACGAGCGCGAGCGGGTGGCCCGCGCCATGTGGCGGCTGGCCACCGGTCTTCTGGCGCTCATGGCCATGGTGCTGGCCGCGGCCACCTGGGCCGTGCACGCGGTCCACCCCGGCTTCGCCTGGGTGCAGGCCTTCGCCGAAGCCGCGTTGGTCGGCGGGCTGGCCGACTGGTTCGCGGTCACGGCGCTCTTCCGCCAGCCGTTGGGCCTGCCCATCCCCCACACCGCCATCATCCCGCGCAACAAGGACCGCATCGGTCGGGCGCTCGCCCAGTTCCTCAAGGACAATTTCCTCACGCCCGCGGTCGTGGGCCGCCGCCTGGAACGGCTGGACGCGGCCGGCCTGCTCGCCCGCCGGCTGACCGCCCCCGCCGCGGGCCGCGGCGGCCTGCGCCGGGGCCTCTTGGCCCTGTTGGAGCAGCTGGCCGCCACGCCGGCCGCCGACGCGCTGGGCGAGCGCGTGAAGGGGGGGATCGCCCGCCGGCTCGAGCGCATGGACGCAGCAGGGCTTCTGGCCTCGATCCTCGAAGCGGCGATGCGCGAGGGCCGCCACAGGCCCGTCCTCGACAGCCTCGTGTCCTGGGGGCAGCGCACGCTGGATGCCGAGGAACCCGCGCTGCGCGAGATGATCCGCGCCCGCACCAACTGGCTGCTGCGGCTGATTTCGGTCGACGAAAAGCTGGCCGACGAGATCCTGGAGGGTCTGCGCGGCTTCCTTGCGGAAGTGGCCCAGGATCCCACCCATACGGTGCGCCAGCGGGCCGAGACGGCGCTCGGCCACCTGGTGCGGGACCTGAGGGAAGACCCGGCCACCATCGCGCGGGTCGAGCGGTGGAAGCGCGACCTGCTGGCCAACCCCGCCGTCGTCCGCTGGATCGAGGGGCTGTGGGACAGCGCGCGCGAGGCGTTGGCCGACTTCGCGAGCGGCGAGGGGGCCGGCCGCCTCGGGGCCGACGTCGGCCGCGCGCTGGACGAGGACCCGCAGCTGGCCACCGCCGTCAATCAGCTCGCCCGGCGGGCCATCGCCGGGGTGGTGCGGGATCACGGGGATGCGATCGTCGCCCTCGTCTCGGAGACGGTGAAGGGCTGGGACGCCGCGACCGTGACCGCAAAGCTCGAGTCGGCGGTGGCGCGTGACCTGCAGTACATCCGCCTGAACGGCACCCTGATCGGCGGTTCGATCGGCGTGCTGCTGCACGCCCTGTTCGTCGTGGCGGGGTTCTGAAGCAGAACTTAAGGGAAGCGCGCTGGAAAACCTCTTGCCTCCCAAGGCCGGCCTGCGTTAGGAAGCGTGCGGGAGGTGTGTGGCGAGGCCGGCATCTCCTCCTGTGGCAAGATCCTGCGGCGCGGCCACGGCGTGGCTGCGCCGCCTTTTCTTCCCGCCCGGCGCTGCGCCCGGGCCCACTGCCTTGGCATCCGCAATCCCAGGGCCGGCCCGCAGGGATCGCGGGGTCCGCCTCGCGGCCGGCCGGGCGGGCGGACCTTCGCACCGGCCCAATCGTGCGGAGCCCGGCCGGGCCGACGTTCCGGCCACGCCCACCCCCTTGGAGCCGGCACGGGCCTGAGAGGGCGTGGAGCGGGGGCTTAGACCGCCATCGCACCGCCGTCGACGATCAGCGCCTGACCGGTCGTGAAGGCGCCGGCGGGCGCGGCCAGGAACACCGCCATGCCCGCGATCTCATCAGGCTGGCCGATCCGCTTGAGGCACGACCCGGCCACTGCCTGCTCCAGGATGGCGGGGTTTTCCCACAGCGCCCGGGCGAAGTCGGTCTTCACGAGCCCCGGGCAGATGGCGTTCACCCGCACGCCGCGGGGGCCGAACTCGGCGGCGTAGTTGCGCACGAGCTGGAGGTCGGCCGCCTTCGAGACATTGTAGGCCCCGATCACCGTCGAGCCGCGGAAAGCCCCGATCGAGGAAACGAGGGTAATCGAGCCTTCCCCCCGTTCCAGCATCTGAGGGGCCAGAAGGCCGATCAACCAATGGTTCGACACCACGTTGTTCATGAGGATCTTGGTGAACTGCTCGTCGCTGATGCCGGCCATCGGCCCGAAATAGGGGTTGGAGGCCGCGTTGCACACGAGCGCCGTCACCTTCCCGAAGCGGTCGAGCGCAAAGCGGGCGAGACGCGCCAGGTCGTCCTTGGACGAAATGTTGGCGGGACAGGCCACGGCGGCCGCGCGGCCCACGGCGGCGTTGATCTCGGCCACGGCCGCCTCGCAAGCGTCGGCCTTGCGGCTCGAGACGACGACGTGGGCCCCGTGTTCGGCCATGCGGTGCGCGATGGCCTTGCCGATCCCCCGGGACGAGCCGGTGACGACCGCAACCTGGCCGGTAAGATCGAACAGATTGCCCATGGACTGGCCTCCTTCTAGGCCGTCCATGTCGGGCCGCTGAGGCCTCGACAACAGGGGATCGGCGCATGGCCCGGCATTCGGCGGCCTCCACCGCCTGGCGCGCGACGGCGACCGTCTCGGCCTACTACGCCCTGTTCGGCGCCTTCATCCCCTGGCTCAGCCGTTGGCTGGACGAGGTGGCGGGCTTCCCGGGCGAGACCATCGGTCTTGCGGTCACGATCGGAACGCTGCTGCGCATCGTCGCCGGCCCGCTGCTCTCGGCCTGGGCCGACGGCCGGGCCGACCGGCGCACGGCCATCGTCGCCCTCTCGGCGGCGACGGTGCTCGTCCTTGTCCTGATGGGGCCCCGCGCCGGGACGGCCAAGGACTTCCTGCTGGTCGTCGCCCTGCAGGTCTGCGTCTGGGGCCTGCTCGCCTTTCTCGAGGCCGCGCTCATCCGCCTCACCGGGCGTGGCGGCGGCCCGCCGTATGGCGTGGCTCGAGGCCTCGCCTCTGCCGCCTTCATCGCCGGGAATTTCGGCGTGGGCGTGCTCGTCGACCGCCTGGGGCCTGGCGCCATCCTGGGCTGGATGATCGCGGCCGCCGTCGCGATGCTGGCCGGAAGCCTGGCCATGAACCCGGAGCCGCACGCGCGGGGTCCGGCCCAGCCGTTCCTCGCCCGCCTGTCCGAAGGCGTGGGGCTTCTGAAGGACCCTTTCTTCCTTCCGCTGGCGCTCGCAGCGGGCCTGGTGCAGGGGGCGCATCAGTATTACTATCTGTTTTCGAACCTCATCTGGCGCGAGGCGCCCGGCCTGTCCGCCACGACGATCGGCGCGCTCCAGGCCTTAGGAGTGGCGGCCGAAGTGCTGTTCCTGATGCTGCTGGCGGAGCGGACCGCGCGCTGGCCACCTGCCGTCCTTTTCCTGATGGGCGGGCTTGGGTCGATCGTCCGCTGGGGTGGGCTGGCGCTGGCGCCGGGCCTTCCCCTGTTGGTGCCGCTGCAGCTTCTGCATGCGGTCACCTTCGCCTTCACGTTCCTGGGCACCATGCGGGGCCTGCAGGAACGGTTCGGCGACGCCCGCGGGGCAACTGCCCAGATGATCTACCAGAGCCTGGCCAACGCCCCCGCCACGGCCGGCGCCAGCTATCTGGCCGGCCGACTTTACGGGGCAGGGCTCGGAGCGGACGGCTACTGGGTCATGGCGGCCCTGGCGGCGATCGCGGTGCCGCTCAGTCTGGCCCTGCTGCGCCGCCCTCGGGATCTTCCGGGCCGCCCCTAGGTCGTCCCTCCTGCCCCTCTTGCCGCCCGGAGGCCACCCGGCGCAACAACGCGTCGATCCTAGCGCCCTCATCGAAGCTTTGGTCCAGCCGGAAGCGGATTTGGACCGCCCACTTCAGCCGCACGACCCGCGCCAGTTCGGCCCGGATCCGGCGCGACTGGGCGTTGAGCGCCTCGACCACGGAATCCCGGCCGGCAGGGTCGGCACCCACGGGCATGACGAAGGCCGTGGCGTGCCGCAGGTCGGGAGAGACGCGGACTTCCGAGATCGAGACGATGTGCCGATCGAGCCGCTCGTCGCGCAGCGTCCCGCGGGCGAGCAGCTCGGCCAGCGCGTGGCGGATCGCCTCGCCAACGCGCAGCGTGCGCAGCGGCCGGCCTTCGGGATCGGTGGCGCGCTTCATCCCAGGCCCCCCGCCCCCGCGCGACCGCGCCCGGCGGCTAGAGGCTGCGCATCCGCTCCTCGATCTCGAAGGTCTCGATGACGTCGCCCTCGCGATAATCCTGGAAGTTCTCGAGCGCGATACCGCATTCGAGCCCCTGGCGCACTTCGGCCACATCGTCCTTGAACCGGCGCAGCGACGCGATGGACCCGTTGTAGATCACCACGTCCTCGCGCAGGACCCGCGCCTTCAGGTTGCGGCGGATGACCCCTTCGGTCACCAGGCAGCCGGCCGCCTTCCCGAACTTGCCCGCCGGGAACACGGCGCGGATTTCCGCGCGGCCCACGACGTTCTCCACGTATTCGGGGCCCAGCTTGCCCGCCATCGCCACCTTGAGCTCATCGAGCAGCTCGTAGATGACGTCGTAGTACTTGATGGGCACGCCGGCCTGGTGGGCCACTTCGCGCGCCTTCGCGTTGGCCCGCACGTGGAAGCCGATGATGAGCGCCCCCGACGCCCGGGCCAGTGTCACGTCGGATTCCGTGATGGCGCCGACGCCCGAGTGCAGCACGCGCACCTTGATCTCGTCGGTCGACAGTTTCTGCACGGCGGCCACGATGGCTTCGACCGAGCCGTGGACGTCGCCCTTGATGACCACGGGAAACTCGAGCGACTTGGCGGCCTTCATGGCCGACAGCATCGATTCCAGCGTGGCCGGCGCGACGGCGGTGCGTTTGGCGGTCGCCTGACGCTGGCGATAGCTTGCGATCTCGCGAGCGCGCGATTCGGAATCGACCACCGTCAGCCGGTCGCCCGCCGCCGGCACGCCCGACAGGCCCAGCACCTCCACTGGGGTTGCGGGCGTCGCGTGGGTCACCACCTGGCCGCGGTCGTTCATGAGCGCGCGCACCTTCCCCCACTCTTGGCCCACCACGAAGATGTCGCCCTTCTCGAGCGTGCCCCGCGTCACGAGCACGGTGGCGACGGGTCCACGGCCGATGTCGAGACGGGCCTCGATCACCACGCCTTCGGCCGCGCGGTCGGGATTGGCCTTGAGCTCCATGATCTCGGCCTGCAGCAGGATCTTCTCGACCAGCTCGTCGAGACCGGTGCGCTTGAGCGCCGAGACCTCCACGTCCAGCACGTCACCCCCCAGCGCCTCGACCTGGACGTCGTGCTTCAGAAGTTCGGTGCGCACCCGTTGGGCATCGGCCCCCGGCTTGTCCATCTTGTTGATGGCCACGATCATCGGCACGCCGGCCGCCTTCACGTGGTTGATGGCCTCCACCGTCTGGGGCATGATGCCGTCGTCGGCGGCCACCACCAGCACCACGATGTCCGTCACCTGCGCGCCCCGGGCGCGCATTTCGGTGAAGGCCTCGTGGCCGGGCGTGTCGAGGAAGGTGATCCGCGCCCCCGAGGACAAGGTGACCTGATAGGCCCCGATGTGCTGGGTGATGCCGCCCGCTTCGCCCGCCGCCACGTCGGTGCCCCGCAACGCATCGAGCAGCGAGGTCTTCCCATGGTCGACGTGGCCCATCACGGTCACGACCGGCGGGCGTGGCTTCAGGTCTTCCGGCCGGTCGGCTTCGCCCTCGAGGCCCAACTCGACGTCGGCGTCGGAGACGCGGCGGGGGATGTGGCCGAATTCGGTGACGAGCAGCTCGGCCGTGTCCTGGTCGATGGTGGCCGTGATGGTGGTGGGCATGCCCATCTTGAACAGGGCCTTCACGAGGTCCGCCCCCTTCTCGGCCATGCGGTTGGCGAGCTCCTGCACCGTGATGGCCTCAGGGATCTGCACCTCGCGCGGCGTCTTCCCGCCCGCCGCGGCGCCGCCGCCATGGGCGCGCTTCTGCTTCTCCTGGGCCCGGCGGATGGCCGCGATCGAGCGCGCCCGGATGCCGTCGTCGTCGCCCAGCGCGCGGACGATGGTGAGCTTGCCCGACTGACGGCGTTCCTCGCCCCGCCCGCGCACCGGTCGCTGGGGCTCGGGAGCACGCCGTCCCGCGGGGCGACCCCCCGCCCGCCGACGGACGGCCTCCTCCTCCTCGTCCTCGACGGGCAGTTCCTCGACCTCGATCGGTTCGGCGGCCGTCGCCGCCTCTTCCGCCCGGCGGGCGGCCTCGGCCTTCTCCTCCTGGCGGCGCTTCTCGGCCTCTTCCTTCGCGCGCCGCTCCGACTCTTCGCGGATGCGCGCTTCCTCCAACCGTTGCAGCCGCTCCTGCTCCGTCAGGCGCAGCATCAACTGCTGCTTCTCGCGCGGCGACAGCCTGGGGTTCTGGAGCGCCCGGCGCAGCTTGAGGATCTCCTCGGGCACCGCCGGCATGGGCCGCACCTCGGCCGCAACGGCCCCCTCCTCCTTAGGCCGAGGACGGGGAACGTCGGCCGGCGCCGGCGCCGCCGCACGGTCCGAACCGTCCGGTGCGGACGGTGGCGCCTCGACCACCGGCGCTGGGGCGGCAGCGTCGTGTGCTGGGGTGGGGGTCGGCTCCGCCGGAGGCCGCTCGGGCTCGAGGCGCGGGGCAATCCGTTCGATCGGCCGGTCGGTGTAGACCGGCCGCGGCGGCGGGGGAGGAACGGGCTTCGCGCGAGCGGCCGGGGCGGACGTCGCCGGGGGGGTGGAGCGGGGGGCGGGCGCCGCTGCCGGCGCGGCCCGGGCTTCGACCGCCGGTGCCGAGGGGGACGGAGCCGCGGCAGGCTCGGGCTCGCCCGGTCGGCGCAGGATGCGGGTGCGCTTGGTCTCCACCAGCACCTTGTGGGTGCGGCCGTGGCTGAAGCTCTGTTTGACCTGGCTCACCTCGGTCCGCTTGAGCCCCAAGGTGGGCCTCAGTCCCAGCTTCGGCTTGTCGTCGTCGCTCATGCCCGTCCTTCGCTCGTCCGCGATGCCGCGCCGCGGGCAGGACCCGCCGCAAGCGCTCGCCCATCGTCCACAAGTCGGAGCCAGCGCGCCAGTTCCGCGCGAATGCGTCGTGCCGCCCCGGGATCGGCCACGCCGATGTGTACGCTATTGTCACGCCCCAGGGCGTGCGACAAGCGCTCGCGCCCGGCGGGAATCCGCAGGGCGTCGCCGCCGCCCGACCGCAGGGCCTGCTCGAGCTTGGCCACCCCATCTTCGGCGGCGTCGGCGGCATGCAGCATCAGGATCAAGCGCCCCGCGCGGGCGGCCCGAGCGATCCGTTCGGCGCCCAGCACCAGCCGACCCGCCCGATGCTCGAGCCCCAGCCGATCGAGCGCGCGGGCGGCCAAGGCGGCCTCGATGCGCTCCAAGAGGTCTTCCGGCACCTCCGGCGGCGGCGACCGGAAGGCCCGCGCCAGGGCCGCGCGGAGCCGCCCCCGTCTAATCGCCGCAGCCAGCACGGCGCGGTCGGGCACGACCCAGGCCCCGCGCCCGGGAAGACGGGCCGCTGCGTCGGGCCACACCCGGCCGTCGGGACCCACCACCAGCCGCACCAGCTCGTGCCGGCCGGCCGTCGCGCCGGTCAGCACGCAACGGCGTTGCGGCCCGGAGGAAGCCCCGGGCGCCGCCGTCAGCCGTGGGACGGGGCCATCGTCATGGAGTGCGCCGCGCACGGGCGCCTCCCCGAAAGGCGAGAAGGGCGGGCATCAGGCGGCGTCCTCGGTGAACCAGTGCGCGCGGGCGGCCATGATGATCTCGTTGCCCTGCTGTTCGGTCAGATTGAACGAGGCCAGCACGCCCGGCGGGATTTCGCGGCGCTTGTCGCCCTTGCCCACCAGCTCGTCGGTCGACAGGTCGGCCAGGTCGTCCAACGTCCGGATGCCCTTCTGCCCCAGGCGCACCAGCATTTCCTCGGTCAGGTGCGGCAGCTCGGCCAGCGCGTCCTCCACGCCCAGGGCGCGACGCTGCTCGCGAAGGGCCGCCTCGCGCCGTTCGATCGCCTCCTCGGCCCGGCGTTGCAGCTCGGCCGCCGTCTCCTCATCCAGCCCCTCGATGGCGGCGAGCTCCTCGAGCTCGACGTAGGCCACCTCTTCGAGAGAGGTGAAGCCCTCGGCCGCCAACAGCTGGGCCAGCATGTCGTCGAGATCGAGCTCGCGCGCGAACATGGCCGACCGTTCGAGGAACTCGCGCTGGCGTTTCTCGCTTTCCTCGGTCTCGGTCAGGATGTCGATCTGCCGGCCGGTGAGCGCGCTCGCCAGCCGCACGTTCTGGCCCCGCCGGCCGATGGCAAGGCTCAGCTGATCGTCCGGCACCACCACCTCCAGCCGTCCTTCGTCTTCGTCGATCACCACCTTGGTGACCTGGGCCGGCTGCAAGGCGTTCACGACGAAGGTGGCCGTGTCGGGCGACCATGGGATGATATCGATCTTTTCGCCGGCCAATTCCTGCACCACCGCCTGAACGCGGCTGCCGCGCATGCCCACGCACGCGCCCACGGGATCGATCGAGCTGTCGCGGCTCACCACGGCGATCTTGGCCCGGCTGCCCGGATCGCGCGCACAGGCCTTGATCTCCACGATCCCGTCGTAGATTTCGGGAACCTCTTGCGCGAACAGTTTCTTCATGAATTCAGGATGAGCCCGCGAAAGGAAGATCTGTGGGCCGCGGTTCTCGCGGCGGACCTGCAGGATGTAGGATCGCACGCGGTCGCCCACGCGCAACTGCTCACGCGGGATCTGCTCCTCGCGCCGGATGACGCCTTCCGCCCGGCCCAAGTCGACCACGATGTGCCCGAACTCCACCCGCTTGACGACGCCCGTGATGATCTCGCCCTCGCGGTCCTTGTACTCCTCGTACTGTCGTTCGCGCTCGGCCTCGCGCACCTTGGAGACGATCACTTGCTTGGCCGCCTGGGCCGCGATCCGGCCGAACTCGATGGGCGGCAGGGGGTCGAGGATGAAGTCCCCCGTCTTCACCTTGGGATCGCGCGCGCGGGCGTCGACGAGTGAGATCTGCTTGAAGTGGTCCTCGACTTCGTCGACCACCGCCAGCACCCGCCAGAGGCGCAGGTCGCCCGTGCGCGGGTCGATCTTGGCGCGGATGTCGTTTTCGGCCCCGTAGCGGGCGCGGGCGGCGCGCTCGATCGCATCTTCCATCGCCTCGATCACGATCATCCGATCGATCGACTTCTCGCGGGCGACCGCATCGGCGATCGCCATCAGCTCCGCCTTGTTGGCCGCGATCGTGGTCATGCGCTCCGTGCCTCCAGGGTTCCCGAACCCCGCCGGCGCAGCCGCTCGCGCACGATCCGGTCCGCCCCCGTCGGATCGAGCGCGGGCCCCGCGCGCAAGAGCTCGTCGGTCAGCACCAGGCGGGCCTGGCGGACGTCGTCGAGGGGCAGCAGGACCACGCCCAGGCCCTCCACCTCAAGCCGCACCGAAGCCCCCTCGACGCCGCCCAGGCGCCCCTCGAAGCGGCGCCGCAGCCGCCCGGCGACCTCGATCCCGCTCGCCAGTTCCACGCGCGCCCGGTGGGGCGCAAAGCGCGCGAAATCCTCGGGTCGGGTGAGCGGCCGGTCGATCCCGGGGGAGGAGACTTCGAGCCGCCACGGCCCGGGAAACGGGTCGGCCGCCTCGAGCACGGGCGACAGGGCGTGCGACAGCTCGGCGCACTGGTCGAGGGTCAACTGGCCGGTTGCCGGATCCTCGGCCATCACCTGCAGGGTCGGCCGGGCACCGCCCGACACGTGGACGCGCACCAGCGCGAACCCGGCGGCCTCCACCACCGGTTCGACGAGCGCTGCCAGCGCCTCTGGGCCCACGGTCATCCGCAATCGCACGCTCCGCTCGCACCCCCGGTCAAGGCCCGGGAGCCGCCGCAGGACCAAACCATCCTGAGGGGATTGTATTCGTATACGCACCACCCCGGCCGCGCGCAAGCGCAAGGCCCAGCACCGGCGCCCGGATCGCGCGCGCCTGGACCACGGCGGCGCACCCTGCGCGATTGCCCTGGGCCGGCCGACGCGGCAAAGCCCGGCCGTGTCGACGCCCCTCACCCTCGCCGTGCCCAAGGGCCGCATCCAGGCCGAGGCCCGGCCCCTGCTTGCGGCCGCAGGGCTGGCACCCGAGCCCGCGTTCGACGACCCCGACTCGCGCAAGTTCCTGTTCGCCACGGCCGACCCTGCCGTGCGGCTCATCCGGGTGCGCAGCTTCGATGCGGCCACTTACGTCGCGTTCGGTGCGGCCGAGGCAGGCATTGTGGGCAATGACGTGGTGCAGGAGTTCGCCTATTCCGAGCTCTACGCCCCCCTCGACCTCGGCATCGGCCGCTGCCGGCTGGCGGTGGCCGGCCCGCCCGACCGGCCGTTCGAGCTCGCGAGGTTGAGCCACCTTCGGGTCGCGACGAAATATCCGCGCCTTACCCAGGCGTTCCTCGCCGACCGTGGCGTCCAGGCCGAATGCATCCGCTTGAGCGGGGCCATGGAGCTTGCCGCCGTGCTGGGGCTCGCCCCGTTCATCGTGGACCTCGTGTCCACCGGCCGGACGCTGGCCGAGAACGGCCTGGTGGAGCACGCCCTGATCCTGGCGGTTACCTCGCGAGTTGTCGTCAACCGCACGGCCATGAAGACCCGCCCGGAGGTCGCCGCCCTCGTCCGCCGCCTGCAGTCGGCCTCGGTGCGGGCCGAGGCAGCTTGAGCGCCATGCGGCGACTGCGCACGGCCGACCCCGGGTTCCAGGACGCCTTCGCCCGCATTGTGGCCGACACGCGCGACGACGAAGCGCAGGTGTCGGCCGAGGTGGCGGCCATCCTGGCCGACGTGCGGCGGCGCGGCTTCGCCGCCGTGGCCGAACTGACCCGCCGTTTCGACGGGGTCGACCTCGACGCCCTCGACGTGGAGGTGTCCCGCAACGAGCGGGCGGCGGCCGCGGCCGCCGTCCCCCCGCCGACGCGCGCAGCGCTCGCGCTCGCCGCCGAGCGTATCCGTGCGTTCCATGCCGCGCTCAAGCCGCAGGACGTGGAGGTGGTCGATCCGCTCGGCGTGCGGATGGGCGTGCGCCACCGGGCTGTGGAGCGCGCGGGCCTCTACGTTCCGGGCGGACGGGCGGCCTATCCCTCATCGGTGCTCATGAACGCGATCCCCGCCCGGGTGGCCGGCGTGGGCGAACTGGTCATGGTCACCCCGCCCGGGCGGCTGGTGCCGGAAGTGCTGTGGGCCGCGGAGCTCGCCGGGGTGGACCGGATCTTCCGGGTCGGGGGCGCCCAGGCGGTGGCGGCCCTGGCCTACGGTGTCGCCCCCCTGCCCCGCTGCGACGTGATCGTGGGGCCCGGCAACGCCTGGGTCGCCGAGGCCAAGCGCCAGCTCTACGGCACGGTGGGCATCGACATGGTGGCGGGCCCTTCGGAAGTGCTCGTCGTGGCCGACTCGACCGCGCGGGCCGACTGGGTGGCGGCCGACCTTCTGGCGCAGGCCGAGCATGACCCGACCGCTCAGGCGATCCTGTTGACCGACGACGCCGGGCTGGCCGATGCCGTCGAGGCCGCCGTCGACCGGGCGTTGGCCGGGCTTTCGCCCCAGTCCCCCGCGCACGCCAGCTGGGCCCGCCACGGCCTGGTGATCGAGCTGGCCCACCTTGGGGAAGCTCCCGCCCTCGTCGATGCGCTGGCGCCGGAGCATCTCGAGCTCCACGTGGCCGAACCGCGGGCGATGTTCGATGCCATCCGCCATGCCGGGGCGGTGTTCCTGGGCCCATGGACCCCGGAAGCGCTGGGGGACTATCTGGGGGGCCCCAACCACGTGCTGCCCACCGGCCGGCGAGCCCGCTTCGCCTCGGGCCTTTCGGTCACCGATTTCCTGAAGCGCACCACCTTCCTCGAGGCCGGCCCGGACGGCCTTGGCGCCCTGGGGCCGTCTGCCGCGGTCCTCGCCGAGGCCGAGGGGCTGACCGCCCACGCCAGCTCGTTGCGGATCCGGCTGGCCGGGGGCTTCAGGGCCGGCGCCTAAAGCCGCCCGGCCTGCTCCTCGCGATTGAGCGCGATCGCCATGTCGATTCCCAGCGGGAAGCGGCTGGCCGGCACATATTGCACCATGGTGACGACGCCCACCCGCCGCACCGGATCGACGCTGAACAGCGTTCCCGCCGCCCCGCCCCAGCCGAACACGCCAGCCGGCGTTCCCGACCGCATGAGGCCGCGCGTCTCGAACAGGGTCACCGCGCCGCCCGCGCCGTGGCCCTGTGGGGGCACGTCTCGCGCCGGCGGGGGAAACACGCCGGGCTCCAGCAGGTTGCCCATGGCGAGCCGAGCCAGGCCCGGGGCCAACAGCCGCCGCCCCTCGAACTCGCCTTCGTTCAGGAGCATCTGCACGAACCGAGCGTAGTCGGCGGCCGTCGACACCAGGCCTGCCCCGCCGGCCAGCAGCGTCGGCGGTGCGGCCCAGTCGCTGGCCTCGGGGCCGTCCACGCGTAGCGGCTCGTCCCGCCACCCCTCGGTCTTGGGATCCTGGTAGGACCACAGGGCCGCCAGCCGGGCCTCGCGTCCTTGGGCGATGTGGAAGCCCGTGTCCCGCATGCCGAGAGGGCCCAGCAAGCGGCGCTCGAACACCCGGTCGAGCGTGGCGCCGTCCAGGCGCTCCAGAAGGCCTCCGGCCACGTCGAGCCCCACCGAGTATCGCCAGGCCGTCCCCGGTTCGAACAAGAGCGGCAAGCGCGCGAGCCGCTCCAGGAACTCGGGCAGGGCCACGGGCGGGGGATCGCCTGGCCGAGCGGCAAGCCGGCCCGCGCCCCCCACGGGCAACAGGCCCTGCCGCCGATACTCGCGCTCGAGCACGCCGTCGCCCAGGATGTGGTAGGAGAAGCCCGCGGAATGGGTGAGAAGGTGGCGCACGCGGATGGGCCGCGTGGCCGGCGTCGCAGCGTCGAGCGTTGGAGCTCCGGCGCGCAGCACGCGGGGGGCGCTGAAGGCGGGCAGCACTTGGGCGATGGGCGTGTCGATGCCGATACGTCCTTCGCCCACGGCCTGCATCACCGCCATGCCGGTGACGGGCTTCGTCATCGAGAAGATGCGGACCAACGTGTCGGGCCGCATGGGCTGGGCGTGGTCGAAATCGGTCGTGCCCACGCTCACATAGTCGGGCCGGAAGCGGCCGGGCCGGACGACGGCCACGATGGCCCCCGGCAGCCGGCGCGCGCGCACGTAGCCGTCAAGAACCGCTTCCAACGCCGCGTAGCGGCGAGCGGCCCTGACCGGCCCGGCCACGGCCAGAGCCGCACCGGCGGCGGCCGCCTTCAGGATCGCCCGCCGGGCCCAGGCTTCCGTCATGTCCTCAGCCCCTCCAGCCCCGCGCCCCCTTCAGCCCCATGCCTCCTTCAGCCCCATGCCTCCTTCAGCCGACTGACAAGCGGCCCGATCGCCGACAGGCGTTCCTCCTCGGCCGCCAGGATGGCCTTGACCAACGCCCGTTTCCAGCGCTCGGTCCAGGGCCCTGAGCCAGGCCGCGTCGAGGCGAGGATGTCGACCAGCCGGTCGGCCGCGTTGAGCCGCCCCCACAGATAGTCGTTCTCCCGCCAGGCGCGGCTGAAGAAGGCCCCGAAGCCGGCCAAGTGCCAGCCCTTGAGCACGGCCCGGGTGCCGCCCGGGCACACGGCGGGCGAGTCCTCGGGCGAAATGCGGTCCACCTTGATTTCCTCGAGGCTGTCGAAGCCCGTCTCGCCCAAGAGGGGCAGCAGCACCACGTCGAAGAAGGGAAAGCCCAGCCAGTCGCGCACCAGGAGCCGCCGTGCGGCCCGGGGCAGGCGGCGATCGCCCACGGTGGCGAGAAGGCGAGCGTCGACCGCCGCATCCCACGCCGGCAGGTCGAGGACCGCCCCGAGGGTCTCGAGCGCTCGTCGTGCGGCGGCCGCATCGGGCCGGCCGGCCAGCTGGCGGGCGACATCGGCCAGGTCCGGCCGCTCTGGCCCGCGTCGGGCAAGCCCCGCCCCGATGGCGGCGTGGAGCCCGGCCTTCAACCGCTCGACCGGCGTGCGGGCGGCCCCTTCGAGGCGCGCGAGCTCGCGGTTGAGGCGCCGGATCACGAAGCGCAATCGGCGCAGCCGGAATTCGAGGTCGAACCGCTCCAGCAGTCGTTCGGTGGGGTCCTCGGGCGACGGCTCGGCGTTGGGCCGGGCGAGGGCCGCGGCGACGTCCGGGGCCTGCCGCAGCGCGTCCAGAAGGCCCGCCGTGGCGGCCGTGTCGAGCCCCGCCGCTACGCCCAGGGCGCGGGCGAGATCCTCGAGCAGCAGCGACAACCGCAGCCGGCGGTAGGCGAGGAAGCCCAGGCCCGCCTCGCGGGCGACGGCCGCGGGGATCCGGGCCTGCGCCGCGGCCAGGCGCGAGGCGGTCAAGGGACGCCAGAGGAAGCTCAGGCCCAGCGCGCGATCCATGGCGCGTTCGACGGTGGGCGCGAGGGAGTCGAGCGTGTCGCGGATCCGGGCGAGCTGGGCCGAAAGCCGACCGATCGCTTCGAGGTTGTCGCGGATGGGCTGTTCGCGCGGCAGCTGGGCGAGCGCCCTCAGCATCGCGGCCAGGAATCCAGGCGGGCGATCGCGCGCAGGCCCCACTTCGAACAGGTGGAGGCCGGGCTTGGGGTCAAGGTAGACGAACCGCCGGTCCACCTCGCGCAGGGCCGGCTTCAGCCGGATGGCCTCGATGGCGGGGCCGAAGGGCGCGTTCATCAGCACCGAGCCGTCGATGAGGCGCACGTCCTCGGGCGGCAGGTCGCCCGCCAGTTGGCGCGCCAGGAACGCCGCCCGATCTTCCCAGACGGCACCGGCCGCCGCGAGGTGTCGGTCGATCTCGCCCACGGAGGCGGCCGGAAAGGCGCCCGGGAAGGATGCGGTGGCCCGGGCGGCGAACAGCAGGCTGCCGCGGCTGCCCAGCCGGCGCGCCGTCGCGTCGGGCGCGCCTTCGGCCGCCTCGATGCCGGCCGTGGCGGGGGCGTGGAACGACAGGACCCGGCGATGCTCCACCTCCCACACCACCGGCGGGGAATGGATCGGCATGGCGCGGGCGCGGCCATGATAGTCGGTGACGGTCACGAACAGGTCGAAGTCGCTCGTGGGCGGCAGCAAGGCGGGCCCTGCCGGGTGGCGGCGCATGGCCTCCAGCGCCCGGTCGACCGCGGCCACCAGCCCCGGGCCGGAGAAGGGCGGCTTGAACCAGCGCGTGCGCACGAATGCGGCCAGCCGCCGGGCGACCGTGCCGGCCTCCGGATCCTCGGCCAGGGCGCGTTGCACCGCCTGCCGGGCCGCAAGCCACGCCACGGGCTCCTTGTAGAGCCGCACCAGCGGTCCCCCGGGCCGGGCGGCGGGATCCAACAGGCGATCGACGTCGGCTTCCGCCAGCCACAGCTCGGTCAGGGGCTCGAGGTCGAGCCCCTCGACGATGGCGACGCCCAAGAGCAGGCCGTTGAGCCCGCCCGCACTTGCCCCGGCGATGGTGTCGCACACGACCCTGAGGTCCACCTCGGCCGCCAGCGCGTCGAGGAGTTCCGTCCAGACCGGCTCGGTGTCGCCCGGTGGTGCGCCCTGGCCGCGACGGCGCGCCTCGCTCGCCCGCAGGAGCTTCCACAGCTCCTTCGTCACCCCGTGCATGTAGACGGCGAGGCTCACGCCGCCGTAGCAGACGAGCGCGATGCGCAGCTCCTTCTCAGGCACCGCGGGCGGCGTGGCCACGCCGGGCGGATCAGTAGAGGTCGAGCACCTGGTCGGGCGGGCGATGGCCGTCGGCGAACACGCGGATGTTGGTGATCACCTTTTCGCCCATCTCCTGGCGCGCCTCGTAGGTGGCCGAGCCCATGTGCGGCAGCAGGACGACGTTGGGCAGCTCCAGCAGCCGGGGATGGATGCGGGGTTCGTGTTCGAACACGTCGAGGGCGGCCCCCGCGATCCCGCGCCGCTCGAGGCAGGCGACCAGGGCGGCCTCGTCGATCAGCGTGCCGCGCGCCACGTTGATGAGGAAGGCATGGCGCGGCATCAGGCGCAAGCGCGCGTCGTTGATGATATGGTGGGTCTCGGGCGTCTCGGGGCAATTGAGCGAGACGATGTCGACCCGTTCCAGCATGGCGTCCAGGGTGGGCCACCAGGTGGCCTCGAGGGGCGCCTCGACGGCCTTGGGCAGACGGTGGCGGTTGTGATAGTGGATCGCCAGGCCGAACGCCCGGGCCCGCGCGGCCACGGCCTGCCCGATGCGGCCCATCCCCACGATGCCCAGCCGCCTGCCGGCGATTCGGTGGCCCAGCATGCCGGTGGGCGACCAGCCGGTCCACCGGCCCTCGCGGATCAGCCGCTCGCCCACGAAGATCCGCCGGGTGACCGCCAGGATCAGGGTCATCACCATGTCGGCGGTGTCGTCGGTCAGCACGCCCGGCGTGTTGGTCACGGTGATGTCGCGCTCGCGCGCTGCCTTCAGGTCGATGTGATCCACTCCGACCCCGAAGTTGGCGATCAGCTTGAGCTGGGGCCCCGCCCCGCGGATGAGCTCGCCGTCGATCACGTCGGTCACGGTCGGGGCCAGCACTTCCGCTTCCGCCATGGCGGCGGCCAGCTCCGCGCGGGTGAAGGGATGGTCGTCGAGGTTGAGGGTCACGTCGAACAGCTCGGCCATCCGCGTCTCGACCGGCTGGGGCAAGCGCCGGGTCACGATGACCCGCGGCTTGTGGTCGAACTTGCGGAAGCGGGCCGGCATCCCGGGCGTCCTAGAGGAGCGGTTCCCGGGCGCGCAACCCGCCGGCCCCGGGCCGGCCCTGGGATGATCCTGGGCCTGGCCGCGCTGGGCGTCTGGGGGGCGATGGCCCCGGCCTCGGCGCCGGCCCAACCCGCCCCCAGTGCGGAAGCGCTGCGGCACAACAGCGGCCTGCCCCTGCCGCGCTTCGCCTCGTTGCGGGCGGGCCGCGCCCACCTCCGGGCCGGGCCGGGGCGCGAATATCCGGCCCGCCTGACCTTCGTGCGCGCGGGCATCCCCCTTAAGGTCCTTAAGGAATGGAACGTCTGGCGCCAGGTGCAGGACGCGGACGGGGCCATCGGCTGGGTCGACCGGGCGCTTCTGTCCACCGAACGCACGTTCCAGATCACGGGTGGCCTGCGCACGGCCCGGGCCCGCCCGGATCCCGCCGCCCCACCCGTCTGGCGCGCCGAGCCGGGCGTGGTGGGCCGCATCGTCGCCTGCTCGGCCGGCTGGTGCCGGATCGACGTCGACGGGCGGGCCGGCTGGATCCCGCAGGACCACGGCTTCGGCACTCTGCCCGGCGAGGAGGTGGACGGCTGAACCTGTGGATGCTGGCGGCCGCCGCGCTGGCCGCGCTGGCGCTGGAGCGCCACGGTCGGCTGGTCCGCGCTCGGCGCGACGCGCACACCGATCCCTTGACCGGGCTCCCCAACCGCCGGGGCCTGGCCGCCGCCTGGCCGCGCCGGCGGCAGGATGCAGCCCTCGAACTGATGTTCATCGACCTGGTGGGCTTCCGGCACGTGAACGGCGCCCACGGGCACGCCATCGGCGATGCGGTGCTCCAGGAGGTGGCGCGCCGGTTCCGCCGGAGCCTGCCCGCCACGGCCTGGCTCGCCCGCGTGGGCGGGGACGAGTTCGTGGCCGTGGGCCCGCCGGACACGGCGGCGGCCCTGACGGCGAGCCTGGCCCAACCCATCGCCCTACCCGACGGCCGGTACGTGACCATCGGCCTGCGCATCGGCCGGGCGCCGGTGTTGGGCCTCGATCTCGGCACGGCGCTGGCCCGAGCGCAGTCGGCCTTGGCCAAGGTGGCCTGAGCCGGTTCAAGGCGCGTTCAACCCGGCCGGCGCAGGCTGCGTCCGTGCGCGGGGTGGTGCTGTCGACCGGCCGAGGGCGCGCGCAGGTTCGCCGAGGCGGGTCCATCCCTGGGCCCGGCCCATGGCGGGCGCTGGCCGCGGGCCTATCGGCGAGCCTGTTGTGGGCGCCGGCCGTGGCCGGGTGCGGCCCTTGGGCTCCGCCCCGGGGCGTGCCCGCCTGGTGGGGCGGGGCCCCGCCGTCGCCGTCGGCCTTCCACGCGGCCCTCGCACCCTTCGGAGACTGGCGGCGTCTGGCCGGCGTGGGCGTCGTCTGGGTACCCCGGGTGGGGCCCGGCTGGCGCCCCTGGACGTTGGGGTGCGGGCCGCGCCGGTCCGTGCCCTACGGCTGGGCCGTTGTCCACTACGGCTGGTGGGGCCTCCACCCGCGCTGGGGCTGGTTCTGGGCGCCCGGCGTGCGCTTCACGTGGCACGGGCCGCGGGTCCGCTGGGACCTCTGGGGGCCGCCCTGGCAGTCCCCCGCCTGGGCCGGTGCGTGGGCCGCTCATCCCCCCGCCTGGGCCGTCTATCCCCCCGCGCCGCGGTTCTTCTCCCGGCTCCGCAACCCGGACCCGGATCGGGACCGGCAGGCTTCTCCACTCTCGACGACGGTGCCATCCGTCACGCCGGCCGCCCCGCCCCCTCGGGTGGCCGACCCGCCCAACGCCGCATGGGCGGGCATCCCCGAACCGCCCGTCGCCGGGCATGACGGTACGCCGGCGGCGGCCGACCCGGTACCAAGGCGGCGCGGTTCCGGGCCTGCTGGGCCATGGCGTGACGAAGCGCGCCGGGTGTTGGACCCGATGCCGACCGTCGCCGCACCCGCGCGGCCGCCGTGGCCCGCGCTGCCGGGCCGCTTGGAGGAGTCTTGGCCCGCCGCCCCTCACGCCTGGTCGGCTGGGCGAGGCCTGCGCGCTTCCCGCCCGGCTGCGGCATCGCCCCTGGGGGTGGGGCCCACCGCCCCCCATCCGTCGCTTGAAGGAGTGGCCGAGCAGGAACCCTGACCCCGGATCGGCCAAAACGCCGTTGCGGTGCGGCCCGAGTGCCCGCAAGAAGACGGGGTGGCGGGCGCCTTCGACGAGATGCTGGGCTCCAGCCCCTACGCCGACCGGCTCGACCCGGCGGCCGTGCGCCCCGTCTACCAGGCGGTCGCCCGCTGGCTCGCCTCGGCAAGCCCGGAACTGCTCGCCACCCGCCGCCGGCAGGCCGAGCTTTTCTTCCGTCGCATCGGCATCACCTTCGCCGTCTACGGCGACCCGGACGCCACCGAGCGCCTCATCCCCTTCGACATCATCCCGCGCGTCATCTCGGCCGAGGAATGGGCGCTGCTCGAAGAGGGGCTGACCCAGCGGGTGGAGGCGCTCAACGCCTTCTGCGCCGACGTCTACGGCCCGCGCGAGTGCTTGCGGGCCGGCGTGGTGCCCGAAGACCTGGTGCTGCGCAATCCTCAGCTGTGCTGGCACCAGCTGGGCTTTCGTCCGGCGGGCGGGGTGTGGACGCACGTGACGGGCATCGACCTCGTGCGGACCGACCCCGCCACGTGGATGGTGCTGGAGGACAACGCGCGCACGCCCTCGGGCGTGTCCTACATGCTTGAGAATCGCGAGGTGATGTTGCGCCTGGCCCCCGAGCTCGTCTCGGAGGAGCTGCGCGACGGCGGCATCCGCCCGGTCGAGACCTACACCGACATGCTGCTCGCCACCCTGAAGTCGGTGGCCCCACCAGGAGCGCGGGGCGAGCCCGTGGTGGCCTTGCTGACCCCCGGCCTGCACAACAGCGCCTACTACGAGCACAGTTTCCTGGCCGACCGCATGGGGATCGAGCTCGTCGAGGGCTCGGACCTCTTCGTGCACGACGACGTGCTCTTCATGCGCACCACGGCCGGACCGCAGCGGGTGGACGTGCTCTACCGGCGAGTCGACGACGCCTTCCTCGATCCCCTGGTCTTCCGCCCCGATTCCCTCCTGGGCGTGCCCGGGCTGCTGCGCGCCGTGCACGCGGGCAACCTCACGGTCGCCAACGCGATCGGCACCGGCATCGCGGACGACAAGGCGATCTACAGCTACATGCCCGGGATCATCCGCTTCTTCACGGGCCGCGAGCCGATCCTGGCCAACGTGCCCACCTGGCGCTGCCGCGAGCCCGAGGCCCTGGCCGAAGTGTTGGACAGAATGCCCGAACTCGTGGTGAAGCAGGTGGACGGGTCGGGCGGCTACGGGATGCTGGTAGGCCCCCAGGCCACGGCCGAAGAGCTCGACCGGTTCCGCCAGCGCCTGAAGGCCGAGCCGCACCGCTTCATCGCCCAGCCGACGTTGGCGCTCTCCACCTGCCCCACGCTCGTCGATTCCGGCATCGCCCCGCGCCACGTCGACTTGCGCCCCTTCGTGCTGATGGGCGCGCACGGCATCACCATCGTGCCGGGCGGGCTCACGCGGGTCGCGCTCAAGGAAGGCTCGTTCGTCGTCAACTCGAGCCAGGGGGGCGGCACGAAGGACACCTGGGTGATGGGCCCTGGCGGCACCTGATGCTTTCGCGCAACGCGGCCAACCTGTACTGGCTCGGGCGTTACGTCGAGCGCGCCGACTACCTCTGCCGCCTGCTCGAAGCCACGATCCGGCTGGCCGCCCTGCCGGCGAGCCACGGCGGGGCCGACGGTGCCTGGGAATCGGCCATTCGCTCGGCCGCCGTGGCCGACCGCTTCGCCGCCTCGGGCCGGCGCTTCACCGAAGCCGACGTCGGCCACTTCCTGGCGCTCGACCCCACGCATCCCGGCTCGATTCGCTCGTGCCTCGAGATGGCGCGCACCAACGCCCGCAGCCTGCGCACGGCCCTGACCCTCGAGACCTGGCAGGCCATCAACACGGCCTGGCTCGAACTGCAACGGTTCGGGACCGAAGAGACCGACCCCCTGACCCTGATGCGGCTTCTCGACACGGTGAAGCAGGCCCTGTTGGCCTTCGACGGCGCCGCCCACCGCAACCAGCTGCGCGAGGCCACCTACTGGTTCATGCGGCTCGGCACCTCGCTCGAACGCGCCGACAATACGGCTCGTCTGCTCGACCACAAGTATCACATCCTACTGCCGCGCACCGAACGGGTGGGGGGCAGCCTGGACTATTTCCAATGGACGACCATGCTGCGCGTCGTCTCGGCCAACACGGCCTATCGCTGGGTCTACCGGGATTCGGTGAAGCCGTGGCTGGTGGCCGACCTCCTGATCCTGAAACCTCAGATGCCCCGGTCGCTCATTGCGTGCTACGAGGACATCGTCTTCTATCTCGACCGGCTGGCCCGCGAGCGCGGCCGGCCCGGCCCCGCCAACCGGCTGGCCCTGGCCGGCCTCCAGCGGCTGCAAGCCACGAGCATCGACGAGTTGTTCCAGGAAGGCCTGCACGAATTCCTGCTGCGCTTCATCGCCCAGAACAACGCCCTGGGCGATGCGATCGCCGAGCAATACTTGTTCTGACGGGGCCCGGCCGTGCGCCTGCTGATCGACCATCGCACCGTCTACCGCTATGAACGGCCGGCAGCCGGCATCGTCCAGATCCTGAAGCTCACCCCCCGCTCGTGCGACTCTCAGTCGGTGCTGGCGTGGCGCATCGACGTCTCGGTCGAAGGGGTGCTCAAGCCTTTCACCGACGCCCACGGCAACCTGGCCCACGTGTTCTATGCCGACGGGGCCGTGAGCGAACTCGTCCTGCACGTCTCGGGCGAGGTGATCACGACCGACACGACGGGCATCGTGAGCGGGACGCCCGAACCTCTGCCCAAGGCCATTTACCTGCGCACGACGCCGCTCACCGAAGCGGACGCCGCGATCCGGACGCTGGCCGAGTCCTGCCGCGACCCCGATCCCGTGGCCGAGGCGCACCGGCTGATGCTGGCGGTGCACGAACGGGTGGCCTTCGACCCCGACGTCACCCATCCCTCGACGGATGCCGCCACGGCCTTCCGCCTGGGGCGGGGCGTGTGCCAGGACTTGGCGCAGATCCTGATCGCGGCCGCACGCCACCTGGGCCGGCCGGCGCGCTACGTCTCGGGCCACTACGCACCACCCGACCATCCCGAGCAGGAGGCCGCCCACGCCTGGGCCGAACTCGCCCTGCCGGGCCTGGGCTGGGTGGCCTTCGACCCCACGCACGGGGTCTGCGCCGGGGAAGCGCACGTGCGCGTGGCCGTGGGCTTGGATTCCGCCGACGCCGCCCCGATCCGCGGCGCTCGGCGCGGAGGCGGAGCGGAGACCCTGCAGGTGAGCGTGCACGGTCGCGCCGTGGCGAGCGACCCGCCCGGCGTTCCGCCTTCGGTGCCATCGGCGGAGGCGACGCAATGACCTACTGTCTCGGCATCCTGGTGCGCGACGGACTGGTGATGCTGACCGACAGCCGCACCAACGCCGGTATCGACATGGTCTCGCACTACCGCAAGCTCCGCGTCTTCGGCGAAGAGGGCAAGCGGATCGTGGCGATCGCGTCGGCGGGTTCGCTGTCGGTGACCCAGGCGGCCATCAACCGCCTGAACGAGGGGGTGGAGATCCCGGGCCGGCCGGGGCTGCACTTCGTGGAGACCGCCCCCACGATGTTCCGCGTGGCCGAGGTGGTGGGGCACGCCCTGCGCCAGGCCCGGCGCGAGATCGACGAGACCGTCCAATCCGAGGACGTGCAGACGGGGGCGAGTTTCCTGGTCGGCGGCTCGATCGGCGGCAAGGCCCCCACCCTGTTCCTCATCTACGGCGAGGGCAATTTCATCGAGTGCGGGATGGACACGCCCTACCTTCAGATCGGCGAACTGAAGTACGGCAAGCCGATCCTCGACCGGCTGCTCACCTATCGCACGCCCTTGCCCGAAGCCTTGAAGGTAGGGCTTCTGTCGATGAACTCCACCATCAAGTCGAACCTGTCGGTCGGCCTGCCCATCGACCTGCTGGTGCTGCGGCCTGGCCACTCCTCGGCGATCACCTTCCGCATCGAGGAGGGCGATCCCTACTATCAGGAACTGGGGCTCAGGTGGCAGCTCGCCCTTCAGGACGCGCTCGACGCCATTCCCGACCCGCCCTACCTGCCGGCGGCCGAGGGCTAGCGAGCGCTCAGCGCCCCAGGAGCTCGCGGGCGATGATCACCCGCATGATCTCGTTGGTGCCCTCGAGAATCCGGTGGACGCGCAGGTCGCGCCACAGCCGCTCGAGAGGATAGTCCATGAGGTATCCGTAGCCCCCGAACAGCTGGAGCGCTCGGTCGACCACGGCCGAGCCCACGTCGGTGGCGAAGCGCTTGGCCATGGCGGCGAACATCGTCCTGTCGGGGGCCTCGGCCTCGACCCGGGCCGCCGCCGTCCACAGGAGGGCCCGGGCAGCCTCGAGCTCGGTGGCCACGTCGGCCAGGGTGAAGCGCGTGGCCTGAAAGTCGGCGATGGCCTGGCCGAACTGGCGGCGTTCGCGCGTGTAGGCGATGGCCTCGTCCAGCGCCCGCTGCGCGCCCCCCAGCGAACAGGCCGCGATGTTGAGGCGCCCGCCGTCGAGGCCGGCCATGGCGATGCGAAAGCCCTGCCCCTCGTCGCCCACGCGGTTGGCGACCGGCACGCGCACACCGTCGAAGTGGACCTGCGCCGTGGGCTGGGAGTGCCAGCCGAGCTTCCGCTCGGGCGCGCCGAACGACACGCCCGGCATGTCCTTCTCGATCACGAGGCAGCTGATGCCTCCGGCGCCCGGCCCGCCGGTGCGCACCATGGTGAGGTATAGGTCGCTGGCCCCCGCTCCCGAGATGAAGGCCTTGGAACCCGTGACGATGTAATGATCGCCGTCCCGCTCGGCGCGGGTGCGCAGCGACGCCGCATCCGACCCCGCGCCGGGTTCGGTGAGGCAATAGCTCGCGATCCGCTCCATCGACACGAGCGAAGGCAGGAAGCGGGCCTTGAGTTCCGCGTTGCCGAAGCGGTCGATCATCCAGGCCGCCATGTTGTGGATCGACACGAAGGCCGAGGTGGAGGGACAGCCATAGGCCATCTCTTCCATCACGAGGGCGGCCTCGATGCGCCCCAGGCCCGCCCCGCCATACGCTTCGCCCACATAGATGGCGCCGAACCCCAGGGCGGCCGCCCGGCGCAGCGTCTCGAGGGGAAAGACGTGCTCGGCGTCCCAGCGCGCCGCGTGGGGGGTGATCTCCTCGGCCGTGAAGCGGCGGGCGGCCTCGCGGATGGCCTGCTGTTCCTCCGACAGCGCGAAGGCCGAGACGGGCGTGGTCTGCAGCATCGCTCGGGTTCCTAGCACGGGCCCCGACGCGGCGGGAGCCCGGCGGCCCGCCGCGGACCCGCCGGTTGACGCCGCCCAGGGGGCCACCCTATGGCCGACGAGCGATGGGCGTCGGCGCGCCGATCTGCGCCGCAGGAACCAGGGACGAAGACGATGAAGCGCACCTATCAGCCGTCGCGGCTGGTCCGGAAGCGGCGGCACGGGTTCCGGGCCCGCATGTCGACCCGGGGCGGGCGCCTCGTGCTGTCGCGCCGGCGCGCGCACGGCCGCAAGCGGCTGACCGTCTGACCGACCCGCCCCCTGCCGCGCCGGCCGACTTCCGGCCGTTGCCCACCCTCAAGTCCCGGCGCGACTTCCTGGCGGCCGACCGTGGCATGCGCATCGTGACCCCGGCGTTTATCCTCCTGGTGCAGCCCAACGCCTGCGGGGCGGCCCGTGCCGGCTTCACGGCCAGCCGCCGGCTGGGCCCGCACGTGCAGCGCAACCGGGCGCGGCGGCGCCTGCGCGAGCTGGCCCGCCTGTTGAAGGCCGAGGCCGTGGCCGGGGCCGACCACGTGTTCATCGCGCGCCCCGCCGTGCTCGACCGGCCCTTCCCCGTGCTGCTGGCCGATGGCCGCCGCGCGCTGGCCGCGGCCCGGCGCCGCCTGGGCGCATGACCGGGCCGTCCCTCCCCGCCCGCGTGCTGATGGCCCTCGTCCGGGGTTACCAGCTTGCGCTGTCGCCGATCGTGGGCCCCTCGTGCCGGTTCCGGCCCAGCTGCTCGGCCTATGCGCTCGAGGCGCTGCGCCTGCACGGCGCGCTCAAGGGCACGGGGCTAGCCGTGCGGCGTCTGTTGCGATGCCATCCCTGGGGCGGGCAGGGCTTCGATCCGGTGCCGCCGCCCCGCCCAGGCCCGCCATGACGGCCGAGACCCGCAACCTGGTGCTGGCCACCGTCCTCATGATGGTGGTGCTGTTCGGCTGGCCGCTCCTCGTCGAGCGGTTCCTGGGCATTCCGGCCACGGCGCCGCCGGCAGCACCGGATGCGGCCGCCCCACCGGCGTCGGCGCCCCCGGCGGCACCCGCCGTGGCCCCGCCCGCGGTCACTCCCCAGACGCTGCCAGACGCGCTGCGGACGAGCCCGCGGGTTGCCATCCGGGCACCCCGCCTCGAAGGCTCGATCAACCTGGTGGGGGCCCGCATTGACGATCTGGTGCTCCCCACCCACCGGGTCCGGGTGGAGGCGGGGGCCCCGCCGGTGCGCCTGTTCGCCCCCTCCGGCCTGCCCCAGGGATATTTTGCGGGCTTTGGCTGGGTCGGTTCAGGCGCCCCCCCGCCCGATGCCCGCTGGACGGCCGATGCGCCCACCCTTACCCCCGAGCGGCCCGTCACGTTGACGTGGACGTCCCCCTCGGGTGCGGTGTTCCGCATCCGCCTTGCCATCGTCGACGACTATCTCCTGGAAGTGACGCAGACGGTCGAGAACCGGGGGCCGGCGACGATCGAACTGCGCCCGTACGGGTTCGTCAACCGCACGGGCACGGGGCCCGAGCAGGACGCCTTCAACCTGCACGTGGGCCCCATCGCCGTGATCGACGGCGTGCTCAAGGAAGGCGAGGTGGGCTACGACCGGCTGCGCGAGGACGGCCCCCGCACCTATGCGACGCAGGGCGGCTGGCTCGGGATCACCGACAAGTACTGGTTGGCCGCCCTGATCCCCGACCAGCGGGCCCCGGTCGGCATGCGCTTCGTCTGGAGCCCGCAAGGCGACCGCTACCAGACCGACGTGACGGGCCCGGCCCAGACGGTGCCGCCGGGAACGTCGGCCCGGCAGGTGACCCACCTTTACGCCGGGGCGAAGGAGGTGGCGGCCGTCAACCGCACCATGGAGCGCGTCGGGGCTCCCCTGTTCGACCGGGCGATCGCCTGGGGCTGGTTCTGGTTCCTGGCCCAGCCCATCTTCTGGCTTCTGAAGACGCTCCACGATGTCTTGGGCAACTGGGGGCTTGCCATCGTGGGGCTCACCGTCGTCGTTCGGGTGCTTCTGTTCCCGATCGCCAACCGCCAGTACGCCTCGATGGCGAGGCTCAAGCTGTTCGCGCCGCGCGTCAAGGAACTGCAGGAGCGCTACAGGGACGACAAGGTTCGCCTCCAGCAGGAAATGCTCGAACTCTACCGCAAGGAGAAGATCAACCCGCTGGCCGGCTGCCTGCCCATCCTGCTGCAGATCCCCATCTTCTACGCCCTCTATAAGACCCTTCTGATTGCCATCGAGATCCGCCACCAGCCGCTCGGGCTGTGGATCCGCGATCTGTCGGCGCCCGACCCCTTGACCCCGGTCAACCTGTTCGGCCTGTTGCCCTTCGAGCCGCCGGCCTTCCTGGCGGTGGGGGTGCTGCCCATCCTGCTGGGTGTCACGATGTGGCTGCAGTTCCGCCTGAACCCCGCCCCGATGGACGACGTGCAGAAGGCCGTGTTCGCCTGGATGCCCTGGATCTTCATGGTGCTGATGGCCCCCTTCGCCGCGGGCCTGCAGCTCTACTGGATCGTGAACAACCTGATCTCGATCCTCCAGCAATTGTGGCTGAACCGCAAGTACGCGAGCCCCGCCCCGGCGCCGGCCCGGGGGGAGTGAACGCCGACCCGCTGGATGCCGCGCGCCGTCTGTTCGCAGGCCCGATCGCCTTCGAGCGCGGGGTGGCCTCGCTCGACGATCTGCCGGCCGACGACCTGCCCGAAGTGGCGCTGGCCGGCCGGTCGAACGTGGGCAAGTCATCGCTCCTGAACGCGCTGGCCGGTCGCCGGGGACTGGCGCGGGTCTCCGACACGCCCGGTCGCACGCAAGAGCTCAACTTGTTCCTCGTCGGCCGACCGGCTTCGTTCCGGCTCGTCGACATGCCGGGCTATGGCTTCGCCCAGGCCCCGCGCGAGCTGGTGCGCCGCTGGACCCGCCTGGTCCGCGACTATCTGGTGGGCCGGCCCACCCTGCGGCGCGTCTTCCTCCTCATCGACGCCCGGCACGGGCTCAAGGATCTCGACCGCGAGGTCATGGATCGGCTGGAGCAAGCGGCCGTGTCGTTCCAGTTGGTGCTGACCAAGGCCGACAAGGTGGCGCGCGTCGAGCCGGTCCGGCAGGCCGTCGCGGCGGAAGCGCGGACGCGCACGGCCGCGCACCCGCAGGTCCTCGCCACCAGTAGCCTCAAGGGCTGGGGGCTGCCGGAGTTGCGCGCGGCCGTGCGCTCGGCCGCCCTCGGCCTCGATTTCCCCGCCCCGTTGCCGCACGATCCCGATTTCCCACCGCAACGGTCTTGATTTCCCGGCCGCCCTGCCCGACGGAGGGTGGGCGCGCATGAAGGCCCTCAACGCCGTCCGATTCGGTGACCGGGAGCTCCTGCCGCTGGTCGAGGGCGGCAAGGGGATTTCCGTCACCAACCACCGCTCCTCGGGTGCCTGGGCGCGGACGGGGGGCATTGGCACGGTCTCGGCCGTCAACGCCGACAGCTACGACGACGAAGGTCGCCCCATTCCGCAGGTCTACCGCGCGCGCACGCGGCTCGGCCGGCACGAGGAACTCATCGCCTATGCGATCGAAGGGGCGGTGCAGCAGATCCGCCGCGCCTTCGACATCGCCCGCGACGAGCTCCTGGCCGGGCGCGGCGCGCTCAACATCAACATCCTGTGGGAGATGGGCGGGGCCCAGCGCGTGCTCGAGGCCGTGCTGGAGCGCACGCGGGGGCTGGTGAACGGCGTGACCTGCGGGGCCGGCATGCCCTACCGACTGGCGGAGATCGCCGCCCGCTACGGCGTGTTCTACTATCCCATCGTGTCGTCGGCGCGAGCCTTCCGCGCGCTGTGGAAACGCGCCTACGCGCGCTTTGCCGAGTGGCTGGGCGCGGTGGTCTACGAAGATCCGTGGGTGGCGGGCGGTCACAACGGCCTGTCGAACGCCGAAGATCCGCGCCAGCCGCAGGATCCCTACCCCCGCGTGCGCGAGCTGCGCCAGGTGATGCGCGAGGCCGGCCTGCCCGACAGCCTGCCCATCGTGATGGCCGGGGGGGTGTGGTACCTGCGCGAGTGGGAGCACTGGATCGACAATCCCGAACTGGGCACCATCGCCTTCCAGTTCGGCACCCGCCCGCTTCTCACCCAGGAAAGCCCCATCCCGGATGCCTGGAAGCGCAAGCTCACCGAGCTGAAGGAAGGGGATATCCTGCTGCACCGCTTCTCGCCCACCGGGTTCTGGTCGTCGGCGGTGCGCAACAGTTTCCTCACGGAACTCGAAGCCCGCGCCGAGCGGCAGATCGCGTTCTCGACCGAAGCGGCCGGCGATCACCAGTATGAGCTCGACGTCGGCGTCCCGCGCGGCAAGCAGCGCTGCTACGTGACCCGCGACGACCTGTGGCGGGCCAGGACCTGGGCCGCCCAGGGCTTCACCGAAGCGCTGAGGACGCCCGACAACACCCTCATCTTCGTCACCCCCGAACAGCGCGACGCGATCCGCCGCGACCAGGCCGACTGCATGGGCTGCCTGTCGCACTGCCAGTTCTCCAGCTGGAAGGATCACGACGACCACACGACCGGCCGGCCGGCCGATCCGCGCAGCTTCTGCATCCAGAAGACCCTGCAGGCCATCGCCCATGGCGGCGACCCGGACCGCAACCTGATGTTCGCCGGCCACTCGGCCTTTCGCTTCGCCACCGACCCCTTCTACTCGAACGGGTTCATCCCGACCGTGCGCCAGCTGATCGACCGGATCCTGACCGGCGATTGAGACCGCTCTGAGCGCGGATGGCCGGCACGCGGGCGTGACCCCGGGCGGCCGTGGTGCTAAAGTTTCAAGGTGAGCGTCTTGCCGCCCCCCGATGCTGCAGCCGACTGGACCATTCCCCAGCGCTGGGACGCCTACACGCCCCAGCACCACGCCCGATGGCGTTTCCTCTACGACCGGCAGCTTCGCCTGCTGTCCGGCCGGGCCGTGCCGGAGTTCCTGGAGGGCGTTCGGCTTCTCGACATGGGCGAAGGCGTCCCCGACTTCGCGCGCCTGTCCGAACGGCTGGCGAAGCGGACGGGCTGGCACGTGGTGGCCGTGCCGGGGCTCGTGCCCGAGGACGTGTTCTTCCACCATCTGGCGCACCGCCGCTTCCCGGCCGGCACCTTCCTGCGCGGCCCCCACGAGCTCGACTATCTGGAGGCCCCGGACGTCTTCCACGACGTCTTCGGCCACGTCCCGCTGCTGACCCACCCGGTGTTCGCCGACTATCTGCAGGCCTATGGCCAGGGTGGCCTGCGGTCGATCCGCTTCGGGGCGCTCGACAAGCTGGCCCGGCTCTATTGGTACACGGTGGAGTTCGGCCTGATCGCGACCCCAGAAGGTCTTCGGATCTACGGGGCGGGAATCCTCTCATCGGCCGGTGAAAGCCGTTATGCTCTGGAAAGCCCGATACCCCGCCGGCTTGCCTTCGACCTCGAACGGGTGATGCGCACGCCCTACCGCATCGACTCGTTTCAGGATCTCTATTTCGTGATCGCCAGTTTCGACGATCTGTTGGAACGCACGCTGCGCACCGACTTCGCCCCGCTGTATGCTCGCCTCGAGGCCTTGCCCGACCTTTCGGTCACCGACCTGTTGCCGACCGACTGCATCATCGAAGCCGGGCGAACAGGCGCGGCGAGCGGGCATCCGACCTGCAGCCCCGCCCTGCTGCCGAACTGAACGGCCGTGGCGCCCCCGAGCACCCACGCCAACCCCGGGGCCCTTCCCGCCGCCGAACGCCGGGGGAGCTCCAGTTGGCCTGGCCCCGGTCGGCCGACCGCCCGCCCCACCGCCGCCTGCGCTGCATCCCGCGCATGGCCCCGGGGCGACGCACCCTGCCGCGCCTTGGTCGGCCGCGGCCCATCCCCTGGCGGCTCCCTCAGGCCGGGCGCGCCACGCCGCGCTCCACCCAGCCCAGGACCTTCGGCGCCCGCTCCATGAATTCCTGGGCCAGCGTGTCGATGGTGAAGCCGGCCCGAGCGATGGACGCGGCCACGGGCCGCGTCAGATGGCAGCCACCGGCGATCCGCTTCCACAGCGGCTCGAGCCGTCGCTGCCAGCGTTGCAGGCCGGGCGCCGGGGCGAGGCCGTGTTCCAGGAAGACGAGACGCCCGCCGGGCTTCAGCACCCGCCGCGCCTCGGCCAGGGCGCGGGCAGGATCCTGAACCGAACACAGCGTGAAGGTGGTGACGACCGTGTCGAAGGAGCCGTCGGGGAACGGCAGCTCCTCGGCTCGGCCGTCCACCAGTTCGATGGGGACGGCGGCCGGCACTCCCGCCCGCAGGGCCATGGCGCGCAAGCGGGCGTGGGGATCGACACCCGTGACCGAGGTCACCCGCCGGGGGTCATAGAGGGGGAGGTTGGCCCCACCACCCGCCCCCAGTTCCAGTACCCGGCCTTCGGCCTGCGGCACCACCAGGGCGCGCCGCCGCATCACGGGCGGCTGGGTGCAGGCGAAGCCGATGAGCCTCGGCACCACATGGGCATCCCACCAGTTCACGGCCGCCCAGCCTCCGTCCCCCCGGCCGAGGCCGCCTGCAGGCGCCGGGCCGTCGCTTCGGCCGCGCGCAGCACGCGCAGGAAGTTCTCGCCCGCCAGCTTGCGCAGTTGCGCTTCGCTCCACCCGCGCCGGGCGAGTTCCGCGAACAGGGCTGGATAGGTCGCCACGGTCTCGAGGCCCTTCGGCAGGTCGGGCACGCCGTCGAAGTCTCCGCCCAACCCCACGTGGTCGTAGCCGGCCACGCGGGCGACGTGCTCGATGTGGTCGGCCACCTGGGCCAGCGTCGCCTCGGGCCGGGGATTGGCGCGCTCCCACTCGGCCATGCGCCGTTCGGCCTCGGCCCCCTGCCCCGCCACCAGCCGTTGGGCCGTCCGGCGCGCCTCCCAGTCGGCTCGGGCCTGGCTGACGAACGCCGGCACGAACGTCACCATCACCAGCCCACCGTTGTCCTTCAGGCGCTTCAGCACGTCGTCGGGCACGTTGCGCGGATGGTTGACGAGCGCGCGCGCACTCGAGTGCGAGAAGATGACGGGCGCTTGGGCCACGTCCAGCACCTGGTGCATCACCTGCGGCGAGACGTGCGACAGGTCGACCAGCACGCCCAACCGGTTCATCTCCGCGATCATCGCCAGGCCGCCAGGGGCCATGCCGCCGTGGCGGGGATCGGCGGTCGCGCTGTCGAACAGGTTCGTCGGGCGGCTGTGCGCCAGGGTCATGGCGCGGACCCCGAGCGCGTGGGCGCGCCGAAGGATGGCGATGTCGTCGGCCACCTGGTGGGCGCCTTCGATTCCGAGCAGCGAGGCGATGCGGCCGCGGCGGAAGGCACGCTCCACCTCGGCTGCGGTGGTGGCCAGCTCGAACGTTCGGGGCTCCCGCCGGATCCAGTGGCGCACCAGTTCGATCTGTTCGAAGGTGGTGCGCACGGCCTCGACGGGCGGAAGGGTCGCGGGCACGTAGACCGACCAGATCTGGCCCCCTACGCGGCCCTGCCGCAGCCAGGGGATCGAGGTGTGCCCGGGCGGCCGGCGGGCCGACGGGTCGGCGTACAGGTCGGCCGACTTGGCCTGCTCAAGTCCCAGCGCCGTGCGCATGGCCCACGCCCAGTCGTTGTGCCCGTCGATGAGGGGCGTCGAGGCCAGGACGCGCTCGACGAGCACCGGCGGCGGGGTGGCCCAGGCCGCCCACGGCAGGCCGAGGAGGACGAGCGCCCGGAAGGCACGCCAGCGCATGCCGCCGCCCTCCCGGCCCCTTCACCATGGGGTCAAGGCCACTTGACGCCCGGCCCGCGCACCCTAGGCCGCCACCATGGCGCGCATGCGGGCCATGGTGCTCCAAGCCCCCGGCCAACCGCTGGTGCCGGTGGAGCGCGCGCTGCCCGATCCCGGCCCGGGGGAAGTGCGCGTGCGGGTGATGGCCTGCGGCGTGTGCCGCACCGACCTTCATCTGGTGGACGGCGAGGTGGAAGGGCGCCTGCCCGTGGTGCCGGGACACGAGGTGGTGGGGCGCATCGACGCGCTGGGCCCGGGCGTGACGGATCTCGCGCCTGGTCAGCGCGTGGGCATCCCGTGGCTGGGCGGGACGTGCGGCACCTGCCGCTTCTGCCGCGACGGCGCCGAGAACCTGTGCGACGCGCCCGCCTTCACGGGCTGCCACCGCGACGGTGGCTACGCCACGCACGCGCTGGCCGATGCCCGGTTCGTGCTGCCGCTCGATGACGACCTGGACGACATCGGCACCGCACCCCTGCTGTGCGCGGGTCTGATCGGCTGGCGGGCGCTCAAGGCCGCCGGAGATGCCAGGGTGCTGGGCCTCTACGGCTTCGGCGCGGCCGCGCACCTGGTGGCCCAGGTGGCCCGCGCGGAGGGCCGCACGGTCTTGGCCTTCACGCGGCCGGGCGACGTAGCGGCCCAACGCTTCGCCCGACAGCTGGGCTGCGCCTTCGCCGCAGGCGCCGATGAAGCCCCGCCCGAACCCATGGACGCCGCCATCCTCTTCGCCCCGGCCGGAGAGCTGGTGCCGACCGCCTTGGCCCACGTGCGCAAGGGGGGGCGCGTCGTGTGCGGCGGCATCCACATGTCCGACATCCCAGGCTTTCCCTACCGCCTGCTGTGGGGCGAGCGGCGCGTGGAATCCGTGGCCAACCTCACCCGGGCGGATGGTCGCGAGTTCCTGGCGGTGGCCGCCCGCCTGGGTCTTAGGGCCCATGCCCACGCCCGACCGCTGGCCGAGGCGAACGAAGCGCTCGACGACCTGCGCCAGGGCCGAGTGACGGGCGCGCTCGTGCTCGTCCCATGAGCCCAGCCGAGGCCTTCCTGGCCTCGGGCGCTGGTGTGGGGCCCGTCGAGCGGCGCATCGACACCCACGCGGCCATCCTGTTCCTCACGCGCGATCGGGCCTGGAAGTTGAAACGGCCCATCGCCACGGGCTATCTCGACTTCTCGACCCCCGACCGGCGCCGGGCCGCACTCGAAGCGGAGCTCGAGCTCAACCAGCGCACCGCCCCCGAGCTCTACCTTGCCGTCCATCCGGTGACGCGCCGGGCGGACGGTACGCTGGGCCTGGGCGGACCGGGGGAGCCGGTCGATTGGGTGCTCGAGATGCGCCGTTTTCCGGATGGCGCGCTCCTTTCCGACCGGTTGGCCGCGGGCGCGTTGGCCCCCACGCTGGCCGACGCCTTGGCCGACGCGGTCGCGGCCTTCCACGCCAAGGCCGAACCCGTCGTGGGCCCAGCGGCGGACCGGTTCGCCGCCATCGTCGACGGCAACGCCCGAAGCCTCGAGGTCGAAGGGGAGGCTTTCGACCGGCCCGCGGTGCACCGGCTGATCGCCGCCCAGCGATCGGCCCTGGAACGGCTGCGCCCGCTGCTCGACGCCCGCGGGGCGGGCGGCCGTGTCGCCCGTCTGCACGGCGACTTGCATGCGGCCAACGTCGCCATCCTGGACGGCCGGCCGGTGCTGTTCGACGCCCTCGAATTCTCCGCCGAGCTCGCCACCGTCGACCGGCTCTACGATCTGGCCTTCCTGCTCATGGACTTGTGGCGGCGGGCCGAGCCCCAGGGCGCCTGTCGCATCTTGAACCGCTGGTTCGACCGGCTGGGAGAGGACGAAGCCGCGCTCGCGCTGTTGCCGCTGTTCCTGTCGGTCCGGGCCACGGTGCGGGCCCACGTGGCGGCCACCCGGGCCCGGGTGACGGGCGAAGCGGCGGCCCGCGCCCGGGCCCAGGCCGACCTGGCGTGGGCCGAGGCGTTCCTCGCGCCCGTTCCGCCGGTCCTCGTGGCCGTGGGCGGCCTGTCGGGAACGGGCAAGTCGGCGCTGGCCCTCGGCTTGGCGGCGGAACTCGGCCGGCCGCCCGGGGCCCGCGTGCTGCGCTCGGATGTGGTGCGCAAGCGCCAGTGGGGCCGCCTGCTCGAGGAGCGACTGCCGCCCGAGGCCTACACGCCCGACGCCTCGGCCCGCGTCTATGCCGAGCTGGACCACCGCGCCGGCCAGGCGCTGGCCGCCGGGCAGGCCGCAGTGCTGGATGCGGTGCACGCCAGTGCGGCGGAGCGGCGGCAGGCGGAAGCCCGGGCGCGGCAGGCCGGAGTGGCGTTCGCGGGCCTTTGGCTCGATGCGCCCCTGGCCGTCCGCCTGGCCCGGGTGCGCACGCGGGTGGGTGACGCATCGGATGCCGACGAGGCCGTGGCGCGCGCTCAGGAAGCCATGGCCCCGGCCGACCCGTCGCCCTTCCGGCCGCTCGATGCCTCGGGCCCGCTCGACGCGACGCGGGCCTTGGCCCGCGCCATCCTGTCAGCCGAGTTCGGCACCCGACCAAGGTCGCAGAAGTTCGGGGGCTGATGGGGGTTCGCGACCCGTTCATCCGGGGCTAAGGAGGGATGCGAGGAGCGCCAACGCAACCAGGCGCCCCGGGGAGGACCGAATATGACGGCTGCCGTCCATCCCGTGCCCGAGGCGTGGGCCCGCACGGCCCTGTATACGGCTGAGCGCTACGCCCGGCTCTATCGCGAGAGCCTGGAGGATCCGGAGGGCTTCTGGCGGCGCGAAGCGCAGCGGATCGATTGGATGCGGCCCTTCACGAAGGTGGCCGACTGGAGCTTCCGCGAGGAGGACTTCCGCATCCGCTGGTTCGAGGACGGCACGCTGAATGCCAGCGCCAACTGCCTCGACCGGCACGTGGCGGCCGGCCACGGCGATCGGGTGGCCATCCTCTGGGAGCCCGACGACCCCGCGACCCCCGGCCGGCGGCTCACCTATGCCGAACTTCTGGACGCGGTCGGACGCTTGGCCAATGGCCTCAAGGCGCTGGGGGTGCGGCGGGGCGACCGGGTGACGATCTACCTGCCCATGATCCCCGAGGCGGCGATCGCCATGCTGGCTTGCGCACGGATCGGGGCCATCCACTCGGTGGTCTTCGCCGGCTTCTCGCCCGAGGCGCTGGCCGGCCGGATCCAGGATTGCGACGCCTCGGTGGTGGTGACGGCCGACGAGGGATTGCGCGGCGGTCGCACCATCCCGCTCAAGGCGAACGTCGATGCCGCCTTGGCGCGTTGCCCCGGCGTGCGGCACGTGATCGTGGTGGCGCGCATGGGCGCGCCGGTGCCGTTCGTCGAGGGCCGCGACGTGCCCTACGAACGGCTGGTGGCCGACCAGTCCCCGGCGTGCCCCCCGGCCGAGATGGGGGCCGAAGATCCGCTTTTCATCCTCTACACCTCGGGCTCCACGGGCCGGCCCAAGGGCGTGCTGCACTCGACCGGTGGATACCTCGTCTGGACGAGCCTGACCCACGAGGCGGTGTTCGACCATCGGCCGGGCCAGGTCTACTGGTGCGCGGCCGATGTGGGCTGGATCACGGGGCACAGCTACATCGTCTATGGCCCGCTGGCCAATGGGGCGACCCAAGTGATGTTCGAAGGCGTGCCGACCTGGCCCGACCCCGGGCGCTGCTGGCAGGTGGTCGACAAGTATCGCGTGGAGATCTTCTACACCGCCCCCACGGCCATCCGGGCGCTGATGCGCGAGGGCGACCATTGGGTGCAGCGCCATTCCCGGTCGTCGCTTCGGCTGCTGGGCACGGTGGGCGAACCCATCAACCCCGAGGCTTGGGACTGGTACCACCGGGTCGTGGGCGAGCGGCGCTGCCCGATCGTCGACACCTGGTGGCAGACCGAGACGGGCGGGGCCATGATCGCCCCCCTGCCCGGGGCCACGGCGCTGAAGCCCGGTTCGGCCACCCGGCCGCTGTTCGGCGTGGAGCCGGTCGTCGTGGATGGCGAAGGTCGCCCGCTCGCGGGCCCTTGCACGGGCAACCTGTGCCTTGCCCGCTCATGGCCGGGCCAGATGCGCACCGTCTGGGGCGACCATCGCCGCTTCTTCGAAACCTATTTCACGACTTATCCTGGACTTTACTTCACGGGCGACGGCTGCCGGCGGGATTCGGATGGCGATTACTGGATCACGGGCCGGGTGGACGACGTCATCAACGTCTCGGGCCACCGCCTGGGCACGGCCGAGATCGAAAGCGCGCTGGTGGCCCATCCCAAGGTGGCGGAGGCCGCCGTGGTGGGCGTGCCCCACGAGCTCAAGGGCCAGGGCATCCACGCCTACGTGACCCTAAACGCCAACGAACAGCCCTCGGCCGCGTTGCGCGCGGAACTCGTCCAGTGGGTTCGCCGCGAGATCGGGCCCATCGCCACCCCCGACGCGATCCAGTTCGCCCCCGGCCTCCCCAAGACCCGCAGCGGCAAGATCATGCGGCGCATCCTGCGCAAGATCGCCGAAGGCGACACCGCGAACCTGGGCGACGTCTCGACCCTGGCCGATCCTGCCGTGGTCGAGCAGCTGATCGCCGGCCGCGCGGAACTCGACCGGACCGCCGCCTGAAGCAGACCCTGAAGCAGGCGACGCTGCCTTCGCGCCGGCCGGCGGCCCGTTTACGCGGCCGCCCTGTTGGCTTGGCCCTCACCGCCCGGGCCCGCCGGGGGCTCGACCGGGCGGCCTTCGCGAGGGCGGTGCGGCCGAAGGCGGTCCGGTCGCGTCGGGCCCCTTGGCCGGCTTCGCCGCAAGGGCCCCTGCCGATGGATCGGCCCCGGGCACGCGGCCGGGGTTGCAAGGCCCGCGCACACCGAAGCGCCCGGTGGCGTCCGCGTTCCTTCGTGAAACGGGTTGGCACCCGCGGGGCGTCAAGCTAGGAAACAAACCGGCCGTTCGGAACAGGAGGGGGTCATGATCGATCGTGCGCTTTGGCTGGTGTCGGCGCTGCTGACGGCGGGGGCCGTGCAGGCGGGGGGCCTGCAGGGGCCGATTTCGAACGAGGTGGCCCGCGAGATCGTGGGCCAGACCTCGACGGCGACGGTCGCGGCCGGGGGCAATCCCATCTACATCCCGCCCAAGCCCCAGTATTCGGGCGTAGTGGGTCTGAGGATGGACTTCGGCGCGGCGGGAGCGTTCGTGTGCTCGGGCAGCCTCCTCAACCGGCGCTCGGTGCTCACGGCCGCCCACTGCGTGACGAACGGCGGGCAGAAGCCGCTGTCGACGACCGTGCACTTCTACGGCGGCCCGTTTGACCTTGACGTCTATTCTGCGGCGTCGGCCGCTCTCGTCACGAAAATCACGGTCGGCTTCCACCACGTCCATCCGCTCTACACGGAGGAGGTGGTCGACGAGAACGACATCGCCGTCCTGAAGCTCACGGCCGATGCACCGGCCTTCGCGCCGCGCTACGCGCTGTCGGGCCTCACCGACCTGACGGGTGTCGCCCATGAGATCGCGGGCTATGGCCTGCGCTCGTTGAGCGGCGGTGCCAACGGCACGCTTCCGGGCTTCGCGCTCGCACCCGGTCGGCTGCGCAGCGCCGACAACCGGTTCGACTTTCGCCTGGGGGATCCTGACTTCGGCGGGTTCTTCGCGGGCTTCTTCGGGACGGCACCGTTCGCCAACGTCTGGATCACGGACTTCGACAACAACACGCCCGGCTTCGATGCATCGTGCGTGCTGGGCTCGCTGCTCGGGCTGGGCGGCCCCAAATACTGCCACGTCGGCGTCGGCCCGCGCGAGGGCATCGGCGCCGGAGGCGATTCCGGCGCACCCTACTTCGTGGACGGCAAGGTGGCGGCCGTCCACAGCTTCGGCTGGGCGGCCTTCGGCGGCACCAGCGCCAACCGGTTCGGCATGTTCAAGGGTGCCGTGCCCGTCTACCTCCATCGCGACTACATCCTGGCCCACATTCCTGAGCCTTCGACCTGGGCGCTGATGATCGCGGGCTTCGGCCTTGTGGGCGGGCGACTGCGCCGGAGGCGCCTGACGGCCGCCTGACGCGGCCTGGCCACGCTCCCTGGGTGTCGCCTCGGCACCGAAGCGCGGCGTGGCGGCGGCGCAACGTCGGGCCAGAGGAAGGCCCCAGCAGCGCAACCGCCGGCCGTCGCCGATTGACAGTCGCGCAAGCCCCCTGCACCTTGTCCGGACAAATCGGTGTCAGACCGGCAGGGTTCACGGGAGACGGGGCCATGATGAGGGGTTGGGCCGTCAAGGGACTGCGGCGGGGGCGCGTGCCCTGGCTCGTCGGGGCGGCGCTGGCGGCCACCGGCGGCTGGGCCCAGGTGCCGTCGGGAGCGCTCGCCGAGGCCGGGGCGGGCGACATCATCGTGACGGCCCGCAAGCGCGAGGAACGCCTGCAGGACGTCCCCCTGTCGGTGACGGCCGTGACGGAGCAGACCATCGAGCGCCAGGGCTTGCGCTCGGTCATGGACATCGCCGACGTCACGCCTGGCCTGTCGTTCCGCCAGGCCTTCGGCCGCAACTTCGACCGGCCGGTCATCCGTGGCATGTCGAACATCCAGGGTGCACCCAACGCCGCGTTCTTCATCGACGGCGTGTTCGTGGTGGGGCCGTTGTCGGGCTTCAACGTCGACAATCTCGAGCGGGTCGAGGTGATCCGCGGCCCGCAGTCGGCGCTGTTCGGCCGGGCGACCTTCGCGGGCGCCATCAACTTCGTGACCCGCGCGCCCGGCAACACCCCGGCGGGGCGGGTTACCACGAGCCTCGGGGCCGACGGGCTCAAGGAACTGTCGGGGTTCGTTTCGGGACCGCTCGTCCGCGACCGCCTGGCCGTCGAAGTGAACGGGCGGATCTGGCGGTTCGACGGCCAGTACGAGAACCTTGCCGATCCCGTCGAGAAACTGGGGCGCGAGGAATCGGACTCGGTCGGGGTCACGCTGCGCGCCACCCCCACCGACTCCCTGACCTTGACGGCACGGGTGGGCTACCAGGCCGACCGCGACGGTCACTTCCCGATCGCGCTCTTGGGCCGGGTGATCGGTCAGACCCTTCCCGTGCCCGGCCAACTGGTCAACAATGGCGCCCTGACCTGTTTCCTGCCCGAGATCATCGGCCTTGGGCCGCCGCCGGCGCTGAGGCCGGTGGCGCGCACGCGCACCCGGGGTTACTTCTGTGGCGAGATCCCCACGCCCCGGCAGTACGCCCTCAATACCGACGTCTACCGCATCGCGGGCTTCCCCCATGGCCTTGAGCGCGAGCTCATCCGCACCAGCCTCAAGGTGGAAACCCGTCTGGGCGACTGGCTGCTCCAGGGCATCGGGGCGTGGAACCGCTTCGAGCAGATCGCCGCGGTCGACCAAGACTATACCGAGCGCCGCGTGCTGGCCTTCGAGACCATCACGGGCTCGGGCGCCCGCGACGTCTCGGGCGAGATTCGCCTGCTGAGCCCGGCCGACCGGCGCCTGCGAGGCCTGGCCGGCGCCTACGTGTATTTCGAACGCAGTCTGCCCGAGAACTTCTCGGCCGCCCTCACCTTCCCGGGGCCGCCGCCTCGTCCGTGGGTGCGCGGCGACGATCCCGCCCGCATCGTGCGCAACCGCGTGTTCGACAACGAGGTCGACAACCGGGGGATCTTCGGTCAAGTCCAGTTCGAGATCCTGCCTCGGCTCACCCTTTCGGCCGAAGGTCGCTACCAGGAAGAGACGCTCAGAACCTCGGGCACCTCGACGGCGACGGTGGGCACCACCGTGTTCACCAGGCAGATCGAGCCGCCGCTGGGCGTGGCCACCTACCGTAGCTTCCTGCCCCGCTTCACCGCTGACTGGAAGGCGCGCGATGGGCTGCTGCTCTACGCCGTGGCCGCCAAGGGGAACAAGCCGGGCGGCTTCAACTCCGGCGCCTACAGCGCGATCTACGACGACGCCGAAGTGGCCCGTCTGGTCCAGCTCGGGCTCGACCGGTTCGACGAGGAAGAGGCCTGGAGCTACGAAGGCGGCATCAAGGCCGAGTTGTTCGACCGTCGGTTGGCTCTGAGCCTCGCCGGCTACTACGTCGACTGGAAGAACCAGCAGCTGACCCAGACGATCCAGGTGCAGCGCCGCGACGGCGTGCTGGGCTCGCTGAGTTTCACGTCCAACGTGGGCAAGTCGCGCGTGGCCGGCCTCGAGTTCGAGGCGCTCTACCGCCCGACCGACTGGCTCGACCTGCGCGCGGGCTATGCGCTGGCGGACACCAAGATCCAGGACTTCGTGACCGACGACCAGGCCGACCTCTACATCACCGCCCAGGACCTGGCCGACCTCAACGCCCGCGCACCGCTGCCCAACTTCCAGGCGCCGGGCACGCCGGGCTTCGCCCAGTATCTGGCGGCGCTCGCCGCCGCTGCGCCGGCGCGTTTCGCGGCCGTCAACGAACTGTTGGCCCGGCGGGGGAACGCCCGGGGCAACCGGCTGCCGCGCGCGCCAATGCACATGTTCAACCTGGGCGGCACCGCGAGCTATCCCCTGTTCGAGCGCGTCTCGGGCTTCCTGGCGGCCAACCTCTCCTACGAATCCCGCCGGTACGTGCAGGTCGACAACCTCGCCTGGTCGGGCGACAGCTGGAACCTCAACCTGCGGGGCGGCTTCGAGCGGGACGGTTGGTTGCTCGTGGTCTTCGTGACGAACGCGCTCAACGACCGGACGCCGGTCGACGTCTTGCGCTCGATCGACACGGGCCAGACGCTGTTCCGGCCGGCCCTGCGTCCGGGCGAGGCCACGGCCTTCCTGTTGGGGCAGAACGTCTCGAGCGCCAACATTCGCGACTTTGCCGTGACCCCTCCGCGCCTCAGGAACGTGGGCGTGACCGTGCAGTACCGCTTCTAGCGCCCCACCGGGCGGCGCGGCCCGCGACCGACGACCCGTAAGGCCTTCAAGCCGAGGCAACCGGCGTCACGGCAGGGCGACGGCGCCATGGGGCGCCCGGCCGGTCCCGCGGAACATGGGCCGAGCATTAAGAGCGTCCGCCCAGTCGACGCGCCCGTACGCCTTTGCTTCGTGGATGCCAGTCCACCCGTTTCGCGGAGGCTCCGCCGTGGTGCCACCAAAACCTGCCTCGCGGCGGCAGTGGTGCGGTCGAGAAGACTCGAACTTCCACGGCCTTTCGGCCACAGCGACCTCAACGCTGCGCGTCTACCAGTTCCGCCACGACCGCACGCCGCAGCCAGCACTCGGCCCAAGCTGGCCAGAGCCACACGCCTACCCCAGCCCGCCCCAACGCGCAAGGGCCGGAGCCGCGTGGCAATCAGCGCGTCAATCCGTCGGGCAACCGCACCATGTCGTCCGCGGGCCAAGGCCGCTGGAACGCCCGCGCCTCGGCACCCAGCAGCCACGCCTCCCCGTCCCCCTCGCCCAAGATCACCGGCATCGCCTGGGGATGCACCTCGGCCACGACGGCGTTGGCCGGACAGGTGAGGAAGGCGAACCGCGGGCCGTCGGGCCCCGGCCACCACAGGCCGGCGAAGGCGAACAGCGCAGACGAGCGCAGCGCAACCCAATGGCGGCGCTTGCGCCCCGTGGCGGGATCGGGCGCCCGGCTCCACTCGGCGAACGCCGACGCCGGGACGAGACAGCGACGGTCCTTCCCCAGCAGCGGGCGCCAGAAGGGGCTCGAGAGGTTGCGCACGTTGGTCACGGGCTTCGCCAGCCCGGCGGGCGGGGGAATCCCCCACCGCATCAGCCGAAGCCCACGCCCGGCCGCATCCGCCACCACCACCGGGGCAAGCCGGCCGGGGTAGACGTCGGCCGACCACCCTTCATCCGGGCCGCCCACCACCCGGAACCACGACCGCACCGCTTGCCCGGGTGTCGACAGCCGGTAGAGGTTGCACATGGGGCGACCATGGCGGGCGGTGGCGGGCGACGACAAGGACCTTTGGCGCACGGCCCGGCCTGGCTTGCCGTTCTGGCGTTGACGGCCGCGCCGACCCCGGCGGCCGAGCTCACCTTGGAGCGGCTCTTCGCCCCACCGCCGCTTGCCGGCGCCCTGCCGCGCGCGCTCGCCCTGTCGCCCGACGGACGCCACCTGGGCTTCCTCAAGCCCCGGTCAGAGGACCCGTTGCGCCACGACCTTTGGGTCATGGACACGACGAGCGGGGCCCAGCGGCTGGAAGTGGACAGCCTGGCGCTGTCGCCGCAGCCGGGCGAGCTCTCGGAAGCCGAGCTGCAGCGCCGCGAGCGGGCCCGCCTGGCGAGCGCGCGCGGGCTCGTCGAATGGCGCTGGGCGCCGGACGGTCGGGCTGTCCTCGTGCCACTGGACGGCGACCTGTGGTGGAAGCCCCTGGGGGGCCCCGCCCGCCGGCTGACCGCAACGGCCGAGAGCGAGCTCGACCCCCGCGTCTCGCCTGACGGACGCCTCGTGTCGTTCGTGCGCGGGCCCAACCTGTTCGCCATCGACCTGGCGACGGGGGCCGAGCGCGCGATCACGACCGAAGGCGGCGGCACGGTGAGCTATGGCGTGGCCGAATTCGTGGCCCAGGAAGAGATGAAGCGGATGACGGGTCAATGGTGGGCGCCCGATTCCCGCAAGCTGGCCGTGGCCCGGGTCGACGAGGGCCCCGTCGCCGTCGCCGTGCGGGCGGCCATCGGCGCGGCCGGCACTCGGCTGGTGGAGCAGCGCTATCCGTTCGCCGGAACGGCGAACGCGGCGGTAACGCTCGAAATCCGCCACCTCGACGGCCGCCCGCCCGTGCCCGTCGACCTGGGCCCCGAACGGGACCTCTACCTTGCCCGCGTCGACTGGCTGTCTCCCGATCGGCTGGTCGTCCAGCGGCAGAGCCGCGATCAACGCACCCTGGACGTCCTCGAGGTCGATGCGGCCACCGGCGAGGTCCGGCGCCTGTTCCAGGAAACCTCGTCGGCCTGGGTCAACCTGCACGACAACCTGCGGCCGCTGGCCGACGGCCGCCGGTTCCTGTGGACGAGCGAGCGGTCGGGACGGTCCCATCTCTACCTGTGGGACGGCCGCCGACTGAAGGCGCTCACGGAGGGCGACTGGATCGTCGACGAGGTGGTGGGCCTCGACGAAGCCCGGGGCCGGGTGTTCGTGACGGGCTTCGGGGCCGACCCCCTGGAGAAGCACCTGTTTCGCGTGGCCCTGCGGGGCGGGGGACGGCCCGTGCGGCTCACTACCCCGGGCGGGAGCCACGAGGCGGTGATGGATCGGGCGGGACAGCTTGCGTTGGTGACCCGTTCCACCCCCACCCAGCCCCCCCAGGTGGCCCTGTTGGACGGCGATGGCCGGCACCGGCTCTGGGTGGCCGAAAACCGGCTGGAGGACACGCCCTACGCCCCGTTTGCGGGCCGGCACGTAACCCCCCGGTTCGGAACCTTGGCCGCCGCCGACGGACAGCGGCTCTACTGGCAGATGCTGGTGCCCCCGGAGCTTCGCCCCGGCCAGCGGGCGCCGGTGTTCCTCGACGTCTATGGCGGCCCGGGCGTCCAGCGCGTGCGCCGACAGTGGGGCAGCATCATCCACCAATATCTGGTGCGCAGGGGCTGGATCGTCTTCCAGTTGGACAACCGCGGATCGGCCAACCGCGGGGTGGCCTTCGAAACGGCCATCCACCGGCGCCTGGGCACGGTCGAAGTCGAGGATCAGCTGCTGGGCGTTGAGTTCTTGAAGACCCAGCCCTTCGTGGACCCTGACCGGATCGTCGTCTACGGCTGGTCGTACGGCGGCTACATGGTGCTGCGGCTGATGACCGAGGCGCCGGACGTCTTCGCGGCCGGCGTGGCCGGCGCGCCCGTCACCGACTGGCGCCTGTACGACACCCATTACACCGAACGCTACCTGGGCCATCCCGCCGTGGACCCGGCCCCTTACGAGGCCGCCGACGCGGTGGCGCGGGCGCCACGGCTTGCCCGACCGCTGCTGATCGTCCACGGCCTGGCCGACGACAACGTGGTGTTCGACCATTCCGTGCGGTGGATGGCGGCCCTGCAGCGGGCCGGCATCTCCTTCGAGACGATGGTCTATCCGGGCCAGACCCACGCCATCCGCGAGCCGGTGCTCGCCACCCACCTGTGGCGCACGATCCTCGCCTTCCTCGACCGCGCGCTTGCCCGGCCGACCGCCGCGCCGCCCGCGGCGCGCCCTTGAAGGCGGACGACCGGCCGCCCAACATGGCCAACATGGAAGGCGGGTGCCCGAGGAGGACAGCATGGCCAGCGACACGTCGATCCGCCTGAAGGCACCTGAACCCGTCAAGCCCGTGGCCCCCGAAGCGGCCGCGGGCCTCGTGCCGCTGTCGGACGAACAGAAAGCCGAGCTCGAGGCGCGGGTCGACGCCTACGTGACCGAGCTCGTCTCCCAGGATCCCCACAGCCCCGAGTTCGGGCGGCGCGCCGATGCGCTGGCCAACCTGGGTCAGGCCCAGATCGCGGAAGCGGCCAGCCAGTCCAACCGGTTCCTCGACCGGCCGGTGGGCGCCATGGACCGCGAGACCCGGGTGGGTGCGGACCTGGCCGAGCTGCGTCGCACCATCGAGGACCTGGATCCCGCCCGCCACGACGGCTGGTTTCGCCCCCGGCGGCTTCTGGGCCTCATTCCGCTCGGCACGCGCGTGAAGGCCTATTTCGACCGCTACCGCTCGGCCCAGGCGCACATCGCGGCCATCCTGGACCGGCTGGCCGCCGCGAAGGACGAGTTGTTGCGCGACAACGCCGCCATCGACGTCGAGCGCCGCAAACTGTGGCAAACCATGGGCCGGCTCGAGCAGATGATCCACATCGCCCGCACGCTCGACGCCCGGCTCGAGGCGAAGGCGATCGAGCTCGACGCAACCGACCCGGCCAAGGCCCGGGCGTTGCGGGAGACGGCCCTGTTCCACGTGCGTCAGCGCACGACCGACCTCCTCACGCAGATGGCAGTCACGGTCCAGGGCTATCTCGCCCTCGATCTCGTGAAGAAGAACAACCAGGAGCTGCTGAAAGGCGTGGACCGCGCCTCGACGACGACGGTGGCGGCCCTGCGCACCGCCGTGACGGTGGCCCAGGCCCTGGGCGGCCAGAAGCTGGTGCTGGACCAGATCGGCGCGCTCAACGCCACCACGGCGGCCGTCATCGAGGAGACGGGCCGGCTGCTCAAGGAACAGACGGGCGAGATCCATCGGCAGGCGGCCGCCGCGACGATCCCCTTGGAGACTCTCAAGACCGCCTTCGCCAACATCTATGCCACCATGGATTCGATCGAGGGCTTCAAGACCCAGGCGCTGGCCGCGATGCAGCAGACGGTGGACGCCCTGGCCCAGGAGGTCGAGAAGTCCCGGGGCTACATCGCCAGGGCCGAAGGGGCGGACCGGGCGACCGCCGAGCCCCTGATGCTCCTCGACGGCTGATGCCCCTCGACACGCGAGACCTCCTGCTGTCGGCCGAGCTGTTGCTCGAGCGGCTGCGCGAGCGGCCCGAGGTGCGCGCCGTGCGCGCGCGGCGGCGCCGGCGCCGCCGCCAGTTGCTGATGCGGCGCCTGCTGCGGGTGGCGGTCGGCATGCTGGCGATCCTGGTGGGCGTGGTCGTGCTGGCCACGCACGTGCCCTTGGGCTTCTGGGGCGTCTTGCTGCTGCCACCCCTGCTGTTGGCCGCGACCATCCTGCTGTGGCGCCACTCGGCCCCCGGCACGGCCCAGGAAGCGGCGGTGATGCCGTCGCTGCCGCTCCCCGACCTGGTCCTGAAGGTCGAGGAGCTGTTGGTGGCCCGCCGGGATGCGCTCTCGCCGCCCGCGCGCCCGGCGCTCGACCGGGTGCTGGTGGCCCTGGCCGAGCTCGAGCCCCAGCTGGCCCGGGCCGCGCCCAGCCAGGCCGAGACGGCCGAGGCGCGCCGTCTGCTGGCCGACCACCTGCCCCGGCTCCTCGACGCCTGGGCGGCGGTGCCGGCCGCCGTGCGTCGACGCCGGCCTGAGGCCGACCGCCGGCTGGCCGAAGGGCTTGAGCTGGTGGCGGGCGAGCTGTCGCGCCTCGGCACGCGGCTGGCCGAGGCCCGGCTGGACGCGCTCGAGACCGAAGAGCGGTTCCTGAAATCCCGCTACGCCGGCCTTTCGCCCCCGGAACGCTGACCTGCATGAAGCTGAGGATCCTGGCCATGGCCCTTGCGCTCGCCCTGCCCCATGCGCCCGCCCGGCCCGCCCCGCCGCCGGCGCCCCTTCCCGCCCTGGTGGAGCGCGTCGAGATCCCCTTCGAAACCTTCACCCTGCGCAATGGGCTCAGGGTCGTCGTTCACACCGACCGCAAGACCCCGATGGTGGCCGTCTCGGTCTGGTATGCCGTGGGCTCGGCGGACGAGCCCGCCGGGCTCAAGGGCTTCGCCCACCTGTTCGAACATCTGATGTTCAACGGTTCGGGCGGGTGGGACGGCGAATATTTCGCACCGCTGGAAGAAGCCGGCGGCACCCAGATGAACGGGACCACCTCGTTCGACCGCACCAACTATTTCCAGAACGTACCCACCGGCGCGCTCGACCTGGCCCTGTTCCTCGAGGCCGACCGGATGGGCAACCTGCTGCCCGCCGTCACGCAGGCCAAGCTCGACAACCAACGCGCGGTGGTGCTGAACGAAAAGCGCCAGTCCGACAACCGGCCCCACGGCCTCCTGGGTTACGCGCTGTTCGCCGCCCTGTTTCCCGAAGGCCATCCCTACCGGCATCTCACGATCGGGGTGGAAGCGGACCTTAAGGCCGCCACGCTCGACGCGGTGCGCGACTGGTTCCGCACCCACTACGGCCCCGAGAACGCCGTGTTGGTGCTGGCGGGCGACATCGACGTGCCCACGGCCCGCGCCAAGGCGGAGCGCTGGTTCGGCGCGATCCCGCGCGGGCCGGGGCCGGCGCGCCCGGCGGCACCCCTGCCGCCCACGGCGGGCGTGCGCGAAACGCTCCACGACCGCGTGCCGCAGGCCCGCTTGACGATCGGCTGGACCGCCCCCGGCCTGCTCGACCGCGCCTCGACCGACCTGTCGGTCGCCCTCGCCGTGCTGGCGGGCGGCCCGTCGTCGCGGCTCCACCACGACCTCGTGCGCGAACGGCAGCTCGCGGTCGCCGTGTCGGGTTCCGTGTTGCCGCTGCGGCTCGCCTCCGCGGTCACGCTGTCGATCGACGTGAAACCGGGCGTGGATCCGGCCGTGGTCGAGCGACGGGTGGACGAGCTCTTGGCCGAGTTCCTGGCCCGAGGCCCCACGGCCGACGAAGTGCGCCGCGTGGCCACGCGCGCGGTAGCCGACCGCATCCGGGGCCTGGAACAGGTGGGAGGCTTCGGCGGCAAGGCCGTGGCGTTGGCCGAAGGGGCCCTCTACGCCGGCGATCCCGGCTTCTATCGGGTCAAGCTGCGCGAACTCGCCCGAGCCGACGCCCGCTCGGTGCAGCGGGCCGCGCGCCGCTGGTTGGCCGGCCCGGGTGCGCGCATCCTGACGCTGCCCGGCGAACGCGGCGCACGCGAACAGGCCTTGATGGCGGCCTCGGCCCGCGACATCGCCGAACCCCAGCCGTCACCCCCTCCCGCTCCCGACCGCTCGCGCCTGCCGCCGGTGGGGCCGGCGCCCCAGCTCGACCTGCCGCCCGTCGAACGCACCCGCCTGTCGAACGGAATCCCCGTCGTGTTCGCCCGCCGCGCGACGGTGCCCGTGGTGGAGCTGGTGGCCAGCTTCGACGCCGGCGTGGCGGCCGACCGGGCCGACCGGCCCGGCACCCAGGCCTTGATGCTCAATCTCCTGAAGGAAGGGACGACGCGCCGGTCGGGTCGCCAGATCGCCGAGGAGCTCGAAGCGCTGGGAGCACGCCTGTCGCTCTCGGCCTCGGCCGACCGCACGCGCATCGCCCTGTCGGCACTCGTGCCCAACCTCGAGGCGAGCCTCGACCTGATGGCCGACGTCATCCGCCATCCCGCCTTTGCACTCGAGGAGGTGGAGCGGATTCGCGCCATCCAGCTCGCCACCATTGCGCGCGAGGAAGCCGAGCCCATGGCCCTGGCGTCGAGGGCGCTCGCCCCGCGCGTATTCGGGCCCGAGCACCCCTACGCCCGAGCGTCCTCCGGCACGCGCGCGGGGGTCGCAGCCGTTACGCGCGACGACCTCGTGGCCTTCCACGCCGCCTGGCTCCGGCCCGAGACAATGACGCTGTTCGCCGTGGGCGACACGACGCTGGCCGAACTCGTGCCCGCACTCGAGCGGGCCTTCGGCGATTGGCGTCCGCCCTCCGGGCCCGTCGGGCGCAAGGCCTTCCCACCGCTCGTGGCGAGCCGGCCGGCCTCGATCCTGCTCGTCGATCGTCCGAACTCGGCCCAGGCCGTCCTGATGGCGGGCCTCGCCCTCCCCCTGACGGGCCGGGACGACCGGCCGGACCTCGAGGTTGCCAACGACATCCTGGGCGGCGGCTTCTTCACCTCGCGCCTCATGCTCGACCTGCGCGAGACCAAGGGGTGGTCCTATGGCGTCCGCTCGGTCCTGGTGCCGTCGGTCGCGCAGGTGCGTTTCGTCATCCCGGCCCAAGTGCAGCCCGACCGGGCGGCCGACTCGATCCGGGCCATCGCCCACCACTTGAAGGCCCTGGCCGGGCCCGAACCGCCCCGGCCTGACGAGATGACCCGCGCGGTGGAATCGGCCATCCGCTCGCTGCCCGGCGAGTTCGAAACCGCCAGCGCCGTGCTTGCGGGCCTCGAGACGCTGGCCACGCTGGGCTTGCCCGACGACCATTTCGAGACGCTGCCCGCGCGCCTCAAGGCGCTCGATGCCCAAGCGGTGAGCCGTGCGGCCGCCCTGCTCGACCCCGACCGGCTGCAATGGGTGGTGGTGGGCGAAGCGGCCACGCTGCGCGCGCCGCTCGAGGCCCTGGGCTGGCCCCTGACGGTGCGATCAACCCCTTGAGATCCCCCATGCACCTTCGCTCTTGCTGCGATGCAGCAGCTCCGGCTTGACCACGCTGCGATGCAGCACGGATGCAGGCGCCTGCCCATCGTCGAGGAGGCTCTCCATGTTTCGCGCCTTCGCTTTCGCCGCCGCCCTGGTCGTTGCGGTTCCTGCCGTCGCCCAGGAGGCGGTCGATTCCGTCCGTCCGGGCCGCGTGCTGCGGGACACGAACGGCCAGCGCCTGGGCAAGGTGGACCGAGTGAACCCCGATGGCTCGGTGCGGATCATCTTCGAGGAACGGTTCGTGACCATTCCCGCCGACAAGCTCGCGGTGGCGGACGGACAGGCCCGCACCACGCTCACCCGCCGCGAGGTGGCTCGCCTGCGCTGACGGCTTGACCGACCGCGGCCGGCCGGGCCATTGGGCGCCATGCCCGCCGCCACCGTCGTCGTCACGCGCGAAGGGCCGGTCACCGTGGTGGAGATCGACCGGCCGTCGACCCGGAACGCGGTCGACGGGCCGACGGCGCGGGCCCTCTACGAGGCGTTCCAAGCCTTCGAGGCCGATCCGGCCGCGCGGGTCGCCGTGCTGGCGGGCCGAGGGGGCACCTTCTGCGCCGGGGCAGACCTGAAGGCCGTCGGCACGGCGCAGGGCAATCCGCTCGAGCCCTTCGCACCCGATCGCATCGGCCCCATGGGCCCCACCCGGCTCAGCCTCTCCAAGCCCGTGATCGCCGCGATCGAGGGCCATGCCGTGGCGGGTGGCCTGGAACTCGCCCTGTGGTGCGACCTGCGCGTCGTGGCCGAGGATGCGGTGCTGGGCGTGTTCTGCCGGCGCTTCGGCGTGCCCCTCATCGACGGTGGAACGGTACGGCTGGCCCGCCTGGTGGGGGAATCGCGCGCGATGGACCTGGTGCTGACGGGCCGGCCGGTCCTGGCGGCGGAAGCCCTGGCGATCGGGCTCGCCAACCGGGTGGCGCCCAAGGGTCAGGCGGGTGCCGAAGCCCTTCGGCTGGCCCAAGAGCTCGCGCAGTTTCCGCAGGCCTGTCTTAAGGCCGATCGTGCGGCGCTGAAGGGGCAGTGGGGGTTGACCGAGGCCGAGGCGATGGCCCGCGAGTTCGCAGGCGGTCTTGCCGTGATCGCAACCGGCGAGACGGCCGAGGGAGCCCGCCGTTTCGCGGCAGGCCAAGGCCGCCACGGCGCCTTCCCCTCCGCCGGCCCGCCCCGGCCCTGAACGGCCCGCCCCGCGGCCGGCAAGAGTGCGGGATGGGCCCAGGGCGCAACGGCCGGCCCATCCGGTCGGGGCCATCCGGCCGGGGGGGCGCGGCCTCCGCCACCGCCCCGCGGCCCTTGAAGGGCGCGAAGGGCCTGCCGGGCGGATCAGGCCAGCAACTCGAGGAAACGCGCGGCCGCCAGGAACGCCGCCTGCCGGTCAGCCCGCCACCGGGCGGCCTCGGCATCCTCGCCCCAGCGTTCGGCCTGGTAGGTCTCGTCAAGCTGGGCGGCCGCGAAGGCCGCCGCCGGCGCGAGCGCCTGGCCGGCCACCGCCAGCGCCAGGACCACCGAGCCCGACAGCCGGGTCAAGGGATCGAGGGCCGCCAGCCGGAAGGGGCCCAAGCCCTCGAGGTGGCAGCGCACGGCCGCGAGCGTGGCCGCGGGCTGGGTGACGGGCATCAGCCCCTCGCCCCGCACGAACGCAACGCCAAGGGCGCTCTCCACCCAGCGCAAGGGCGGCTCCCAGGCCGCCTCCTGCCGGGCCCTCAGGCTGGGCGGCGCTTCGGCCCGGTGGCAGGTGAGGTCGGCCTCGGCATAGGCGGCGAGCGCGCCCGCGACCGCGGCCGGATCGGGCGCTACCCGATCGATGGCCGCGTTGGCGATCGCCGTCAGCGGCAGCCGGCGGGGATCGGTGCGCTCGGGCGCGTCGGCCCACTCGGCCGCGATGGCCTGGGCCAGTGCCTCGGCCGGCACCTCCACCACCGCGCGGCCCGGCGTGCGGACCGGCCGGCCGTCCAGCAGGACGCGAAAGCCACCACCCGCCGGTTGGACCCAAGCGTCGGCCCAGAAGCGCCGGATCAGCGCCATCGCCGCTTCAACGCCCAGGGGCCGAGCACGAGCCCCAGAGCCCCCGCCAGAGCCAGCAGCGCCCCCGCAGGCCCATGGCCGCCGGCCGCTTCCCCGTAGCCCACCGCCATCAGCCCCACGGCCCCCAGCCGCAAGGCCGTTATCACCCACAGCCGGCGTTCGGCCGGATCAGCCAAGCAAGACCTCCAGGTGCTGGGCGTCCCGTGCCACGGCCACCGCGCCGGCCGCCTCCAGTTCCGCCGGCGCATGGTAGCCCCAGGCCACGCCGATGGCGCGCACGCCGGCGGCCGCCGCCATCGCCATGTCGAAAGCGGTATCGCCCACGACGACGGCCGCCTCCGCCGCCACGCCCGTGTCGGCAAGGCAGGCCTGCAGCATCGCCGGGTGGGGCTTCGAGGGATGGCGGTCGGCCGTGTGCCGGGCGACGAAATGGCCGGCAAGGCCAAGTCGGTCGAGCAGCAGGGCCAGCCCTCGGTCGCTCTTGCCCGTGGCGATGGCGAGCGCCCAGCCGGCCGCGCGCAGCGCATCCAGCAGCTCGCGCATCCCGGGATAGAGCGGCTCGGGCTGCAGGGCGCCCGAGTGCCGCAACTCGCGGAAGGCGGCTCGATAGGCCTCGGCCAGCGCCCGATGCAGGCTGGCATCGCCCCGGGGTGCCAGCACCTCCATCGCCTGCGGCAGCGACAGGCCCACCACCCGCCGCACGGCCTCGGGAGGCGGGGCCGGCAGCCGCAGGCGGGCGAAGGCCTCGTGCATCGCGCGCACGATGTGGGCGCACGAGTCGACGAGCGTGCCATCGCAGTCGAAGACGGCGAGCCTCATGCCCCTTCGGAGTCGGGTTCCAGGCCCAGGAGCTCGAGGCTCTGGGCGAAATGCGCCGGAAGCGGAGCGGTCACGTCCAACCGCCCGCCTTCGGGAAGGTCGATCACCAGCCGGCGGGCATGCAGGTGCAGCTTGCGGCTGACGCCCCCCGTGAGGAAGGCCGCGCGACCCCCGTACTTCCCATCGCCCACGATCGGGTGGCCGATCGCCGCCGCGTGCACGCGCAGCTGGTGCGTGCGCCCCGTGATGGGCCGCAGCTCGGCGAAGGCCACCCGGTCGCCCGCGCGGTCCATCACTCGGATGCGCGAGACGGCGGGGCTGCCCCGCGCTTCATCCACCTGCATCTTCTCGCCCCCGGTGCCGGGCTGGCGAGCGATGGGCAGCTCCACGCGCAGGTCGGGAAGCCGCGGCACGCCCATCAACAGGGCCCAGTAGATCTTGCGCGTGTCGCGCTGGGCGAAGCGCTGGCTGAAGAAGGCGGCCGCCCGGGCCGAGCGGGCCACCAGCAGCACGCCCGACGTGTCGCGATCCAGGCGGTGGACGAGCCGCGGCCGCTCGCGCGCGCCGAACCGCAAGGCCTCGAGCAGCCGGTCGACGTGCGCCATGGTGCCCGTGCCGCCCTGGGTGGCAAGGCCCGGCGGCTTGTTGAGCACGAGGGCATGGTCCGACCGGTGGAGGACAAGGCTGCGCGCGAAGGCCTCTTCGTCGGGCGAAAGGGGTGGGGACTCGCGGGCGCGAGCGCGGGGCGGCCGGTCATCCGCTTCGGGCAGGGTGATCGTCTGGCCCGCATGAATCCGGTCGCCCGGGCGAGCGGGAGCGCCGTCCAGGCGCAAGCGGCCCGTGCGCGCCCACTTGGCCACGGCCACGAAGGGCACGTCCGGCAGGTGCCGCTTCACCCAGCGGTCCAACCGGATGCCGTCGTCGGCCTCCTCCACGGTGAAGGCCCGGCTCATGGCCATTGGCGCACCACCCAGAGCCCCACGCCGATGCCGGCCGTGGCCAGCACCACCGACAGCAGCGCATAGGCAAGGGCGACCGCCAGCGCGCCCTTATCGAGAAGGAGCCAAAGCTCGAGGCTGAAGGCGGAGAAAGTGGTGAACCCGCCCAGCACGCCCACGCCCAGGAACAGGCGCAGCCCTTCCGACCCGCCGCGGGCGGCGAGCCAGCCGGCGAGTGCGCCCATGAGCAGCCCGCCCACCAGGTTCACGGCGAACGTGGCCGACGGCCAGAGGCCCGCCCCCAAGAGGCGGGCCACGCCATAGCGCGCGCACGCACCAAGCGCGCCCCCCAGCGCCACGAGGACGAGGTTCATCACGCCCCCGGGATAGCGCAGTTGAGCCCTCGGGACACGGGGCGGGCGCGCCCGCGACAGAGGGTCGGGGGTGGGCGGAGCGCCGGCTGGCTCGAGACGTTCCACACCGGGGCTTTTCCACACCAGAGATTTCCCGGAAGGAACGAGCCGTTCCATGCCCGAGGCAGAGACTTGCCCCGAGGTTCGAAAATCGCCCCGCCGCGTCGGTCGATCTTCCCAACTGGTGAGGTGGGACCTCGCGGCCCTCAAGCTCGGCGCGTCATACCCCCGACGCGGGTTCCCGGCCCTCAATCGGCGATGCCGAAGGTCCAGCCTTCGGTTCGGGCGACCTCGGGCGACAGGCCGACCGGGGCCCACCAGCGCGCCTCGGGGGCCAGCGCGCGCAACCCGGCGGCCGCCACGATCACGTCGGTCGCGTGGTCGCTCAAGACCCCGGCGGCGGGGAAGGGTGCGCTGCCGAAGGCGGCAAGCGCCGCTTCGAGGCCCGATGCGGTGCGGATCTTGCGCCCCGGCCCGCCGGCCAGGCGCAGCATGGCGCGGGTGTAGATTTCCACCACCGTCCGTTCACCCGCCGGCGCGAACGGCCAAACGGCGACCGTCGCCGCCAGGCGATGGAGGAGGCGCATGCCCGAGAAGCTCGCCGCCGCCACCTGGGCTGCGCCCACGAAGTCAAAGACGGTGGATGCCTTGCCGCCGCCTGAGGCGTTGAACCGCATCTCGCAGCGGCGATGGCGCAGGAAACGGCGCTTCTCCCCATCCGCCTTCCCCATCCAGAAATGCGGCCGAGCCGGGCCGTGCAGGAACCCGTGGGCCCCCAGGTCGGGGTCGTCGCCGCATTGCGCGTCGACCCACGCCCAGAAGCCGGGGCCGTCCCGCGGGGCCTCAAGCCCCGGCAAATAGGCGCCCCGGTCGAGGAAGGGGGGCGCGAAGGAGAAGTCGAATCCCGCAAGCCACGGGCCCGGCAGCGCCAGCAGCCAGTCCGCCACCTCGGCGCGGGCCCACGCCTTGCCGTTCGGCGGCGGAATGAGCCGTGGGGCCTCTCGCCCGACCTCGGCCACGGCCACCGCGATGCCCCGATGCCGGCGGCCCTTGGCCCCCGACCAGTCGACCGCGACGAACCGCTCGAAGTGGGGGATCAAGCCCGCGCCCCCGCAAGCCCCGAGCGTCCGCCGGCACGCCTGGGCACTGGAATCGCCGCCCGGGGGCCAGAGCGGCAGGGTCGGGGAGGAAGGCTGCAGACCTTCGGGCGGGCCCGGGGGCCCGAAGGGGTCACCCATCCTCGCCGGGCGCACGGCAGCGCAGCGCCAGCGCGTGGATGCGCGTGGCGAGCAGGTCGGCCAGCACCGCGTGCACACGCCGTTGCCGCTCGAGCCGCGATAGGCCGACGAAGTTCGGGCTGGTCAGGTGCACGCGGAAATGCGTCTCGCCCGACCCATCGTCGCCCGCGTGGCCAGCGTGCCGGTGGCTTTCGTTCTCGATCTCAAGTTCGATGGGGGCGAAGGATGCCGTCAGGCGGCGCACCAGTTCAGCCTCGACCGGTCCCATCGCCACCCCGTAGCGCCGAGGGGCGCGGCGGGCCAGCGCCTCAGGCCTCGCCCAGTTCGGCGGGCGCGATGCCCAGGAGCCCAAGGAGCGCCCGCCGAGCCGCCCGGGCGGCGGCCCAGCAGTCAGGCTCGACAAGGTCGGCCGGAACCAGCCGGCTGGGCCAGTGCCGTTCGACCAGGGCTTCCAAGGCGTCGAGCCGGCGTTCGTCCAGGAGGAACCGGGGATCCACGGCGGCCAGCGCCTCCTCGGACAGGGCGATGCGCAGGCGAAGACAGGCGGGGCCCCCGCCGTTGCGCATCGATTCGCGCACGTCGACCACGTGGAGCTCGTGGATGGGGTTGGCGGGATCGGCCACCACGTCCTCGAGCCACCGCCAGATGGAAGCCATCTCGCGCGCTTCGGCCGGCAGCACCAGGGCCATCCGCCCGGGCAGGCTGAGGAGCTGGGCGTTGAACAGGTAGCTCGTCACCGCATCGCCGAGACTCACGCGAGCCTCGGGCGCCTCGACCGCCGTGAAGCCCGGCACGCGCGTCTCGAGCTCGGCGAGCAGCCGGTTCCGCTCCGCGAACGCCCGCTCGTGGGCCAGCAGCACGGGGCCGTTCGCGACCGCCACCACGTCGTTGTGGAAGGCGCCGGCGGCGATCGCTTCGGGCGCCTGCGGGGTGAGGAGCGCGTGGCGAACGCCATGCCGGCGCGCCACGGCCGCCGAAGCGCGCCGGCTCTGGCGGGCCGGGAAGGGGCCCGCGACGTCCGGCGGCCCATGGACGAACACCTCGACCCCCGACGCGCCGTGGTCGGGGGCCAACCGCAGGTGATTGGCCGCCCCCTCGTCGCCGAAGGCGGCGGGCACCGGCTCGTGGACGGCAAAGAAGCGGGAGTCGCGAAAGGCCAGGCGCAACTGGGCGAGCGTTCCCGGCCATTCGTGCGCGCGATGGGGCATGGTGGCCAAGTTGGCCACCGTCAGGTGCACGCGGCCGTCGGCCGTGTCGGGCGCGGGCGAAACGGTGGCGGCGTTCGCTGTCCACATGGCGCTCGCCGAGGAGGCGAGCGCCAGCAGGCCCGGGTCTTCGGCCGCCGCCGCCGCCAGCACTTCGTCGTCGGGGCCCGCGAAGCCCAGTTGCCGCAGCCAGCCCACGTTCGGCCGGTCGTGGGGCAGGAGGAGCCCCTGGGGCAGCCCCAAGCGCATCACGAGCCGCATCTTGGCAAGCCCCTGAAGGGCTGCCCGGCGCGGCGAACTCTCGGCCCCCGCGTGGGTCATGGCGGCGAGGTTCCCGTAGGCCAGGCCCGCATAGTGGTGGGTGGGGCCCACCAGGCCATCGAGGTTGAGCTCGGGCATCAGCCCAGCCCCTTGAGAAACGGAGCATGCGGCCGCGCGGCGGCAATCCCGGCCGAGGGCCAGGCGCAGTAGTCGGCGGCATAGGCGGCCGAGGGGCGATGGTTGCCCGACCATCCCACCCCTCCGAACGGGGCGGACGAGAGGGCGCCGTTCGTGGGGCGATTGCGGTTGACGACACCCGCGCGAACGTGGGTGCGAAAGCGGTCCCACAGCGCCTCGTCGCCGCCCACCAGGGCGGCCGCCAGGCCGAACCGGGTGGCCGAGGCGCGCTCCAGGGCCTGTGCGAAATCCCGCACCCGCTGGAGGAGGAGGACGGGGCCAAAGATCTCCTCATCCGGCAGGGAAAGGCCTGTGGCGTCGAGGACGGCGGGGGACAGGAAGGGGAAGCCGGGCTTCGCCCGGGCAAGCGGACGCAACGGGCGGGCGGCAAGCGCGGCCACCTGCCGTTCCACGCGAGCGGCGGCCCGCGCGTCGATCAACGGGCCCATGAACGGCTCGGGCACGTCGAAGGGCCCGCCGATCCGCAGACGGTCGACGAGCGCCAGCACCGCGTCCACGAGTTTCTCGCCGCGGCCCTCCTCCAGGATCCACCGCCGCGCGCACGTGCAGCGCTGGCCGGCCGACAGGAAGGCCGACTGGACGACCACGGCGGCCGCCGCCTCGAGGTCGGCCTCGGCCACGTCCCAGGTGACGATGGGGTTGTTGCCCCCCATCTCGAGGGCAAGGATCTTCCATGGCGTCTCGGCGAAGAGCCGGGCGAGTTCGAGGCCGGTGGCCGCAGAACCGGTGAAGAGGAGACCGTCCACGTCGGTCGCGGCCAGCGCCCGGCCCGTCGTCGCTCCCCCCTGCACGACTTCGAGGACGCCGTCCGGCAGGCCGGCGCTCGTCCAGAGGCGACCATAGGCCTCGCCCACCGCCGGGGTGAGCTCCGAGGGCTTCAGCACCACCGCGTTGCCAGCGATGAGCGCCGGCACGACGTGGCCGTTGGGCAGATGGGCCGGGAAGTTGTAGGGCCCCAGCACGGCCAGCACCCCATGCGGGCGGTGGTGGACCAGCTGACGCGCATCGGGGCCGTGTTGGGGCAACGGCCGGTCGATCGTGCCGGCACGCCGGGCCTGCCACTCGATCGAAATGCCGACCTTGGCCACGACCGAGGCGACCTCCGCTTCAGCTTCCCACAGGGGCTTTCCCGTCTCTTCGGCGATCAGGCGGGCAAGGCGAGGGCCCTCGGCCTCGGCCCGCTCGGCGAAGCGACGGGCGACGGCGTGGCGCTCTTCGAGGGGGGTGCGCTCCCATTCGGGCTGCGCCGCGCGGGCGCGGGCGACCGCCCGCTCGACCTCGGCCGGGCCGGCCGCCGGTCCCTCCCAGATGAGTTCACCATCGTGCGGGCGGAAGCTCCGCACCACCTCAGAAGGGGACATGGAGCACCTCTTCGCCTGCGGGAACGCCGGCGGAAGGTTCGAGGGCGATGCGATCTTCGGAGGCTTGCACGGCCACCGCCATGACCCGGAAGTCCTCAAGATACCCGTGCGCGACGAGGCTCAGGGGAGCGTCCGGCGGTGCCGGATGGGGGGCGACGCGCGCCGTCCGGGCGGTGGCCACCGTCAGGATCCGGTCGGTCTCGACGTCAAGCGTGGGGCCGCCGTCGAAGATGTCGATGTATTGGTTGAAGCGGAAACCCTCGCGTTCCAGCATCCGGCGAGCGGCCCGGCCGTCGGGATGCTCCACCCCGATGACGGCCGCCGCCTCCGGCGCCAGCAGCGCCTCGTAGACGGGGTACTTGGGCATAAGGTCGGCGATGAACTGGTTGCCGTGCAGGGCGTTGAACCGGTCGGCCTCCAGGAAATCCATACCGAAGAAGCGACCTGCAAGACCGTCCCAGAAGGGGCTCGACCCGTCGGGCCGCAGAACGCCCCTGAGTTCGGCAAGGCAGCGATCGGCCACGCGAGCGCGGTGGCGGGCCATGAACAGGTAGCGCGCGCGGGCCAGGAGACGGCCCAGACCGCCGCCCCGCGCTTCCGGGTGCAGGAACAGGCCGCCCACCTCGCAGGCCCCGTCGAAGTCGTTGACCAGGTGCAGCACGCGCGTGCGGAAGGTGCGGGCGAGCTCCCGGCTCTTCATGGCGATGGTCGTGATCTTGTAGCTGTAGAAGGGCCAGGTGTGGCCCACGGATGCGAAGATCACCGCCGTGCCCAGCACGCGGGCCGAGGGGCGGTGTTCCAGCACCATGAGGAACAGATCGTCCGCCCGGGGCTCGGTGCGGGCGAAGGCCGCCACCGACCGCTCGATCCGCTCGGCAAGCGCGGCCCGGCCGGAGGGCAGGTTGGTGAAGCCGCCGCCCGTCAGTCGGGCGAGCCCCGCCACCGCCTCGAGGTCCGTCGGGCGGCCGGGGCGAACGCGGCAATCGGCGAGGCGGACTGCGGCCATGGGTGCCCCCTTGCCCCAGAGACGAATGCAGGTGTAGCGATTTCCTGCGGCTATCGCCGCAGAAACTGCGGCCAGGGGCGCCGGCGATGCTGGACCGGATCGACCTCAAGATCCTCGAGGTCCTGCAGCGCGAGGGCCGGACCACCAATGCCGCCCTGGCGAACGCCGTCGCCCTGTCGCCGTCGGCCTGTCTCGCCCGAGTCCGCCGGCTGGAGCGCACGGGCGTCATCCGCGGCTACCGGGCGATCGTTGCGATCGAGAAGGTGCGGCCCGTGCTGGTGATGCTGGCCGAGATCGCGCTGAAGCGCCACGATCCGGAGGATTTCCGGGCGGTCGAAGCGATGTTCGCCGCCGATCCCAGGGTGCTGGAGGCAGCCGAGATCAGCGGCGGGTCGGACTATTGGGTGAAGGCCTGTGTGGCCGACATGGCAGAATGGCGCGAACTGACCGCCGGCTGGACACGCGAGCCCTCGCCGATCGCCCGGGTCACCTCGCGGGTCGTGATGCACCTGGCCAAGGAGCCGGCCCCCTGGCCACTGGCGTCGGGGACTGCGCCGGCACGCCGCGGGGACCGTTGAGGACCAGGATCCGCCAGTTGAGGACGCCCGCCGCCGTCACCCAACCGAGGTAGGGCAGCAACAGGAGCGCCGCCTGACGGCTAAAGGGCCAGAACAAGAGGATCGTGACCACGATCGACAGCCAGAAGATCACGAGCTCGCCTAAGGCGAGGTCGATACGCTTGAGCCCGAAGAAGACCCACGACCAAAGCGCGTTCAGCACGAGGTGGAGGCCGTAGACAGCGAGCGCCGGCCACGCCTCGGCCCCGCCCGCGCGCCACACCGTCCACGCCGCGATCGCCATCGCGAGATAGAGGACCGACCAGACGACCGCGAAGGCCGCATCGGGCGGCGTCCATGAAGGCTTGCGCAGCCGCCGGTACCAGTCGTCGGGGCGGAAGATGGCCCCGGTGGACGCTGCGGCGAGCGACAGCAGGGCCGATAGGGCCAGGGCGAGGTGGTCGGTGGCATCGGGCATCGCCAGGTTCCTCCGCCGGCCCTCACCACTTGGGGGCGGGAGCGGCCCGTGGGAAGGGGTGCGGCGTCAGCGCCGCCGCTCCATCACGGCCTGCCACACGGCCAAGACCAACAGGGCCCCCACCACCGAGCCCAGAAGCCCCGCCCACTCGCCGGCCGCGTAGAGACCCAGCTGCTGGCCGATCCAGGTGAAGACGGCCGCCCCCACCACCCCGAGCGCGGTGGTGGCGAGGCACCCCCGGGGGCTCGTGCGGTCGCGCGCGAACAGGCGCGCGATGAGCCCGGCCACGAACCCCACCAGGATGACCGAGATCCAGCTCATCGTCGTGCCCCCGGTTCCCCCCCGGCTCCCTACACCGGGGCCAGGCGCTGGGCCAGCCCGTCAGCCTCCGAAGGTGCGCTGCCACCAGCCCCGCCGCCGGGTCGGGGCGGGCTCGGCCGTGGGCGGGGCGTCGTCCACCACGGTCGTGGCCGACGCCTCGCCAGCGTCGGGCCGCGGCGACGCCGGGGGCGGGCCCGCCTCGGCGGGCGCTTCGGCCAGCACGGGGCCGTCGGGGGGGGCCGAGCGGCCACGCCGGCGCCGGGCCGGCGGCTCCGAACTGGCCGGCTCCCCGCCCGCAGGCTCCGCACCGGCCGGTTCGCCGCCCCCGGACTCCGCCGCCAAGCCCGTCTTGTCACTCGGCGTGGCGCCGGCCAGGGGCTCGAGGTGTCGCTCGGCCTCCTCGACCCCGTCGGCGGCCTCCTCCGCCGCGGCCACGCCCTCGACACCCGCCTCGACGGATGTCGGCGCCGGTGCCGCGCCCTTGCGCTTGCGCCCGCCCCGGCGGCGCCGCTTGCGCCGGCCCCGCTTCTCGTCGCCCTCTTCGGCCGCGGCGGTGCTCTCAGGGGTTCCAGAAGCGCCCGCGACCGGCCCCTTGCCGTCCTCCGCCCCCGCCTCGGCCAGCGTCTCACGCGCCGGCGCCGGGCCCGCGTCACGCGCCGGCGCCGGGCCTGAAGCGTCGATCGCGAACCGCGCGCCCGTCAGCTCGGCATCCGGCACCACGTCGATCTCGATCCCATAGCGGGTCTCGAGATCGGCCAGCTGGGGCCGCTTGCGGTTCAGCACGAACAGGGCGACCGCCGGGTCGGCGCGCAGGCGGAACTGGCTCGCCTGGCCCTTCACCGCCTGCTCCTCCACCAGGCGCAAAGCGGCCAGGGCGGCGCTCGCTTCGGTGCGCACCAGGCCCGAGCCCCCGCACTGAGGGCAGGTCCGGCTCGAGGCCTCGAGCACGCCGGTGCGCAGCCGCTGGCGGCTCATCTCGAGTAGGCCGAAGGAAGAGATGCGACCCATCTGCACGCGCGCGCGGTCGGCCTTCAGCGCCTCCTTGAGCGCTTTTTCGACCCTCCGGTTGTTGGCTGGCTGCTCCATGTCGATGAAGTCAACGACGATCAGGCCCGCCATGTCGCGCAGGCGCAGCTGCCGCGCGAGTTCTTCGGCCGCCTCCAGGTTCGTCTTGAGCGCGGTCTCCTCGATATTGTGCTCGCGCGTGGCGCGGCCCGAGTTCACGTCCACCGCCACGAGCGCTTCCGTCGGGCTGATGACCATGGTGCCCCCCGACTTCAGCGGCACCACCGGGTTCATCATGGCGGCCAGCTGGCCTTCCACGCCCGCCTTCAGGAAAAGCGGCACGGGCTCGTCGTAGAGCTGCACGCGCCGGGCGTGGCTTGGCATCAGGAGCTTCATGTAGGCGCGGGCCTGCCGGTAGCCGGCCTCGCCATCCACCAGCACCTGTTCCACGTCGCGCGTGTAGATGTCGCGAATCGCCCGCTTGATGAGGTCGTTGTCTTCGTAGATGAGGCAGGGGGCGATCGACGCCAGCGTTTTCTCGCGGATTTCGTCCCACAGCCGGATCAGGTAGTCGAAGTCGCGCCGGATCTCGGCCTTAGTACGCTGGAGGCCGGCCGTGCGGATGATGGCGCCCATGCTGGGCGGCAGCTTGAGGTCGGCGATCACCGACTTCAGCCGCTTGCGGTCGGCGGCGTTGGCGATCTTGCGGCTGATGCCGCCGCCCTGGGGGGTGTTGGGCATCAGCACGCCGTAACGGCCGGCGAGCGAAATGTAGGTGGTGAGCGCCGCGCCCTTGGTGCCGCGCTCTTCCTTCACCACCTGCACCAGCATCACCTGCCGGCGCTTGATGACGTCCTGGATCTTGTAGCGACGCCGCAACTGCATGCGCCGGCGCCGCAGCGCCTCGGCGGCGGCGTCCTCGGCCGGCGCGTGTTCCGCAGGCTCGTCCGCCGCCGTGCCGTCGGCACCGTTCGCCGGGGCCTCGGCCTGGCCGGCCTCGGCCGTTCCATTCTCCTCGGCCAGGCGCTGCTCTTCCTTCAGCAGCGCTTCGCGATCCTCGCGCGGGATCTGGTAGTAGTCGGGATGGATCTCCGAAAAGGCCAGGAAGCCGTGGCGGTTGCCACCATAGTCGACGAACGCCGCCTGCAGCGACGGCTCGACCCGGGTGATCTTGGCGAGGTAGATGTTGCCCTTGATCTGCTTCCGGTCAGAGGCCTCGAAGTCGAACTCTTCGATGCGGTCATTTCGGACGACGGCCACCCGGGTTTCCTCCGGGTGGCGGGCGTCGATCAACATGCGTGTGGTCATTGGGGATTCTCCTGGGGCGCAGGCGTCGCGCACCTGCGCATGGATGGGGGCGTGGCCGGCTCGGCAGGCCGAGCCCAAGCGGAGAAGTCGCGCGGGACCGGGGAGAGCGGCCCGGGCGTTCGGTCGGGAAGCCCTTGCCGCCCGCCGTCGTTCCGCCCTCGCTTCCGATCCGCAAATCCACGTCCGACAGATGGCCCGTGCGGCGGGCAAGCCCGCCCGTCGCACCGACGCCGAAGGCCGGCCCCGGCAGCGGCCCGGCGCTCGTGTCATGGCGGCCAGGCAAGTGTCGGAGCGAAGGCGCCGCAAGACCCGCCGCTAGCATCCGCATCCCGGCCGGGCAAGCCAAGGCGGCCGGCGCCTTCGATTCCTAAACCCAATTCCTAACCGGCCCTTAAACTCCCGCCCCCGCCGCCGTGACAGCAGGCATGGAGGTGTTGCGAACCCTGGGTGCGGGCTCCGGCCTCGACACCAAGGCGATCGTCAAGGCATTGGTGGAGGCGCAGCGCGAACCGGTGCGCAAGCTCCTGGACGCACGCGCCGAGCGGATCGCGGCGCGTCTTTCCGCCCTCGGCCAGTTCCGGGCCGGGCTCGACGGGCTGGTCGCCGCCCTTGCCCAGCGGGTGAATGCGGGGGCGGTCTCGCCGCAACCGCGGATCTCGGATCCGACGGTGCTCTCCCTCGCCCTCGACCCCGGCGCGGCCCTGCCGGAGCGATCGGTCGAGGTGCGGGAATTGGCGACCGCCCAGGTGCTGGCTTCGGCCCCCGTGGCCGATGCGACGGCTGCGATCGGCCAGGGAACGCTCACCATCCGTTTCGGCACGGTGGCCGGTGCCGGCCCAGCCGAAGGCTTCACCCCCGCTTCGCGGCCCGACCTGGTGATCACGATCGGGCCCGAGCGGTCGAGCCTTGCGGGCATTCGCGACGCCATCGACACCGCGGCCCGGCAGGCGGGCGCACCGGTTCGGGCCGAGCTGGTCACCGACGATGCCGGGACCCGGCTCGTCATCCGCGGCGAGACCGGCGCGGCCCAGGGCTTCCTGATCGAGGCGGCCGGCGATCCCACGCTCGATGCCGTGGCGTTCGCCATCGGATCGGGCGGCCTCACCCGCACCGTCGTCGCGCGCGACGCCGAGATCCGCCTCGACGGGGTGACGCTGAAGCGCCCCACGAACAACTTGACCGACGTGCTGCCCGGTGCCCGGCTCACGCTGTTGCGGGCGGCCCCGGGGACCCCGGTGCGGGTGTCGGCGGCCCGTCAGGCTTCGGAACTGGCGCAGGTGGTGCGCGATGTCGCCGGCGCCCTGTCGCAGCTCGTCGCGCTGGGGGCCGAGCTTCGGCGCGGCGGGCAGGACGGCGGCTCGGCGGCTGCGTTGGCGGCGGACTCCACGGCGCGCCGCATCGCGACCGACCTTACCACTCTGTCGACACGTCGCCTCGTCGACGGGCCGGGCCCGGCGTCACTGGCCGAGCTCGGCGTGCGGACGGCGCGCGACGGGACGCTCACGGTCGACGAGGTGGTGCTGGCGCGGGTCGTGACGGACGACCCGGCCGCAGTGGAACGGATCGTGCGCGCCCTGGCCCAGCCCGTCGGTCCCGGCGGCGAGGGAAGTCCGCTGCGGCGCATGGCGCGCACGTTGGCGGAAGTGGCCGAGGGGCGTCCGGGCCGACCGGGCGCCCTGCAGCGCGAACAGGCCGACCTCGAACGCCAGCGGCGGTTGCTGGAGGCCCGCATGGCCCGCACCGAGGCCGCCCTTACCCGACAGTTCGCGCTGGTGGATGCACGGGTGGGCGAAAGCCGCCGGCTGGAGGCGGCGCTCAAGCTTCAGGTGGACCTGTGGCGGCGCGAGCGGTGAAGATGCGGTGCCCCGTCCCCAGGGCTGCCGGCGACGCCCGACCTGATGGGCCGCACCCCCGCCCCGACCGCGCCGCCCCGAAAGGACCGACGCCATGAACACCCACCCCCTGGGGCATCTCGCCCTGCGCCCGGCGGGGCCGACCGGATTGGAGGCACCGGCCCAGCGGCTCGCCGCCCGGCAGTACCGGACGATCGGGATCGAGGCGCGGGTCGCCTCGGCGAGCCCCCACGAGCTCGTGCTGCTGCTCTTCGAGCGGCTGCAGCTGCTGCTGCGCGAGGCCCGCGCCGCCCACCAGGACGCCGCTCGCCGCTGCCAGGCGATCGAGCGCGCGATCGCCATCGTGAACGGGCTTGACACCACGCTGGACGACAGCCGGGGCGGCGAGGTGGCGGCACTGCTCCACCGAGTCTACGCCATCCTGAAGGAACGTCTGGCCGACGGCAGCGAGCCCGCCCTGGCCGACGCGCAGGCCATGGCCGACGAGCTGACGGCCGCGTGGCGGGCGATCGGAACGTCCTCCCGCGGCGGCCCGGCCGGCTGAGGCCCGCGCGGCGTTTCACCCAGCGTGGGAGCGGCACGGCCGGCGCTCAGGCTTCCTACCAGGCGCCAGGCGCAGACAGCCGGCCGTGGCCGCTCACGGGCCGTCCCGGACGCCGGGACGGCAGCGCCGGCGGGCCGCGATCCCACCGGCCGCCCCCCAGACCGCGACCGCGGCGCAGCCCGTCCCGACCGGGTGGCGGCCGCTGGCCGCCCCGTCGACGGCCCGGTGCGGAGCTCAGGCCGCGGTTGCCCGGATCTGCGCCCGGGCCACCGGGGGTGCGTCCACCACGCCATCCAGCCAGTCGAACAGCACCTGCTGGAGCAGCGGGAAATTGCCGAGCTGGCAGTGCGCGTCCGCCCCCCTCTTCGGCCGCGAACAGGCGGAAGGCCTTGGGCGCGGACACCCGGTCGTGGAACGGGCGCGCCTGGCGAAGCCGCTCGGCCGATTTGGCCGCCCCCACGAGCGTCGGCGTGGGGCAGCGGATCGCCTCCACCCGGTCGATGCGGGCTTCGCGCGCCTTGGCAAGCGCGGCATCGAGGTCGGGCACGCCCGCCTGCCAGCAGAGCTTCTCAAGCGCGATCGCCACCAGCGGCCGGCGCCGCACCGCGCGCATCAGGAGCGAGCGCAGGGCCGAGGACTTGCGGAAGGCGGCCGGCACTTCCGCGGTGGCCAAGGCGTGAAAGTCGAGGATGGGGGGCGGAGGCCGCCACCTCGACGCCGCGGGCCACCGCCCGGCAGACCATGTAGCCGCCGCTCATGCCGAAGAGGACCAGCCGCTCGGCCGGAGTGCCGTGCCGGGTACGCAGATGGTCGACGACCGCGCCAATCGGCACCTGGCTGTCGGGCCGGAAGTGGAGACCGGCGAAGGGGGTGGGGCCCTGGCCCGGCAGGTCGACCATCACCACCCGCCAGCCGCGGCGGACCCCGGCCGCCCCGGTCCAGAACCAGAGTTCCTCAGCGCAGGCCTCACCGCCCCCGATCGTGAGGAGGGTGGGCGTCGCCGACTCGACCGTCGGCGGTTCCGCCACATAGCCGGGCCGGGCCTTCCCCTCGAAGGGCACCGCGATCGGCCGCATGGGCGCATCCTCGCGGGCCATGCCCGCCCGGAAGGCCGCCCGGGCGCGATCCCAGCTGTCCTTAAGGCGGAGGTCGGAGGGGGCGAGGAAAACGGCGGCCGTCTGCCGATAGGTGAAGGCGCGCCGCCAGGCCTCGCGCGTCCCGACCCGGCCCGCCTGCCGCGCCACGGCCTCGACCCGTTCGGCAAGGTCCGACCAGGCGCGATACCAGGATTGGGGGGTCGCCTTCGCGGATGCGGCCGGCCGTGGCCCAGACTTCGCCCAAGGCCGCACCACCCTCCCCCTGATGGGCGAGCGCCCAGCCCAGGTAGAAGTCCATGTCTGCGTTGCGGAACTTGAGGCGATGGCGCCGCCGCTGCCAAAGCTCGTTCTGGGCCATCGCCCCCTCCCGGGCCGCGTGAGATGGCCGAGGAGACACCGTGGGGCGCTGCGGGTCAAGCCGAGTTAGACGTCGGGAGGCGCGGTTTGCGTCATGCCCGATGCCGGCTGCGGGAACGGCAGCCGTGAAGTTCCCCGCTCCGGTGGCGCACCCGAGAGGATTCGAACCTCTGGCCTCTGCCTTCGGAGGGCAACGCTCTATCCAGCTGAGCTACGGGTGCGTCGGCACCGACCTGCGTTCAAGGGCGGCGGAAGTCAACCGGCCGGGGCGTGCACCGTAATCGCCAGGCCCGGCTCGAGCCGGGGCAGCAGCGCTTCGAGCACCTCCCGGGCGCAGGCGATGCAGCCTTCGGTGGGGGCCCCGTCGGGGGCCATCACGTGCCAAAAGATAGCACTGCCCCGCCCCGGAACCACCGGGTCGTCGTTCCAGCCCAGCACGATCACAAGGTCGTAGAGCCCGTCGGCGCGCCAAAGGCGCTCGGCGCGGAACGGGTGGGGCAAGGTGATCGGCCGATTGTAGCAGGGGTCGGCGGGATCGTCGCTCCAGCCGTCGGTGGGCCTGAGCCAGCGCCAGGGCAGGCGCGTGTCGGGTGCGGCCATGCGATCCGGGCGCAGCAGCAGGGCCCGAAGCGGCAGCCGGCCGGCCGGCGTCGCCCCGTCACCCTCGCGCTTGTTGCGGGCCGGCACCACCCCTGCGCGGCCAACGGCCACGGGGAAGTGCCCGCCGAACGCGTGCAAGCGTCCGTCGGCCACGACGAGATCCGTCACAGCCGGTGGCCCTGGCGGTCGCGCTTGGTGGCGAGATAGCGAGCGTTGTGGGGGTTGGTCGGGGCCACCAGCGGCACCACCCCTTCGACCGCGATGCCGGCCTGCTGCAGCGCCTGCGGCTTGGCGGGGTTGTTGGTGAGCAGGCGGACGCGGTCCACGCCCAACAGGCGCAGCATGGCCGCGGCCAGGTCGAAGTCGCGCTCTTCGGCTGCGAAGCCCAGCCGCTCGTTCGCATCGACGGTATCGAAGCCTTGGTCCTGCAGGGCGTAGGCGCGAAGCTTGTTCAGAAGGCCGATGCCGCGGCCCTCCTGCTGCAGGTAGAGGAGGATGCCGCCCTCGCGCCCCAGGCGGGCCACCGCGGCGCGCAGCTGCGGCCCGCAATCGCACCTGAGACTGCCCAGCACGTCCCCCGTAAGGCATGCCGAATGCAGCCGCACGAGGGGCACGGGGCCTGGTGCACCGATGATCAGGGCCAGATGCTCCGGTCCACCGTCGTCGGCGCGGAAGGCGACGACCTGGGCCTCCTCGGCCCCCTCGAGCGGCAGGGTGGCGCGCGTGACGATCGCCAAGCGCCGCACGCGCCGCCACGCCAGGATGGCCTGGGCGTCGGCCTCCAGCCGGCCGGGCGTGGGGGCGCGATCCTCCACCGCCAGCGCTGCCGGAAGCAGGCGGGCCCGCTTGAGGAGCGCCAGCGCCGCCTTGGCCGCCCGGCACCAGGGCCCCGGCGAGCGCGTGGGAAAGGGGCCTTTCAACGGATGGTCGAGGTCGGTTGCGGGGTCGGCGGCCGAGCGGCAGGCCACGACGTCGAGCCACGGTGCGGGCGCCACCATCACCACTTCGGCCCCGGCCGCCGCCCGCTGGTTCAGAAGGTGAAGGGTGGCCGCGCGCTCGGGCGTCAGAAGCAGGTGGACCGGCCCCTGCGCTTCGAGCCGGGCCAGGCTTGCCGGCGTGGCGAGCTCGGCGGCCAGCACCGAGAGGGCCTGCGGCGGGTCGAGGACGCGCACGATTTCGCCACGGCGCAAGTCGTCAACCGCGCGGGCCAGCGCCAGGTCGGACGTGGGATCGGCCGTGCTCACAGGTCGAAGGTCGCGATCACCGGCACGTGGTCCGACGGACGCTCCCAGCCGCGCGCCTCCCGCAGCGTCTCGACCCCCAGTGCGGTGGCGGCCAGGGCGGGCGAGCACCACACGTGATCGAGGCGCCGCCCGCGGTCGGAAGCCGCCCAGTCGCGCGCCCGGTAGCTCCACCAGGTGTAGAGCCGCTGCGGCGCCGGGACGAATCGACGGGCCAGGTCGACCCACCCGTGGCTCGCGCGCAAGGTTTCGAGCGCGTCGACCTCGACGGGGGTGTGCGAGACGACCTCGAGGAGGGCCTCGTGATCCCACACATCTTCCGGCAGCGGCGCGATGTTCAGGTCGCCCACCAGGATCGCGGGCTCGGTCTGGCGGGCCGACCAGTCGGTCATGCGCGCCAGGAAGTCGAGCTTCTGGCCGAACTTGGGGTTGAGCATCGGGTCGGGCACGTCGCCGCCGGCCGGCACGTAGACGTTGTGCAGCACGACACCCGAGGGAAGGCGCACGGCCAGGTGCCGGGCCTCGCCATTGGCCTGCCAGTCCTCGCGCCCCACCTCCTCAATCGGCGTTCGCGAGGCGATCGCCACGCCGTGGTGCATCCGCTGCCCGTGGACGACAAGATGGGGGAAGCCCAGGCGGCGGAACAGGTTGGCCGGAAACTCGGCGTTGGCGCACTTCGTCTCTTGAAGGCACAGGATGTCGATCGGGCGCGAGGCGACCAGGCGCTCGAGAAGAGGCGCGCGCACGCGCACGCCGTTCACGTTGAGGGTGGCGATCCTCAGGGCCATGCCGGCGTTTCCATGGGGGTTGGGGTGGGCGCCGGCAAGGGCGAACGCATTGGCCCCCGCTCCGGGGGCTGGGAGCGGGGGCCGGTTTATGCGTTCGTCACGCAAGGGAGTGGTGGGCGGGTAACAGGGGGCAAAACCCCGCCTCGACCCCTCCAGTCTCCTGATTACTTGGGTGAAGCTTGCGGCGGGCTGAACGGGAGGGGTGTTCCGGTTCCGTCGAGCGGGTTCCGCAACCAGGCCGCCCTCAGGCCGGCGCCCCGGGGCGCGCTGGGCGCGGCCGTGGATCGGCGAAGCGGAAGACCGAATCCGCCACCTCGACGTTCCAGCGCAGATCCCTGAGCTCCACCACCGTGAGATTGTTCTGCGCATCGATCACGCGCCAGCCCAGAAGGCTCAGGCCGGCAGGCGCGGTCGAATCGGGCCGGAAGAGGATCAGCACCCGGCCGAGATCGGGCCGCTTGGGATCGTGGGCTTCTACCGGGATGGCGCCGGGCACGGGCGAGCGCTCGGGTGGCAGCACGCGGGCGATCCTCGACAGGGGAGCCGACGAATCGAGGAGGACGGCCAGCGGCGTGTCGCGGACGGGCCATTGCGAGACCTGCCGGACCCGATAGTCCACGAAGATCAGGCGGCGGCCGTCGGCCACGACCAGGATCGAGCTCCTGGGGCCGTAGTCGAATCGCACCCGCCCCGGTCGCTTGAGCGTCATCGTGCCCTCGACCGTTCGGCCGTCGGGGCCCGTCTGGCGGAAGGTGGCGACCAGCGTCCGCGTAGCCTGCAACGCCCGCCCGATGTCGGCCAGCTCGGTGGCCGCGGCCGGGGGCGCCACCAGCACCGACAGGACGCCAAGCCGCATCAGGTCGCGCATGGGCCTCCAGTCAAGCCGGCGGACTGAGCGAGCGCTGAACGCGGGAAGCGAGCTCCCCGAGGGCCCCGATCAGCTCGGCCATGTGGGCGATGCTGGCGTCGGGCCCCAGCGGTTCGACCGGGTCGTCGAGATAGCCGAAGGCCGCCAGCACGAAGCGAACACCGGCCGCGCGGGCCGTCGCCAGGTCCACGGCCGTATCGCCCACGAACACCGCGTCCGCCGGGCTGCCGCCCGCGGCCTCGATGGCGGCCCACAGGTGCCGTGGGTCGGGTTTGCGGAAGGGCCGGCTGTCGGCCCCGAGCACGGCGGCGAAGCGTCCCGTCCACCCGAGCTTGGCCAGCAGCGCGTGCGTGAGGGCTTCGGGCTTGTTGGTGCAGACGGCGAGCCGGCGCCCGGCCGCGGCCAGCCGGTCGAGCGTGGGCTCGACCCCCGGGAACGGACGGCTAAGCCGGGCGATGTGGGCGCGATAGTGGTCGAGGAAGGGATCAAGCCCCGCCTCCACGAGCTCGGGCGACGCCCCGCCCGTGGTTGCCAGCCCCCGTTCGAGCAAGGCCCGCGCCCCTCGGCCCACCATGGTGCGCACCGACGCCGGCGCCACGGGCGGACGGCCGAGCACCGCGAGCGCGTGGTTGAGGGCCGCGGCCAGGTCGGGCGCGGTGTCGACGAGCGTTCCGTCGAGGTCGAAGACGACCGTCGTGGGCCAGGCGGACCCCATGGGGCGCCCTTAGCGCAGCCCGGGCGTGCCGGCCCAAGCCCGCCAAGGCGCTTTTCTCTGCCAGACCGCTGTGGCAGGGCGCCGCACGATGTCCGCCCGCCCCCTGGCCGTGGTGATCCTGGCCGCCGGTCGGGGAACGCGCATGCGCTCAAATCTGCCCAAGGTGCTGCATCCGGTGGGCGGGCGGCCGATGATCCACCACGTGCTCGATGCCGTGGCCGCCCTCGGCCCCCGCCGCACCGTGCTGGTGGTGGGCGCCGGATCCGAGGCCGTGGCTCGGTCGGCCGCACCTTGGGGCGCCACGACCGTCGTTCAGGACCCCCCGCTGGGAACCGCCCACGCCGTGGCCCAAGCGGCCCCGGCCCTTGAAGGCTTCGAGGGTGACGTCCTTATCCTGTTCGGCGACTGCCCGCTCGTGCGCTCCGAAACCCTGAGGCGGCTGCACGCCTGCCTGGACGATGGCCCGGCGATCGGCGTGCTGGCCTTCCGCCCGGCCGAACCCGGCGCCTATGGCCGCATCCTGCTCGATGCCGAGGGCCGGGTCGAGCGGATCGTCGAGGCGCGAGATGCCACCGAGGCCGAACGGTCGGTCGGCCTGTGCAACGCGGGACCCATGATCGTGCGCAGCTCCGAGCTGTGGGCGCTGCTTGCGGCGGTGGGCGACGCGAACGCCGCCCGGGAGCACTATCTGCCCGACATCGTGGCGATCGGGCGAGCGCGCGGCCTTGGCGCGCAGGTCTGGGAGGCGCCCGAAGCCGAGGTGCTGGGCGTGAACGACCGGGCGGACCTGGCCCGCGCCGAGGCGGCCTTTCAGCATCGGCGGCGCGCCGAGCTCATGGCCTTAGGGGTGACGCTGCTTGCGCCCGAGACGGTGTTCCTGGCCTTCGACACCCGCATCGGACGCGACAGCGTGGTCGAGCCCTTCGTGGTGTTCGGCCCCGGCGTGGAGGTCGGAGAGCGCGTGACGATCCGCGCCCACAGCCACCTGGAAGGTGCGCGGGTCGCGGCGGGAGCGGTGGTCGGGCCCTTCGCACGGCTGCGCCCCGGCGCCGACCTGGGGGAAGGCGTGCACGTGGGCAATTTCGTGGAGGTGAAGGCCTCGCGCCTGGGGGCCGGGGCCAAGGCGAACCACCTCGCCTACATCGGCGATGCCGAGGTGGGCGCCCGAGCCAACATCGGGGCCGGCACCATCACCTGCAACTACGACGGGTTCGCAAAGCACCGCACCGTGATCGGCGACGGAGCGTTCATCGGCTCCAACAGCGCGCTGGTGGCGCCCGTGACGGTGGGGGCGGGCGCGATCGTCGGGGCGGGAAGCGTCATCACGCGCGACGTGGCCGAAGGTGCGCTGGCCCTGGGCCGGGCCCCCCAGGTGGAGAAGCCCCAGGGCGCCACCCGGATCCGGGCGCGCCGGGCGCCGGGCTGATGTGCGGCATCGTGGCGATCCTGGGGCGGGGCGACGTGGCCCCTCGCCTGGTGGAGGGGCTGCGGCGCCTGGAATACCGCGGCTATGATTCCGCGGGCCTGTGCACCTTGAGCAACGGTCGGCTGCTGCGGCGTCGCGCCGAGGGAAAGCTCAAGAACCTCGAGACGCTCCTGGCCGCCGAGCCGCTACCTGGGGCGGCAGGAATCGCCCACACGCGCTGGGCCACCCACGGCCGGCCGAGCGAGCGCAACGCCCATCCCCACCTGGGCCGCGGCGTGGCCGTGGTGCACAACGGGATCATCGAGAACTTCCGCGAACTGCGCGCCGAACTCGAGGGCGAGGGGGTCGTCTTCGAATCCGAGACGGACACGGAGGTAGTGGGCCACCTGGTGGCCCGCGAGCTCGCGCGCGGTGCCGCACCCGAAGCGGCGGTCGCGGCCGCCCTGCCCCGGCTCCACGGGGCCTTCGCGCTCGCTTTGCTGTTCGAAGCCGATCCCGACCTTCTGGTCGGTGCCCGCCAGGGGGCGCCGCTCACGGTCGGCTTGGGCGAGGGCGAAGTGTTCCTGGGCTCGGACGCGCTGGCGCTGGCCGGGTGGGCGGAATGGGTGATCCACCTCGAGGACGGCGACTGGGTCATGGCCCGGCGCCATGGCGTGACGATCCACGATCGGGACGGACGGCGCGTCAACCGCCCCGTGGTGGCATCGGGGGTGTCGGCGGCCCAGATCGAGAAGGGCGCCTTCCGCCACTTCATGGCCAAGGAGATCCACGAACAGCCGCTGGCGGTGGCCCAGACGCTGCAGTCGTACCTCAAACCCCATCGCGGCGAGGTGGCCCTGCCCATGCCCGACGCCGACCTGGCTTCTGTCCGGCGCGTGACTATCGTGGCCTGCGGCACGAGCTTCTATGCCGGCATGGTGGGCCGTTACTGGATCGAGCGGCTGGCCCGCGTGCCAGTCGAGGTCGATCTGGCCTCCGAGTTCCGCTATCGCGACCCCGTCCTCGACCCGCACGGGCTCTGCCTGTTCATCAGCCAATCCGGCGAGACGGCCGACACGCTGGCGGCGCTCCGCCACGCCAAGGCCGCCGGGCAGCGGGTGGCGGCCATCGTCAACGTGCCCGCCAGCGCCATGGCGCGCGAGGCCGACCTGTTGCTGCCCACCCACGCCGGGCCCGAGATCGGCGTGGCCTCCACCAAGGCCTTCACCTGCCAGCTGGCGGTGCTGGCGGTGCTGGCGGCCAACCTGGCCCGTGCCCAGGGCCGCCTGCCCCGGCCGGCCGAGGAGGACATCGTCCGACACCTCATGGAAGCGCCGGCCGCCCTCAACGCCGCCCTGGCCCAGGAGCCGGCCATCGCCGCGGTGGCGAACGACCTGGCGCGGGCCCGCGACGTCCTCTTCCTGGGCCGTGGGCCCGACTATCCGCTGGCCCTGGAAGGCGCGCTGAAGCTCAAGGAGATCAGCTACATCCACGCTGAGGGCTATGCCGCGGGCGAGATGAAGCACGGCCCCATCGCGCTCGTCGACGACGGGGTGCCGGTGATCGTCCTGGCCGCGCCGGGCCCGGTTCTTCCGAAAACGCTGTCGAACATGCAGGAGGTGCTGGCCCGCGGCGGTCGGGTCATCCTCGTCTCGGACGCCAAGGGCATCGCCGCCGCCGGGCCGGGCATCGCCGCGTCGGTCGAGATGCCGGCCGTCCCCGCCCTCATCGCTCCCATGGTCTATGCGGTGGCCGTCCAGCTCCTGGCCTATCACGTCGCCCTCGCCCGTGGCACCGACGTGGACCAGCCCCGCAATCTCGCCAAGTCGGTCACCGTGGAATGATGCAGGTGGCGGGCGGCTGCCACTGCCGGGCGATCCGATACGTGGCCGACGTGGACGAAGACGCCCAACTCATCGACTGCAACTGCTCGATCTGCGCCATGGCGGGCTACCTCCACCTGATCGTGCCCACCCACCGCTTCCGGCTGCTGTCGGGGAAGGAGGCGCTGATCGAGTACCGGTTCGGCACCGGTCGCGCCCGGCACCTCTTCTGCCGGATCTGTGGCATCAAGAGCTTCTACCGCCCGCGCTCGCACCCCGACGGCATCAGCCTGAACGCGCGCTGCCTGGACGGCGGGGTTCCGCCGCTGCCCGTGCGGACCTTCGACGGACGCAACTGGGAGGCGGCGATTGCCGGCCTGCCGTGAAGTTCGACGTCGACCTGTTCGTGATCGGGGCGGGCTCGGGCGGGGTCCGGGCCGCCCGGATTGCAGCCGGCCACGGCGCGCGGGTGGCCATCGCCGAAGAATACCGCGTGGGGGGCACCTGCGTCGTCCGTGGCTGCGTACCCAAGAAGCTCCTGGTGGTCGGAGCGCACTTCGCCCAGGACCTGGACGATGCGCCGCGCTTCGGCTGGCGCGTGGAGGCCGCCCGCTTCGACTGGCCGACCTTGCGCGACCATGTGCTGGCCGAGGTGGATCGGCTGAGCCGCCTCTATCAGTCGACCCTCGACTTCCATGGGGTCGAGACGATCCGGGGCCGGGCGGTACTGGCAGGGCCCCACCGCGTGCGGGTGGGCGGGCGCGAGATCACTGCCCGGCACGTGCTGGTGGCAACAGGCGCCACCCCGCAGGTGCCCGACGTGCCCGGTGCCGAACTTGGCATCACCTCCAACGAGGTGTTCCACCTGCCCGACCTTCCCGCCCGCGTCGCGATCGTGGGCGGCGGCTACATCGCCTGCGAGTTCGCCGGCATCTTCCACGAACTGGGGGCAGATGTCGTGCAGGTGCTCCGCGGCCCCCGCCTGCTCAAGGGCTGGGAGCCGGCGCTGGCCGACCGGCTGCTGTCCCTGTGCGTCGCGCGCGGGATCGAGGTGCGCCTGAACGCGGCCCCGCTGCGCCTGGAACCCTGCGGCCGGGGCGTGCGCCTGCATCTGGCGCATGGGCCGCCGGTGGAGGCCGACCTGCTGTTGTGGGCCACGGGCCGGATCCCCAAGACGCAGGGCCTGGGGCTCGAAGCGCTGGGGGTAGCCCGCGGCCCACGGGGAGGAATCATCGTCGACGATCGTTCCACGACCAACCTGCCCTGGCTGCACGCCGTGGGCGACGTGACCGACCGCATCCAGCTCACCCCCGTGGCCATCCGCGAGGGCCATGCCCTGGCCGACCGCCTGTTCGGCGGCGTCGACCGTCCGGTCGACTACCGGTTCGTGCCGTCGGCCGTGTTCAGCAACCCGCCGCTCGCCTCGGTGGGCCTGACCGAACCCGAAGCGCGCGACCGGCTGGGCGGCGTGCGGATCCATACGGCCGACTTCCGGCCCCTGAAGAACGTGCTGGCCGGACGGGAGGAGCGTGCGCTCTTCAAGCTGGTGGTCGACGCCGCGACCGACCGCGTGGTGGGCGCGCACCTGATCGGGCCGGACGCTCCGGAGATCCTCCAAGCGCTCGCGATCGCCGTCCGTGCCGGCATCACCAAGGCGGAGCTCGACGCCACGGTCGCCCTGCACCCCACCATGGCCGAGGAACTCGTGCTGATGCGCTAGGTGCGGGCCATGACAGCATCGGCCGGGCGAGGCATCATGCCGCGGGCGGAGGGTGCCGAGTCGCGGTCGGCGAAGGCGAGAGGGGAGAGCGCCATGGCGAACGTCATCGAACGAGGGATCCGCAGCGTCGTCGGAGCGGGCGTCGAGGCGCTGGCGGCCGCCAACCGGCGGCGCTTGCCCAAGCCCAAGGCCCACCCCTTCCTCACCGGCATCTTCGCGCCCGTGGCCGAAGAACGCACCATCGCGCACCTGGCGGTTGAGGGGCGGATCCCGGCGGAGCTCGACGGGCGCTACGTACGCAACGGGCCCAACCCCTTGGGCGACGTCGACCCGCGCAGCTACCACTGGTTCCTGGGCGACGGGATGGTCCACGGCGTGCGCCTGAGGGACGGGCGGGCCGAATGGTACCGGAACCGCTGGGTGCGCAGCACTCGGGTCAGCGAAGCGCTGGGCGAACCGCCCGCACCCGGGCCACGCCGCGGCCGCAGCGACAACGCCAACACCCACGTCGTGAAGATCGCCGGGCGGATGCTCGCGATCGTCGAGGCGAGCGCCTATCCGGTGGAACTCGACGGGGAGCTCGGCACCGTCGCGCATCATGACTTCGCAGGCACGCTGCGGGGGAGTTTCTCGGCCCATCCCCACCTCGATCCCGCGACGGGAGAACAACATGCCGTCTGCTACGATCCCGAAACGCCCGACGTCGTGCGGCACGTCGTGGTCTCGAGCGAGGGGCGCGTGATCCGCGACGAACCGGTGGACCTGCCCGGCGGGGTGATGATCCACGACTGTGCGCTCACCCCGCGGTTCGTCGCGATCTTCGATCTGCCCGTCACCTTCTCGCGCCGGGCCTATGTGGAGGGCTGGGAATTCCCGCTGCGCTGGAACCCCGACCGGCCCGCCCGCGTGGGCCTGCTGCCACGGGACGGCAGCGGAGCCGACGTGCGCTGGTCCGAGGTCGAACCCTGCTCGGTGTTCCACGTGGCCAACGCCTTCGAGGACGGCGACCGGGTGGTCGTGGACCTCGTCACCCACGACCGGATGTTCGACCGCAGTGGCTGGGGCCCCGATTCCCGGCAGGTCCGGTTCGAACGCTGGACCCTGTCGCCCGGTGCGCCGGTGATGCGGCAAGTGCTGGACGACACGCCCCAGGAATTCCCGCGCTGCGACGAGCGCCGGTCGACCCAGCCTTATCGCTTCGCCTGGTGCACGGGGCTGGGCCTGGGGGGAGAGGCCCTGCAGCTGGGCCGTTGCCTCGTGTTCCACGACCTCGCCCGGGGTGGGCGGCAGGTGCGCGATTTCGGCCCTGGCCGGGTGCCGGGGGAATTCGTGTTCGTCCCCCGCGCTGGCGGCGACGCGGAAGACGACGGCTGGCTCATGGGCTTTGTCTCGCACGAGGACGGCGACCGGGCCGAGCTCGTGATCCTGAACGCCCGGGATCCCCTGGGCGAGCCTCAAGCCGTGGTCCACATTCCGGCCCGGATCCCGGCCGGCTTCCACGGCAGCTGGATTCCGGCCTGAGCGCGCCCGCCGCCTTGCCTTCCGCTCCGCCCCGGGGCATGCGCGGTGATCCGATGGACGCGCGCTGGAGCCCTGACAGCTGGCGGCGGGCCGAAGCCCGGCAGATGCCCGCGTGGCCCGATCCGGCCCGTGCCGCGGCCGTGGAGGCCGAGCTGCGCAGCTTCCCGCCGCTGGTCTTCGCCGGGGAGGCACGGGCGCTCACCGAACGGCTGGCCCAGGTGGCCGAGGGCCGGGCCTTCCTGCTGCAAGGCGGGGACTGTGCGGAAAGCTTCGCCGAGTTCCACCCCAACACCATCCGCGACACCTTCCGGGTGATCCTGCAGATGGCGGTCGTGCTCACCTTCGGCAGCCACATGCCGGTGGTGAAGGTGGGCCGCATGGCCGGCCAGTTCGCCAAGCCGCGCTCGAGCCCCACGGAAGAGCAGGGCGGGATCTCGCTACCCAGCTATCGGGGCGACATCGTCAACGACATCGCCTTCGACCCGGTCGCGCGCGTACCCGATCCCGAACGGCAGAAGCGGGCCTACATGCAGGCCGCGGCCACGCTCAACCTGCTGCGGGCCTTCGCGCAAGGGGGCTATGCCAATCTGCACCAGGTCCACCGCTGGAACCTGGACTTCATGGGCCGCAGCCCCTGGGCGCGGCGCTACGCCGAGGTGGCCGACCGCATCGGCGAAGCGCTGGCCTTCATGGAAGCCTGTGGCGTCTCGCCCGAGACCACCCCGCAGCTCCAGGGCACCGAATTCTACACGAGCCACGAAGCGCTGCTCTTGGGCTTCGAGGAGGCGCTCACCCGCCAGGATTCCCTGACGGGCGAATGGTACGACACCTCGGCCCACATGCTCTGGATCGGGGACCGCACGCGCTTCCCTGGCTCGGCGCACGTCGAGTTCCTGCGCGGGGTTCAGAACCCCATCGGCATCAAGCTGGGGCCGAGCGCCACGCCCGACGAGCTGCTCTACCTCTTGGACGTCCTCAATCCCGCCAACCGGCCGGGCCGCGTCACGCTCATCACCCGCTTCGGGGCCGACCGCGTGGAGCGCCACCTGCCGCCGCTCGTCCGCGCGGTGGTGCGCGAGGGCCGGTGCGTGGTGTGGTCGTGCGATCCCATGCACGGCAACACGGTAAAGTCCGCCTCGGGCCTCAAGACCCGCCCGTTCGAGCGGATCCTGGCGGAAGTGCGCCAGGTATTCGCCGTCCACCGGGCGGAGGGGACGCACCCTGGGGGCATCCACGTGGAGATGACCGGCCAGAACGTCACCGAATGCACGGGCGGCGCGATCGCCGTGACCGACGAGGTGCTGGCCGACCGCTACCACACGCATTGCGATCCCCGGCTGAACGCCGCCCAGGCGCTGGAACTGGCGTTCCTGTTGGCCGAGGAGCTGGCGGCCGAGCGCCGCCGCAGCCCGGCGGCCGCGGCCTGACGCCCGCCCGGGCGGGACCGCGGCACACGGGGCCCGAAGCGCACTGACGGGAGGGCGAGGGCGCGAGACCCGCGGCCTCACCCGGCGCGCGAAGAAGTCAGGCCGTGCCGGGAAGCGCGCGTCGGCGGCGCAACACCGCGCCGCCAAGGCCGAAGCCCACGATCATCATCGCCCAGGCCGCCGGTTCCGGCACCATAACGTGGCGAGGCGAAGCGGCCCCCACCTGCTTGCCGTCCTTCGTCCAGTAAGCCGTGTCGATGAAGAGATCGCCCAGCATCGGATGCTCGATGGTCGGCCAGCGCTCGCCGGGCAACTTCGCACCTCGCTTCCATCCCAGAACGAGCAGGGACTGGCCGTGGTTGATCGCCGCCCCGGCCCACATCTGGCCCGAACCACCGAAATCGATCATGCCCATGCCCCACGGGATCGAGTTGGTGGCCGGCAACGCCCCGCCCGTTCCGCGAAGGTTGATGCGGAAGTCATTCACCGCCTGCCCCGTCTTGTTGATGAAGCGCACCTGGGCTGCGGCCGGGGCGGCCGACACGAGCCCTGCGAACGCCACGGCCGCCGCCGACCATGCCCTCCAGCCCCAACGAAATTTCATCACTTTTCCTCCCCAGCCAAACGACGGTATCGGATAATACCTTCCCGGCGATCCACGTGCAAGATTATGTTGCAGGCCTCGGGCGGCCGCGGCTGGCGTTGCGGGGCCGTCAGCCAAGGCGGGCGCGGGCCCAGGCGCTGAACGAGTCGACCAGGATCACCGCCGCGGCCAGCAACGCCAGGATCGCCCCCACCTCGTGCCAATTCGACCAGTCGACGGCGAGCTTGAGCTCATGCCCGATCCCGCCCGCCCCCACGATCCCCAGCACGGATGCCGCGCGCACGTTGTATTCCAGCATGAACAGGAAGGCCCCCATCAGCCCTGGCAGCGCCACGGGCCAGACGGCATGGACGAAGCGCTTGGGGCCCGAAGCGCCAAGCTCGGCCAGCGCTCCGGCCGCGGCCGTCTCCGCCCCCTCGAAGGCCTCGTAGAAGAACTTGGCGAGGTAGCCCACCGAATAGGCGACGAGCGCCAGCACCCCCGCCATCGCCCCCAGGCCCACGGCCGCCACAAACAAAAGCGCCCACACGATCGACGGAACCGCCCGCCAGAGGTTGAGAAGCGCCCGCACCGGCCAGCCGAGCCACGGGGGGGAGACGTTGCGCGCGGCGAGCGCCGCGAGCGGCAGGGCGAGAAGGGCGGCGAGCCCCGTGCCCACCACGGCCATCCGGAGCGTGTCGAGCAGCGACCGCAACAGGCCTCCCCAGGCGATGTCGGCCCATCGGTCGGGCCAGGGGACGAGCCGGGCCAGAAACCGCCCCGCCTCGGCCGCCGCCCCATCCAGGCGGACCGCGCCGTCGTCCACGACCCCCCATGACGCCGCGAAGGCGAGAAGACCCAAGGCGGCGAACACGACCGCACCGCGCGGGCCACGGCGCGCGGAGGCTTCAGGAGCAGGCGGCATGGGCGGTGGCCGATGCGCGGCCACCACGTGGCCTGCCTGCAGACGCACGATCCGGTCGGCATGGGCTTTGGCAAGGTCCAGATCGTGCAGCACCGACACCAGGGTGAGCCCTCGCTCGCGGCGCAACTCGTCGAGGAGGGCCATGATGGCCCGGGCGTTCTCGGGGTCGAGGCTCGCCACCGGCTCGTCGGCCAGCAGGATGTCGGGGTCGTGCATCAGCGCCCGGGCGATCGCCACGCGCTGCGCTTCGCCGCCTGAAAGCGTGCGCACGGGCGCCTGCAGCCGATGGCCCAGGCCCACGCGGCGCAGCAGCGCCTCGGCCCGGGCGCGCTCGACGGCCGGGAACTTGAGGGACCGCCACAGCCCCACCCGGTCGAGGCAGCCGTGCAGCACGTTCCGCAGCGCGGACGCCTGGGGCACGAGGCGCAGGTCCTGATGGATCCGCGCCACTCGGCCCCCCACCTCGACCCGGCCTGCCGACGGCGCGCGCTGCCCCGCCAGCACGGCGACCAGGCTCGACTTGCCCGAACCCGACGGCCCCACGAGCGCCACGTGCGCTCCTTGCGGTACCTCAAGGTCGACACCCGCAAGCGCCCGCACCGGCCCGCCCGGCGTCGGATAGTCGAGGACGAGACCGGATGCGCGGATGGCGACAGGTGCGTCCACGGCCGCTAGCGCACGAGGTCGCGGATGGGCAGGCCAGTGCGCTCGATGGCCCGGACGGTGGCGGCCACGTGCCGGTCCTCGTCCACCACGGCCAACGCCGAGGCCCCGTAGACGTCGGACAGGAGGGTGGGCCGGGTCCGCGACAGGTCGAGCAGGGCGTCGCGAATGGCCCGGGCGTTGCGCGCGTCGACGGCGGCCGATACCGCAATGAGGTGGGTGGGCACGCCCGGCGTGCGCTCGAGGATCCGCAGCTCGCGTTGTTTCTCCTCGGGCAGGTAGACCGTCCGCCGTGGCCCCTCCACCGTATAGTCCGACACCGCGCAGACGTCACCCCGGCCGGCCAGCACCTGTTCCAGCGCCTGGGTGTAGCCGCCGGCGTAGGCCACCTGACGGAACAGCGTCTCGGGCGGCTGGCGGGGTTTCAGCATTCCTTCGCGGATGAAGCGGTCGTAGGGGAACACGAACCCCGAGGTGGAGGTGCTCGAGGTGAAGACCATGGCAAGGGCAGGGGCCCGCCGCTTGAGGTCGGCGAAGTCCTTAAGCGGGCTGTCGCGGCGCACGACGAACACGCTGTCGTAGTCGGTGCGGGCCCGGCCCTGGGAGTCGGTGCGCACTTCCGCCAGGATGAGCCGCGCCCCCCCGTCGCGACGCGCCAACAGGAACGGCAGGGACGACAGCCAGGCCACGTCGGCCTGCCGCGAGACGAGGGCCTGGACAGTGGCTGGGTAGGCGAGCGGCACCAGCACGCGGACTTCGCGCTCGAGGCGGGCGCCGAGGGCGGCCGCCATTTCGTCGGCCGCGCGGCGGATGCCGGCCGGGTCCTTCTGCGGCTGGAAGGCGAAGACCCAGGGCCGCCGGTCGGCCGCCGGTGCCGGGCGCGCCAGCAGCGCCGCGCCGGCGGCGGCGATCAGGGTGCGTCGCGCGATCATGGGCATGGGCGTCCTTGTTCTGCGAACGGTTCGCACCTAGCGGCCCTGCCGTGGTGGCGCAACCGTCCCGTCCGGCGATTGATGGCGGCGGCGGTTTTGCGTAAGAGCACTCCGCACTTGGTCGGAGACGTCGCCCATGAACGCCCCCGTGACGACCGCCGAGCTCCTGCCCGAGCTCAAGCCCCTGAAATTCGAGGATCTGGCCCACATCCCGGGCCCTGAGCCCACCTTCTTCCGCACGTGGCGCACCATCCGGTTCCTGCGGGACCCCCGGGGCACGGTAAACCGGCTGGCGGCGACCTATGGCCCGGTCTTCCGCCGGCAGGACAATTTCGGCTGGGGCGTGACCCTCCTGGGGCCCGAGGCGAACGAGCTCGTGCTGTTCAACAAGGACCGCATCTTCTCCTCGCGCCTCGGCTGGAACCCGGTGCTCGAGCGGCTCTTCCCCAACGGCCTCATGCTCATGGACTTCGACGAGCACCGCATGCACCGCCGCACGCTGTCGGTGGCGTTCAAGCCCGCGCCCATGAAGGCGTATCTCGAGGGGCTGAACGACGGCATCGCCCGCACCCTGGCCGGGTGGCCGGCCGACCGGCCGATGCGCTTCTACCCCGCCATCAAGGAACTCACACTCGACCTGGCCGCCGGCTCGTTCCTGGGCGAGCCCTGGGGCCCTGAGGCGCGCGAGATCAACCGCGCCTTCATGGACATGGTGCTGGCCGCGGTCGCCGTGGTGCGCCGGCCCCTGCCCTTCACCCAGATGCGCCGCGGCGTGCGGGGCCGGGCCTTCATGTGCGCCTATTTCGCCCGCGAGATCCCGAAGCGCCGCGGCATCCAGCGCGACGACATCTTCACCCACATCTGTAATGCCACCCACGAGGACGGCCGAACCTTGACCGATCAGGAAATCATCGACCATATGAACTTCCTGATGATGGCCGCCCACGACACGTTGACCTCGTCGCTGACGTCCCTCGTCTACTTCCTGGGCCGTCATCCCGATTGGCAGGAACGGCTGCGTGCCGAAGTGGATGCCGTGCGGGCACGGCACGGCGACCGGTTGCCCGACGCCGCCCTGCCCGAGCTCGAGGAATGCGAGATGGCCTTCAAGGAGGCGCTGCGGCTGATCCCGCCCGTGCCGATGATCCCCCGCCGGGCGATCCGCGACTTCGAATTCATGGGCTATCGCATCCCGGCGGGAGCCGGCGTGGGCGTCAATCCGATGTACACCCACATGATGCCCGAGCATTGGCCGGAGCCCCAGAAGTTTGACCCCGAACGTTTCACCCCGCAAAAGTCGGCCAACCGGCACAAGTACGCGTGGGTGCCCTTCGGGGGTGGGGCGCACATGTGCCTGGGCCTGCACTTCGCCTACATGCAGGCCAAGTGCTTCCTGTTCCACCTCTTGGGCGCGCGGCGCATCGAGCTGGCACCCGGCTACGAAGCCGATTTCGCCATGGTGCCCATCCCCCGCCCGCGCGACGGACTGCCCGTCACTCTCCGGCACCGGTGAGGCGGGTGCTGGGCTGGCTCGCCCTGGGGCTGGGCGCGCTGGCCGGTCTGCTGGTGGCTGCCCGGACCCCCGACATCCCGGCCGAGGTGCTGCGGGCCCGCTACGCCGGGCCCACCTCGCGCTTCGTGGAGGTGGCCCCCGGCTTCACCGTCCACCTGCGCGACGAAGGGCCCCGCGGCGCCCCCACGCTGGTGCTGCTCCACGGCTCGAACGCCTCGCTCCACACCTGGGAGCCCTGGGTCGACGCGCTTCGAGCGGACCACCGGGTCGTGACCCTCGACCTGCAGGGCCATGGCCTCACCGGCCCCCACCCGCAGCGCTGCTACACCGGCACCTGCATGGCCGAGACGGTCGAGGCGGTGCGCCGCCACCTGGGGCTCGACCGGATCGTGGTGGGCGGCAACTCGATGGGCGGGCTGGTCGCCTTGCGCTACGCGCTGCATCATCCCCAGCACGTCGCAGCCCTGATCCTCATCGACGCGGCCGGGGCGCCCCTGCCGGGCCGCACTCGCCCCCTGGGCTTCCGGATCGCGACTCTTCCAGGCCTGCGCAACCTGGCCGAGTGGGTGACACCCCGGTCGCTCATCGCCCGCTCGCTCGAAGCCTCGGTGGCGGTGAAGGACGCGGCCTCGCCCGACAAGGTCGACCGCTATTGGGAGCTCCTGCGCCATCCGGGCAATCGGCGGGCCACCATCGAGCGCTTCCAAAGCCCCCGAGAGCCCCTTGACCCCGCCCGGCTCCGCGCGCTGGCACCCGTCCCCACCCTCATCCTCTGGGGCCAGGAAGACCGGCTGTTCCCGCCCGCGGCGGCCGAATGGTTCCGCTCGGTCCTGCCCACCGCCGAGCTCGTCGTCCTCAATGGGGTGGGCCACCTGCCCCAAGAAGAGGCGCCCGCGGCCAGTGCCGCGGTCGTGCGCGCGTTCCTGGGGCGCCGGCTGGCCCCCGCGCCCACGCCCCCTACTTAAGGCCGCGGTTGGCGAGCAGCGCGTCGGCCGTGGGCATCCGGCCGCGGAAGGCGAGGTAGCTTTCGGCCGGCTCCCGGGCGTTGCCGACGCGGAGGATTTCGCGGCGGAAGCGGGCGGCCACGTCCGTATCCCACGGGCCCCGACCTTCCAGGAAGGCGCGGTGGGCGTCGGCCTCGAGCGCCTCGGCCCAGGTGTAGGCGTAGTAGCCTGCGGCATAGCCTTCGGGGTCGGAGAAGAGGTGGGCGAAATGCGCCAGCCGATGCCGCATGCCCACGGCCGCCGGCACGCCCAAGCGCTCGAGCACCGCCCGTTCGAAAGCGCCCGGATCGAAGTCCGGCCCGATGTCGGCCTTCAGGTGCAGCTCCAGGTCCACGATAGCCGAGGCCAGCTGCTGGACGGTCAGGAAGCCCTGGTTGAACGTCCGGGCGGCCCGCACCTTGTGCACCAGGTCGGCCGGCATCGGCTCGCCCGCGGCGTTGCGGGCGTAGGTGGCCAGGACCTCGGGCTCGGTCACCCAATGCTCGAGCAGCTGGCTCGGCAGCTCCACGAAGTCCCGCGGCACGTTGGTGCCCGACAGCGAAGGGTAGCGCGTATTCGACATCAGGCCATGCAGGGCGTGGCCGAACTCGTGGAACAGGGTTTCCGCATCATCGAGCGACAGCAGGGCCGGCCGCCCTTCGGCGCCCGGCGTATAGTTGCAGTTGTTGGCCACGATGGGGCTCAAGCCCATCAGGCCGTTCTGCTCGCGGATCTCGTTCATCCAGGCCCCCGGTCGCTTGGTGGGCCGAGTGAACCAATCGGCGTAGAAAAGGCCCAGATGCCGGCCGTCGGCCTCGCGCACCTCGAACACGCGCACGCCGGGCGCATAGCCCGGAATGTCGGGCCGCTCGGCGAACCGAAGGCCCCACAGCCGCCCGACGGTCGAGAACAGGGCGCGCTCCAGGTTGGGCAGGGCCAGGTAGCTCTTCAGGCGCTCCTCGTCGAAGGCGAAGCGCTGGCGGCGCACCTTCTCCGCGTAGAATCGCCAATCCCAGGGCTCGAGCCGATCGAGACCATCCGCGCGGGCCAAGGCCAGGAGTTCGGCTTCCTCGGCCCGCGCGCGGACGAGAGCCGGAGTCATGACCTGCATCATGAGCTGCATGGCCGCTTCGGGCGTGCGGGCCATGGCGGGCTCGAGCGCATGGTGGGCGAAGCTCGGCTTGCCCAACAGCTGCGCCTTCTCCTGCCGCAGGCGCAGCATCTCCACGATTTCGGGCCGGGTGTTCTGGGCGTTCGCCTGGTCGCCACGCGAGTCGAACGCGCGCCACACCTTCTCGCGCGCCCGTCGGTCGGTGGCGAGGGTGAGGAACGGTTCGACCTCGGAGCGGGTGGGCACCACGAGGAAGCCGTCCAGCCCGCGCTCGGCCGCCGCGCGCCGCGCCGCCGCGCGCGCCTCGGCGGGAACGCCGGCCATCTCGGCCTCCGTCAACAGCACCTCGTTCGCCTTCTGGTCGGCCACCAGCTTCTGTCCGAACGCCACCGCCAAGGCCGACAGGCGCTCGTCGATGGCCGCGATGCGGGCCCGCTCGGCCGGCCCCAGGTCGGCCCCGGCCCGGCGGAACTCGCGGTAGGTCACCTCGACCAGCCGGCGCTGTTCTGGCGGCAGGGTTGCGCGAACGTCCCACACCGCCCGCACGCGCGCCCACAAGCGCGGGTCGAGGTAGACTTCGGCCCGGAAGCGGGCGAGGACGGGTTGGATGTCGGCCTCGAGCGTCTGGATCTCGGGCCGGCCATCGGCCGCGGCGACGGTGAAGAACACGCCCGCCACGCGGCGCAGCGGCAGCGTGGCAAGCTCCAGCGCTTCGACCGTGTTGGAAAAATTCGGGGGCTGGCGGCTCTGTGCGATCGCCTTCATCGCGGCCCGGCTCTGGCCCAGGGCCACCTCGAAGGCGTGCCGATAATGCTCGACCGTGATCGCAGGCCAGGGCGGCGCGCCATAGGGCAGGGGCGACGGGGCCAGGAGGGGGTTGGCCGGCGCGGCGGCCAGCGGGGCGGCCAGGGCCATGAGGCCGGCCGCGGCAAGTCGTCTCATCGGGGGCGAGCCTCCCTCGACCGCACAAGACACGCACCGTTCCTGACGGGGGTGCCGCAACTTGTCGAGCCCCGGCACTCACCCGCCCGGGTGGCTGACGGAAAAGGCCCAAGGCCCAAGGGGTTGCCTACGGCCGGCGAATGGGTCAGCATGCCGGGCCAAGACGGGATGACCCGCGCGCATGGGAGCGAGGAAGGCCAGAAGGCCTGGATGAGGGACGTGCGATGACGCTGGACGGGACGAACGCCCACCACGAGGAACTGGCCCGGCGGCTGGCGGGCGAAGGATTGCTAACGGCCGAAATCAGCTACTGGCTGCCCGACCACCCTTCGGTGCTGCAGATCTTCGTGTGGCAGACCCTGGATCGCGCGCCGACGTTTCCGGCACTCCACCGGTTCCTCGACCACTGGCGGCGCGAGATCGAGGCCACGATCCACCAGATCCGCATCGCCCATTCGACGCTATTAAAGCCCACCGAGGTCCGGCTGGTCGACGGGATCCTGCACCTCCACTAGCGCCCGCGCGTTCACGATCGCCCGCGGGCATTCGCCAGCTCGCGGCGCGCGCGCTCGCGCTGGGCTTGGAACACGGGATCCGACTGAAGCCGGGCAAAGGTGGCGGCCGCCATCAACCGCCCGGCCTCGACGTCGCTGCGCCAGTGGACCCGGCAGACGATGCGACTTTCCCCAAAGTCGAGCCCGCGGCGCAGCAGCGCGTCGGCACGGTCCGGCGCCAGGTCGGTCAGCACCAGGGCCAGCATCCAGCCAACGGCGGAATGGCCCGAAGGGTAGGAGCCGTCCTGGGCCAGCGCGGCCTCTTCGGCCGGCGTGCAGCTGTTCACGCGCTGCGCCACGAAGGGACGGGTGCGCCGATAATGCTCCTTGGCGGCATAGGTGGACAAGCCCGCATCCATGGCGCTGCGCTGCAACAGCATGGCCGTGTGCGGCAGCGCCCCGCCAGCGAACGACACACCCAGGAGCTCGGCGAAGCTCTGAGCCATGGCCGGCCAGCGCAGATCGGCGTCCTGCGCGGCGCGCGCGAAGCGTTCCGACGACGCGCCGAGCGCCGCCTGAAAGGCCGCAAGGTCGGCCGCCTGGGCCGGGCTTCCGGGCTCGGGCGGCGGCGGCAGCAGCGCCAGGCTATCGGGCAGTGACCTGGGCTCCAGATACCCCTTGGGCATCGGAACGTCGGGCCGGACCCGGCCGACCGCCTCCAGCGTGGTGGGTGGGGTGGGCGTGGCGACGCAGGCGGCCACCAGCAGGCTGGCCAGGACCGCGATCCTCATCCGCAATCTCCCCCCCCCGGTTCGGCAGGCTCAGCCGGGCCGCGCCTGCAAGAGGCGATAGAAGACCCCGCTTTCGTCCTCGCCCGTCAGTTCGAGAATTCCCTCCACCACCACCGCCCGCTCGACCTCAACGGGAAACGGCGTCGCGGCCCGCACTTCGATGAACTGGTTGGGCCCGGCGTGCAGGTGGAAGGGACAGCCGGGCGGATAGGCCAACAGCACGAAGTGCGACTGCTTCGCTGCATTCTCGAGGGGCATCATGAAGCCCGCCACCTTCACGCGCTTGCCCTGAAGCGCGCGCACGCCCGGCGGGAAGACGGGCTTCGAGCGCAGGAACCCGTGCGCATCAACGCGCGTCGTCTCGCCCGTCGATTCCAGCAGTTTCCACGGGATGCCACCCTGGGGGGTGGCCGCGGGCTTCCAGACGTCCTCAAGCTGCCCCCCCGGCTGCAGCGCCATGGCCGGAGCCGCCGACAGGAGGGCCAAGGCAACGAACAGGCGGCGCATGGCGCCCCTATGCGGCACGCGCCAGGATCGCGGCAAGGTCGGTGCGCAGCACGCGCCAGGCGGGAACCAAGGCGGCCAGCACCCCGAGCACCAGCGCGCCCCCCATGATCGCGATCTCACCCGGATGGAACATGAGGCCATGAAGGCCGATCGCCTCGAGCGCCCGGAAGCGGGCGGCCGCCACGGCCACAAGCGCATGGCCCAGCACCGCGCCGAGCGCCGCTCCGAGCGCCGCCGTCACCAGCCCTTCCATGACCACGGTCGCGGCGAGCTGGCCACGGCTCGCCCCCATCGCCCGCAGCAGCGCCAGGTCGCCTTCGCGGGCCCGGGCCGCCGCCAGCAACACGACGAAGATCGACACGGCGCCCACGACCACGAGCGCCCAGCCGAACAGCCGCGCCCCGGCGATGGCCGCGTCGAACAGGGCGAGGAAACGCGCCGTCTCGCGGGCCGGCACGGCGGCCTGCAGGCCCGGCTGACGGTCGATGGCCGCCGGCAGGCGAATGGCCGCCGCAGGCGAGCGGTAGGTGACCAGGAGGGCCGTGACTTCGGGCGGGGGGCTGGCAACCGCGCCGCGGGTCGGGCCGGCTTCGGCCGGCGAGCGCTCGGCGCGCAAGGGGAAGGGCGCGGCGTCGAGCGCGTGGTCGTGCGCCTCCCCGGGCGCATGGTCGTGACGCTCGGCATCGGCGCCGTGGCCGGATGGGGTGCCCTCGGGCGAAGCCGCTCCCGGCACGGGAATGTCGTGCACCTGCCACACGCTCTCGACCGGGGTCAGGATCAGACGGTCGACCACGGCGCCCGTGGGCGCCAGGAGCCCCACCACCTCGAAGGGGGTGTGGGCATGGCTCATGTCGCCCCCTGCGTCGTCGAGGCCGTGGGAACCCACGAACCGCTGCCCCAGCCGGGCACCCGTCGTGCGGGCCACCTCGGCGCCCAGCACTGCCTCCATCGGCTGGGCGAACATCCGCCCTTCGGCCAGGCGGCTGCCGTGCAGGGCGAGGAAGCCCGGCTCGGTGCCCACGATTCGAAAGCCGCGGAAGCTGTCGCCCAGCGCCAGGGGCACCACCCGAGCCACGCCGGGGTCGCGCCGCAGCGCCTCGAGCGTGGCGAGCGGGATGTTTCCGGTCGGGATGTCGAGGTGGTAGACGGCCGACAGGATGAGCTGCAGGGGCGAGCCTTCGGCCCCCACCACCAGGTCGATCCCCGCCGCGTCGCGGGCGAAACGGTCCTCGACACGGCTCGCAAGCAGCAGCAGGAGCACGAGGCCCGCCACCGACAGCGCCACCAGGAGGACGTTCAGCAGGGTGGCCCCCCAGCGGTCGCGCAGATAGGCCAAGGCCAGGCTCCACATCAGCCCGCCTCCGGCCGACCGTCGGGCCCAAGGCGCAAGGCCCGCGCAAAGTGCTGAGCCAGGCGCCGATCATGCGTCACCACCACCAGGGCGGCCGACGCCGCACGCGCCGCCTCGTCCAGAAGCGCCGCCGTGGCGGCCGCGTTCCCGTCGTCGAGCGCGGAGGTGGGCTCGTCGGCCAGCAGCACGCGGGGCTCGGCCGCCAGCGCCCGGGCGAGCGCCGCCCGCTGCGCTTCGCCCTGGGCCAGCGCGTGCGGCCGGGCCGACGCCTTGGCGGCGATCCCCAGCCGCTCGAGCAAGGCGCGGACGCGCGCGGCATCGTCAGCATGGCCCGCCAGGCGCCGGGCCAGCCGGCAGTTGGCCTCGACCGACAGCGCGCTCACGAGCCGCAGCGTCTGGAAGACGACCGCCACGCCCATGGCCGCCGGCCGGCCGGGCCGAAGCGGCTGGCCATCGATCAAGATGCGGCCCTGCTGCGGCGTGCGCAGGCCGGCGAGCAGCTGGAGGAGCGTGGTCTTGCCCGAGCCGGACGGCCCCAGCACCAAGAGCCGCCCCCCCGCCTCGACCTCGAGGTCGACCGGCCCCACGCCCGCCCCGCCGGGAAAACGGAACGCCAGGTTCTGCGCCACGAGCCGCACGCGGAGGTGATAAAGTCACCCAAAGCCGTCCGGCAACCGCCCTTGCCGCGGCTTGGCCGGTGGTGCTCTAGTCGCGGCTCGGCACGCGGCAGGTCACGCCGGAAAGGGGGCGGATGGACAGGTTCGTCGACCACGTCGTGAACGTGAGCGACCTGCTGTGGGGGGGCACCTGGGGCGGAGAGCCGGTGCTGCCGTTCCCGCCGATGGTGATCGCCCTGTTGGGCGTGGGCCTGTTCATGATGGTGGGCCTGCGGTTCTATCCGCTGCGCCGGCTGGGAACAGCTCTCGCCGGCCTGTTCGGTCGGGCCCGCCGGGGCGACGGCCGAGGAGAAATCTCACCCTTCGCCGCCCTGTCCACCGCGCTGTCGGGCCAGGTGGGCACCGGCAATCTGGCGGGCGTGGCCACCGCCATCGGCCTGGGCGGGCCGGGCGCCATCTTCTGGATGTGGGTGACCGCACTCGTCGGCATGGCGCTCGCCTTCGCGGAAGGAGCGCTGTCGATCCGCTTCCGCGAACGCGGGCCCGAAGGCGGCTGGCGGGGCGGCCCCATGACCTACATCGTCCAGGGCTTGGGACCACGCTGGACGTGGCTTGCCGTGCTGTTCTGTCTCGGCACGCTGTTCTCCGCCCTCGTCACCGGCAACGGCATCCAGGCCAACAGCGTGGCGGATTCCCTCCACGAACTCACGGGCGCGCCCGACTGGGTGGGGGGGCTCGTGACGGCCGCGGCCGTGTTCCTCGTCATCGTCGGAGGAATCCGCACGATCGGGGCGGTGGCCGAACGCCTCGTGCCCGTCATGGCGGGCTCCTACCTTGCCATGGGCGGGCTGGCCCTGGTGCTGAACCTGGGCTCGCTGCCGGAAGCCCTGGGCCGCATCCTGCACGGCGCCTTCAACGCCCAGTCGGCCACCGGGGGGTTCGCGGGAGCGGCCGTCCTCATGGCCATCCGTGCCGGCGTGGCGCGCGGGCTCTTCTCGAACGAGGCGGGGCAGGGTTCCACGCCCATCGCCCATGCCGTGGCCCGCACCGACGATCCCGCCTTGCAGGGCCGGTTCGCGATGCTGGGCACGTTCATCGACACGATCGTCATCTGCACCATGACGGCGCTCGTCATCCTGACGGTGGAGGGCCCCTTCACCCACCGTCGCGCCGACGGGACGGTCGAGGCCGTGGCCCACGCCTGGCAGTCGGACCTTCAGGGCTTCGCCATGACCTCGGGCGCGTTCGGGGCGGCCTTTCCCTGGCCCGTCGGCGGCGTTCCGCTGGGAACGCTGGTGGCGGCACTCGCCCTCCTGCTGTTCGTGTTCACCACCCTGCTTACCTGGAGCTACTATGGCGAGCGGGCCATCACGTTCCTCTACGACCGGGTGCCGGGGGCCAGCGCCCGGGGCGAGCGACGGCTGCATCTGGCCTGGCGAATCCTGTGGTGCCTTGCCATCTTCGTGGGGTCGTTCCAGGAGCTGGACCTGGTCTGGCGGCTGGGCGACATCGCCAACGCCCTGATGGCGCTGCCCAATCTGGTGGCGCTCGCGGCCTTGTCGGGCGTGGTGTTCGCCCTGGCCCGGGGGGAGGGCACGGCCGCCCGCCACGGGCCGCCCTGGCAGGCCGGCAGCGCTGCCGATTCGACCTGAGGAGGATGCATGACGCGCGAGACCCTTGGCCAAGTGCGCGAGCGGCTGCTCGCTCGCTATCGCGAGCTGGGGGGCGACCTCGCACGGCTCGAAGCGCTCACCACCGCCCCGCTCGACGCCGACTTCGCCGAGCAAGCGACCGAGCTCGAGGAGCTGGGTGCGCTGGAGGCCTTGGAATCGGCCAAGGCGGCCGAGATGCGGGCCATCCGCCGGGCCCTGGCCCGGATCGCCCAGGGCCGCTACGGCATCTGCGAGGTGTGTGGCGACGACATCGCCCCAGCGCGCCTCGAGGCCCTGCCGACGGCCACGCGGTGCATCGCGTGCGCGGCCTGAGCGCGCGGCGCGGCCGTGGCGCATCCTCCGCTGCGGCGCGCGGGGGGCGGCGGCCATGACGGCGGGAGCACGCGCATGAAGATCGAAATCGAGATCGAGGCCACGCCCGCCGAGGTGCGCCAGCTCTTGGGCCTGCCCGACCTGGCGCCGCTTCACGACGAGTGGCTGGCCCATTTGAAGAACCTGATGGCGAACGGCCCCAGGCCCGCCGACGTGGAACGGATGATGCAGGCCTGGGCGGCCAGCGTGCCGGGCCTGGCCCAGACCCTGGAGGGCTGGCAGCGGCTGTTCCGCAACGTCGCCCGACCCACCACGCCCGACGAGGCTGCGGGCCGCTAGGGCCTGAGGAAGCGGGCGATGAAGTGGCCGTGAAGACCCGGCACCTTGAGGTCGGCCTCGTGCCGGAAGCCCGCCGCCTCGATCTCGCGCACGAAGGTCGCGCGGTCGGCGCGTACATGGTCCTTCACCCACTCAGGCGAGTCCGGCCGCCGGTCGAAGTCCACGACGACCAGCCGCCCGCCGGGCTTCAGCGCGCGGAAGAGCGATCGGTTCATGGGCGCCACGGGGTCGAAGTGGTGGTAGGTGTCGATGACCACCACGAGGTCGACCGAAGCGGGGGCGAGACGGACGTCGTGGCGCCGCGAGTGGACCACGCGCACCTGGGGCAGGCCCAGGCGACGCGCCCGGGCGGCGAGGATCGCCACCATCTCAGGGTCCACGTCGACCGCAAGGTAACGGCCGGTGGGCCCCACGGCGCGGGCGATGGGCTCCATGAAGGCCCCCGTGCCGGCGCCGACGTCGGCGACCGCGATGCCCGGTCGCAGCTCCAGGGCGCGCACGATCCCGTCGCGATGGGCGATGACGGCCCGATCGGAGCTTTCGAGAGGATGGCTGGCGACCGGCGCCGGTTCGCGCGCGAGCGCCGCCTGGGGGACGGCCCCAAGCAGCAGGGCACCGACGAGGGCCGGCAGCAGGGTGCGGCGCATCGGCCCACCTCTGCCCGCGACGCCGCTCGCGGCCAAGAGCCCGCCGACCCGCCGCGGCCGGGCGGGCGAACGCGACGGCTGCTGGCCGGGATGATCGCCGCATTCGCGGTCCCGGCGGCGGGGGCGCCGGAGGTCCCGGCCCACGTGACCGCCGAACAGCGCCGCGCCTGCCGCGACGACGCCTTTCGCCTGTGCCCGGGCCAGGTGGCGCTGATGCGCCGGGAGGGCGTGCGCCGCTGCCTGAAGGCCCAGGCCGAAAAACTGAGCCCCGCTTGCCGCGGGGCCTTCCGCGCGCTGGGCCCGCCGCGTGGGGAGGAACGACCGTGACGACCCACGTGGAGGTCCGCCGCGACGCGTCGACCGACACGCGGATCGTAGCGGAGCCCCCGGCCCCGCTGGGCCAGGGCGAGGTCCGCCTGAAGACCGGGCGGTTCGCCCTTGCCGCCACCAACGTGGCCTGCGCGGTGGCGGGCGACCTGGCCGGCCGTTAGCGCTTCTTCCCCGCCGCCCACCCGCCCGAGCTGAAGGCCGCGGGCGACGCCCGCAGTCTTGTCTTCCCCCTCCTCATGACGGGCTTCCTCCTCGCCGACTGGCTGGTGGACCAGGGCTTCCGGGGCGCAGCGCAAGTGATCGCGACGAGTGCATCGTGGCGCACGGGCGATGCGCTGGGCGTCCACCTCGAGGGCCGCGTCCACCGCGTGGGCCTTGCCGCCAAGCGGAACCTCGACTTCGTGCGGGCGCCGGGCGCCTTCGACGAGGTGCGCGCCGATCCCGAGGCCGACGCCGTGGCCCAACGCCCCTCCGTCCTCGTCGACATGGCGAGGGCCGCGCCGGTGATGGGCGCACTCCGGCGCTGGCTGGGGCCCCTCCTCGTCGCCCACCTGGCCGTCGGCATCACGCACTGGCAGGACCGGACGGGGCCGGACGCCACGGGCCCCGCACCCGAGTGGTTCTTCGCCCCGGCCCACGTGGCCAAGCGCGATGCCGAATGGGGCCGGGGTGAGCTTCGGCGGCGGGCGGACGCGGCGAGCCTCGCGCTCCTTCCCCGCATCCGCCGGGTCGTCGCGATCGAGGAGCGCCACGGTGCAGCCGCCCTCCGCGACGGCGGGGTCCGCCTGGTGCGGGGCGAGGTACCGCCGTTCACCGGACTCGTCGCTGCATTCTAAGGCCACCGGTGCGACCGGTCGCCAAGCCGGAGATACCTTGAAGATCAACAATCCAGTTCCAATATGGCTGGCACGCTCCATAGTTGAGGAAGAGACGCCGGGATGATTGATGTCCGCCCGTTAGCGAGTCTTGGTCATGCCGACCACGGCTGGCTCAACACCACGCACCATTTCAGCTTTGCAAGATATTTCGATCCCGGCCGCATGGGCTGGGGTCGTCTTCGCGTCTGGAACGACGACACCATCGCCCCCGGCACGGGCTTCCCGCCTCATCCCCACCGCGACATGGAGATCATCACCTATGTCCGCGAAGGCGCCATCACGCACGAAGACAGCCTGGGCAATCGCGGCCGCACCTCGGCGGGCGACGTGCAGGTGATGTCGGCCGGGGCGGGCGTTCGCCATGCCGAGTGGAACCTCGAGAACGTGCCCACCCGCATCTTCCAAATCTGGATCGAGCCTCGGGAGGCGGGCGCCGCCCCGAGGTGGGGGACGCGGCCGTTCCCCAAGGGCGATCGGGCGGGCCGGTGGGTGACGCTGGCGTCCGGCTTCGGCGAGGCCGACGCCCTCCCGATCCGGGCCGACGCGCGCGTGCTGGGGGCGACGCTGCCGGCCGGCGCCCGCCTGTCGCGCAGGCTTGCGCCCGGCACCTCGGCCTATCTGGTGGGCGCAACGGGTCGATTTCGCGTGCACGGGGTGGAGGCCGCGGCCCGGGACGGCGTGGCGGTCCGCGACCTCGCCTCGCTCGACGTCGAGGCCTTGGAGGACGCGAAGCTCGTGCTCGTCGAGACGCTCGAAGATCGGGCGAGCGCGGCACGCAGGCCGACCCCGCCCGCGGCCTGAAGCCCTGAGCGCCCGTGGCGCCGGACGACGGCGCAGGGGGGCACGCGCCGACCCGCGCCTCGGCCAGCCGGTCATGGCCGGGATCCCCCGCCGTCGGGCCGGATGAAGGCCCCCCCTGACCCGAAGACGCGCCAAGGGCATGGGCCCCCGTGTCGCCCTGGCCGCGGAGTCGCCGAAGGGCTCCAAGCCGGGTCATCGTGGGCGAGGCGGCCGCCAGGCCGCGCACCGCACGGGGGGAACCGCACGGGGGGATACGCCGTCATCCCATCGGGCGCATCCCGGCCAGCCCAACGGGGGGAACCGCACGGGGGTTACGCCTCCTGGTCGGGGAAATTCCGCCGGGCGGCCACGAGCGCGGGCCGGCCGCGACCTTCGGCCGAGGATGGCGACGACGCCTCGGGCTGGGCCGCGTCGCGGCAGTGGCGCATGAGGCGGCAGCGCACCTGGGCGCCCAGGGAGCGTTCGAACGTGCGGATGGCCTGCCCGCTCTCGGCCCAGGCGATCGCGGCGGTGGCGCCAAGCACGTTCGCGCGGTCGGCGACGGGCGGCCCGGGGGAAGCGTAACCGACCCAACGGCGGAAACGGTCGTCGCCGGAAGGCGCATCCCGATCGTCCAGGGCACGGACGGCAGGCGTTGCGCGCGGCGCCCGGCACGCACAACGGCGCCGCAGGCGCGGCCACCCGCTTGATCGGCATGGAACGGGAGAAGAACATAAGGCGAACATGACCCGATTCGCCCCACCCCCCACCCTCCACCCGCCGCCTTCCCCCGCCGGCCCGCGCCTGCCCACCGGCCAGCCCGAGGCCGACCGCCACCTGTCAGGCGGCCTCAAGCCCCACGCCCTCCACGAACTGGCCCCCGCCACCCCGGCCGCCAGCGCAGCCGCCGCCGCCTTCGCCGCCCGCCTCGCCGCCCGCGCGGCCGGAACCTGCGGCCATGTCCTCTGGTGCCGGCCCCCCGCCCGGCCCGCCCCCTTCCCCCCCGGCCTCGCCGGCCTCGGCCTCGACCCCGCCCGCACCCTCTTCGCCGAAGCGCCCGAGCCCACCCAGCGCCTGATGGCGCTCGAGGAAGCCGCCCCGGCCTTCGCCGCCGTCGTGGCCGAGCTCGACCTGCCCCCGGCCTTGCGCATGCTGGCCTCCCGCCGCCTTCAGCTCCTGGCGGAACGCACGCGCGCCCTCGTCCTCTGGCTGGCGCGCACGCCGTGCGACAGCCCGTCGGCGGCCGAGACCCGCTGGCGGATCGCACCCGAGCCCTGCGCGCTGCCGGCCCTTCGCCCCCTATTCCCCGGCCCCGGCGGGGTGGGCCTGGGCCCTAGGCGCCTGCGCCTCGAGCTCGTGCGGGCCCGCGGGCTGCCCGCCGGATACTGCTGGATCCTGGAGATGGCGGATGACGCGACCCTTCCACCGGCGGCTGGCGCTGTGGCTGCCGCGCTGGCGGATCGATCGCCTGAAGCGTGCGGCACGCCGGGCCGGTCGGCCGCTGCCGCCTGAGCCGTGGGTGATCGCCGAACGCTCGGGCCCCACGCCGCGGGTGGCCGCCGTCTCGGCCGAGGCGGAGACGCTGGGCGTCCGGGTGGGCGAAGCGCTGGCCGCCGTGCGCGCGCGCGTGCCCGGCCTGCACGTGGCCGAACTCGAGGCCGAGGCCGACGCCCGGGCGCTTGCGCGCCTGGGCCATTGGGCGCTCCGGCGCTACAGCCCGCTGGTCGCCCTCGACCCGCCCGACGGCCTCCTCCTGGAAGCGCACGGGGCGAGCCACCTGTGGGGCGGCGAGGCGCGCATGGCCGCCGATCTCGCCTGCCGGCTGGAGGTCGCCGGAATCGCAGCGCGCATCGCGATCGCACCTTCCGCGACCGCCGCGCGCGCGCTCGCCCGCCACGGCCCCGCGCCTATCACCATCATAGCCGCCCCCGACCTGCCCACCGCCCTCGCCCCCCTGCCGCCTGCGGCCCTCGGCATCACCCCGGAGGAAGGAGCGGAGCTTGCCCGGCTGGGGCTCGCCACGCTGGGAGACCTTGCCGCCCTGCCGCGCACCGCGCTCGGCCGGCGCTTCGGACTCGACCTGCTGCGCCGGCTGGATGCGGCGTTCGCCCGCACGGCCGAGCCGCTCGACTGGCTGGAGCCGCCTCCCGCCCTGTCCGCCGAAGTCGCCTTTCCCGACCCCGTGGCCGAGCCTGAGGCCCTGCACGCGGCCGTGCGCCAGCTGGCCGCGCAGCTGGCGGGCCAGCTGACCGAGGCGGGGCTGGGGGCCCGGCGGCTCGACCTGCGCGTCACCCGGATCGATGGCAGCCGGGCTGCGCTGCGCGCGGGCACGTCCGCCCCGTCGCGCGATCCCGCACATCTTGCCCGCTTGCTGGCGCTGCTCGTGGAAAGCCTCGAGCCCGGGGCGGGGGTCGAGAAGGTGGCGCTCTCTGCCCCGCTCACCGCCCCCCTGCCTCCCCGCCAGCTGGGGGCCGAGGACCGCCACGCGCTCGAAGCCGCAATCGACCGGCTGTCCACGCGCCTGGGCGAACGGGCCGTCTGGCAGGCGGGGCCCACCCTGTCCGACCGGCCCGAGGCGAGCTTCGCCCGCCACCCGGCGGGCGCGGGGCCCGCCGCCTTTCCCTGGCCCCGCCGTCTGCCCCGGCCCGTGCACCTCTTCGACCCGCCCGAGCCCGTCGAGGTGATCGCCCTGCTGCCCGACCGGCCTCCGGTCGTCTTCACCTGGCGCGGGCGGCGCCACCGCGTGCGCGCGGCCGACGGGCCGGAGCGGATCTTCGGCGAATGGTGGCGGGGCGACGGCGAGGTGCGCGACTATTTCCAGGTGGAAGACACCGACGGCGGGCGTTTCTGGCTGTTCCGCTCGGGCGACGGCGAGGATCCGGCCACTGGCGACTTCCGCTGGTGGCTGCACGGGCTGTTCGGGGCATGACCCCCTCGGCGGAACTTGAGGTCACGACGCACTTCTCGCTGCTGCGCGGCGCCTCCTCGGCCGAGGAACTGTTTGCGACCGCCGCCCTCCAGGGCTGGAGGGCGCTTGGCGTCACCGACCGGAACACGGTGGCGGGCCTGGTGCGCGCGCACCTGGCGGCCAAGGCCACGGGCGTGCGCCTGCTGCCCGGCTGCCGGCTCGACCTCTCGCGCGAGGACGGCCGGGCCGGGGCCTCGCTTCTCGTCTTCCCGCGCGATCGGGCCGGCTGGTCCCGGCTCTGCCGACTCCTGACGCTGGGGAAGCGGCGCGCCGGCAAGGGTCGATGCCGCATCGGCTGGGCAGACGTGGCCGCCCACGCAGGAGGCTGGAGCGCGGTGCTGCTCGACCGGCGGCTGGAGCCGGAGGATACGGAGGCCTTCGCCGACCTCTTCGCCGACGGCCGCCTTGCGCTCACCCTGCGGCGCCAGCCGGGCGAGGCCGCCCGCCTCGACCGCCTGCGACGCCTGGCCCGACGGCTCGGCCGGCCGCTGGTGGCCACCGGCGACGTCCTCTACCACGCCCCCCAGCGGCGGGCGCTGGCCGACGTGCTGGCGGCCATCCGCCGGAAGACCACCGTGGAAGCCCTGGGGCCCGCTCGCGTGCGCCTGGCCGACCGGCATCTCCTGCCCCCCGCCGAAGTCGCCCGGCGCCTTGCCGCCTTTCCCGAGGCGCTCGCCGAAGTGGACCGCCTCGTGGACGAGCTCGGCTTCTCGCTCGACGACCTCGCCTACCAGTATCCCGAGGAGCGGCCGGACCCCACCCTGAGCCCCCAGGAGGAGCTCGAGCGCCGGGTGCGCGAAGGCGCGCGCGCGCGCTATCCGGCCGGCATCCCGCCCGAAGTCGAGGCCCAGCTGGCCCACGAGCTCGCCCTCGTCGCCCGCCTGGGCTACGCGCCCTATTTTCTTACCGTCCATTCGATCGTGCGCTTCGCCAGGTCGCGCGGCATCCTCTGCCAGGGCCGGGGAAGTGCCGCCAACTCGGCCATCTGTTACGTCCTGGGCATCACGGCCATCGATCCCGTCCGCTCGGAACTGCTGTTCGAGCGTTTCGTCTCGGAAGAACGCGGCGAGCCCCCCGACATCGACGTCGACTTCGAACACGAGCGCCGCGAGGAAGTGATCCAGTGGATCTACGACCACTACGGGCGCGACCGGGCGGCGCTGGCCGCCGTCGTCATCCGCTATCGCGCGCGGGGGGCCATCCGCGAGGTGGGCAAGGCCCTGGGGCTGCCCGAGGACATGACCGCCGCGCTTTCGGGCCAGGTGTGGGGCTGGTCGACCGAAGGAGTGGGCGAGCGGCACGCCCGCGATCTCGGGCTCGATCCGGCCGAGCCGCGCTTGAAGCTTGCGCTCGAGCTCGCGCGCGAGCTCATCGGTACGCCCCGGCACCTCTCGCAGCATCCGGGCGGCTTTGTGCTGACCGAAACGCCGCTCCTCGACCTCGTGCCCATCGAGCCTGCGGCCATGGACGGCCGCCAGGTGATCGAGTGGGAGAAGGACGACCTCGAGGCCTTGAAGTTCATGAAGGTAGACGTGCTCGGCCTCGGCATGCTGGGATGCCTGCGCCGCGCCTTCGACCTGTTGCGCGCGCACAAGGGCCTCGACCTCGAGCTGGCCACCATCCCGCCCGAAGATCCCGCCACCTACGCCATGATCCAGCGCGCGGACACGCTGGGCGTGTTCCAGATCGAAAGCCGGGCGCAGATGGCGATGCTGCCGCGGCTCAAGCCCCGCACCTTCTACGACCTCGTGATCGAGGTGGCGATCGTGCGGCCGGGCCCCATCCAGGGCGAGATGGTGCATCCCTACCTCAGGCGACGGGAGGGCAAGGAACCGGTGACCTTCCCGTCGCCCGAGCTCGAGCGCGTGCTGGGCCGGACCTTGGGGGTGCCGCTCTTCCAGGAGCAGGCGATGAAGCTGGCCATCGTGTGCGCAGGGTTCACGCCGGCCGAGGCGGACGCCCTCAGGCGCTCCATGGCCACCTTCAAGTTCACCGGGGGCGTGGCCCATTTCCGCGACAAGCTGGTGGCCGGCATGGTCGCCCGCGGCTACGATCGCGAGTTCGCCGAGCGCACCTTCCGCCAGATCGAAGGCTTCGGCTCCTATGGCTTTCCGGAATCGCACGCGGCGTCCTTCGCGCTTCTGGCCTACGCCTCGTCGTGGCTGAAGTGCCACCACCCCGAGGTCTTCGCCTGCGCGCTCCTCAACGCCCAGCCCATGGGCTTCTACGCCCCCGCCCAGATCGTGCGCGACGCTCAGGCCCACGGAGTCGAGGTGCGCCCCGTGTGCATCGCGGCCAGCGACTGGGACTCGACGCTGGAGCCCGCGGGCGACGGCCGGCTGGCCCTGCGTCTCGGGATGCGGATGGTGGCGGGCCTGGCCGAGGCGGACGCACGGGCGATCCTGCGCCACCGCGGGGACGTGCGCGACATGGCCGAGCTCCACCGGCGCAGCGGCGCCACGCGCGCAGCCTTCCAGCGCCTGGCCGAAGCGGATGCCTTCCGGGCCTGGGGGCTTAACCGGCGTGCCGCCCTGTGGGCCGCCCGGGGGCTGGTAGCCGAGGCCCCCCTGCCGCTGTTCGCCGCCGTGCCGGCCGAGGGCCCCGAGCCCGCGGTCGCCCTGCGCCCCATGACGCAGGGGGCCGAAGTGGTGGAGGACTATCGCGCGGTCTCGCTCACCCTGCGCGAGCACCCGGTGGCGTTCCTGCGCGCCGAGCTCGACCGGCGGGGGTTCCAGCCGCTGGCGCGCCTGGCCCAGGCCCGCGACGGGCAGCGCTTCCGGGCGGCGGGCATCGTGCTCGTGCGGCAGAAGCCGGGCTCGGCCAAGGGGGTGATGTTCATCACGCTGGAGGACGAGGGCGGCATCGGCAACCTCGTGGTGTGGCCCCGCCTGCTCGAGGCGAACCGGCGCCTCATCCTGTCGGCCTCGATGCTGGGGGTGGAGGGCACGGTGCAGCGCCAGGGCGAGGTGGTGCACCTGGTGGCCCGGCGGCTCCATGACCTTTCGGCACTCCTCGCCTCGGTCGGCGGACGGGACCTGCGGCTGGTGGCGGCCCGAGGCGACGAGGCGCGGGGCGGCGGCGGGCCGGATGCGCGCGATGCACCGCGCCTGGCCTTCCGCAGCCAGGGGATCGGCCACCCGCGCGCCATCCGGGTGGAGCGCACCGACGTGCGCCGCTGAAGGCCCGCATCGGGCCTTCCCAAGCGCTCGCCCGAGCGCCCCGTGGCATCCGCACGTGCCGTGCCGCCGGCCGTGCGCCCGCGCTTGCCGCGCCGCCGACGAGGCTTCGCCTGCCCGCCGCCGCGCCGTGGCCTCGCCCGCTCGCTGCCGCGCCGTGGTGGCCCGCCGGCGAAGCGCCCCCGACCCCGACGTCCGGCCCGCATGCGCGGCCGGCCGCAAGCTCCCAGGACTGGCCACCCGTCGCGGCCCACCCTGCGGCCATCGCCGTGCCGCCCCCCAGCTGCTGCGCGGAGGGCCGCCATCCACAGCCGGCCCCCGCCGAGCTTCAGCAGCGGGCGAGCACGTAGGCCACGATCCGCTCGGCCGCCTCCTCGGCCGAAAGCTTGGTGGTGTCGATGTGGATCTCGGGGTTCTCCGGCGGTTCGTAGGGGCTGTCGATGCCCGTGAAGTTCCGGATCTCGCCGCGCCGGGCCTTGGCGTAGAGGCCCTTCACGTCGCGCCGCTCGGCCACCTCAAGCGGGGTGTCGATGAACACCTCGACGAACTCGTCCGGCTCCAACAGGTCGCGGGCCATCCGCCGCTCGGCCCGGAAGGGCGAAATGAAGGCCGTGAGCACGATCAGGCCGGCATCCACCATCAGTTTCGCCACCTCGGCCACGCGACGGATGTTCTCCACCCGGTCCGCATCCGAGAAGCCCAGGTCGCGCGAGAGGCCGTGGCGGATGTTGTCGCCGTCGAGGATGTAGGTGCGCTTGCCCAGCGCCACGAGCTTCTTCTCGACGAGGTTGGCGATCGTCGACTTGCCCGCCCCCGAAAGCCCCGTGAACCACAGAAGCTGCGGCTTTTGGTTGTTCATGGCCGCGCGCGTGGCCTTGGTGACGTCGAGCGCCTGCCAATGGATGTTCTGCGCGCGCCTCAGCGCCTGGTGCACCACGCCCGCCCCCGCCGTCGCGTTCGACAGGCGGTCGATCAGGATGAAGGCCCCGGTGAGCCGACATTTCTCGTAAGGGTCGAAGGCCACGGCCTGGTCGAGGCTGAGTTCGACCACGGCGATGTCGTTGAGCGCCAGCGTCTTGGCCGGGTGCGGCTTCAAGGTCTCCACGTCGATGCGGTGGCGCACCTCGGTCACGATGGCCCCGGTCGTGCGGGTGCCGATCTTCAAAAGATAAGGCCGGCCGGGCAGCATCTCCGCCTCGTCCAGCCACACGAGCGTCGCCTCGATGCGGTCGGCCACCACCGCCGGGTCGGTGGCCCCGCACACGAGGTCGCCGCGGCTGGCATCCTCCTCGCGGTCGAAGGTGAGCGTGACCGACTGGCCGGCCACGGCGCGCTCCAGGTCGCCGTCGTAGGTGACGATCCGCTCGACCCGCGCCTCGCGGCCCGAGGGCAGGATGCGCACTCGGTCGCCGGGGTGGACGTGGCCGGACACGATGAGCCCAGCGAAGCCCCGGAACTCCGCGTTGGGGCGGTTGACCCACTGGACCGCCATGCGGAAGGGCGCACCCGGCCGGTCGACGTCCGAGGGTTCGGCCGCTTCCAGCGCTTCAAGCAGCGTGGGCCCCCCGTACCAGGGCATCGAGGGGCCGCGATGCACCACGTTCTCGCCCGCCCGCGCCACCAGGGGGATGGGGGTCACCCGGTCGAGGCCCAGGCTGCGCGCGACCTCGTCGAAGGCTTCGACGATGCGGTCGAACGCCCCCTCCCGATGGCCCACCAGATCCATCTTGTTGACGGCCAGGATGACGTGCCGCACGCCGAGGAGGCGCACGATGGCCGCGTGCCGGCGCGTCTGGGGCAACAGGCCCTTGGCGGCGTCGACCAGGATGACGGCCAGGTCTGCGGTCGAAGCCCCGGTCGCCATGTTGCGGGTGTACTGCTCGTGGCCGGGGCAGTCGGCCACGATGAACCGCCGGCGCGGGGTGCTGAAGAAGCGGTAGGCGACGTCGATGGTGATGCCCTGCTCGCGCTCGGCCGACAGCCCGTCGAGGAGCAGCGCGAAGTCCGGCGCGTCGCCCGTCGTCCCCCAGCGGCGGCTGTCGGCGTCGAGTGCGGCCAGCTGGTCGGCCGGCAAGGCCCGGCATTCGTAAAGCAGCCGACCGATGAGCGTCGACTTGCCGTCGTCCACGCTGCCGCAGGTGATGAAGCGCAGCAGGTCCGGCTCGACGTCGGGCAGGGGAGCGACGGCCGCGACGGCCGGGTCGGGCGACGGGCGCGCCATCAGAAATAGCCCTCCACCTTCTTGCGCTCCATCGAGGCGGCCTGGTCGTGGTCGATGATCCGCCCAGCCCGCTCCGAGACGTCGCTCGCCAGGTTCTCCGCGATCACGTCGTCCAGGGTGGCGGCCTCGCTCGGCATCGCGGCCGACAGCGGCCAGCAGCCCAACGTGCGGAAGCGCACCTTGCGCCGCACCACGACCTCGCCCGGCCGGAACTGCATCCGGTCGTCGTCCACCACGATCAGGAGGCCGTCGCGCTCCACCACCGGCCGCTCGGCCGCGAAGTAGAGAGGCACCAGGGGGATCCGCTCGCGGCGGATGTACTCCCAGATGTCGCGCTCGGTCCAGTTCGACAGGGGAAAGACGCGCACGCTTTCCCCCTTGTGCAGCCGAGCGTTGTAGAGGTTCCACAGCTCGGGGCGCTGCGCCTTGGGGTTCCAGGCGTGGCTGGAGTTGCGGAAGCTGAAGATCCGTTCCTTCGCCCGCGACCGTTCCTCGTCGCGCCGCCCGCCGCCGAAGGCGGCGTCGAACCCATGTTCGCTCAACGCCCGCTTGAGCGGCTCGGTGAGCATGAGGCGCGTATATTCGGGCGTAGGCGTGGTGAAGGGGTTGACGCCGGCGGCCGCGGCTTCGGCGTTGTGGGCGACGATCAGGGTGAGGCCGTGGGCCGCCACCATCGCGTCGCGATGGCGGATCATGTCGGCGAAGTCCCACCCTGAGGCCACGTGGAGAAACGGGAAGGGCGGGGGGGCCGGATGGAAGGCCTTGAGCGCGAGGTGAAGCATCACGCTCGAATCCTTGCCGATCGAATAGAGGAAGACGGGATTGCGGCACTCGGCCACCGTCTCGCGGAAGATGTGGATGGCCTCGGCTTCGAGCCGGTCGAGATGGCCAAGGCGAGGGGCCGCGGGCCGGAGCGCGACGGGGGGCATGACGTCCGCGGCCCTTTCCCCAGGGCGACGCGAAACGCAACCCACGAGGCCCGCCCACCCGGCCCGCCATGGCATCCAGCCCGGGCCCATGGCCGGCCTTCACTACAATAACCAGATTGGTTATAACGCCCGCATGACGGAACGACGGGCGGTGCCGGCCGATCCGCAGGGCTCGCCCCTCAACGCCAGGCCCCGCCGGCGGGGCACCTGCAGGGCCGGGCCCGCCGGACACGCCACGCCGGCCGTCGAGCGCCCTGACCGCCGCCAGGCGGGCGGGCGCGCCGGGGTGCCGGCCCGGCGCGACCGCCGCGGCACTGCAAGCCCCCTGGCTCGGCCGTGGTGTGCGGACGAGAAGCTGAGGTTCCTGGATGCCCTGCGCGAGGGCGCGGACGTCGAGGCGGCGGCGCGGCGCTGCGGTCGCACGCGGGCCGGGGCCTTCGCGGAGCGGTTGCGCGATCCCGCCTTCGCCGAAGCCTGGGACGAGGCGTTGGGCTCGGAGCTCGACGTGCTCGAGACACGCCTCATCGCCCGGGCCCTGGCGCGCACGGGTGGCGAGAGTTCGGACGAGCGCGCCGAGCGCCTGGCGCTGCAGTTGCTCTCGCGCCATCGCGCGCGAGCGGCCCAACAGGCGGCGGAGCGCCCGGCGCCGGCGGCTGAGGCATCGGGCCCGGCCGACCCCGCCGCGCTTCGGCGCGAGCTCGACCAGCTCATCGAGCGGGTGGCCGCCCGCATCGCCGAAGCCGAGGCCCGGGTGGCCCAGGGGCCGGATCAAGCCGGCTGATCGATCCCGAGCTCCCGCATCAAGTCGTAGAGTGTGGGGCGGCTGATGCCCAGCGCACGGGCGGCCTGGCTCACGCTGCCGCCGCTGGCCGCCAGGGCCGCCAGGATCGCCCGCCGGTCCGACTGGGCGCGGGCCTCCTTGAGCGGCACGGGCCGCAGGTCGGGCGAATCGGCGAGGTCCAGGTCCTCGGCCGTGATCGCGGGGCCGTCGGCCATGATGATGGCACGCTTCACCCGGTTCTCGAGCTCGCGCACGTTGCCGGGCCAGGAGTGGAGGTTGATCGCGGCCACGGCCGACGGTCCGAACCGGACCGGTCCGCCCGGGCGCTGCCCGGCGTGCTTCTGCAGGAAATGATGGGCGAGCAGCAGCGCGTCGCCCGGCCGGTCCTTCAAGGGAGGGATGGTGATCGTCACTTCGGCGATGCGGTAGAACAGGTCCTCGCGGAAGCGGCCGTCGGCGATCATCGCCTTCAGGTTCTGGTGCGTCGCGCACACGATGCGCACGTCGACGGGGATCGAGCGGCGCCCGCCCACCCGCTCGATCACCCGTTCCTGGATGAAGCGCAGCAGCTTGACCTGGAGGGGCAGGGGGATGTCGCCCACTTCGTCGAGGAAGAGCGTGCCGCCCTTGGCGAGCTCGATCTTGCCTTCGGTCGTCTTCACCGCGCCGGTGAAGGCGCCGCGTTCGTAGCCGAAGAGTTCGGCCTCGAGCAGGTTTTCGGGAATGGCCGCGCAATTGATGGCCACGAAGGGCCCCGCCGCCCGCGGGGAGGCCGCGTGGAGGGCGCGCGCCAGGACTTCCTTGCCCGTACCCGAGGCCCCCAGCAGCAGCACCGAGACGTTGGTGGCGGCCACCCGCTCGACCATGGCGCACACCTTGAGCATCTCGGGCGAGCCCGTCACGATCGCGCCCAGCGGCGTGTCGGGGGTGCGCGCCTGCAGCCGCCGGTTCTCAGCCTCGAGGTTCGCCACGTGGAAGGCGCGGCCCACGATGAACCCCAGCTCGTCGATGTCGATGGGCTTCTGATAGAAGTCGAAGGCCCCCAGGGCGATCGCCCGGCGCGCACTCTCCCGATCGCCGTGGCCGGAGGCCACGATCACCTTGGCGTGCGGCCGGCGCGCCAGGATCTCCTCGAGCAAGGCCAAACCCTCGCTCACCCCATCGGGGTCGGGCGGCAGACCGAGGTCCAGGGTCACCACCGGCGGGTCCGCCGCCTCGAGCGCGGCCAAGGCGCCCGGCCGGTCGGCCGCCAACAGCACCTCATAGGCCTCGTAGGCCCATTTCAGCTGGCGCTGGAGGCCAGGGTCGTCCTCCACCACCAGCAACCGAGGACGTTCGCTCATGCCGCGGCGCGTGTCCTTCTCGTCGGTTCGGCCAGCGGAAGCACGACCGAAAACCGGCTTCCTTCACCCGGCCGCGAGACGACGTCGATCCGTCCACGATGGGCGCGCGCGATCTCGCGGGCTTCGTAGGCGCCGATGCCAAACCCTCCCGCCTTGCCCGAACGGAAGGGGCGGAACAGCTCGTCGCGCACGAAGGCGGCCGACATGCCATGGCCACGGTCCTCCACCACCACCCGGGCCTGCCGGTCGTCGTGGCCCAGCACGACGCGCACGGGCGAACCCGGCGCGCTGGCGTCGATCGCATTCTGGACCAGATGGGTCAGCATCACCTCGAGGCGGGCCGCCTCGCCACGGACGAGCAGCGGTGTCTCGTCCCCCTCGAGGACCAACGCGCTGTGCCGGCGGCGCAGGGCGGCCACCACGTCGCGCGCGATCCGGGACAGGTCCACGAGTTCCGCCTCCGCCAGATCGGTCCGCCCAGCCGCACCGGCCGCCTGCCGGCCCATCAGGGCCAGAAGATCGCGCATCTTGGTCACGCTGGCGGCCAAGGTGGCCAGCAGGTCCTTGCGGAACTCGGGGTTGTCGATGTGCCGCTCGGCGTTGCGGGCTACCAGGTCGAGCTGGCTCACGACGTTCTTGAGGTCGTGCATCACGAAGGCGAACCGCCGGTTGAACTCGTCGAAGGCGCGCGCCTCGTCGAGAGCGGCCTGGGCGGCCGCCTCGGCCAGGTAGCTCGCCCCCTGCTGACCCAGCGTCCGCAGCAGATCATAGTCTTCCCAGTTGAGGTCCGCCACCACCGGGCTGCGGGCCAGCAGCAGCACCGCCAGAAGCCGACCCCGGTGCGCCAGGGGCACACCCAGCCAGATGGTGCCGTCGGCCCGCACCCACTCGGGACACGCGTGAACCCGGTCGTCCTCGGGGTCGGCCGAAAGGCGTCCGCCCGCCCGCAGCTCGTCGAAGTCCAGGATCCGCAGGTCGGCAAGATACGCCACCAGCCCCGAACCCGGTGCGAAGGCCTCGCCCAGCTCCTGCGGTTCGAGATCGGCCCAATTCCATGAAACGGTGCGCACGAACCGTCCCTCGCCGTCGGGCTCGAACAGGGCGGCGCCGGGACAGTTCAGGACGAGCGCCATGGCCTCGACCACCCGCTCGCGCACCGGTTGCACGCCGGCCCCGTCGGCCGGCGCCGACATCGTCTCGATGAACTTCAGCCACTCCCGCCGGTAGTCGTAGCGATAGCGATAGAAATTGCGCGCGATCCACACGCGCAAGCGCGCCCGGAAGCTCGGCGAAAGCGCCACCAGCGCCCCCAGGATGAGCGTGAAGGTGAGGAAGCTCACCTGCAGCACCATCCCCCAGTCGCCGCCCGCCAGCCGCAGGCCGTAGGCCAGCACCGACATCACGACGAGGTAGCCCCCGATCGCCGCGAAGCTGATCGTGTTGAAGGCGGCTTCGCGACTGACCGCGAAGCGGCTCGTGCGCTCGTCGCGGAAAGAGAGCAGGATGAGGGGGACGGCCAGCGCGTTGGCGATCCCCCGGCTGTGCACCAGGGCGGGCGAGACCTGACCCAGCAGGAACTCGAGCGTGTAGAGATTGAGGTCGTAGGCGAAGATGACGCCGATGCCCACCGCCAGGAAGCGAAAGCCCGGCCCCTTGCCCGCCAGCGAACCCGTGTAGATGTTGTGGAGGAGCACGAGACCCGAGATGGCGAGCACGATGCGCGTGGCGACCTGGGCGAGCGCCGCCGGCGAGGCCGGCCCCCAGGCGACGTGGGCCATGTCGAGGACGAGGTCGACGGCCACGAGGAAGCCAAGGCTCGCCGCCACCACGAAGGCGGAGCGGGGCCGGCGGTCGAGCCCCCAGGGCCGGTGGACGACGAGGAGGAGCACCGCCAGCCACGCCGCCGTGCGCAGCGGCTCGAGGTGGGCGGCAGGGCCCGCCGCCCACGGCCCCCGCCAGGCGGCCCAGACCACGCCGGCCGCCCACAGCGCGCTGAGCAGGGCGGCACCGGCCACCCATCGGGCGAGCGCGTGGCCCCGATGGCGAAGGGCAAGCACGGCGGCCAGCAGGGCGAAGGCCAGCGCCGCCAGCGCATGGCTCGCCATCTCGATCATTCCGGGCGCTGTCGTCATGCCCGTCCCCAGTCCGCCGCTTCGGGCCCTGGCCCGGCTTACCATCGGCCCGGCCCGGCCTGCAAACCGCCGCCCGCGATGACGGAGCCCGGCGACCGCCGCGACCGTTCCCTGCCGGCGGCGGCCCCGGAGGACCGCCGGCAACGCCTGGGCCGAGCCCTGCGCGCCAACCTCGCCCGGCGCCGGGCGCAGAAGCGCGCCCAGGGCGAAGATCAGGCCGACCCGTAGAGCGCTTCGAGACGCGCCCCGTAGACCTGTCGCAGCACGTGGCGGCGGATCTTGAGAGACGGCGTCAGCTGCCCATTCTCGACCGAGAAGGGGGCGTCGGCCAGAATCACCCGTCGGACCTTCTCGGTGACGCTGAGCTCGGCGTTCACCCGGTCGACGGCCGCCTGGACCGCGCGCAGCAGGTCGGGGTGGTGGCGGGCCGCCTCGGGCGACAGGCCCCGGTCGTTCGCCCACTCGGCCAGGAACTCAGGGTCGGGCACCACCACGCCCACGAGGTGCGGCCGCCGGTCGCCGTAGACCATCGCCTGGGCGATTTCGGGCTGGAGGGTCAGCATCCCCTCGATCTTCTGGGGCGCGATGTTCTCGCCCTTGTCGTTGACGATGATGTCCTTCTTCCGGTCGGTGATGACGATGTGGCCGTCCTCGTCGATGTGGCCGATGTCGCCCGTGCGCAGCAGGCCGTCGACCAGCACCTGGGCGGTATCCTCAGGGTTCTCCCAATAGCCCTGCATGACGAGTTCGCCCGCCACGCAGATCTCGCCGTCTTCGGCGATCTCGACGTGGGTGTCCTGAAGCGGCGGGCCCACGGTGTGCAGCTTGATCCGCGCGGCCGGCCGGTTGCAGCTGATCACGGGGCCCGCCTCGGTCTGGCCGTAGCCCTGGAGGATGGTGACTCCCAGGGCCTGGAAGAACAGCCCCACCTCGGGGTTGAGGGGGGCGCCCCCCGACACCATGGCCTTGAGCCGACCCCCGAGGCGCGCCCCCACCCGGCGGCGCAGCGTGCGTTCGACGACCAGGTCCAGGGGCCAGTCGAGCAGGCCCAGCCGTCCACCCGCCTGGCGACGCCGCGCGAGCCGCAGGGCGGCGTCGAGGAGGCGCGGGGCCAGACCCCCCTGTTTCTCGATGGTCTTGAGCATGCGTGCCCGCAGCACCTCGAACAGGCGCGGCACCACGATCATGATGGTGGGCCCCACCTCCTCGATGTTGGCGGCGAGCCGGTCGAGACCTTCCGCATAGAAGATCTCGGCCCCCAGCGCGAGCGGCAGGAACTGACCGGCCGTATGCTCGTAGGCGTGCGACACGGGCAGGAACGAGAGGAACCGCTCGCGCCCAGTGTCGGGGAAGTCGGAGCGGAGGATCTCGATGCAGCCCTCCACGTTATGCAGGATGGCCCCATGGTGTTGGCGCACCCCACGCGGCCTTCCCCCCGTGCCGGAGGTGTAGATGAGGCACGCCAGATCCCGCCGCGTCATGGTGGCCGCCGCGGCCACCCGCTCGGGATCGGTCGGATGGTCGCGGATCAGCTCGTCCATCTGGGCGAAGTCAAGCGGAGCCTGTTGCGGACGGCGCAGCGGCTCCATGCCGATCACGAGCCGGCAACGATCGGCCTGCAGGGCCGCCTCGACCACGCCGCGGGCGAGCCGGGCGGTCGAGACGATCACCGCCCGGGCGCCACTGTTCTGCAGCACGTGCAGGTGATCGCGCACCGTGTTGGTGGTGTAGGTGGGCACCGTCACGGCGCCGGCCGCCATGATGGCCAGGTCGGCGATCGCGAACTCGGGCCGGTTTTCGGACACGATCGCCACCCGGTCGCCCGGTGCGATTCCGCGCGCCCTGAGCGCCGTGGCGAAGGCGGCCACCTGGCGGGCCGTTTCGCCCCAACTCAGCGCCTCCCAGCCGCCGGACCCCCGGCGCCACAGCACCGGCTGCTCGCCCCCTTCCCGCGCCCGGGTGAAGAACATCTGCACCAGATTGTCCCAACGCGGCGCGTTGCGGCCGGCCGCGCGCTCGGCCGCGCGCAGCCGTTCGGCCGCGAGAATGGCGTCCGACCGGTTCATTCGCCCTCCCCTTCCCCCCCGGGTGCTCCGGCCACGGCGACGGCGGCCCCTTCGCTGCGAGGGTCGGCGGCACCCCGCCAGCGATCGCCCTGCCGCGCCACCGCATTGGCCTTAAGCGGCAACGTGGCCGGCGCCACGTCGCGATGCCCCAGCGCCTTCCAGGTCGCCACCATCGTCTCGAGCGGCGTGCCGGCTTCGTAGCGCAAGCCGCGGGCGTCGGCCACGAGCTGCGGGGCGGCGAGGGCCGCCTCGACCGGCAGGCCCCAATCGAGGAAGGCGACGATTGCCTTGGCCACCTGGGCGATGATGGTGGCCCCGCCCGCAGCGCCAAAGGCCGCCACGAGCCGGCCGTCGGGCGCGAAGACGAGCGTGGGCGTCATCGACGAGCGGGGGCGCTTGCCTCCCTCCACCCGGTTGAGCGCGGGCCGGCCGTCGCGCGTGGGCACGAAATCGAAGTCGGTGAGCTCGTTGTTGAGGAGGAAGCCCGCCGCCATCAGCCCCGAGCCCCAGGGGGCCTCGATCGTCGAGGTGACGCAGGCCACGCGGCCCTCGGCGTCGGCCGCCACCAAGTGCGAGGTGGCCGGGACCTCCGCCCGCCGCGGCGCAGCCCGCTGACCGGCGCCAGGTGGGACACCCGCCGTCACCTCGGCCATCGCGCGATCCGGACGGATGAGGGCGCTGCGGGCCGCCAAATAGGTGGGGTCGAGCAGGCCGGCGACGGGAATGGGGGCGAAATCAGGGTCTCCGCCCCAGACCTCGCGGTCCGCAAAGGCAAGCCGCATCGATTCCGCCAGCAGGTGCCAGGCGATGGGATCCGCAGGGCCGCGCGCGGAAAGATCGAACCGTTCAAGTTGCAGGAGGATCTGCAACAGAGCGATCCCGCCGGCCGAGGGCGGGCCCATGGTGCAGATCCGATGGCCCCGGTAAGGCGCGCACAAGGGGGGGCGTTCGACGACGCGGTACGCCTTGAGATCCCCAAGCGTAATCCGGGCCGGGTTCACGGGAGCCTCCGCCACCGCGCGGACGATCTCGTGCGCGACGCGGCCGCGGTAGAAGGCCTCCGGGCCGCGCACGGCGATCTCGCGGAGGGTGCGGGCAAGCTCGGGCTGGCGCAGCCGATGGCCGGCCGGCCACGGTTGGCCGTCGGGGGCCAGGAACACCCGCCCGGCGGGCAGAGCCCGCAGCGTCTCGGCGCGGAAGGCGGCGAAGCGCACGAACCTTTCGGACAGCACGATGCCATCCTCGGCCATGGCGATGGCGGGGCCGAACAGCGTGGCCCAGGGTAGGCGGCCCCAGCGCCGATGCATCTCGGCCGCCAGCTTCACGACCCCCGGCACGCCCACCGATCGGCCGCCCGGCACCGCCTCGCGGAACGACATGGGTCGGCCGTCGGGATGCAGGAACCGGTCGGGCCGGGCCGCGGCGGGGGCCCGCTCGCGCCCGTCGATCGTCACCACGCCGCCGGTCGCCGGGTCGTGCCACAGCACGAAGGCCCCGCCCCCGATCCCACTCGACTGCGGTTCGACGACGGTCAAGGCCACCATCGTGGCGATGGCCGCATCGGCCGCCGTGCCGCCCAGTTCCAGCATCCGAGCTCCGGCCGCCGCCGCGCGCGGATCGGCAGCCGACACGACGGCCCGGCCGATGGCCGTGGGCGTCAGCCGGCGGAACTGCCCGCCCTGGGGCTCATAGACTTCGAAGCTCGCGCGGCTCTCGACCGTCGGAGGGGCCGCGGGGCCGCCAGCGCAGGCGGCGACCAACAGGGCCGTGAGCACCGGCAACGCACGCATGCCGCGATCGTTAGGCGCCCAGGCCGGGCCGCCTCAACCCGCCGGCCGGTCGAACGCCGCAGCGAGCGAGGGGGCGCCCGTTCGGTCGAGCCAGAGGGTGAGGTCGCGGTGGATCCGGGCCACGAGCCCCAACCCCTCGTAGACGAGGGCGGTGTAGAGTTGGACCGCGACCGCCCCGGCCTGAAGTTTCGCAAGTACGTCGTCGGCCGAGGCGATGCCGCCCACCCCCACCAGCGGCAGCGCGCCCGCCAGCTCGACCGCGAAGCGGGCCAGCACCTGAGTGGATGGCTCCATCAGCGGCCGGCCCGACAGCCCACCCGCCTGGGCGGCGTGTCGGCTCCGCAGGCCGGGGGGCCGGGCGAGCGTGGTGTTGCCCACCACGAGGGCCGCGATCGCTCGGGACTCGACCGCGGTCCGCGCCACGGCCGCCACCTGGGCGGCGTCGAGATCGGGAGAGACCTTGAGGAACAGGGGCGGGCCGCCCGGCCCTCGCGCTTCGGCCGCCGCCGCCACCAGCTCGCCCAGGGCCGCCCCCTGCAGGTCGCGCAGGCCGGGCGTGTTGGGAGAGGACACGTTGAGCGTGATCCAGGCCGCCACCGGGGCGACGGCCGCCACCGCCCGGGCGAAGTCGGCCAGCCGTTCGGGCGAATCGCGGTTGGGGCCCACGTTCACCCCCAGCTGCGGATGCGCGCGCAACCTGGCCCGCGCGGCCTCCACCCCAGCGTTGTTGAAGCCCAGCCGGTTGATGACAGCCCGGTCCTCGTGCAGGCGGAACACGCGGGGGCCTGGATTGCCCGCCTGCGGCCGGGGGGTGAGCGTGCCCACCTCAACGAAACCGAAGCCGACCCGCAGCAGGGCGCGCCAGGCGCGCGCGTCCTTGTCGAAGCCGGCGGCGAGCCCCAGGGGCGAGGGGAAGCGAAGCCCCCCCACCCGCACCGCAAGCCTCGGGTCGGGGCGAGCGGCCCGCGGCCCCAGCCCGAGCGCGAGCAGCCGCAGGGCAAGGCCATGGGCGGCCTCGGGCGGCAGCAGCTGGAAGAGGCCCTGGACGCCCCGCATCGCGGGCCTGCTTGGCGAGCGCACGGGGCCGGCACAAGCCCAAGCCCACGGGAGGCTGGCGCGGCCAGAGCCCACGGGAGGCTGGCGCGGCCGGAGCCCGCGGGAGGCTGGCACGGCCGGAGCCTGCGGGCCGCGCGCCCCCGGGTGCGCACCCTTCTGTCGTTTCCGTGCAAGCGGGCCCGCCCGCCCATCCGTAGGGCAACGCCCGCGACCCGGGGCCGGAGCGTCACCCTTCCCGCCACGGAAGACGATCTGGCCCGACCTCCCCCCGGCGGACCCCCGCCGGGGGCTTTTTCGCTTGACCACGGCCGCCCGGGTTGGGTCTCAAGGATCCCATGCGGATTCGGTTGCGGACAAGGCGCAGGCCGACCGCCTCGGCGGGCGAGGACCGGTGACGACCGGGGCCGGCCCGCCGTCGATCCGCTATTTCCCGCCGGCGCCGGCGCTCAAGGGGTTCGTCTCCAGCTACTACCTCTTCGAAGTGCGCGCCCCCTTCGTGCGCGACGTGATGCGGGCCGAGACGGCGCAGATCCGATTCGTCCTCGAAGGCCGCGGTGCGATCGGATATGGCGATGGCGCGTGGGGCCCCATGCCGCGGGCCTCGATCGCGGGTCCGTCGCTTTCGGCTAGCCGCTTCGAGATCTACGGGCCCTTCCGCCTGTGGGGGGTGGGGCTCACACCGGCCGGCTGGGCGGCCCTGATCGGTGAAGAGGCCGACCGCTATGCCGACCGGGTGGTCGAGCTCGACGGGCTTGCGCCTGCGCTCGTCCTGTCCGTCTGGGCCGAGTTGGCCGAAGCCTCTGGCCCCGACGTATGGGTGGCCGCGACCGACCGGCTGCTGTCGGCCCTGGCGCGACGCGCACGCCCGGTCCCCTTCTGGCTCACGCGGACCACCGACCGCTGGCTCACCGAGCACGACGATCCCGACGTCAACCGCCTCGTGGCTGAGCTCGGAATGTCGAACCGGCAGGTCGAACGGCTCGTGCGCCGCCACTACGGGGCGAGCCCCAAGCTCATCGCCCGCAAGTTCCGAGCGCTCAAGGCCGCCGTGCGGCTCGGGCTGGATCCGGAAGGCGGTTGGCAGGCGGCGGCCGGCTGCGCCTTTTACGACCAGTCCCACTTCATCCGCGAGTTCCGCCGGTTCGTGGGGCTCACCCCCGGCCGGTTCCTGGCGCGCGATCCCAGCATGGTGAGCCACCTCACCATCGCCGAGCGGGCCCGCGCCCCCGAGCTGCCGGCCCTGCTGCGCCTGAGCTAGGCCCTAGCGAGGGCTGCGCTTGGCCAGGATGCGCTGGAGGGTGCGCCGGTGCATCTTGAGTCGGCGGGCGGTCTCGGAGACGTTGCGGTCGCACAGCTCGTAGACCCGCTGGATGTGCTCCCACCGCACGCGGTCGGCCGACATGGGTTCGGCCGGAGGTTCGGGCTTCCCCCCTTCCGGCGCCAGCAGGGCGTTCACGATGTCCTCGGGGTCGGCGGGCTTGGCCAGATAGTCGGTCGCCCCTTCCTTCACCGCCGCAACCGCCGTGGCCAGATTGCCATAGCCCGTCAGGATCACAATCCGCGTGTCGGGCCGCACGCGCCGCAGCTCGGACACCAGGTCGAGCCCGTTGCCGTCGCCCAACCGCAGATCCAGAACGGCGAAGTCGGGCTTCAGTTGCGGGATGAGCTCGCGGGCTTCGGCGAAAGACGCCGCCGCCGTCACCGTGAAGCCTCGCCGCCCCAAGGTGAGGGCCAGGCGCTGGCGGAAGCTCGTGTCGTCGTCGGCCAACAGCAGCGTGCCCCGCGGCTCGACGGGGGTCGCTTGCGTTTCCATCATGCACCCTCCTTCTGGCGCTGTCGCAATCCGGCCTCGATGGTGGCGCGCCGCCAGACCACCTCCACGCGGGCCCCGCCCTCGGGCCGGTTGGCGAACAGAATGCGGGCCCCCGTGCGCTCGAGCAGCGTGGTCGCGATGAAGATGCCGAGCCCGGTCGAGCCCGAGCGGGAGAACGACGGACCCAGGAACGGTTCGCCCAGCCGGGGCAACAGGTCGGGTGCGAAGCCGGGGCCGTCGTCGGCGATCGCCACCCAGAGTTCCTCGGGCGTCTCGCCCCCCTCGATCGTCACCCGGCGCTGGGCGTGCCGCAGCGCGTTCGACAGGAAGTTGCCCAAGCCGTGCAGCAGCTCGGGCGAGCGGCGCACGCGCGGCCCGCCTCGCGGCTCCCAGGGAACCACGAGCTCGACCGGCACACGGGTGGGCTCGAACGGCTCCACCACCTCACGCAACAGGGCGGGCAGCGGCACCTCGGGGAAGGGATCCTCGGCTTCGGCGCGGCTCGCGATCCCCTCCAGGATGTCGCGCGCGCGCCGCACTTCCTGGGCCAGCAAGCGCACGTCGGGGCCGTAGGCGGGATCCCGGCCCAGCGCGTCCTCGAGGTCGCGGGCGATAAGCGTCATGGTGCCCAAGGGCCCGCCCAGCTCGTGCGCGGCGGCGGCGGCCAGCGCCCCCAGGGCCCCCAGCCGGCTTTCGCGCTCGAGCGCGGCTTGGGTGGCCACCAACGCCGCCTGCCGCCGGCGCGCCTCGGCCGAGATCGCCCAGGCGTAGGCCGACAGGAACAGCATGCCGAGCGCGATCGCAAGAAAGATGCCCAGACGATAGGTGTCGGGCAGCTCAAGCCCCTGGCCGGGATGCCAGGGCAGCGGCAGGGCCCGCTGCCACAGGACGGTGAGCAGCCCCAGCGCGAACAGCACGAGAAGGGCGGTGGCCCGGGCGGACAGCAGCGTGGCCGAGATGGTGACGGGCACCATCAGCCACAGGGCGAAGGGGTTGGCGAGCCCGCCCGTGAGGAACAGCAGCACCGAGATCTGCAGCAGGTCGAAGGCCAGGTTCCAGAAGGCGTTGGCGCCGTCCAGACGGTCCCCGGCGCGATAGAGGAAGTGCAGCGCGAGGTTCAGGAAGGCGGTGGCCCCCACGGCGGCCAGCGCGGGCCACCAGGGGATGGGAAAGCCCAATCCCAACCCCACGACGAGCAGCGTGACGAGCTGGCCTGACAACGCCGCCCAGCGGATGCGGATGAGGGTACGCACCTGGACGCCCGGCCGGTCGAGCCCCAGGGGCGAGCGCATGGACCGCCGTTCCACCATCGACCTCGAGGCGTTGGGGCGTGACGTCGCGCGGGGCAAGAGGCCGCAAGGTCACAGGCGGGGGCCGGGCGCCCCCTTGGCCTCGCGCCGCGGTGCTTCCGCCAGCAGGCGGGCGATCGGCCCCGCCCGCGGGTCGTTGGCGGCCAGGTCACGCGCCGACAGGCCCGTCTGGGTTTCCGCGATATCGGGGTTCGCCCCCTGGTCCAGGAGCAGGCGCACGGTCGGCACGTCGCGGGCCTGCACCGCAAGGAACAGCGGCGTCTGCCCACGGCCGTTGGGCACGTCGATGCCGGCCCGCCCGGCCAGCAGGATCCGCACGCCCTCGGTGAAGCCCGTGCCCGCCGCCAGGGTCAACGGCGTCTCGCCCGCGCGGTCGCGCACGTCGGGGTTGGCGCCATGCTGCAACAGGAAGGCCATCCAAGGCACGTCCTTGCGGCGTGTGGCGATGTGGAGGCCCGTCTCGCCGGTGGAGAAGTCGCGGGCGTTGACGACCGTCGTGCCCGGCTTGTCGAGCAGGGCCTTGGCAGCCGGCCCGTCGCGATCCCGCACGGCCTTGAGGAAGTTATAGGAATCCGAGAACTGCGCGGCCGCCGGCAGGCCCGTCAGGGCGAGGATCGGCACGAGAGCCTTGAGAGCGCGACGCATTGTCGGTCCCACCTACCCACACGCCTCGTGACCTGCATATAGGCGGGTCATGATCCGGCGCCAGAGCCGTTGGCCCCTCCTGCTCGTGGCGGCGGGGCTCGTCCTGCTGGTCGTGGCCCTGATCCAGGCGCCCCGGCGGGACGGCCCCCAGGGAAACCTCGAGGGAGCGGCCGTCGGCGGCGATTTCGCGCTCGTCGACGAAGACGGCCGGCCCGTGAGCCACCGCAGCTTCGCTGGCCGCTGGCGCCTCATGTACTTCGGCTACACCTTCTGTCCCGACGTCTGCCCGGTGGACCTGGGCCACCTGGCGCGCGGGCTCGCCCAGTTCGAGACGGAGTGGCCCGAGCGCGCGCTCAAGGTCCAGCCGCTCTTCGTGACCGTCGATCCCGAGCGCGACACGCCCGCCGTGCTCAAGACCTTCACCGCGGCCTTCCATCCCCGCCTGGTGGGTCTGACGGGCACGCCCGAGCAAGTGAAGGCCACCCTTGCCACCTTCCGCATCCACGCCTCCCGCCGCGAGGGCGCAACCCCCGGCGCCTATCTCATGGACCATACGGCCGCGCTCTACCTGTTCGACCCCGAGGGCCGACCGGTCGCCTTCCTGGCCGGCCCCGAGGCGACCCCCGAGGCCGTGCGGGATCTGCTCGCCCGGTTCGTGCGCTGATGCGCCCCCGGTTCTGGGAACGCTTCGCACTCGCCGAACTCTCCGCCGAAGAGTGGGAGGCGCTGTGCGACGGCTGCGGACGGTGCTGCCTGTTCACCCTCGAGGACGAGGAGACCGGCCGCCTCTACCGCACGAACGTCGCCTGTCGGCTGCTGGATCCCGCCACCTGCCGCTGCCGCGACTACGCCCGGCGCACGACCCATGTGCCCGATTGCGTGGTGCTGACCCCGACGAACGTCGCGACCCTGGGCTGGCTGCCCCCCACCTGCGCCTATCGCCGGCTGGCCGAGGGCCGGTCTCTGCCCGCCTGGCACCCCTTGGTCTCGGGCGATGCCCGCTCCGTCCACCGGGCCGGGGCCTCCGTGCGCGGCCGGACCATCCCCGAGGACGACGCCGGGCCGCTCGAAGATCACGTCGTGGAGGACGACGCCTTGGGCGGCGAGGCCGATGGTTAGAGCAGGCTTGCCAGCTGGCCCAAGAGGGGGCGGTCGGCGGGCGGCATGGGCAGGGTGAACAGGTCGGCCAGCCGCACCCAACGCAGCCGCTGGCCCTCGCGCGGGGTCGGCCGGCCCTCCCACCGGCGAAGCGCGAAGGCCAAGAGCACCACCTGGGCCTCCGGATAGATCTCCGAGGCGAAGCCACAGGGGGACAGGCAGGCGGGAGCCGCCACGACGCCCAGCTCCTCCGCGAGCTCCCGCACCAGCGCCGCCTCCGGCGCCTCGCCGGGCTCGATCTTCCCGCCGGGGAACTCCCACAACCCGGCCATCGGCCGGCCGGGCGGCCGTTCGGCCACCAGCACCCGGCCGTCCGGATCCACCATCACCGCGCAGGCCACCCAGTGCACCGGCCGGCCAGTCGGATCCGGCCTTGCGTCAGCCATCGACGATGATTTTAAGCTTCTCGCCCGGCACCAGCGGCCGGTTGGTAATGCCGTTGAGGGCGAGGAACCGAGTGAGCCGGTTGTCGGGAAAGGCCATGCGCTCGGCCAGGGACTGAACCGTGTCGCCCGGCCGCACGGTCACGATGCGGATCCGCTTGCCGCGCAGCGCGGCTTCGGCCTCGGCCTTCGTGAGCCGCCGGAGCGAGGCCAGAAGGGAACCGAAGGCCGCCTGCCGGCCGGCGGCCGCCTGGGTCAGGAACAGGTAGGCCTCGTCGGGTGCCCAGCGATAGACCGCAACCCCCACGTCGACCGGCCCCTGCCGGCCCATGAGCCGCGCGCGCGTAACGAGGGTGTCGATCCCGTTCACCCGGGTGGTCAGGCGCTCGTAGCGCGGCACCTGGCCTTGCAGCAGCGAACGCCAGGCCTCGACCGCGACGTCGTCGAGGTCGCGTCCCGGCCCCAGCCGGGCGCCCGTGAACTGGAAGACGCTGCCGTCCGGGCCTCGGCCCACGACCGCCGCGTCGCCGTTCAGCAGGCGGAAGCCCGGCGGAGCCGTGAACTCGAGGCCGATCCGGCCATGGCGGAAGCGCTGACCCTCGACGATGCCCTGTTCGGGGCTGTCGCCCCACACCAGGCCGTCGATGGCGGCCAGGAAGCGGTCGCGGCCCGTCTCGCGCGTCCCCGGGGGGATGCCGGTGTCGCGGGCCATCCGCTCGGCGCGGGCCACGCGCTCGGCCGTCACGGGGTGGGTCGAGAACCAGCTCGCCGCCGCGTAGCGCTCGGTGGTGGCCTTGCCCTCCACCAGCGGCTGGCGGTCGAGGGCGGCCAGCATGGCGGGCGTGGCCCACGGGTCATAGCCAGCCGCCAGCGTGTACCGGAAGCCGAGCGAGTCGGCCTCGAACTCTTGCCGGCGCGAGTAGCTGGCGAGCACCCCGCCCCCCAGGATCTGCGCCCCCAGGCCCACCAGGTCCGACCCGGTCACGACGGTGGCGGCCGCCCCCAGGATGGCCGCCAGCGTGGCCCGGGTCTGCTGGCGCGCGGCATGGCGCGCGGCCACGTGGCCGGCCTCGTGCCCCAGCACCGAGGCGAGCTCCGCTTCGCTGTTCATGAGCGCCAAGAGCCCCCGCGTCACGTAGAGATAGCCCCCCGGGGTGGCCAGCGCGTTGGGGATCGGCGTGTCCAAGAGGGTCAGCTGATAGTCCTCGGCCCGCACGCGCGGGTCGGTCTCAACCACCACGCGGCGGGCCACGTGCCGGACATAGTCGGCGAGCGGCCCCTTGAGCTCGCCGCCGAATTGGCGAAGGATCTCCTCGCGGGCGCGGGCTCCCTGTTGGCGTTCGGCGGGCGACAGACCGGCCGGCGCCTGGCCCGCAGCCGGCACCGCCATCGCCAGGACGAGCGCCGCCAAGACCCACCGGAGCGCGCGCATGCCGGCCTCCTAGCGCCGGCGATAGAGAAGGCGCCAGACGTCGTGGCCCAAGCGGCGGGCCTTGAGCGCGAAGCGGGTGTCGGGCCAGTCGGCCGGCACCTCCCGCCAGTCCTCCGGGCCTTCGGCCGTCCAGGCGAAGTCGGGTTCGTGCTGCATCACGGCCAGCGTATGGCGCAGGAACACGGGGTGGTCGGTTGCGATCCGCAGCTCGGCTCCCGGTGCCATGGCGCGGGCCAAGAGCTTCACGGGGCCGGGGTTGATGAAGCGCCGCTTTGCGTGGCGGGCCTTGGGCCACGGGTCGGGGTGCAGGAGGTAGACGGCCACCAGGCTGCCCGGGGCCAGCCGCTCGAGCACCTCCAGCGCATCCCCCCGGTGGATGCGCAGGTTGGCCAGCCCCGCCGCCTCGATGCGCGCCAGAAGCCCCGCCACCCCGTTCAGGTAGGGTTCCGCACCCAGGAAGCCCCAGTCGGGCCGGCGGGCGGCCTGAAAGGCCAGATGCTCGCCCTTGCCGAACCCGATCTCGAGCGCCAGCGGCCGCTCGTCTCCGAACAGCCGGACGGCGCTCAGCGGCCCCTCGGATGGGATGGCCAGGCGCGGCAGCCATTCGTCCACCAGCCGCCGGGCGTTGGGCTTGAGCGCAGGGCCCTGCCGACGGCCGTAGAGCCGCCGGATCGACAGCGGGTCCGAGGCTGCGCCTGGGAACGACGCCATGCCCGCGCTATAGGGGGGTGGGAAGGCCCCGCAAGGCCCGGCACCCGGGCCGTGGGGAGAGGGAACGGTGAACCGGCGCGCCCGGTGGCGATCGCCCCCCGTCACCGGCGCCGCCAGGAGAGGGAGACACCATGGCCGACCGCGAACCTGCCGTCGCCCGTTGCCCCGGCTTGAGCGCCGACGACATCCTGGCGCGCGACGATCCTCCCGTGCCCCAGCGGTTGCGGCGGGATTCCTGGGAGGATCTGGGCACCGCCCCCATCGCCGCCCACCGCTACACCAGCCGCGAATTTTTCCTGGCCGAAAAGGAGCGGATGTGGCCCCGGGTTTGGCAATTCGCGGCCCGCGACGAGGAATTCCCCGAGCCCGGCGACCTCGTGGTGTACGAGAACCTGGGCAAGACGGTCCTTCTCGTCCGCCAGCCCGACCGGACGGTGAAAGCCTTCTGGAACGTCTGCCTGCACCGCGGCCGCAAGCTGCGCACCGCGGCCGGCCATGCCACCCACCTCCAATGCCCGTTCCATGGCTTCACCTGGCATCTCGACGGGCGACTGAAGCACATCCCCTGCCGCTGGGACTTTGCCCACCTCGACGACGACGCCATGGCCCTGCCGCAAGTCCGCTGCGACCATTGGGCCGGCTATTGGTTCGTGAACTGGGACGGCCAGGCCCCGCCGCTCCACGAATATCTGGCCCCTCTGCCCGAACTCTTCGCTCCCTGGCAGCAGGAACGCAACTTCACGGCGGTGTAGGTGGCCAAGGTCATCCGCTGCAACTGGAAGGCCGTGGCCGAGGCGTTCATGGAGGCCTGGCACTCGGTGGTGACCCATCCGCAGATCCTGCCGTTCACGGGCGATGCCAACAGCCGCTATTCGCTGTGGGGGGACCACGTGAACCTGGCGCTGACTCCCTTCGGCGTCCCCAGCCCGCACCTCGGCCCCCTGCCCGACGAGGCCATCCTCGAGGCCTTCGCGGGCGGTGCCGGCCGCACGCAGGCCGAAGGCCAGGCGGTGGAGCTGCTGCCGGGCCGCACCGCGCGCCAGTCGATCGGAGAGCGCAACCGGCGTCTGTTGAAGGCCACGGGCTTCCCCGGGGCCGACCGTGCGTCCGACAGCGAGCTCTTGGACGCCTGGACCTTCAACGTCTTCCCCAACTTCTCGCCCTGGGGCGGCTTTACCAACAACATCGTCTATCGCTGGCGCCCCTGGCCGGACGAGCATGCGACGCTCATGGAAGTGCGCATCCTCATGAAGGCGCCGGAAGGGGCCCCCGTGCCCCGGGCGGCCGAGATGATCCTGTTGGCCGAGGACCAGCCCTGGTCCAGCGTGACCGCGTGGGGGCGGCTGGGCCACGTGTTCGACCAGGACATGGGCAACCTGCCCTACGTCCACGAAGGGCTGCTCTCCTCGCCCAACGACCGGGTGGAGCTCGGCCGTTATCAGGAAAGCCGGATCCGGCACTTCCATCGGACGCTCGACCGGTACCTTGCGGGCGAGATCTGAGCCCGCCGCGGACCCGTGCCGCGACTCGCCCGCCGGGCCCGCCCACCCAACCTCGCCGCGGGCGAGGGCTGCCGGTGGCCGCGGCGGTGGGGTCGGAGGCGGTAGGCGCGGCGCCTGGGTCGCGGGCCGGTGGGCGCGGCGGCGGGGTTCGGAGGGCCAGTGGCGTCAGCGCCAGCGCAGGTGCCCGCGGCCCAGGTCGGCCACACGCGCCACGCCCATGAGCTTCATGTCGCGCTCGATCTCGTCGCGCAGCAGGCGAAGTGCCCGCATCACGCCCGCCTCGCCCGCGGCCGCCAGCGCATAGAGGTAGAGCCGCCCGCCCGAGACGGCCCGCGCCCCAAGCGCGAGCGCCTTCAGCACATGCGTCCCGCGGCGCACGCCGCCGTCCAGGATCACCTCGATCCGGTCGCCCACCGCATCCACGATCTCGGCCAGCTGGTCGAAGGGTGCGCGCGCTCCGTCCAGCTGCCGCCCCCCATGGTTCGAGACCATGATGGCGCTCGCCCCGATGTCGATGGCGCGGCGGGCGTCGGCCACGCTCATCACGCCCTTCAGGCAGAAGGGCCGGTCGCCCCAGCACACGCGGATGCGCTCGGCCGCCTTCCAGTCGAGCCGCGGGTCGAGCATCTTCGTGAAATAGTCCCCCACGCTCATGGCCGTCCGGGTGCCGGCGGCCACGTGGGTCTCGAGGTTCGGCAGGCGGAACCGCTCGCGCACCAGGAAGTTCCACACCCAGCCCGGCCGCCGGGCATAGGACAGAAGGCTGGCCGGCGTGAGCCTTGGGGGGGAGGTGAAGCCGGTCTTGAGGCACCGCTCGCGGTTGCCGCCCACGGCCGTGTCGACGGTGAGGGTGAGGGCATCGAAGCCGGCCGCCTTCGCCCGGTCGATCAGCGCGGCGTTCAACCCCTCGTCGCGGTGGACGTAGAGCTGGAACATCTTGGGCGCCCTCACGCGGGCCCCGATCTCCTCCAGCGCAATGGTGGCGAGCGAGGAGATGCCGAACCAGGTGCCGAAGGCATCAGCCGCCCGCCCCACGGCGCGCTCGCCCTGCCAGTGGAACAGCCGCTGGAGGGCCGTGGGCGAGAGCATGAGGGGCATGGCGATGCGTCGCCCCAGGACCTCGACCGAGAGGTCGACCGTCTCGAGGCCCTTGAGCACGTCGGGGACGAGGTCGACGTCGTCGAAGGCGGCCGTGTTGCGGGCAAGCGTGACTTCATCGTCCGCCCCCCCGTCGATGTAGTGGAACACGGGGGCCGGCAGCCGCCGGCGGGCGAGCTCGCGAAAGTCGCGCACGTTGTGGCAGTCGGAAAGGCGCATGGACCGGCCGTAGCGGGGTGCCGCCCCGGGGGAAACGGTGCCGGCCGCCTCGTCCTTGGCCACCGCCTGCCCCCACGAGGAACGCCGTGGGCGCCATGGCGCGGTGGCCCCCCCACCTGCGGCAGACGCGCGGGGCCGCCGGACGGGCGGGACCGCTGCCGGCGCCGGGACCTGGGCGGCCGGGGGGCCGGCGGCCCGGGGGTCGGGCGGCGTCATTCCCGCTTGCGCGGCCGCAAGCCTTGCCGCAAGCGATGGACATGTCCGCCCTCAGCCTTTCGTCGGATGCCGACCGGCACGGGCGCACGCTCCTCGATGCGCCCGATACGTTCGTCGACGCACGCGAGACCTTCGGGGTGGACCTTGACCTCAAGGTGCCGGCCTTCTCGCGGGCCGACGAGCGCGTGCCCGACCTCGATCCGGCCTATGTCTTCGATCCCGACACGACGATGGCGATCCTGGCCGGATTCGCCTTCAACCGGCGGGTGATGATCCAGGGCTACCACGGAACCGGCAAGTCCACCCACATCGAGCAGGTGGCCGCCCGGCTCAACTGGCCCTGCATTCGCATCAATCTCGATTCGCACATCAGCCGGATCGATCTGGTGGGCAAGGACGCGATCGTGCTGCGCGAGGGCAAGCAGGTAACCGAGTTCCGCGAGGGCCTGCTGCCCTGGGCGCTACAGACGCCGACCGCCCTCGTCTTCGACGAGTATGACGCGGGCCGGCCCGACGTCATGTTCGTGATCCAGCGCGTGCTGGAGGTGGAGGGGAAGCTCACCCTGCTCGACCAGAACCGGGTGATTCGGCCGCATCCCTGGTTCCGCCTGTTCGCCACCGCCAACACGGTGGGGCTGGGCGACACATCCGGGCTCTACCACGGCACCCAGCAGATCAACCAGGGCCAGATGGACCGCTGGTCCATCGTGGTGACCCTCAACTATCTGCCGGCCGAAACGGAGCAGCGGATCGTGCTGGCCAAGATGCCCTCGCTCGATACGCCCGAGGGCCGGCGAACCGTGGCCGGCATGGTGAAGGTGGCCGAACTGACCCGCGCGGGCTTCATGGCGGGCGACATCTCGACGGTGATGAGCCCGCGCACCGTCATCACCTGGGCGCAGAACGCCGAGATCTTCGGCAACATCGGTTTCGCCTTCCGGGTGAGCTTCCTCAACCGCTGCGACGAGGCCGAGCGCGCCGTGATTGCGGAATACTACCAGCGCGTGTTCGGCGAGGACCTGCCCGAATCGGTCGCAAGCCGCGCCCGCCGCGCGCTGGCCGCTCGCTAGGCCGGGGGCCGGGATCCTCGACTGCCCGAACGGCGGGGCGAGGCCCAAGCAACGTCATGCCGGGTGCGAGATCGTTCGGCTCGTCGATCCGCGGGCACCGCCCTCATTCGGCCACGGCGGTGCGGCCGTACGGATTGTGGCCGCTTGCGTCGGCCGCCCGGAAGAAGGCCCGCAGCAGGTCGCGCTCGATCTCGGTCAGGTGCGGGTTCCAGGTGTCGAGGATAAGAACCGCGCGCAGGCTGGGCCCCAGGTTCCAGGCCTCGTGTTCGATCGTGTCGTCGAAGACCAACGCCTCACCCTCGCGCCAGGCCCGCGTCTCGCCGCCGACGCGCAGGCCGCAACCCTCGGGCACGATGAGGGGCAGGTGGACGATCGCGCGCACGTTCGACACACCGGTGTGCGCGGGCAGGCGCGTGCCGGGCTCGAGCAGCGAGAAGAAGACCGTGGGCGCCCGACCCGGCATGTCGGCCAGAGGCAGGGATTCCACCACCCGCGCCGTTTCGGGGCAGCGCGCGCAGGCCTCCGACCGCCGCTCGCCCAACTTCCACAGGAAGAACGCCCCCCAGTCCAGCCGGTGATCGAGCGCGCTCCACTTGTTGGGCGGCGTGCCGGGCGCCATCGCCACGTAGGGCTCAAGACCCGGGGCCCCCTCGGCCAGAAGCGCTTCGAGCTCGGCCCGGATCCGGGGGGTGGCCGCTTCCAGTTCCGCAAGCCAGGGGAAATGGGCCCGGTCGAAGAACTCATCAGCCGGCAGGAACGGAAAATGGACCCCCGAACAAACGTTGGGGAAGATCCGGCGCCGGCCCAGCACCGCATCGAGGCAGGCGTCGAACCGGCGGCGCGCCTGGGGAGCCAAGTCGCGACGCAGCGGGTCGAGTGCCGTCTCGACGGCACGCCCGAACTCCTCCATCCGGGCCGTGACGAACGCCCGGGCGTGGGTCAGCACGGGTTCGAGCCCCGGCGGGGTGTCGGCAAGGGAGGCGGCGAGCTGCAGCACGGCGCTCCAGCGGTGCGTCGCCCGGGCCAGGTCGCCCGTGCGCTCGTGGAGTTCGGCAAGGCGGACGTTGGCCAGAAGGTCCGTCTGGTCAAGCGCCAGGGCCCGCTCGAGGGCGGCTTCCTCGCCCGCGACGTCGCCCGCCCCCCGGCACGCGGCGGCAAGGTTGATCCATAGCGCGCGGGCCGTGGGATCCGCCTGGGCGGCGCGTTGGAAATGGCGGGCGGCCACGGCGAAGTCGCCCGCGCGCTGGGCGGCGAGCCCCAGGGCGTTTTCCACGGCCGGATGCCCAGGAGCCAGGCGGGCCGCCTCGGCCCGCTGGCGCGCGGCTTCCGCCCCTTGCCCCGTGCGCTCGAGCTCGGCTGCGCGGCGCAACGCCTGCGCGGCGGCAGCAGGCAGGGGCGGGGCGGCGCGGACGTCCATCACCCCGTCCTTACGAAGCGCTTGCCTGGGGCGCCAGCCGCCCGCCCAGCTTGTCAAACTCCCGCCCTCCGCCCACGGCTCAGGCCATGTCGACCCGAGCGCCCCTCACGGCGGCCGAGGTGCTGGCCGACCCCACCTGGCTTGCGCATCGCTACGAACCGCAGGGCGACCGGCTGGGGTTCCTTTACGTGCCTCGGGCCCGGCGGCGGGCCGTTTCCTTCCTGATCGATGCCCATCTCGGTGACTGCGGTCCGGCGATCGCCCTGCCGCGGGCCGACGTCGCGGCGCCGTTGGCCGGCGCCTCCCTCCACTTCCTGTTCCACTCGGCCTTCTGCGGCTCGACGCTCCTTGCCAACGCCCTCGAACGCCCAGGGTTCGCCCACACGCTCAAGGAACCCCAGATCCTGAACGACGTCCTGGGCTTCCGGGCCCAGGGGGAGGACGAAGGTCGGGTGACGGTGGTGCTGCGGACGGCGCTCGGCCTGCTGGCCCGACCGTTCGTTGACGGCGAAGCGATCGTGATCAAGCCGTCGAACGTAACCGCCGCACTCGTGCCCGGACTTTTTGCGTTGTCGCCGGGGTCCCGCGCGATCTTCCTGTTCGCCCCCTTGCCCGAGTTCGTGGCGTCGGTCGCCCGCAAGGGGCTCGAAGGGCGCCTGTGGGTGCGCGAGCTGGCGTGGAAGCTGCGCCGCGACGGCCTGCTGGATTTCGGCTTCACGCCCGAAGAGGAGTTTCGCCACACCGACCTGCAGGTCGCGGCCCTCGCGTGGCTTGCCCAGCACCGGCTGTTCGCCGGCCTTGCGGCTCGGCTGGGGCCCGAGCGGTTGCGCGCCTTGCCCAGCCCCGTGCTGCTCGCCCGACCGGGCGACGCGCTGGAGGCGCTGGGGGCCCATTTCGGGCTGCCGCTGGGGCCTCAGGAACGGGCGGCCATCGTCGCCCGCGAGTTCGGCCGCCATGCCAAGACCGGCCAGCCCTTCGACGCCAGGCGGCGCGCCGAGGCGTATGCCGCCGCCCTCGCTGCCCATGGCGAGGAGGTGAAGGTCGTGCTTCGGTGGGCCGAGGCGGTGGCCGTGCACGCGGGCCTTCCCGCCGTGGCGGCCGCGCCGCTGCTTAGCTGACGCGCCTGGCCCCGACGAGCGAAGGGGCGGGCTCCCGAAAGCCCGCCCCCGCGCCGCTTTCCCGCCGTCAGAAGCGCAGCCGCAGCGTGGCCGCGTACCGCCGGCCCAAGGGATCGTAAGTCGACGGATAGGTGTTGCCGCTGTTGAACGCGGTAGGGCCGGCCTCCTGGCCCACGATGGGCGGGTCGGCGTTCAACAGGTTCTGCACCAGGAACGAGACGTTGATGTTCTCCGTCACGTTGAAGCCGACCGACAGATCCAGGTAATGCTGATCCGGCATCTCGCGGAAGTTCACTTCCCGTCCGGCCAGGTTGCCCCCCGTCAGGCGCCCCTCGAAGTAGGGCGCGCGGGCGGCGTCCAGCGGCTCCTGGATGAAGCCCGTGAAGAAGCGGTGCAGCAACGAGACGTCGACGCGCTGCCAGCTCAGCGTGAAGCGATTGTAGATGCTGAACTCGGGCTGCAGCGAGCCGCAGTTGGTGCTGAAGAAGCCCAAGCATTCGCGGTTCACGCTGGTCGGGGTCGCCTGGAACTTGTTGGTGAAGGTGTAGTTCCCCACCACCGACACGGCGAAGTTCCAATCTTCCCCGATCGGGGTCGACCAGTTGGCCGTGAAGTCGATGCCCGACGTCTCGAGGCGGCCTTGGTTGGTGAGCGCCATGAACAGCCCGCGCACGACGTTGGGGTCGCCCGAAAGCGAGCCCGTGGCCGGGTCGCGGCTGATGCCGGTGGGGCCCACGCAGTCCGGATTCGTGACACTCAGCTTGTCCGGGGCGAAGCAGGCCGCGATCCGGTCCCCCGGCGTGGGGTTCGTGATCGCGTTCGTCACCCGGATGTTGTAGTAGTCGACCGTCGCACTGAAGTTGCGCACAAACTTGGGCGTGAACACTGCGCCCACGGTCCAGCTGGTCGAGTCTTCGGGTTTCAGCAAAGGATTGCCGCCGAACACCGCATTGATCTGGCCCACCGTGGGCTGCGGGATGAATCCGATGGCCGACGGCGGCGCCCCTTGCGCGATGCAGACGTCGCGCAGCACGCCCGTCGGCACGGGCCGGCCGGGAATGGGCGTTCCGTCGTCCCGCAGGTTGGCGCAGGGATCGTCCGACAGGTTGGTGAGTTCGACGTTCTGCGGGAAGAAGAACTCCGTGATGTTGGGCGCGCGCGAGGCCTTGCCGTAGACTCCGCGAAGCCGCAGGCCTTCGAAGGGCGCCCACGAGCCTTCCGCTTTCCAGGTGAGCGTGTCGAAGGTGGGATTGCCGGCCGCGTCGACCGAGTACTTCGAGTAGCGCACCCCGCCGCCCACGGTCAGCTCTTCGAAGAAGCTGCGCCCGGTGATGAGGGGGACCTGGAGTTCCCCATAGATCTCCCACACGCTGTAGCCGCCGTCCACGTTGGGCTCGGCCCCCCCGGCGCCCCCCAGGTCGCCAGAGCTCGCGAGCGTGTCGGACGTGCGGGTCGCCCGATAGCCCCGGAATTCCGCACCCAGGGCGAAGTTCGCGTTCCGCTCGGCCAGCGGCGAGGCGATGCCGGTGTCGCCCTGCAGTAGGCCCCGACCCTGGATGAGGTCGGCCGTGTTCTCGACGAAGCTCTGCTCGTTGAGGAAGTCGTTCATCTCGGGCGTGATCGAGCCCGCCGGGCCGAACCAGTTCACCGGAACGCAATCGTTCGACGGATCGAAGCAGACCGGATTGCCCGCCGCGTCGCGTCCCGCGAGCATCGATTGCCGCACCCGGGAGTTGAGATAATAGCCCTTGATCTTCGACAGGTTGCGCGAGCGTCCGTAACTGCCCGAGACGTCCCACGTGACCCCTTCCACAAGACCGCCGCGCGCCCCGAACAGGAGGTCGTAGAAGTCGGTCGTGTACTCGCTGATGCGCGGGCCGAATTCCACCGCCCGCCGCCACAGGGTGACCCCGCGGACCTCGCGATAGTCGGCATCGCCGGGGCGCAGGCGGGGATTGGCCGCGCGCGCGCATTCATCCGGCGTGAAGCGCGGCCGGTAGTTGATGGTCGGGTCGAGGTCGAACGCGCAGAAGGCGTTGCGCTGTGCCGGAGTGAGGAAGGGATTGTTGAGCGGCACCGTCACGTTCGACAGTGCGAAGGCGCCTGATGGGGCGATGATCGTGGAGATGACGTTGTTCGAATAGAGGCCGCGGCCGTAGACCTCGATATCGTCCGCCACTTCGTAGCGGCCGGCCGCGTAGATGTTGATCCGCTCGAAGGGCACCTGGTAGACGTTGAAGGGATTGAAGTTGAACGGATCGAAGGCGGCCGTCGTCCGGAACGCGGTGCCGTCGGCCGTCACTTGGCGGGCCCCGGCCTGGGGATTGAAGCAGGCGGGCTGACCTGGGCCGCCGCAGCCTACCGTGATCAGGTTGCCCGCCGTCGGGTTCACCAGCGTGAAGCGGGAGGGAACCGACGTGCCCGAACCGCTCGCGAAGCCCCCCAGGGTGGAATAGGCCGTGAAGCCGAAGTCGCGGTCTCCCTGATAGACGGGCTGAACGTCGATGTAGCCGATACCCAGCACCACGTTGCCGCGGCCGTCGCCAGTGCCGGTGCCCACCACCAGGTCGGTGCGGAACCGCCGGCCGTCGCCCTGCTCGGTGATCCCAAGGTTCGAAGTGACGTCGATGCCGGTGAAGTCGCGCTTGGTGATGAAGTTCACCACGCCCGACACGGCGTCGGCCCCGTAGGTGGTGGACGCCCCACCCGTCAGCACGTCGGCCCGCTGCACAAGGGCGAGCGGGATGTTGTTGACGTCGAACACGCCGTTAAGGCCCGAGGGCGACAGCCGCACGCCGTCCAACAGCACGATGTTGCGGTTGGAGCCCAAGCCGCGGAGGTTGAGGAACGCCGCCCCGCCGTTGCCGTTGTTCACCTGGGCGCCGATCGACGGCACGACGCCCGGGATCTCGCGCAGCAGCTGTTCGGCGCTGTCGAACTGGCGCAGCTGGATCTCTTGTTCGCCCACGACGTTGACCGGAGTCGCCGCGATCAGGTTGGGATCGCGGATCAGCGTGCCGGTGACCACGATCGTGCCGGGCTCGTCGGTCGTCGCGGCGGCCGTCTGACCCTGAGCCCAAGCGCCTCCACCCGCCAGAAGACCGAACGAGACGGCCAAGGTCGCCACACCACCCCGAAGCGCCGCACGCGAGAAGCTCGTCATTCGTGCAATCCTTCCCTGACCTGGCCCGCCCCCCGCAAGCCGACACCAACGCTCGCAGGGCCAGGGCCCCGACGCGGGGCACCGCTCAGGGCGCCCCCTCGGTTCCACGGCGCTTCCTATCGCGCCCCTGCCACCCACCTGTAAAGAATGAGGGCCGGCGCCGGCCACCGGACGAGGCGGCCCTGTGGCGAAAGCGCAACAGCGGATCGGCCGTTCGCCGCAAGTCCCGAACGAGCCCGCCCGCGAAGGGCCGAGAAACGCGGGGCCGAACCGACTTCCTGGGTCACCCGGCGCACGGGTCTTGCCGGGTCGTGGCCGAAGCGCGGAAGATGGACCCTCCGTGCGGCCTCCGGCACGGGCCGGCCATCGCGCGCACGCCCTGTGGCACCGGCGGCCAGCTCCGCCCGCCTGAGGTCTCCTCAGGCGAGCGGGCCGGGAAAGCCTTCAGCGCTCATCCCCTGGCGCGGGCTGCGCGACGCCCGGGCGGCGCGGGCGGGGGCTGTCAGAGCAGGCCTTTGGCCCGGGCCTCGCGCCAGCGGCGATGCGCAGCTTCGGCATCCACATAGGCCTCCTGAAGCTCGTGGCTCCAATAGCGCAGCTGGGCGAGCGGGATGGCCACTCCTGTGACCGCGCAGCGCACGTGGTCCCCGGGCTCCAGCACCTGGTAGCTCCCCGGCAGATAGCGCAGCCGTGCCGGCCGACCGTCGGGGGCCCGCAGCACGAGCGTCAGCCTTAGGGCCCGAGGTGGGGCGGATCGGGGATGGCGCCCACCTCGCCGTCACGCAGCCGCAGTCGAACGCGCGGGGCGGCGCGCACGGCCGTCGCGTCGGCCAGCACGCGTCCGCCTTCCGACAGCACGAGCGCATAGCCGCGGCCCAGCGTGCCCTGGGGCGACAGGCCCGTGATCAGCCGGTCCTTCGCGTCGAGCGCCTGCCGGCCGAAGCGCACGCGTTCGCGCAGCAAGCGCGGCTGCAGGCGCCCGGCGGTGGTGGCAAGCCGCGCGCGCGCCGTTCCCACCGCCACGGCCAGCGCCCGGGGCAGCGCGGCGCCCGTCGTGTCGAACCGGCTCCGCGCACCCGCGGCCCGGGCCTTGAGCGCGCGGGGCAGCCGCTCGGTGGCGTCGTCGAGCCGCTGCCCTAATCCTTCCACGAGGCGCATGGGCCGCGGCAGGCGGGCGGAAAGTCCTTCCAGCCGTTCGCGCCTTATGGTCGCAGCCCGGCGCCCGGCCTGGCGCATGCGCAGCCCGAGCCCCATGACCCGGTCCACGAGCTCGGCGCGCACGGGCACGGCCATTTCGGCCGCGGCCGTGGGCGTGGGCGCGCGCCGATCGGCCGCGTGGTCGAGAAGCGTGGTGTCGGTTTCATGGCCCACCGCCGAGATGAGCGGGATGCGGCTTTCGGCGGCGGCCCGCACCACCGCCTCGGTGTTGAAGGGCATCAGGTCCTCGACCGAGCCGCCGCCCCGGGCCACGATCAACAGGTCGGGGCGTCGGTCTTCGGGAAGGCGGTTGAAGCCGCGGATGGCGGCTGCGATCCTCAGTTCCGCTCCCTCGCCCTGCACCGGCACGGGCCACAGCAGCACGTCGCGCGGGAACCGGTCGGCCAGGCGGTGCAGGATGTCGCGGATGACGGCCCCCTGGGGCGAGGTGACGATCCCGATGCAGCGGGGCAGGAAGGGCAAGGGGCGCTTGCGCGCGGGGTCGAACAGGCCTTCGGCGGCCAGGCGCCGGCGCCGCTCCTCCACCTGGGCCAGAAGCGCGCCCACGCCCGCCACTTCCAGCCGGTCGACCACGAGCTGATAGCGCGACCGGCCGGGAAAGGTGGTGAGCCGGCCGGTAGCCACCACCTCGAGGCCGTCCTCGGGGGCAAAGCGCAGGCTTTGGGCCACGCTGCGCCACATCACGGCGTCGAGCACGGCGTTCGCGTCCTTGAGGGCGAAATAGCAATGGCCCGAGCTCGCGTGGCGCTTGAAGCCCGAAAGCTCCCCCCGCACCCGCACCAGGCCGAAGGCCGTCTCCACCGTGCGCTTGAGCGCCTGAGCCAGTTCCGAGACGCTGAGCTCGGGCAGGTTCGACGGCGCCGTGGCCATGGACGGACCCTAGCGACCGCGGCCGCCCGCCGCCAAGCCTTGCGTCGGCCCCGGACGACCGTCATGCGCTTGAGCCATGCAGCCCCTGCGCGTCCTGTTGCTGGGGGGGGGCGGGCGCGAACATGCCATCGCGTGGCGTCTGGCCCAGTCGCCCCACCTCGCCCGGCTGTTCGCCGCCCCCGGCAATCCGGGCATCGCCGCCCACGCCACGCTGGTGCCGGAGCTCGACATCCTGGATCCGGACGCCGTGGCCCGCTGGGCCCAGGCCCAGGGCATCGACCTCGTCGTGCCCGGCCCCGAAGCGCCGCTGGTGGCCGGCGTGGCCGATGCCGTGACCGCCCGAGGCATCGCCGTGGCCGGGCCGTCCCGCGCGGCCGCCCGCCTGGAAGCCTCGAAGGCCTTCACGAAGGAGCTGTGCGCGGAGGCCGGCATTCCCACCGCCCGCTGGGCACGGTTCGACGCGCTGGCACCGGCGCTGGCCTACGTCCGTGCGCAGGGCGCCCCTATCGTCGTCAAGGCGGACGGGCTGGCGGCAGGCAAGGGCGTGACAGTGGCCGCCACCCTCGCCGAGGCCGAGGCCGCCTTGGCCCGCCTCGTCGCGCAAGGCTTGACTCCCGTCGTCGTCGAGGAGTGCCTGGCCGGCGAGGAGGCGAGCTTCTTCGTGGCCGCCCACGGCACGACGGCCGTGCCGCTGCTCGCCGCCCAAGACCACAAGCGCCTGGGGGAGGGCGACACCGGCCCCAACACGGGCGGCATGGGGGCCGTGGCGCCAGTCACGGCCTTGACACCCGAGACGGCCCGCCGGGTCATGGAATGCATCGTGCGGCCCACGCTTCAGGCCCTGGCCGCCCGGGGGGTCGAGTATCGCGGCATCCTGTTCGCCGGCCTGATGCTGACCGAGGACGGCCCTAGGCTCTTGGAATGGAACGTCCGCCTGGGAGACCCCGAGGCCCAGGCGCTCATGATGCTCCTGGAATCGGATCTTCTGGAACTCCTCTGGGCCGTGGCCACGGGGGGGCTCGAGCGGATGTCGCTTGGCTGGGCGCCCGGCCGGGCCATCGCCGTGACCGTCGCGGCCCGCGGCTATCCGGCGGCGCCGGCGACGGGCGCCGAAATCGGAGGCCTTGCGGACTGTGGCGCCACGGTGTTCCACGCCGGCACGAGCCTGAACGCCGGGCGGCTCGTGGCGGCCGGCGGCCGGGTGCTCACCGTGGCCGCCCGCGCCGGGACGCTGCGCGAGGCCGCCGCGCAGGCCTATGCCGCCATCGAAAGGATCAGCTTTGCCGACGCGGTCTTCCGCCGCGATATCGGCTGGCGCGAGCTCGCGAGGGAGGCTCCATGAGCGACATGGCCAGCCGCCAGGCCCAATTCGAGGGCACGACCGACGTCCGCGACGCGCACCGCTTCGACGAGGCGGCCCTGGACGCCTGGATGCGCGCCCACGTCGAAGGGTATCGCGGGCCGCTCACCGTTCGCCAGTTCCGGGGCGGGCAGTCCAACCCCACCTACAAGTTGGTCACGCCGGAACGCTCCTACGTGCTGCGGCGCAAACCGCCGGGGCCGCTCCTGAAGTCCGCCCATGCCGTCGACCGCGAGTTCCGCGTGATCTCGGCCCTTCATCCCACGGGCTTTCCCGTGGCCCGGCCCTATGGGCTGTGCACCGATGAGACGGTGATCGGCACCTGGTTCTACGTGATGGAGCATGTGGAGGGCCGCATCGTCTGGGACGGAACCTTCCCCGACGTAGCGCGGGACCAGCGCCGGGCCCATTTCTGGGCGATGTGCGACACGCTGGCCTGGCTGCACCGCATCGACCCCGCCTCCGTGGGACTGGCCGACTTCGGCCGGCCCGGCAACTATTTCGCGCGCCAGATCGCGCGCTGGTCCAAGTCCTACGCCGAGGACGTGCCCTTCGCCGGCCGGGTGGAGGAGATGGAGAAGCTGGTAGACTGGCTTCCGGCCCACATCCCCCCGGGCGACGAGACGGCGATCGTCCACGGCGACTATCGATGCGACAACATGATCTTCCACACCACCGAGCCGCGCGTGTTGGCGGTGCTCGACTGGGAACTTTCCACCCTGGGCCATCCCTTGGCCGACTTTTCCTATCATCTCATGATGTATCGGATGCCGCCCTCGGGCACCGTGGGGCTGGCCGAGGCCGACCTTGCGGCCCTCGACATCCCGACCGAGGCCGACTACGTCGCGCGCTATTGCGCTGGCACCGGCCGCGACCCGGCCGAGGTGACGGCCATCATGGATTTTTGCATCGCCTACAACATGTTCCGGCTGGCCGCGATCGTCCACGGCATTCGCGCACGGGTGGCGCGGGGCACGGCGGCCAACCCGGCCGCCCAGGCCATGTCCGCCAACGTCGAGGTCTTGGCCCGCCGGGCTTGGGAACAGGCGCAACGGGCGGCCTGAGGGTGGGCTAGCGGTCGCGGGCCAGGAGGAGGCCGGCGGCCAGCACCACGAGGAGGCCCAAGAGCCACACGAGCCCCACCACCAGGCGGGTGGCGGGGGCCGCTTCCTCCAACAGGTCGGCCAGCCACACGAGCCGGGCCGGCGCCACGCCGAACCCTTCGCCCACCCGGAACACGAGCGGGCCCAGCGCGTCCACGCCCCGCCAGAGGGCGAGGCACAGGCCGGTCCAGCCCAGCGCCACGAGGCCGAGGACCAGGCCGCCGCGCCACGTCACCGTCAGTCGGCCGGCAGGCGGCGCACGAGCAGCCGGTCGATCTTGCGGCCGTCCATGTCGACCACCTCGAAGCGGAAGCCGTGGGCGTCGAAATGTTCACCGGTGGCCGGGATGTGCTCGAGTTCGGCCAGCACGAAGCCCGCCACCGTCTGATAGTCCCGCTCCTCGTCCAGCCGGAACCCCAGCCGCTCGGCCAGCTCGTCGGCGGCGAGACTGCCCGAGACCAGGAGCGAGCCGTCCTCACGCTCCACGATGGCCGGCTCCTCGCCCTCGTCGAGGTCGGAGGCGAATTCGCCCGCGATCGCGGCCAAGAGGTCGGAAGGCGTCACCACCCCTTCGAAGTGGCCATACTCGTCGACGACGAAGGCCATCGGCACGTCGGAGTCGCGCAGGGCGGCCAGCACCGCCGTGGCGTCGGCCACGTCGGGCACCACGGGCGGCTTGCGCATCAGCTCGCGCAGTGCCACGGGCCCGCCGGCCAGCACGGCGGCCAGCAGGTCCCGCGCCTGCACGATGCCCACCGCTCGGTCGACCGAGCCTTCGGCCACCACCAGGCGGGTGTGGGGCGTGCGCATCAGGTGGGCGCGCAGCGTCTCCCAGTCGGCGTCCGCATCGATCCAGTCGACGTCCACCCGCGGGGTCATCACGCCGCGCACGCGCCGGTCGGCCATGCGCATGATGCCCGTGATGAGCTCGCGCTCGTCCTCCTCGATCACCCCGGCGCTCTCGGCCTCGGCCACCACGGTGCGCAGCTCCTCCTCCGTCACGCCGGCGTCCCGCTCGCGCTTGAGGCCCAAGAGGGCGAAGACGGCCGCGGTCGAGGCGTCGAGGAGGGCCACCACGGGGCCGAACAGGCGGGTGAGAGCCGCCATCGGCGGCGCGGTCCAACAGGCCAGGCGCTCTGGCGAACGAAGCGCCAGCTGCTTGGGGACCAGTTCGCCCGCCACCAACGACAGGTAGGTGACGACGAGAACGACGAGCGCGAGGCCCAAGGGCCCGGCCAGGCCGGCCGGCACGCCCCACGCCATCAGGCCCCGCGCCACCGGCCCGCCCAGCACCGCGGCCGAAAAGGCCCCGCTGCCGATGCCCACCAGCGTGATCCCAACCTGCACGGCCGAGAGGAACCGGCCCTGGGCTTCCTGCAGGCGGATGGCGGTGGCCGCCCCTCGCACGCCCGCCCGCTCGAGAAGCTGCAGGCGCGCCCGCCGCGCCGAAACGATGGCGAGCTCGGCGGCCGCGAACGCCCCGTTCACCAGGATGAGCAACAGGACGAGCCCGAGATCGACCCAGGGGAAGGCGGGCATGGCGCCGGTCTCGCTATGACGGAGCGAGCCGGCGCGCTCAAGGCCGGCCGGCCCCTCGGGGTGGAAAACCGCCGCCGGCCAGCGTAAGGCCCGCGACGACGTGAGCCCGCAGCGGAGAGCCTCCATGGTGCGAACCCCACGCCGGCCCCGACGCCAGTCCTGGCTTGCGGCCGCCACCTTGAGCGTTCTGTTGGGTGCCACCGCCTGCACCACCGACCCCGACACGGGCCAGAGGGTGCTCTCGCGCGGAGGCAAGGGCGCCCTGGCCGGGGCCGCAGGGGGGGCCCTGCTGGGTGGGGCCTTCGGGGGCAAGAAGGGGGCGTTGATCGGTGCTGGCGTGGGCTCGATCGCCGGCGGGGCGGTCGGCGGCTACATGGACCGGCAGGAACGGGCCATGCGCCAGGCCCTGGCGAACTCGAAGGTAAACGTCGACCGGGAAGGGGACGAGCTCAAGCTCACCTTCCCCGACAACATCACCTTCGACGTCAACTCGGCGATCGTGCGGCCGGAATTGCGGCCGAGCCTGGAGCAGGTAGCCCGGGTGCTCAACGAATATCCCTCGACCGTGATCGGCGTCTTCGGCCACACCGACAACACGGGCTCGGCCGAATACAACCAGCGCCTGTCGGAACGGCGGGCGCGGTCGGTCGCCGACACGTTGGTGGGCTTCGGGGTGAACCCGGCCCGCATCGAGACGCGGGGCTTCGGCTTCAATCAGCCCGTGGCGTCGAACGCGACTCCGGAAGGGCGCGCGCGGAACCGCCGGGTCGAGATCCGGGTGATCCCGGTAAGCCGCGAAGACGTGAGCGCCGGCCGGCTGGGCTAAGGCCGGCTCAAGCCCTCAGCCGTGCGCCCACGCTGGCGGCAGCCGCCTCGACGCGGGCGCGGAACGCGTCGAGCTCCGCCTCGGTCAGGGTGTGCGTGCGGGGCTGCAGCCGCACGGAAAGGGCCAGGCTCACCTCGCCTTCGGGCACGCCGGGCCCCGTGAAGCGGTCGAACAGCCGCACCTCGACCACGAGATCAGGGTCGGCGGCCGCCACGGCCCGTACCAGGCGTTCGGCCGGCAGCCCCTGGGGCACCAGGAACGCGAAGTCGCGCACCAGTGGCTGAAAGGGCGACGGCGCGTAGGCCGGGCGTTCGCGTGCGGGCGCGGGCCAGGCGTCGAGGAACAGTTCGGCCACGGCCGTGGCCGGCAGGTCGTGCGCTTGGGCCAGGGTGGGGTGGAGTTCGCCAAGCTCGGCCAAGGTCACCCCGTCCCGCACCAGGCGAACGGAGCGCCCCGGATGGAAGTGCTCCGGAAGGCCGCCCTCCACCGTCGTCACCTCGGTGGCGGAAAGGCCCCAGGCCTCGAGGGCGGCAAGCGTCGCCGCCTTGGCGTCGAAGGCGGAGGCCTGCCGCGCCGGGCCCCGTCGCCAGTCGCGGGGCGAAAGCTCGCCCGCCAGCACGAGGGCGGCCGTCAGCCGCTCGCCTTCTGCCCGGTACCGCCGGCCGATCTCGAACAGGGCGACACCAGGTGCCGCCCGGGCGAGGTTGCGCTGGGCGGCCGCCACGAGACCGGGCAACAGCGACGGCCGCATTACGGCGAGCTCTGCCGACAGGGGATTCAAGAGCCGACACGTCGCCCCGCCGAAGGCCTGGGCTTGCGCCTCGGCCACGAAGCTCCAGGTGATCGCCTCGGCCAGGCCGCAGGCGGCCAGGGCGCGGCGGACGACGCGTTCGATCCGCTGGGTGGGTGTCGCCACCGGGCGGGCCACGCCCGGCGCGCGGGGCAGGGGCGCGGCCGGCACGCGCTCCAGGCCCTCGATGCGCACGATCTCGGCCACGAGGTCGGCAGGTCCCTCGATGTCGCGGCGGAAGCTCGGGGGCCGCACCTCGCCCGCCGCGAGGGAAAACCCCAGGGCCTCGAGGATCTCCCGCTGGCGGGCGGGCGGCACGTCCAGGCCCGCCAGACGCCGGACCGCCTCGGGTGCGAAGGGGATCGAGCGGCGGGCGACGGGTGGGGCGCCGGCGCGGACGGCCTCGCTCACCACGCCCCCGGCCAGCTCCCGCATCAGGTGGGCGGCGAGAGTGAGCCCAGGGTCGACGAACTCGGGGTCCACACCTCGCTCGAAACGCAGCCGGGCTTCCGAGACGATCCCCAGCCGGCGCCCGGCGGCACCGATCCGGGCGGGGGAGAACCAGGCGGCCTCGATCAGCACGTCGGTGGTCCTCTCGCCCACCCCCGAATCCCGGCCGCCCATGATGCCGCCGATGTCGTGCACCGCCCGGCGATCGGCGATCACGCACACGTCGGGGTCGAGCGCGTAGCTCCGCCCGTCGAGGGCTTCCAGCCGCTCGCCGGCGCGGGCCCGCCGCGCCACCAGCTCGCCGTCGAGGGTGGCGAGGTCGTAGACGTGGAGTGGGCGGCCGTAGGCGATCGTCATGTAGTTGGTGACGTCCACCAGCGCCGAGATGGGCCGCAGGCCCGCCTGGCACAGCAGGGTCTGCAACCAGGCGGGCGACGGGCCGTTTCGGGCCCCCAGCAAGGCGCGGGCGAAGAAGGCCGGGCAGCCGTCGGGGTCCTCGATGCGCACGGGCAAGGGGCAGGGGGGGCCGGGCGGCAGCTCCGGCACGACGAGCGGGCGCAGCCGGCCCAGACCCGCCGCCGCGAGGTCGCGCGCGATGCCGCGCACCGACAGGCAGTCGGCCCGGTTGGGGGTGATCGCAAGGTCGAGCACGGGGGTGTCGAGGCCCGCCCAACGGGCCCAGGGGGCCCCGACCGGCGCATCGGCCGGCAGCTCCACGATTCCGTCGTGGTCGTCGCCCACGCCGAGCTCGCGGGCCGAACACATCATGCCCCGCGATTCGACACCTCGGATGGTGGCCACGCCCAGCACCTGGCCCGTGGCCGGGATCCGGGCGCCCGGCGGGGCAAACACCCCCACCAGTCCTTCGCGCGCGTTGGGCGCGCCGCACACGACGGGGATCGGTTCGCCCAGCCCCGCATCGACGCGAAGCAGCTTCAGCCGATTCGCCCCAGGGTGGGGGGCGGCCTCGATCACCCGGGCGATCCGGAACGGCCGCAGCGCCTCCGCCGGATCGTCGATCGCCTCCACCTCGAGGCCCAGGCGGGTCAGCGTCTCGGCGATCCGATGTGCGTCGGCGTCGAAGTCGAGCTCGCGGGCCAGCCAGGCGAGGGGTAACCGCATCGGGACCTCTCAGGCCGAAAGGCCCAGGGCGAGTGACGGCGCGCGTAGGGCCGAGAAGCCGAAATGGGCAAGCCAGCGCAGGTCGGCGTCGAAGAAGGCGCGCAGGTCGGTCATGCCATATTTCAGCATGGCCAGCCGGTCGATGCCGCAGCCGAAGGCGAAGCCCTGCCAGCGCTCGGGATCGATTCCGCAGTTGGCCAGCACCCGGGGATGCACCATGCCCGCCCCCAGGATCTCGAGCCACTGGCCCTCGCCCCCGATCACGAGCCGCCCCCCTTCGCGCCGGCACCCGACGTCGACCTCGACCGACGGCTCGGTGAAGGGGAAGAAACTCGGGCGGAAGCGCAGCGTCACCGCCTCCACCTCGAAGAAGGCCTTCACGAACGTCTCGAGCGTCCAGCGCAGGTGGCCCAGATGCACGTCGCGATCCACGACGAGGCCTTCCACCTGGTGAAACATGGGCGTGTGGGTGGCATCCGAATCCGCCCGGTAAACCCGCCCCGGGGCCACGATGCGGATGGGCGGGGCCGTGGCGGTCATGGTGCGGATCTGGACGGGAGAGGTATGGGTACGCAGCAGCCGCCCGTCGGTCAAGTAGAAGGTGTCGTGCATCGCCCGGGCGGGATGCTCAGGGGGAATGTTGAGCGCGGTGAAGTTGTGCCAGTCGTCCTCGATTTCGGGGCCTTCGGCCATGGCGAAGCCTAAGTCGGCGAAGATTTCCAAAAGCTCTTCCACGACCCGGGTGACGGGGTGGAGCGTGCCCGGCCGCGGTGGCTCGGCGGGCAGCGAGAGGTCTTCGCGTTCGGCCACGAGCCGGCGGGCGAGCGCCTCGCGCTCGAGGACGGCCTTGCGCGCTTCGAGGGCGCTCGTCAGCTCGTCGCGCAGGCGCTGGTAGACGGGGGCCCGCACCCGCCGCTCATCGGGGGCAAGCGCGCCCAGGGTCTTGAGCAGAGCGGTCACTTCACCCGCCCGGCCGAGCGCGCGCACGCGGACGGCTTCGAGCTCCTCGAGCGTTCGGGCGGCGGCGATCGCGGCCGACAAGCGGAGGCGCAACGCCTCGGCTGCGCTGGCGGCGTCGGTCACGAGGGGCCGGGCCCGGGGGCCGGCCCTCAGGCGGGCGACGCCCCGGCCAGGGCCGCCTTCACCTGCTGGGCGATGGCGGCGAAGACCGCCGGCTCGGCGAAGGCCAGATCGGCCAGGATCTTCCGGTCGATCTCGAGGCCCGCCCGCTTCACGCCGTGGATGAAGCGACCGTAGGTGAGCCCATGTTCCCGGGCCGCCGCGTTGATGCGCTGGATCCACAGGGCGCGGAATTCCCGCTTGCGGTTCCGCCGGTCGCGATAGGCGTATTGGCCGGCCTTCTCGACCGCCTGCCGGGCAACCCGGATCGTGTTCTTGCGCCGCCCGTAGTAACCCTTGGCCTGGGCCAGGACCCGCTTGTGCCGAGCGCGTGCCGTGACGCCGCGCTTCACGCGTGCCATCGGCGCCCTCCTACTTCAGCCCATAGGGCGCCCAGCGCTTCACCGCGGGCGCATCCGCCGCCGAAAGCACCGACGTGCCGCGGTTGGTGCGGACATACTTGCCGTTGTGGCTGATGAGGCGGTGGCGCTTGCCCGCCACGCCGTGCAGCACCTTGCCCGTGGCGGTGATCTTGAACCGTTTCTTGACCCCGCTTTTGGTCTTGAGCTTGGGCATCTTCGTCTCCGTGGCGCGGGGTCTCGGGCGCCGCCCTTGGGTGTGGGAAGGGGCGGGTGGGACCGCGGCGCGCCTGCGCGCGGCCCGATAGGGGCAACGGCCCCGGCGCGCAAGGCCGGACCGGCCCGCCGCCCGCGCGCCGAACCGCCCCGCCGGCCCGCCCTGCGTCCCGGAACCGCCCTGCCGGCCCGCCGCGCGGCAGCGCCGCAAGCCGACCCGCCGCCCCACCGCCCGCGCCCGCCCCGGGAGAGCCAGGGCCCTGCCCTCGCAAGCCGCCGCCCGGGCCCGCGCCGCCCCCGGCCTGCCGGCCCGAGCGCCCGCGGGCCCGACGACCCCCCAGACCCCGACGCTGGCCCGCGCGCCGCCGGCCCTCAGGCCCGCCCAGCTCCGGCCGAGAGCATCGCCACGTCGACGCCTGCCTCGCGGAAGGCGCGCTGCCACCGCTCCGCGGTGGGGGTGGCGAAGATGAGGTCGAGCGAGCCCGGGCAGGTGAACCAGCCCGGCATCGACAGCTCCTGTTCCAGCTGGCCTTCCCCCCAGCCGGCGTAGCCCAGCGCCACCACCCAATGCCGGGGCCCGCGGCCGCGGGCGATGGCTTCCAGCACGTCGCGCGTGGCCGTCAGCGCCCAGCGCCCGGCCACGAAGCGCGTGTCCTGGCCGGCGAAGTCGGGCGTGTGGAGCACGAAGCCCCGGTTGGGCTCCACGGGCCCGCCCGCCAGCACGGGCACGGGCGGCGTCTCGCCGGGGTCGACGTCGAGCTGGCGCATCAGGTCGGGAACCGTAAGCCCCTCGATTTCGGCGTGCAGGCACAGGCCGAAGGCGCCGCCGGCGTCGTGCGCGCACATCGCCACCACCGACCGGGCGAAGCGCGGATCCGGCATCCCGGGCATCGCCAGCAGGAACTGGCCGGACAGATAGGGAGGGCCGTCCACGGCGTTCCTCTAGCGGCGCGGCCGGCCGCTGACCAGGTGGCGCCGCGTTCACGCCGGTGGCAAGGGGGCGGCACAACGACGGAGGAGAATCGCCGATGCCGATCGCCAAGGGAGACCGGGTGCCAACCGCGACGCTGATGCGGATGGGGCCCAACGGGCCCGAGCCGGTGGTGACCGACGACCTGTTCCGCGGCCGCACCGTCGCCCTGTTCGCGGTCCCCGGGGCCTACACCCCCACCTGTTCCGCCCGGCATCTGCCCGGCTTCATCGAGAAGGCCGACGAGATCCGGGCCAAGGGCGTGGACGAGATCGTGTGCGTGGCCGTGAACGACGTGTTCGTGATGGACGCCTGGGGCAAGTCGGCGGGGGCGGACGGCAAGGTGACGATGCTGGCCGACGGCAACGGGGAGTTCACCAAGGCCTTGGGCCTCGAGATGGACGCTTCGCGCTTCGGCATGGGACTGCGCTCGCAGCGCTACTCGATGCTGGTGAAGGACGGGGTGGTGGCCGAGCTCAACGTCGAAGAGCCGATGGCGTTTCGCGTGTCGTCGGCCGAATACCTGGTGGGCCAGCTGGGCTGAAGGGGAGCATGGGGATGGTGACGGTATCCGACCTGGAATATTTCGACGGCGACCAGCGCTGCCTGGGCGTGCTGGCCGTGCCCAGCGGTGCGGGCCCGTTCCCCGGCGTGGTCGCCGTGCACGAGGCCTGGGGCCTGGGCGCCCAGGTGCAGCGGCGCGTGCGCATGCTGGCCGAGCTGGGCTATGTGGCCCTGGCGGCCGACATCTTCGGCGACCGCCACATTCCGTCCGGCCCGCCCGAAGCCTTCGAGATCATCGGCCGGTGGTTGGCCGACCGGCTGGCCTTGCGGCGGCGGGCGGGGGCGGCCGTGGCCGCGCTCAAGGCCCAGGCCGCCTGCGACGGGCGGATCGCCGCCATCGGCTACTGCTTCGGCGGCTCGACCGTGCTCGAGCTGGCGCGGGGCGGCAACCCGGACGTGAAGGGCGTGGTGAGCTTCCATGGAGCCTTGGACACGCCGCTCAAGGCCGAGGCCGGCCAAGTGCACGCCAAGATCTTGGTGTGTCACGGCGCGGAGGATCCCCTGGTGCCGCACGAGCAGCTGAACGCCTTCCTGGCCGAGATGGCCGCCGCCGGGGCCGACTGCCAGACGATCTGCTACACGGGCGCCCAGCACAGCTTCACCAATCCCGAGGCCAACGGCACGGTGATCCCGGGCGTCATCTACCACGAGCGCACCGACCGGCGGTCGTGGGCGGCCATGCAGGACTTCTTCGCCCGCGAGGTCTTCGCCTGACGCCCCAGGCCCGGCCGGTCTTTCGGCCGGCCTGGATCGCGGGAGGGCCCCCCAAGCGCGCCGGTGCGGGCGGGAGTTCCTGTCGAGACCGGGGGGCGGGCCGTGCGGCCCGGTTTCGCCTGGCCTCGGCACGGGGCCGCCGGTGCGGCCCGCCGAACGCCGGGCGGGCCCGACGTCAATCGCGCAGCAGCTCGTTGATGGTCGTCTTGGCGCGCGTGCGCGCATCCACGCGCTTCACGATCACGGCGCAGGCCAGGGCCGGGCCACCGCCCGGATCGGGCAGGCTGCCCGGCACCACCACCGCATAGGGCGGCACCTCGCCCATGCGCACCTCGCCCGTCGCCCGGTCGACGATGCGAGTGGAGGCCCCCAGAAACACCCCCATGGCGATCACCGCGCCCTGGCGCACGATCACCCCTTCGGCCACCTCGGCCCGGGCGCCCACGAACACGCCGTCCTCGAGGATGACGGGGGCCGCCTGCAGCGGCTCCAGCACCCCGCCGATGCCCGCCCCGCCCGAAATGTGGCACCGGGCCCCCACCTGCGCGCAGCTGCCTACCGTCGCCCACGTGTCGATCATGGTGCCCTCGCCCACGCGCGCGCCCACGTTGACGAAACACGGCATCAGCACCGCCCCCGGCGCCACGTAGGCGCCCCGCCGCACGATCGCCCCCGGCACCATGCGGAAGCCCGCGCGTGCGAAACGCGAGGCATCCCATCCCTGAGTCTTGAGCGGGACCTTGTCGAAGGCGGGCGCCACCCCCCCCGGCATCACGGCCGCCCCCTCGAGCCGAAAGGAGAGCAGCACGGCCTTCTTGATCCATTCGTGCACGATCCAGTGGCCGTCCGGTCCCGGCTCGGCCACCCGCAGCCGGCCTTCGTCCAGGGCCTCGATCACCGTCTCGACCGCGGCGCGAATCTCCCCTCCCGTGGCCGGCGACAGGCCCTCGCGCTGCGCCCAGGCGCGCTCGATCGTCTGTCGAAGCGAAGGCGGATCCCACCTCACGCCACCACCCGCTCCAGGAAGTCGGCGAGCTCCGTGGCTTCGTAGTCCACGAACTCGGGGCCGTGGCCGAAGGCGCCCCGTTCCGATCCGTTGTCGAGCCAAACGGTCGTCATCCCCAGCGCTTTCGCCGGCCGGAGGTTGTAGGCCATGTCGTCGACCATCAGGGCCGAATCGGGGCGGATGTCGAAGGTGTCGAGAAGCTCGCGATACGCTCGGGGGTCGGGCTTGGGATGATAGGCCATGGCATGGATGTCGAACAGGCCGTCGAAACAGTCCTCCACCCCCAGGGCACCCAGCACCTTGAGGGCGTAGGGCCGGTCGCCGTTGGTGAAGACGAACCGGCGCCCGGGCAGCCGCAGCAAGGCCTGCCGGAGGCGTGGGTCGGGGCTCAAGACCGAGAAGTCGATGTCGTGGACGAAGCTCAGGAAGTCGTGGGGGTCGACGCCATGGCTCAGCATCAGGCCGCGCAAGGTGGTGCCGTGCTCGTGGAAGTAGCGTTTCTGCACGGCGCGGGCTTCCTCGGGCGGCAGGCCCAACAGGCGGCCCACGTAGGCCTCCATCCGTCGGTCGATCTGGGCAAACAGGTTGACGCGGGGCGAATAGAGCGTGTTGTCCATGTCGAAGACCCAGGTCTTCACATGGCCAAGGCTCGGCGACCGGACGGGTGCTGCCGTGCGCACGGGCGCGCCCTTGGCAGGAACCGCGTATGAAGTCATCCCGCCCCACGCCCCTCTGGGCCATCGCGTCGTTGGCCGCGCTCGCGGCGTGCGCGGGTGGCGGGGGCCCCGCCCCGGTGGTGCAGACGGCGCCGCCCCCGCCCGCGGCCCCCTCTCCGCCGCCCTCCTCGCTCGATACGGCGGAATACCGGCGCTCGAACGCCGCGACCCAGGTGGGCGTGCTGCCCGTGTGGCAGGCCGGCATCGAAGGGGCGGGCGTGACCGTGGGCATCGTCGATACGGGGATCGCCACGGCCAGCCCCGAGTTCCTGGGCCGGATCCATCCCGCAAGCCGCGACGTGACCGGCCTCACCCGCCCGATCACGGACGAGGACGGGCACGGCACGTTCGTCGCCGGCGTGCTGGCGGCCGCGCGCAACGGCCGGTCGATCGTGGGCATCGCCCCGGCCGTGCAGCTGGCGGTGATGCGGGGGGACCGGCAGGGCAGCTGCGCCACCGACCAGGGCTGCCGGTTCTCCGACGCGTCGGTGGCAGCCGGCATCAACGCCGCCAGCGACGCCGGGGCCCGGGTGGTCAACATTTCCCTGGGCGGATCGCCCGGCTCCTCGGTGCTGCGCCAGGCCTTCGCTCGCGCAGGCGCGCTGGGCACCATCCTGGTGATCGGGGCCGGCAACGGCGCCGGGCCCGAGGTGGACCCCATGGCGCGCTCGGCCCTCGAGTCCGGCAATCGGGACCTGGTGATCGTGGTCGGGGCGGCCACCGCCCAGCGCGACGTCGCTCCTTCGTCCAACCGCGCCGGCGCGGCGGCGGCCAACTACCTCCTGGCCCCGGGCGAGCGCGTCCTGGCCTTCGACCATACGGGGGCCGAATATCTCGTCTCGGGCACCTCGATCGCCGCCCCAGTGGTGAGCGGGGCCGTCGCCCTGATGGCCCAAGCCTTCCCCAACCTCACCCCGGCCCAGATCGTGGACTTGCTGCTGCGCACGGCCGACGACCTGGGCGCACCCGGCCCCGATCCGGTCTACGGTCGCGGTTTCCTCAACATCGCGCGCGCCTTTCAGCCCCAGGGCCCGACGGTGCTCGCCGTCTCGGGCCTGCCCGTGTCGCTTGCGTTCAACGGCACCCTGGGGCCCGCCCTGGGCGACGGCGAAAGCCTCAAGAGCGCCCTGGGCGCCGTGCCCATCGCCGACGGCTACGGGCGCCCCTACGCACTCGACGTGGGGGCCACGCTGGCCCCCGCCGCGGCCGGCCGATTGTGGCCGGTCTTGAGCGCGGCCGCCTCATCCCCGCGGCGATGGGGCCTCGGCTGGGGGGACGTTCGCCTCGGCTTCGCCGCAGCGCGCCGGGCGGAACGCCTGCCGGCCACCGCCGATCCCGACGCGCATCTGGGCCTCGCGCAGCGGGGCTTGGGCTACTTCTCCGCGCGCGCCGCGCAGGGCGAGGCGCGGCTGGACCTCGATCTCGGGGCACTGCGGCTGGCGATGGGCACGGGGGCGCTGCAGCCCCACGGGCCCGACATGGGGCCTGGGCTGGTCGCCGTCGACGCGGTGAGTGGCTCCCTCCCGCCTCGCGGGCTTGGCGTGCGGGCGGAAGTCGGGTCGAGGGCGTTGCAGGCCGCCGTGGCGCACGCGGCCGACCGTGGCGACCATCCCGCCCCCGGCCATGTGGTGACGTCGCTGTCGGTGGCCAGCGGCCATGGGCCGGTTCGGGCGACGGCGGTCGTGGCCCGGCGGAAGGAGACGCGCGGGCTCCTCGGATCGCGTTTCGGCCCGGCCTTGGGCCTTGCCGGAACCGCAAGCGTCGAGCTGGGGGCGGCCCTTGACTGGGGCGTGGGCGCCCTGGGGCTGCGCGGGGCCTTCCGCCACGGCTGGCACCGGATCGAGGCACGCGGCGCAGGCCTGCTCGCGGGCGGGGCGGGCCTGCGCAGCACGGCTGCGTCCCTTGTCGGGCAGGTCGAGACGGGCGTCGGCACCTTCCATCTGGGGCTCGCCTGGCCTGAGGCGCTGACCGCTGGTCGGCTCGCGCTGGGCCAAGCGGCGGGCGGCGGGGCGGCCGCGCTTGCGGTGCGCGCGCGCGAGAAGGCCATCGAGGCTGGCCTCGCCCACGGCCCCCTGGCCCTTCACCTCTTCCACCGCCTCGACGCCGGCAACCGCGTGGGCCTCTCCGACACCGGCGTCGCGCTCCGCCTGTCCACCGCCTTCTAGGGGCTGTCCCCGGCGCTCCACAGGTTCCTCCCCACGGTCGTCCACAGGGGGCGATTGCAGCCGGGGCCGGCCCTTGCGAAACGGCGCCATGGCCACGCGCGTCGCTGCCGTTCCGCCCCCGCCGGCCCCGACCCCGACCGGCCCCGGCAACATCGAGGCTGAGCGTGCGCTGCTCGGCGCACTCCTCCTCGAGAACCGCTTGGTCGAGGAACTGCCCCCCGATTTCGACGAGGACCATTTCCTCGAGCCGCTGCATGGGCGGATCTTCGCCCGCATCCGCCAGCTCGTCGACCAGAACCGGATCGCCAACCCGATCACGCTCAAGCCGCTCCTCGAGGCGGATCCCGCCCTCGCCGAGCTCGGCGGCCTCGCCTACTTGACCGGCCTCACCCAGGATCCGGCGGTGCTGCTCGCCGCGCGCGATCTGGCACGCCAGATCCGCGACCTCGCCTTGCTGCGGGCGCTGGTGCGGGTGGGCACCGAGCTCGTCCAGCGCGCGACCGACACGTCGAGCGACCTCGATCCCCGGGCCCAGGTCGAGGCGGCCGAGGAGGCCCTGTTCCGCGTGGCAAGCCGCGGCGAGGTGGCGGACGGCACGATCGGCTTCGCGAAGGCGGCCGGCCGTGCGCTGGCGATGGCCGAGCGGGCCATGAAGTCGGGCGGGCACCTGTCGGGCCTCACCACTGGTCTCGCCGGCCTCAACAACAAGCTGGGCGGCCTGCACGCGTCGGACCTTATCGTGCTGGCGGGCCGACCGGGCATGGGCAAGACGGCGCTCGCCACCAACATCGCGTTCCACTGCGCCTGGCGGCACGTGCTCGAAGAGGAACAGGGCTCGGCGGTGCGCAATGGCGCCCCCGTGGCATTCTTCAGTCTCGAGATGTCGGCCGAGCAGCTCGCCTTACGGATTCTCGCCGAGCGCTCGGGCATCAACAGTGAGGATCTGCGCACGGGGCGCATCGCCCAGCGCCAGTTCAACGACCTGGCGCGCGCCGCCGAGGAGCTGCAGCGGCTGCCCCTCTACATCGACGACACGCCCGCCCTGTCGATCGCCGGGCTGCGCACGCGGGCCCGGCGGCTCAAGCGCCAGAAGGGCGTAGGCCTGGTGGTCGTCGATTACCTGCAGCTGTTGCAGGGAAGCCTGCGGGCGGGCAGCGAGAACCGCGTGCTCGAGATCAGCGAAATCACCCGCGGGCTCAAGACCCTGGCCAAGGAGCTCGACGTCCCCGTGCTCGCCCTGTCGCAGCTGTCGCGCGCGGTCGAGAACCGGCCCGACCGGCGCCCGCAGCTGGCGGACCTGCGGGAATCGGGCACCATCGAGCAGGACGCCGACATCGTGCTGTTCGTCTATCGCGAAGAATATTACCACGCGCTGGCCAAGCCCGAGGACGGATCCGACAAGTTCCCGGCCTGGCTCGAGAAGGCCGACCGCATCGCTGGGCGGGCGGAGGTGATCGTGGCCAAGCAGCGCCACGGCTCGACGGGGCCCGTGCCGCTCATGTTCGACAAGGCCCTCACCCGCTTCTCGGACCCGGCCGAGGGCGACTGGTCGGGCTGGTCGGGCTGAACGGGCGGCCCATCCGCTCGGCACGGGCGCTCGAGGTTGGACTTCCTCTCCGACAACGCCGCGGGCGTGCACCCGGCGGTGCTGGCCGCCCTGGCCCAGGCCGCACCCGCCTGCGCCGACGCCTATGACGCCGACCCCTGGTCGCGCCGGCTGAAGGCGATCGTGTCCGACCTGTTCGGCCGCCCGGCCCGGGTCTTCCCCGTGCCCACGGGTACGGCCGCCAACGCGCTGGCGCTTGCGGCCTGCGTGCCGCCGTGGGGCGGGGTGGTGGCCCATACCCATGCCCACGTGGAACGCGACGAGGCCGGTGCCTTGGGCTTCTTCGGCCATGGCGCCTCGCTCCTGTTGGTGCCGGGTGCCCACGGGAAGCTCGCGATCCCGGAACTCGACGCGGCGCTGGCCCGCCGGCGGGCCGACGTCCACCAGGTGCAGCCGGCGGCCCTCACCCTCACCAACGCGACCGAAGCCGGCACGACCTACGCGCCCGACGAGGTGCGGGCTCTCGCCCGCTGGGGGCACGCCCGGGGACTGCGCGTGCACCTCGACGGCGCGCGGCTTGCCAACGCCATCGTGCACCACGGGGCCCGGCCGGCCGACATGGTGGCCGAGGTCGACCTCCTGTCGCTGGGCTGCGTGAAGACCGGGGGCATGACGGCCGAGGCAGTGGTGGTGTTCGCGCCCGACCTGGCGGCCACGCTGCCCGTGCGCCGCAAGCGGGCAGGGCTCATGCCGTCCAAGGGTCGGCTGATGGCCGCCCAGATCCTGGGGCTTCTGGAGAGCGGCGCGTGGCTCGAGACGGCCCGCCGGGCCAACGCGGGCGCCCAGGCCCTGGCCGACGCCCTGCCGGCCAAGCGGCGGCTCCATCCCGTCGAGGCCAACATGGTCTTCGCCCACCTCGAAGCGCACGAGAAGGCCGCCCTGCGGGCGGCAGGGTTCCGCTTCCACGACTGGGAGGTGGACGGGCCCGCGGCGGCCCGCTTCGTGGTGCGCTGGGACCAGGAGGATTCCGCCATCGAGGCCTTGGCCCGGCGCTTCCGCGCCCTGCCATGACGACGCGCCAGCGCCGATCGTTCCTGGGGGTGGTGCTGCTGTGGGGCACCACCTGGATCGTCATCAAGGACCAGCTGGGAACGGTGGACCCCAGCTGGTCGGTCGCCTATCGGTTCGCAGCAGGCGGGCTTGCCCTGCTCGGCTGGTGTCGGCTCAAGGGCGAGCCGCTGGGCGTTCCTCGGGGGGCGCTGGGGTTCCTCAGCCTCTTCGGCCTCCTCCAGTTCGTGCTCAACTTCAATTTCCTCTACCGGGCCGAAGCGTTCGTGCCTTCGGGCCTGCCGGCGGTGGCCTTCGCCCTGCTGATGGTGCCCAACGCCCTGTTCGCCTTCCTGTTCCTGGGCCGCCGGCCCTCGGCCCGCTTCGCCGCCGGCTCGGGCCTGGGCGTGGCCGGAGTGGCCCTCCTGTTCGCCGAAGAGCTGCGGCGCGCCACCGATCCGGCCGGCACGCTCGAGGGCATCGCCCTGCTGGCCGCGGCCATCCTCTCGGCGTCGGCCGCCAACGTGCTCCACGCCTCGCCCGCCGCCGCGCGGATCCCACCGCTGGGAGGGCTCGCCTGGGCCATGCTGCTTGCCGCGGCGATGAATGCCACGCTGGCCGCGGCGGTGGCGGGGCCGCCCGCCTGGGATCCCCGGCCGCAATACGCCGTGGGCGTCCTGTTCCTGGGCGTCCTTGCCTCGGCGATCGCCTTCGCGCTCTACTTCGACCTGGTGCGGACCCTAGGCCCGGCCGAAGCGGCGTGGACGGGCGTCCCCATCCCGGTGCTCGCCATGGCCATCTCGACCGTCGTCGAAGGCTATCGCTGGACCGGGCCGTCGGTCGCTGGAGCCGCGCTCGCGCTGGCTGGGCTCGTCGTGGCGCTGCGCGCGCCCGCCTCGGCCCGAACGTAGCGACCGCGGAGGTAGAGAAGCGGCTCGCGGTCCGGCGCGGCGCGGAAGCTGTCGATCCGCCCCACCAGGATCACGTGGTCGCCCGAATCGACCTCGAGATCGAGGCGGCAGGCGAAGTGCGCGCAGGCCCCTTCGAGGAGCAGCACGCCCGATTCCGCCTCGACCCAGTGGCCGGCGGCGAACCGGTCGACCCCCCGGCGGGCGAAGCGTTCGGCCAGCGCGCGCTGGGAATCCGCCAGCACCGACACGCCGAACAGGCGATGCGCGCGGATCGCGGGCAGGCTCGAGGCCGTCTTGGCCACGCAAACCAGCAGCTGGGGCGGATCGAGCGAGACCGAGGTGAAGCTGTTGGCCGTGAAGCCCACGGGGCGACCTTCCGCATCGGCCGACGTGACGATCGTCACGCCGGTCGCGAAGCAGCCGAAGGCGTCGCGCAGCGCCCGTTCATCCGCCATGGGCCTGCCAAAGCCTCAAGGTCCCGCGGGCGCAAGGCGCCGCGCGGCCGCCCCTAGCGACCCTGGAAGTTCGCCGGGCGCTTCTGCAGGAAGGCCGCCACGCCCTCCGCGAAGTCGGCCGTGCGGCCGGCCAACAGCTGGTTGCGCCGTTCGATCATCAGCGCTTCGGTGAGCGTCGCGTCCAGGCATTCGCGCAGGCCCGTGCGGATGAGCGCCAGGGCCCGAGTGGGGCCCCGGGCCAACTGGCGGGCGATCTCGGTCGCGCGGGGCATCAGCTGGTCGTCGTCCACCACCTCCGAGATCATGCCCCAGGCGAACGCCGTCTCGGCCGGGATCCGCTCACCCAGCATCATCATGCGGGCCGCCCGCGCCCGGCCGATCATGCGCGGCAGCATCCAGGTGGAGCCCACGTCGGGCACCAGGCCGATGTTGACGAAGGCCTGCAGGAAATAGGCCGACCGGGCGGCCACGATGATGTCGCCGGCCAGCGCATAGGAGCAGCCCGCGCCCGCCGCCGGCCCATTGACCGCGGTCACGAACGGCACGGGAAGGGCGAACAGCCGTTCCAAGAGCACGTTGAAGTGCGTCTCGAGCACGCGGCCGGCATCGGGCGGGCCGCGGTCGGCCTCGCCGCTGCCCGCGGCCGCCCCCCCGCCCGACAGGTCGGCCCCCGACGAGAAGCCCCGGCCCGCCCCCGTGAGGAGCAGGCAGCGCGCCGTCGACTGCCCGTCGCGGATCCGGTCCACGGCCCGGATCATCTCGGTGATGACCTCAGGGTGCAGTGCGTTCAGCACCTCGGGCCGATTGATGGTGAGGGTGGCCACCCCCTCCTCCTCGTGCCAGAGGATGTGGCGGAAGTTCATGGCGGGTCCTCCCTTCCGGACGTGGGCCGCCGTGCTTAGGTCGCCCGCAGCGCCGCCGGCCGCTCGCGAAGGTGCGAGGGTCAGCCCCGAAGCGGAACGGTCAGGAAATCGGGCGGGCCGAATTCGCCAAAGCCCGGAGCGGGCGGAGGGGCCGGGTTGCCGTCGCCGCGGCCGCGACGGCGGGCGCGTCGAGCCCCGGGCGTGAGCGGCGCCGGCGCCGCCGCAGCGGGAGGGGGGGGAGCCGCGGTCGCCGGGGCGGACGCCACCCCCGTGGGCGGGGCGGGCGCCGGAGCCGCGGCGGCCGCCGCGCCCTTGCGCCGGCGTCGCCGCCGGCCGCTCGGCGCCGCTTCGACCGCTGGCGGAACCGTCGGATCACGCGGGATGGATTGGCCGGTCAGCCGCTCGATGGCCGCGACGGCCTCCGCGTCGTCGGGGGTGACGAGCGTGATGGCTACCCCCCGCGCTCCGGCCCGCCCGGTCCGGCCGATGCGGTGGATGTAGTCGTCGGGGTGCCAGGGCACGTCGAAATTGATGACGTGGCTCACCCCCTTGATGTCGAGCCCGCGGGCCGCGACGTCCGAGGCCACGAGCACGTCGACCTCGCCCGCGCGGAAGCGTTCCAGCTCCTTCAGCCGATCGGCCTGCTCCATGTCGCCGTGAATCTGGCCGGCGCGGAACCCGTGCCGCTTGAGTGACTGACAGAGCTCGCGCACCGTCGTCTTGCGGTTGCAGAAAACGATCGCCGTCTGGACCTCGGGTGCGCGCAACAGTTCGCGCAGCAGCGCCCGCTTCTCGTGCGGCGCCGCCGGTGCGCCCACCAGGCGTTGGGCGATGTCGGCGTTGGCGGTGGCCGGCCGCGCCACCTCGATGCGCTTGGGCTCCTTCAGGAACCGGCTGGCCAGCCGCTCGATCTCGGGCGGCATGGTGGCTGAGAAGAGCAGGGTCTGCCGGTCGGGTCGCAACAGGGCGCAGATACGCTCGACGTCGGGGATGAAACCCATGTCGAGCATGCGGTCGGCCTCGTCGATCACCAGGATCTCGATACCCGTCAGCAGCAGGCGGCCCCGCTCGTGCTGGTCGATGAGGCGCCCCGGGGTCGCGATGAGGACGTCCACCCCTTTCTCCAACGCCCGGTCCTGGTCGGCGAACCCCACCCCGCCGATGAGGAGCGCCATCGAGAGGCGATGGTACTTGCCGTATTTCTCGAAGTTCTCGGCCACTTGCGCGGCGAGCTCGCGCGTGGGCTCGAGGATCAGGCTGCGCGGCATACGCGCGCGCGCCCGGCCCACCGACAGGATGTCGATCATGGGCAGGACGAAACTCGCCGTCTTGCCCGTCCCCGTTTGGGCGATGCCCACGACGTCCTTGCCCATCAGGATGGCGGGGATCGCCGCCGCCTGGATGGGGGTGGGGTCGCGATAGCCGGCCTCGGCCACCGCCTTCAGCAATGGCTCGGAAAGAAGAAGATCGGAAAAGCCCAACGCGCGTCCGGTCCTGCGGGAGAGCCCCCTTCGCTCTATCGCAGGGCCCGGCTGAGCGACAAGGCCCGCCTCCGGCGCGGCCGGAAGCGGACCCTAAGGTTCAGAAGCTGGCGCCGACCGCGATGCCGTAGCGGCGCGGCTCGAGCGTGAAGATGTTCGTGAACAGCCCCGACGAGGGATCGGTGATGTACTGGCCCGTGATCGCGTCGCTGTCGAAGGCGTTCTGGACGAAGGCGCGCACGAACCAGCGGCCGTCAGGCGAATTGACCTGCGCCTGGGCGTTCACGATCTCGTACGACGGAACCCGGTCGATGGGCCTGTTGAACGTCCGCGAGTAGAAGTCGTCGGTGAAGCTGTAGTCGACGCGCACCACCAGGTTGAAGTCGCCGGGCAGTGGCAGCGTGTACTGGCCCCCGACCGCCACCTTGAAGTTGGGGGAGTTGGGCAGCTCGTTCCCCTTGAGGTCGAACTCGATGCCGGCGGGCAGGATGCCCGAGGTGTCGAGCGTGACCGGAATGCGATTGGCGACCGCCGCATCCCGCAAGGCGTTGCACAGCGAAAAGGCCCCCGTGGTGGTCGTGGCCGGAATGGGGGTGGGCGGCCGCAGGCCCAACGCCGCGTTGAAGGCAGCCACGAACCCGTTGGCGAGCGCCGGATTGCCCTTCACCTGGAAGACGCAGTTGGCCCCCCCGGCCAGGTCCTTGATGATGACCGTGTCGCTCGTGCCCCCTGACGGATCGCGCACGTCGACAAGCGACAGTTTCTTCACCTTGGTGTCGAGGTACGAGGCCGTGATGTTGAACAGCCAGCGCCGCGAGGGCGCGATCACGAACTCGCCTTCGATGCCGTGGATCGAGGCGTCGGTGTTGTCGTTGAAGCTGGTGCGGTTGAGGATCCGCGACAGCTGCAAGCCCTTGTAGTCGTAGTAGAAGCCCGTGAGGTTCGCCTGCAGCTGGCCACCCCGGAACGTGTTCTTCAGGCCCACCTCGAAGGCGTTGATGAACTCGGGCTGGAAGGTAACGGGTGCGGTGAACAGCGTGGGGTCGAACGGCGGGTTGATGCCGCCCGACTTGTAGCCGCGCGCATAGGAGAAATAGACCAGCGTATCGTCGGTGAAGGACAGGTCGGGCCGCCAGTCGAGCACCGCCCGGCCGGTCACCGCGTCGAACTTGGCCGAGGCTTCGCGGAACGGCTGGCGGCCGGGCCGCGACGGGTCGGCGTCATAGAGCTGGGCGAACTGCGGCGTCTGGGTCAGGTCGGTGGTGCCGTAGGGGATGGGGAAATTGTAGAGGAACTGGCGATCGCGCACGAACTTGTCGTCGTTCGAGTAGCGCACGCCCCCCGTGAAGCGCAGGTTCGGGGTCAGGTCGAAATAGACCTCGCCGAAGATGCCGTAGGACTTCAGGCGATAGAGGTCGGTCTCGGAATTGAAGAAGGGCGAGCCCGAGGCGGCGTTCGGCCCGCCCTGCGCCGCGCCCAACACGATCGCGCCATAATCGAGGCTGGACGAGGCCACGAAATAGTCACTCGAAGCCTTGCCGCGCAGATAGATGGCGCCCAGCAGGAAGTTGAAGCGCCCCTCCCAGTTTGACTTGAGGATGCCCTCCACCGTCCACGCTTCGCCATAGTTGGTCGAGAGGTCGTAGTTGACGTCGATCGCCGCACAGCGATCGATCTCGTTGTTGATGAAGCCCACGTAGCGCCGGCTCACTTGCGAGACGCACATGGTGTTGCCGCGGAACAGGCGCTGGGCCCCTTGGGCGAACAGGGGGAAGTTGCGCAGGGCGAAGATGCCGCCGCCCGGGGCGAAGTTGAAGGGATCGGCCGCGCTCAGGTTGTAGTCGGTCCGGCTCTCGTGCAGACCCTTGCTCCACCCGCCCGACAAGTTGAAGGTGAAATCGTCGCCGATCTCCTGCTGGCCCTTGAAGTGGATGAAGCTCTGGCGGGACTTGTAGGTGGGCTCGTAGTCGATGTTGACGACGCGCACGTCGGGCGGGTTCACGGCACCGGCGTAGGCGTCGCGCCCGTAGACGCTGCCGATGCCGAAGGGCGCCAGCGCTCCGCCCGAGATGGCGCCGAAGAATTCGCGGCTGGTGATCGTGCCGCCCAGCGTGCCGTTGCCGTTCAGCGTCTGGAAGGCCAGCCGGTCGGGAAGGCAGCCCAGCACGCCCGTCGGGTCGCGGTTGCACAACTGCTTCTGGATGCGCGAGCGGTTGGAGTCCTCGCGGTAGACGTAGCCGATGATGTCGATGAGGGTGCGGTCCGAAGGCTCCCAGCGCAGGGTGCCGCGCACCGCCCACTGGTCGCGCCCGTCGATGCGGTTGCCCGTATAGAGGTTCTTCGTGAAGCCGTCGCGGTTGAGCGTGGTGCCGGCGATCCTCAGGCCGAACCGCTCGCCCAAGGGAATGTTGAGCATCCCCTCGGTGCGCAGCGAATCGTAGTTGCCATATTCCACGAAGGCGCGCGCCTGGAAGTCGCCCAGGACGGGGCGGGCGGTCACGAAGTTGAGCACGCCCGAGGTCGCGTTGCGGCCGAACAGCGTGCCCTGCGGCCCGCGCAGCACTTCGATGCGCTCGAGGTCGAAGTAATCGGCCTCGAACAGGTTGCCGGCCTGCGGAATTTCGTTGACGTGCAGGCCCAGCGACGTGTCACCCGACGTGGCCACCGCCGCATCCCCCACGCCGCGGATCGTGAAGTTCGCCCCGCCGGCGAAGTTGCCCTTGGTGAACGAGACGTTCGGCAGGTTGAGCTGAAGATCGGAGACGTTGTTGATCTGCTGGCGTTCCAGCGCTTCGGTCGAGAAGGCCGAGATGGCGATCGGCACGTCCTGCAGGCTCTGGGCCTGGCGCTGGGCCGTCACGATGATGTCCTCGAACGTCCCGCCGGTCTCGGCCGTCTGGGCCAAGGCCGGGCCCGCCACCAAGGCGACGAGCGACACCGCGGCCCGCAACGCCCCGCGGGCGAACGCCATGGGTCCCGTCATCGACCTCCCTCCCATCATCCTCCGGCCGCCCATGGCGGCCGCCCTGTGGGGAGGACCTCCCGTTCGTGCGCCCGGGCCGGGGGCCTCCCCTCCCCCGGCCGGTGCTTCAGAAGTTCACCCCTACTGCCACCCCATAGCGCCTGGGTTCAAGGGTGAAGATGTTCGTGAACAGACCCGAGGACTGGTCGGTCACGTAGAGACCCGTCACGGCGTTGTTGTCGGTCAGGTTCTGCACATAGCCGCGCACGAACCAGCGCCGGTCGGGCGCGTTGAGCTGGGCCTGCAGGTTGACCACCCCATAGGACGGCACCCGGTTCACGAAGCCGTTGAAGATGTTGCCGAAGCTTTCGCCCGTGAACGCGTAGTCCACCCGCGGCACGAACGACCAGCCTTGGGCGAACTCGAAGGTGTATTGGGCGCCGACGGCGAACTTGAAGTCGGGCGCCTGCGGCAGTTCGTTGCCCCGGATGTTCACGGGAACGCCGGCCGTCAACACCTCAACCGCGGGGGTGGTCGGGAACGCCGGGTTCTGCAGCTGGGCGCAGATCCCGAAGGCTCCCAGCGCGCCATTGAGCCCGCTGTCGGCCGGGAAGGCCGTCGCCGGCCGCAGCCCCAGGACCGAGTTGACGACGCCCACGTGGACGGCCGCCGCGTTCGACCCCGCCACGCGCGGCACCACCGCACAGTTCGAGCCGTTGGAGAGGTCCTTGATGATCACGGCGTCGGCCCGCCCGCCGGAGGGATCGCGCGGGTTCGACAGGAACTTGTCCTCCGACACGCGGGTGTTGAGGAAGCTCACGTTCAGGTTCACGACCAGGGGCGGGATCGGGTTGAAGACGAACTCGCCTTCGATCCCCCAGATGTTCGCACTCACGTTGTCGTTGACCGACGTGCGCGCCACGATGCGCGACAGCTGCAGGTCCCTGTACTTATAGTAGAACGCCGTGAGGTTGGCCTGCAGCGTGCCGTCGAGGAAGCTGTTCTTGGTCCCCACCTCGAAGGCGTCGATGAACTCGGGCGTGAAGCTTTCCGGCACCTCGAACACGGGCTGCAGCGGCGGGTTGATGCCCCCCGACTTGTAGCCGCGCGCGTAGGACACGTAGATCAGGGTGTCAGGGGTCACCCGCCAGTCGAGCACCGCCCGGCCGGTCACCGCGTCGAACCGGGCGCGGCGCTCCTGCCATAGCTGGTTGCCGGGCCGGCCCGGATCGGCGTCGTAGGCGCCGACAAAGGGCGAGGCGAAGGCGTCGGCGATGCCGAAGGGGGCGAGGAAGCTCGCCAGCGTCGAGCGCGCGCGGACTTTCTTGAGGTCGTTGTTGTACCGCACCCCCCCGGTGAACCTCAGCCGGTCGGTGAGGTCGAGGTAGACTTCCCCGAAGATGCCATAGGAATGCAGGCGATAATCGTCGGTGTTGTTGCGGAAGAACGGCGTGGCCAGGAACGAGTTGGGCAGGCCCGCGCCCAGCGACTGCGCCACGCCCAGCACGCCCGCGATGTAATCGATGCCGAAGGCGTTCACGTAGTAACTGTTCTCGGTAAGGTGATAGTCGGAATAGATCGCCCCCAAGAGGAAATTGAACCGGCCGTCATATTGGCTTTCGAGAATGCCCTCGACCGTCCAGCTCCGGTTGGTCTGCACCGAACGGTCGAAATCCTGGGGCGTGGCCGAGCAGAGCCGACGGCCGCCATAGGCGCCCGTCCCGCTCGTCTCGGTCTCCGACGTGCAATAGGGCCCGCCCACGCCGTTGGGGAACAGCGCGGCGATCACGGGCCGGAACTGCGGCAGAGGCCCTGCGGCCAAGGCCTGCATCGCCGCCAGGCCCGGCCGATAGCCGGTCGGGTCCTGCACCGACAGGTTGTAGTCCTCGCGGCTGTCGACCGTGCTCGCCTGATAGATACCGGACACCCGCGCCTTGAGCGGACCGAAGTCGTGCTCGATGCGCGCCATGTACTGCTCTTCCTCGGCGAAATATTCAGGCGCGAAGTCGGTCGCCACCTGCCGCACGTCGGGCGGGTTCACGAAGTTGGCGTAGGCGTCGGGGCCGTAGACGCTGCCCAGCCCCACGTTCTGCAGCACCGGCCCCAGGGCCGGCCCGCCGGCGATGCGCAGGAATTCCCGGCTGGACAGCACACCCACGAAGGTGGAGTTGGCGTTCAGGATCCCGAAGTCGCGCCGGCCGGGAAGGCAGCCCAGCACACCCGTCGGGTCGCGCTGGCAGAGCTGCTTCTGGATGCGGGAGCGGCCGTCGTTCTCGCGGAAATAGTAGGCCATGGCATCGACGCGGGTGTTCTCGCCCAGGTCCCACCGCACCGAACCGCGCACGGCCCACAGCTTGCGGTCGTCCACGTCGGTGTTGAGGAAGACATTCCGAGTGTAGCCGTCGCGCTGAAGATAAAGGCCCGCCACCCTCACGCCGAACCGGTCGCTGAGGGGCAGGTTGACCATGGCCCGGCCCAGGATGGAGTCGTAGTTGCCGTAGTCGAAGCTGGCGTTGGCTGCGAAGCCGGCGAGATCGGGCTTGGCCGTGACCAGGTTGACGACGCCCGAGGTGGCGTTGCGGCCGAACAGCGTGCCTTGCGGGCCGCGCAGCACCTCGATCCGCTCGAGGTCGAAATATTCGGTCTCGAACAGGCGGGTCGAGAAGACGGGAAGCTCGTTGACCGCGATCCCGGTCGCCTGGTCGCAGGTGACCCCGACGCACAGGTCGCCGATGCCGCGGATGGTGAAGCTCGAGCCCGTGAAGTTGGTCTTGGTGAAGGTGATGTTGGGCAAGGTGAGCTGCAGGTCGAGGCTGTTCTCGATCTGCTGGCGTTGCAGCGCCTCGGCCGAAAAGGCCGACACGGCAATCGGCACGTCCTGCAGGCTCTGCGCCTGCCGCTGCGCGGTGACGATGATCTCCTCCACGCCGGCACCCGCGTCGACCGTCTGGGCGCCGGCCGCACCGGCCGCCAGCGCGAGCACCGACGCGCAACCGCGCACGGCCCATCCGAAGTGCTTGGTCATGTCCGGTCTCCTTCCCCGTGGCCTTGTTCGGGTCGGCTCAGAGGTGCCGCCCCAGGGCTCCCGCGTGCCGTTGCAGGGCCCCTGGGCCTTCATGGGCCGGCCGGGCGCCGCTGTCCACGCAGACCCTTCGGTTCCGGCGGTCCGGCCCCTGCGGAACGGGCGGGGCGTTGCAGGAAGGACACGCCCGCCCCCCGACCCGCGCCCGAGGGTCAGGAAGCCGGCTTCTGGAAGAGGAGCGTCATCCGGTCGCTCTCGCCGATGGCGAGATACTTGTCGCGGTCCTTCTCACCCAGGGCCAGGGTGGGGGGAAGGGTCCACACGCCGTCCGGCCAGTCGGCCGTGTCCTTGGGGTTGGCGTTGATCTCGGAGCGCGCGACGAGGCGGAAGCCCGCCTTCTGGGCCAGCGCGATGACCTGGCTTTCCTTCACGTAGCCGCCCTGCAGGGGGCCGGGCAGGTTGGGCCGGTCCTCGCGCTGACGGTGCTGCTCGATCCCCAGGAAGCCGCCCGGCTTGAGCACGGTGTAGAATGCGCGGAACGCCTCGTCGGCCAGACCACGGCCGATGAGCCCATGCAGGGCCCGGAAGGTGACCACCAGATCCACGCTGCCCGGGGCCGCGATCGTGTCCATCACGCCCGGGCCGAAGCGGGTGATGCCGATGTGGCCGAACGTCGCGGGGTCGGAGAAGCGGGCCACGAACTCGTCGCGGGCCTTGGCCGCCTGGGGCGACGCGGCCGGGTTCGCGATGGCGGCGATGTAGCGGCCCCGATCCTTGAGCGCGGGGGCCAGGATCTCGGTGTACCAGCCCTGGGCGGGCAGGATCTCCACCACCGTCATGTCGGGCCGGAAGCCGAAGAACAGCAGCGTCTCCTTGGGGTGCCGGTAGCGGTCGCGAGCGCGGTTCTCCGCACTCCGCCACGGGCCGTTGATCGCGGCCTCCAACGCGGCCGCCGCCTCGGCCTCGCTGGCCCTGGGCCGCGCCAGAGCCGAGCCCGCGCCCAGCACGACCGCCGTGATCCCCACCGCCACGCGCACCCAGCTTCGCCTTGCGGTCCTGCGCATCGCCGTTCTCCCGGGCTGCCCCTCCAGATCCCCCACCGGCCCCAGCAAGCCGCCCTATCAGTCGTCCAGCGCGAACTCCACGGTCGTGACGACGCGGACCTTCTGCAGGGGTGTGTCGGTGCCAGGGCCCGGATCGCCGTCGCGCCCGGTGATCGAGAACAGTCCCTGGGTCGCCTGGCGGATGGCGCCCACCTTGGTGCCGGAATCGGTTGCGAACTGCTCCGCGGCCGCGCGGGCGGCCTTGGTCGCTTCCGCGATCATGGCGGTCTTCACGTCGTTGAGCCTGGTGAAACTGTAGACCACCGTGTTGCCCAGGTCGGCGTCGAGGGCGACCCCCGCCCGGATGAGCTCGGCCTGGTCGGCGAAGGCCCGCTGCATCCGCGCCACGTCGGTGGTGCGCGCCTAGAACCGCTGGCGGATGGTGACCACGAGCTTGCCCCGGCTGCTGTCGTAGAACTGGTTGACGCCCGAGCCGCGCACCTCGACCTCTTGGGGCTGGAACCCGCGGGCGGCGAGAAAGGCCCGCACCGCCGCCGCATCGGCATCGGCGCGGGCCTGGACGGTAGCGAGGTCGGACCCCGTGGCCTGGGTCGCGATCGTCCAGGTGGCGAGGTCGGCCATCACGTCGCGTTCCGCCACGCCGCGCACGCTGACGGTGGCGGGCGGCGTGCGGACCCGCGCCACGCCCTGACCCACGAACAGGCCGGCCAGCGCAAGACCCGCGGCCACCAGCGCACTCGCGCCCAGCTGTGCCCTGGCCGAATCCATCGCCCCTGGCTGTCCCTAGCGGGATGTGCGGTCTAGGAACACCCCATGGCTCGGGCCGGTTACCGATTCGCCTTTCGCCGCCGCGTGCGCTATGCCGAAGTCGACGCTCAGGCCGTCGTCTATTTCGCGCGCTACCTGGAATGGGCCGATGTCGGCGTGGTGGAATATTGGCGCGCGGCGGGCGTGTTTCAGCGCACGCCGATCGCCGGCGGCGAAGCCGAGTTCCACGTGGTGCGCGCCGAGGTCGACTATCACGCGCCCATGCGGCTGGACGAAGAGATCGACATCTGCGTGACACTCGAGCGAATCCGGCGGACCTCGGCCACCTTCCGCTGCGAGTTGCACGGCCTGGCGAATGGCGAGGCGGCCGACGACCTGCGCGCCACGATCCGCCAGGTGCAGGTCCACGTGGACCAGGCCGGCGGCCGGCCCACCCCGGTGCCCGGTTGGTTCATAGACCTGTTCGAACGGTACGAAGGTCGTCCACTGAAGGAATCCGCCTGATGCGCTATCTGCACACCATGATCCGCGTGTCCGACCCGGACGCGACCGTGCGCTTCTTCGAGCTCTTGGGGCTAAAGGAGCTGCGCCGGCGCGATGATCCCAAGGGGCGCTACACCCTCATCTTCATGGCGGCCCCGGGGAACGAGGAGGCGCAGATCGAACTCACCCACAACTGGGACGAGAAGGGCTACACCTCGGGCCGGAACTTCGGGCACATCGCCTATGCCGTGCCCGACATCTACGCGGTGTGCGACCGGCTCGCCGCCCACGGCGTTCCCATCAACCGCCCGCCGCGCGACGGGCGCATGGCCTTCGTTCAGACGCCGGACGGCATTTCGATCGAACTCCTGCAGGACGGCCCGCCCCTCCCCCCCCGGGAGCCGTGGGCGTCGGCCCCCAACATCGGCACCTGGTGAGCATGCCCGAAGTCTTCGTGCACCGCGTGCCGGCCCTGGCCGACAACTACATCTGGCTCTTCGAGTATGCGCCAGGCTTCGCGGCCGTCGTCGATCCCGCGGTGGCGGACCCCGTGCTCGAGGCCGCCCGGCGCCTCGGCCTTCGCCTGACCCACATCCTCAACACCCACTGGCATCCCGATCACGTGGGGGGCAACGATCGGATCAAGGCCGCCTCGGGCTGCCAGGTGGTGGGCCCGGCACGCGAGGCGGGCCGCATCCCGGGCCTCGACCGGGCGGTGGACGAAGGCGACGTCGTCCGACTGGGAGACCACGACGGCCACGTGCTGTTCGTGGGCGCCCACACGGCCGGCCACGTCGCCTACCACTTCCCGTCGGCGGACGCCCTGTTCTGCGGAGACACGCTGTTCGCCATGGGCTGCGGCCGCTTGTTCGAGGGCACCGCCCAGGACCTGTTCGCCGCCCTCGGCAAACTCTCCGCCCTGCCGCCCGAGACCCGGGTGTTCTGCGCGCACGAATACACGCTGGCCAACGCCCGCTTCGCCCTCTCGGTCGAGCCCGACAACGCCCCCCTCAAGGCCCGTTATCGGCAGGTTCAGGAGCAGCGGGCGAGAGGCGAAGCGACCGTCCCCTTCCGGCTGGCCGAGGAACTGGCCACCAACCCCTTCCTTCGGGCCGGAACGGTGGAGGAGTTGGCCGAACGCAGGAGGGCAAAGGATGTCTTCCGGGGTTAGAGCGGCCTGGGCGGGCCTGATGGTGGCAATTGCCGCGCCGGCCTTCGGCGGGGGACCGGCCGACCGCGCCCGCCTGGACGCCGAACGCGCCGCCGCGCTGGAAACCCGTGGCCCCCCGGTGCGCTGCCTGATGGTGGGCGAGGCGCGGGAAAGCCGGCTCTTGTCGCCCCAACTCGTGCTGGTGCGCCGCGGGGCCAACCAGTGGTTCCGCAGCCGGCTGCAGTCGGCCTGCCCCTGGGCGTCTCCCGCTCGCTTCATCGCCTATCGGACGACCACGGGCCTTGTCTGCCAGGGGGATTCCTTCGACGTCGTGGACCCGGCAAGCCGCATTCGGTTCGGACCCTGCGTCCTGGGCGAGTTCGAGCCGGTGGACGCACCCGAAGGACGCTCGGCGCGCCGGTAGGACGGGTGCCTTGCCACGCCGCGGCGGGCCGAGTGCCAGACCGCCGCGCGCACTCGGGCGGCGGAGGTTGCGGGCCGCGGCACGGATGCGGGTGGCGGAGGTTGTGAGCCGCCCTGGGGCGCGGGGCCGGCGCGGTCGCCGCGCCGCCAGGGCCACCGGGTTTCGGCCGCTTGGGGTCGCGTGCGTTGGGGTCGCGTGCGGCCGAGGCCGGCGCCTGGGGGGATGCGCCGACACGACCGTCCGGCCAGGCCCGGGCGAGTTGGGCCGACGGGCCCACCTCGACGGACTTGCGGATCCCTCCGCCGCTTGACTTCCTCCGGCCCGCCCGCTCCGCAGGCGCCCCATGGTCACCACCCGCTTCGCGCCCTCGCCCACGGGCCGGCTGCACGTGGGCAACTTGCGCACGGCCCTTCTCAACTGGCTGTTCGCGAAGCGCCACGGCGGCCGGTTCCTGCTGCGCCTCGACGACACGGATCCCACCCGCTGCCGCGCGGAATTCGCTACCGCCATCGAGGACGACCTGGCCTGGCTGGGGCTCGTGCCCGACGCGCGGTTCCGCCAGTCGGACCGGCTGGACCGCTACGAAGCCGCCCTCCATCGCCTTGCCGCCCAGGGCCGCACCTATCGCTGCTGGGAGACGCCCGAGGAGCTCGAGCTCAAGCGTCGGCTGCAGCTGTCCCGAGGGCAGCCTCCCGTCTACGACCGAGCCGCCCTCGCCCTCAGCGAAGCCGACCACGCCCGTTTCGCCGCCCAGGGCCGCCGGCCGCACTGGCGCTTCCTGTTGAAGGCCGACGACCCCCACGAATGGGTGGACCTGATCCGCGGTCCCACGCGCATCGATCCGGGCTCCGTCTCGGACCCAGTCATCCGCCGCGAGGACGGCAGTTGGCTCTACATGCTGCCCTCGGTGGTGGACGACATCGAGTTCGGCGTGACGCACGTGATCCGCGGGGAGGATCACGTGACGAACACGGGGGTCCAGCTGCAGATATTCGCCGCCTTGGGCGCCACGCCGCCGGCCTTCGCCCACGCCCCCCTCCTCACCGCGGCCGACGGCAAGCTGTCGAAGCGGCTGGGCTCCATGAGTGTCGACGAGTTCCGAGCGCGAGGCTTCGAGCCCATGGCCATCAAGGCGCTGCTGGCCCGGATCGGCACCCGCCACGCGGTCGAACCCGTGTGCGACGACGCGGCGCTCATCGAGGCGTTCGACCTCGCCGACCTGGGGCGGGCCCAGCCGCGTTTCGACGAGGCGGAGCTTGCAGCGCTCAACGCCCGCATCGTCCATCAGCTTCCCTACGCCGCCGTGCGCGACCGCGTGCCGCTGTTAGAAGCCGAATGGCTGGCCGTGCGCGGCAACCTGACGACCGTGGCCGAGGCCGAAGCCTGGGTTCCGGTGCTGCGAGGCGAAGTGCCCCCACCGGCGCTGGGCCCCGAGGCCGAGGTCGCCCGGGCGGCCGCGGAGCTCATCGAAGACGTCGAACGCCTGGGGCCCGAGAGCTGGGCCGAGCTGACGAGGCGCCTCGCCGAACGCACGGGCCGGCGCGGCCGGGCCTTGTTCCGCCCCCTGCGCCTGGCCTTGACCGGCCGCGAAAGCGGGCCCGACATGGCGGCCCTGCTGCCCTTGATCGGGCGCGAGCGGGCGCTGGCCCGCCTGCGCCGGGCCGCGGCCTGACGAGGCGCGTGGACCCATTGGCCGCGCCCGCCGCCCTGGCCCGCGCCCTGGCCGGGGGTGCGCTGGGCCTGGTGGCCGGCAGTTTCGTGGCGACCCTCATCGCGCGCTGGCCTCAAGGCCAGAGCCTTGGGGGCCGGTCGCGCTGCCCCGGCTGCGGCGCGCCGATTGCCGCTCACGACCTTATCCCCCTTGTCGCGTTCATCCGGCTGAAGGGTCGGTGCCGAACGTGCGGGGCCGCAATTCCCCGGCTCTATCCCGCCATCGAAGGGGTCGCTGCCCTCATGGGGGCCGCCGCCCTCGCCGCCACTCCCGGCGGGCCCGGCGTGGCGGGCGCGCTCATGGGCTGGCTGCTCCTCGCCCTCGCCTGTCTCGACGCACGGCACTGGTGGCTGCCCGATCGGCTCACCTGGCCGCTGCTCGCCCTGGGGCTTGCGGCCGGGCCGGCGCCCCTTGGCCAGCGCCTGGCGGCCGTGGCCATCGCCGGGGGCGGCCTCTCTCTCCTGCGCCTCGGCTACCGGCACCTCAAGGGGCGCGAGGGAATGGGGCTGGGCGACGTCAAGCTGGCGGCCGCCATCGCGTCATGGTTAAGCCCCATGTGGCTTGCGCCGTTCATGGGGCTGGCGGCGCTCCTCGGCCTGATGGCGGTGGCGCGCCGCCCAGCGACTCGCGTCGTGCCGTTCGGCGCCTGCCTCGCCGTGGCCGGCTGGGCCACCTGGCTGGCGGCGACGTTGGCCGGCCATGGCTAGGCCCCGGGGCCGACGCGACGCCGGCGCGCCCCGGGGTGCCCTGAGGGGTCCGGGGAGCTGACCGGCGGGGCGGGCGTGGCCGGCGACCCGTGGGACGGGAAGGGCCGGCGGAGACGAGCGGGCCGCCAGGCGAGCGAAGGCGGTCAGGCGGGGGGTCGGCGGGAACCAGGGGGCGGCGAGGCGGGCGAAGGCGGTCAGGCGGGGGGTCGGCGGGAACCGGGGGGCGGCGAGGCGAGAAGAGGGCTACGAGGCGGGGAAGGCCGGCGGGGATGAGCGGGCCGCGAGGCGACCAGTGGGCGGCGGGCTCGGCGGCGCCGGGGGTTCATGGCGGTAAAGCCGCCGGGTTGCTGACCGCCGGCGGTCGGGGGACGAAGGGGCAGCAATGGACCGGATTGCCACGCAACGGTCACCAAGTCCGCGCAAGGGGCTGCACGGGCAGTCTTCCGTGGCGGATCCAGGGGCCCGCATGAACCCGCGCCTGCGCTGCGCCCTGCTCGCGACCCTCGCCCTGTTGCCCTTGGGCGCCTTCGCGCTGTGGGCGGGCCAGCAGGCGCTGGCCTCCTTGCGCCAACCCCCGCCCCCCGTGGCGCTGGCCGACCCGGCGCCGGCCGATCCGTCGATCCTCGCGCGCCTCGATCCCTTCTTCCGCATGGGCCCGCTCGAGGGGGCGGCCCTGCCCGTCACGGCGCTGCCGCTATCGCTCAAGGGCATCCGCCTCGACCCCGCCTCAGGCCGCGGGGCAGCGTTCATCGCCGGCGCCAACGGCCCGCAGCGGCCGGTGGCACCAGGCGAGGAGGTGCAGCCCGGCGTGACCCTGGTGGCCATCGCCGCCGACCATGTCGTGCTGGAGCGCGACGGTCGCCGGGAATCGCTCTGGCTCGAGGCCGTGGGCCGCCGACCGGCCGCTGGGCCGGCCGCGACCCCCGCGGCGGCCACGACCGTGGCACCCCGCGACGAGGCCCCGCCCGACGACCCGCCGCCACCGCCCGAGGACGAGGAGGAGGAACCGTGATCCGGGCGCTGCTCGCCCCGCTGTTCTTGGCCCTGGCGCTCGCCGCGCGCGCCCAGACCACGCTCGACCTGCGCGATGCCGACATCCGCGCCTTCATCGCCGACGTGGCCAAGGTGACGGGGGCGAGCTTCGTGATCGACCCCCGCGTGCAGGGGACGGTGTCGGTCGTCTCCGACCGGCCGCTCAGCCGCCAGGCCTATTTCGAGCTGTTCCTGGCCACCTTGCGTGCCCACGGTTTCGTGGCCGTCCCGACCGGGGCGGGGCAATACCGGATCCAGCCCGCCGAAGCGGGAGCGGGAGCGACCGGCCGGTTCACCACCGCGGTCATTCCCCTGGCCCACATCGATGCGGCCTCGGCGGTCGAGTCGCTGCGGCCGGTGCTGAGCCGCAACGGCACGGCCGCGCCCAACCGGGCGGGCAACGCCGTGATCGTGACCGATTTCGCCGACAACGTGGCCCGCGCCCGCCAGACGCTGGCCGCCATCGACCGCGACCGCGCGGCGGCCGAGGTGGTGACGCTCAAGGACGCACCGGCCCGCGAGGTGGCCCAGGCGCTCGACCAGCTGATTCGGCGCAGCCGCGGCCCCGACGGCCAGGGCCCGACCGTGGCGCTGGTCGCCGTGGAATCGGCCAACGCGATCGCGATCCGGGGCGAGGCAGGCCAGGTGGCACGGCTGGCCGCCCTGGCCCGCGATCTCGACCGCCGCGCGGCCGAGGGGGGGGAGACCCGCGTCATCTTCCTGAACCACGCCGATGCGGGATCGATCCTGCCGGTGCTCCAGACCCTGGTGGGCCAGCCGCCCGCACCGGCACAGGCCCCGCGCGACACGACCTTGGCGGCGCTCGCGGGCACGCCGTTCGGCGCCGGGCGCGGCCCCGCCCGCGAGGGCCCCGAGCCGCCCACGGCCCAGGCGGCGGTGGGCGCGGCCCTGGGCGTGGCCGCCGGCCAGCCCACGCGGCCCGCATCCATCGCCCGGTTCGAGGGGGCCAACGCCATCGTCATCTCGGCCCGCGGCGACCTGCTGCGCGAACTGACCGACGTCGTCCGCCAGCTCGACCGCGAACGCAGCCAAGTGCAGGTCGAGGCCATCATCGTCGAGATCTCGGACACGCTCGCCCGGCAACTCGGCATCCAGTGGCTCGCCAAGTCGCGCTCGGCCGCCACCCCCTTCCTGTCCACCAACTTCACCAACGCCGCGCCGGACCTGCTGGCGCTGGCCGGGGCCGTGGCGGTCGAGCGCAAGGCCGTGACCAACCCCGACCTCGTCAAGGCGCTGGTGGCCAACGCGGTCAACGCCCTGTCGCAGACCCCCGTCTACGGTGGCACGGCGGCCCTCACCTGGAACGTGGGCAACGCCGTGATGGGCACCATCATCAACGCCGCGCAGAACGATTCGGCGTCCAACGTCCTGGCCACGCCGTCGGTGATGGCGCTCGACAACCAGCCGGCCCGGCTGCTCGTGGGCCAGGAGATCCCCATCATCACGGGCGAGGCCTTGAGCCAGAACCTCGACAACCAGTTCCGCACGGTGGCCCGCCAAGACGTGGGCGTGCAGCTGGTGGTAAGGCCCCAGATCAACGCCGGCGGCACCATCAAGCTCGAAATCCGCCAGACCGTCTCGTCGATCGCCTCGGTCGCCCCCGGCCAGGGCTTCATTCTGAACAAGCGCGAAGTGGAAACGGTGGTGACGGTGGCCGACGGTGAGATCCTGGCGCTGGGGGGCCTGCTTTCCGAGCAGGAGCGCCGCAGCTTGCAGAAGGTGCCCGGCCTGGGCGACATCCCGGCGGTGGGCGAGCTGTTCCGTTCGCGCAACACGACGCGGGAGAAGACCAACCTCATGGTGTTCCTGCGCCCCACGATCGTCACGACCCGCGAGGAGGCGGCCGAAGTGACGGCCGCGCGATGGAACGCGATTCGCACCCGCCAGGAGGCCGATTCGGGCTTCTCGAGCCTCGATGCGCTGGCCTTCGAGTACCTGCGCACCCCGCCCCCCCCGCGGCCACGTCCGCTGCCGTCGGGCGAGACGACCCCGCCACCTTCGGCGAGCGAGGGATGAGCCTGCGCCTGCCCTACGCCTTCGCCCGCCGGGCCGGGGTCGAGATCGTCCCCGGCGATCCGCCGGCTCTCGCCATCCGGCCCGACGCACGGCCGGCCGCCGTCCTCGAGGCCCGGCGGGTCGCCCGGCGGGCGCTGCAGCCCCGGCCCATGGACCCCCAGGCCTTCGACCGGTTGCTGCCCGAACTCCACGCGCTGGACGGCGTGGCCGACCTCGAGGATCTGGCGCCCGACGGCGAGGCCCCGACGCTCGCCCTCGAGACCGGCGACCTCCTCGACAGCGAGGGCGAAGCTCCCGTCGTGCGCCTCATCAACGCGCTGGTGGCCCAGGCAGTGCAGCAGGGCGCCTCCGACATCCACCTCGAGCCCGGCGAGGAAGGGATGAGCGTCCGCTTGCGCCGCGACGGCGTGATGGAGGAGGTGCTGCGCCTGCCCGCGGAGGCCGCCCCCATGCTCGTCAGTCGGGTGAAGGTGATGGCCCGCCTGGACATTGCCGAGCGCCGCCTGCCGCAGGATGGCCGCATCTCGCTGGCGCTGGGTGCGCGGGCCTTCGACGTGCGAGTCTCCACCCTGCCCGCGCGCGGTGGAGAGCGCGTGGTGCTGCGCATCCTCGACCAGGCGGCCGTGGCCCTCTCGCTCGACGAGCTGGGTTTCGAGCCCGCCACACTGCGCGCCTTCACTGAGGCGCTGGACCAGCCCAACGGCATGATCCTGGTGACGGGGCCCACGGGGGCGGGGAAGACCACCACGCTCTACGCGGCGCTGCGGCGGCTCAACACGGGCAAGCGCAACATCCTGACGGTCGAGGACCCCGTGGAGTACGCCGTGCCGGGCGTGGGCCAGACCCAGGTGGACCCCCGCGTGGGCCTCACCTTCGCCACGGGCCTGCGCGCCATCCTGCGGCAGGACCCCGACGTCGTGCTGGTGGGTGAGATCCGCGACCGCGAGACGGCCGAAATCGCCGTCCAGGCGGCCCTCACGGGGCATCTCGTGCTCTCGACCGTCCATGCCAACTCGGCGGCCGGCGCCGTCACGCGCCTCCGGGATTTCGGGATCGAACCGTTCCTCATCGCCGCCACGCTGCGCGCCGTCGTGGCCCAGCGGCTGGTGCGGCTGGTGTGCCGCGCGTGCGTCGAGCAGGAGCCGCTGCCCGCCGCCCTCGCCCAGCGCCTGGGCCTGGCGCCGGGCACGCCGGTGGCGCGCGCGCGCGGGTGTCCCGCCTGCCGCATGACGGGCTACAGCCGTCGGACGGGCCTGTTCGAGTTCATCCGCATCTCGGGCGAAGTGCGCCGCCTGGTGGCGGAGGGCGCGGACGAAGCGCGCATCGAGGCCGCCGGACTCGCCATGAGCCTGCCCGATGCGGCCCGTGCGGCCGTGCGCGACCTGCGCACCACCCCGGCCGAAGCCCTACCCCTGTTCCTCGAGGAGCGCGCGGCCGGAGCGTTGGCATGAACGCCCCGCTTGCGCCTGCCACCCGCCGGCCGCCGCCTGCCCTGTCGCGCGCGGCGCGGGCGGCCCTGGTGCGCGAGCTCGCCACGCTGACCGCCGTGATGCCCATCTCCGACGCGGTCGACGTGCTGGCGCGCCAGCCCCGCCCGGCGCGCGAAGCGGCCGTCCTGGCGGCGACCGACCGGGCGCTCAAGGCCGGCCGTTCCCTGGCCGCGGCCCTGCCGGCGTCGAGCTTCCCGGCCGACCTGCGCGCCACCGTCGCCGCCGGCGAGGCCTCGGGCCGGCTGCCCCAGGTGCTGGGCCGGCTGGCCGACGGGCTCGAGGCCGACCTGCAGCTGCGCTCGCGCCTCCTGGCCTCGCTCGCCTATCCGGCCCTGCTCGTCGTCGTGGCGCTGGTCGTGGTGCTGGCCATGCTGCTGTTCGTGGTGCCGGGCATCGCCCGGCAGTACGAAGGCACGGGAGTCGACCTGCCCTGGCTCACCCGCGCCGTGCTGGCCGTCTCGGGCTTCGTCGCGCGCTGGGGTTGGCTCCTGGGGCTCCTCGTGGTGGCGGGGCTTGCAGCCTTCCTGGCGCTGCGCCGACGCGAGGCCGGGCGGCACCGCTTCGATGCCCTGCTCTTGGCCCTGCCGCTCGTCGGCCGCTTCGTCGCCTGGGGCGAAGCGGTGCGCTATGCGCGCCTGATGGCCGTGATGCTGGGGGCGGGCCTGCCGGTGGCCGAAGCCCTGCAGCTCGTGGCCCCGGCGCTCGCCACCCGGCCGTGGACCGAGGGGGTGCGGCGGATGACGGCCGACGTGCGGGCGGGCCGCTCACTGGCCGCGGCCTCGGCCGCCCTGCCCCGGGCACCCGCCCTCTTGCTGTCGCTCACCCGCACGGGCGAAGCCTCGGGTCGGCTGGGCCCCCTGCTCGACGGCGCAGCCGCCGCGCTCGACCGCCAGCTGGCCGACCGAACGCGCGCCCTGATGTCGCTCGTGGAGCCCGCCATCATCGTGGCCCTGGGGCTCGTGGTGGGCGGCATCATCCTGGCCGTGCTGCTCCCCATCCTGCGGCTCAATGCGCTCGCGGGCCAGTCGTTGGGTCTGGGCGGATGACGTCGCCTTCCACCTCGCCTCGCCGTCCGCCCGCGCCCGGGCAGGCGGGCTTCACCCTGGTCGAACTCCTGGTGGTGCTGGCCATCATCGGCCTGCTCGCCACCATCGTGGTCGTCAACGTGCTCCCCGCCCAGTCGGGCGCCAAGGTCAAGAAGGCCCAGGCCGACCTTGCCCTCATCGAGCAGGGGCTTGAGCTGTGGCGGCTCGAGATGGGCCGCTATCCCGACGCGGCCGAGGGCCTCAAGGCCCTGACTGTGCCCGGAGCCATGGGCCCGGCGCTCAAGCGCCTTCCCGACGACCCCTGGGGCCGACCCTACAACTATCGGATCCCGGGCGAGGACGGCCGGCCCTACGACCTGTGGTCCTGGGGGTCCGACGGCGAGCCGGGCGGCGAGGGGGACGCCGCCGACATCACGAACTGGCGCTAGGCATGATCCGGCCCCCGACATCCCGGCGCCCGGCACCTGCCCCACGAGGCGCGCGCTGGGCCTGCCCCGACCCCGAGGCGGGCTTCACCCTGGTCGAGGTGCTGGTGGCACTGGCGCTGGTGGCGCTCGTGGGGCTGGCCCTGGTGGGCGTCCAGACCGGCCAGGCGGCGAGCGCGCTGCGGCTCAAGGCCCACCAACTGGCCGCCATCGAGGCCGACAACCAGGCCGTCGAACTCCTCCTCGCCCCGTCCGTGCCGGCCGCCCGCCTGATCCGGCCGGCGCGCAACGGCGGGGCCGACTTTCTGGTGGAAACGGTGCCCGGCCCATCGCCCGATCCCGAGCGCTTCCCGCGCCTGGCGACCGTCGAGGTCCGCGTGCGGGCGGCCGAGGGGGACGGGCCCGTGCTCGCGCGGCGGGTGCTGGTGCGGCCCCGATGAGCGCCTCGCCCCCGCCGCCCGCGCGCCAGGCGGGCTTCACCCTGGTCGAGCTGCTGGTGGCCTTCGCCCTGTTCGCCGGGCTGGCGCTGGCCGTCGTGCTGCTGTCGCGATCGGCGCTCAGCACCTTCGCAGCCGGCGAACGCGCGCTCGCCTCGGCCCAGGCGGTCGAGCGCGCGCGCATGCTGATGGCCGCCGACCTCGGCCAGGCCGCCGCCCGCCTTCACCTCGACCCCGAAGGACGCCTCCTCCAGGCCTTCACGCTCACGCCCTCGGGCTTCGTGCTGGTGCGCCGCGGCGTGCGCGGCCTCGATCCCCCTGTCCAGCGGATCGCGTGGGGGCACGACGGCCAGACGTGGCGGCGGCAGGCCTGGCCCGCGGTGGACGGCGCCCTCCCGGACCGGCCCGTCGTCGTCCTGCCCGGGATTCGCGAGGTGCGCCTCAGGGTCGATGCCGGGCAGGGCTTCGTCGAGGCGTGGCGCCCCCCCTCGCCCGAGGCCCTGCCGCGCGCGCTCGAACTCACGCTGGTGCCGGCCGAGGGTGCGCCGTTGCGCCTGCTGTTCCTGGTGGCGGCATGAGGGAGGCCGGTCCCTGCAGCTCGGGGCCCGCCGAGCGCGGGGCAGCCCTGTTGGCCGCACTGGCCCTGGTCGCCCTGCTCTCGGGCCTGGCGGCGCTTGGGCTCACCCGGGTGCGGGCGGCGAGCGACGCCGCGGTCGAGCTCTCGAGCCGGGCCGAGGAGCGGCTGGCCACCCTCTCGGCGGTTGCGATCGCCCAGGACCTCATCACCGAGCTCAAGGCCCGCGCCGACCGGCGCGTGGCCGCGCTCGAAGCGCCGCTTGCCCTCACCCTGGGCGATCGGCGGGTTGTCTTCCGCTTCACCCACGCCGGCGCGTGCGTGAACCTGAACGCGGCTGGCGGAGCGGGGGGCCTGCGGCGCCTGTTGGACGCGACCGGCCTGCCCCCGGCCGAGGCCGAACGGGTGGCCGAGGCGACGCGGATCGCGGTGGAACGCCGCGGCCTGATGTGGGCCGAGCCTTCCGAATGGCGGGCGGCCGTGGGCCTGGCGCCCGAGGCGTTCGCGCCGCTCGCCCCCTTGCTCTGCACCCTCCCCACGCGGGAGCCCGCGGGCTTCAACGTGAACGCGCTCACCGCCGCCCACCTGCCCGTGCTCGTGGCCCTGGGGCTCTCGCCCGACCAGGCCCGGCGCGCGCTCGCCGCGCGGCCAGCGGGCGGTTTCCGCTCCACCGCCGATTTCTGGCAGGCGGCCACCGGTGCCGAGCCCGACGACTTGCCGGAGGGTCTCGTGGGCACCACGGCCCGCTGGTTCCAGCTCGAGGTGACGGTCGATGGCCCTGGCGGGCGGTCGCGCCGGAAGCTCCTGCTGGATACTGCCGTGCAGCCGGCCCGCATCGCCGCCAGCGCGTGGCTGGCCGAGCCCGAGGCACCCGCCGCATGAGCCGCTACCTCATCCTGGACGAGGAGGGCCTCAAGCCCCTCGGCCCCCCGGCCGATGGGCCGGCCGTGGCCCTGCTGGCGACCACCGACGTCGTGGCCCACCGCCTCGCCCCTCCGGCCGACGGGAGCCGGCCCAGCCGGTCGGACGCTTCGGCGCACGCCGCCGAGCTCGCCGCCCAACCGGTCGACGACTTGCACCTGGCGCTGGGGCCACCCGGGCCCGACGGCCATCGGTGGCTGGCCCTCGTATCGCGCGAGCGCATGGCCGAGCTCTGCCGGTCGCTGGCCGATGCCGGGGTCGAGCGGGTGCTGCCGGCCGCCCTGGTCCTGCCGGCCCCGGCCGGTGCCACGCCGTCGGCCGCGGCGGCCGGCGGCCTGGTGCTGGTGCGCGGGGCCGACTTCGCCGGCAGTGCCGAGCCCGAGCTCGCCCAAGCGCTGGGCGCCCCGCCGACCCCGCCGCCGCTCGAGGCCGTGCTGCCGCCCGAGCCGCCGGCCGACGCCCCCGACCTGCTGCAAGGCGCGTTCGCCCCCGCCCGACCGTTCTGGCGCGCGCGCGGCTTCCGCCTGGCAGCGGTGGCGCTGGCCCTGGTGGCGGGGCTGTTCCTGGCGGTGCCCCCCGCGGCCCGATACGTCCGCGGCCAGGCCGAACGCCAGGCAGTCGACGCCGCCGCGGTGGCGATCGCCGCCCGCGCGCTGGGCGAGGAGATGACGGATCCGGCCCAGGCCACGGCCCGCCTGCTCGAGGCCGCACGCCAACACCCCGAGGCGGGCCTCGCCGAACGGTTGGCCCGCCTGTTCGCCGCGCTGGAGCCCGAGCCTCGCGTGGAGCTTACGCGCCTTGAGGCCGGGCCCGACGGCCGACTGGTCGCCACCCTGTCCGGGCCGCCGGAGGCCGTGAACGCCATCGCCCAGCGGCTGCGCCGGCAACCCCTCTCCCTGCGGCAAGACGGCGAACGGCTGATCCTGGGTCCGCCCCGCCCCCGCCCGCCCGCCACGGCGCGCGACCGACTCGAGGTGGCGCGACTGTTGGCCCCGCAGGTCGCCCAGGCCCGCCGACGCGCACCCGGCCCACCGCAGGCCCGGCTGGCCGACGCCCTGGGGGGGGCCGGGATCCTCGCCAAGGTCGAGGGTTCGGCGAGCCGGGCCACCGCCCGCATCGAGGCGGTGCGGCCCACCCTCCTGTTCCCCCTGCTGGCCCGGCTGGAGGCCCAGGGGTTCGGAATCACGCGGCTTCAGGTGGCGCGCAACGCCGATCCCTCCCTTTCCGCCACGCTGGAGGTGCGATGATTCCGCTCGTGCTGGCCGCCGCCCTGCTGCCGCTCGGCGAACTGCCGCCCCAGCCCTTGCCCAAGGGCAGCGGCTGCGCCGTGTTCCTGTGGACCCGCAGCGATCCGCCGCTCAGGATCGCGATGCTGTCGGAACGCACGGGGCGGCTCAAGCTGGTGCTGGGCCGCCGGGAAGTGGAGCTGCCGCGGCTGGAGGAGCCCGACACCTACGGCAACCGCACGGTGCGGGTAACCCTCGACCTCTCGCTGGATGCCGCCACGCCCCTGGGGGCGGGCGCGTTCGTGGGCGGCGTGATGCGCGTGGAGCGCGCGGGCGAGGACGAACTCGCGCTGGCGGTGGGCGGCCTTCGGGCCTGCGTCTAGGCCGGCATGGGACAAGGGGGATGCCGGCGCGGGCGGAGCCGGCCCCAAAGAGGGGCCAACCCGCGGCTGCCGCCGGGCCGGCACCCGTCGGGCCTCGGGGCGGCCGATCCCCAGGGCGCGGGGCGGCCCGGCCTCAGTCGAGGTCGGTCGGCGCTTGCGCCCTCAGCTCGCGCTTCAGCACCTTGCCGATCGGGCTGCGCGGCAGCTCGGGCACCACGATCACGCGGGCGATCCGCTGCACCTTGCCCAAGCGGGCGTTCGCGAACGCCCGCAGGTCCTCAGGCTCCACCGCGTGCCGCAGCACCACGAAGGCGACCGGCGTCTCGCCCCACCGCGCGCTCGGCACCCCCACCACCGCCGCTTCCACCACGGCCGGATGGTCAAGAAGGGCCGCCTCGAGATCGACCGGATAGACGTTGAACCCGCCCGAGATGATCATGTCCTTCTTGCGACCCACGATCTCGAGGAAGCCGTCGGCGTCGAACCGGCCGAGGTCGCCCGTGCGGATGAAGACCCGGCCGTCCGGATGGCGCCACTGGGCGGCCGCCGTCGCCTCGGGCCGGTTGGCGTAACCCGTCATGGTGGCCGGCGAATGGCCCACGATCTCGCCCACTTCGCCGGGGGGCAGCGGGCGGTCCTGATCGTCTAGGATCAGGATCTCGTGCCCCGGGATGGGGTGGCCCACCGTGTGGAGCTTGTGGGGGTGCTTGTGGGCCACCAGCACCGTGCCGCCGCCCTCCGTCATGCCGTAGTATTCGATGAGCCCCCCCGGAAACCGGTCGAGCACGGCCCGCTTGAGTTCGGCCGGGAAGGGTGCCGAGGTCGCGAACTTGAGGCGATAGGAGGACAGGTCGAAGTCGGAAAAGCGCGGGTGCTCGAGGATCCGCCGGTACTGCACGGGCACCAGCATGGTGTACGTCGCCCGGTGCCGGGCGGAGAGCGCGAGGAACTCCTCCACGTCGAACTTGGGCATGAGGACGAGGTGCCCGCCCCAGGCGAGGGTGGGCAGGGCGGCGACGAGTGTCGTGTTGGAATGGAGCGGGGTCGACAGCAGGGTGACGGCCGTCTCGTCGTAGCCGGCCGCCCGGCCGCCCACGAGATGCGCCCAGCGCATGGCGTGCGAATGGACGATGCCCTTGGGCACCCCCGTCGTACCGCTCGAATAGATGATGTTGAAGGCAAGCCCCGGCCAGGCCTCGGCCGGGACGCAGGGGTCGAAGGGGCGGGCGGGCGTTTCGCCACGGAACCCTTCGAGGGCCTCAAGCGCTTCGAGGCGGGCCGGCGGCCCCACCTCCGCCAGCGCCGCACGGTGGGTCTCGTCGGCGAAGACGAGGGTGGCGCCGGCATCGGCCACCATGGCGGCGAGCTGCTGGGGCGTGGCCGAGGTGGGCAGGGGCGCGACCGCCACGCCGGCGCGCAGCGCCCCCAGGAACAGAGCAACATGGGGGATGGACGACGCCGCCAGGATGGCGATCGCGTGCCCCGGCCTCAATCCTTCGCGGCCGAGCGCCTGGGCGATGGCCTCGACCCGCTGGCCGAGCTCCGCCCAGCTGAGCGTTTCCTCGCCCACGGTGAGGGCTGGGGCGTGGGGTCGGGCGCGGGCGTGGGCGGCCACCAGCTCCCCGATCGGCGTGAACTCCGGAGGTTCCCTCATGCCAGCAGCGCGCGCACGGTGGCGACGAGGGCGATCGGCTGATCGGCCATCACGTGGTGGTGGGCGTCGGGGATGCCCACGAAGCGGGTGCCGGCGGGCGCGCGGCGGCGAACGGCCTGCACCACACCCGCTCCGACGAGCAGCGACTTCTCTCCCCACACATAGTCGAGGGGGGCGTGTGCGGCGGCCAGGAGCGCGTTGGGATCGCCGAACCGGAAATGCTCCCAAAGATAGGGGTCAAACTTCCAGGTGAAACCGCCCGGCACTTCCTTAAGCGAGGTCCGCGCGATGAAGTCGGTGGCCCACAGGTTGGGCGAGGGCTGCACAGGAGCCCAGCGGAACCGGGCCAGCGCGGCGGCCAATGTGGGGTAGACGCGGTGCGGGCGCGCGGGCCCGCGGGGTGGGCGCCGGTCGCCTCCCATCAGCGCGAAGGGCGTGTCGATCACGATCGCGCGGGTCAGGCGGTCGGCATGGCGCGCGGCCAGCGCCGCTGCCGGCACGCCCCCGAAGCTGTGGCCGGCGACTGCAAAGCGCGGGCCCAGGGCGGCGGCCTGCGCCACGGCCAGCGCCTCGGCCAGGAACAGGTCGAGCGCATAGGCCGGCCGATGGCCGCTGTTCCCCATGCCCGACCACGACAGGGCCGCCACGCGCAAGCCGCCATCGGCGAGCAGCGGGGCCGTGAACCGCCACCAGTCGGCGTTGGCGCCATTGCCGTGGAGCAGCAACAGGCCCGGGTCACCCGGTCGCCCCCAGGCGAGCCATTCGATGGCCGCCCCCTCGACTGTCACGAACGCCCGTTCGTGGGGCGCGGCGACGGCCTTCCGGAACCACTCCGGGGCGGGCGGCTCGGCCCCTTCGAGGCCGGCGAGGGGGGCCAGCAGATGAGGATCCTGTGGCTCGGCCGACCGGGGCGCGGGCTCGTCGGTGAGGGTCGGCGAGGGGGCTTGCGCGTCCTCCGTCGGGGCCGCCTCAGGCATAGGTCCGCGGTTCCCACCAGGGGAAGAAGTCGGGCATGTCGGTCGAGACCCGGCAGGGGAACGCGGGCGGGCGCTTCTCGAGGAAGCTCATGACGCCTTCGCGCGCGTCGGCGGTGCGGCCCCGGGCCCAGATGGCCCGGCTGTCGATCCGGTGGGCTTCCATCGGGTGGTCGGCCCCCAGCATGCGCCAGAGCATCTGGCGGGTGAGCGCCACCGAGACCGGCGCCGTGTTGTCCGCGATCTCGCGAGCGAGGGCGCGGGCGGCCGGCATCAGCTCGGCAGGCGGCAACACGCGGGAGACGAGCCGGCCGGCAAGCGCCTCCTCAGCGTCGAACACCCGGCCGGTGGCGCACCATTCCATGGCCTGGGCGATGCCGACGATCCGCGGCAGGAACCAGCTGGAAGCGGCCTCGGGCACGATGCCGCGGCGGGCGAAGACGAAGCCGAAGCGCGCGTCCGAGGAGGCGAGGCGGATGTCCATGGGAAGCTGCATGGTGACCCCGACACCCACGGCCGGGCCGTTGACCGCCGCAATCACGGGCTTCAGGCTCTCGAAGATCCGCAACGTGACGCGTCCGCCCCCGTCGCGCACCGCCTCGTGGGCATAGTCCACCGTGCCGTCGGCGCGCACCGGGCTGTCGTGGCCGGCCCGCGGCGAGGCGGGATCGTCCGCGCGAGCGGCATAGTCGAAGGTCTGGGCCCCGGCCGACAGGTCCGCGCCCGCGCAGAAGGCGCGGCCCGCTCCCGTGACGATGACCACCCGCACGTCGTCGCGCGCGTCCGTCTCGTCGAAGGCGGCGATCAGCTCGTGCATCATCCGCCCGGTGAAGGCGTTGAGCTTGTCGGGCCGGTTGAGCGTGAGGGTCGCGATCCCGTCCTCCACCTCGAGGCGGATCTCCTGGAACTCGGGCATCACAACGCCTCCACGATCGTGACGTTGGCCAGGCCCCCACCCTCGCACATCGTCTGCAGGCCCCAGCGCAGCCCCCGCGCCCGCAGCGCATGGACGAGGGTCGCCATCAGTTTGGTCCCCGACGCCCCCAACGGATGGCCAAGCGCGATGGCCCCGCCGTTGACGTTGAGGCGCGCCGGATCCGCGCCGGTTTCCTTAAGCCACGCGAGCGGCACGCTCGCGAAGGCCTCGTTCACTTCGAACAGGTCGATGTCGTCGATGCGCATCCCCGCGCGCTTCAAGGCCAAGCGCGTGGCGTTGATGGGCGCTTCCAGCATGATTACGGGATCCTCCCCCACCACCGTCATGTGGTGGATGCGGGCGATGGGCTCGGCCCCCAGACGCTTCAGCCCCCGCTCGTTGGCCACCAGGACGCCAGAGGCCCCGTCGCAGATCTGGGAGGAGGTGGCCGCGGTCAGCCGGCCGTCGGGCGAGAGCAGCTTCACGGCCTTCGTCGCCGCCAGGCTGGCATCGAACCGGATGCCTTCGTCCACCCGGTGCTCGACCGCGTTGCCCTCGGCGTCGAGCCCTTCGACAGGCAGGATCTCGGCATCGAACGCGCCGGCCCGGGCGGCGGCGGCCGCCTTCACCTGGCTCTGATAGCCGAATTCGTCGAGCGCATCCTTCGACAGGTCGTACTTCACGGCCATCATCTCGGCGCCCGTGAACTGGCTGAAGACGATGCCCGGATAGCGGCGCTCCATGCCGGGGCTCTTGTAGGTGCCCACCCCAGCGTCGCGGGCCAATTTGTAGGGAAGGCCCATGGGCACGCGCGTCATGCTCTCGACACCGGCTGCGATGACCACGTCCATCGCACCCGCCATGACGGTCGCTGCCGCGAAATGGAGCGCCTGCTGCGAGCTGCCGCACTGCCGGTCGACCGTGGTGCCGGGGACCGACTGGGGCAACGACGACGACAAGACGGCGTTGCGGGCCACGTTCGTCGACTGTTCGGCGAACTGGCTCACGCACCCCATGACGACGTCTTCGACGATGGCCGGGTCGAAGCCCTCGACCAGGTCGTCGAGCACGCGGGCGGCGAGGTCCGCGGGGTGCCAGGCCCGCAACCGTCCGCCCTTCCGCCCGCCCGCCGTGCGCCGTGCCTTGACGATGTAGGCTTCGCCCATGGGCCCTCCTCCGCCATCCTCGCCCAGACCGCCCTTGGGCGCTGCCCCCTGGAGCGCGGAAGCCCCTCGTTTTGGGAAGGCGGGGCGCCTAAGGCCCTGCGGCATGAGGCTGGCCCTCTTCCAGTCGAACCCCGCCATGGGGGACCTGGCCGGCAACGCTGCGGCGATCCTGGCCGCCCGGGCCGAGGCGGCGCGCGCGGCGGCCGACCTGCTCGTCACCCCTGAGCTGTCGCTCGTCGGGTATCCGCCCGAGGATCTGGTGCTGAAGCCCGCCTTCGTGGCCGCGGCGCGCCGCGAACTGGGGCGGCTGGCCGCCGCCACGGCCGACGGCGGCCCGGCCCTGCTGGTGGGCTTGCCCTGGGCGGACGGCGCCCTCCACAACGCCATGGCCCTCCTCGATGGCGGAGGCCTGCAGGCGGTTCGCTTCAAGCACGACCTGCCCAACTACGGCGTGTTCGACGAAAAGCGCGTGTTCACGCCCGGCCCCTTGCCCGAGCCGGTCGACATCCGGGGCGTGCCCCTGGGCGTGCCCATCTGCGAGGACATGTGGACCGCACCCGTGGCCCGGCATCTGGCCATGCGGGGGGCCAAGGCGCTGGTGGTGCCCAACGGCAGCCCGTTCGAGATCGGGAAGGCTGGCCGCCGGCTGGAGCTCGCCCGCGCCCGGGTGGCCGAAACGGGCCTGCCCCTCGTCTACCTGAACCGCACGGGCGGACAGGACGAGCTGGTGTTCGACGGTGCGAGCTTCGCGGTGAACCCCGACGGCGACCTGGCCGCACGCCTGCCCGCCTGGGACGAGACGGTCGTGACGCTCGAGTTCGGGGACGGCCGCATCGCCCCCGGCCCCATGGCCCCCGCCGAGGACGAGGCCGAGGAGGTCTGGCACGCTATGATCGTGGCACTGCGCGACTATGTCGAGCGCAATGGGTTTCCGGGCGTGGTGCTGGGGCTTTCCGGCGGGATCGACAGCGCGGTGTCGGCCGCCGTCGCGGTCGACGCGTTGGGGGCGGAGCGGGTGTGGTGCCTGATGCTGCCCAGCCGGTTCACGAGCGCCGAAAGCCTCGAAGACGCCCGGGCAACCGCCCGCCTCTTGGGCTGCCGTCTGGACGAGGTGGGGATCGAACCGGCGGTCCGCGCCTTCGAGGGCATGCTGGCCCCGCTGTTCGGCAATGCCCCGCGCGATGCGACCGAGGAGAACCTCCAGTCGCGCCTCAGGATGGCGGTGCTGATGGCAGTGTCGAACAAGTTTGGCCACATGCTCTTGACCACGGGGAACAAGAGCGAGCTGTCGGTCGGCTACGCCACGATCTACGGCGACATGGCGGGTGGCTACAACGTTCTGAAAGACGCCTACAAGACGACCGTGGTGCGCCTGGCCCGGTTCCGGAACGGTCGTCGCCCGCGCCTGGCGCGGGGACCGCAGGGCCCCGTGATGCCGGAGCGGGTGATCGTGAAGCCGCCCACGGCCGAACTGCGCGAGAACCAGCGAGACGAGGATTCCCTTCCCCCCTACGCGGTGCTCGATCCCATCCTGCATGGCCTGGTGGAGGAAGAGCGCTCGGCCGCCGAGCTCGTGGCCCGCGGGGCCGACCCCGTGACCGTGGGCCGCATCGAGCGCCTGTTGTACGTGGCCGAATACAAGCGCCGGCAGGCCCCACCCGGGGTCAAGATCGGGCCGCGAAACTTCGGGCGCGACCGGCGCTATCCCATCACCAACGCGTTCCGCACCGGTTGAGGGCCGCCGCGCGGGGCGACGGGCGCGATGGGTGCCGACCGTTGACCGAGACGAAGCTGTGCCGCCAGTCAAGCGGTGACCGCCCGGTTTCGACGCACCAAGCCGGCACCCGCCACCACCAGAGCCCGGGCGGCGACCTTCGGCCCCGTGGGCCCCCCGTCAGCTGCGGAAGCTGGGGTCCAGCCGGTCCATCCGGCGCACGAGGGCGGGCCAGGCCAGCATCCGCCCCACCAGCTTCAGCCCTTCGCGGCCCTGTGCGGCCGTCTTCTCGGGCGTGCCCTGGGGTGGGGCATGAAGGCCGTCGCGCCCGGCGGCCAGCGCAAGGCACTGCGCCTCGCACGCGCGTTCCAGGAAGTACATGCGGATGAAGGCCTCGCCCACCGTCTCGCCCACGGTCAGCGTGCCATGGTTGCGCAGGATCATGGCGCACTTGTCGCCGAGGTCGGCCACCAGCCGCTCCCGCTCGTCAAGGTCCACGGCCACGCCCTCATAGTCGTGGTAGGCCACCTCGTCGCGGATCAGCATCGCCGTCTGGGTGAGCGGCATCAGCCCTTCGGCCATGGCCGAGACCGCCTGCCCATGGGGCGTGTGCAGGTGGATGACGGCCCTCGCGTCCTCGCGCGCCATGTGGATGGCCGAATGGATGGTGAAGCCCGCCGGGTTCGTGAGGTAGGGCGTGTCCATCACGGGATGGCCGTTCACGTCGATCTTCACGAGGCTGGACGCCGTGATCTCGTCGAACATCAGGTTGTAGGGGTTGATGAGGAAATGGTGCTCGGGGCCGGGTATCCGCACCGAGAGATGGGTGAAGATCAGATCGTCCCACCCGAAATGGGCGACGAGGCGGTAGGCGCAGGCCAGCTCCACCCGCAGCTGCCATTCCTCCTCGCTCACGAGCGCGCGCACCTCGAGTGGCTTCAGCTGCGTGGCCATGGGCCTTCCTCCTTCCGCGTGGCGGCGAGCGCCGGCACCCCGTGCCGGCAGGCGTTGGAACAATAGCGCACGCGCTCCCAGTCGCGCGCCCATTTTCGGCGCCAGGTGAAGGGGCGGCCGCAATGGGCGCAGATTTTCCAAGGCAGGTGGGCCTTGTGGCGCATGCGCGGCATGAGGAATCCATAGGCGACTGTCGCGAAGCTGCAACCCTTCGCCGCCACAGGAGCGCCATGGTCGATCCGTTCCTGCTGTCGCGCCGGCGCGCGCTCGCCCTGGGGGCGGCCGGCCTACTGGCCCCGCCCCGCCTCCTCGCCCAGCCGGCCACGGGCTTCACCCATGGCGTGGCCTCGGGCGAGCCGGGCGCCCGGCAGATGCTGTTCTGGACACGCTTCGTCGGCGCCGGCGACCGGCCGGTGCCCTTGCGCCTGGAGCTCTTCACCTCTCCGCGGATGACCCGCGCCGTAGCACGCGCCGAGGCCTTGGCCGCGCCCGAGACGGACTGGTGCGCCAAGGTCACGGTCGGTGGGCTGTCTCCGGGAACCACCTATTACTACCGGTTCACTGGGCCCGACCGGCAGCGGTCGATCCTGGGGCGCACGCGCACGCTGCCCGAGGACGACGTGCGGCAGTTCCGCCTGGCCCTCTTTTCGTGCTCGAACCTTCCTTACGGCTGGTTCAACGCCTACGGCGCCACGGTCGCGGCCGACGACGTCGACCTGTTCGTCCACGTGGGCGATTATCTCTACGAGTACGAGCGGGGCCGCTATCCTCCCCCCGCCGAGGCGGTACCGGGCCGCGTGATCGAGCCTGAGGGCGAGCTCGTGCGCCTGGCCGACTACCGGGCGCGCTATGCGAGCTATCGCCTGGATCCCGACCTGCAGGCGCTGCACGCCCGCTTCCCCGCGATCCTGGCGTGGGACGACCACGAAAGCGCCAACGACGCCTGGACGGGCGGGGCCGAGAATCACCAACCCGACCGCGAAGGGCCCTGGGCCGAGCGCCTGGCGGTGGCCCGGCGCGTGCACCGCGAATGGATGCCGGTGTCGGATGCGCCTTATGCGCGCTATCGGGTGGGGCGGCTTCTCGCCCTGCACCGTCTCGACACCCGGGTCGAGGGGCGCGACCGGCAGCTCGACCTGGCGTCCTTCGTGCAGAGCGCAGGTGGCGAGCTGCGCCAGGCGTTGCTGCGATTCCGCGACGAGGAATGGATGCGGGGCAGCCGCCAGCTCCTCGGCCTGGCCCAGGAGAAGTGGCTGTTCCAGGCGCTGGATCAGGGCCGGGCAGAGGGCGTGCGCTGGCAGGTTCTGGCCCAGCAGGTGCTGATGGGTCAGCTCAAGGCCCCCAGCGAGCCATCGGCCCTGCCCCTTCAGGGCGTGCGGCCCGAGCTGCAGGGCTTCCTCAAGCTGGCCGCGGCCGCCGCCGCCGTGGGCCTGCCGCTCAACATGGATGCCTGGGACGGCTATCCGGCCGCGCGCGCCCGGCTGCTTTCGATGGCGCAACGCGCGGGAGCCAACCTGGTGGTGCTCTCGGGCGATTCGCACAACGCCTGGGCCTTCGAGCTCGCGAACGACGGCCGGCCCGCCGGAGTCGAGTTCGGCGGCCCCTCCGTCTCGTCCCCCGGCTTCGAAAGCGAGCTGCCGCTGCCCCCGCCCGACGTGGCCCGGGCCCTGGTGGCGGCCAATCCCCAGCTCAAGTGGTGCGAGACTTCGCGGCGCGGCTATGTCCACGTGACCTTCACGCCCGAGGCCGCCGTGGCCGAATACCGCTTCACGGGGCCGACCGGCGTGCGCAGCCCCCGGCTGGCGATGGTGCAGCGCGCCACCGTGCGGCCCGGCACCCTTCGGCTCGAGCTCGCCTGAGGCTTTTCCCCCCGGGCGGCAGGCCCTAGCGCGGGGGTCATGATCCCCCGCTACGCTCGCCCGCCCATGGCCGAGATCTGGTCGGCCGAGACGCGCTATCGCCTGTGGCTGGAGATCGAACTTCTGGCGCTCGAGGCGATGGCGGAAGTGGGGCTCGTGCCCGCCTCGGCGGCCGAGGCCCTGCGGCGTTGGTGGCAGGGCGGACCCGCCATCGACGTCGCGGCGATCGACGCCATCGAGGCCGAGGTCCGACACGACGTGATCGCGTTCCTCACCTGGGTCGAACGCCAGGCCGGGCCCGAGGCGCGCTTCCTGCACCAGGGCCTCACGTCGTCGGACGTGCTCGACACCGCGTTCGCCGTCCAGCTCACGCGCGCCGCCGACCTGCTCCTCGAGGACCTCGACGGGTTGCTCGGCGCGCTGCGCCGTCGCGCCGAGGAGCACCGCCTGACCCCCATGGTGGGGCGCAGCCACGGCGTCCACGCCGAGCCCATCACCTTTGGCCTCAAGCTGGCCGGCCACTTCGCCGAATTCGCCCGCGCGCGGCGGCGGCTGATGGCCGCGCGGGCCGAAGTGGCCACCTGCAAACTGTCGGGCGCGGTGGGCACCTTCGCCCACCTGCCGCCCGAAGTGGAAGCGCGCGTGGCCGCCGCGCTGGGGCTCAGGCCCGAACCCATCGCGACCCAAGTCGTCCCGCGCGACCGGCACGCGATGTTCTTCGCAACGCTCGCCGTCGTCGCCGCCTCGGTCGAGCGGCTGGCGACCGAGATCCGCCACCTGCAGCGCACCGAAGTGCTGGAGGTCGAGGAGCCGTTCGCGCACGGCCAGAAGGGCTCGTCGGCCATGCCGCACAAGCGCAACCCGGTGCTGGCGGAGAACCTGACGGGCCTGGCCCGGCTGGTGCGATCGGCCGTCGTGCCGGCGCTCGAGAACGTGGCCCTGTGGCACGAGCGCGACATTTCCCATTCTTCCGTCGAGCGCGGGATCGCCCCGGATGCCACGGTGCACCTCGATTTCGCGCTGGTGCGCCTGAAGGCCGTGGTCGAGGGGCTGGTGGTGCATCCCCACCGGATGGCGGCCAACCTCGAGCGCCTGGGGGGCCTCGTGCATTCGCAGCGGGTGCTTCTGGCCCTGACGCGCGCGGGGATGAGCCGCGAGGCGGCCTATGCGCTCGTCCAGCGGCATGCGATGGCGGTGTGGGCGGCCGAAGGCCGACGGCACCTGAAGGAGCTGATGGCGGCCGATCCCGAGGTGACCGCCCGACTGCCCGAGGCCGAGCTGGCCCGGCTGTTCGACCTGGCGCCCCACCTGCAGCATGTGGATGGATTGATGGCGCGGGCCTTCGCCGAGGCGTGATGCGAAGCGGCGGCCACGGGGCTGCGGCGCGGCCGGACCCGGCATGCGCGGTGGCGGCCGGCGCGCCCCTTGCGGCGGCCGTGGCTCTGGGGGGCGGGACGTCATGCTCGCTCGCAGGACCGACCGGCGCCGGACCGGCCGCCCCGCCCTCGATGGGCCGGACGCCCTGGCCCATCGCGTCGACGGGCTCCCGGCTCGGGGCCCGAACCGCGCCTTGCGGTTTCGCGTGCTCGCGGCCGTGGATTGGGTTCCCGCGGCCGCGGACTCCGCGCCACCGCCCTGGGGCTAACCGCCAGGCCGCAAAGGCGTGGGGCAGCCGTGGCTTCAGGCGGCGAGCGAGCCCGCGGGCCGTTCGGGCACCACGCGGTCGCGGCCGCCGCGTTTGGCGGAATCGAGGGCGGCCTCGGCGCGGTCGAGCAGACGGTCCTCGTCGTCACCGTCCCGCAGGCCCGCCACCCCGGCCGAGAAGGCGATGCGGCCCAGCCGTTCGCCGTCGGTCGCGCGGCGGACCACCTGGCGGGCGAGGGCGGCCCGGATGGCCTCCACTCCGGCCGTGGCCGCCGAGACCGACAGGCCGGGCAGGACGAGCACGAACTCCTCCCCGCCCACCCGGCCGGCGCGGGCGCCCGGCCGGCTCTTCAGGCACTGGGTGAAGAATCCGCCCACGTAGCGCAACACTTCATCGCCGATGTCGTGCCCCCAGCGTTCGTTGAAGGTCCGAAACCGGTCGAGGTCGACGAGCGCCACCGAGAGGGGACCGGCCGTGCGCCGCGCATCGTCGATGGCCTGGCGCAGGGAGTCGAGCAGGCCCCGCCGGTTGAGGAGGCCGGTGAGCGGGTCGGTGCGGGCGGCGCGTTCCGCGCTTTCCAGCCGTTCGAGGAGGGTGGCGGTTTCCAGCCGGACTCGCGCGATGTCGGCCTCGAGGCGGCGGTTGGCGGCCAGCATGCGGGCGTTGGCCCGGCGCAGGCGGTCGATCGTGGCGGCCACGGCGGCCGCGGAGAGGGCCGCGCTCCCCAGCCGGCGGTCTTCCTCCATCAGCAAGCGGTCATGCGCCTCGATCTCGGCGCGCGCGACGTCGACCGAGTCAGCCAGCCGGCCCGAGGCGGTGCGCGCCGAGGTCATGATGGACAGGAGCTCGGAGGCGGTGATGTCGCCCAGATGGGTGCGCCGCAGCTCGAGCAGGCGCTCGAAGCGGAGGCCGCCGTCGGCCATCGCCTGTCCGATCGCCCGGCTGAGCGCCGGATCGGCGCCCGTCAGGTGCAGCCAGAAGACCTCGTAGGCGGCGGGCTCGGGCCGCAGACCCGTCGCCACGAACAGGTGGCGGGCCGTATCGTAGACGGCGAGGTCGGGATGACCCAGACCCGAGGCGTCCGCAGCCGGCGCCGGCCCGTCCTTCGCCACCCGCCACGCCTCGTGCATCGACCCTGCTCCTGCCCCCCGACCCGTTGACGGCGCATGGCACGCCTCGGTTTAGGCGGGTTGATGCGCGGCGGCGCGAGGGCCTAAGGCGCAGGGCCCGAGATCCCCAAGGACGAGGCCCGAGGATGCCCGGACGCGACACGCTTCAGGTCCGCTCGACCCTCACGGTCGAGGGCCGGCCCTATATGATCTACAGTCTCGAGCGCGCGTCGGCCGCCCTGGGCGACCTGTCGCGTCTGCCCTTCTCGATGAAGGTGCTGCTCGAGAACCTGCTGCGCGGCGAGGACGGAACCACCGTGACGGTGGATGACCTGCGCGCGGTGGGGGCGTGGCTCGAGACGCGGACGTCCGAGCGCGAGATCCAGTTCCGGCCGGCGCGCGTGCTGATGCAGGACTTCACGGGCGTCCCGGCGGTGGTGGACCTGGCCGCCATGCGCGACGCGCTGCAGGCGCTCGGGGGCGATCCGCAGCGGGTCAACCCGCTCGTCCCCGTGGATCTCGTGATCGACCATTCCGTGATGGTGGACGCGTTCGGCACGCCGTCGGCCTTCGCAGAGAACGTGCGGCTGGAATATGCCCGCAACGCCGAGCGCTATGCCTTCCTGCGCTGGGGCCAGTCGGCGTTTCGCAACTTCCGCGTGGTGCCGCCGGGCACGGGCATCTGCCACCAGGTGAACCTGGAGTATCTGGCCCAGGTGGTCTGGACGGGCGAAGAGGCGCCGGGAGAGGTGGTGGCCTATCCCGACACGCTGGTCGGGACCGACAGCCACACCACCATGATCAATGGTCTTGGCGTGCTGGGATGGGGGGTGGGAGGCATCGAGGCCGAGGCGGCGATGCTGGGCCAGCCGGTCTCGATGCTGCTGCCCGAAGTGGTGGGCTTCCGCCTGGAAGGCCGCCTGCGCGAGGGGGTGACGGCCACCGACCTCGTGCTGACGGCGACCGAGATGCTGCGCAAGAAGGGGGTGGTGGGCCGGTTCGTGGAGTTCACGGGCCCCGGTCTGGCGGCGCTCAGCCTGGCCGACCGCGCGACCATCGCCAACATGGCCCCCGAATACGGGGCCACGTGCGGCTTCTTCCCCGTCGACGAGGTGACGCTCGACTACCTACGCCTGACCGGACGCGATCCGCATCGCGTCGCGCTCGTCGAGGCCTATGCCAAGGCCCAGGGGCTATGGCGGGATGCCGACACCCCCGACCCCCTCTTCACCGACACGCTGGTGCTGGACCTGGGGGAGGTGGAACCTTCGCTGGCGGGGCCGCGCCGCCCGCAGGACCGGGTGGCGCTGAGCGAGGTCGACGATCGCTTCCGGGCCGAGCTTGCGGGCACCTACGGGAAGGCGGGCGAGGAATCCCGGCGGGTGGCCGTTCCCGGCACCAACTTCGACCTGGGCCATGGCGACGTGGTGATCGCGGCCATCACCTCGTGCACCAACACCTCGAACCCGGACGTGCTGGTGGCGGCGGGCCTGGTGGCCCGCAAGGCCCGGGCCCGCGGCTTGAAGCCCCGGCCTTGGGTCAAGACCAGCTTCGCACCCGGAAGCCAGGTGGTGTCGGACTATCTTGAGAAGGCCGGATTGATGGCCGACCTAGAGGCCCTTGGCTTCCACCTGGTGGGCTATGGCTGCACCACGTGCATCGGCAACTCGGGGCCCCTGCCGACACCCGTGTCGGAGGCCATCCAGCGTCACGACCTGGTGGCCGTCTCGGTCCTGTCGGGCAACCGCAACTTCGAGGGCCGCGTCAGCCCGGACGTGAAGGCCAATTTCCTCGCCTCGCCCCCGCTCGTGGTGGCCTACGCGCTCAAGGGCGACGTGCGAACCGACATGGTCGACACGCCGCTCGGCCGGGGGGCGGACGGAGCGGATGTGTATCTCAAGGACGTCTGGCCCTCGACCGCCGAGGTCCGCGGCATCGTGGAATCGGCCATTTCGCCCGACATGTTCCGCACGCGCTATGCCGAAGTCTTCGCGGGCGACGCCCACTGGCGGGCCATCCCCGTGACCGGCGGGGAAACCTATGCGTGGGATCCGGGCTCGACCTACGTGCGGAAGCCGCCCTATTTCGAAGGCTTGACGCTCACGCCGCCGCCGGTGGCCGACGTGGTCGAGGCCTGCGCGCTGGCCGTGCTGGGCGATTCCATCACCACCGACCACATCTCGCCCGCCGGGTCCATCAAGGCGGATTCGCCCGCCGGGCGCTGGCTGCTGGAACGGCAGGTGCCCAAGGCCGAGTTCAACAGCTACGGCTCGCGCCGTGGCAACCACGAAGTGATGATGCGGGGCACTTTCGCCAACATCCGCATCCGCAACCGGCTGGCCCCCGGTACCGAGGGTGGTGTGACCACGCACCTGCCCTCGGGCGAGGTGATGAGCATCTACGATGCGGCCATGCGGTATCGCGACGAGGGCGTGCCGCTCGTCATCCTGGCCGGGCGCGAATATGGCACCGGCTCGAGCCGCGACTGGGCGGCCAAGGGCACGCGCCTCTTGGGCGTGCGGGCGGTGATCGCAGAGAGCTTCGAGCGCATCCACCGGTCGAACCTGGTGGGCATGGGCGTGCTGCCGCTCGAGTTCCAGGCGGGTGAAGGGGTGGCGGAGCTCGGTCTGACGGGCCGGGAGCGGTTCACGATCGAGGGCCTGGCCGCGCTCGAACCGCGGCAGGACGTGGTGGTGCGCTTCACCCGCGAGGACGGCACGACGGGCCAGTTCGTGGCCCGCTGCCGGATCGATACCGGCAACGAGCTCGACTATTTCCGCCACGGCGGCATCCTGCCCTTCGTGCTGCGGCGCCTGGCGGCCTGAACGGCCGGTCAGGCGTCGATCAGGGTGTCGAGCGTGGCGTGGAAGCGGGCGATGCCGCCTTCGAGGCCGCCCAGCACGACCTCGGGCACCGCGCCCGATGCCAGCCCGCGATGCACGGCCTCGGCCGCCCGGAAGTCCTCCTCGGCGAACACGCGACCGTCGAGCAGGGCCCAGCTCTTGGCCCAGTGCGCCTCCTCCTCGGGCGTGGCGGGCGGGGCCGGGATCAGCATGAAGTCCTCAACCCAGGTCCGGTCGACGGCCTGGGGCATGATGGTCATGAGGTTCACGTAGTCGGGGCTCGCCACCAGCACCGTGGCCGGCAGCAGCTGGTAGGCGAAGGTCACGACCCGCCGCAGGGCGCTCCAATCCGTCAGGTCCACCCCGTCGAGGCCGCCCACCCGCACGACGGCCGAACGGCCATGGGGACCGATGAGATCACCGGCGGTCACCCCGTCCTCGAAGAATCGGGCGATCGAGCCCGCATGCAGCCGCTGGACGTGATAGCTTTCGAGGAAGGCGTCCATCACCAGCTTCCAGTTGGCGCGCACTTCGTGGGTGCGCCGTGCCCAGAGGTGAAGGGTGGGAAGCCCAAGGGCGTCGAAGTCCTGCGCCAGCGGCCCTGCGACGAGCGTGAAATCGGCCGGGGCGAACGGGGCGGCCCACACGAGCCCCCCCGCCTCGACGTGCGGCACCGGCACGAGCCCCAGCGTGGCCGGATCAAGGGCGGGGAAGGTCTCGGCCCGGGGGACAGTCTTGAGCGCCCCGTCGAGCCCATAGGCCCAGGCATGGTAGGGACAGACGATCGCGGGCAGTCGCACGGGCTGGGGCGCATCCAGAAGGCGCGTGCCCCGATGCCGGCAAGCGTTCACGAAAATGCGCAACCGCCCCTGCCGATCGCGGGCCAGCAGCAACGGCGTGCCGAAGCCGTCGTGTGTCAGCACTGACCCAGGCTCGGGCAGCATGGCCGAAGGCCCCAGACACAGCGGCATCCGGTGGAACAGGCGATTCCGCTCGCGCGCGAACCGGTCGGGGCTCAGGTAACGCACGGCGTCCAGCCGGTGCACCTCCCACGAGGGTGCGGGCCGTGCGGGGTCGCGGCAGCGCTCGGCCAAGGCGATCTGGCCGGGCGTGGGCAGCGGCGCGGCCGGCGCGTTCATGGGGCGCTTCTCGTACCGAGAAGTGCCGCTTGCCAAGCTTCCCTTTTCGCCAAGGAACCCTAAGGCACTGCGGATGCGGGCGGCAGCGGGCGGGCGGAGCGCGATCCGGCCCTTCCTCGAACGGGGGCCCCTGGGCGCGGGCCTCTTGGGGCTCGCGTCGGGCTTTCCTTTCGCGATGATCGGGGCGACGCTGACCACCCGACTGGCCGAAGCGGGCGTCGAGAAGCGGACCGTAACCGCCTTCGCGCTCGCCTTCCTGCTCTACAACCTCAAGTTCCTGTGGGCGCCCGCGATCGATCGGGTGCGCATTCCCTTGCTCGCCTCCGCCATCGGCCCTCGGCGCGCTTGGCTCGTGGTGCTGGTGACGGCCGTCATGGCGGCGGTGGCCTGGCTGGGGGCGGTCGATCCCCAGGCCGACCTGTCGCGCGTGGTGGCCGCCACCCTGCTCGTCGGCTTCCTGGGCGCGAGCCTCGATGTGGTGATCGACGCCTTCCGGATCGAGCATCTGTCGGCCGGGCAGCTGGGCGCCGGCTCGGGCATGAGCCAGTATGGCTGGCGGCTGGGCGCGGCCGGGGCGGGGGCGCTGGCGCTCGTGGTGGCCGAGCGTCTGGGCTGGCCGGCCGCCTACGCCGCGGCCACCGTGTTCGCCCTGCCGGCGCTGGTGGCCGCGGCCTGGCTGGGGGAACCCGCCCGGCCCGACCCGCCGCCGCCATCCCGGCGGACCTCGGTCTGGGCGCACGTGCGCGAGGCCTTCATCGCCCCGGTGGCCGACTTCCTCGCCCGCCCGGCCGGCGCGGTCGTGCTGCTGTTCATCCTGGTGCATAAGCTGGGCGACACGCTGGCCAACCTGTCGCTGCGCCTGCTGCTTTCCGACCTGGGCTTCACCAAGGACGAGGTGGCCGCCTTCGACGTGGGGCTTGGGCTTCTGGCGACGCTTGCGGGGATCTTCGCAGGCGGCGTTCTCTACGGCCGGCTGGGCATGATGCCGAGCGTGCTCGTGGCGCTCGTGCTCATGGCGGTCTCGAACCTGTCGTTCGCGGGCCTGGCCTTGATGGGGCATTCCAACCTGGCCCTGGCCGCGGCGGTGGGATTCGAGAATTTTGCAAGCGGCATCGGCGGCGTGGCGATCGTCGCCTATCTGTCGTGGCTGTGCAACCTTCGCTTCACCGCCACGCAATACGCGCTTCTGTCGGCGCTGGCGTCGGTGCTGGGCCGGATCGTGTCGGGCACCACGGCCGGGGCGCTCATCGAAGCACTGGGCTTTCCCGCCTTCTACCTCCTCACCACGGCGCTCGCCCTGCCGGGCGTGGGGCTGTTTGTCTGGCTCATGCGCAAGGAGGCGCAGGGCCCGGCGTTGCCGGATTGTCATGGAAAGCGCGGAAAACTGTCACACGACGGGCCTAGGGCGGTGGGCTAGGTGGGTTCAGGAGGAACCATGGCTTCCACGCGTTCGACGGCCGTCTGCGCGGCGCATCTCGCCACCTCCCCGCACCTGCACCGGGCGGGCGCGCTCGAGGTGCGCATCGCGACGTCCGAAGCCGAGATCGCCGCCGCCCAAGCGCTGCGGTACCGGATCTTTTATGAAGAGATGGGCGCACGCCCCTCGGCCGAGGTGCGGCGCGCCGGCCGGGACGTCGACGCCTACGACCCCATCTGCGACCACCTGCTGGTGATCGACCACGGCAGCGAAGGGGTCCCGCACGTGGTGGGTACCTATCGCCTGCTGCGCCAGGTGGTGGCCTCGCTTCACCGGGGCTTCTACTCGGCGGGCGAATACGACCTCGCCCCGCTGTTCCGGGCGGCCGAGACGGGGGGCCAGTTGCTCGAGCTCGGCCGCTCGTGCGTCGCCCCGGAGTATCGCAATCCCACCACCATCTCGCTCCTGTGGCGGGGTATCGCGAGCTACCTCAAGACCCACGACATCGGGTACTTGTTCGGCTGTGCGTCGCTTCCGGGAACCGACCCCGACGCGCATGCCGCCGCGCTCAGCTACCTCTATCATCGGCATCTTGCGCCCGAGCCGCTGCGCGCGCGGGCGCTTGCCCCGCACTACGTTCCGATGGACCGGCTGCCGCCCGGCTCCTACGACGAGCGAGCGGCCGCACGCGGCCTGCCGGCCCTCATCAAGGGCTACCTGCGGGTGGGAGCCCACGTCGGCGACGGTGCGTTCGTCGACCGCCAGTTCAACACGGTGGACGTGTTCGTGGTGATGCCGGTGGAAGAGATCACCAGCCGCTATTTCGACCGCTTCATCCGCAACGCCCACGCCAACGACCCAGCCTGACGCCATGGAGGGCCAGGCGGCCACGCTGACGCTGGCCGGCCGCACGGTGCCCGTCACGGTGCGGCGGTCGCGCCGTGCCCGGCGCCTGCGGCTCGAGGTCTGCGCAGCGCGCCGGTGCGTGGTTCTCGTGGTGCCCTGGCGCGCCCCGGCCGAAGCCGCCCGGCGGTTCCTGTGCGACCGGACGGAATGGCTGGCCTGCCAGGTGGCGCGCGCCATCCCGCCCGCCCGGCCCTTCCGCGCGGGGCTCGAACTCGTGGTCGACGACCAGCCGCTGGTGCTGGCGGAAGGACCCGTCCGGCGGCCGGTGCGGATGGGGGACCGCCTTTGGCTGCCCGCCGGCCCTCCCGCTCAGGTCGCGCACTGGGTTCAGGCGTTCCTGCGCGCCGAGGCCCGCCGCCTGATGGAGCCCGAAGCCAGGGCGCTCGCCGCCCGGGCCGGACGGGCGGTGGCCCGCGTGCGGATTGGCGATCCGGAGAGCCTCTGGGGCAGCTGCTCCGCGGCCGGGGTGCTGATGTTCTCGTGGCGGCTCGTGCTGGCGCCTCGTGCGGTGCGGCGGGCGGTGGTGGCCCATGAGGTGGCGCACCTCGTGCACCGCGACCATGGCCCAGCCTTCCGGCAGCTGGCCGAAGCGCTCTTCGGCGCGCCCCTGGCACCGGCCGAGGCCTGGCTCAAGGCGCAGGGCCCCTGGCTGTTCGCGCTGGGCGCCGAACGCTGATCCCTCAGGGGCCCGGCGGGCCGCGGCGTGCGGGAGCCCGCGGTTCGGCCGCAGCGCGTCAGGGGTGGGCGGCCGTGGGATGTATCATCCTCGTCCATCGGGGCGGGCGCGCGGGAAAGGGGGAGGCTCAAGGCGGGATGGCAAGCCACGGCCACCACCGGGGCAGGCGCGCGGGAAAGGGTCTTGAAAGTCGGGTGGTGTGCCGCGGTCCGACCGTTCGGCGCGCGGGGGTGGGTCAGGGGCCTGGCGGTTCGGCCGGTGCCAGCGCTCGGTCCAGCCAGGCCTCCGACAAAGGCTCCGGCGCCTCGGGCGGCGGCGGCGGGGCCTCGGACGGGGCGTCGGGTGCCAGGCCCCAGGCGGCCGCGTCGGGTTCTTCGGCGGGCGGCACCTGGGCCGTGTCGGTTGCGAAATCGGTCACGGGCAGGCCGGCCAGCGCCCGGCTCATGAACCGGGCGAACAGGCGGGCGGGGGTCCGCCCCCCGGCCAGGCCCGCTACGGGGCGGGCGTCGTCGCGCCCCACCCAGGCGCCGGCCACCAGCTCAGGGGTGAAGCCCAGGAACCAGCCGTCGCGGCTCGAGCTGGTCGTGCCGGTCTTGCCGAACAGGGGCCGGCCGAAGCGCGCCTCGCGGCCCGTTCCCGTCTCGACCGCTGCCTTCAGCAGCCGGTGCATCTGGTCCACTACGTGGGGGGCCAGCAGCACGCGCGCGGGTTCGGGTTCGCGCCGGTAGAGGAGGCGGCCGTCGGCGGTGGTGACTCGGGCGATGCCGAAGGGGCGGACCTCCGCACCCCCGTTGGCCAGCACGGCGTAGGCGGCCGTGAGTTCGAGCAGCGTCACTTCCGAGGAGCCCAGCGCCATCGCCGGCCGCCGGTCGATGGGCGTGGAGATGCCCAGGCGGCGCGCCATGGCGGCCACGGTGCCCGTGCCCACGCGCTGGGCCAGTTCCGCCGCCACGGTGTTGATCGAAAGGGCGAAGGCGTCCGTGAGCGTCACGGGGCCGCGGAACCGTCCGTCGCTGTTGCGCGGGGTCCAGCCGCCGAAGCGCACGGGGGCATCCATCACCCGGTCGTCGGGGCGCAGGCCCTCTTCCAAGGCGGCCAGATAAACGAACAGCTTGAAGGCCGATCCCGGCTGCCGGCGGGCGACCACCGCCCGGTTGTAGGTGGAGGCGGCGTAGTCGCGCCCGCCCACCATGGCCGTCACCTCGCCCGTCGGGCGCATCGCCACCAGCGCCCCCTGCACGCCGGGGGGCAGGCCCTGGCGCACGGCGGCTTCCGCGGCGGCCTGATGGGCGGGCACCAGCGTCGTCGTCACCTCCAGGGGCTCGACCGCTTCGTCGGTCAGCGTCTCGAGCTGGGCCAGCACCCAGTCGGTGAAATAGCGGACGTCGCCCTGGCTGCGGTCGATGGCGAAGCGCACCCGGCGCACGTCGGCGGCGTTCGCCTGGGCCGGGGTGAGCCGCCCGGCTTCGAGCATGGTGCGCACCACCACCGCGCCCCGAGCGCGGGCCTCCTCGGGGTCGGCCGTGGGGGCGTAGCGCGACGGGGCCTTGACCAACCCGGCGATGATGGCGGCTTCGGCCAACGACAGCTGCTCGGCCGGGTGGCCGAAGAACTTCCGTGCCGCGGCATCGATGCCGTAGGCCCCGCCGCCGAAATAGACCCGATTGAGATAGAGTTCGAGGATGGCTTCCTTGGTGAACGTGCGCTCCAGGGCGAGCGCCAGGATCGCCTCCCGCAGCTTGCGCCCCACCGTGCGGTCGTTCGACAGGAACAGGTTGCGCGCCAGCTGCTGGGTGATGGTGGAGCCGCCCTGCACCGTGCGCCCGGCGCGCAAGTTGGCGACGAGCGCTCGGGCGATGCCCACGGGATCGATGCCCGGATGGTAGAAGAAGCGGCGGTCTTCGACCGCCAGCATGGCCTCGACCATGTGCGGCGGGATTTCTGCCATGGCCAGCCAGCGGCCGAAGCTGGGGCCCACCGTCACGAGCTCGGTGCCGTCGGCCGCGCGGATCACCACCGACTGGCCCTGCGGGCTCTTCATGAGCTCGCGGTAGCTGGGCAGGCGTTCGGCGGTGATCCAGACCGCCACCATCAGGACGAGGGCGCCGAGCAGCAGGGCCGCTAGACCCAGGAGCGACAGATGCCCCAGCCAGCGGCGGCGGTCGCCCGATCGGCGAAGGCTGCGCTGCGGGCGCCGGGGAGGGCGCGGATCCATCGCGGACCCCGGCCCTTACGCCGGCGCGCCGGCGCGGCACAAGCGGCGGCCGTTGCCCGCGGGGTCCGGGCCCACTAGCCGGCGGGCGGCAAGACCCTCAAGCCAGGGAGCGAGCGATGGAACGCGGCCGCGTGCGCAAGGTGGTGCTGGCCTTCTCCGGCGGGCTCGACACGTCGGTCATCCTGAAATGGCTGCAGGTGACCTACGGGTGCGAGGTGGTGACCTTCACGGCCGACCTGGGCCAGGGGGAAGAGCTCGAGCCCGCGCGCGCCAGGGCCCAGCTGCTGGGGGTCCGGCAGATCTTCATCGAGGACCTGCGCGAAGAGTTTGTGCGCGACTTCGTGATGCCGATGATGCGGGCCAACGCGCTCTACGAGGGCCAGTACCTGTTGGGCACGGCGATCGCCCGGCCGCTCATCGCCAAGCGGCTCGTCGAGATCGCGCACGCGGTCGGCGCCGACGCCATCGCCCACGGCGCCACCGGTAAGGGCAACGACCAGGTGCGCTTCGAACTCTCGGCCTATGCGCTCGACCCCGACATCCGGGTGATCGCCCCCTGGCGGGAGTGGGACCTGTCGAGCCGCGAGGCCCTCGTCCAGTTCGCAGAAGCCCACCAGATCCCCATTCCCCGCGACCGGCGGGGCGAGGCGCCATTCTCGACGGATGCCAACCTGCTGCACACCTCCTCCGAGGGCAAGGTGCTGGAAGACCCGTGGGAGGAGGTGCCCGCCCACGTCTATTCGCGCACCGTCGATCCCGAAGCGGCACCCGACCGGCCGGAGATCGTCACCATCGATTTCGAAGGCGGCGATCCGGTGGCGGTGAACGGCGAGGCCCTGTCACCCGCGGCCCTGCTCGCGCGCTTGAACGAGCTTGGCCGCACCCATGGCATCGGCCGGCTCGATCTTGTCGAGAACCGGTTCGTGGGGCTCAAGTCCCGGGGGCTGTATGAAACCCCAGGCGGCACCATCTGGCATGCGGCCCACCGCGGGATCGAGAGCATCACCCTCGACCGTGGCGCGGCGCACCTGAAGGATGAGCTGATGCCCCGCTATGCGGAGCTCGTCTACAACGGCTTCTGGTTCGCGCCCGAGCGCGAGATGCTGCAGGCCGCCATCGATCATTCCCAGCGGTTCGTGACCGGCACCGTGCGCCTGAAGCTCTACAAGGGAAGCGTGCAGGTGACGGGGCGGAAGAGCCCGCACTCGCTCTATTCGCTGCGCCACGTGACCTTCGAGGACGACCGCGGTGCCTACGACCAGAAGGACGCCGAGGGCTTCATCCGCTTGCAGGCGCTGCGCCTGCGCCTTCTGGCCGAGCGGGCTCGGCGCCAGGGCTGACCGCCCGGCGTCGCTTCGTTGCCCGCAACCCCGGCATGTCGGGAAATCTTATATTTCGCGCCGCGCAGCACCGGTATGTCGATTGCCAACCTCTTGAATTCCCCGCCCCGAGCCAAGCGCGCGACGGTTGACATGAAACTTACCTCCCTTGGAGCATCCGCCATTACGGGAGGGTCTCATGCACCGGGTTCTCGTTCCCCTCGCGGCGCTGTCGCTAGCCCTGCCCGCCCAGGCCGCCGCCCTCTTCTTCGACGACTTCGAGGCCGAGGGTGCGCCCAACACGCTCAACTACACGGGCTTCGCCGACTGGACGGTCGATGGCCAGGTGGATCTGGTCGGCATGCCCAACGGGTTCGGCATCACCTGCATGGGCAATTGCGTCGACCTCGACGGCTCGCCGGGCCCGGGCGGGATCACGTCCATCCCGATCGCCTTCGCAGCCGGCAGACCGGTGCGCATCCAGTTCGATCTTTCGGGCAGCCAGCGCAGCCCGGACGATGACGATTTCGAGATGCAAATCGCCTTTGCCGACCCGACCGACCTGGGGGTGATCTCGTTCTTCCTCCCGCCCGGCGGCGCGGGCTCCCTGCCGCCCATCGATAACGTGATCGGCATAGGGTACGGCAGCGCCGTTCCGGGGACGATGCCCTGGGGCACCTGGCACCTGACCTTCCGCCCGCTCGAGCCGGGGTCGATCACGGTGCGGTTCGGAACGACGAGCAGCGACTTCTTCGGCCCGCTCCTCGACAATGTGCGGGTGTCGGTGATCCCCGAGCCCGCCACCTGGGCGATGCTGATCGCGGGTTTCGGCCTCGTCGGCACCGCACTCCGCCGGCGCAAGCCGCTCATCGCCGCTTGAGCCCTGGCGACCCGCCCGCGCGTGCCGGGCGGGTCACTCGGCCGGCCCGCGCACCGGCGGGCGGGTCACTCGGCCGGCCCGCGCGCCGCTTTCCTTCACGCTGCGAGGCGGGCATGAAGGCCGAGGTGCACGAGCTTCGGCCCGCCTTTCCCGCGACCGACCGCGCAGCACGGTCCACGCGGGCGTTCCGCGACGGCCTCCTGTTCATGGCCGCCGTGGGGGTCGGCCTCCTCGTGTGGCGGCTGGCCCAGCTCATCCTCATCCTGTTCGCCTGCGGGATCGTGGCCATGATGGTCGACCGGCTGGCGGGGATCCTCCGCCGGCGGCTGGGCCTGCCCTTCTGGCTCGCCTTCACCCTGGCCGTCGTGCTGCCCGTGGGCTTCGTGGCCGCGGCCTTCGTCCTGTTCGGCACGGCCATGGCCGCCCAGTTCGAGATCCTCTGGCGCTCGCTGCCCGAGGCGCTGCGCACCGCGGAAAGCTTCCTCATGGGAAGCGAGGCGGGCCGGCGGGTGCTGGCCGAAGTGCCGACGCTCGTGCCCAGCGGCCAGCGCATCCTGGCCTTCGCCCAGGGCCTGCTGGCCGACGTGGGTTCGGTGGTGTCGATCGTGGCCGTGATCCTGGTGGGCGGCATCTACATCGCGGCCCAACCGGCACTCTACCGTCGGTCGATCCTCGCCCTGGTGCCGCCCGCCCGCCGTCTGGCGGTCTCGCGCACCTTCCGCCGCGTGGTGCAGGCGCTGCGCGCCTGGCTTAAGGCCCAGCTCGTGGGCATGGCGTTCGTGGGCGCGGCCACGGGCCTCGGACTGTCGCTCGTCGGCATTCCGGGGGCACCCGCCATCGGGCTGGTGGCGGGCCTGTGCGAGTTCGTGCCCTACCTCGGCACCTTCGTGGTGGCGATTCCCTCGATCCTCATCGGCTTATCGATCGGGATCGACACGGGCCTTCTTACCATCGCCGTCATCGTGGGCGTGCAGCAGATCCAGGGCAACCTGGTCAGCCCCATGGCTCAGAGCCGGCTGGCCGACCTGCCGCCCGCGCTCACCATCTTCTCGCTGGTGGCCTTCGGCCTGCTCATGGGCCCGCTGGGCGTGATCCTGGCCGTGCCCTTGACGGTGGTGGGCGTGGCGCTGCTGCGCGAGCTGGCGCTCGCCCGGCGGGCGGGCTGAGCGAGCCCCAGTTCCTCCAACAGCTCGCGCGCCCCCTCCACCTTCTCGAGCACGAAGCGCAGGTAGCGGGCGTCGACCGCGATGGTCCGCGTGAGGGCCTCGTCGAACCACCAGTCCGACAGCATGCCCTCGATCGTGCCGTCGAAGGCCAGGCCCACCAGCTCGCCGTGCGCATCGAGCACGGCCGAGCCGGAGTTGCCGTTCGTGATGTCGGTTGAAGACAGGAAGTTGACCGGCAGCGTCCCCAAGGTCGGCGAGGCGCAGCAGGCCCAGTCGCCGGCCCGCAGTGCCGTCAAGAGGGCCGGAGGGCTCGCGAAGGGTTCCGCGCCACGGTCCTTGGCCAGGATCTCGGGCCCGGTGGTGAACGCGGCCCAAGCGCCGTCCTGCCGCTCGGGTCGGCCTGCCACGTGCCCGAAGGTGAAGCGCAGCGAGCCGTTGGCATCGGGATAGAGCCTTCGGCCTTCCGCGGCCGCGTGCGCCATCACCGCCTCCATGCGGGCCGTGCGCGCGGCATCGATCCGGCCGTCCAACTCCTTGCGCCGGGCTTCGAGCGCCAGATCCTGCGCATGGGCCGCGACCGCCAGCTGGATGAAGGGGTCGTCGGAGGCCATGAAGTCCGCCACCGGCCGGTCGAGCCACGCCAGCCGCTCGGCGCGGTCGGCCAGGCGGGTCTCGGCATAAAGCCGATCGAGGCCGATCTCGGCGATCTTGGCTTCGAGCGCGGTGTTCCGCTGCGCCTCGGGCAGGGTCGCGACTTCGGCCAGCGCCTGTTCGAGGATCGCCCGGTCGATTCGGGGCACGTAGCGCCGGTCGACGAGGCTTAGCCGGTCGACGATCGCCTGTCGGTCGCGGTCCTGGAAGCCGGGCTCGCGGTCGGCGTCGGGCCGCAGGCGCTCGTTGGCCCAGCGATACAGCGTGCGCGCGGCCTGGAGGAGCTGCGCGCGCTGGAGCACCTGGTGGACGAGGCGCGCCTCCTCAGCGGCGAGCGCCTGGGGGGTGAGGGCATCGAAGTTCGCCAGGGCCATCGCGTGCGGGCGACGATGGCGGGACCCGGCCGCCCATTCCTTTAGCCGCGCTTCGGCCTGCCGCTTGCGCGCGACCAGGTCCAGTCGGTGCGCCATCTCGAGCTGGCCCGCGATCTTCTTGGCGATGTTGTCCGCTCCGGCCTTGATGGCGGCATAGGCGATGCGCTCGGCCTCGGTGCGCGCCTCCCGATCGATCAGGGCCGAGAAGTCGGCCAGCATTCGCTGCTGGCGGGGCAGGATCCGCCCGAACCAGCCCTCGGCCTCGGCCGCGGTGCGCAAGCGCTCGGTGAGACCCGGAAACCCCGCGACGACCACGAAGTCCCCCTCCTTAAGGTCGCCGCGCGCGACCTTGAGGAAGGCCCGCGGCCGGTAGGGCACGTTCGTGGCCGCGAAGGGGGCGGGCCGGCCGTCGGGCCCGACGTAGGCACGATAGAAGGCGAAGTCGCCCGTGTGCCGGGGCCACTGCCAGTTGTCGACATCGCCCCCGAAGTTGCCGATACCGTCGGCGGGCGCATAGACCAGGCGCACGTCCAGGATTTCGAGCATGCGCTGCCGCCAGTATTGGCGCCCGCCGAAATAGGGACGCACCTCGCAGCGAACGCCGGGCGAGGTCTCGCAAGCGGCCACCAGCGCCTTGCGATTGGCCTCCAGCCGCTGGATGCGCTCGGCACCTACCAGCCGTGGGGTGATCCCGGCCGTCATGCCGGCCGTCACGTCCTCCAGCGCCTCGAGCACGAAGACTCGCGTGCCTGGGGCGGCGGGCAGCTCCTCTGCCCGAGTGCGGGCCAGGAACCCGTCGCGGAGCAGGTTGCGCGCTGGGGTCGCGTTGAACTGGAGGGAGCCCAGCACGCAGTGGTGGTTCGTGGCGACGAGCCCCTCCGGCGACACGAAGCTGCCCGAGCAGCCACCGAGCGACACGACGGCGCTCAAGGGGGCTGACGCGAGGTCGGCCAGCCGTTCGGGCGGCAGGCGCAGGCCCGCCCGACGGAGTTCGGCGGCAAGCTGCGGGGCCTGGCTCGGCAACCACATCCCCTCGGCCGCCCGGGCCGGGCCCGCCAGAACGAAGGCCAGAGCCACGAGAGGCGGAGCCAGCAAGCGCACGGCGGGCATGTCGAGATGACCGTGAACGGACGCATGGCTCCTAGGGCGGGCCGCGGGCAACGACAACCGGCCGACGATCCTGGGCTGCCGCCCGCCCTGGCCGCCTGGTTCGCGCGGCGCGGCTGGCGACTGCGCCGCCACCAGCGGGAGATGCTGGCTGCCGCCCGCGAGGGCGCGCACGTGCTGCTCGTGGCCCCAACCGGCGCCGGCAAGACCCTGGCCGGCTTCCTGCCCGTTCTCGCCGAGGCCGCACGCGGAGAACCCCGGCCGGGGCTCAAGGCGATCCACGTCTCGCCGCTCAAGGCCCTGGCCCACGACATCGCACGGAACCTGCTCACCCCCGTCACCGAGGCGGGGCTGCCGCTTCGCGTCGAGACGCGCACGGGCGACACGCCGCAGGCCGCACGCCAGCGCCAGCGGGCCGACCCGCCCGACATCCTGGTCACCACGCCCGAAAGCCTGTCGCTGTTGCTCACCTGGCCGGACACGGGCCACCTGGTGGCGGGGCTCGAGACGGTCGTGGTGGACGAAATCCACGAGCTCGCCCCCACCAAGCGCGGGGACCTGGTGGCCCTGGCGCTCGCCCGGCTCCAGGCGCTGGCCCCCAAGCTGCGGCGCGTAGGCCTGTCGGCCACGGTGGCCGAGCCCTTGGCCCTCGCCCGCTGGCTGGCCCCAGTGGGCGGGGATGCCCGAATTCTCGAAGGGGAGGAGGGGCCCGCCCCCATCATCCACATCCTGGTGCCGGGTGGGCGCATCCCCTGGAGCGGGCACAACGGCCGGCACGCGGCCGCCGAAGTGATGCGCCTCATCGAAGCCCATCGGCAGACCGTCGTGTTCGTGAACACGCGCGCCGTGGCCGAGCTCGTGTTCCGCGACCTGTGGGCCGTCAACGACCGGGCGCTGCCTATCGGCATCCACCACGGCAGCCTTTCCCGGGAAGCCCGCACCCGCTGCGAGGCCGCCTTGGCCCAGGGGCGGCTGCGCGCGGTGGTGGCCACCTCCAGCCTGGACCTCGGCATCGACTGGGGGGACGTGGACCTGGTGGTGCAGATGGGGGCGCCCAAGGGGGCGGCGCGCCTCATCCAGCGCACGGGCCGGGCCAACCACCGGCTGGAAGAACCCTCCAGGGCCATCATCGTGCCCGGCAACCGGTTCGAGTATCTCGAAGCGCTGGCGGCGGTCGAGGCGGTCGCGGACCGCGACCTCGAACCCTTGCGGCTGCGCCCGGGTGGGCTGGATGTGCTGGCCCAGCACGTCACGGGGCTCACGGCGGCGGGGCCGGTCGCCCCGGATGCGCTGTTCGCCGAAGTGCGCACCGCAAGCCCTTACGCTGGCCTCGACCGGCGGGATTTCGACCGCGTGATCGACCTGGTCGCCACGGGCGGCTATGCGCTCAGGGCCTACGAGCGCTTCCGCCGCATCGTGCCCACGCGCGACGGGCGTCTGCGCCTCGCCCACCCTCGGCTCGCCGCACGCCATCGGGCGAACGCCGGCGTCATCGTCGAGGCGCCCGCCGTCGAGGTGCGCCTGGGCCGCGGCCGGAAGCTCGGCACGGTCGAGGAATGGTTCGCAAGCCAGCTGCGGCCCGGCGACAGCTTCGCCTTCGCCGGCATCAACCTGGAAGTGACGGGCATGGACGAGCGCGCGCTCTTCACCCGCCTGTCGCGCAAGCCCCCGGCGATCCCGACCTACGTGGGTGGGCGGATGCCGCTGGCCACCAACCTGGCGGAGCGGGTGCGCAGCATGCTGGCCGATCCCGCCACCTGGACCCGGATGCCCCCCGACGTGCAGGAGTGGCTGGAGTTGCAACGGCACCGCTCGGTGCTGCCGTCACCCGACCGGCTGCTGGTCGAGACCTTCCCCCGGGCGGGGCTTCACTATCTGGTGCTCTACGGGTTCGAAGGGCGCAACGCCCACCAGGCGCTGGGCATGCTGCTCACGCAGAGAATGGAGCGGGCGGGGCGGAAGCCCCTGGGCTTCGTCGCGTCCGACTATGCGCTGGCCGTCTGGAGCCTTTGCGCCGTGGAGCGACCGGCCGACCTCTTCGCCGGCGACATCGTGGGCGAGGAGCTTAAGTCCTGGATCGAAGCGACGCCGTTCTTGCGCCGCGCGTTTCGCGACGTGGCCGTCATCTCCGGGCTCGTGCCCCGGGGGGAGCCCGGCCGGCCCAAGGCCGCACGGGCCCTCGTCGTCTCGACCGATCTCGTCTTCGAGGTGCTGAGGCGGCACGAACCCGGGCACCTGCTGCTCGAGGAGGCCTGGACGGAAGCGCGGCGCCGGTTGACGGATGTCGAGCGGTTGGCCGCGCTCCTCGAACGGGCGCGGGCGCGGCTGTTGTTCGTGCCGCTCACCCGCCCCAGCCCCCTTTCCCTCCCCGTGCTGCTCGAGGCGGGCCGCGAGCAAGTGCCGGGAGTCGACGAGGACGAGCTGCTGGCCGCCGTAGGCGAGCCGCCACGCCCGGTGCCGGCATAGGCCTGTCATCGCGCCGTCACAAAACCGCAACTCCGCCTTCACGCCCGCCGGCTAGGGCTGCGCTGTCCGCTGGGGGGCATCCCGTCGGGCAGCCGATTCCGCCATCCGGGACAGAGGGGATCCCATGACCGAGTTTCGCACCCTGCTTCTCATCGGGTCCGCGCTGGCGCTCGCCGCGTGCACGGGGGCCAACGACGTGGCCAGCCCGGGCGAGGGGATCATCATCGCCCCGACCCCCACTCCCACGCCCACCCCGACTCCGACCCCCACGCCCACCCCGACGCCGACCCCCACGCCGACGGGGCCCGATCCGGACTGTCCGGCCGGCACCATCAACGTGGGGCTGGTGGCGGGCCTCAGGAACTGCCAGCTGACCGGCGTCCTCGAAACCAACCTGCTGTTGCCCTATCGCCCAGGGACCTACTATTCGCTGTCGGGCCGGGTGGACGTGGGCCGCGACATCGGCGGCGACGGCAATCGGCCCGGCGGACGGCAAGTGACCCTGGCTATCGAGCCTGGGGTCGTCATCTTCGGCTCGTCGGGCGCTGACTTCCTGCTCGTCAACCGCGGCTCGCGCCTGATCGCCAACGGCGAGCCCAACCGGCCCATCATTTTCACCAGCCGGGCCAACATCGAAGGTACCTCGACCGACCAGTCGATCGGCCAGTGGGGCGGTCTCGTGCTGTTGGGCCGGGCGCCCATCAACCGCTGCATCGGCGCCGGCATCCCGGGCGGCTCGGTCAACTGCGAATCCCAGATCGAAGGGACGACGAACGCCTTCTACGGCGGGGCCACGCCTACGGACTCCTCGGGATCGCTGCGTTATGTCCAGGTGCGCTATCCGGGCTTCGAGATCGCGCCGGGCAACGAGCTCAACGGGATTACCCTGGGTGGCGTGGGCTCGGGCACGGTGATGGAGTACGTGCAAGTCCACAACAGCTCGGACGACGGGTTCGAGTGGTTCGGGGGCACGGTCAACGCCAAGTATCTGATTGGCACCGGCAACGACGACGACACGCTGGACACCGACTTTGGCTATAAGGGCCGCAACCAGTTCGTGCTCGTCGTCCAGAGGGCCGAAGGCGGGGACCGCTCGATCGAGGCCGACACGACCGGCAACGACCTGTTCACGCCCCGGTCGAACCCGCTGTTCGCCAACCTCACCATCATCCATCGCCGGCCGCCGGCGGCCATCCTGCAGCGCGGGGGCACCGACTTCCGGATCTTCAACGCGATCGTGAACACCTCGGTCGGCAACGGCTGCGTGCAGATGGCCAATCCGTTCACGATCAGCGGGCCGGATGCCGCGCTCGACAAGGTGGGGCCGCCGGTCTTCCGCTCGACCTTCTTCAGCTGCGGTGCCACGACCGCCGTGGCCGGCACGGGCATCACCGTGGACCAGATCACGGCGATCCTGAACGGCACGAACGTGACGCCGCCCATCGAGACGCGCAACGTGCTGAATGGCACCAGCACGCTCACGGGCGTCTTCTTCCCTGGGGCGAACGAGCGGGCGGTGACGCCCACGCCCGTCGCCGGGCAGGATCCCACGGGCTACATCCAGAACACCACCTATATCGGGGCGTTCCGCGACGAGAACGACCGCTGGTTCAACGGGTGGAGCTGTGGTCTGGGCGCGCCCAACCCCGCCTGCACGGCCGTGCCGCGGCCGCGCGGACCCGGAAGCTGAGGGGCCGGCAGGGTGCGGGGCGGGCGCCGGCGTGTCCCCCGCCCCCCAACGCGCTTGGAAGGCAGCGGGCTAGGGTTCGGGGGTAGACGATGATGATCCAGCTCAGGTTGGGGTCGGTGCTGCTGCTCACGTCGATGCTCGGCGGGTGGCCGGCCCTGGCCCAGACGCCGCCGCGCCCGCCCGTAACTTTCGACGAGGAGCCGCCGGCCGAGGAAGAGGTGGAGATCGTCGCTCCCGGCACCGGGGGATTGCAGGCGGACGAGATCGTCGTCATCGGCCGGAACATTCCCAACGTCATCCGCACCACCCCGCAGGTGGTCTCGGTGCTGTCGCAGGCCGAGATCGCACGGACCGGGGAAGGCGACATCGCCGGGGCGCTGAAGCGGGTGACGGGGCTTAGCCTCGTGTCGGACAAGTACGTCTATGTCCGGGGGCTGGGCGAACGCTATTCGGCCGCCCTCCTCAACGGTCTGCCCCTGCCGTCGCCCGAGCCGTTGAAGCGCGTCATTCCGCTCGACCTGTTTCCCACCTCCGTCATCTCCTCGTCCATCGTCCAGAAGAGCTTCACGCCCAACTTCCCCGGTGAGTTCGGCGGTGGGGTGATCAACCTCACCACTCGCTCCATCCCCACTGAGCGGTTCCTGGAAGTTGGCATCAGCGCGGGCGGCAACTCGGTAACGACGGGGCTTCTGGGCTACACCTACTTCGGCTCGCGCACCGACTTCACCGGTTTCGACGACGGCACGCGCCGCCTGCCCGCCCCCATCCGGGCGGCCAACCGCACCGGCAAGCGACTGGAGGTGGGAAGCGACTTCGACCTCGAGACCGTCCAGCGCGCGACCGCGAGCCTCGTCAATGCGCCCACCACCCTCATCCAGCGCAACGACAACATCCCGGCGAACATGGGCTTCGGCTTCGCGGCCGGGAACAGCTGGGAGGTGGGGGAGAACCTGTTCGGCCTGGTCGTGTCCGGCGGCTGGGACAACAGCTGGCGCACCCAGGGGGGCTTCCAGCAGGTGGCGGGCGGGGTCGCCGTGATCGACGGGGAGGAGGGCCTGGATGCCGACCAGGACTACCGGTTCCTGTCGACCAACAACAACATCCGGGTCAACGGCCTGCTGGGTGCGTCGTTCGAGTTCGGCGAACACAAGATCCGCGCCACCAATTTCTTCGTGCGCGACGTGATCAAGGAAGCCCGCATGCAGCGCGGCTTCGACCGGATCAACGTGGGCGACGACGACGAGGTGCTGCGCAGCTTCACGAGCTGGTTCCAGCGCCAGCTCTACACGTCGCAGCTGGTGGGCGAGTTCAAGTTCGGCGACCTGTCGATCACTGCCCGGGGGGCCTACGCGGAATCCGAGCGCAAGTCGCCCTACGAACGGTCCGACAGCTACCGGCGCGACCGGTCGGTGGGCGGCAAGTTCGTGAACGACCTCACGCAGAACGGCAACTTCGCGCGCATCGCGTTCTCGACCCTCATCGACGAAGTGGTGGGCGCCAACCTCGACGCCGCCTACCGGCTCACCCTGTTCGACCGGCCGTTCGTGTTCTCGGCAGGCTACGGCTTCTACGACAACTATCGGGAATCGGAACGGCGCGACTATCGCTACGTCCGCGCCAACGGGGCCGCCCTGCCCATCGCGGTGGCCCAGCAGCGGATCGACTTCCTGCTGTCCGACTACAACGTCTACACCTACGGCGTCGTCCTGCGCGAGGTGTCGGGTGCGGAAGGGGCCGCCTTCTATGCGGCGGGCCTCAGGGTGCACGCGGGCTACCTGCAGTTCGACGGGGAGATCCTGGACGGCCTCAAGATCAACGGCGGGGTGCGCTACGAACGGGGCAACCAGTTCGTCTCGCCCCGAGGGCTGTTCGCCACCGACCCGCCGCTGCCCCAGACGCGGATCGAGCGCGACTATTTCCTGCCCGGTGGCACCATCACCTGGAACTTCGCGCCCGACATGCAGATCCGGCTGGCCGGTTCGCGCACCATCGCGCGGCCGCAATTCCGTGAGCAGGCGCCACAGCCCTACCTCGACATCGACACCGACCGCACGGCGTTCGGCAACCAGTATCTGGTCGACAGCCAGCTCCTCAACGCCGAAGGGCGCTACGAGTGGTACATCGGCGAACAGGATCGCATCACGCTGGGCGGCTTCTTCAAGCGCGTGCGCAACCCCATCGAGGCCGTCTCGTTCGAATCGGGGGGCACGTTCCTCATCACCTTCGCAAACGCCCCCCGCGCCCGCCTCATCGGGGGTGAGGCGGAGTTCGTGAAGTTCTTCCCCCTCGACGGACTGGGCCTTGGCCTGCTCGAGGAACGGCGGTTCCTCGTGAACGCCAACTATACCTACACCCGCTCGAAGCTCCTCATCCGCGAGGGCGATACGACCATCAACACGGCAGGAAGCGTGATCGCGGCGTCCGACCTGTTCATCGACGGCACGCCGCTCACCGGCCAGTCGGATCATGTCGCCAACCTGGAGCTGGGCTTCAGCCACCGCGAGCGCCTGTCGGAGCAGACGATCCTGTTGGGCTACGCCAGCGAGCGCGTGACCCAGCGGGGGCCCACGGGCACGCCGGACTACCGGGAACGTCCGGGGTTCCAGCTGGACTTCGTGTGGCGCGAGGCGGTGCGGCTCGGCCGCCGGCCGGTGGAACTCAAGTTCGAAGCCCGCAACCTGACGAACACCGACTACCGGGAATTCCAACGGCTGAACCGCTCGCGCATCTTCATCAACCAGTACGAACGGGGCCGCGACTTCTCGTTCAGCCTGAACGTGGCGTTCTGACGCCCGTGGCCGCCCCAGGCGGCGGGCGCGGGTGGGCGGCGAGGTGGGCGACGGGTTGGGGGGCGAGGCGTCGGGGGCCCGTGAGGCCGCGCGCTCAAGCCGCCCGACGGGTCAGGCCGCGAGGGGGTGGGGGTGAGGCACCGGGGCGGCGCGTTGTGTCGGCCCACCCAGCGCCGCCGCGCGCACCGCCTCGGCGAACTGCTCGACCGACCGCTCCCACGAGAACTCCCGCGCGCGCAGCACCGCGGCCGCGCGCGGGATCTTGAGCGCCTGCTGCACGGCCCGGCCGAGATCGGCATCGAGCACGCCCGCGCCGCTGTCGGCCACGACGTCCAGGGGGCCCGGCACGGGGAAGGCCGCCACGGGTAGGCCCGACGCCATGGCCTCGAGCAGCACCAGGCCGAAGGTGTCGGTGCGGCTCGGGAAGACGAACAGGTCGGCCCCGGCGTAGGCACGGGCCAGTTCCTCGCCGTGGAGCGCGCCCAGGAACAGCGCCTGGGGGAAGCGGGCGCGCAGGTCGGCGAGCGCCGGGCCGTCGCCCACCACGACCTTCGTGCCGGGCACGTTCAGGGTGAGGAACGCCTCGAGGTTCTTCTCGACGGCCACGCGGCCGACGCTGAGCAGGATCGGCCGCTCGAGGCCGCGATAGGCGACGGGGGCCGGCCAGCCAGGGCGGAACAGCCGCGTGTCGACGCCGCGCGACCACGGCCGGGTGTGGAGGATGCCATGCCGGGCGAGCTCGCGGGCGAGCGTCGGGGTCGCGACGAGCACGGCGCGGGCCGGCCGGTGGAATCGGGCGAGCCACGACCAGGTGAGCGCCGGGGGCAGGCGGAAGCGTGCGGCGAGATAGTCGGGGAAGCGCGTGTGAAAGCTGGTCGTGAACGGCCGGCCCAGGCGCAACGCGTGGCGGCGGGCGGCAAGCCCCAGCGGTCCTTCGGTGGCGATATGCAGCGCGTCGGCGTTGAAGTCGCGGATCAGCCGACCCACCGCCCCCGGCGACGCGAGCGCCAGGCGGATCTCGGGATAGGTGGGGCAGGGCAGCGACCGGAACCGGTCGGGCGAGACGACCAGCACCTCCCACCCCTGGGCCTCGAGGTACGCGACGGTGGTGGCCAGCGTGCGGACGACCCCGTTCACTTGGGGTGTCCAGGCGTCGGTCACGAGGGCGAGGCGCACGGGCCTCAACTGCGGGCCAGGCGGAGCGCCGCCGCACCGCGGCGGGCCTCGGCACGACCGTGGGCGCGCGCCCGGGCGGCCCAATCGAGGATTTCCATCCGACCGTCGGGATGTTCCACGAGGGCCGTGCAGCTCTCCACCCAGTCCCCGTCGTTGTAGTAGGTGATGGCGCCAATCCGCCGGATCTCGGCCGTGTGGATGTGGCCGCACACCACGCCGTCGGCCCCGCGCCGTTCGGCGGCGTGAGCTACCGCCTCCTCGAAGCGCGAGACATATTCCACCGCGCGCTTCACCCGGTGCTTGAGGTGGGCGGAGAGCGACCAATAGGGCAGGCCCAACAGGCGGCGCACACGGTTCACCCAGACGTTGAGCCGCAGCAGCAGCGCGTAGGCATGGTCGCCCAGGAACGCGAGCCAGCGAGCGTAGAGCACGACCCCGTCGAACTCGTCGCCGTGCAGCACCAACAGACGCCGACCGTCGGCCGTGTGGTGCACCGCCTCGGGCAGGATCTCGATGTCCCCCAGCTTGAGGCCCACGAAATCGCGCAAGACCTCGTCGTGGTTGCCGGGCACGTAGACCACGCGGGTGCCCTTCTTGGCCATCTTCATCACCCGCCGCACGACGTCGTTGTGGGCCGTGGGCCAGTACCAGCCGCGCTTCAGCCGCCAGCCGTCGATGATGTCACCCACGAGGTAGAGGGTCTCGCACTTCACCGAACGCAGGAAGTCGAGCAGCAGGTCGGCGTTGCAGCCGGGGGTGCCGAGGTGGGTGTCGGAAATCCAGACGGTGCGGAACCGAAGCTTGGGCCGGCGCTCGTCGTCCGCCTCGTCGGCAAGCCAGGCCGGCAACCGTTTCTCGACTTCGAGCGGGGGGCGCACGACGCGGTTGGCAGGCGGTTCCGCATGAACGCCGGAGCGGGCCATGGTCGTGCGATCCAACGATTGGGGGTGCCCAGCGATTTCAGCGCTCTAACCCAGGCGGGTGACAGGCGGGTGGCAGCCCCATGACGAGGCCATGACAGGCCTAGCCCTCGTCCTCGCGGCGCAGCGGGCGGGCAAGCAGGCGGGCCATCGCGTCCGACACGCCGATCCGGCCCTGAAGCAAGTCGGCCACGGCCTCGGCGATCGGCATTTCGACGCGAAGCCGGCGGGCCTCGGCCACCAGCACGGGTGCGGTGGACACCCCTTCGGCCACCGTCGGCAGGCCGGCCAGCGCATCGGCCACGCAGCGCCCCTGACCCAGGGCGATGCCGAGCGCCATGTTGCGCGAGCGGGGGCTCGAACAGGTGAGCACAAGGTCCCCCAGGCCCGACAGGCCGGCGACCGTCGCGGCGCGGCCGCCCCGGGCGACGGCGAACCGGGTCATCTCGGCGAAGCCGCGCGCCACCAGGGCCGCCCGCGCGCTCTCGCCCAGGTCGGCCCCCACGACGATGCCGCAGGCGATGGCGAGCACGTTCTTGACTGCGCCCCCCACCTGCGCGCCCACGGGATCGTCGGACAGGTAGGGGCGCAAGTGGGGGCGGGCGAGCCGCCGGGCGAGCGTCTCGGCGTCCGCCAGGGAACGGGCCGCGAGCGTGACCGCGGTGGGCCGCCCGTGGGCGACGTCGGCGGCGAAACTCGGCCCCGACAGCACCGCCAGGCGGCATCCGGGCGCCTGGACCTCGGCCACCTCGGTCATCAGCCGCCCGGTGCCGGCTTCGATCCCCTTGGCGCACAGCACCAGATGGGGCCGGTGGCCCAAGGGGGCCTGCGCCAGCACCGCGCCCAGGTGCTGGGCGGGCACGGCCACCAGCCACAGCGCGGCCTTGGCGAGGTCCTCGAGCCGGTCCGTGGCGCTCAGCGCCGGGCTCAACCGGACCCCGGGCAGGAAGCGGGGGTTCTCGCCGGACGTGCGGATGGCGTGCGCCACGTCGGTCTCGCGGGCCCACAGGATCACCGGCGTGCCGTCGCTTGCGAGCGCCTGGGCGAGGGCCGTGCCCCACGCCCCCGCCCCCACGACCCCGATTGAGGCTTCAGCGCCCACGACCGACGATCACGGGCATGCCCCGGATGCCGGCGCCAGGACCCGCGCTCGACCCCGGGGCCCCACACGAAGGGCCGAGGCCCGACCGGTCGGTCCCGTCGGCCGACCGGCCCCGCACCCGGGCGCGCCCCAGGGCCACCAACGCTCGGCGCGCGCCGCCGGTCGAGCCCGGGCGGTTTCGTTCCCACACGATCGGGCCTCAGGCCTTCACCCCCGCACCCCGCACCGGCTCGGCCAGGGGGTCGAGCGGCCAGCGCGGGCGGGCGGTTGGCGCCTCGGGGGCAAGGCCCGCCGCCATCCGTTCGCACGCGGCCCAGGCCACCATCGCGGCGTTGTCGGTGCACAGCCAGGCCGGAGGGGCCACGAACGGCAGGCCGCGCGCGGCGGCCAACCCGGCGAGCCGCGCGCGAATGGCGGAGTTTGCGGCCACCCCGCCGGCCGCCACCAGGGCGCGCGCTTCGGGCAGCCGGTCGAGGGCGCGGACCGTGCGATCGGCCAGGCAGTCGGCCACCGCCTCCTGGAAGGCGGCCGCCACGTCGGCCGTGCGATGGGCGCCCGCTTCCAGCGTGCGCCGCACGGCAGTCTTGAGACCCGCGAAGCTGAAGTGGGGCTCGGCCGCGCCCAGAAGCGGCCGCGGCAAGGGGACCGCCGCCGGATCGCCCGAGCGGGCCGCCCGCTCGATCGCCGGCCCCCCCGGGAACCCCAGGCCCAAGAGGATGGCCACTTTGTCGAACGCCTCGCCGGCCGCGTCGTCGATCGTGGTGGCCAGGCGCCGATAGGCGCCCGGCCCTTGGACGGCGAGCAGCTGGCAGTGCCCGCCCGAGACGAGCAGGAGAAGGTAGGGGAAGCTGAGGTCGGGGCACGCCAGGCGCGGCGAGAGGGCATGGGCCTCGAGGTGGTTGATCGCCAGAAACGGCCGCCCCGCCGCCCAGGCGAGCGCCTGGCCCGTGACGACGCCCACCATCAGCGCCCCCACGAGGCCCGGGCCGGCCGTGGCCGCCACGGCATCCACCTGGGCCAGGTCGAGGCCCGACTCGTCCAGGACGGCCGCGATCATGGGGGCCAGGCGCTCGACGTGGGCCCGGGCGGCGAGCTCGGGCACCACGCCGCCCATGGGCCCATGAAGCTCGTGCTGGCTTGCCACCCGCTGGGCCAGGATGCGCCGGTCGGCCGCGACGAGGGCGGCCGCCGTCTCGTCGCAGCTCGTCTCGATGCCCAGCACGATCATGGGGTCAGGCGGTCCTCCACGGGAGCGGGGGCGTCGTCCGCCTCGCGGATCCGCGCGGCCGAGACGACCCGTTCGCCCTCCTCCAACCGCACGAGGATGACGCCCATGGTCGCTCGCCCCGCGATGCGGATGTCGGAGCTCGGCATGCGAATCAGCCGGCCGCGATCGGTGGCCAGCATGATCTGCTCGGTCGCTGCGACCGGGAAGGCCGCCACCACCTCGTCCTCGCGGCTCGCGACGTCGATGGCCACGATGCCCTTCCCGCCGCGGTGGGTGCGCCGATACTCGTAGGCCGAGCTGCGCTTGCCGTAGCCGCCGGCCGTCACCGTCAGGATAAACTGTTCGCGCTCGGCCATCAGACGGAAGCGTTCGGGCGGCCGGTCGGGGGGTGGAGGGGCGCCCTTCCAGGGCGCCGCCCTGAGGTAGGCCTCGCGCTCCTCGGTGGTGGTGCCCACGCGGCGCAACATCGACAGCGAGATGACCTCGTCGCCCGCGTCGAGCTCAATGCCCCGCACACCCGTCGACGTGCGCGACTGGAAGGCGCGCACTGCCGTCACTTCGAAGCGAATGGCCTTGCCGCGCCGTGTCGCCAGCAAGACGTCCTCGTCGTCGTGGCAGAGGGCCACGCCCACCAGGCGGTCCTCGGTCCCGTCCTCGAAACGGATGGCGAGCTTCCCGCCCGCGGGGATGCGGGCGAAGGCGTCCATGCGGTTGCGCCGCACCAGACCGCGGGCGGTCGCGAACATCACGTTCAGGTCGGCCCAGCGGGCTTCGTCCTCGGGCAGGGGCAGGACGGCCGCGATCGTCTCGCCGGGCTCGAGCGGCAGCAGGTTGACCATGGCCCGGCCGCGGGCCTGGGGCAAGCCTTCGGGCAGCCGCCACACCTTCAGCCGGTAGACCCGGCCGCGGCTCGAGAAGAACAGCACCGGCGCATGGGTCGAGGCGACGAACAGGTCGGTCACCCAGTCCTCCTCGCGCGTGGCCATGCCGGTTCGGCCGCGCCCGCCGCGCCGTTGGGCGCGATAGCTGTCGAGCCCCACGCGCTTGATCCAGCCCGCCTGCGTGACCGTCACGACCATGTCCTCGCGCGCGATGAGGTCCTCGTCGTCGAGGTCCTCGGCCTCGACGATCGTGGTGCGCCGCGGAGTTGCGAACAGTGCGCGCACCTCCTCGAGCTCCGCGCGGACCACGGCCTCGAGCCGGGCCCGGTCGGCCAGGATGGCCAGCAGCTCCTGGATCCGGGCGCTGAGACCCCGGAGCTCGTCCGCGATCTCCTCGCGCCCGAGCGCGGTGAGGCGATGGAGACGAAGGTCGAGAATCGCCTGGACCTGGGCGGGGCTGAGCCGGACGGTCGTCGGCGCGAAGTCGGCCGCCTCGGCCTCGACCAGCGCGAGATAGGGGGCCACGCTGGCCGCCGGCCACTCGCGGGCGAGCAGGGCCGCGCGAGCTTCGCCCGGGGAGGCGCTGGCCCGGATCAGCGCCACCACCTCGTCCAGGTGCGCGACCGCCAGCGCCAGTCCGACCAGAAGGTGCGCGCGCTCGCGGGCCTTGCCCAGCTCGAAGCGCGACCGGCGCGCCACGACCTGCCGACGGAAGGCGAGGAAGCTCAAGATCAGCGCGCGCAGCGACAGTTGCTCGGGCCGACCGCCCTGGAGCGCCAGCATGTGCACGGCGAAGGTCGTTTGCGCCGGGGTATGGCGGAAGAGCTGGTTGGCCACCACGTCCGGCACGGCGTCGCGCTTGAGGTCGAGGACGATGCGCACGCCCTCGCGGCTCGATTCGTCGCGCAGGTCGGCCACCCCCTCGATGCGGCGATCGCGGATGGCCTCGGCGATCCGCTCGACCAGGGCGGCCTTGCCCTGTTGGAAGGGGATTTCCGTGAGCACGATGCGGTGGGCGCCGCCGGCCGTTTCGTGCACGTGGCGGGCCCGCACGACGACCGAACCGCGCCCCGTCGTCATGGCCTGGACCAAGCCGGGAGTGCGCAGGATCAGGCCTCCGGTCGGAAAGTCGGGGCCCGGCACCCGTTCCATGAGGCCCGCGTCGTCGAGCTCGGGATCGTCGAGGAGGGCGAGGCACGCGTCCACCACCTCGCCCAGGTTGTGGGGCGGGATGTTGGTGGCCATGCCCACGGCGATGCCCCCGGCCCCATTCACGAGCAGGTTGGGGATGCGCGCCGGCAGCACCGTCGGCTCGCGCTCCTGCCCGTCGTAGTTGGGCTGGAAGTCGACCGTATCTGCCTCGATGTCGGCCAGCAGGTATTCGGCCGCCCGCGACAGCCGCGCCTCGGTGTATCGCATGGCGGCCGGCGGATCGGGGTCCATGCTGCCGAAGTTGCCCTGCCCGTCGATCAGCGGCAGGCGCATCGACCAATCCTGCGCCATGCGGGCCAGCGCGTCGTAGACGGCGGCATCGCCGTGGGGATGATACTTGCCCACCACGTCGCCCACGATGCGGGCCGACTTGCGGAACGGCCGGTCGTGGGTGAACCCATTCTCGAAGGCCGCCCACAGGATCCGCCGATGGACGGGCTTCAGGCCGTCGCGCACGTCGGGCAGCGCGCGCGCGACGATGACCGACATCGCGTAGTCGAGGTAGGAGGAGCGCATCTCCTCGACGAGCGACACGGTGGCGATCTCGCCGCCGGGTGGCGGCGGGGCGGAGCGCTCGTCTTGGGCCATCTGGGTGTCCTAGGGGGGAGGGGCGGAGCTGTCCACGGGCGGCGCCAAGGACCGCCGCGGCGGGGCGGGGTGCAGGTGGAAGACGCCGCCTCGGCTGCGGGCCCGCAACCCTGCCAGCGTGCCGCCACCCCGGTCCCACAGGCGGGCGAGCGCCTCGCCCGACGGTTCCGCCCCCCGTTCGGCGAAGGCCAGGGCGAGCGCCCGGCGGGCCACTTCCGAGGGCAGGCCCGCAAGGTCGAGGCCGCCGTCGGGCAGGCGGCGCGTCTCGAGCACGCGCCGGGCGACCCACGCCAACGCCTCGTCCGCTTCGGCCAGAAGCGCCGCCGAGCGGGCGGCCTGGCGCGCGTTGAGGCCGCCTTGGGCCAACAGCCGCCGTGCGCGCGCCCGCTCGAAGCGGGGATCCTCGTTCGTGGGATCGCGGGCCACGGGCCAGTCGAGGCCTCGGAGCACGGCGTGGAGCGCCGCCCGCCGCACGGACAGGAGGGGGCGGAGCACGAGCAGCCCTTCGATCTCCTGCCGGGCGCGCACCCCGGCCAACCCCGCGAGCCCCGCCGCGCGGTTGAGGCGCATCACCAGGGTCTCGGCCTGGTCGTCGGCGTGATGGGCGGTCAGAGCCGCCGCCAGCCCGCGCACCCGGGCATGGCGGGCGAGGGCCCGATAGCGCGCCGTGCGCGCCATGGCCTGGAGCCGGGTGGGGCCGATCGGCCCGTCGGGCGGCAGGATCGCGTGCGGCACGCCCAGCCCCGCGCAGATGCCGGCCACGGCGTGCGCTTCCGCCGCGGAAGCCGGCCGCACGCCATGGTCGACGGTGGCCGCCTCAATCCGGCCGGGCCACGCCAAGGCGGCCAGACGCAGCAGCGAAAGCGAATCCGGCCCGCCCGAGACGGCCACGAGGAACGGCCCTTGGGCGGCCGGGCCGGCCAGCCGCGCCACCTCGGCCCGCAGTGCCTCTGGCGTGAGGGCGGTTACGGCCGGCACTTCGCCTCGGCGCGGGCCTTCTGCGCTTCGGCCGCCAACGTGCCCTGCAGCCGCTCGGGATAGGCGGTGCGCAACTGGTCGAGCGCGTCGCAGGCGGCCTTGGGCTGCTTCAGGGCAATAAGCGCCTTGCCCAGCCACAGCAGGCTCGAGGCGGCCATCGCCCCTTCGGGCGACGTTCGGTAGTTGGCCAGGAACAGCTTGGCGGCCTCGGCGGGGCGGCCCCGCTCCATCTCGGCCCGGCCGGCCCAGTAGCGCGCGTTGGACGCCCGGGGCGACTTGGGATGGGCCTGGGCGAATGCCTCGAGCTCGGCGGCGGCCCGCGCCCAATCGCGCGCCCGGTAATGGGCGTAGGCAGCCTGATAGGCGGCCTCGGGATCGGCCGCCGGCCGAGGCGGGGCGGGCACCCCGGCGGCCCCGGAGCGCGCGGGGGGCGCGGCTGGCGCGGGGGCTGCGGCCGCCGGCGGACTGGCCGCAGGAGCGGGCGACCGGCTGGTTTCCAAGGCGCCCAAGCGGGCCTCGGTGTCGCCGCGGCTCTTCTCGAAGCTAGTGCGCAGCTCGCGAAGGCCGAACTGCAGCTGCTCGATCTGGCCGGTCAGCGTCCGCTGCTGGGCTTCCAGGGCGTCGATCCGCGTGGCGAGGTCGGCCAGAGGGTCGGTGGCCGGCGTGGGCGCCACGGACGGCCCCGGGGCGGGCGCCGGCTCCTCGGGCGCGAAGAAGCGCCGGTCGCCACCGGGAAACACCTGGCGCTGGACGGCGCGCATCTGGCTTTCGAGGATCGTGATCCGGCGCTCGAGGGCCCGGAGCTGGTCGGCAGTGGGCGCTTGGGGCCCCTGGGCGCCTGCGGCCACCGCCCACGCCGCCCCGACGGCGGCCGCGAACCCCCGCCGGGCCCCGATCCTACCGTTCCGCATCACCCGATCCTGCAGCCGCCCCGGCGTTACCCGAGGCTGAACCGGGGCGTCCGTCAACCCGCCGGCGACGGGACGGGCAGCTCCAGGCCCGAGCGACGCTCGGCCGCGGCCTTGAGCGATTTCACGTCGAGCGGCTGGGCGCGCAGCACTTCGGCCGGACCACCCAGCGGGGGCAGCACCTCATCGCCGATGCGCACTTCGACCGACCCGGCCCGGCCGGCCCGCAGCACGAGCCCTGGTTGCGGCGGCACGGCGAAGGTCTCTCCCTTCCGCAAGATGCCCTCGAACAGCCGGTCGCCACCCGCGGGATCGCTCACGCGGATCCAGACGTCGTCGCGCGCCGCCAGCACGACCGTGGGCGCTGGCAATCCGGCCGGCGGAGCGACCACGGCCGCGGCCCGGGGGACGGCGGCGGGGGGAGGAGCGGTGGGCGGCCCCTCCGGCGGCGGGGGCGGCGTGGGCCGCAGGCCGAGGGCCACGAGCAGCCCCACGCCCAAGACCGCCGCCCCGACCGAGGCGGCGACCAGCCCCCGCGACGGCAATCGCCGCTCGTCGAGCGGCTGGAGGTCCACGACGTGCGGGGCCGGTTCCTCGCGGCCGGATTCGGCCCGGAACCGGGCGGCCGCCGCCTGGGGATCGAGCCCCACGATGCGGGCATAGGCCTTTACGAAACCCACGGCGTAGGTCAGCGCCGGGAGACGGTCGTACTCGCCCACCTCGATTGCTTCGAGAAGGCCCATGCGGATCTTCGTGCGGGCGGCCACGTCGCGCAGGCTCAGGCCCACCGCTTCGCGGGCGCGCCGCAGCTCGGCACCGATCGAGGCGGCGGTCGGCGCGACCCGGCCCAGCGGGATGATCTCCGCGCCCCCCGACTCACCGACCGGATCGGCCGAACCCGGCGCGTCCGGCGCGGCGCGCTCGCCCGCTCCCTCGATCATGGCGACTCCATCCGACCCTGCTGCGGAGCCGACTCCGACCCCTACCCCCTGGGGATGACGAGTCAATGACGCCGGCCAGGTCGGGTCTCGACCTCTTCTGACTCGACCTAGTCCGAGACTTACCCCGCCGGTCCTTGGACGGCCGGGGCCGCAAGTGCCGGGCTTCCCCCGACGACCTTCGCCGTGGCACGGCGGGTGCCATGGGTTTTCCGTCCAGCCCGGCCATGTCTCGGGCCCTGGACCTCGCCCGGGTCGCCGCCGCGATGGGCGAGGTGCCGGTGGGCGCGGTGGTGACCGACCCCTCGGGCCAGGTGGTGGCCGAAGCGCACAACCGCACCCGCGCCGACCGCGATCCCACGGCCCATGCCGAACTTTTGGCCATCCGCCGGGCCACCGCGGCGCTGGGCACGGAGCGGCTGGCGGGGCTTACCCTGTGGGTCACCCTGGAGCCCTGCGCCATGTGCGCTGGCGCCATCGCCCTGGCCAGGCTCTCCCGGCTGGTCTACGCCGCCCCCGATCCCAAGGCCGGCGCCGTGGTCAACGGGCCCCGGCTGTTCGGCCTAGCCACCTGCCACCACCGCCCCGAGGTGGTCGAGGGCCTGGGTGCCGCCGAAGCGAGCCAAATCCTCAAGGACTTCTTCGCACGCCTCCGCCGGGGGGACGGCCGGTAGCCAGCGCGCCAGCGCCGCGCGGGCGCGGGCGGCCAGCGCCCGGCGCCGCTCGCGCCCGCGAAGGGTGCCCGGCAAGGGTGGGAACAGGCCGAAGTTCACGTTCATGGGCTGGAACGTTTCGGGGTCGGCCTCGGTCGTCAGGTGGGCCAGGAGGGCGCCCACCGCCGTCTCGGGCGGCGGCGGCGGCAAGTCCCGCCCGGCCCGCTCGGCGGCCACGAACAGCCCGGCCAGCAAGCCCATCGCCGCCGATTCGACATAGCCCTCGCACCCCGTGATCTGGCCGGCGAAGCGGATGCGGGGGTCGGCCTTCAGACGCAGCGTGCGGTCGAGGAGGACGGGCGAGCGGATGAAGCTGTTGCGATGCAGGCCGCCCAGGCGCGCGAACTCCGCGCGCTCGAGACCTGGGATCATGCGGAACACCCGCACTTGTTCGGCGTGGCGCATCTTGGTCTGGAACCCGACCAGGTTCCACAGCGTGCCCGCCCGGTTCTCGGGCCGAAGCTGTACGACCGCATAGGGCCGCCGGCCCGTCCGTGGATCGACGAGGCCCACCGGCTTCATCGGCCCGAACCGCAGCGTGTCCATCCCGCGGGCGGCCATGACCTCGATGGGCAGACAGCCCTCGAAGTAGGGCGTGTCCCGCTCCCAGTCGCGGAACTCGACCGTCTCGGCGGTCCTGAGCGCCTCGACGAACGCCCGGTACTGCGCTTCGTCCAGGGGGCAGTTTAGGTAGTCCTGCCCGCGGTCCCATCGCGACTGCCGCCAGGCGACCCACATGTCGATCGAATGCGCGTGGACGATGGGGGCAATGGCGTCGAAAAAGGCCAGATTGTCCGCCCCCGTGCGCCGCGCGATCGAGGCCGCCAGTGCTTCCGAGGTGAGCGGCCCGGTCGCCAGGATCACCCATGCCCAGTCGTCGGGCACGTCGGTCACCTCCTCGCGGCGGACCTCGATCGCCGGGTGAGCGAGCAGACGCGCCGTGACGGTTCGGGCGAACACGTCGCGGTCCACGGCCATGGCCGCCCCTGCCGGCAGGCGGGCCAGCTCGCCGGCGGCCATCACGAGCGAGCCCAGCGCGCGCAGCTCGGCGTGCAGCAGGCCCACCGCGTTGGTTTCGGCATCGTCGGAACGGAAGCTGTTCGAGCAGACGAGCTCGGCCAACAGGGCGGTGCGGTGGGCGGGTGTGGAGCGGCACCCCCGCATCTCGTGCAGGACGACGCGATGGCCGCGGGTGGCGAGCTGCCAGGCGGCCTCGCAGCCCGCCAGGCCACCACCCACCACGTGCACCGGAGGGAGCGAAGCGCGCATGCCGGCGATGTGGCGTGCGGCCCGGCCCAGGGCAAGCACCCCGGCTTGCCGGCCGCCGGGCCTCGGCTACGGGGGCGGGCGTGGAAATCTACCTGCCGATCGCCGAGATGTCGGTCAGCGCGCCCCTGATGGTGCTGCTGGGCTTCGGTGTCGGCTTCCTGTCGGGCATGTTCGGCGTGGGCGGCGGGTTCCTCACCACCCCGCTCCTCATCGTCACGGGCATCCCCCCCGCCGTCGCCGTCGCCTCGTCGGCGACCCAGGTGACGGGCAGCAGCGTAACCGGTGCGATCGCCCATTGGCGCGCCCGCGCGCTCGACCCCAAGATGGGGCTCGTGATGACGGGCGGCGGGTTCGTGGGCGCCGCCCTCGGCTCGGCCCTGTTTCGGTGGCTCACCGTTCTGGGCCAAGTCGACGTGGTGATCGCGCTCGCCTACGTGGCGCTTCTGGGCACGGTGGGAAGCCTCATGCTGAAGGAGTCGCTGGAGGCGCTCGCCCGGCGCCAGCGGGGTGAGGCTCCGCCTCGGCCGGCCCGCCGGCATCACCCGCTGGTGGCCGCCCTGCCCTGGCCCACCCGGTTCCCGCGCTCGGGTCTCTACATCTCGCCCCTCGCCCCGGCGCTCCTCGGCGCGGCGGTGGGCGTGCTCACGGTCCTCACGGGCGTGGGCGGCGGGTTCATCCTGGTGCCCGGCATGCTCTACCTCCTCGGCATGTCGGCCGGCACGGTGGTCGGCACCAGTCTGTTCCAGATCCTGTTCGTCTCGGCGCTCACCACCGTGCTGCACGCCGTCCAGTCGCAGACGGTCGACATCGTGCTGGCCGGCCTGCTCCTGGTGGGGGGCGTGGTCGGGGCACGGCTTGGAACGGGCGTCGCCCAGCGCCTTGCGCCCGAGCGGCTGCGCCTTGCGCTCGCCCTGCTGGTGCTGGCGGTGGCCGCCCGCCTGTTCGTGGGCCTGACCTGGCGGCCCGGCAGCCTGTTCGTGGCCGAGGTCGCCAGCGCATGATCCGGGCGCTCGTGGCCCTGGGCCTTGCGGTTGCCGCCTCGCCGGCACCGGCCGCCCCGCGCCTGGTGGCCGAGCTCTCGCAGAGCCGAATCGACATCTCCTATCGCTTCGCGGGTGCCGAACTCCTGGTGTTCGGCGCCATCCAGGGAGGCTCGGCGGGGCCGCCGCCGGGGCTCGCCGTGGTGGTGCGCGGGCCGACCGAGCCCGTCACGGTGCGCCGGCGCGAGCGGGTGCTGGGCATCTGGGTCAATCGCCGGGCCGTCCGCTTCGAGAGCGTCCCCGGCTACTATGCCGTCGCGACCACCGCCCCGGTCGAGGCGCTGCTCGACGAACGCAACGCCGCCATCCACGAAATCGGGCTCGACTTCCTGCAGCTGTCGCCGGCGGGCTACGTCGACCCGGACGAAGCCCGCCAGTTCCAGGCCGGCCTGGTCGACCTGCGCCGCGAGGCGGGGCTCTATGTCGAACAGCCCTACGGCGTGCGCCTGACCGCTGACGTGCTGTTCCGCGCGCGCATTCCGATGCCCTCGGCGGTGCCGGTGGGCGAGTATCTGGCCGAGGTGTTCCTGATCTCCGACGGGCGCGTGCGGGCGAAGGCCACCGCCCCCATCCTCGTCGAGAAGTCGGGGTTCGAGCGGTCGATCTTCCTGTTCGCCCATCGCCACGGGCTGGCCTATGGCCTGGGTTCGGTGGGCCTTGCGGTGCTTGCGGGTCTGGCCGGGGGGCTGCTCGGCGTCCGCCGCCCGGCCTGACGGCGAGGACTTCACAAGACGCCGCCGGCCCCCTAGCGCAAGCCGATGGACCGGCCCCAGGCGCCGACCCCGGTGCGGCTCGTCGACTATCGCCCGCCCGACTGGCGGGTGCCGCGCGTCGACCTGCGCTTCGAGCTCGACCCACGGCGCACCCTGGTGCACGCCCGTCTCGACGTCGAGCGGGCCGGCGAGCACGACCGTCCCCTGGTCCTCGACGGGGAAGACCTTCAGACGTTGCGCGTGGCGGTGGACGGCGAGGAGATGCCGTTGCCCAACGCCGCCCCCCTCGTGCTGCCCATCCCGGGCGACCGGGCGGTCGTCGAGACGACGGTGGCCGTGCGGCCCGAGGCCAACACGCGCCTCATGGGCCTTTATGCCTCGGGCGGGAACCTGTGCACTCAGTGCGAGGCGGAAGGCTTTCGCCGCATCACCTGGTTTCCCGACCGGCCCGACGTTCTGGCCCGTTGGCGGGTGCGGCTCGAGGCCGACGCCCAGGCCTTTCCCGTGCTCTTGTCGAACGGCAACCCCGCGGGCGCGGGTCCCCTGCCGGGCGGGCGGCACTTCGCCCTGTGGGAAGATCCGCATCCCAAGCCCTGCTACCTGTTCGCGCTGGTGGCCGGCCGGCTTGCGGCCGCGCGCGATCGGTTCGTGACCGCTTCAGGCCGCCCCGTGGCGCTCGCCATCTGGGTGGCGCCTGACGATTTGCCGCGCACCGGCCATGCCATGGCGGCGCTCAAGGCCGCCATGCGGTTCGACGAGGAAGTCTACGGACGCGAATACGACCTCGACGTCTTCAACATCGTTGCCGTGCGCGACTTCAACTTCGGCGCGATGGAGAACAAGGGCCTCAACATCTTCAACGCGCGCTACGTGCTGGCCGACCCCGCCACGGCCACCGACTTCGACCTCGACTCGGTCGCCGCCGTGGTGGCGCACGAGTATCTGCACAACTGGTCGGGCAACCGGGTGACCTGCCGCGATTGGTTCCAGCTGAGCCTGAAGGAAGGCTTCACCGTCTTCCGCGACCAGCAGTTCTCGGCCTCGATCGGCTCGGCGGCCGTTCGCCGCATCCAGGACGTCCGCTTCCTGCGCCAGGTGCAATTTCCGGAGGACGCCGGCCCGCTGGCGCACCCCGTCCAGCCCGAGCACTATCTCGAGATCTCGAACTTCTACACGCCCACCGTTTACAACAAGGGCGCGGAACTCATCCGGATGATGGCCCGCATCCTGGGCCCCGCAGCGTTCCGGCGGGCCTGCGACCGGTATTTTGCGGACAACGACGGGAAGGCCGCCACCATCGACGATTTCCTGGCGGCCATGGCGGCGGAAGGGCTGGATGCGGAGCGCTTTCGGCGCTGGTATCGCCAGGCCGGAACCCCACGAGTGACGGCCCGCCTCGAGCCGGGCGACGGCGGTCTCGCCCTCTGCCTTCAGCAGTCCAACCCGGTCGCCGGCCCCGAGGCGCCGCCGCTGCCCATCCCGCTGGAGGTGGCCCTGCTCGATCCCGCCACGGGAGCGCACCTCGTGGCCCCCCACCTCGTCGTGCTGCAGGAACGGATGGAGCGGATACCGTTTCCCGGCGTGCACGGGCCCGCCCTGCTCTCCATCAATCGGGGGTTCACCGCACCCGTGCGCATCGAGCCCGCACCCGACCGCGCGACGCTCGCCCGCCTGGCCGCCGTCGACGACGATCCCGTCGCGCGCTGGGACGCGCTGCAGGCCCAGATGCTGTCGGCCATGATGGAGGCGATCGACAAGGGCGTCCCGTCGTTCGCCGAGGTGGTCGAGGCGGTGCGGGCCACGCTCGGGCTGCGCGACCGGGATCCCGCCTTCGTGGCCGAGGCCATCCTGCCGCCGCCCGAAGCGGTGGTGGCCGAAGCCTTCGACCAGGCCGATCCGGCCGCCGTGCACGCCGCGCGCCAGGCGCTGCGCCAGGCCGTGGGCCAGGCGTGCTGCGACGAGCTGTGGGCGGCCTTCGACGACGCCAGCGCTCCTGCCGCCGACCTCTCGCCCCGAGCCAAGGGGCTGCGCCGGCTGAAGGGGGTGGCGATCGGGCTCCTGATGGCGGCCGACGAGGCGGCCGCGGCCCGGGCCGCCTTCCGCATGTTCGAGGATGCCGACGGCATGACCGACCGCTGGGCCGCCCTCGTGGCGCTGGCCTCTTCCGACCGGCCCGAGCGGACCCGGGCGCTGGCCGCGTTCCGCGCCCGCCACGGTGCCGATCCCGTGTTGCTCGACAACTGGTTCGCCGTGCAGGCGGGGGCGACCCGGGCCGACACGCTCGCGGTGGTCAAGGCGCTGGCTCAGGACCCCGCCTACGATCGGCGCAATCCTAACCGCGTGCGGGCCCTGTTCCTGTCGCTGGCCAACAACCCGGCCCGCTTCCACGATCCCGAAGCCTATCGCCTGCTGGCGGATGAAGTGCTGATGCTGGATGCCCTCAATCCCCAGACGGCGGCCCGTCTCGCCCAGCCGCTGGCGCGCTGGCGTCGGCTCGTTCCTTGGCTCGGGCAGGCGATGCGGGCCGAGCTCGAGCGCATGAGCGCGGCACCCGGCCTGTCGCGCGAAGTGCGCGACGTGGTGAGCCGAGCGCTGGCCTAACTCCCTTCCGTTGACGCGGCGTCGAGCTCGGCGCGGATGCGGGCGTGGGCCGCCGCGTCGATCGGCCAGCGCCAGGCGAGCCACGCGGCCACGGCCCCGAACACCAGAGGCGGCACGGTGAACACCAAGACGAGGCCCAGCAGGGCGGTCGCGTCGTTGGTGGCGCCGGGCGCGGGATCGAACCCGAAGAGCCCCAGGAGCGGATAGAGAAGTCCCACGGGGGCGGCGTAGCCCAGCTTGCTGGTGGCGGTGAGGATCGCAAACGACAGCCCGGTGGTGTCCCGGGCCTCATGGCCCGCCCGGCGGGCGTCGAGGATGCGCGCGTCGTTGAGGTCGGCCAGCATCGAGCGCAACAGGAACCCGGGTGCGGCGAACGGCAGGCCCGCCACCACCATGCCGAGGGCTGCGAGTTCCACATGCCCCCGGGGCACCACCAGGATGCCGGCCTGGGCCAGGCCGATGCCCACGGAGGCCAGGGCCACGGCGCGGTGCTTGCCGATGCGCGCGGCAAGCCGGATCCACAGCGGGGCCGCCAGCAACCCGGCCGTGAAGTAGCACAGCAGGAGCACCGAGGTCTGTTGCGGGGTGAACCCCTTGACCTGGGTGAACATGAACAGGAACAGGGCGCCGGCCACCGCCGGCACGGCCGCCAGCATCAGGTCGAGCAGCAGAAGCTCGATCATCCGCCGGTCTTGGAACAGGGCGCGGGCCGCCCGCCACGACCGGCCGAGCGGCTCGGCGGCCGCGCGCCCTTCGGGCACCAGCGCCACTGCCGCCAGCGCAGTGACGGGCAGCAGGGCGATGATGAACCAGCCCATCGCGCGAACGCCCGAATCGCCCACGCCGAGCGCGGCCGTCAGCGGCGGCATCGTCAACACGAGGATGGTGCCGCTTACGTTGGCGGCCGTCCACCAGCCGAAGATCCGCGCCCGTTCGGCATAGTCGGGCGACAGCCGGGCCCCCCAGCTCGTCTGGGCCAGGAACACCATCGAATAGCCCAGGAACAGGACGAGAAGGTTGAGCAGCGCCTCGGTGGCCGAGACGCCCGGGCGTTCCATGAACGTGAGGAACACGCCCGCCATCAACACGGCAGCACCGGTGGCGAGCCATGGGCGGAACTGGCCGAGCCGGCCCTTCGTCCCGTCCATGAGCGAGCCGAGGAGGGGATCGAGCGGGATGTCGATCACGCGCACGAGGGCGAACAGCAGGCCGACCACCCCCAGCGGCAGCCCCAGCGTGCCGGCGTAGTGGGGCGGCAGGTGCACCACCAGCGGCAGCCCCAGGGCGGCCACCGGCAGCGACGGCCCGCACCAGGCCGCAAGTCGCAAGGGGGCCACCCGCATGGCGGGCTTGTGGCGCAGGGGCCGCCCGGCCGGCAAGCCGCCGGCCCTTTCCTTTCCGGGCCGCATGCCGAAGAAGACCCCCCCATGGGTGCCCAGGAGCTGGCGAAGGGCGGCCGGCAGAACGTCTTCGGCTACGTGATGCGGCTGGTGGCCCGCATCCCCTTCCTCGTGGTGGGGGGGCGGCTCTACGGCGCCGAGGACCTGGGGCGCTTCGCCTACGCCACCATGGCCATCGAGTTCGCCGCAGCCTTGGCGCTCGTGGGGCTCAAGCGGGGGCTGGCGCTGGCGCTGGCCCGCGGCCGCCAACCCGACGCCCACGTGCTGGCCGACGCCGTCGTCCTGGTCGCCATGGTGGGATCGACGATCGCGGGTCTTCTCGTCCTGTTCCCCACCCTCTTGTTTCCCGAAGGCCTGCAGAGCCCCACCGAGCGGTGGCTGGCCCTCCTGGTGGTGCTGGTCGCCCTCCTCGACCTGTTGTTGGCGGGGCTCGCCTGGCGGCGGCGGATCGACGTGCAGGTCACCTCGCGCGCCCTGGTCGAGCCCTGGGTGCTCTCGCTCGCGGCCATCCTCCTCTTCTACACCCCCTTGCGCCCCCAGGGCCTGCTGTGGGCCTATGTGCTGAGCGTGCTGGCGGCCCTCACGGTCGCCCTGCCGCCCGCGGCACGCGCCTTCGGCCGGCCCCGCCGTTGGCGGCCCAGCCTCGAGCGCCTGCGGCGTCTGTTGGGCGAGAACCTGCCCGTCGCCGGGGCCGACGTCATCGACTGGGCCACCCGGCGCGTCGATCTCTTCATCCTCGGTCGCTTCGCCTCGGCCGAGGCGGTGGGCATCTACTACGTCGCCCAGCAGATCGCGACGCTGGCCGGCCGGCTGCGCACCAGCTTCGATCCCATCCTTGCCCCCCTCCTCTCCCAGGCGTTGGCCGCCGGCCGCCAGGCCGAGGCCGCCCAGCACCTGGCCCAGGTGGGCGTGTGGGTGATCACGGTGCAGCTGTGCGTGGTGATGATGATCGGAATCGCCTGCGAGGGCTCCATGGGCCTCTTCGGCCCCGAGTTCGCGGCCGGCGGCCTGGTGCTCCTGTTCCTGCTGCTGGCCGAACTCGCCGCCAGCCAGGCGTCGATCGCGGAATCGGGCCTCATCTACGTGCGGGCGCGCCTCAACCTGGCGGTGAGTGGACTAGCACTCGCCCTGGAGGCGGCCGTGGCCCTGATCCTCGTCCCCCGGTTGGGGGGCGAAGGCGCAGCGCTCGGCCTGCTGGTTGGCATGGTCTTCGCCGCCGGGGCGAAGCAGTTCCTCATCGTCCGCGCGCTGGGGCGGCCGGTGCCGATGTGGCGCTGGTCGATCCTCGGCTGCGCCGTGCCGCCCTTCCTCTACGGCTGGGCCACCCGCGCCTTGCCTGAGGCCTGGCACATGGTGGCCACGGGCTTCGGCCTGCCCCTCCTCTACTTCACGCTGATCTGGCGCTTCGCCTATGGGCCGGCCGACAAGGTGCTGATCGCCCGGGAGCGCCCGGCCTGACCCGTGGGCTCACCGGCCGGCGGGGCCGGTCGGCACCCCCGGGGCGGCCGCTCCTGGCGGGAAGTCCGAACGAAGGGCCACGCGGCGGGGCGCCGCGATCGGTCGCATCGGATGCCGGGGGGGCGGTTGCACGGGCCAGGCGAGCCCATGGACGTCCCGCGCGCGGGCCCTCCTCTTGCCGTGGCGCCCTGCCGCGGGCGGTGGGGTTCCGGCCTTAGGGGTGCCCTTCCGTCGGGCCCGGCGGCTTCCTAGATGGAGGGCGCCCGCTTCCACCTCCCGGCTTGGACAAGGACGCGAACCCTGGACACCTCGCCCCCCCGCTGGCACGGCACCACCATCCTTGCGGTCCGCAAGGACGGCCGGGTGGTCGTGGCCGGTGACGGCCAGGTCAGCCTGGGGCACACGATCGTCAAACCCAACGCGCGCAAGGTTCGTCGCTTGGGCGCCGACGGCCGGGTCATCGGGGGGTTCGCGGGCTCCACCGCCGATGCCTTCACCTTGTTCGAACGGCTCGAGAACAAGCTCGAGCGCTTTCCAGGCCAGCTGACGCGCGCCGCCGTCGAGCTGGCGCGCGACTGGCGGCAAGACCGCTACCTGCGCCGGCTGGAAGCGATGATGGTGGTGGCCGACGCCGAGGCCACGCTGCTCCTGACGGGCACGGGCGACGTGTTGGAACCTTCGGACGGGATCGCGGCCATCGGCTCGGGCGGGCCCTATGCCTTGGCCGCGGCCCGCGCGCTCGTCGACCAGCCGCTGGACGCCGAGGCCATCGCCCGCCGCGCCATGGCGATCGCGGCGGGGATCTGCGTCTTCACCAACGAGGAGCTCACCGTGGAGTCGCTGCCATGACCGCGCGCCTGCAGCCCGCCGCCCCGGCGGCGCGCGGCGCGCCGGCCCCCCTCACCCCGCCCGAGATCGTGGCCCAGCTCGACCGCTACATCGTGGGCCAGGCGGAAGCGAAGCGGGCGGTCGCCATCGCGCTCAGGAACCGGTGGCGGCGCCAGCAGCTGCCGCCCGAACTCAGGGACGAGGTGACGCCCAAGAACATCTTGATGATCGGCCCTACCGGCTGCGGGAAGACCGAGATCGCCCGCCGGCTGGCGAAGCTGGCCGACGCGCCGTTCGTGAAGGTCGAGGCCACCAAGTTCACCGAAGTGGGCTATGTCGGCCGCGACGTCGACTCCATCATCCGCGACCTGGTGGAGGAGTCCATCCGCCTGGTGCGCGAGCGCCGCCGGGCCGACGTGCGCGCGGCCGCCGAACAGGCCGCCACCGAGCGGCTCCTGGACGCGCTCGTGGGCCGGGACGCCAGCGAGGCCACGCGCCAAGCTTTCCGGCAGCGGCTGGCCGACGGGTCGCTCAAGGGCCGCGAAGTCGACATCGAGGTGGAGGAACCCGGCCCCACCGTGCCGTTCGAGCTGCCCGGCATCCCGGGCGGGCAGGTGATCGACGTGGGCGAGATGCTGCGCCGGGCCATGGGCGGACGGCGCACCCGCCGACGGCGCATGACGGTCGAGGCGGCCTTCGAGCAGTTGGTGGCCGAGGAAAGCGATCGCCGCCTGGACGCCGACGACATCGCGCGCGAGGCGGTGAAGGCGGCCGAGACCCATGGCATCGTGTTCCTGGATGAGGTGGACAAGATCGCCCGCTCGGACATCGTGGGGGGATCCGTGAGCCGCGAGGGCGTGCAGCGCGACCTCCTGCCGCTCATCGAGGGCACCACGGTCTCGACTCGCTACGGGCCGGTCAAGACCGACCACATCCTGTTCATCGCCTCCGGCGCCTTCCACGTCGCCAAGCCGTCGGACCTGTTGCCGGAACTGCAGGGGCGGCTGCCCATCCGGGTCGAGCTCAAGGGCCTGTCGCGCGCCGATTTCGAGCGGATCCTGACCGAGACCGAGGCGTCACTGCCGCGCCAGTACGCGGCCCTGTTGGCGACGGAAGGGGTGACCCTGGAGTTCACGCCCGACGGCATCGCGGCCATCGCCCGCATCGCGGCCGAAGTGAACGAGCGCGTGGAGAACATCGGGGCCCGCCGACTGGCCACCGTGATGGAAAAGCTGTTGGAGGACGTGCTGTTCGACCCCGGCCCCGGCGGCCGCGTGGTGGTGGACGGCCCCTTCGTGGAGCGACAGCTGGAAGGTATCGCCCGGCACGCCGATCTGGCGCGCTTCATCCTCTAGGCCGGGCCGACGCGGCGCGGGGGGAGAGGAAGCGGCGGGCCCGTCGGCGCGCGCCGGCCCTTCTCGGGCCAGCCGTCAGAGCCGGTCGGGACGTGGCGCCATCCCCCGCGCCGGAGAGCGTTGAGCCCGGCGGACAAGGGCCGGTGGGAACGGGGACTCTCGTCCGCCCCAGCGCTTGAACCTGTGAGCCCACAACCGGCGCGGCGGGTGAGTGAGGGCGAGAGGGGCCCAGGGTCTCGCTGCGGGGAGCGGAAGGCAAGTAGGCTGGGCTGGTCAGGGCAAGGGGCGCCCGGGATCCCGCGCCGAAACCCTGGGACCCAATCGACGAGGCCGGTCAGGGCGAGAATGACCCCCGGTCCCGCGCTGGGACGTCGAGGCCCGGCGGGCGGGGCTGGTGGAGACGAGGGGAATCGAACCCCTGACCTCAGCAGTGCGATTGCTGCGCTCTCCCAACTGAGCTACGTCCCCGAGGGCGCCCCGCGGGCCACCCATGGCCGGCCACCCGCAGGCGATAGCCAAGCGCGCCATCCGAGGCAATGGCCGGGGCCCGCACGGGCCGTTGCGGCGTGCGGCGTTTCGGCTCGGAGATGGCCCGAAGCCGCTGGGCCGGTTCGTCCGCGGGCGCGCCTCATGCCGGTCGGCCGCCCTGCCCCGGGGCTGGCCAGCCAGGTGGGACTTACGCGATGATGTCGGGGATCAGCATGTCCCGGATCATCTGGATCTCGTCCTTCAGGCGCAGCTTGCGCTTCTTGAGGCGCTGGAGCTGAAGGCGGTCGGCCCCTGGCATCTCGGCCAGGGCGGCGATCGCGGCATCGAGGTCGCGATGCTCTTCCATCAGCCGCGACAGCCGGGCCTTGAGTTCCGCCTCGTCCATCCCCGCATCCTCTGTGCTGCATCCCATCGGGAAGAGACGGCAAAGGTCAAGCATGGCGGGGGCCGAGGGAAACTCGCGACCGGCGTCTTCAACCGCTGGAGGTCAGCCGTCCGCCAGGCCTCCATATGTCGTGGCTTGGCGCATGTCTGCCGGCCGTGCTTTGATGGGCGCGCAAGTCCGCACGGTGCGGCCGGCCGCCAGGGAGAGCGCCCCATGGCCTCGTCTCACGCCCAAGCCCTCGAACAGCGTCATCGCCTGCTGGAAGGTCGCATCGCCGAGGAGATGCGCCGGCCGGCCCCCGACTCGGCATTGCTCACCCGCCTCAAGCGCGAGAAGCTCAAGCTCAAGGACGAGCTCGCTCGCCTGGCCTGAGGCGGGGCGGCGGCGCTCAGTCGTCGCGGCTCACCCGCTCTTCGCGTTCGTGGCGTTCCTGCACCTCGAGCGTCATCGTGGCGATCGGGCGCGCCTCGAGCCGCGCGAGCGAAATGGGCTCCCCCGTCACCTCGCAATAGCCGTACTCGCCCGTGCGGATGCGCTCTAGGGCCTGGTCGATCTTGACGAGCAGCTTGCGCTGCCGATCGCGGGACCTGAGCTCGATCGCCCAGTCCGCTTCCGACGCCGCGCGGTCGGTCGCATCCGGCTCCTGCAGCGGCTCGGCGCGCAGCTGATCCAAGGTGGCGCGTGCCTCGGCCAGGATTTGAGCCTTCCACCGCAGCAGCTTGCGCCGGAAATAGGCGAGCTGGCGCGGGTTCATGAAGGGCTCGTCCTCGCTTGGACGATAGTCTTCGGGCAGCTCGAGCCGCTCGAGCTCGGCCAGCACGCTCGCCTCGTCGAAGAGCTCCGAGTCTCGCTCCCTCGACGTCATGTCCGACACGTCCCGCGCTCCCCGTCCCGTCGAGCGGCCGGGGTGCCCCCGCCTGCCGCCCCGCCCGGCGGCGATAGGACAACGCCCTGTTACGGGCAAGCAAAACGTGTCTTACCCAAGGGGCCGCCGGCGCCGTGCCGGCACGCCCAGGCGGGCCTCCACCTCGTGGAGCGGCTCAAGGGTCACGCGCATGTGGAAGGCGTTGGCGTGCAGCAGCCGTTCGTCGTCCACCATCACGCCGATGTGTCCTGGCCACCACGCCAGGTCGCCGCGGCGGCAGGGCTCCCCGGGCCCGAGGTCGGGGCCGGCGTCGGCGAAGAGCATGTCGCTGTCCCGCCGTGCCGGCCGGCCGACCAGCTTCCTTGCCACCTGAAGGAGGCCCGAACAATCCAAACCGGTGCGCGCCCGGCCGCCCCAGCGATAGGGCGCGCCCAGGAACCCCTCGGCCACCGCCACCCAGTCGGGGGCAGGGCCGGGCATAACGTGCCGGCGATGCACGTAGCCGCCGGCGCCCGGGCCTGCCACGACGGGCAGGAACTCCCCCTCGCCATCCCCCACGGCGAGCTCCGCCCCGGCGGGCAGCCAGGCCACCACCCGGGCCTTGGACGTCGGGTCGGCCAGCAGCAGCCCGTCGCCGGGCCCCACGAGCACCGGCCGCCCCCCCTGGCCCTCGGCCGTCAGGGTGGCCGCATCGACGTAGCCCACATAATGATCGTGAAGGCCATAGCCCCAGGCCGCTCCGGCGCCGAGGTCGAGAACGGCGAACCCCTCCCCGAACAACAGCTGGCTGACCGCGGGGGCGTGCGCTTCTGGGCCCGACCGCAGGTCCACGACCGACACGGCCACCCGCCGGACAACGGGACAGGCGTAGTGCGCTCGGGCGATCCGGCCGGCGAGGGCCACGTCGGCAAGGTCGGGCCGGACGGCCGCTTCACGCGGATCGAGCGTCTTCGGGTCCGGCGAGGGACCCGACAGGCGGAAGCCCAGGGTCATGTGCCGAAGCGCCGTTCGAGGAAGGTGAAGGTGGCGAACAGCCCTTGGGCGGCGCCGCCACGGGGTCGTCCCGGCCGCTCGGTCGCGTGCCAGGCATAGAGGTCGAGGTGCGCCCAGGGCACGCCTGGGGGCACGAACCGCTCGAGGAACAGGGCCCCTGCGATTGCACCCGCGAAGGGCCCTTCGGGGCTGTTGGCGAGGTCGGCGATCCGCGACTTGAGCATCGCGCGATAGGGCGCCCACAGCGGCAGGCGCCACACCGGGTCCTCGGCCTGGGCGGCGGCGGCCGCAAGGTCGGCCGCCAAGGCTTCGTCGTTCGTGAACAGGGCCGGAAGCTCGGGCCCCAGGGCCACCCGCGCCGCCCCCGTGAGGGTGGCGAAGTCGAGGATCACGGCCGGCGCCTCCTCCCCCACCAGGGCCAGGGCGTCGGCCAGCACCAGGCGGCCCTCGGCATCCGTGTTGGTCACCTCCACCGAGAGGCCCCGACGCGTCGCGATCACGTCGCCCGGGCGCAGCGCATGGCCGCTCACGGCGTTGTCGGCCGCCGCGATCACCAGCTTGAGGCGCACGGGCAGGCCGGCCGCCATCACCAGGCGGGCGAGCGCCGCGGCGTGCGCGGCCCCGCCCATGTCCTTCTTCATCAGCGCCATGGCAGGGCCGGGCTTCAGGTTGAGCCCGCCCGTGTCGAAGGTGATACCCTTGCCCACCAGGGCCACCAGCGGGGCCTGGGGCGGGCCCCAGTCGAGCGCCACCAGGCGGGGCGCGCGGGGGCTTGCCCGGCCCACGGCGTGCACGGCCGGAAAGCCCTTCGCCAGCAGTTCCTCGCCCACCACGCTCTCCACCCGGGCGTCGAACGGGTGGGCCAGCTGGCGCACGGCCTCCTCCAGTTCGGCCGGCCCCAGGTCCTCGGCCGGAGTGTCCACCAGATCGCGGACCAGGGCCTCGGCGTCGGCGGCGGCCAAGGCCGGCCCGATGGCCCCAGGCTCGACGAGGAGCGTGCGCGGGGGCTCCTCCTCGGCGGCCCGGTAGCGGGTGAAGCGGTGCTGGGCCATCAGCCAACCGTGCAAGGCGAGAGGCGGCACGGGGCCCGTCACGCGCCAGGGCCCGGGCGGGGCCACCGCCACAGCTGCGGCCAGAGTCCAGCGGCCGGGGGCCGCCCGCGCCCCGAGCCCGACGGCCACGACACAGTCGCCCGCGCGCGGCAGCACGACCGCCTGATCCTCCCGCCCCCGGAAGCCGGCCGCCCGCGCCATGACCCGCGCCGGGGGCTCGAGAGCGTCGAGGAACCGTTCCGCGTCCGCCTCGGCCACCGGCACAATGGCACCGGCCGGCCTGCCGTCGTCGGGGGCCAACCGGTCGGCCAGTGCGCTCACGCGCTCCACAGCCGGGCGAGGTGCGGGGCGTGATAGGTGAGGACACCCCGGGCCCCCGCACGGCGGAAGGCCGTCATCACCTCGGTCACGGCCGCGTCGCGTTCCAGGATGCCGGCGCGCACGGCCGCTTCGACCATCGCATACTCCCCGGAAACGCAGTAGGCGAACACCGGCACGTCGAAGCGCTCGGCCACTTTCTGGACGACGTCGAGGTAAGCGAGGCCGGGCTTCACGATGACGCTGTCCGCCCCCTCCTCGAGATCGAGCGCCACTTCGAGCAGCGCTTCGCGGGCGTTGGCGGGGTCCATCTGGTAGCCCCGCTTGTCGCCCGTGAGCCGCCCGGCCGCCCCCACCGCGTCGCGGAAGGGGCCGTAGAAAGCGCTCGCATACTTGGCGGCATAGGCCATCAGGTGCACGTCGGCGAAGCCCTCGGCTTCCAGCGCGCGGCGGATGGCGCCCACCCGCCCGTCCATCATGTCGGACGGCGCCAGAATGTCGGCGCCGGCGCGCGCCTGGTTGAGCGCCTGGCCCACCAGCACCTCGATGGTAGGATCGTTCAGCACCCGGCCTTGGGCGTCCACCAGGCCATCGTGGCCGTGGGAGGTGTACGGGTCCAGGGCCACGTCGGCCATCACGCCCACGGCGTCGGTGGCCGATCGGATCTCGGCGATGGCGCGGCAGACCAGGTTGTCGGGGTTGAGCGCTTCGCGCCCGTCGGGCGTGCGGCGCTCGGCCGGGGTGTGGGGGAACAGCGCGATGGCGGGGATGCCCAGGGCCTCGGCCTCGCGCGCCAGCTCGGCCAGAGCGCTCACGGGATGGCGCACCACGCCGGGCAGCGACGGAATGGCTTCCGCCTCGGGCCCGGCGGTGAGGAATACGGGCCAGATCAGGTTGGCCGGGCTCCAGCTCGTCTCGCGCACCAGGGCGCGCAGCCACGGCGTGCGGCGGTTGCGCCTTGGCCGGGTGGCGGGAAAGGCGGGCATGGCGCGCGGCGATAGCGAAGGGATCCGGGGCCGGCTAGCGGGAGAGCGTGGCCCTCTTTCCCGTCGACGAGCTCGAAGCCCTGCTGGTGTTGCGCGCGCGCGCCCGATCGCCCATCAGCTACGGCGAGGTCTGCGCTTGGTTCGGCCTGCCGTTCAGCCGGCACCTGGTCCGCCAGCTGTGCGCTGCCCTCGACGAGGTCGACGCCCGGCAGCGAGGCGCCGGCCGGCCCGAGCTCGCCGTCCTGGTCGTCCGCCGCTCCGACGGTCTGCCCGGCCAGGGCTGGTGGCTTTCCAAGTCGCACGATCCGTGGGATGGCGCCTTCACCGGGCCCGAAGCGCGACGGTTTGTCGAGCGTCACCAGGCCCGGGCCTATGCCTGGTGGGCCGACCGCAGGGAGGAGGCATGACGACCTTCGTTCTGGTGCACGGGGCCTGGCACGGCGGCTGGGTCTGGCGCGACGTCGCCCGCCACCTGCGCGCCGCCGGCCACGACGTGCTGACCCCGACGCTCACGGGTCTTGGCGAACGGGCCCACCTGTTGGCGCCGCAGGTGGGCATCGCGCTGCACGCGCAGGACATCCGGGCCGTCCTCGAGTGGGAGGAGCTCGAGGATGTGGTCCTGGCGGGCCACAGTTATGGCGCCCTGCCCGCAGCCCTTGCCTGCGATCATCCCGCGGTGGCCCGCTTCGTCTCGGTGGACGGCGTGCCCATCGTGCCCGGGCGCGCCCTGGCCGATCGCCTATCGCCCGAGGCGGTGGAGGCGGCGCGGGCGACCCTCGTGAACGGGCTGGGCCTGCCCGCCCCCGATCCCGTCGTGTTCGACGTCCCAGCCGATCATCCGGGCCACGCCTGGGTCAAGCGACGCGTGACCCCCCTGCCCTGGCGCTGCGTGCACGACGCCCTTCCCGCCCTGCCGCCCCGTTTCGCCCAGCTGCCACGCGCCTACCTGGCCGCGGGGCGCAACAGCATGGCCGAGCCCGCGCGGGGCCGCGCCCAGGCCGAAACCGAGGGCTGGCCCCTGAAGGTGATCGATTCGGGCCACGACCTCCCGGTCACCGCGCCGGCCGAAACGGCGCACGCCCTTGCCGAACTCGCCCAGGCCTGAGGAGGGTCGCCGCCCGGTCGCCGAACCCGCGCCGCCCGACCTGCGCGCGCGGCGGGCTCGCGCGCGGCGGATCCTGGACGCCCTGGGGGCGGGCAACCCCGCCCCGCGCACCGAGCTCGAGCATCGCGACCCCTACACGCTGCTCGTGGCCGTGGTGCTGTCGGCCCAGTCCACCGATGCCGGCGTCAACCGGGCCACGCGCACGCTCTTCGCCGCGGCGGACACGCCGCAGAAGATGGTGGCCCTAGGGGTGGAGGGCATCGCCCAGCACATCCGCACCCTGGGGCTCTACAACGCCAAGGCGCGACACGTGTACGAGCTGTCGCGCCTCCTCATCGAACGGCATGGAGGCCGGGTGCCGCGGGACCGGGCGGCCCTCGAAGCCTTGCCTGGCGTGGGACGCAAGACCGCGAACGTCGTCCTCAACGAGGCGTTCGGCGAACCCACCCTCGCGGTCGACACCCACGTGTTCCGCGTGGCCCGCCGCCTGGGCCTGTCGGACGGGCGCACGCCGGCCGCCGTGGAGCGCGACCTGCTGGCGCTGGTGCCCCGGCGGTGGGCCCGCGCCGCACACCATCTCCTCATCCTGCACGGGCGCTACCTGTGCAAGGCGCGCCGGCCGGAATGCTGGCGCTGCCCGATCCGGCGGCTGTGCCCCCACGAGCCCAAGACCGCCGCGCAACCGCCTGCCGTCAAGCCCCGGTTCAGCCGCCCCACCTCATGGGATAGTGGGGACCCTGGGCGCGAGGAGGGCTGAACCATGCGGACGTGGGGCGTGCTTCTGGCGGTGGCGCTGGTCGCCTGCGCGACCGCGGAGCGCCCGCGGAACGCGCCGGCGGAGCGCCTGGCCGCCGACAAGGCGAGCCGCGTGCCGGCGGGCGAGCCGGTGGAATGCCTGCCCGTGGCCCAGATCCGCGAGACCCGCGTGCTGGACGATCAGACGATCGACTTCTTCCTTCGCGACGGGCGCGTGTTCCGCTCGGAATTGCCGCAACGCTGCCCCCAGCTGGGGTTCGAGCGCAGCTTCGGCTATAACACCTCGATCCCGCAGCTTTGCCGCGTGGACTTGATCACCGTCATCCAGACGACGGGCGGGCCCCAGACCGGGGCCACCTGCGGGCTGGGGCCGTTCACGCCGCTGAAGCCCGCAGGAAACGCACGCGGCTGAGCGGCCCTAGGGCGGCAGCGACGTCATCCCGGTCGCGGATGCCCTGAGTGAGGGCCCCGGTGCGGCCATGCCGCGCCGACCGTTCCGCCGGCGCGGGCGCCGAGGGCCTGCCGTAAGACAACCCTCAAGACAACGCGAACGCCTCAAGACGACGCGAACGAGCCGGCGGAGTTTCCGTGGTTCGCAGGAGCGCCGAGGTCCCTCTCCGGCTGGCGACGAGGATGCACGTCTCGTTCGGCCTACCGGAGCGCGGGGGTCGCCCGCTTCAGGCGGGTGAGGGCGCTTAGTTCACCGGCGCGCGCCGCTCGAGCTCGGCGCGGGGTGGGCGTTCCGAGGCCGACTTCAGCTGCCCGCAGGCGGCCAGGATGTCGCGCCCGCGCGGCGTGCGCACGGGGGCGGCGATGCCGCTTGCGAACAGGATCTCGGCGAAGCGCGCGATCCGTTCGTCGGGCGAACACCGAAAGGGGGCGCCAGGCCAGGGATTGAAGGGGATCAGGTTCACCTTGGCCGGGATGCGGTAGCGCCGGATCAGGCGCACGAGCTCGCGGGCGTCGGCGTCCGAGTCGTTCACGCCCTCCAGCATCACGTACTCGAAGGTGATGCGGCGGGCGTTGCGGGCCCCGGGATAGGCCGCACAGGCGGCCATCAGCTGGGCGATGTTCCACTTGCGGTTCAGGGGCACGATCGCGTCGCGCACCTCGTCGCGCACCGCATGGAGCGAGACGGCGAGGTTCACCCCGATCTCCTCGCCGGCGCGCGCCATCAGGGGCACCACCCCGGCCGTCGACAAGGTGATGCGCCGGCGCGAGAGGGCGAGCCCCTCTGCGTCCATCACGATGCGCATGGCGTCGCGGACCGCGTCGAAGTTGTAGAGCGGCTCGCCCATGCCCATCAGCACGATGTTGGTGAGCAGGCGCCCCTCGGGCCGGGCCGGCCATTCGCCCAGCGCGTCGCGCGCCACCAGCACCTGGCCCAGGATTTCGGCGGCCGTCAGGTTGCGCACGAAGCGCATCGTGCCCGTGTGACAGAACCGGCAGTTGAGCGTGCAGCCCACCTGGCTCGATACGCAGAGGGTCCCTCGGTCGGCCTCGGGGATGAAGACGGTCTCGAACTCCTCCCCGCCCGAGCGCAGGAGCCACTTGCGCGTGCCGTCGACCGACACCTGGACCTGCACCACCTGGGGCCGGCCGATGCGGAAGTGCCGGGCGAGGCCCTCGCGCAAGTCCTTGGCGAGGTCGGTCATGGCGGCGAAGTCGGTGGCCCCGCGGGCGTAGATCCAGTGCCACAGCTGGCGGGCGCGCATCGGCGCCTGGCGCGGGGGCACGAGCCCCGCCGCCACCAGGGCTTCGGCGATCTGCGCGCGCGACTGCCCGACGAGGTCGGCACGCGTATCGTCACCCGGCGCACTTGGCCGTGGCACCACGACCGGGTCGGTGGCCAGCGGCAACGCCGCGCTCGCATGAACCCTCATGCCGCTTCCTTAGGCGAGCGGGCCAACGCCGTCATCCCACGCGCCCGAGGGCGGCCGAAGGGCCCGCGTCTTGGGCCGCGCGGGTTCCTGGGGTCGGCGCGAGGGGCGCTGACGCCACCGCTTCGAGCGCCGAGCGCGTCATGCGGCACGGAAGGCCCGTGCCCCGTCGCCCACGCAAATCGCGACTTCCTGCCCGTCCGCGACCCGCATCACCGTGCCCTGCGGCGTGTCGGGGGCGATGGGCACACCCTCGTACGCGCGCCCCCCCACCAGCAGGCCCCGCAGCACGCGGGTCGTGATCCCGTGGCTTACCACCACGGCCGGCCCGGCCCCGGCCTCGTCGAGCCACGCCCGCAGCCGGGCCGCAACGTCGCGGTAATGCTCGCCCCCCGGGATGGGCATGCGGAACAGGCGATGTTCGAGGTCGATGATCTCGCCCTCGGACGCGACGATCTCGGCATAGTCGCGCCCCACCCAGCGGCCGACCTCGAGCTCGCGCAGCCGCGCATCGACGCGCACGGCGAACCAGTCGATTCCCAGATGGTCGGCCAGGATCGCCGCCGTCTGGAGCGCGCGCGGCGCGGGCGACGACCACAGGCGGGGAACCGGCTCGGCCGTGGCGCGAAAGTGGGCGGCAAGCGCCGCCCCCATGGCGTCGGCCTGCCGCACGCCCGCCAGGGTAAGGGGTGTGACCGCCTCGTTGCCCTGCATGCGGGCCGCGCGATTGAACACCGTTTCGGCATGGCGGAGGAGATAGAGCGGCGATGGCATTGGCCACCCCCAAGCCGGCCGCTAGGAAAGGGTCAAGCGGTGGACGGGGCCGGTAGGGGGACGCCGTGGCGACCAAGATGTTCGCAAACGCAGCCCAAGCGCTGGAAGGCCTTCTGTTCGACGGAATGACGATCGCCGCCGGCGGCTTCGGCCTGTGCGGCATTCCCGAGAACTGCATCGCGGCCATCCGCGACGCCGGGGTGAAGGACCTTACCATCGTGTCGAACAACGCCGGGGTTGACGGGTTCGGGCTCGGCCTCCTTCTGGAAACCCGCCAGGTGCGCAAGATGATCTCGTCTTACGTCGGCGAGAACCGCGAGTTCGAGCGCCAGTATCTGGCGGGGGAGCTCGAGCTTGAATTCTGTCCCCAGGGAACGCTGGCCGAGCGGTTGCGCGCGGGCGGAGCGGGCATCCCGGGCTTCTACACCAAGACCGGGGTCGGCACCGTCGTGGCGGAGGGCAAGGAGCACAAGGAGTTCGACGGCGAGACCTACATCCTCGAGCGCGGCATCGTGGCCGATCTGGCCATCGTGAAGGCGTGGAAGGCCGATCCGTACGGCAACCTCGTCTATCGAAAGACGGCGCGCAATTTCAATCCGTTGGCGGCCATGGCCGGCCGCGTGACGGTGGCCGAGGTGGAGGAGATCGTGCCCCCCGGAAGCCTCGATCCCGACTGCATCCACACGCCCGCCGTGTTCGTGCAGCGGCTGTTCGCGGGCACCTTCGAGAAGCGGATCGAACAGCGCACCGTGCGCCGGCGGGAGGCGGCCTGATGCCCTGGACGCGGGACGAGATGGCCGCGCGGGCGGCCCGAGAGCTGAAGGACGGCTTCTACGTGAACCTGGGCATCGGCATGCCCACCCTGGTGGCCAACCACGTGCCGCCCGGCATCGACATCACCCTCCAGTCCGAGAACGGCATGCTGGGCATGGGCCCCTTTCCCTTCGAGGGCGAGGAGGACCCCGACCTCATCAACGCGGGCAAGCAGACGGTCACCGAGCTCGACCGCACGAGCTACTTCGATTCGGCCACGTCGTTCGCGATGATCCGCGGCGGCCACATGGACCTGTCAATCCTGGGGGCGATGCAGGTGGCCGAGAACGGCGACCTCGCCAACTGGATGGTGCCGGGGAAGATGGTGAAGGGCATGGGGGGCGCCATGGACCTGGTGGCCGGGACCCGGCGCATCGTGGTGATGATGGAGCACGTGGACCGCGCCGGCCAACCGAAGTTCGTGGACCGCTGCACCTTGCCGCTGACCGGCCTCAACTGCGTCGACATGATCATCACGGACCTCGCCGTCTTCGCCCGGCCCGACCGGCGGGGAAGCCCCTTCCGCCTGGTCGAGCTCGCCCCCGGCGTGAGCGCCGAAGACGTGCGCGCCAAGACGACCGCCGCCTACGTCGAGGAATGAGCGTGCGGGGCCGGGGCCCGGAGGGCCTCGGCCGCGCGGCGGCGCAGCCGGTCGTAGAGGGCCCGCGCCTTGGCCAAAAGATCCGCGGCCACCGGGGCGGGGGCGGGGCGGCGTACGGCCACGAAGGGCTCGTAGGCCGGGTGTTCGCGCGGCACCTCAGCCAGTTCGGCCAGCCGAGCCCACACGGCCGGATCCGCGCACAGATCCTCGTAGCACACCGGCACGGCGCCTGGGGGCAAACGGGCTTCGAGATGAGCGTAGACCCCGATCCAACGCTCGAGCCAGGCGTCCAAGCTGTGGGTCGCGGCCGACGGCCGGTCGGGGCCGAAGAGGAACGGCCGGTGATCGGCCCCGAACTCGTGGTGGCCAAGCCAGCCCATGTACTGGCGCACGAAGGGGTCGGCCCGCTGGCGCTCAAGGAAGCGCTGGTGCATCGCGAAGAGCGAGGCCGCGTGATCGAGGGGGTCTCGGAACGGCACCAAGACCAACGCGTGCGGAAAGGCCCGCCGCAGCGCGGCCAGGCGCAGGATGCCGTTGTTGTTCTTGGCCAGATACCGCCGGGCCGGCGGATTGGCCGCCCACAGGATCGCGTTCACGTAGGCACGGTAGAGGGCGACGAGCTCGTCCGGCGGGTCGTGGGGTATCAGCCCATGGGCCCGGATGTAGGACGGCCCGTCGAAGATTCGCCAGAACACCTCGTCCAGGCTTTCCGGGCTGTCGAGGTCGACCCGGATGCGGTCGCCGTGGGCGCGCTCGGCCGCCTTCAGCTCACGGCGGCCCACCGACGACACGCGCCGCCAAAGGCCAGGGGCCAGCACGAAGGGCATGTCGCGGTAGGTGAGCGAGCGGAAGGCCCCGCTGGCATGCAGCCGCCGCATGAGGATCGTGGTGCCGGCCCGGGCCAGCCCCGAGACGAAGACGTGCCGTTCGTCCACGATGTTGGCCACCGGCCGGCGTACCCGCTCCTGGTCGAGCCGGAAGGACCAGGTGGCCACCGCCGGCGAATCGAGCGCCAGGCGATGGAGGAGCCGGTCGGCGGCGCCATAGGGCGCGGTGTCGGCCGGTCGTGCGGGCGACGTGGCGGGCCCGCGCCAGCGGCGGCGCCCCACGGCCCAGAGGCTTGCCAGGACGAGCGTGGCGGCGATTCCCCCCCAGCCCAGCATGAACCGGAGGAATCCGGGGGCGAGCCGCTCCACCCCCAGCACCAGGAGGGTGGCGACCCCCAGGACGAGCGCCAGCATGAGCCCGATGCGCGCCACCCCCTGCAGGGTGACCCGGGCATAGGCCGCGAGCGCCCGTTCCTTCCAGTGATCCGAGATGCGGGGGTTGCCCACCAGCTGCAGCGAGCGCCCGACCGTCTCGAGGGTCGAGGTGGCGGCGTGCCCCAGAGGAAGGCAGCGCACCAGCTCGACCAGGAGGATGCTGAGGGCGGCGGCCGCCACCAGATGGAGCGGCGCCATGGGTTCACGTGCCCGGACGGTCGTCGCCGCCGCTGCGCCGCCGCTTCCAGCGCCGTTTCAGCGGATACCAGAGGAGGGCAAGAAAGGCCATGGCGAGCGCGGCCAGCACGCCCAGGGTGAGCACGATCGCGCCTGCACCGGCGCCCGGTCCAATGTAGGCGTGGGCCGGTGCTGGCGCCAGGGCGAGCAGGGCCCAGGTCAGGACACGGGCTTGCATGGCCAGCGGCTCCAGTCGAGGCGACCTTCGGGGAAGAAGAACGCCTGGGTCGTCATGAACATGAGGGCGGGATCGTCGCCCCGCGGGTTCCACAGGTCGAACACGACGCGACCGTCCCGGTCGGTCTCGAAGATCCGGCCCTGGAAGGCGCTCGCCACCAGGAAGCCGCCCGAGGGCGTGGGCTCCATCTTGCCACGGGCCAGGCTGTAGAAGCCAATCTTCCGCCCGTCGACCGGCACCCGCACGGTGCGTGTTGCGGGATCGATCGTCACGATCCGGCTGTAGCCTCCGAGACGGGCGCGGTTGTCGAACACGGCGATCGTGCCGTCGGGCAGCCAGTCGGGATCGTGCTGGTGGTCCCAGTCGCCGGCGTGCCACCATTTCACCTTCCGGGTTTCGGGATCGATCACCACCAGCTGGTTGAGCTCGCGGTTCGAGAGCACGAGGTCCCCCGGCGCGAACATCGGGAAGGCCGCCGCCAGCGCCCGCGGCAGGGGGTCGGCGTCGTTGGTGTGGAATGGGTCCGGGAACCACTTGAACGGCTTGCCCCGGTTGTTGCGGATGCCCACCAGCTGCTCGGCGTTGGTGGTGCGCACGCGCCAGATCTCGATCTCGGGGTTGGCCTGGGCGATCGCCATGAACGGAAGCCTCCGCACGACGCGCCCTGTGGCCATGTCGACCTGGTGAAGTTGGGTCACCTCGCGGTCGAACGTCGCCCAGGCGGTGCGTCGGTCCTCGTCCAGCGTGATCGCGTGGTGGTATTCTCCTGGGATCGACCAGATGACCTTCCCGCAGGCGTCGTGCCGGATAAGGCCGGCGCTGGGTGTGACGTTGTACACGAACGACCCGTCGGCAGGGAGGAAATCCACCTCGTGCACCAGCCGGCGGGCGATGGGGGTGGGATGGTCGTCGCCCGCGCTGGGAATGAGCTTCCATGTCTTGATGACCTTGAGCTCGGGATCGAGCAGCAGGGCCGCGTTGGCGTGTCCGTCGGTGAACCGGAACACGCCCACCAGGATGCGATGGCCGCGCGGCAGGCGGGCGGGATCGGCCCGCACCAGGGGCGGGTCAAGGCCCAGGCCCGGGGCCTGCGCCAGGGGCCGGAAGCCCTCGAGGTCGGGTGCCGGAAACTGCCGGACCGTGAGATAGTCGGAATCCCGCTCGCGCGTGCGATACCACAGGTCGCGCAGCGTATCGCGCGCCTGCGAAGGGAACGCGGCCATGGCGACGGCGGCCTGCCCCAGTGCGCCGAAAGTCGAGCTTCCCCGTTGGGTGACGAGCACGACCGCCCCGAAGCCGACGGTCAGGACGAATCCCACTAGCCCCAGAAGCAGGACGAGCCAGAGGGGAACGCTGCGCTCCATGTCGCCGTGGCCCCGACGCGTGCCGGCCCACGCCCTCCGGCGCGGGCGCCCGTTGGTAGGGCGCGGCCGGGCGGGGTGCAAGTCGAGCGAGCGCTAGCGGCCCTTCCAGACGGGCGCGCGCTTCTCGAGGAAGGCCCGGGGGCCCTCGCGGGCGTCCTCCGAGGCGAAGACCCTGGCCGACACCTCGCGGCTTAAGGCCCACAACTCGTCTTCGGAGAGATCGAAGCTGAGGCGGGCCACCTGGAGCGACTCCCGCACCGACATGGGCGCGTTGGCCGAGATGGCCCGCGCCAGCTCGAGCGCGGCCTCCATCACCTTGTCGGCCGGCACCAGGCGGTTGACGAGGCCCAGCGCAAAGGCCCGGGGCGCGTCTAGCGGATCGCCCGTGGCGATGAGTTCGAAGGCGATCGAGGCGGGCAACCTGCGGGTAAGGCGGAAGACCCCGCCCGCCCCGGCATAGAGGCCCCGCTTCACTTCAGGGAGACCGAAGCGGGCGGTCTCGGCCGCCACGATCAGGTCGCAGGACAGCGCGATCTCGCACCCGCCGGCCAGGGCCGGTGCGTTGACGGCCGCGATCCAGGGCTTGGTGCGCTTGGCCTGCGCCAGCCCAGCGAAGCCCCCGTCGCGCGTGCCGAGCAGGTGACCCCGCCCGGCCGCGATTTCGGCGAGATCCGCCCCGGCCGAGAAGGCGGCGTCCGACGTCGAGCCGAGGACGACAACCCGGACGGCCTCGTCGCGCTCGGTCTCCTTGACGATCCAGTCGATCGCTTGCGCGACATGGCCGTTGACGGCGTTGCGCTTGTCGGGCCGGTTGAGGCGGACGAGGCCGACATGGCCCTCCACCACCTCGTAGAGCACCTCGCGGCCGACCGATTCGGGCTTCTCGTGCATCGCCTCTCCCCTTGGTCCTCGTGGCGCGCGATCAGGCCGCCGGCCGCCAATGGCAATGGAACCCGGCCGGCACCCGGGCCGGCATCAGCACCCGCGCAACCGGCCCTGCCGCCACGTGGCGCGCGTTTAGGATCGCCAGGAAACTCTCGTTGCGCTCGCTGTCCCACACCAGCGTGAGCAGCCAGCCATCCCCTTCCTCGGGGCCGCGAGGGACGAACATAGGCTCTCCGCAATAGGCGCCATCGCCGAAGCTGAAGGCGTCGCGCACCCCCGTCTCAACGTCGACGGCCGCCACCGTGTCGAAGCCGTCGACGCGACCCGCGGTGGGCCGCGCCGTGCCGTTCACGAACGCCTTGCGATACCGCCGGCCCTGCACGCGGTCGTCGATGCGCGGGAACTGCACTTCGAGGTCGTCGATCGTCTCCTCGCGGAAATGGCCGTTCCCGCCGATCCGCCACCGCCTGAGGAAGAATCGGGTGGCCTGGGGGTCGGCCGGCTGGCCGTCGGCCGACGGCATGAGCGGGGCCCGCCTCGAGCCCGCGACGTCGATCACCACGTCCGGCCCGTCGTCGAAGCTGTTGGCGACGTGGAAGGTAAACACCGGCTCCGTCTCGAACCAGCGCACCTCGGTGCCGCCTGCGCCTTCCTTGTCCATCACGCCGAAGGCGGCCGGCCGGTCGGATTCCCACGCCGCCATGGGCTTGCCGGCCATCGCCCGCTCGAGCGAGAGCACGACGGGCAGGCACGGGAAGACGACGCGCCGTTCGGTGAGCGCGAAGTCGTGCATCATCGAGGCGTAGGGCTGGTCGAGCCAGGCCTGGTGCCGGTGGCGGCCGGCGGCGTCGATCACGTCGTAGCGCACGGCCGTCGAGCCCGGGCCCTTGGCCGAATAGCCGAAGGCGTGCATCGCCCCGTCGGCCGGGTCGGTCTTGGGATGGGCGGTGAAGGGGCCGGTGACGCGACCTTCGAACGTCTCGGACCCCAGGGTGGCCAGCGTCTCGGGATCGATCGCGACCGGTGGGCAGCCCTCCATCAGGGCGAACAGGCGGCCCGCGTGCGGCCACACGTGGGTGTTGGCCGTGTTGTAGTCGGCGGGGCTGACGGAAGGATCGTTGAAGCGCGGGTTGCCCAGCACGCCGAACAGGCGCCGGCCCGCCGCGCGCTCGAGCTCGTATTTGCGCGTCCTCACCCACCGGTTGCGCAGCGACGCGCGCCCCCCGGCCAGCCGGATGGCGTAGATCATCCCGTCGCCGTCGAAGACATGGTAGCGGTCGCCCTCGCGCGGGGGATGAAGGGGATCGGGGCCGTTGCGGTAGAAGGTGCCTTCCAACCCCTCGGGGAGCCGGCCTTCGATCACCAGGTCCGGGGCGTCCATTTCGGCGCCGAACGGGCGGTAGAACCCCCGCAGGTGGAAATGGTCTGGGAACGGCTGGGTCATCGGCGCACTCCCGCGCAACGATGGACGCGCTAGAAATCGTTTCCGCCCCGGGGAAGCTGCCGAAAAAGGCCGGGTCGAGGGCTTCGGGGGTTGCGCCGCCGGTCGCGCTGCAGGCAGGGTCGGCGCGGCAGGAGGGAGGCCATGAACCGGCACCAACCGCCCGCGAGCGGGTTCGGCGGCAGTCCGCCCGGCGCCTGGCGTCACCGCCAAGCGGCCAGCCAGCCGGCGAGCGAGGACGCCGCCCCGGCCGGGACCGCCGCGGCAGCCAGTGGGCGTCGTCTGCCCCGGGCCGCGGGCCTCGTGCGGCGGCCGCGCGCCCGAAGGGTGCCTTGCCCAGCGCCGCAACCGTGGTTCCCGCCGCCCGTGGGCCAGCGCGGTGGCCGGGCGATCCGCCACCCCGGGGCCACCGACCGGTCGGGACGGACGGCGGCGGCCCACCCGGACGCCGCCTTCGCCACGCCGGGCCTTGCCGGCGGGCCGGGCCCCGCGCGCCAACGGGCGGCCGGGCGGGCCGAGCCCCGGCCCTCGAGCGCGAAGGCCGGGGCCTGTGACCCGACGGCCGCGAGCGCGGCCCCGTGGCGACGCTAGCGCCCGCCCCGAACCCCCCGGCCGTTCCCGTGGGCCGAGCGCCGCCGCTGCCCTGGGCTACGCGGCTGGCCTATGGCCTGGGCGCCGTCGCCACGGGGGTGAAGAACCAGGGCTTCGCCTACTTCCTGCTCTTGTTCTACGGCCAGGTCGTGGGGCTCGACGCCCGGCTCGTGGGGCTGGCCCTCTTCATCGCGCTCGTGGCCGACGCCGTGTCGGATCCGGTGGTGGCCACCTGGTCCGACAACCTGCGCTCGCGCTGGGGGCGGCGCCATCCGTTCCTCTATGCCGCCGCCCTGCCGGTGGCCGTGGCCTTCTACTTCGTGTGGAACCCGCCCCCGGGCGCCTCCCAGGGCGTGCTGTTCGCCTGGCTGGTCACGTTCGCCGTGCTGGTCAGGCTCCTCATGACGCTGCACGAAGTGCCATCCATCGCCTTGGCGCCGGAGCTTGTGGCCGATTACGACGGGCGCAGCGCACTGCTGTCACTGCGGACGTTCCTCGGCTGGTCGGGCGGGAACCTGATGACGGTGCTCATGTTCGCCCTCATCTTCCCCGTCTTCTCCACCGCCGCCACGCCCGACGGCCAGTTCAACCGCGAGGCCTACACCCTCTATGCGGCGATCGGGTCGGGCACGATCGCCACCGCGATCCTCGTCTCGGCGCTTGGCACCCATGGGCGAATCCCCCACCTGTTCCAGCCGCTGCCCCGGGGCCGGCTCACGCCGAAGCGGCTCGTGGCGGAGATGGTCGAGACGCTCGCCTCCCGCTCGTTCGCGGCCCTGTTCGGGGCGGCCCTGTTGGGGGCGGTGGCCTCGGGGCTGGCCTCGGCGCTTGCCTTCTACCTCTACACCTATTTCTGGCGATTCAGCGCCGGGCAGGTGGCGCTCCTCACCTCGGGCGTCTTCGTCTCGGCCGCGATCGGGGGGCTGCTCGCGCCACTCGTCACGCGCCGGCTGGGCAAGAAGCGTGGGGCGATCCTCATGGGGCTTGCGGCGTTCCTGGGCTCCCCGCTGCCCATCCTCCTGCGCCTGGCGGGCCTCCTGCCCGAAGCGCCCTGGGCCTACTGGGCGGTGCTGGCCGCCACGATCGTCGACGTGGGCCTCATCATCGGCTTCCAGATCCTCATGGCCTCGATGATGGCGGATCTGGTGGAGCAGGCCGAAGTGCGCACCGGCCGCCGATCGGAGGGATTGTTCTTCGGCGCGGTGGGCTTCGCGGGCAAGCTCGTGACCGGCCTGGGCGTGACCGCGGCCTCGCTGCTGGTGGCGGCGGCCGGCCTGAGGACGGGGGCGAGCCCCGCCGAGGTGCCGCGCGCCGTTTCGGATCGGCTGGCCGCGCTCTATGTGCCCACCATCCTCGCCCTGTGGATGGGGATGATCGCCGTGCTGTCGCTCTATCGCCTGCGGCGGGAGGATCACGAGCGCAACTTGCGGATCCTGGCCGCCCGACGCGGGGCCTGACGGCTTGGCGAGGCTGACCCGAGGCGGCAAGGGCGGCATGCGGGCGCCAAGGAAGCACCCATGGACCTGAGCCTTTCCCCCCGCCACCAGGCCTTCCGCGAGGAGGTCCGCCGATTCCTGGCCGAGCACGGCCACAAGGCCCCCCGCGGCCATCGCGGTGATCACGTCGCCTGGCAGAAGCTCCTGATCGAACACGGCTACGCCGCCCGCTTCATTCCCCGCGAATACGGCGGCTACGGCGCCCCGCCCGACATCCTGGAAGCCCGCATCATCGCCGAGGAGTTCGGCCGGGCGCAGGTGTCTCCGGGGCTGCAGGGTCAAGGCGTTTCGATGCTGGTGCCCACCCTGCTGGAAGTGGGCACCGAGGAGCAGAAGCGCCGCTTCATTCCGCCCACCCTTACGGGCGAGATGATCTGGTGCCAGGGCTATTCCGAACCGCAGGCGGGTTCGGATCTTGCGTCGCTGCGCACGTCCGCCGTCCTCGACGGCGACCATTGGGTGGTCAACGGCCAGAAGATCTGGACGAGCACCGCGCGCGAGGCCGATTGGATGTTCGCCCTGGTGCGCACCGAGCCCGAGGCGCCGAAGCACGAAGGGATTAGCTTCCTCCTCATCGACATGCGCACGCCGGGCATCGAGGTGCGGCCGCTCGTCGACATGACGATGGAGGCCAACTTCAACGAGGTCTTCTTCACCGACGTACGCGTGCCCAAGGAGAACATCGTGGGCCGGCGCGGCGAGGGCTGGCGCATCGCCAACCTGGTGCTGCGGCACGAGCGGGGATCGCTGGCCGACCCGAACGCGATGATGGCCCGCCTTCTTGCGCTGATCGACCTCATGAAGGCCGAGCGGGTGGATGGCCGACGCGCGATCGACGATCCTGTTCTCCTCGATCGCCTGATGCGGATCGAGGGGCGCGTGCAGGCTTTGCGCGCCAACGACTTGCGGCTTCTGTCGGCCAAGGTGAACCCCGACCACGGCGATCCGCGGGTGGGTCTCGCGGGGCTGCTGGTCAAGCTCGAGACGACCGAGTTGCGCCACGAGCTCGAAGGCCTGGCGGTGGACGCGATGGGCGAATTCGGCATCCTCTACGATCGTTCGCCCGAGTTGCGCGCCGGCGGCACTTGGGTGCGGAGCTGGATGTATTACCTGGGCCTCATCATCGGGGGCGGGACGTCGCAAATCCAGAAGAACATCATTGCCGAACGAGGCCTGGGCCTGCCGCGCGAACCGCGCACGGCCCGGCCCTGAGGGAGGACGCCGGTGGACTTCGGCCTTTCCCCCGAACAGCGGATGTTCCAGGAGTCGCTGGGGCGGCATCTGGCCGAGGCGAGCCCGCTCGAGGTGGTGCGCCAGGCCCGGCAGCCGAGCTTCGACCCCAACCGTCTCGTCCCGGGCCTGGCGGCGCTGGGGGTTGCGGGGCTCCTCGTGCCCGAAGCCCACGGCGGGCTGGGCCTTGGCGTGCTGGATGCCGCGCTGGCCGCCGAGATGTTGGGCCGCGCGGCCGCACCGGCCCCCTTCGTCGCGGCCTTCGTCATGGCCCCGCTGGCCCTGGCGCTGGCCGGCAGCCCCGAGCAGCAAGCGGCCCTGCTGCCGAAGATCGCCGAAGGGCGGTTGCGCGTGGGCGCGGCCTTTGCCGAGCAGGTGGCCGCGCGGGCGGATGCCGGGGTCGAGGTGGTGCAGGGGCGCCTGTCGGGCCGGGCGCTCTTCGTGCTCGATTTCGCGGCCGATGCCTATCTGGTGGCAAGCCGTGACGGGGGGCTCTGGTGGGTCGAGGCGGGGGCGTCGGGGCTTGAGCGGATCCCGTTCTCGACGATCGACACCACACGGCGGGTGGGCGAGCTGCGCTTGGCGGCCACGCCGGCCGAGCCCTTGCCGGGAGCGAGCCCGGCCGTGCTTCGGCGGATCATCGACGCTGGCCGCGTGGTCTTGGCCGGCGACACGTTGGGGGCCGCCCAGCACATGCTGGAGGCGGCCGTGGACTATGCCAAGACGCGGGAGCAGTTCGGCCGCCCCATCGGCAGCTTCCAGGCGGTCAAGCACATGTGCGCCGAGATGGCGGCCAGCCTCGAGCCGTGCCGGGCCTTCCTGTGGTATGCCGCCCACGCCCAGGACGCCCTGCCCGAGGAGGCGGCCCTGCAGGCAGCGCATCTGAAGGCCCATGTGGCCGAGGTGGGCACCAGGCTCGCCAAGACGGCGACGGAAGTCCACGGCGGCATGGGGTTCACCGACCTTCTGGGGCTCCACCACTGGTTCAAGCGGATCGCTTGGAACCGGCAGATGCTGGGCAGCCCCGAGCAGTGCCGGCGCGAGGCGGCACGCTTGCGGGGTCTTGCCGCCTGAGGCGCCGCTACCAGGTATCGACGAAGGGCCGGCCGGGGGCGGGGCGTCGGGGACCGGCCGCGGCCAGCATGGCCTGGATCCAGGCGCGAGTCTCGGCGGGGTCGATGACCGTGTCGATTTCGAAGTGCGCGGCCATGTTCACCGCGCGCCCGCGGGCGTGGGCTTCCTCGACCATCCGGCGGAACGCGGCATCCCGCTCGGCGGGATCGGCGATCGCCTCGAGCTCGCGCCGGTAGCCCAGCCGCACCGCCCCTTCGAGATTCATGCCTCCGAACTCGCCGGTGGGCCAGGCGGCGATGGCGAACGGCGCGCGGAAACTGCCGCCCACCATTGCCTGGGCGCCCAGCCCATAGCCCTTGCGGATCACGACCGCGATCAAGGGCGAGCGCAGGTTGGCCCCCGCCACCATCAGCCGGCCGGCGTGGCGCACCATGGCGGTGCGCTCGGCCTCGGGCCCCACCATCAGGCCCGGGCAGTCGACGAGGCTCACGACCGGCAGCCCGTGGGCGTCGCAGAGCTGCAGGAAGCGCGCGGCCTTGTCCGCACCCGCCGCATCGATGGCCCCCGACAGGTGCGTCGGATCGTTGGCGATCAGGCCCACCGCCCGCCCGCCGATCCGGGCAAGGGCGGTGATGAGCCCACGGCCGAACCGCGGGCGCAACTCGAGCAGGCTGTCGGCGTCGACGATGCCCGCCAGCACGTCGCGCATGGCATACAGGCGCCGGCGGTTGGAAGGCACCACACGGCGCAGGTCGGGGCCGTCGGGGGCCGGGCCGTCCGGGAGGTCACCCTGAAAGAAAGCGAGCCAGCGCCGGGCCACCGCCACGGCCTCGGCCTCATCGGCCACGCCCACGTCGATGACGCCGTTTTCCTCCTGCACGGCGTAGGGGCCGATCGCCTCGGGCGGGAAGCGGCCGAGTCCGCCGCCCTCGATCATCGCGGGCCCCCCGACCCCGATATGGGCGGATCGCGTGGCGATCACCACGTCGCAGCAACCGAGCAGCACCGCGTTGCCGGCGAAGCAGTAGCCGGCCGCGATGCCCACCAGCGGCACCTTGCCCGAAAGCCGCGCGAACAGCTGGAAGGCCCGGCAATCGAGGCCCGCCACCCCCGGCGCATCGGTGTCGCCCGGCCGGCCGCCGCCGCCCTCGGCGAACAGCACCACCGGCAGGCGATGAGCGGCCGCCAGTTCGAACATCCGGTCCTTCTTCAGGTGGTTCATGTACCCCTGGGTGCCGGCCAGCACCGTGTAGTCGTAGCTCAAGGCGACTATCCGGCTGCGCTCGGGGCCGAACAGATCGCCGTTGACCCGGCCAAAGCCGCAGACGAGCCCGTCGCTCGTCGTGTTGGCGATGAGATCCTCCAGGGTGCGCCGCCGGCGCTGGGCCGCCAGCACGAGGTCGCCCACCTCGGTGAAGCTGCCGGGATCGCAGAGGTGGGCGATGTTTTCGCGCGCGGTTCGAAGACCCCGGGCCCGGCGCTTGGCCACCGCCTGAGGTCGGTTCTCATCGCGGCCTGCGGCCCGGCGGGCCCAAAGCTCGGCGAGCTCGGGCCGCGGGGGCTCGGCCTCGGGCTCCGCATGGCCATCCCCCGCTTCGGCCGGCTCCACCGCAAGCAGCCTTCCCCCTTCCGCCACCATATCCCCCGGATGGGCGAAACGGGCCGTCACCTTGAGCGCCCGAGGGGCGGGCAGTTCGTGCTCCATCTTCATGGCCTCGACGACGGCCAGCGGCCGGCCGGCCGCCACGACCTCGCCGGGTTGGGCCAGCGTCACGAGGCGGCCGGCCAAGGGGCTCGTGACCTCTTGGGCGTCCGCGTCGTCCGACGGGTCGGACGCCTCGGCCCCCAACTCGGGCAACAGGCGGTCGAGCAGGCCGGTGGACAGCCGACCTTCCGCCACCTCGGGCCGGGCGAGCAGGTTCCTGAGGAGCGGGAGGTTCGAATCGACCCCGTCGATCACGGTCGAGGCCAGTGCGCGCTGCAGGCGGACACGCGCCTGTGCGAAGCCCCCCGGATGATGGGCGATCAGCTTGGCGGCCAGGGGATCGAACGCGGGACCGACGGCAAGGCCCGTGGCCAGCGCATGGTCCACGCGGATGCCGGGGCCCGCGGGCCAGAGAAGCCCTTCGATCCGGCCTTGGGCAGGCCGCACCATGCCGTGGATCCCCAGCCGTTCGAAGAGGATGCGACACTGGATGGCGGCCCCCTGGGGGGCGGGCGGTGTGGCCAGACCAAGGTCGGCAAGGCGGGCGCCCTGGGCCAGGTCGAGCTGCAGGCCCACGAGGTCGAGGCCGAGCACCGCCTCGGTCACCGTGTGCTCGACCTGCAGACGAGGGTTCGCCTCAAGGAACATGAAGCGCCCGTCCGGAGCCACCAGGAACTCGACCGTGGCGAGGTTCTTCAGGTGCGCCGCCCGCCCGATGGCGACGGCCGCCCCGTGCAGGCCAGCGCGCACTTGGGGGTCGAGGCCCGGGGCCGGGGCGATCTCGACGAGCTTCTGGTGCCGGCGCTGGAGACTGCAGTCGCGGTCGCCCAACGAGACGACCTCCACACCGTCGCCGGCCAGCTGCACTTCGACGTGCCGGGCCACGGGAAGCCAGGCCTCGGCATAGAGGGTGCCTTGACCGAAGGCCGCCTCCGCTTCGGAGGACGCGCGGGCGAAGGCCTCCTCCACCTGCCGAGGATCGGCCACGCGGCGCAAGCCCCGTCCACCCCCGCCCGCGACGGCCTTGAGCAGGATTGCCCCCTCAGAGCCCAAGGATTCGAGGAAGGCGCGCGCGCCGGCGGCATCGGTCGGCCCCGTGCCCGGCAAGACGGGCACGCCGGCGGCCTGCGCGAGCGCCCGTGCTCGGGTCTTGTCGCCGAAAAGCGCAAGGGTGTCGGGGGCCGGTCCCACGAAGGTGAGGCCCGCCTGCACGACGGCCCGGGCGAAGTCGGCGCGTTCGGAAAGGAAGCCGTAGCCCGGGTGAAGGGCGCGGGCGCCGGTGCTGCGGGCCGCCTCGATCACGGCCGGCCCGTCGAGGTAGGCGGCCACGCCGGTGCCGGGCAGCGGCACGGCGCGCGGGGCGAGGCGGGCGTGCACGGGCTCCCGCTCGTCGGCGGCGTAGACGGCGATGCCCTCGAGGCCCCGCTCGGCAAGGGTGGCCAGGATGCGCACCGCGATTTCGCCGCGGTTGGCGATCAGCACGGGGCCCATGGCTTTCCCTTCGAACATCGGAACGTCAGGGCAACCCTCAGGGTTGCGGGGGCGGGCTAGAACATCCCGTGGATGGCAAGGCAGGTGGCGAGGCCCACCACGATGTTCATGGGGATGCCGATCCGAAGGAAATCGGCGAAGCGGTAGTCGGCCGCGGCGTAGACGATCGTGTTCGTCTGATAGCCGATTGGGGTGGCGAAGCTCGCCGAGGCGCCGAACATGACGGCGACGACCAGGGGGCGAGGATCGAGCGCGAGGCCTTCGGCAAGGCCGACGGCGAAGGGCGGCAGCAGGACGGCCACCGCGTTGTTGGTGACGGCCTCGGTCAGGAGCGAGGCCAGGAAATAGACGCCCAGGAGGATCACGAACGGCGATTGGTGCTCGAGGAGGGGGGCCACCGAGTCGACCAAAAGGCGGATGGAGCCCGCCTGTTCCAGGCCCGCGCCAATCGCCAGCATGGCAAAGATGAGGACGAGCACGTTGCCGTCGATCGAGCCCCAGGCCTCGTCGGGGTCGATGCAGCGGGTGGCCAGCACGATCCCGACGGCCACGAGTGCGGCGCGGGTGATGTCGGTGACTTCGAGCGCGGCCAGCACCACCGCCCCGGCGAAGGCGAGGACCGCAATCGGGGTCTTGTCGCGGCGGAAGGTGCGCGCGCGCAGGGGGGACAGGCCGACCAGATGCGGATTGGCGCGGATGTCGACTTGGGCGGCCGCGCCGGCCAGGATCAAGAGCCGGTCGCCCGCGCGGAGGCGGACGCCCGCCAGGTCGGGGCCGGGGGAATGGCCCTCGCGCTCGATGCCCAGCAACCGGACGTTGAGGCGGCTGAGCAACGGGATTTCGGCCAGGGGCCGGCCAATGAAGGGATGGGTGGGGGCGACCGTCACCTCGATGAGATGCTGATCGGCCCGGCCGGCAGCGATCAGCGAGGCCCCGGCGTCGCCCACGCCCTTGAGCCCCACGGCCACGGCGTCGCCTTTCAAGAGGCCCGCCAGCTCATGCGCCGAGCCGCGGACGACCAGCCGGTCGCCCAAACGCAGCACGCGCCGTTCGAAGCCTTCACGGATGATGTCGTTGCCCTCGCGCACCCCCACGACCGAAAGGGTGCGGCGGCGCAGGTCGGGGATCTCCCCCAGGCGCCGGCCAATCCAGCCCGAGCCGCGGACGACCTCGAGCTCGGACAGGAAGATCTGGTCGCGGCCGAGGTCGAGTGGTGAGCCGTCACGGCTGGGGAGCAGCCAGCGGCCCAGCAGCAGGAGCGTCGCCGCCCCGGCGACCAGCGCGACGAGCCCCACCCTCGTGATCTCGAAGATGCCGAAGGGCTTCTGGCCCAGGTCGCGCGCCACGCCGTCGACAAGCAGGTTGGTGGACGTCCCGACCAGGGTGAGCGTGCCGCCCAGGATGGTGATGTAGGACAGCGGGATGAGGAGGCGAGTGGGGGCGATGCGCAGCGCCTGGGCCAAGCGCCGGATGACCGGCACCATGATGATGACAATGGGGGTGTTGTTGAGGAAGGCCGAGACCGATGCCGTGCCGGCGAACACCTCGGCCAGGGCAGCGCGCGGCCGCCGTCGCGCCTGGTCGAGGATCCGCAGCGTGACGGCCTCGACCGCGCCGGTGCGGATCAGGGCGGCCGAGAGGATGAACATGGCCCCGATGGTGATCGGCGCCGGATTGGCGAAGGCGGATAGCGCCGTCTTGGTGTCGAGGAAGCCCAGCACCAGGAAGGCCGCCACGCCCAGCACCGCCACGGTGGTGGGGGGTGCGCGTTCCGTGGCGAAGGCCAGCAGCAGGAGGACAAGGAAGCCCAGACCGATGGGGGCCGAGTGCGCCCCGATCCAGGCGTGGAGGCTCGCCAGCGCGTCGGCCACGCCCGCCCCCTAGGAGAGCGGCCGCAGGCCGGGCAAGGGTGGGTCACTCCGCGGCTTGGCGAAGTTCGGCGCGCAGTTCTTCGCGGCGAGGGCCGGCGTAGCCGAACAGCCAGGCGGCCACCTTGCGCATCTGGATCTCCTCCGAGCCTTCGGTGATCCGATAGCGGCGGTGGTGGCGGTAGATGTGCTCGAACGGCTTGTGGCGGGAGTAGCCGAGGCCCCCGTGGACCTGCATGGCGCGGTCCGCGGCCTCGCAGACCAGGCGGTTGGCCCAGTAGTTGCACATCGAGACCTTGTCCGAGAGCTTCCGCTCGACCTCGGGCTTCGTCATGCGGTCCATCTCCCAGGCGGTCTTGCGGATCAGCTGGCGCAGCATCTCGCACTGGGTGTGAAGTTCCACGAGCGGGAACTGGATCGCCTGGTTGTCGGATAGTGGGCGGCCGAAGGAGCGGCGCGTCCGGGCGTACTTCACGGACTCCTCGATGCAATAGACGGCCGCGCCGAGAGACGAGGCGGCCTGCCGGATCCGGTTTTCGTGAACGAAGTGCTGGGCCAGCGCGAGGCCGCCGCCCACGGGCCCGAAGACGGCCGACTCCGGTACCCAGACGTCGGTGAACGACACACGCGGATGGTCGGTCGGCATATTGAAGGTCCAGAGATATTCCTCGATCCTCACTCCCGGCGTGTCGGTGGGCACGAGGAAGCAGGTGATGCCGGTGGCATCCCCCGGCGCGCCGGACGTTCGCGCGAAGACCGCGCAGTGAGTCGCCACGTGCATGCCGGTGGTCCACATCTTTTCGCCGTCGATCCGCCAGCCGGCCACGCCGCCTCGGACTTCGGGCACGGCCCGCGTTTCCATGTGGGTGGCATCCGATCCATGGTTGGGTTCGGTGAGACCGAAGGCGAGAATCCGGCGACCCTCGAGCATCCCCCAGATGAACTCCTCCTTTTGTTCCGGCGTGCCGAAGTCACGGAACATGAGCACGAAGGGATGGTTGCCCACGATCGAGTGCTCGTTCTGCAGGTCGTTGTGGAGGCCCAGGCCCTTGGCCGCCAGGTGTTCGCGAATGACGGCCATCCACAGGTTCGACCCGTCGCGGCCGCCGTATTCTCGGGGCAGCGCGAAGCGGTAGTGGCCGGCGCGGTCGGCACGCCGCTTGGCCTCGCGCAGCAGTTCCTCCCACTCGCGGCGCGGCAAGCCGCCTCGCTCCCAGTCGGTGCGGGCCCATTCGCGGCGATGGTCGAAGAAGCGGACGTTGTCGTTCTCGCGCTCCAAGGGGCGGATTTCGGCCTCGATGAAGGCGTCGAGCTCGGCCAGATAGGCGACAAGGTCGGGCGGCAGGTCGAAGTCCATGGTCGCTCTCCTTCCGGCGCGCGACGGTGACTCGCGGTGGTCGCCTTGGCCAGCTGCGAGCTTTGCGAAGCCGGGCGGCCCCCCGGTGGCTCAAGTGGGCAAGGGCCGAGGCGCGAGCCAGGGCAGGCGGTCGAGATCGACGTTGCCGCCCGTGAGGATGACGCCCACCGTCTGACCCCGCACGTCGAGGATCCCCTCGAGCAGGGCGGCCACCGGCAGGGCGCAGGTGGGCTCGATGACGATCTTCAGGCGCTCCCACACGAACCGCATGGCCCGGGCGATCGAATCTTCCGGCACGGTGACGATGTCGTGGGCCAGCCAGTTCATCACGGTGAAGGTCATCTCGCTCATGGCGGTGGCGGCGCCGTCGGCCATCGTGCGCACGGGCAGCACCTGGGGCTGGCGGATCCCGCAGCGGAACCCGCGGGCGGCGTCGTCGGCCGCCTCGGGCTCCACGCCGACGACACGAGTCGTTGGCGACAGGTTGGCCATGGCGATGAGGGTGCCGGCCAGCAGGCCGCCGCCGCCCACCGGCACCAGCAGGAGGTCGAGCGGGCGGCCGGCGTCCTCGACGAACTCCAGCGCGCACGTGCCTTGGCCGGCCACCACGTCGGTGGAATCGAAGGGCGGCACAAGCCGGCCGCCCGTCTCGGCCACGAGCTGGGCCGCGGCCGCCTCGCGGGCGGCGAGCGTCGGCTCGCATTCCACCACGCGGGCGCCGTAGGCCTGGGCGGCGGCCTTCTTGGCGGCCGAGGCACCCACCGGCATGGCGACGTGGGCGGGGCGACCCGCAAGCCGGGCGGCGAAGGCCAGGGCCGCGGCATGGTTGCCCGACGAATGGGTCACGAACTCCGGCACCCCGTCGGGCATCCCGAGGGCGGCATTGAGCGCGCCGCGCACCTTGAAGCTGCCGGTGCGCTGGAAGTTCTCGCACTTGAAGAGACAGTTCGCTCCGGTCGCCGCGTCGACGCTGCGCGACGACAAGATCGGGGTCCGGTGAAGATGGGGGCGGATGCGCCGGTGGGCCTCAAGGATGGCGTCGAGCTCGGGCGGGGGCACCATCTCGGCCGCTGGTGGAATGGTGGTCGATACGCCCGTGACCTCGCCGGGCGAGTCGAACCTGGCTGGGGTGCTAGGATTCGAACCTAGGAATGGCGGAACCAAAATCCGCTGCCTTACCGCTTGGCTACACCCCAGCGGGCGTTCGCAGGAAGCGATTAGGCCCTGGGCGAGGCTTTGCCAAGAGCGCGGGGTGCGTTCAACCGCCGCCGGTTGGGCGGACGGCGGGCCTCAGGCCACGCCGGGCCGCCCACAGCAGGGCCAAGTAACCCATGAAGGCGACGAGGAGCCAGACGAGGGCCGTGCCGGGCCACAGGAGGGTCCCCGCGTTGGTGACCACCACGAGCGCTAGCACCCAGGGTAACGGCCGGGGCCAGCCCCACCGTTCGTACAGATAGTGATGAAGATGGTCCCGCCCCGGCGTGAAGGGGGTACGGCCGGCCGCCACGCGGTGGACGATGAGGCGCAGCGTATCGAACACCGGCAGGGCGAAAATGACCGCGATATCGTCGGCGCACATGCGATCGAAGCCGTTGTTCCAGGCGTGGATGGCGAGCAGGCCGTAGGTGGCCGAAATGCAGTAGCTGCCGCTGTCGCCCAGGAACAGGCGGCCCTGCATGTTGAACAGGAACAGGATGGCCAGCGCCCCGCCCAGGGCGGCCATCAGCGGGGCCTGTTCCAAGGGCAGGCGGATGACGAGCACGACCGTCCAGACGAGCGCCTGCCCGATGACCAGCCCGTTCTTGCCGTCGGCCATGTTGACCGCGTTCAGGAAGCCCAGGAGGCAGACGAGCGAGAAGGCGATGCCGAGCAGCCCTGGGAGCAGCACCAGGCGGTCCTGCCCGTGGAACAGCAGGAAGGAGAGACGGAAATCGGGCACCTGCAGAATGGCGAGCAGAAGGAAGCCCGCCGCGAAGAGGAAGCGGAACGGGGCGGACAGTTCGAAGCGGTCGTCGGCCAGGCCCACGAGGAACATGCCGGCCACCACCAGGCCGAACCAGCCCGTGGCCAAGCCCGTGGCGACGCCGGGCAACAGCAGGCCAGCCAGCGTTGCGGCCAGCACGCCGATGCCGCCCACGAGCGGGGTAATGCGGGTGTGGACCTTGCGGCCACCAACGGGATCGGGGATGTCGAGCAGGCCCAGCCCGCGGCCCAGGCGGTCGGCGCTCAATCCCACCGCTCCGGCCAGAACCGCGCCCAGGACGAGGCCGGCCAGGATCGGGGGAAGGGCGGCGTCCGGCATTAGTTGCTGTTCGCGAGCACGCCCACGGTGGCGATCGACAGGGCCACCTGGCCCAGGATGGTGGCGACGTCGCGCGCGATCGATAGGCGGCGGAGGGGGTCGAGGTCCTTGGGCACGAAGATGGCGCTGCCCGGCGGGGGCGAGACGCTGCGTCGGGCGCGCCAGGGCCCGGAGTCGAGGGGCACCGCCGTTCCGTTCGGCAGGACGAGGAAGGCGCGGCCTTCGTCGGCGGTCGCGAGCGCGCCGCCGGCCGCTCGGATGTAGTCGCGGGCCTTCCGGTCCTTCACGAACTGCTGGGCTCCGGGGTTGAGAAGGTCGCCCAGGACCAACACGTAGTTCGGGCGCTTGGGCACGAACAGCGTGTCGCCCGGCTCGAGCACGATATCGAGGTCGGGACGGATGGCCAGCACGCGGGGATCGGCCTCGACGACGACCCGCCCCGTGGGCTCGGCGTTGGCGATGAGCTGGATGAGGGCGGCCGCCCCCTGAAGGCCTTCGGTGCCGGTGCGCCCCTCGGTCCGGGAGACGAGGGCAAGCAGGCTGTTGTT